>NZ_CANLNS010000003.1 GCF_947492715.1 uncultured Psychroserpens sp.
GGTTTGTAGTTGAGTATAATGAACCTAATACAGGTGACCGTAAAGAATTTAAAGCCCATTTTACCCTGAAAAGATAAAATTAATATGAATCTAAAAAAGTATTATATAATAGCAAGTTTAGCATTGTTTTCATTTATTGGAACAGCGCAAGAAGGACTACCCATTTATTCAGATTATTTAACTGATAACTATTATCTCATACATCCATCTATGGCCGGAGTGGCAAATTGTGCTAAAGTAAGATTGACTGCGCGAGCACAATGGTTTGGGCAAGATGAAGCACCTAATTTACAAACATTAAGTGTTAATAGTAGGTTAGGAGATTCTCCATCTGCAATAGGTGGTATTGTGTATAATGATAAGAATGGGTATCATTCTCAAACAGGAGCGTATCTAACTTATGCGCACCATATCATGTTTTCTCGTAATGAAATTGATTTAAACATGTTGTCGTTTGGCTTGAGTGCTGGATTTATTCAGTATAAATTAGATGAAACAGAATTTTTAGCTGATGGATTTGATCCTATCATAGCAGGTGTTGAGCAAAGTGCAACTAACTTTAATGTAGATTTTGGGTTTTCGTATCACTTAATCGACTTCTATGCTCATGCAACAGTTAAAAATGTTTTAAATAATGATGGAATTAACTTTAACGAACAAGGTTTAAGCTATGATAACCTGAGAACATATTTGTTATCTGCAGGGAACACATTTCATAAATTTGGAAGCGATTGGAGTTTTGAACCTTCGTTAATGTTTATGTATAGAGATGCTACAGAAGAAGCATCTATTGATATTAACGCTAAGGCTTATAAGGATATGGACTTTGGAACGCTTTGGGGCGGAATTTCTTATCGCAGGAGTTTAGATGGTGCTGAATTTTTAGATGGATCTGGAGTAAGCAGTCAAAAACTCCAGTATTTCACACCTTTTGTTGGTGTTGATTATAACAATTTTGTATTTGCTTATACTTACTCGTATCAAGCAAATTCTGTTGTATTTAATAACGGAGGATTTCACCAAATTACATTAGGTTACAACTTCAATTGTAGAAGAGAGAAGTATGAGTGTAATTGTCCAGCAATTAATTAAAGACATAAATTAAGTATAACAAAAAAAGTCTCGATAGTTAGTTACTATCGAGACTTTTTTGCGTTAGTGATGGAGGTTTTGATGGAGCTCACCAGAGCATAACTCTGGAAGCGACTACCGAGAGCACGACGCTCTTTAAATTAGCGTAAATTTAAAGAGGGTAACGCCCAAACCTTACCAAGTATATTTCTTTTCTTTTGCTTGTGTTTTTATAGCTTTTATCATGGCGTTTTCTAAGCCGTTTTTATCTTCACTGTTTTTAGATTTTATATATAATCTACGCTTCTCATTTAACTGCTGGATTTCTTGTTGAATTACCTCACGCTCTTGACGTTTGTTTTTTACATACAATTTAATTTCGGTAATGCTTTTATCCTTGAGTTCTTGTGGAAGGTCTTCTTTTTTTAAATTTTCAAATTTAAAATCCTTTCTTTTTTCGGCATCAACTAAGTCCCAATTTGAGTTTTGGTATAAGTGAGAGCTTTTACTTACGGTTCTACTTACAGCGTTTGCCTCACTGTAACCCTCTGCATTAGAATCCTGCTCTGCTTGAAGCGCCATTTTCTTTTCGCCAATACGACCATAAGCAACGTACGTGCCATTTAGTTTTTGATTGAGCTTCAGAATCTTGTCATCATAAGGTGTTGCAACGTAGGTTGTGGCGTGATTGTGATTGATGGCCATATAATCACCATGAGATAAATCGGCACCATCTTTCCAATAGGTGGCAATGCCTTGATTGTAGTCTCCGCAGAAGATTGTATTGACGCTCACTCCGTTTTTGTGTGCTTGTTTAGCGGCGTCTTGGTAACTTATTTTACCCTGAGAAAAGGGCTCGTTTCCAGCAATAAAAATGAGTTTTAAGTCATCTTCGTTTTCGCCCCATTTTAACTGGTTTAATGAGGTTTGAATAACATGACCACAATATTCGTTTCCGCCATTTGTTGTTAGTGAAAAGAGTTGTTTTGAGATTTCATCTAGATCATTGCTAAAGGCCAAAACTTGCCTAATAAACCCTTCATCACCATTTAAATTATCATTGCCGTACTCATATAAAGCAATTTGTAATTTGGGTTTATCTTCACCACACTTGGCATAAGAAAGTTCATTTACAATATCCCAAAGCTGTGCTTTTGCTTGATCTATAAGTCCGTCCATACTATTACTCGTATCGAGGAGCAAAGCCACTTTTATAAATTGTTTATTGGGATTATGTCTTTCCGTTTTGGCCAAAACCAATGCTGTATCTTTTTTTTCGTTCGCATTACATGATGTAAAATTTATAATACATAATGAGAGTACGAGTGTCTTAATTAGTGTTTTCATATGTTCTTTTTTTAAATAATTATTTGTCCTCTTTTGGTACGGCCAAACCTTCATAGGTTATACGATCATCTAATGGATATATGAGTTCTGATAACTCATAGACATTCTCATATCCATAGCCATAGAGATTAATATAAGTTGGAATATTGAGCGCTAGTGTGAGTGCTCTTGCTTCTTCTTTTTCTTTTAATTTTAAACTGAGTTTTGGAAGTGCTACTTTACTGGCGAAATGTATACGATCTCCTTCAAAATTGTTATTACAATAGATTAAAATTTTCGTGTTCCAGTTAGGAATAATCTTAGCAAGGTTTTCTTGTGTGAAATCTGAAAAGTTTAAATGAATAGCCCCTTTAATGTGTTTTTTGTCATACATGTCTTTGGAACGTGTGTCTAATATGATGGTGTTCTCTTCTTTGCTTTTAGCCAAGAATTCGTTAAAATCAATCAATCTTTTTTTTCGATGTTTTTTTACCTGTCTAACCAAGGTTTCAAAATCTGAATAACTCACTTTTGACTTTCTGAAATCTGGTAATTTAGTGTCTGCTGGAATGCATATCAATAAGGCGATGCATGTAAATACGAATGTTGTTTTCATAATATTATTGATTAATTGGTTTGTAGTGCTTTTATATCTAATGTACCGTTTGGAGAAACGACATAGTATTTATGTTTAATTTCGGTCTTAACTACAGGCTTAGGTTTTGCTTCTTTAGGTTTAGGTGTATACTGTAATCGAATATTCATTCCTATTTGAACAACAGGTTCTAAAATAGATGGATTAATGACGACATCATAGTTCTCATAAGACAAGGGTTGGTAATAGTACGAGGTCTGCTTTTTTGCTGTAGTTACGCCTTTTTTCTTTTTAATGGCTTCAAAGGAAACACTATTAAAGGCTTGGTAACTTTGATAGAAATCTTTTGGAAAATAACAGTACTGATCGTCAGCTATAGCAACATTATATTCGGTTAAGTCGAAGCCCAAAACTTTATAATAGGCTTTCTTCTCTTCAATGAGTTTTAAAAGCTTTGTTTGAAGGTTTTTATAAACTTCAGCAATATTTTCGATGTAGTAATCGACTTTAACTAAATTGTAAATTTCACTTTTGGCACAAGCTGTTAGTATGGTTTCGAATTGGTTGGTTTTTGTAAACTGAATATGTAAATTCTGTTGAAGTTCAAATCCGTTAGGAACCTCAGTATAGGTTTTACTGAATAACTTCTTTTGGACTTCAATTTCATAATTAGGGACAAATGAAATCACATCGACAGCAAAATTTTCTTCTGAAATTCCTACGGCTTTTAGACTGTTTTTAATTTTATCAATACGCTGGTTCATAAGCAAATTAGTACTGTCTGCTGACGGTCCAATTTGTGAGACATTAAAAATGGCGGTGTATGTTGTGGCTTCAACATTTTGTAAGGCTTTTACATCAATAAATACGTGTGTACTCGGATTTAATATTTTGTTTATTTGTTGCTGTACGGTTGGATTATAAATGGTAGCATTTCCAGAATGTAAAATATTCTGCCTTGATATTTGATCATAATTTCCTTTGTGTTGTGCATTGGATATTACCATGCAAACTAAAATTAGCACAATGCTAAGGGCTTGATTTTTCATTACTTTTTTATCGATTTTTGATTAATGCTGTAAATCTAGAATCAACTTTTTTTAATAAAAAATCATATTGAGTGAACTACGTTACTGGATGAGGGAAAATGAGACTTAACTGAGTGAGCCTTGCAATTTAGGTTGTGATTTTAAGTTTTGAGCATGATGACGATTTTATTTAATCAATTAAAGTATGTAAGTTTATTCCATTCTATTTAAACAATGAAAACATTATTAACATATAGCTTCTGTGTTTTACTCATACTTTGCTCTTTTGGAACTCTATCTGCGCAAAATAATGAGGCAGAAAAAAATGCCTTAAAATTAAAAGAAGAGAAAAACCCATTCTTTACTATTAGAGGTTCTGTAAGGGAGAGTGATACCTATAAACCAATTTCAAAAGTTAATATTGAAGTTAATGGTGGCGACTATACGAGAACTGATGCCAATGGCGCATTCACCATTAAAGCTCGAAAAGGAGATGAGTTAATCGTAAGGCATAAAGATTTTGAAACGGTCTATCATATTATTGAAGACAATGATAGAATAACCGTAGAGGTTGAACCGGCTGATATCAGTCAAAAGTCAAGTTCAAAATTTAAGGTCGATATAAAAGCATTTAATGCGTTTATAGATTCTGTGTCTAAGTATAAGAAATTAGATGTAGCAAAAAGTATTGGATTTGTGGGAGACGCATTGTCGCAGAGTACAACAGTCTCTCAGAATGCCGAAGCCTATTTGTTACTTGCCGAAGTTTATATGCATTGGGAACAGTATGATTTGGCGGTTACCAATTACAGGGTGAGTCTGCAAAATAAAGAAACTAATGCAGCTAAATTAGGTTTAGCAAAAGCATATGAACGCAATAAAAATTACCAAGAGAGTTTAGAAACCTATGAAGCTATACATAAGAAATCGTTGAGTAATTATCAATTGGTTACGCTTTATGAAGGTTTAGGGGACACCTATTTTAGTATTAAAAATTTTCAAGCGTCTATTGATGCCTATGAAAAAGGCTTAGAAATAGCCAATAAACATCTTATAAAACCAAAAATTGTAGATCTTAACTCCAAAATTGCTCAGTCTTATAATAGTGCTGGTCGAGTGGATAAAGCCGAGCAGTTTTTTGGAAACTCTCTTAACCTTGCTGAAAAAGAAACAAAAAAACGTGCTTTAGAAGAAAAGGTTACGGTTGCAGATTTTCAAAATACTAATAGAAACTACTCTGCAGAAATACAGCTGAGAAAGGAGATTGTTGAAGATGTAGAAGATGTTCAAAGAGACTCCATTATTGCTAATGAAAGTGCCTTAACACCACAAAAGCAAAATTATAAAATAGGGAATGCATACTTTCTACAGAAAGATTATGAAAATGCCATACCTTATCTTGAAAAAAGTATTGAAGAAGCGGATGCTAAAGGGGATTTGATAGTAAAAAAAGATGCGACAAAAAAGCTCTCTGATGTGCATGTTGACGCCGGAAATTTTGAAATGGGAAAAGAGACCTTTGAAGCGTATAAACTTGTTGTAGATGAATTATATATAAAACGTGAACAGGAACTATCGCAATCTGATCGCTTTAGACGTAACATTAATTCTCTACAAAACAGAATCAATAGTTTAACGGGTAATCAAGAACTTATAACAAGTTTGGCCCAAGCGCGTAGTAAAAATCAACAGTTAATTATCTATTCGTTAATAGCCGGATTAATTATGTTACTCATTGCGGCTTTCTTTATGTACAAATACATAAAACAGCAACGATTGGCAAATAATCTATTAGCATTAAAATCATTACGCAGTCAAATGAATCCGCATTTTATTTTTAATGCACTTAATTCGGTAAATAGTTTCATAGCTATTAACGATGAGCGTACAGCGAATAAGTACTTATCTGATTTCTCATATCTTATGAGAGCTGTGCTCGAAAACAGTGAAGAAGATTTTATCCCGCTGCAAAAAGAAATCGAACTGTTAGATTTATATACTAAGTTAGAACATTTCAGATTTCAAGATAAGTTTGATTATAGTATTACTGTAGATGAAAATGTTGATGTGGAGTCTTATCAGATTCCGCCAATGTTGTTGCAACCCTATATAGAAAATGCTGTATGGCATGGCTTACGTTACAAAACTGAAAAAGGCCATTTATATATTACGATTTCTAAAAAGAATGATACTGAAATCACGATAACAATTGCAGATGACGGTATTGGAAGGGAGCGTTCTAAACACTTAAAAACAGCCAATCAACAAAAACAAAAATCAAAAGGGATGGGCAATATTAAAAAACGTGTTGCCATCCTAAACGACATGTACAAAGATAAAGTAGACGTTTATATTGACGATTATCAAGATGCAGAGGATGTAGGTACCAAGGTCGTTGTAACCATAAAAAAAGACTAAAAAATGAAATTAAGATCCATAATTGTTGAAGACGAAGAAACAAGTAGAAAAATTCTGAAAAATTATCTCAATAAGTACTGTCCTAATGTAGAGGTTTTAGGCGAAGCATCAAATGTAGAAGAGGCCTTAGTACTCATTAGAAACACAGAATTAGACCTTGTATTCCTTGATGTAGAAATGCCTTATGGTAATGCTTTCGATTTATTAGACAAGGTTGGTGATATCGATTTTGAAACTGTCTTTGTAACCGCATATAACCATTATGCAATCGATGCGTTAAACGCACATGCATCCTACTATTTAATGAAACCAATTTCTATTGATGAGTTGATTAAAGCGGTCGATTATGTGACAGAAATAAGAACAAAGGAAGATGCCCTTCAAGATCAAGTTTTGGTTCCTAAGACCCATAAGGTCAATGGTAAAATTACAATTCCTCAGCAAGACGGATTTGAAGTTTTAGAAACATCAGATATTATGTATTGTAAGGCAGATGATAA
Source organism: uncultured Psychroserpens sp. (assembly GCF_947492715.1). Classification (GTDB taxonomy): domain Bacteria; phylum Bacteroidota; class Bacteroidia; order Flavobacteriales; family Flavobacteriaceae; genus Psychroserpens. Next base: position 6,939 of record NZ_CANLNS010000003.1, read on the forward strand.
TTATACTGAGATTTACCTTAATAACAACAAAAAGAAATTGGTAAGCAAAACTTTAAAGTATTTTGAGGATGCACTTACCGAAAGTGGCTTTGCTAGAGTACACAAAAGTTATTTGGTAAATGTTAATGAGGTTACCAAATATGTTAAAGGAAAAGGTGGAAGCGTGGTATTGAGTAACGGAAAAGAGATTATGGTTTCGGCGTCTAAAAAATCTGGTTTACTGTCTTATTTTAAATGATAACTTTGTAGAAACATAATCGTTTTGTAGTCTCAAAAACCTCGTCTAATATAAAAATTATGCTATGCCAATCATTAAACCAGTAAATGGAAAAGAACCTCAAATTCCAAGTGACTGCTATGTAGCAGAGAATGCTACCATTGTTGGCGATGTTACTATGGGAAATCAATGTAGTGTATGGTTTAATGCAGTTATAAGGGGCGATGTTCATTTTATTAAGATGGGAAACAAAGTTAATGTTCAGGATGGTGCTATAATTCATGCTACTTATCAAAAAGCAGCAACTACCATTGGGAACAATGTGTCTATTGGTCATAACGCTATCGTTCATGGTTGTACCATACAGGACGATGTATTAGTTGGAATGGGAAGTATTATTATGGATAATTGTATTGTAGAACGTAATAGCATTATTGCTGCTGGAGCAGTAGTTACTGAAAATACAATTGTTGAATCAGGAAGTATTTATGCTGGTGTTCCTGCCAGGAAGATTAAAGATATTAGTGAAGAATTAATTTCAGGAGAGATCCATAGAATAGCCAATAATTATGTGAAATATTCAAGTTGGTTCACATCTTAGACTTAATCTGGGTAATTAAATCTTCTACAGATAAAATGTTTTCTAAATGGTCGTTATCAAAAAGCATTGTTAACGCATTATCCTCTAATTTTAAAATGGCTGGATACGGTATTGTTGACTTAGGAAATTTTGCTTCAAATTCATCTTTATGATAGAATACCATAGCAATTTTACTGTTCTCTCTAAAAGATGTCCATATAGAATTTTCAGAAAAAGTATTAAATGTTAATGCACATAAATTGCATTGATATGTTTTTGGGCTCAGCAACTTATGGCCAGCATCTAATAGCGCATTAAGTTTTCCCGAATTAGCGTTATAAACAAAAAGTAAAGTCATATAAGCAATAAATCAAAAATCTAAAGAACTCGCTGAAAACTCCTCATTTAGAATAGCGTTTAACACATTAATATTGCCATTAGAAAAAAAGAGATGTTTAGGAGAAGTGTTCTTATCGTTTAAAAGCTCGTGATGTTCTAAAACAGCTTTGGTTTGTTTGGCAACAGCTAATCCAGAATCAATAATTTTAACGTGTTTTGGGAGTAGTTCTAGAAGTAAAGGCATCAAATAAGGATAATGTGTACAACCTAGCACTAAATAGTCTATATTGGCTTTTATCATTGGTTCTATATAGGTCTGCAAAAGCAATTTCATGTCGTTGCTATTAATTAGGCCTGCTTCAATCAAAGGAACAATGCCTTCACCAATTTGTTCAACCACCTTTATGCCGTTACTATATAAATCTGTTGTTCTATGAAACAACTCACTACCAAGTGTACCTTTTGTTGCTAGTATACCAATTGCCTTTGTTTTGGTATGTAAAGCGGCTGGCTTAATAGCAGGTTCAATGCCTATAAAAGGCACTTTGTAAGTAGTTCTTAATATTTTTATGGCATTTGTAGTTGCAGTGTTACAAGCAACCACAATAAGTTTACAGTTTTTTTCTAATAGAAGTTCTGTGTTTTTAATACTTAAATCTAAGATTTCAGATTTACTTTTTCCTCCATAGGGCGCATTTTTACTATCGGCAAGGTAAATGGTGTCCTCGTTTGGTAGAAGCGCATGAATCTCTTTAAAGATAGAGGTGCCACCAACTCCAGAATCAAATATGCCAATAGGTTTATTACTCATAGTTACAAAAATAAAAAAGCCACTTGTTTAAAGTGGCTTCCTTGTCTATTTATTTAGTATTTCTATATTAGAATCCTAATTCTTTCTTTACGTCTGCCAAAAGATCTTTTCCATCAGCCACTAATACACCACCACCTTGTGTTGAATCTAGTACATAATTAAATCCTTGTGCTTTTGCTACTTTATTGATAGCTGCTTTTGCCTTTTCAAAAATAGGCTTCAATAATGCAGCTTCTTTTTTAGATAAATCTTCTTGCGCTCCAGCTTGAAACTCACGAATACTTTGCTCCATTTGTTGTACTTCTTGAGCACGCTTTGTGTTTTCTTCTTCCGTTTTTGTATCAACTTCAGCTCTATATTGCTTTACTTTATTTTGAAGCTCAGTTACCAAAGTTTTGTAATCTGCATCATAAGTTTTTGACAACTTCTCAATTTCTGCTTGAGCCGCTTTCATTTCAGGCATAGCTTGAACTAACTCTGTTGTATTTATATGTGCAACTTTACTTTGCGCTGTTGCAAGACTTGTCGTACCAACAAATAGTATAGCTGCGAATAATAGGGTTTTTAAGTGTTTCATTTTAAAATTTGTTACGTGTTATAATTATTGTTTTAGTTATCATCAGGAACGGAATCTTTTGCTTTTTTCTGAGCTTCGCGTTCTTCTTTTGCTTTCTTTCGGTCTTCTAAAATTTTCTTTTTTCGGTCTTCAAGCGCTTTTTTTCTTGCTTCACGATCTTTTATTTTTTGTTGTCTTTTTTCTTCAGCTAACTGCGCAGGTGTTTTAGTTCCTGACGCTGCGTTTGCTGCTGTTGAATCCGTTTTTCTTGCATTTTTGCCTTTTTCTGTCGTACTCTTTTTTTGCGTTTTCGAAGCATTTGTACTATCTCTCTTTGCTTTTGCTTTAGCTCTATCGTCTAATATTTTTTGACGTTTTGCGGCAGCAGCAGCTTTAAGCGAATCTCTTCTTTTTAATTGAGCTTCTTGACGTTTAGCAATTTCTGCCTCACGAGCTGTTTTCTTATCTTCAATAGCCTTTTGGCGTTCATCAACTTCCTTATTTACAACTGGTACAACATCTTCTTTTGCAGCTTTTTTACGATCTGCTCTAGATTTTGCTTGAGTTCGTTTTGCCGATCGTGTTATACTTCTTATAACTAATTCACTTAAATCAAATCGTTCTGCCGAAAACAACATCACCACGTCTGCAGATTTATCAAAAATGAAATCATATTTCTTGCCACTAGCAATTTCTTGTACTGCTGCAAATATCTGATCTTGAATTGGCTGAATCAATTGCTGTTTTTGAATCATCAAATCTCCATTGGGTCCAAAACGCTTTTGTTGATAATCTAAAATTTCAGCTTCTTCAAAAGAAATATCTTCTAGACGTTCTTCATACAACTCTTTGGTTAATAAAACACTTTCACTGTTTAATTGCTTCTTTTTAGAATCAATAACTGTAAGACGTTGTTCTATCTCTGTTTTCCACTGTTGAACTTTTTGGTCAAGTTGAGAGGATGCTTCTTGATACTCAGGGATATTTTGTAAAATATATTCGGTATCTATATAACCTATCCTAACACCTCGTTGTGCATTAGAAACAAAGCTCATTAGACTTAAAACGGTCACTAAAAAAAGAACTTTACTTTTCATCTGTATTATTTTTGATTTATGATATCTTTTATAAACTATATAACGACAGATTAAAATTACGATCCTGTCATTGTGTTTGGTTTTTCAAATTAACGAAATATATTCTGAAAAATTTTAACACACTCATTAAATCGTCATATTGATAATAGAAAATATCGTGCCAAAATTAAAATTGTTGTCCAATTATGAAGTGAGTTTCCAATCCATTTCTAACAGTTTGACCTGGAAGAGCGTCAAAACCATAACCAAAATCAATACCTAATAATCCAAATGCTGGCATGAATATTCTAATACCTGCTCCAGCAGAACGATTAACGTTAAACGGATTGTAATCTCTAAAGTTATCAAACGATGCTCCTGCTTCTAAGAAGGTCAACGCATAGATTTTTGCTTGAGCTCCTAATGTAATAGGATAACGTAATTCGAGAGAAAACTTGTTATAAATAGAACCACCATCTTGAGATGATAATGATTGGTTTGGATAGCCTCGAAGTTGGATAACCTCTCTTCCATCTAAGGCAAAATTACCTAGACCATCTCCTCCTAAGAAGAAACGTTCAAAAGGAATAACACCTCTATCTTGGTTATAAGCTCCAAGAAAACCAAACTCCACACTAGATTTAAATACTAATTTATCAACAAGTCGTGTATACCAATCTCCTTTAAATTTAACTTTATAGAATTCTAACCAATTAAAACGTTCTTGATCGATTTCACCAATTCTTTGAACATCATCTGCATCTGTTGGATCAAGTAATGCACGTTCGTCTTTTAGTGCCTCATAATCCACATCGTTAAATAACGAATATGGTAGAGATAACTTTGCACTAATAGAAAAATTAGAACCACCTGTTGGATATATAGGGTCTGTACGTGTGTTGTTTCGAGTTAAACCAATAGTATACGATAAGTTGTTTGAGTATCCATCACCAAAAGTAAATAACCCTGTATTGTAGTTTTTTAAGTTATAATGCTGAAAACTTATGGCCTGAGACAATTGAAAGAAATCATCTGGCACTTTTAAACGTTTTGCCAATCCAACGGTAATACCTGTAATATTAAAACGTCTGTCTTTATCTGCTCGTCTTGAAATTGGATCAAATAAAAATTGTCTCGTATGAGAAATAGATGTCGATAATTGTACTGGACGTTTACCTCCTAACCAAGGTTCTGAAAATGAGAAACTATAAGTTTGAAAAAATTGTGATGCCTGTAAACGCAAGGCTAAACTTTGACCATCTCCAGACGGAATTGGCTTGTAGGCTTCTTTATTGAAGATATCTTTAATAGCAAAGTTATTAAATGACAATCCTAAAGTACCTATAAAGCCACCACCTCCATAACCACCTTGGAGTTCAATTTGACTAGACCCTCTTTCCACAACCTGATATTCAATATCAACAGTACCATCCTGTGTATTGAAGTTTTTCATGTTTGGTGTTAACTGTTGCGCATCAAAGAATCCTAATTGCCCAAGTTCTCTAATCGTTCTAATAACATTACTCTTACGATATAGTTGACCTGGTTTAGTTCTTAGCTCTCTATAAATAACGTGGTCATTTGTTTTATCATTTCCAGTAACTGTTACGTTATTAAAATAGGCTGGCTTACCTTCGGAAATTCTAATTTCCATGTCTATTACATTACCTTCTGCACTAGTTTCTACTGGGTTTATAGTAGAGAATAAATAACCGCTATCTTGATAAAGATTGGTTAAGTCTAGGGCATCTGGCTTACTATTGTCTGCAATACGCTTACGTAATTCAACACCATTATAAGTAGACCCTTCTTTAATTTTAAGATAGTTTTCTAAGTATTTATCTGAAAAAACAGTGTTTCCAACAAACTTAATTTCCCCAAATTTATACTGTTCTCCTTCTTCAACATTGATATAGAGCGTAATGGTCTTATCATCTTTATAAACAATAGAATCTGAAATGACTCTTGCATCTCTATATCCTCTTTCTTTATAAGCATCAATAAGAGTTACGAGATCTTCTTCAAAGTCATCTTTGATAAATTTCGAACGTTTTAAAATACGTATCGGATTTTTTTGTTTCGTGTTTTTCATGGCTTTTCTAAGTTTCTTATCTGAAACTTTATCGTTGCCATTAAAAATGATCTTATTAATTTTTACTTTTTCACCTTTATCAATAAAAATGAGCATGTCCACCTGACTTTTGTCAATAGAATCGTTATCAACTTCTTTAGTGTTAACCGTTACCTTGGTATTTAAAAACCCTTTTTTCTTATATTTATTGGTAATGTAATTTCGTGTTGTAGTAATTAAGTTTTCGGTAACTTTAGAAACACCTTTAGCAAGGTTATTTTCTTTTTTAAGTTCTTCTACTTTACTTTTTTTAACCCCTTGAATATCAATATTATTTAATTGAGGAAGGTCTTCAAGATTTATTTCTAAATAAGCTTTATTACCTTCGGTTCTGGTTAAATAAATATCTATACTACTAAAGAGATTAGAATTCCATAACTTTTTAATGGCAATACTAATTTGTTCTCCAGGAATGACAATTTCTTCGCCAATTTTTAGTCTTGAGAAAGACACAATGGTTCCAGGGTTGTAACTTGTATTACCAGTTACAGTCACTTCTTCTAAAATGTACTTTTTACCTTGGTTAAAATCTGATTGTTGCGCAACTACTATATTAGAAGTAATAAAAATAAATGCTAGGAGTAGTGGCTTAATATATGTTTTCAAAAGTAAGTAATTAGCTAAGTTGTTCACTTGTTTTTCCAAATCGTCGTTCTCTATTTTGATAATTTATCAAAGCTTCATAAAGGTCCTTCTTTTTAAAATCAGGCCAAAGAATGTCTGTAAAATATAATTCGGCATAAGCAATTTGCCAAAGCAAAAAGTTGCTTATCCTTTGTTCACCACTCGTTCTTATTAATAAGTCAACATCTGGTAAATTATGCGTGTAAAGATGCTTATTTATAATTGATTCATCAATACTTTCAACAGAAATTATATTATTTTTAACTTTATCCGTTAATTCCTTTATAACCTTAACAATCTCTTCTCTAGCCCCATAACTAAGGGCTAAAGTCAATGTCATATGTGTATTGTTTTTGGTTTTATCTATAACTTCTAACAACTCTTGATGAGCTTTTTTTGGTAAATCTTTAAGATTTCCAATAGCTAATAAGCGGATGTTATTGTCTTGAAGCGTTTTAATTTCCTTTTTCAACGATTTAACCAGAAGTTTCATTAATGTTTGAACTTCTAGTTTAGGGCGTTTCCAGTTTTCAGTAGAAAACGCATAAAGGGTTAAGTTTTTTATTCCTATTTCGGCACTTGCTTCTACAACATCTCTTACAGATTTTGTTCCGTTTTCATGACCTATTACCCTAAGCAAACCTTGCTGTTTTGCCCAACGCCCATTTCCGTCCATAATTATGGCAACGTGATGTGGAAGTTTTTCGGTTAATATTTGATCTTTCAAATTCATTTAAAAATTACAATAGCATGGTCTTTGACCAAATGTATAAGTTAGTGTAAAACCGGTAAAAACATACCAATCGTTACTGTTTGTATTACCAAAAGAAAATACTTCTAGTTCTTTTGCGTCTGGAACACTACCATCCAATTCGTCCGAAAACGTATATCGGGCGCCCACTTCAAAACCTAAAATTAAATGGTTCGTGATATTACTTTTAATACCAAGTACCATTGGAATTCCAAAAGCCCAACTATCCGTACCTTCTGAGGTATATTGGCCAGAAGCGTTGAAAAAATAATTAGGATGTTTCGCTGTTGAGATACCAGAATATAAATATGGTGTTATTTTTAAATCGCCTTGGTGTAAATCAAAATCCCAAAAGGTAAATTCCATACCTGCCGAGATTTCTAAAAGGTTACTGTCAAATGTATAATCGCGTTCTATACGTCTTGGGTCATCCGATTTTTGGTCATAACCTTTTAAATCAGAATATATAATTGAGACTCTCCAAGAATGTCTTGGGCTTCTGTTCCATTTCAAAAGTAAACCAAGAGCAGCTGTATTTGGGTTAACGTAGTTGGTTCGTCCTACATCACCTATAAAATTGCTTCCACCAGCAAACACGCCAACTTCATAGATTTGAGAGTGGCTTTTTTGCACGAAACATATACTCAATAAAAATAAGATTAAATACCTCATAAATTTTTAAAAGTTTGCAAATATAATAAATATGAATTGCCTATGGTAATTTGTGGCAAATAGTCTTACAGAAAACAGATTTTATAAGGTTTTATTGTTTAATTACGTTTGTCTTCTCCCCAGAGCATTTTCTTTCTGAGTGTATCAATAAAGCTTTCGTCTAAGAGCTCTACCATTTTAACTTTAAAGTTGGCTTTTTTGATAGTGATAAGGGTAGCATTAGATAGTGTGATGATTCTAGAATCCAAAGACATCAAATGTTGGTCTTCTCTACCATCTACTTTTAGTTGTATAGTTGTGTCATCAGGAATGACTAAAGGTCTTGCGTTTAAATTATGAGGTGCAATAGGCGTTAACACTAGGCTGTTAGCTTCTGGTGTTATCACAGGGCCGCCACAACTTAAAGAATAGCCTGTTGAGCCTGTTGGTGTTGCTGCAATAAGTCCATCTGCCCAATATGAAGTAAGGTATTCTTCATTTAAATGGGTTTCTACGATAATCATAGAGGTTGTGTTTTTTCGACTTACAGCAATTTCATTAAGCGCAAAGTTAGTGTCTTTTAAGGTTTCATTTTCAGAATTGGTCTCAACACTAAGTAAGGTGCGTTCTGAAATTTTGTATTTCCCATTGAGAATATGCTCAATAGCGACTTTAATTTCATCGGTTTGAATGGTAGCTAAAAATCCTAATCGTCCTGTATTTATGCCTACAATAGGAATAGAAAAGTCTCTTACAAAGGTAATTGCTCTTAAAATGGTACCATCACCACCTACACTTATTAATAGGTCGTAACTCTCATCTAGTGTCGAGAATTTTTGAACAGTTGAGTTCATATCAACCAAGTCTTTCGAAGCATTATAGAAAGTGTCTTCTACGTGCACTTGTACATTATTATCTAAAAGCACCTTGATAAGGTCTTCAAATGACTTTAAAGATTTTTCTGGATAATACTGACTATAAACGGCTACCTTCATCATTAAATGTCTAAGTATTTCTTAAGATATTCTGAGCGTTCTTTGAGATTCTCAACGTAAGTGTCTTCCTCATGACCAGAAATTATATTATAGCTATAGCGTCTAAAGGTTTGAATCACATCATTAAGTCCAGAGTTTCCAATTTTTAACGTAATTTGAATCACGTCACTTTCCATCTTAGACACAAAGGCACCAAGTATTTTGGCATCATTAGATTCCACAATTTGGCTAATTTCACTAAAGGAATAATCTTGAATCCCCTTTTCTACAATAAGAATGCCACCAGGTTCTGCAAAAAATGGTGTTTCATTAAATAAACCAATAATATCACCTAGTTCATAATAGCCTAAGTAATTATTATGCTTATCAAGTACAGGCATGATATTACATGAGTTTTGAGCAAAAGTCTCAAGTACGTCAAGCCAATTAGTGTCTGCTCTTACGTAAAAACCATCTAGGGCGTAGTTGCAATTGGCTATAGTTTTTTGAGATTCAAAACAATGTGCATCTGTTTCAGAAATGCAGCCTTGATAAGTGCCTTCATTTTCAACAGGAATATGTGAATAGGTCAATTCATTAAATATAAGCTGAACATCACTTACCTTATCATTTATATTGAGTGGTTTTATATCGTTAATAATGTATTCTCGTAAAGGCATAATCTTGTTAAATTCTATTCAAAATTAATTAAAAATAACCACAATTAAGGTTGAAGGACTTTGTATTTTTGTAATCAAATTATAAAGTTATGACCAAGTTAAGCGTAAATATCAATAAGATAGCAACCTTAAGAAATTCGAGAGGCGGTAACACACCAAACGTTGTTCAGTTTGCAAAAGATGTACAGCGATTTGGAGCCGAAGGTGTTACGGTTCATCCAAGACCAGATGAACGCCATATAAAATACCAAGACACACGAGACTTAAAATCAGAAGTTTATACCGAATTTAATGTTGAAGGAAACCCAATAAAATCATTTGTGGATTTAGTACTAGAGGTAAAACCAACCCAGGTTACTTTGGTGCCAGACGCTGTTGATGCCTTGACATCTAATGCTGGATGGGATACGATAAAACACAAAGATTTTTTAACTGAAGTGATTTCCGAATTTAAATCGAATGCTATTCGAACCTCCATCTTTGTAGATCCTATTTTAGAGATGGTAGAAGGTGCTAAAGCAACAGGGACAGATCGTATAGAATTATATACCGAAACTTTCGCACATCAATATGGATTAGGCAATAAAGAAGCAATTGGGCCTTTTACAAAAGCGGCCGAGTTATCTAATGAAATTGGATTAGGTGTTAACGCAGGACACGATTTGTCTTTAGAGAATATCAAGTTTTTTAAGCAGAATATTCCTGGTTTATTAGAAGTGTCCATCGGACACGCTTTAGTATCTGAAAGTTTATACTTAGGTGTTGAAAATGTCGTACAGATGTATTTACAACAATTACAATGATGCTACACTCAAAAATTATAGGACAAGGGCAACCTTTTATTGTCCTCCACGGATTTCTAGGTATGTCCGATAACTGGAAAACACTCGGGAATAAGTTTGCAGATGCAGGCTTTGAAATACATTTGGTAGACCAGCGTAATCATGGGCGCAGTTTTCATGATAACGAATTTAGTTACGAAGTGCTAGCTCAAGACTTAAAACAATATTGTGATGAACATCAATTAGAAGATAGTATTTTGTTGGGGCATTCAATGGGGGGGAAAACGGCCATGCTCTTCGCGACTGAATATCCTGAACTCATATCAAAATTGATCGTTGCAGATATAAGTCCGCGTTTTTATCCCATACATCATGATGCTATTTTAGAAGGGCTCAGTGCCTTAGATTTTGACCATATAAAAACTAGGGGAGCGGCAGACACTTTCTTATCGCAGTATGTTTCCGAAGTTGGAACACGTATGTTCTTGCTTAAAAATTTATATTGGGTTGAAAAGGGACAGCTCGGACTTCGAATTAATTTAGATGTTTTAAAAGCCAACGTATCCGAAGTTGGAGAAGCACTACCTATGCATAACAAATTTGAAAAACTAACCCTATTCCTAAGAGGAGACAAAAGCGAATATGTGATGCCAAGCGATGAAGCATTGCTTAAGCAACACTTTCCACTTGCAAAAATAGAAACCATTAGTAATGCTGGTCATTGGTTGCATGCCGAAAATCCAGCCGATTTTTACGATGCAGTTATAAATTTTGTAACTTCATAACAACAAAACATAGAGCTTATGAATCTTATAATTAGAATATTACTCATCGCAGGTATTGTGATGTTGTTAGCCCATTTTTTACCAGGCGTAGGACTTGATGGTTATCAATCGGCTATAATTGTAGCTGTTGTTTTAGCGTTGTTAAATGCTATTGTAAAACCAATACTCATTATTTTAACCTTGCCTATTACGATCGTTACCTTAGGCCTATTTTTATTTGTAATCAACGCTTGTATCATATTATTAGCAGATAAATTTATAGATGGTTTTGGTGTGAATGGCTTTTGGACAGCTTTACTCTTTAGTATTCTGTTATCTATCTCACAATCTATTGCTTACTCGTTTTTAAAAGAGAAGAAAAAGTAGTCACAAAATCAGTTAATTAAACTATTGTTGGGTTGCAAAAAAAGTCGTATTTTTGCAGCCCTTTTTAGTACAAAAAGTTAATTCCCATTTTGGGTTTATAGTAGATACAATGAATATTACAAGAGAAAACATCGATGCATTAAATGCAGTGGTAAAAGTAGATATCGCTAAAGAAGATTACAGCGATAAAGTAGAAAAAATATTAAGCGATTACCGTAAATCGGCTAATATACCTGGTTTTAGAAAAGGTCATGTACCAATGGGCTTAGTAAAAAAGCAATATGGTAAGGCTGTTTTAGTTGATGAGGTAAATAAGCTTTTGCAAGATGCTTTGGGTAAATACTTAACCGAAGAAAAATTAGACGTTTTAGGTAATCCATTACCAAAACCTCAAGATGATTTAGATTGGGATGCAGATGCCTTTAGCTTCGAGTTTGAATTGGGATTAGCGCCTGAGTTTGATGTTAACTTAAAAGGTAAAAAAGCAATTACACATTATAACATCGTTGCTGATGATAAAATGTTAGACAATCAAGTTGAACATATTAGAAAACAATATGGTAAAATTGTTTCTGAAACTGAAGTAGCAAAAGATTCTGAAATCACAGGTGTTTTTGTTAACGAAGAGAAAGAAATCAATAACTCAACAATGATTACTTTAGATAAGTTTAAAGGAAAAGCAACTGCAAAGAAATTTATTGGTGCTAAAGTTGGTGATGTGATTACATTAAAAACTAAAGGTTTATTTAACGATGATCATGATTTAATGACCTTCTTAAAGGTGTCTCATGATGATGCTCACGGTTTAGAGATTGAGGTTTCATTTACAATTAATGAGATTAATTCTAGAGAATTAGCAGATTTAGATCAAGAGTTATTTGATAAGTTATTTGGGCCAAAAGCTGTAACTTCTGTAACAGAATTGAAGGCTAAAATTAAAGAAGATTCTGAAAAGCAATTTGCACAGCAAGGTGATCAAAAGCTATTAAATGATGTTACTGAGTATTTGGTAGACAATACAAAATTTGATTTACCAGCTGAGTTTTTACAAAAATGGATGCAAACTGCAGGTGAAGAAGTGATGGATGCAGAGCAGGCTAAAGAGGAATACGAAAAATCTGAAAAGAGCATGCGCTATCAATTAATTGAAGGTAAGTTAATTGAAAAGCATGACCTTCAAGTATCATTTGATGATTTAAAGGATCACGCTAAAGAGATGATTAAAGCGCAAATGGCACAATTTGGTCAAACAGGTTCTAGTGATGAAGAGTTAGAAGGTATTGCAGCAAGAATCTTATCTAATAAAGATGAGGTAAAACGTTTGTCAGATCAATTGATGAGTACAAAACTGTTAAACCTATACAAAGCCGAAGCTAATCTTAAGACAAAAGAGATAACTTACGACGATTTTGTAAAAGAGTTTTACAGCTAAACCCATAATGGGTATTCTGCCAAAAGGAAGTAGGTAAGCTGAAATTCGATATTTGAGTATTGACTGGCACTATTTTTTTAAATGGGAGAAATAATATTATAAATTAGTATCTTTGAGCGTAAGACTTCACCGTCTTACGCTTTTTGTTTACATTAAAAAATTTGAAGACTATATATGGATTACGGAAAAGAATTTGAAAAATTCGCAATAAAAGATCAAGGCATTAGCAGCACATATTACAACAAAATTATTAGTAGTATGTATCCAACGGCCTTAACACCGAATATTATTGAAGAGCGCCAAATGAATATCGCTATTTTTGATGTATTCTCGCGTTTAATGATGGATCGTATTATCTTTATGGGGACTGCGATTAATGATCAAGTAGCCAATATTATTCAAGCGCAATTATTGTTTTTAGAGAGTACAGATGCTTCTAAAGACATCCAAATATATATCAACTCACCAGGAGGGAGTGTGTATGCTGGTTTAGGAATTTATGATACGATGCAGTTAATTAAGCCTGATGTAGCAACTATTTGTACAGGAATGGCTGCCTCTATGGGAGCTGTGTTGTTATGCGCTGGAGAAAAAGGAAAACGTAGCGGATTAACACATTCACGTGTGATGATTCACCAACCTCTAGGAGGCGCGCAAGGACAAGCGAGTGATATTGAAATTACAGCACGTGAAATATTAACCCTTAAAGAGGAGTTATATAAGATTATTAGTAAGCATTCTGGGCAGGATTACGACAAAATCTACGAAGATAGTGATCGCGATTACTGGATGAAGGCAGATAAAGCTAAAGAATACGGAATGATAGATGAAGTACTATCAAGAGGATAAAAAACAAACGCTTATTGGTTTTTAGAAACCCGTAGGTTTTAAAATGATTTATGGCAAAGGAAGAATTAGAATGTTCGTTTTGTGGACGAAAGAAACCAGAGACCAATCTATTGATTGCTGGCTTGGATGCGCACATTTGTGATCGATGCATAGAGCAAGCCCATGGTATTGTTTTAGAAGAATCTAAGCAGTCTGATAATGCAGAGTTGTCTTCAGAACTAATGCTTAAAAAGCCTCAGCAGATTAAGTCTTTTCTTGACGAATATATTATAGGTCAGGAACACACTAAAAAAGTAATGTCTGTAGCGGTGTATAACCATTATAAACGTTTATTACAGCCTTCATCAGATGATGATATTGAAATTCAAAAGTCAAATATTATTATGGTTGGACAAACAGGTACTGGAAAAACATTAATGGCAAAAACTGTAGCAAGAATGCTTAATGTACCACTTGCCATTGTTGATGCAACTGTACTAACAGAAGCAGGTTATGTAGGAGAAGATGTAGAAAGTATTTTAACACGTTTACTTCAGGCCGCAGATTATAACCTGGAAAAGGCCGAACGTGGCATTGTGTTTATTGATGAAATCGATAAAATTGCGCGTAAGAGTGATAACCCATCAATTACAAGAGATGTCTCTGGAGAAGGTGTACAACAAGCCTTATTAAAACTACTTGAAGGAACAGTTGTTAATGTGCCACCAAAAGGAGGTCGTAAGCATCCAGATCAAAAGTTCATTGAAGTTAATACACAACATATCTTATTTATTGCTGGTGGAGCATTTGATGGTATCGAACGTGTAATTTCGAAACGATTAAATATGGCTGCTATTGGTTATAAGGCATCTCATGATGATGAAATTGCAGATCCAGATAATATGTTGCAGTATATTATACCAAAGGATTTGAAAGATTTTGGTCTTATACCAGAAATCATTGGTCGTCTTCCAGTACTTACGTACATGGATCCTTTAGATGGTAATACATTAAGGGCTATCTTAACAGAGCCTAAAAATGCGATTATCAAGCAGTACAAGAAATTGTTTGCTATGGATGATATCGAATTTTCTATAACTGAAGGTGCTTTAGAGTTTATTGTGAACAAAGCAATAGAGTATAAACTAGGAGCAAGAGGTTTGCGTTCACTATGCGAAGAAATCTTAACTGACGCTATGTTTGAAATGCCAAGCTCAAACGATAAGAAATTAAACGTAACGAAGTCTTACGCCGAAGGTAAGCTTACCAAAACAAAACTTAAAAAATTGAAGGCAGTTTCTTAAATTGAAATTTGAGATTTCAGTAAAAAAAAGAAAACCACTCTTTCCCGAGAGTGGTTTTTTTATTAGGATTTAAAAACTAATATTGCTAAACAATATTTTGAATATTTTTTTACAATTCTAGGTCTTTCTAACATTATTTTGCTTCAAGACTTCGTAAATATAGGAGCAATAATTTCAGAATAAAAATGACTTTGCCAGCTTTTGGACGAACATCAATAAATACTCGTTGTGTGGGAAAAACCTCTACCGTTCATCGATGTTTTAAAAATGGTTTATCATATTAATGATCCAAAGCCGATACTTTAGATGACAACTTTAAGACTTCTTTGTAAATTAAAGCGTCTGTTTTGTATGACGAAAATCGTGATTCGAATTTTTCGAATCCTTTTTTCAAGACCTTAAGAGAATAGCGTTCGTATGCTTTTACTTTAAAGCTATAGAATGCATCAATTCCTGTTGTTTGACGTTCAAGCTCATTTCCGTCTACATCATATAAAACCACTGTTGTATTGGGTAATGGTTTTTCTTGATCATTTACAACAACACCTTGTAACTGTTGGTAAATAATATTGGATTTAAAACGATACATATCGAAACTACCTTCACCTTCTTCTTTGTTAGAAGAGAAAAAGCCTTGGTCTTCAGTTGTAAACATAAAAGCAATTTCATCAAATTCTGAATTGACCTCAGTACCAAGATTTCTAGGTGTTTTAATGTCTTCTGAAATAGAACTTACAAAAATATCGAAACCGCCAATGGCATTATGACCTTTTGATGAAAAGAATAGTTTTTTTCCGTCTTTTGATAAATGAGGAAACTTATCATCAAATTGGGTATTTATTTTTGGCCCAAGATTTTGGGGTTGTTCTAAAGAGCCGTCTGGATTAATATGTGAGACATATAAATCATAGCCTCCAAAAGAGCCCGGCATATTTGATGAGAAATAGAGTTCGGTACCATCAAATGAAACATGTGGGTTTTCTATAGAATAGCCATCATTACTAATGTTTAATTCTACTTCATTTACCCAGTTACCATTAGAATTTTCTTCAAGAACAACTTTGTATAATTGATAGTTACGCGAGTTTTCGCGTTTACTTCTTGTGAAATACATTGTTTGTTCGTCTGGAGAAAAAGCAACCTGCCCTTCATTGTCTTTAGTGTTTATGATTCTTGAGAAAAACAAAGGGTTTTTGGCAGTACCATAAGCATCAATATCAAGACAGAATAATTCTGAAAATGGCTCATTAGTATGTTTATCTATACCATTTCCTAATCCGCCAATTTTCTTAGAGGATACCATAATCAGCTTGTTTTTAAACACAGCCGATGGGATTTCAGAATATTTTGTGTTAACATCAGAATTGTAAACATAAAATTCTAATCCGCTTTTATTGTGCTTATCAATACGTTTTGGATTATTGGATTCGTCGTTTAGGTTTGAAACGGTAGGTGAGGATACCATACATAATAGTAGGGTAAACACCGTGAGGAAAGGCGTTTTCATTGTGAGGGTTTTTGGGATTAATTATGTCTTAAAATTATAATCTAAAACATTAAATAACTTTTTTTATTGTGTTTATTAGATAAAAGAGGGTGTAAATCCGACTAATTTAGGGTTTACGCATATTTTATCGATGAATGGTTAAAACATTAAGATGAAAAATTTAAACTTAATAGCTCATCTATATATTCTCTACTATTAGATAATCGCGGTATTTTATGCTGACCTCCAAGTTTGTCATGTTGTTTTAACCAGTCATAAAAGAGACGTTCTCTTGCGACGTGAACAGTTGGCATGTTTAATGTCATATTGTTATGGCGTTTTGCTTCATAATCCGAATTTAATGATTTTAATTTTGTGTCCAATAATGTATTAAAGGTATGCAGGTCTTGAGGCGGTTTTTTAAATTCAATTAACCATTCATGAGATCCTTTGTCTTTACCATTCATAAAAATTGGAGCAGCTGTATAGTCTACAATTTCTGCATTAGTTGTAGAGCATACATCGCGTAGAGCATCTTCAGCATTTTCAATAATTAGCTCTTCTCCAAAAGCATTAATATGATGTTTGGTTCTTCCAGATACTTTTATGCGATATGGATTGATAGATGTAAACCGTATAGTATCTCCAATCTTGTAACGCCAAAGTCCAGCATTTGTAGTAATAATAACAGCATAATTTTTGCCTACAACAACATCATTTAAGGGTATTACCTTCTGTTGTGGAGTTCCGTAGGTGTCCATAGGAATAAATTCATAAAAGATTCCATAGTCTAGCATTAACAATAACTCACTGCTATTATTTTGATCTTGAATGGCAAAAAAGCCTTCCGAAGCATTGTATATTTCATAATATTTAAAATGAGGTTTTGGTAGTATGGCTTTATATTGATCTACATAAGGAACGAAACTTACACCACCATGAAAATAGACTTCTAGATTTGGCCAGATGTCAAAGAGGTTATCTTTTCCAGTGGCATCTAAGACGTTATTAAGTAAAACAAGCATCCAAGAAGGGACGCCTGCTAAACTGGTTACATTTTCATTTCTAGTTTCCTCAACAATAGCTTTCATTTTTATTTCCCAATCGCTCATTAAAGACACTTTGCTACTTGGTGTGCTACTAAACTCAGCCCAAAATGGCATGTTGTCTATAAGTATTGCAGATAAGTCGCCAAATACAGTTCCGTTTTCTTTATAGAGTTCTTTGCTTCCTCCAAGGCGCAAACTTTTACCCGTAAATAATTGTGAATCCTCATTGTTGTTGAGGTACATGCACAGTAAATCTTTACTGGCAGCATAATGGCAATCTTCTAAAGATTCGGTACTAACAGGTATAAATTTACTTTTGGCATTTGTTGTTCCGCTCGATTTGGCGAACCACTTGATGGGATGAGGCCAAAAGATATTTTGTTCGCCTCGTCGTGATCGTTCAATCATATCTTGACAATCTTCATAAGAAGAAATAGGAATACGCTCACAAAAGGTTTGGTAATTTGAGATAGAGTCAAAATCGTACGCCTTACCAATTTCAGTATCCTTTGCGGCAGAAAGGAGTTGAAAAAGTAATTCATTTTGCACTTCATTAGGGTATTTTAAAAACAATTCAATTTGATGAAATCGTTTTTTTAAGAACCACGAAGCAATAGAATTTACTAATGGAATCGGCATTTTTATAGTATCTTTAAGTTTTAAAAATAATACTTTTTTTTATATGTTTTATCAAGGTGTTTTAACAAAAATGCAAACTGAGTTTGTAGAACCTATTCAATATTATTTAGTCTTCGAAGATGATTTTCTGAATATGAATCAGTTAATAGATAAAACCATTACGATGGAATTTGTAAAGTATCAATGTTTAAAGTGTGGTTTAAATAGACCTATTTACCGTCAAGGATTTTGTAAACAGGATTTTTTTGATATCCCTCAAGCTGGTGATTGGATTATGCGTCCAGAATTAAGCACAGCACATTTGGGAAAAGAAGATCGAGATTTGGAATACGAAAAAAAAGCACAATTACAGCCCCATATTGTTTATCTCGCAAATTCTAGTAATGTTAAAGTTGGTGTGACCAGAAAAAGTCAAGTTCCAACACGCTGGATTGATCAAGGTGCGCATGAGGCAATTGAAATTGTTGAGGTGCCAAACCGATATTTAGCTGGAATTACAGAAGTTGCCTTAAAAGATCATGTAGCTGATAAAACGAATTGGAGAAAAATGCTTAAAAATGAAATTGAGGATGAAAACTTAGTAGAGTGGCGTGAGCGCTTAAAAAAATTCATTCCTAATGAGGCTCAGGGTTATTATATCGCTTCAAACACCGAAACAAACCTTAAATTTCCAGTTCATAAATACCCTGAAAAGCCTAAAAGTCTTAATATTCAAAAGTTAAAGACTTATACTGGTAAATTGGTGGGTATTAAAGGACAATATCTCATTTTTGAAGATAATACTGTTTTTAATGTAAGAGCAAATGAAGGCTTAGTGCTTAGGTTTACACTTTAATATATGAGTGCAATCTAATCGCACAAAACATTAAAATGATAATTTTATTGCTTGAGCAACACCAATAACAATGAGTAATACTCCAGTAACTTTATTGATAACAATGGTAATATTTTGAACCTTATTTTTAATGGCAATGCTAAATTTACTATAGAGATATAAGGTTAAAAGTTTGCCTAGATATACACCAGTAAAAAAGAGAAACAACACAAATAGAGGTGAGCCAAGAGATAGCATTAAGTCATTATTATTAATAATACCAAAAGCAACAATCCAATAAATTAGAACAGGAGGATTTAAGATTCCTAAAAAGAAGCCAGTGGCATATTTAGATGAAGTTAACTTTCTTTTCTTAGGTGCTTTTGTTTTGGTTTTTCTGAAAAATAAAAACCCACCAACGATCATTAAAATAATAACAATGGTAATTTGAATCCACATGTTACGGTCAAAAAAATCTCTCACAACCATATTGCAATGTAGTGCGTAGTAGGAAAGAATTACTTCGGCAACACCAGCTGCAATAGCGATTTTAAAAGCCTGTTTTGCATTTTGTTTTATTGTTGTATTTATAACTGCTATATTGGATGCGCCTAAAGGGAGAGCACCAACAATACTTGCAAAAACGCCAATGATGAAATATAATATTATCATGAAGTCTTTGTAGAAGTATTGATAAAATACTTACAAGGAATATAGAAAATTCTAAAAAAAAAGCCCTCTCAAATTTGAGAGGGCTTTTATGTTATTTTATAATAATCTTTGTTCGGTAATTGAAGTTTTCCTTTGATTGAAGACTTAGAATATATAGTCCAGAATCTAGATTTAAAGGAATGCTTGATCGTCTATCTAAGGTCTGATGAGATGAAAAGACAAGTTTCCCCGTAATATCTATTAAAGAAATATTGACGTCATCTAGAACCTCACTGCTTAAAATTGTTAGTTCATTTTCAATAGGATTTTTTTCTACCTTGATTGATGCTATGTTTTCGAAATCTGTATTTGACAAGGTTTCTTGAAAAATTTCAGTTAGAGCAAATGCTACATTTTGTTCAGTAAGTTCAACGTGATTTTCATTCGCATCTGGCATATACCAATTTACAAAAGGTGTATTGTTTAAAGTATCTCCTGTGCCACCTGGATCACCAAGATTAATATCGTGATACCAATTAACTTCATTGTTTGTGATTTCTAAGGCCATTCCACTAACAGAAGGGATAAAACTAAACTTATCTACTGTTAATGAAGTAAGAAAATTATCGATAATCGGATCTCCACCGAGTCCATCTGTAAAGCCTCCTAGATCGAAAAGACCTCCTGAAGCTGCATCAACACCATCTGAAAAACTTGGAGCTTCTGCTTGTATTTCGACATCTACAAGAGTTATAAAACCAAAAATCAAAAATCCTTCCACAAAAACTTTACTAATTAATTGAGGGCCAACATTATTACCCATATCATCTTCTGTAAAAGGTGTAAAGTTAATATTAATATCGGCTGTTGTTTGCGGTAATGGAGATCCAGGGATTTCGAGATCCTCAATGGCTAAAGCAGCAAAACCTGGTGTCACATCTGTGGTGCCATCGACGGCTTTATATGCAGCGCCAATTCCACTACCATTTATAATAGATACGTTTCGTGTATTCTGAGGAAAACCTGTTGGGGTTAAACTATTGATGTTGTTTTCAAAAATAGCTCTATAAGGATGTGCTTCGGGTAATAACTTTGTAGGATCAAAATCAAACTCGCTACCATCCATAAGATGAGCTTCAAAATGATCAACTAATAATTGTCTTGCGGCAGGTGATTTTAATAGTCCATTTACAACATCTTGTAATTGAACTACATTTAAATCGTCACCTAGACCAAATCCAAGAAAATTGAATTGGTGTTGGAAACCTAATGGCACATTGGCACCGAGATGAGGTGAGTCAAACGAGATCCATAATCGTGTTTCGTGATCTAATCCAGCATCATTTTCCATAAAATTCAATGCAAAACGAGAAATTAATCCGCCCATACTAGGACCAATTATTACTAATTCTTCGTCGCCAACTTTGTCTGCATTTAGTGTCTCAATAAGATCAACTAATAACATAGAGTTGCGCTCTATAAAGTCTGCACCACCATTTACAAGTGTGCTACCAGGATAGTCAAGTTCATCAATTACCATATCGGCATTAGTATCAGTAGCGTCATCAATATTTAAAAGCGAGTTGTCATTAAGCCTGAAATATGATGGGAAATTTAAAATAACAACATCAAATCCCTGGGCTCGAACTAAGTCGGCTAAATTTTGATCACCTTCAGAACCAGTGAAATCTAATAAACTGTATAGTCCAGCAATGGTTCTTGTGTCTCCTGGGTCAAATCCATCGACTAAGATGATGGGTTTGTCAAGAACACCAGTATCTGTATCTAGAAATATTTCATATTCTCCTAATCCTGCAAATTCTGTCTCGCCAGTATAGCCAGTAAAATCTGCTGTACGTGTAGATTCAAATTCTATCGTTTGCGCCTGAACACAAAAAGGGAATAATAATAGAGGTAAAAAGTACTTTTTCATCATAGTCAATTATTTTTTTTAATGTGACTAACAAGATACAAAGTTTCATTAAGTTAACCGTATGTTATCTAGCGTTTTAAGATTAAACGTAAAAAAAATCCTCAAACTGTTCAATTTGAGGATTTTTAAATGCTGACATATAAGGTTTTATCCTAAGAACGGATAACGATAATCTGTTGGTGTTACAAATGTTTCTTTTATCATTCTTGGAGATACCCAACGCAATAAGTTTAAAGCACTACCAGCTTTGTCATTTGTTCCAGATGCTCTTGCTCCTCCAAATGGCTGTTGACCTACAACTGCTCCTGTTGGTTTATCATTAATATAGAAGTTTCCAGCACAGTTTTGAAGTGCTTTTGTTGCTTCTTGAATTGCATATCTATCTGTAGCTAAAACAGCTCCAGTTAATGCATATTCACTAGTTTCGTCTACTAGTTTTAAAGTTTCAGAATACTCATTTTCATCATATACGTAAATTGTAATAACAGGGCCAAATAATTCTGTACACATAGTCGTGTATTTTGGATTGTTAGTTACAATAACAGTTGGTTCAATAAAATATCCTTTGCTTTTATCGTAATGTCCACCAACGATGATTTCAGCATCACTATCATTTTTGGCAGCATCTATATACTTAGCTAATTTATCAAATGATCCTTCGTGAATTACAGCTGTAACAAAGTTACTTAAATCTTCAGGCGACCCCATTTTAAAAGATGTTACATCTTCAATAACGCGATTTTTCACAGTTTCCCATAAGTTCGAAGGTACATAAGCCCTTGAAGCTGCACTACATTTTTGTCCTTGAAACTCAAAAGCACCTCTGGAGATGGCTGTAGCAACTTGAATAGGATTGGCTGTTTTGTGGGCAATAATAAAATCTTTACCTCCAGTTTCTCCTACAATTCTAGGATAGGTTTTGTAGTTATGAATATTATTTCCAATCTTTTTCCAAAGTTCTTTAAAAATGTATGTTGAACCAGTAAAATGTAATCCAGAAAAATCAGGACTGTCCATTACAGTATCTGTAATCATAACAGGGTCTCCAAATACGACGTTAATAACGCCATCAGGGACACCAGCTTCTTTAAATACATCCATAATTACCTTTGCAGAAAATATTTGACTATCACTAGGTTTCCAAACTACTACATTCCCCATCATGGCCATACAAGCAGGAAGATTTCCTGCAATTGCAGTAAAATTAAATGGTGTTACTGCATATGTGAACCCTTCAAGAGGACGATATTCCAATCGGTTCCAAGCGCCGCTTGTACTTTCAGGTTGTTCATGGTAAATATCAGTCATGAATTGTACGTTAAAACGCAAGAAATCTATTAATTCACACGCTGCGTCAATTTCAGCCTGGTGTACTGTTTTCGATTGAGCAATCATGGTTGCTGCATTAATTTTGGCTCTGTAAGGTCCAGCAATTAATTCGGCAGCTTTTAAGAAAATCCCCGCACGTTGTTCCCAAGGTAATTCAGCCCATGTTTCTCTAGCTTTAAGAGCCGTAGCAATAGCATCTTCTACATGAGATTTTTCGGCTAAATGATACGTTCCTACAATGTGTTGATGGTCGTGAGGTGCAGACATGGTTTTAGTATTTCCTGTCGTCACATCTTTTCCGTTAATATATAATGGAACATCAATTTTAGTATTCCACATGTTTTTGTAAGCGGCTAAAACTGCTTCACGCTCAGGAGATCCTGGAGCATAAGATTTTACAGGCTCATTTATAGCTACTGGTACGTTGAAAAATCCTTTTCCCATCTTAAATTTTTGATTTAGAAATTGCTTTTTATTTTGAAGATGCAAAGTTACGATTTTTTGACGACTAATGACGAAATGACCATTAAAACAAGGTTAAAATAATGGGTAAATTTTTGTAAGTTGCCATCAATACTATTTATATGAACGACGGAATTATTCTAACTCTAGCTTACCCAGAAACAATTGTCTCTCATGCAGATGAGTGGTACTCTAGATTTTTGAGGTTTTTTTTTATTGGAAATAAAAAACATGTAAGGGCTGGACATGCTGCTTTAGTTCTTATTGATAAGTCTACAGGTATTTTAGAATATCATGATTTTGGAAGATATGTGACGACTTCATCTCACGGAAGAGTGAGAGGAAGAGAAACAGATTTTGAGCTAAATTTCCCGATCCAAGCTAAGATTGAAGGTGATACCATTCAAAATCTTGAGGACATTCTGAAGTTTTTGGCAACGCAACCTAAATTAACACATGGAGAAGGTCATTTATATGCTTCTGTATGCAGTGCTATTGATTACAAAAAAGCAAGAACTTATATTAACAATGAGCAAAGCAAAGGTTTTGTGAGATATGCGGCTTTTGTAAAAGAGGCATGCAACTGTGCACGTTTTGTGACAGATAGTTTGATTGCGAGTATCACAAATGAGAAGATTAAATCGAAACTTATTAAGTCAAAGGGATTTACACCAAGTACAATAGGAAACGTTGTGATTGCTGATACCGAAGATTTTGTATATAAGGTTTCGGAAACCGGTGAGATTTCTGAGTTTAAGTCAACAGTAGCTAAAGAGAATAGACGTTTGTTTTTAGACGTACTTAAAGGGTATAGGCCAAGTATGGTTGGCGGCCTTGAACCCAAACAAAATAATGTTAAGGTTGATCATGCTCAATGGTTAAGTGGTATTGGCGCTGGAGCGTGGTTTGAGATTCATGATTTAAATTGCAAAGTGAATTATAGGTATCGACGAATTTCACCACATGGCGATATAGATTGTGATGGAATTTATAAAATTACTTTAGAGGGTTTTGATATTAATTCTGCCTACGAGTTTGTACATTATTCTAACTGTAAGTTCTTTCATATCAAGCAGAATGATACAACCTACAAGTTTGAATTTCAAAAACATTTTTCAGTTAATTAAGAGCAAAAGGAGCACTTAATTTAAACGAAGGAATAATAACTTTGAATTTGTTGGTGTTTGTAAAGTTAACCATATTATAGTGACCTTGCATGGCACCAAAAGGAGAGGTTAACAAGCAACCCGAATTATAGGTATGTGATTCTCCAGGTTTTAAAACAGGTTTTTTACCAATAACACCTTCGCCTTCAACAATATCAACATTATTGAGTGCATCTAGTATTCTCCAATATCTTGAATTGAGTTGGACAGAATCTTTGCTCTGGTTTTCAATAGTTACCTTATAGCCAAAAGCAAAGTGCACTTTATAGTTTTTATAAAATGTACCTTCGAAAGATGTTTCGACAGAGATTTTAATCCCACTTGTAACTTGTTGAACCATGAATTATTGAAAATAATAGCTTACAAAAATAAATAATTTTCAACTAAATTGGACACTTTTTTAAAATTATGCAAATTTTTAACAACATTTAGATTTTCAGCCGATTAACGGTTTTAAAAATCAGTTGAAATTGCAAATTCCTCAATGGTTTTAAAAAAGTTAATGATGTCCTTTTCTTGAAGGACAGTATTAATAGTTACCATTCTCACAAAATCTTGATTTCGGAAATTCCCAAAACCTACCATTAATTGTGAATGCTCATATAGAGCTGTGCACAAAGTTTTTGCAGGAATAGCTTTATAGTTAAAGCAAACCGAAATGGAGTTGTCATAACTGTATAAGGTATAGTCAGGATGGTTTTTTATGTAATTTCTGGCAATATCTGCTAGATGGAATTGATGGTTTACTATAGATTTAAGTCCGTTACCACCAACAGATTTCCAAAGCGTCCATAATTTTAAGGCATCATTTCGGCGACCACATTGCAGTGATGTTTTTCCTAAGTTAAAATCGTCATTATTGGTTTGATACAGATAGTCTGCCTCATTAGAAAAAGATTGATATAAATGGGCTTTGTCTCTTGTAACAATTATAGAACAACTCAATGGAGTTCCTAGCATTTTATGAGCATTTACACTAAATGAATCGGTGTATTCTATACCATTGGTTAGATGTTTATAGTCATCACTAAAAATAACAGCGCCACAATAAGCACCATCTAAATGTAGCCAGACATCATGTTTTTTGCAAACTTTGCTGAGTTGTTTAACATCGTCAAAGGCTCCCAAAACAGTAGTTCCGGCAGTGGCATTCACGAAAAAAGGTTGATATCCTTGAGCAATATCATGAGTGATTTTGGCATCTAGATCTTCGGCTAACATTTGGCCTTTGTCATTTGTTTTTATCGATCTTACTTGGTGTCTTCCAACACCTATAAAAGATGCATTTTTTGCAATAGAATAATGAGATACCTCGGAGGTGTAGAGTGTCATTATGTTATTAATTCCTTCATTTCTAACAGAAGGATTGTATTTATCTCTAGCCATTAGTACTGCCATGTAGTTACTCATAGACCCACCAGGAGCAAAAGTGCCATCTGCAGAACTTGGATAACCAATAATATCACAAATTTTGCGTAATACCGTTTTTTCAATGCCTACTTGCGGTCCAGCTACTTTGTATGTGTACATGCTATTGTTGAGCATAACAGCCAGTAAATCGCCTAATGTAGCTCTTGGAATTCTTCCACCAAATAATTGATTAAAAAAAGACGTAGATGCTGTTTTAGGAGTACTTCTAATAATGTCTTTTAAGCTAGTCTTAAAATCACTGTCAATAGTTGGCTCATTAGTAAGTTGAAGATCGAGTGTCTCATAGAGAACATTTGTGTCAATAGGAGTTGCTACAGGATGATTTTTTTCTTCAGAAATTAGCAATTCTACGAGTTCTGAGAACAAAGATAAATCGTTTTGCATTTGCAGTGATGGGTCTTAAATTTTGGCTTGTGTAAATTTATTCCTATTTTTCGGAATAATATGAAAATCCCCTTAAATATCAGATTCTTACTTTGAAATCTCCAGAGAACATTCAAAAACTAATAGCGATTTTGTCGAAGTCTTCAGTTGAAGATTACAATAGTGTGCTTAATAATTTTAATTTCGAGACTATAGACTTTAAACCGTTTGAAAGTTGGTCTGAGGAAAAATACACGAGAAACTGTTTGTATAGAGATGATAAATTTGAGCTTATTCTATTGTGTTGGGAAAAAGGTCAAGGCACGGCTATTCATGGTCATGATGGTGAAGATTGCTGGGTGTATTTGCT
Source organism: uncultured Psychroserpens sp. (assembly GCF_947492715.1). Classification (GTDB taxonomy): domain Bacteria; phylum Bacteroidota; class Bacteroidia; order Flavobacteriales; family Flavobacteriaceae; genus Psychroserpens. The sequence continues at coordinate 33,519 of NZ_CANLNS010000003.1, forward strand.
AGAGGGAGAAATGGAAGAAGTTATGTTTAGTCTTGATGACTTAGATCATTTAAGGGAGGTAGGATCACAAAAAGTAATACCACAGCAGCTTACGTTTATGAACGACAAAATTGGGTTTCATAAATTAAAAAATAGTGCTAATGGCTCTTCTATAAGTTTACATTTATATGCTCAACCTATTGAAAATTGCGTGTCGTATGATGAATCTACTAAACGTTTTATTGACCGACAATTGAATTACGATACTTTTAAGCAATTAGCACTCAGAGATTAATTAGTAATATTTACCGAATTTGCTTCTCCAAAACCAATAAGCTGGTCAAAACGAGCACCTAAATCTCTATAGTACACGAGTACTTTGTAATTGTTTTCGGTTTGCCAAAAATTGCCACTAATTTTACCTTCATCTATTTGGCCTTTACTATCGGCAACAACATATTTATAGTTGTAGAATCCTTGTTTGAGTTTAATTACAGCTTCGTATCGACCACTTGTATCGTCATATGACATTTTGTTTAAGTCGTCTAGCCCATAATTATTGAAATTCCCATAGACGTACACAGATTTACCATCTTCAAGTTTTGGATGAATCAAAGAGAAATGAACTTTTGTATAATCGGCCTCAATATCTACGTCATCGGTATCTAAAGCAGTAATTAAAAAATTACCGTTAATGTCAGGATTATAAGTATAAGGCTGACTATATCGTGGTCCGTCAAGAAATAAGTAGCTGTTGTAAATATCTTTAAGGTCTATAAATTGAACACCAACATTGGCCCCTCTAACATCTTTAGTTTCAAAGAACCGAAATTCATTACTTGCCCAAAATGCTGTTTCTGTGGTGTATTTGTAGATAAGCTCTTTTCCAATAGTGTATTGAGGTTTAATTCCGGTAATGGCCGTGTGTAAATTGTTGTTTTGAATGATTAGAGTTTTTACAGTTTCCTTAGGATTGTTTAAGTTTAAACCACCAGAATTTATAACAATATCAACACTCTGTTTACTCTCTAGGTATTTGACATCTCTAGACCTTTTAATGCTAACGCCTACACCTACTTGTTCTTTATAAATCATAAATTTTCTAGAGAATACAAGTTCGTCATCCTCGTTAAAAATAGAGATGATATAATTTCCAGATTTGGTTAAACCCCGTGTTTGCTTATTCGGGATTTGTAGATCATAATGAGAATAGAGTTGATAGGCATTAAATGAGTTTTGATAATTGATGATTCTGAAATTATCAAAGCCGCTCATGTATTCCATTTTTACCAAATTAGATTTCGTCCAATCATAATTGTAATGCTCTATTTTGTAATAGAAATCGGGCTCATCTGTAGTGAGAACGTCAAATTCTAAATTAAAGGCCTCACCTAATCTAATAATAGGGAGTTGTCCTTGCGAAGACGTTCTACTTTTAAAGGTGATGGTCTTGATATAATCGGGAGGATTTACTTCTTCAACTTGGGAAAATCCCAAATTCGAAACCAGTAAAGCTAACAGAAAATAATAAGTGTTCTTAATCATTAATAATAGTTTGATATGTAAAGATAAACAAAATCTATGCCTTAATATTGTTCAGCTTATTTAGAATCCTTAAAAATAACAAACTTAGAAAGCCTTACTATTTTATTACGTGGTAAATTCGTAAATTTGCACCGATTTTTAGACAACTAATTTCAATATAAAGCGTATGTCAAAAGACATTAAGATTAAAAAAGGTCTGGATATAAAACTTATTGGTGAAGCTGAAAAAGCAGTTGAACAAGCCATTATAAGTAATTTCTGCACTATCAGACCCGAAGATTTTCACAGTGTTATTCCGAAACTTGTAGCCAAAGAAGGTGCTACGTTAAAAGCAGGTGATGTTATCTTTTATGATAAATCAAATGAAGACATTAAGTTCGTGTCTCCAGTTTCAGGAACTGTGGTAGAAGTATTAAGAGGTCCTAAAAGACGTATTGATGCTATTAAGATTCAAGCGGACAAGGAGCAATCCTTTAAAGACTTTGGAAAGTTTAATATGGACGCTGATGCAGCGGCAATAAAAGGCCATTTATTGGCTTCAGGTTGTTGGGCATTTATTAAGCAAAGACCATATGATGTAATTGCAAATCCTGAAAAATCGCCTAAATCGATTTTTATTTCTGGTTATGCAACAGCTCCTCTAGCGGCCGATTTAGATTTTGTTTTAGAAGGAAAAGAGACCGAATTACAAGCGGCTGTTTCTGCCTTATCAAAATTAACAGATGGTCAAGTTCATATTGCTGTTGGGTCTAACAACTCACCATTGGCAAATATGAATGACGCGACAGTTCATCAAGTATCTGGTCCTCATCCTGCAGGAAATGTTGGAACTCATATTAATAAAATAGACCCTATAAATAAAGGCGAGACTGTTTGGACTGTAAATGCACAAGACCTTGTTGTTATTGGTGAATTATTGCTTACAGGTAAATTTAATGCAGAACGCATTGTGGCTTTAGCAGGTTCTTCAGTTAAAAAACCGAGATACTTTAAAACCAAAATAGGAAGCGAAGTGGCAACTATGGTGTACGATAATGGTGTTGAAAAAGATGGAAACGATCGTATTATTTCTGGTAATGTATTATCTGGAAAACAAGTAAAACCAGATGGGAGTTTAGGATATTATGATAATGTCATTACCGTTATCCCTGAAGGAGATGATTATGAATTTTTTGGTTGGAATAAACCAATTTTTAATAAAATATCAACATCAAGAGCATTGACGTTTTCTTGGTTGAATCCGAAGAAAAAGTATAACCTAAACACCAATACAAATGGTGAACATAGGGCTTTTGTTGTGACTGGATCATATGAGCAAGTTTTTCCATTGGATATCTATCCGATGCAAATTCTAAAAGCATGTATGTACGAAGATTTAGATGAGATGGAGGCTTTAGGAATGTACGAAGTAGCACCTGAAGATTTTGCCTTGACAGAATTTATTTGTGTTTCCAAACAGCCACACCAAGATATAATTAGAAAAGGATTAGACTTAATGCTTAAAGAGATAGGATAATGGGTTTAAAAAGTAGTTTACATAATTTTAGAGAAAAGAACAAAGACAAAAAATGGTTGCCTGCATTTTCGGCAATTCATACGTTTTTATTCTTACCTAATGAGACAACCCATAATGGGACTCATATAAAAGCAGCCGATGATTTAAAGCGTACCATGAACATTGTGATTATGGCAATGGTTCCTTGTTTGCTTTTTGGAATGTTTAACGCTGGTTACCAACATCACTTAGCATTTGGAGAGATTCAACAAGCAACAGGTGGTTTCTTTAGTTCTGGATTTTGGACTATGGACAACTTTATGGTTGGTTTCTGGAAAGTTATTCCATTAGTAATCGTGTCTTATGGTGTAGGTTTAGCCATTGAGATTTTGTTTGCAATGAAAAACAAACATGAGGTAGAAGAAGGATATCTGGTAACAGGTATGTTAGTGCCTTTAATTGTACCAATTGATACACCGTTATGGATGCTTGCAGTTGCTGTAGCATTTGGTGTTGTTATTGGAAAGGAAGTGTTTGGTGGTACTGGAATGAATATTCTAAATCCTGCCTTAACCATTAGAGCCTTTTTATTCTTCGCTTATCCAACATGGATGTCTGGTGATAAAGTTTGGGTTCAAGGTGCGGTTGAGCGCGATCAATTGATTGCAGCTGGTGAAAAACTTGACGCCATATCTGGTGAAACAGTATTAGGAAGTCTAGCTCAAAATAAAGGAGCTGGTTATGAGATCATGGATATGTTCAATGGTTTTATTCCTGGTTCTGTTGGTGAAACATCAACAATTTTAATTCTATTGGCTGGATTATTTTTAATCTTTACGAAGATTGGAAGCTGGAGAATTATGTTGTCATCTGTTTTAGGAGCATTAGCCATGGGATTAATTTTTAATGGTGTAGTAAGTTCAGGATGGATAACAGAGTCAAGCAAATTCTTTGGCTTGATGAATACAGAGTTTTGGCACCATTTACTTATTGGTGGATTTGCTTTCGGTACAGTCTTTATGGCTACAGATCCTGTAACAGCTTCGCAAACAAATAAAGGAAAATGGATTTACGGATTTTTAGTTGGGTTTATTTCAATAATGATTCGTGTATTTAATCCAGCCTATCCAGAAGGTGTAATGTTAGCTATTCTATTAATGAATGTGTTTGCACCAACTATAGATCATTACGTAGTTCGAGGTAATGTGAAGAAAAGAATGAAACGTCTAAAAGTTAAAACTGCTTAATGATGGAAAAGAGAACAGATAAAAACTCATATACCGTAATATTTGCAATAGCAATGGTATTAGTTGTAGGAACTTTATTGGCGTATTTAGCGTCTTCATTAAAGCCTAGAATTTCTGAAAATGAACGCTTAGAGAAACAACAAAATATTCTCTATGCTATGGGCATAAATGAAAATGAAGGTACTAGTGCAAACTTTGTATCAACAGATGATGCTCCACAATTATTTGATAAATACATCAAACAACAATTGGTTGTAAGTAAAAATGGTCAGGCTGTAGAGAATGATCAAGCATATTTAATCGATGTTAAGAAAGAGCAAGCAAAAGCAAAGGCAGGTGAAGAAAGACAATTACCTCTGTTTGTTGGAGAAGATGAAAATGGTAAGACATATTATATCGCTCCAATTAGAGGGAAAGGTCTATGGGATGCCATTTGGGCTTATGTTGCTATGGACGAGAATATGGTTGTGCAAGGTGCATATTTTGATCATAAAGGAGAAACACCTGGTTTAGGTGCTAATATTAAACAACGTTTCTTTATGGATGATTTCATTGGAGAACACTTAATGTCCAATGGAAGTTTTAAAGGAATTAATGTTGCCAAGGGTAATGCAGATCCAAAAAATAATGATAAAACAGATAATGAGGTAGACGCTATTGCAGGAGCCACTATTACAGGTGATGGTGTTTCGGCAATGATTAAAAGTGACTTGAAACTTTATGTGCCTTATTTTAAAAACTTAAAAAAATAGTAATATGGGCTTACTTTCAAAAAAAGACGCAGCTTTAATAAAAGATCCATTAGCAGATAATAACCCAATTACAATCCAAGTATTAGGTATTTGTTCGGCTTTGGCAATTACAGCAGAGCTTGAGGCATCTATAGTAATGTCAATCTCCGTATTGTTTGTATTAGGTGTAGGTAATGTGGTTATCTCATTAATGAGAAATATTATTCCATCAAAAATTAGAATTATTGTACAGCTTATTGTTGTAGCAACTTTGGTAATTATAGTGGATTTAGTTCTGAAAGCTTTTGCATACGAATTAAGTAAAACCCTTTCCGTTTTTGTAGGATTAATTATTACCAACTGTATTATCATGGGACGTTTTGAAGCCTTTGCCTTAGGTAATGGACCTTGGAGATCATTCTTGGATGGTATAGGAAACGCATTAGGATATGCTGTAATATTAATTATTGTAGGGTTTTTTAGAGAGCTTTTAGGTTCTGGAACTTTATTAGGTATTCCTGTATTAGGAGACCCTATTGAGAAAACTGGACTTTATGCATTTGGTTATGAGAATAATGGATTTATGTTATTATCGCCAATGGCATTAATAGTTGTAGGTATTATTATTTGGGTACAACGTACAAGAAACAAAACATTAATTGAGGATTAAAATCCTCTTCAATTTCTCTGAAGCGTTATTCTAGTTAGAGAAAAAATGAAAGAGGAAAAAATATAAAATATGGAACATATAGAATTATTTTTCAAATCAATATTTATAGATAACATGGTATTTGCCACATTCCTTGGGATGTGTTCTTACCTTGCCGTATCTAAGAAAGTGTCAACAGCTGTTGGTTTAGGAGCCGCTGTAATTTTCGTATTAGCGATTACAGTGCCTTTAAACTGGTTGTTGGATCAATATATATTACAACCTGGAGCACTATCTTGGATGGGACCAGAGTATGCAGATTATGATTTAAGTTTCTTATCATTTATCATGTTTATTGCAACAATTGCTACCATGGTACAATTGGTGGAAATTGTAGTAGAGAAATTCTCTCCTTCATTATATAACTCTCTTGGTATCTTTTTACCATTAATTGCTGTAAACTGTGCCATTTTAGGTGGTTCATTATTTATGCAATCAAGAGAAATAGCAACATTAGGATTAGCTACAACTTATGGTATAGGTTCTGGTATAGGATGGTTCTTAGCAATTTTAGCTATTGCCGCTATCCGCGAGAAAATTAGATACTCTAATGTGCCACCTGCTCTAAGAGGTTTAGGAATTACATTTATTATCACTGGACTTATGGCTATTGGTTTTATGAGTTTTGGTGGAATGTTAACTGGAGGTGAAGAAGAAAGCACAAATCCTCAAGAAGAAGTACAACAACTTCAAAATGAGGAAGAGAATAATGAATTTGGAGATAACACAACTAATTAATTAACATGGTATTAGCAGCAGGAACATTAGGAACAGTAATAGCTACAGTAGCAGCATTTTTATTAGTAACATTAATATTGGTTGCCCTATTATTGTTTGTTAAACAAAAATTATCACCATCTGGTCCAGTAACGATTAAGATAAATGGTGAAAAAGAGATTCAAGTGGCTTCTGGAGGTACTTTACTTTCAACATTAGGAGGAGAAAAAATATTCTTACCATCTGCTTGTGGTGGAGGTGGAACATGTATACAATGTGAATGTCACGTTTTATCTGGAGGTGGTGAAGCATTACCTACAGAAACGCCACATTTCAGTAGAAAAGAATTACAACATGGTGCTCGTTTATCTTGTCAAGTAAAGGTAAAACAAGACATGGAAATCACCATTCCGGAAGAAATCTTTGGAATTAAAAAATGGGAAGCAACAGTTGTTTCTAACTATAATGTAGCCACGTTTATTAAAGAATTTATTGTAGAGATTCCAGAAGATATGGGCTATAAAGCTGGTGGTTATATTCAAATTGAAATTCCAGAAATTGAAGTTAAGTATTCTGAAATGGATGTTACTGCGCATCCTGAAGATCATCCAGGAGAGCCAGATAAATTTAAACCAGATTGGGAAAAATTTGGATTATGGCCATTGGTAATGAAAAATACTGAAACTGTTGAAAGAGCATATTCTATGGCTTCTTACCCTGCTGAGGGAAGAAAAATCATGCTTAACGTTCGTATTGCAACACCTCCTTTTGATCGTGCCAAAGGTGGATGGATGGATGTAAATCCAGGAATTGCATCGTCATACATTTTTAACCAAAAAGAAGGAGATAAAGTGACTATCTCGGGGCCTTATGGCGAATTCTTTATCAATGAGTCAGAAGCTGAGATGTTGTACGTTGGTGGAGGAGCTGGTATGGCGCCAATGCGTTCGCATTTATACGAATTGTTTAGAACTATTAAAACAGGTCGTAAAGTTACTTATTGGTACGGAGGACGTTCTAAAGCTGAGTTGTTTTATATACATTATTTTAGAGCATTAGAAAAAGATTTTCCAAATTTTAAATTCTATTTGGCATTATCAGAACCACTAGAACAAGACAATTGGAAAGTTAAGGCTGATATAAATGACGAAGCAGGTGATGGGTTTGTAGGTTTTATTCATCAAGTGGTAATAGACCAATATTTATCAAAGCATGATTCACCAGAAGATATCGAATTGTACTTCTGTGGCCCTCCATTAATGAATCAAGCTGTTCAAAAAATGGGTGAAGATTTTGGTATAGATGACGAGAATATTAGATTTGATGACTTTGGTGGATAGACACTAAATGTTATGTAATTATGACAATCACTTCGCAATAACGATGTGGAATCTAGATAAAAAAAACCAACTCAATTGAGTTGGTTTTTTGTTTTTTAAAGCGCAGTAGCTTATGAGTTGTCTTTCGGATAATCTTCCTTTGATTCCTGTTTCATTTTAATATATGCCGCAACCAATCGTATACCAAGTCTGGCACATAGGATTACGGTAATTACTATAACAATGTCAAATCCACTCATGACGTTTTATTTGTATTCTACTATTAAAAAAACGGCTGTGCTGTCACCAATATTTAATACTTCATGGACAGTCATTTCATCTTTACTAAAACTATAACCCGTTGGCACATTTACGTCTCTTGTTCCTGTAGTATCTTTAATTCTGAATCTACTTCCCGCTATGGTATATCCAAAATGCGGTCTATGGTAATGTTTTTCGTGTCCAACACCTGGTTTAAATGTACACTTAAGTACTCTGGCATTTGCATTGTCTTCAACAACCTCACAAACCGACTCATTGTTCCAGCCAGCTTCTAAAGGATCTGGCAGGTCATTTTGATGCTTACAGCTAACTATAAGTAGGAAGAAGCATACAAGTGTTACAACTAGACTATTATATAAGAACTCTATTTTTAAACGCATTAATAATGTTTACTTTTTTAGGCTTTTCAAAATGTCCTCAATAGCCTTATCGAGTTGAGGTTGATTATCATGTAAGCGGTCTTTAAAGTCTTCTTTTACATAGATGTCTGGACTTACACCAGTGAACTCTAAATTATCTCCATCTAAAGTATAGCAACCCCAAGATGGCAACCTATAAAAAGAGCCATCTACTAATCCTGCGCCAGATGTAAATATGATCCAACGATACGTTTCTGTTCCTATAACTTTTCCTAATCCGAGCTCTTTAAATCCAGCTGAAGTTACTTCGGCATCACTAAGAGTTTGCTCATTAACAAGTATAATGATAGGTTTTGCAGCAGGTCCAAAATTTGGTTGAGGAGCAAGTTTGCCTTCACGATATTTCCACTGAGCATAAGGCTTTTGTGCTAAGAATTGTAAAACGTCATCATGAACATTACCACCAGTATTATTTCTTAAATCTAGAATTAAGGCCTCTTTATTATAGGCTTCAGATACCATTTCTCTTTTGAAATTGTTCAGCTGGCCTCCTCCCATATTCTTCATGTGCACATAGGCAATCTTATTTCCACTTTTACGATCTACATAAGATTGATTATTAGCAACCCATTCGTCATATAATAAACCTCTTAAATTTCCTGATGAAATAGGATGAATACTCACATCGTGTGATTTGCCAGCTCTGTTAAAAGTTAGACGTATCTCTCTATCCCTTGATGGCTTACTGAAATAGTAGGCTCTGTTCCTTTTTGCATCTACAGCCTGACCATTAACATGTGTAAGCACATCACCAGATTTAATATCTTTTCCAGTGACGTCAGCAGGACTTTTAGCAACAATACGCGCCACAGTATATGGATTGTTTTTATCAAATTGAATTCCGGTTTCCATCGTTCTACTTCCATAATAAGCATCATCTTCTGGACCATTAGATCTGAATCCGAAATGAGACGTATTTAACTCACCTAACATATCATTAAATAATAGGCTAAGCTGTGAACGCTTTGTTATATAAGGTAAAAAAGAGGCGTATTTGTCTCTTAATTTCTGCCAATTTTCTCCATGGAAATTTTCATCATAAAAATTAGATTCAAAACCTGCCCATGCTTCAAAAAACATTTGATTAAATTCATCGTTTAAGTTCTTCTGAAATGTAGCGTCGATTTTAATTTTAGTGAGCTTATTAGAGCTTAGATTTACTTTATTAATGGCGCCATTAACGAGCATATATGGAGTGTTCTTTACAATTTTTGTTTGAAAACCTCTAATACTTTGTGTTCCTACTTTTTCAGTTTTATTAGGTTCAAAAGGTTTAATAATGGTTCGCCATAAATTATAGTTGCCTTTATCATGATTAGAAAAATAATAAATATAAGTAGTTTCATCTTTACCAATAATATCTATACCACCTTGTAATCCAAAATTAGGACCTATACGCTCTATACGTTCCATTAGGCCGTTTTCATTAATTACGATAGTAACAGCGCTAGAAGATGCATCTTCTTTGTCATCATTTTTGTCCTTATCATCGTTATCGTCTTTGCTTTCTTCTTTGAAAAGCGCATCAAATTTATCCAGTTTATAAGGAGCTTCATACTTATCTAATGCCATTCTGTAAATATGAACTTCTCTATTTCCTCTAGGAAAACCCGGCTCAGTTAAGTTAGATTCAAAGAAAATGTACTTGCCATCTGGCGACCATACAGGATTAGATTCGCTAACCCCTGTATTGGTTAAGTTGATGACTTTTTTTGATGGAATATGATATGTAAAAATATCGAGTTCAAAATTTCGATATGCATTATAAAGCAGATAAGAATCATCTGGAGAGAAGTAAGCCGCACCTGCATATAGTGCCCAAAACTCGTCCTTAACAATAGTTTTACTTTTAAATGAACCTAAACTCATAAGTTTGAGTTCGTCTCTTCCGCTTATATAACATGCGTTTTCAAGTTTGTGATCCAGAACAATATTGATGTTATTCTTGGCTTCATTGGTGACACGCTTTTCTGTGCCATCTCTATCGGCCGAAATGGTGAATAAATTACTGTAACCATTTGCCGTTTGATTGTACAATAATGTTCTACTATCTTTTAGCCATTTCACTTCTAAAACACGCTCATTTGAAGTGGTATTTAGCTTTTTGATAAATTGACCTTTGATATCAGATACAAATAACTCTCCACGTGATACAAAGGCTATTTTTTTGTTATCTGGCGAAATGTCGAAGTAACTTATATTGTCTTTTACCTTGAAATCTTGCGATTTAGAAAGGGTATTGTTTCTATTTAGTCTTATTGCCACTTTCTGTGCTTTTTTAGTGGCCACATCATATATAAAGATTTGGTAGTCTTTCGTGAATACTACCTTTTGACCATTTGCACTTACTTGTGGTCTCCCTATAGACGATGAAAACTTAGTTAGAGCTATTTTAGAATTGTTTAAAAATGTATAGAGGTTATACTCATCGTTGTTCTCATCTGAAGCAAAGAATATTTGACCATTTCGATCTACTGTTGCCCACATATCCTTACCTCTATAGCTTGTATATTCTTTATAGGTGTCGGTTTTTGGATTATACGACTTAATATCAGGATTGTAATCACCTTTATAACGTTTACGATGAGTGAAGTTTTTACTTTCCCAACTCTCATTAAAGAAGATTTCACCAGTGTTTGGGTGTTCAACAACATTGTGCACATTGTTAAAATAATGATCAAACAATCGCACAGGTGTCCCTCCATCTATGTTTAAAGCATAGCCAGCAAATCGATTGTAACGCGAAGAAGTAAAATAAATTTGCTTTGAGTCCCAAGACCAGCTGTCTACATCATCTGCTGCATCATGAAATGTAAGCTGTTTAATCTCTCCACCATTAATAGGCATAATATAAATATCCTTGTTGCCGTATTGTGTACCACTAAATGCAATCCAATTCCCATTTGGAGAAATTCGAGGTAGAGTTTCTTCACCATCCATAGCTGTGATTCGTAAGGCTTCACCACCAGAAGTAGGAGTTTTCCATAAATCACCATCATAACTAAATACTATAGTTTTTCCATCTGGAGTCAGTGTTGGATCTGTTTGAAAATAGGCTTCCTGTGCTTGTAATATTGAATTAAAAAATAAAAACAAAAAAAGTAGAGGTGTGCAATGTGTTTTCATAATATTAAACTGTTATTTTGGTATGTTTTGAATGATTTCTTTTTCTATAGTAACAATGACACTTTTAGAGGATGGTGTTTTTGCTGTATGTGCATAGCTATCTATTGGCACTAAAACATTGGCCTCAGGAAAATATGTGGCGCAACAATGCCTAGGGATTTTATAAGGAATAACTTTAAATTTTTGTGCTGATCTCATCACGCCATTAAACGTAGATGTTATATTAACAATGTCTTTCGCCATTAAACCTTTTTGTTCCATGTCTTCAGGATTTATGAAAACAACACGTCGTTCATTAAAAACACCGCGATATCTGTCATTTAAGCCATAAATAGTAGTGTTAAATTGATCGTGACTTCTTATGGTGGTCATCATAAACTCGCCTTCTTTTAACTGCCAATCAGGTAATTTATTAATAGAAAAGTGTGCCTTCCCTGTTTTAGTTTTGAAATGTCTGGTTCGGGCACCATTAGGTAAATAAAAGCCTTCAGGTCGTTGAAGTTTATTGTTATAATCTTCGAATCCTGCTACCACCTCTTGAATATCATCTCTTATAAGCGCATAATTATCTATATAACGTAACCAGTTTACAGTGGATTTTTCGTTTAAAGTTTCATGAGCGATATTACAAACAATGGCAACTTCACTTTGAAGCTGATTTGAACAAGGTGTTAGAATTCCTTTTGTAGCCGAGACCACACCCATTGAATTTTCGACACTTTGGAGTTGTTCCTGACCATTTTGTACGTCTTTTTCAGAACGGGCTAAACACGGAAGTATCAATGCTTCTTTTCCTGTTACTAAATGAGACCGATTAAGTTTAGTACTCACATGAACGGTTAAATCGCAATTTCCTAAGGCCTCTGCCGTATACACTGTATCTGGTGCCGCTGAAATAAAATTTCCTCCTAAACCAAAAAAAACTTTTGCTTTTTTCTCATGCATTGCTTTTATAGCATCAATAACGGCATAGCCATGCTTTACTGGTGGTTTGAAGTTAAACTTGGCTTCAATTTTATCTAAAAAGGCTTGAGGAGCAGCTTCCCAAATACCAACAGTACGATCCCCTTGAACATTAGAATGCCCTCTAACTGGGCAAGTTCCTGCACCTTCTTTTCCAATACTTCCTTTTAAAAGTAGAATATTTACAAACTCTCTAATATTGTCTACAGCATTTTTATGCTGAGTTAAACCCATAGCCCAACAGATAATAATTTTATCTCGCTTGATAATTAAATCAACAATGTCTAAAATGACACTTTCAGAAACACCAGAACGTTTCACACAATCGTCAAAATTGTACGTTTTTAAATCTGAAATAAATTCAGAATAGAAACTTGTATTCTTTTGAATAAATTCATGATCAAAAACGGCATTATTAGTCACATCGGCTTCTACCAATTTAAGTAAGATGGCTTTTATCAGAGCGACATCTCCATTAATCATAACCTGAGCAAAGACATCAGCAATCTTGGTGCCTCCTGTTATGATTTTTTGAGGACTTTGTGGGTTGATAAACTTTATTAGACCTGCCTCTGGTAAGGGGTTTATGGCTACTATTTTTCCGCCATTTTTTTTGCACTTTTCAAGAGCTGTCAACATTCTTGGGTGGTTTGTTGCAGGGTTTTGACCAACAACCAGAATTAATTCGGCTTTGTATATATCGTCAAGTTTTACTGAGCCTTTTCCTATACCAAGGGTTTCAGATAAGGCTTTACCACTTGCTTCATGGCACATGTTTGAGCAATCAGGAAGATTTGAAGTTCCGTAGGCTCTAACAAATAGTTGGTATAAAAAAGCAGCTTCATTACTTGTTCGGCCTGAGGTATAGAAAATGGCTTCATCAGGAGTGCTTAAATTATTAAGATGATCAGCAACTTTTTTATATGCATCTTCCCAATTAATAGCTGTATAATGCGCAGCGCCTTTAGCGAGATACATGGGTTGTGCTAATCTACCAGATTTTCCAATCTGAAAATCTGAGAGTTCGGCTAACTCATCAACACTATTTTTAGCGAAAAAAGAGGCGTCAATTATTTTGTTTTGAGCTTCTTCTGCCATGGCTTTTAATCCATTTTCGCAATATTCACCAAGTGAAGAACGCTCGTCATCTGGATCAGGCCATGCACATCCTGGGCAATCAAAACCTCCTTTTTGATTTATTTTCTTAGATATTTCAAAAGCTGTCTTCGCATCCATATATTTTAATGCATGCTTAATGGCCGATGTTACTGCAGGCAAACCAACACTATTTGTTGCTGGTTTTTTTAATTTCAGGTCATTAAATTTTTCTGATGTTAATGCTTTTTCCGAAGCTGATGAACTCATATGTTTGTCTTAATATGATAAATATACTAAGTTTTTTATCTGTTGAATAACAAAGCTTAATGTATTAACGTTAATTATACTATGAAAAAACTATTACTCACTATTGGTATTATTATATGTCTTATTCTTTTAGCGTTTCAGTTAAAACCGGTAAAAAGAGTAGTGCATACAGTAAAGGCAAGTTTAGAAACACCTAGTCTAATAAATAAGGATAGTTTAACTATCAAATCGCGTGTTAATTGTCCTGAAGGCTATAAACGTGTGGCTTATGCAAAAGGGAGTTTTGAAGAATATCTTAGACATTATAAGTTAAAACCATTTGGGAGTAAGATTATAAATTATGATGATACTGCTTATTTTTGGCAAGGTGGTCATGTGGGTATTTTAGAAATACCTGTGCCTCAAAATGGACTTCAGCAGTGTGCCGATGCGCTTATTAGAATTAGGAGTGAATATCTATGGAAAAATAATAGAAAAGATGAGATAGGCTTTAATTTCACTTCTGGACATTATTGCTCATGGAAAAAATATGCCGAAGGGTATCGTCCAAAAATTAACGGAAGTAAGGTGACCTTTAGTAAAACAGCAAGTCCTAATGATACAGAAGCCAATTTTTACAAGTATTTGAATTTAATCTACACCTACTCAGGAACCTTATCGTTATTTAACGAACTCTCAGAAATTGAAGATGTAAGTCAACTTAAAATAGGAGATATGCTTATTAAAGGAGGAACGCCAGGACATATTGTGATGATATGTGATGAGGTTATTAATGAAAAAGGAGAAAAACGTTTTTTACTGTTTCAAGGTAATACACCTGCGCAAAGTGTTCATTTGGTAAAAAATTTAGAAGACGCTACACTGTCGCCTTGGTATCAACTTGAAAAAGATGCGGTTATACCGGTTTCTAATTACACTTTTAGTAGTTCAAAATTTGTTAGGTTTAAGTGAGAAATGCTCACATTTAAATAAAACTCCGATGAGAAGGTATAAACTCGAATGTTATTTGTTTTGGGGAAAATTTAAAGGAGTTTATTATATATAAGGCGTTTTCTATATTTAGAAAACGCTTTTTTTCTTTGCAACAACTATCATTAGAATTAAAAACACAAATGCAATAGTTAACCAAAATATAATATTGGATGACGTTTGTATCTCGATTGGGTTGGAGTCTCCTATTAAAATTAACCCAGCCCAATACTCAGGTGCTGCTGTTCTTCCCTCTGCAGATGCGATATAATCTAATTTAGCGCGTCTAAGTGCCTCATCTTTTTTTAAACCATTAGCTAAATTGTTGTAGAATAGTTTTAATATTTCAGAACTGGATTTTTCATCTATTTTCCAAAGACTTGTTAATATACTTTCACTACCAGCATAATTAAACGCATGGGCTAATGATATCATACCTTCACCAGATTGATACGTTGGCTTTCCAGTTTCGCATGCGGTTAAAATAGCGAGATTTGAGGATAAGTTTTGATTGTAAATTTCGTAAGTATAGAGTGAATTGTCTTCTTTCGCAGCACTTTTAGCAAAAATGAGGCGAGACAATTCTGGCGAAACGTTATTAGATTCGGCATGCGTGCCAATGTGTATTATCTTATGCTCTTTCGCTTGCTCGGTAAATATTTGCTTTGATGCGTCTTCATTAAGAAAGGAGGTACCATCAAATAATTTAGAATATTCTTCTGCTAAATCTACGGCAAAAGGTTGAGGTAAAAGTGTTAGGTATGTTTTGTCTAGAAACACAGAGTCGGTAATAGCCGCTTTATATTTAGTCTTCATTTGATCATTAAATTCTGGCGTAAAGGCAACAAAGTTATTTTCGAAAAAACTTGGAGTTTTATTTTTGTTGATTAAGAGTAGACTGTAATTATAAGACAGGTTGTATTTGCTTAATAAACTTTCGGTATGCAACGCTTTAAAATTTGCGACATGCTTAGGTGTAAGTACATCAAAACTCAAATTAAAAAGATCTCTGTCTGGAATAATAATGATGTCTTTATTAGTGATAGTATTTTCGAAAGGTTTCCATAAAACCTTATAAAGATTGTGGTTGGTCTCTAAGTTGTTTTCTAGGATTGGCTGATTGTTTTTATGATCAAATAAAAGTTTATTTAATGCAGTAACATCGATATTATGCACTTCTATTTTCTTTTTTTCAATCACGAAAGCATAGAGGTTTTTATCGATAAATACATATCTAATTATTGATGAATTCTCAGGAAAATGTGTGTCAAAATAGTCTAGAGACTTTGCAACAGATGCGTATTTTAGGTTGTAGTATTTTGGATAATCTTTTTGAAGTGTTTCAAGAAAGTTTTGCCATGTCTTATTGGTTTCAATAAAGAACTCAATGTTATTTTGATTTTTTAAAATTGAATTAAGATCTGCTTTTAACTGTTGTTCTTTTGCTAAAACAGATTCAGGAATATCTTTTGTGGTAAAAGACTGTTTTACATTAAGTTGCTGTCTAATTTTATTATAAAGTTTAGACTCGTGCAAACTAAGCAGTTCTTTGAGGTAAATAGGGTTTTTAGTTTGATTGTATAGTCTTAATGCAAGTTGCTTTGAAAATTCAAAAATTTCATCATTATTATAAAGAATAATGGATAAATTTTGGTCTTCGGTTATTACCGTTTTTTGTTTTTCTAAAATTGAAATAGCCTTTTTTATATTTACATATTGATCTTTTAAAAACAAAGAGTCTTTCGAATTATGTAACTCGACTTCTATTTTTGATTTCAGTAAGAGCGCTTTAGGCTTTTCAATGCTGAACTCATTAATTTGTTCGTTACTCGAAGTATTGAGAAGTTTTAGTGTTTTGTTTATATAATTAAATGCCTTGTTATAGTTTTTAGAGTTAAAATGAATGGAAGCTAAATTTAATAACTGTGAACTTTCTAAAGCTGTTGTTTGTCCTTGATTTTTCACAACGTAATCATAAGCATTGGTAGCCATTTCTATGGCCTTTTCTGCATAACCATTATTGGAATAGAAATTTGAATAATTGACCATGGCATCCAGATAAAATTTATCATAATTCTCACCAAAAATAGTTTCGTAATAGGTTTTGCTTTTTTCGTAATATGTTTTAGCTAAATCGACCTTGTTATAATACTCGTTAATAACACCTTTATAGTAATAGGCATCAGCAATTCCTAAGTAATTTTTTTGCTCACTTTTCGTATAGATTTCTAATCCTTTATTAAATAATTCTTCGGCAAGTTTATGCTGTTTTAGTTTTAAATATATATTACCCAATTGCAACGCAGAATATGCAATTTCAGAGTCGTCTGGAGACAGAAATTTTAGCTTTTGGTCATAGACATATTGAATAAGATCTCTTGCTTTGGTATAGTTTGCTTGCTTGCTGAAATCGTCTGCATAATTTTCAATCGTTAAAAATAAAAATAATCGCGCCTCTTCTTTGAAGAAATCTTTACCGTCTGAATCAGATTTAATAAAGTTAGAATAATTTTTAATGGCTTTTTCATTGTAAAGCATGGCTTCAATAGAATTTCCTAGAAGTGAACTAACAGAGCTAATGTTTGATTGCGATTTAGCTCTATGGTAAAATTTATTCATAGCTGTAGGCTCCAGTTCATCTATGATTTTTTCTCCTTTTTTAAAATAAAACAAAGCGCTGTCAATTTTAAAGACATCCCACATTCTGGCACCTAAAGAATTGTACGCATCTAGTACTTTAGATTTGTCAGATTTAGGATACGACAAATAATAATCTAAAGATTTACGACTATGCCATGTTGCTTTTTTGATATTTCCTTGTCTTCTGTTATCTATGCTTAAATTATGATGTATTAAACCAAATAGATCACCTGTGGCATCTGGCATTTTTTTTGTCTCTTCAAGAGCCAGTAAGTTCTGATTTGCTGCGTTTTGATAATCACGAAGGAACACATAGAACCTAGCAAGAACCAAGTGTTTTTGGCGCGAAACTGCGAGAGAGTCTGTGGCATCTGTAATACTATTAGCAAAGTCATTGACTTTTTTAATAGCCACGTCTTTAGGATTTAAGTTCAACGCTATTTTACCAAAATAGTAGATCCGCTTGGTTAGTTCTAAATAGGATTTTTTATGCCTTAAATCGTTAATATTAGTAAGGATGAGTGTATCAGCTTTTTTAAATGCTTTGACCGAAATTAAAGAATCGATAGTTTGCGCACCATCCCATATGGTACTTTGAGAGTAACTACTAAAAACACTCAAGAATCCTCCAAATAAAATGGTCATTTTTAAACAATTACGCCATTGTTTCATAAAACATCAATTTTAAAAGTTGCTTAGTTATTTAAAGCAGATAAGAGGGCTTTACTATTGTTGTTATTAGAGTTTTCAAGACTAGATTTGGCTTTTTCAATATGCCCTTCTTTCAAATATGCTAAGCCTAAATAATAGTAGGCCTCGCTTTTAAAGTTACTGGTTGGTTCTTCAATAGCTTTTTCAAGATAGGTGATGGCTTTAGATTCATTTTTATTAGCCATATACGCTACACCTAAAAAATAATTTAGTGTATCATTTTTTGGTTTGCTCTGGTGAATTGTCGTCCATTTTGAAATAGCCGCTTTATAATCACCTTGTTTATAATTTACCATGGCATCGTAAAACTCAAAATTAGAATTTGAACTCATGGTTGTTGCTAAACCAGGATCTGGAGAAAAAAAGTTAGCATATAATTTTTCATTGGGACTTTGATTGAAAAACCAAAAATTAGCTATAGCAATAACAACAATTGCTGCTGCTGCAATTTTTCCGAAATGTAAAAATCGTACTTTAGATTGGGCTTTTTTAGCAGAAGTATTAGGGATTTCATTGTGGAAATCGTCTAGTTGTTCTTTTAGTGATTGTGATTCTATTCCAAAAAGTAATGTTCTAATATCTTCAACTTGCGTTTGAAAATCTATATCGCTTTTAAGTTTGCCTTCAAAAGCACTAAGTTCATCTGCAGTCATGTTTCCGTTGAAATAACGTTCAACAGATTCTAATAACTCTTGCGATATGTTGGTGTTTGGGTTCATTATTGGGTATTAGTTTTTAATGCTAATGCTCTTAGTTGTTGCATGCATCTGTATTTTTTATTTCGGGTTGATGCTGCGTCTAATTGTAGGTGTTGTGCAATGTCTTTCATAGATTTTTTATCAAAATAAAACTGACGCAAGAGCGACTTACAGGGCTCCCCAAGTGTTTTAAATGCTTGCATGACATTTGTTAATTGTTGCTCTTTCAGTTTGTTAGTGTCTGTATCGACATCAAGTTCAGGAGCGTTAAAATTGTTTATTTGATCTGAAACCATTGTTTTTTTGTACTCTTTTGATCTTAAAAAATCCATCCATTTATTCTTTGCTATTGTGTATAGATAACCATGTACAGAAGATTCATTCTTTGGTGTGAATTTGTCTTGTTTTATGTTTTGCCATACCGCTAGAAAGGCTTCTTGATAAATGTCTTTAGCATGTTCTTTAGTCCCATTGTTTTTAAGTACAAGTGCCTCTACCTTAAAATAATTAGCGGCGTAGATGCTTTTTAAGGCAACGGCATCATTGTCCTTAATATCTCTAATTAATTGTAGTTTATAGTCAGTTTCGTAAACTCTCCTCATGTTAATAGCTAAACATTAGAAAGATACAATTATTTCATTTTCTAACAAACAGTAGTCGTTTGAATAGTTTTTTAAATGGATAAAGATATTTATCCATTTAAAAAACTTCAGTGAACAATTAAGGTGTTTTAAGATTTTCTAGTTTCATTCTCCCACTGTAATGGTTAGCTGTGCATTAGCGACTATAGATGCATAATAATTTTCTACATCAGAAAATCCAGATAATGGACCACTCGATGTACTCGTATTGGCATGATAAATACCTGGAGTATACTCAACGAGATGACTAGCTCCAGAACCAACGTTATTGCCTTGCGGTAAGTTGTCGTCTGGTGTCCATGAATAAGTTCGTCCCACATTAGAAGGGATAACATCTGGCGTATAATCCAAAATCTCTAAAAAATAACTTACGGCATTATCCACCGCTGGCACTTCAAAATAGGCAACTATGCCATATCCTCCTGCTCCAGTCCAGCTTCTATATTCTATTTCGACGTTCATTATTATTACTTCGGGTTCTGTGGTAAAAAAGAAATCTGCTCGAGATGTTCCTCCATTACCATCTCTGGCTTCAATATAACCTTCGTAATTTGTTTCTGGCTCCAGTCCGGAAAAACTATAAACTAAAGTTGTGCCTCCAGAAGCTATTTCCCGCCCTTCTAGAATAATGGCATAAGTAACATTGTCTCCATCGGGGTCTATGGCATCTGTCCATTCTATCGTGGCTCCATCAAACCTCAAATCTGTTGTATTTGCAGAAAAGTTACTTGGATTTGAGTTGCTAGGGTCACTAGTGTCATCAGACGAGCAGCTTGAAAAAATAAGGGCTAATGCTAATATGTAAATATACTGTTTCATAATAAGTTTGATTTTAATTAAGAACTTGTTTCTATTACATCGAAAACCTCAAATAATGTCATCAAAGGATGCTAAAAATTTTATGGTATTGCACATTTGTTCAATTAGTTTTCGATTTCAAATTGAGACCATTGCTCATGATTAATGCGTTTATCTATTCTTGGATCATAAAAAGAATTGTCAGTACCAAAATATTCGCCATTAGTATTTACCCAATAATATTTACTTCCGGCATTTACGTTATAGCGTTCACCTGTGGCCATATTAGAAATTGTAGATCGTTCTCCAATCATATTTATTGTTTTTGACTGGCCAGCATTATTCATATCGTTTCTTTTAAGATAACCGGCATGACTAATATCTAGAATGTCGCTATAGGTGTCTCCAATAGATCTTGTGCTGTTTCCTCTAGCATTTATCGCTGCCATACGTTGGTTATGAGCTATTTTACTTTGCCTAGTTGCATTTTCCCAGAAGGCATTGTTTCGCCTGATAGTGTTTAATAGTTCTGTGTTTTTAGCCTGTTGCCATTGCATGTTAATTTGAGTGTTTGCTAGGCCATAGATATAGGCGTTTTTAGCTTTTTCAAAATGAGTTGAAGGCGCTTCAAGTTCTGTAGATTGAAAGGTCCAATACACAAAACTGTCTTTGTAAATGATAGATTGAACAAATACTATAAAGGATCTGTTTCCATTAGCGTCTTTCCAGTCAGTTCCCAGAACATTATACTGTCTTTTACTTCCTGTATTTAACATTCCTGATTCAAATTGATGCCAAAACTTTAGAACACTTGGGAGATCATATTGTTTAATAAGTGAATACCCTTGAGATTGTGCAGAAGGAATAACATAGTTTTGTAAAATCTGACGGAGAGACTCTACAGGCGCAATTTGTAAATCTTGAGATTGCATTTGGCTTAGTGATTGTAGTGAAAAATTATCACTGGCATAAGCATAATTGTGCGTTTCTGTTTTGGATACTTTAATGTTATGATCTCCAGTTATGGTGAATTCTGCATTTTCTCGAGAATCATAATTCCAATCTTTTGGTAATGGTGTTCTACAGATAACTAAACCGTTGTTTTTGTCGTATACATTGTTATACTTTAAATTATTTTGATGAAGTTCATTGTTGTTTCTTTTAGCAGAAAGGTTAGTGCTGTTCGTTT
This sequence comes from uncultured Psychroserpens sp., assembly GCF_947492715.1. GTDB lineage: Bacteria > Bacteroidota > Bacteroidia > Flavobacteriales > Flavobacteriaceae > Psychroserpens. The sequence continues at coordinate 55,062 of NZ_CANLNS010000003.1, forward strand.
GGCTATTTCCTGAGTTAGAAAAGGTACAAGAGACTAGAATTGTACTTATCATAATACTTAAGAAAGGATGTTTTGCTGTTATCATCGTATTGTTGTTTTATTAAACATCGTAGTGGTTTTAAAATGTCATCATAAAAAAAGCCTTCAATATCATATTGAAGACTTTTCAGAGACTAATTCAAACCGTTAATTGTTTCCTGGTACAGTTGGGTCGTTGTCGTCTGGATCACGAAGAATATCAAATCCATCCATATCATTGTCTACGATGCCTCCACTTTCATTAACGTACAACTGAAAGTTTATTGGCAGAAAAGTATTGGCTACTTGTGTGTCATATTCTGTTTCGGGAGCTGTGGTTACAGATACTGTAACATAAGTGTTTCCAGCAGCATAAGTGGTAATAACCCAAACTTGGGCAATTCTCCCATTAAAACGAAGTAATCGTGCATTAAACTCCATTGGAATTGTTGATATGACCTGTTGCTTAAATTCAGAACAGAGCACATCTGGTGTTCCGTTAAAACCGTAGAAGTTAAACATTGTATTTATTTCGTTGGCAATAACACTTTGAGAAGGTACCGCTTGGTTAAATATAGTACTTGTTGGTACCCAACGGAATAAAACGGCATTGTCATCTCTAAATACATTAACACCTAAAGTTTGAGTTTGCGGATCTGTAACTTCAAAGGCTGTAAAACCTTGAGGTATTGTAAATCCTAGAAGTGGTATTTGACTGTGAACAAATTGCTGACCAGGATTTTGTATTAACGGAACTTGTGTTAAACCAGTTGGTTTGGCATTTGCGAAATCCCAGTACAAACCTGTATACCCAATAGCATTGTCGCAACTTGAGATTCTACCCGCTATATTTTCATTTGGGTTGTTGTCGTCTCCACTGCTGCAAGAAAACAATGTAAAAATGACGATAACTACTTTGATGTATTTTAATAATTTCATTGTAAAAGATTTTATATTATATCTAAGTATCGTAATTGTTATTTAATGTCATCAAAAAAAGCATTTATCGTATCTTTGTGTCATGAGTAAAGCCTTAACAGAACAAGAACTTCATAATCTAGCTATGAACCATGTTGGAAAAGATTTAGAACAGCGTGGATTTGAATTTGTAGCTATTAATAGTAAATTGAAACGGCATCCACAATTTGTTTGTATTGATAAAAAAAGTCAATACTTTTTTGTGATTGTAAGAGCGGTGAAACTTCCAGAAAACCCTAATAATTATGATGTTGTTTGGATGGAAACTTTTAAAAAGCATGCTTTTGAAAAAGACGCCAAAGTATTGTATGCTGGTGTTGGTCTAGGAAACCCTAATGGTGAAGATTTACCAGTACACCTTAATGAAGATTATTTAATAGAATATAACGGCATTCAGGTCATAGAACCAAATTTAAATTAAATGAAACAGTTAACATTGGTACTTATTCTTTGTGCCTTCTTTTCATGTAAAAAGGAAACAAAAACACAAAGTGAAGCTATTCAAAATATGACATTATCTGGGCCTGTTTTTGGAACCACTTACAATGTCATATATAATTCTGAAAAGGACTACAGTAAACAATTTGATAGTTTGTTTAATGTTGTTAACCAATCCATGTCTACTTATATACCAGATTCTGATATTTCTAAATTAAACAGAAATGAAACTATTGTTTTGGACGATCATTTTGCAAAGGTACTGGTAATGTCTCAAGACATTTTTAAAGCTACAGAAGGCACCTTTGATCCAACCATTGGGAATGTTGTTAACGCTTGGAGTTTTGGAGCCGATAAAAATAAATTTTTAACAGATAGTAAGACTATTGATAGTTTAATGCAATTTGTAGGATTAGATAAAATTCGTCCAATTTATTTAGGAGATGGTACTCTAAAAATAGAAAAACCTAAAGGCGCCTATTTAGAATTCAATGCTATTGCCAAAGGTTATGGTGTAGACGTTATTGGTGAATTTCTTGAGCATAAGATGATAACCAATTATTTAGTAGAAATTGGAGGCGAAATACGTGCTAGAGGAAAAAATTTGGAAAAAAACACACCCTGGCGTGTAGGCCTAGATGAACCAAGGTTTGATGGTGGACAATCTGTTTACAAAGCTATAAGTTTAAAAGATGAAGCTATGGCCACCTCTGGGACGTATAGAAAATTTAAAATTGATGACAATGGAAATAGATATGCGCATATCATCAATACTAAAACGGGCTATCCAACAAAAACAAATATTTTAAGTGTATCAGTAATTACTAAAAATTGCATGATTGCCGATGCCTATGCTACTGCATTTCAAGCTATGGGAATTGAAAAGGTCAAAACGTTTTTAGCATCGCACCCAGAATTTAAAGTGTTTATTATTTTCGAAAACGAAAAACAAGAACTCGAAACATTGAATTTGAATTCATTTCCTGAATAAAAACAGCATGTGACTTTGATAAATATGTAGTGTCTTAATAGTGCTATTAATCAATATCTAAAAAAGTTGTTCTAAAAATTATTTTTAGTTCAGCTTTTTTTATTTGTACACAACAGGAATAATCTCACCCTGAGCTAAACAATATTTTTCAATTAATTCTTGTGAGAGATTAGCGGTATAATCAACCTCCTCAACTGTGAAGCCAATATCTCGAAGTTTATCAAAATAATCGCGACCATAGACACGAACATGATCATATTGACCAAAGATTTTAGCACGTTCTTTTTTATCGGTTATACTATTATCTTCAAAGGTGTTTGCTCTCGATAAATCTTGTGGAATCTGAAATATGCCATAACCTCCAGGTTTCATAACACGATACAGTTCTTGCATAGCTTTGGTGTCATCAGGAATATGTTCTAATACATGATTGCATAATATAACGTCATAGCTATTATCTTCAAATGGTAAATCGCAGATATCTGCTTTTACATCGGCAATTGGAGATTCTAAGTCGGTCGTAGTGTAATCGAGATTAGCCAATCTTTTAAACCGTTTTAAGAAACATTGTTCTGGGGCAAAATGAAGTACTTTTTTTTCAGCAGTGAAAAATGACGTATCCTCTTTTAAGTATAACCATAATAATCTGTGACGTTCTAAACTTAAGGTTGAAGGTGATAGAACATTATTGCGTTGATCGCCATAACCGTATGGTAAAAAACTTCTAAATCCTTTTCCGTCTATAGGATCTATAAAAGTGTCTCCTCTTAAAAAGAAAGCCAATAAAGGGCGCACTACATAGCTCAACCTAATAAGAATAGGCCTTGGTATTGTATTTAAAATTATTTTAAAGAGTTTCTTCATTACTTATAATCCGCTCTTACAGGAGAAAACACATCTGTAATTTTACAAGCGGTTAATGCTTTTCCGGAGTGTTCTACATTGGAAGGAATAACAACGATCATTCCTGGCGAATATATCTTAGTAATACCATCAATTGTCATTTGAAATTGCCCTTCAGTTACCATCGAAATTTGTTCGTGAACATGCGCGTGCAATGGAAGTTCTGCTCCAATTTCTACCTCCCAAAAAGCGGTTGTGGTATGCTCACTATGAACAAACTGGGCTTTAAAGCCTTTAATAATCTCTTTTTGAGGAATATTTGCAATTTCAATAGCCATTATAATACAAGTGCTTCTTTTCTAAATCGATCTTCTTCATCAGATGTAATTCCTAGTGCTTCATGAACATAGGCGAATGTTGACAATATTTCTGGTTTTCCATCAACAATAGCAATATCGTGCTCAAAATGAACGCTAGGTTTACCATCTAGAGTAACAATGGTCCAACCATCTTTTAGTTGTTTAACTCTATGTGTTCCACCATTAATCATTGGTTCTATAGCTACAACCATACCTTCAATAAATTTCTTACCGCGACCTCTTCGTCCATAATTAGGCATTTCTGGGTCTTCGTGCATCTTACGGCCAATTCCATGACCTACTAATTCTCGAACAACACCATAACCATGAGACTCACAATATTGTTGTATTGCGTAGCCAACATCTCCAACTCGGTTGCCCACTTTTAGTTGTTCTATACCAATATAAAGAGATTCTTTGGTGACTTGTACGAGTTTTTTTGTTTCTGGTGTCACCTCTCCAATTTCAAAAGTATAAGCATGATCACCATAAAAACCATTCATTAAAGCACCACAATCTATAGAAACAATATCACCTTCCTTTAAAGGAATATTAGTTGGTAAACCATGAACAACGGCTTCATTGACACTACATAGTAATGTTGAAGGACAATCATACAAACCTAAGAAACCAGGAACAGCACCTTGTTCTCTAATAAAATCTTCCGCGAGTTTATCTAATTCCATTGTAGTGACGCCAGCTTTAACTTCTTTAGCTAGCATTCCTAACGTTTTTGAAACTACTAATGCGCTTTGGCGCATTAATTCAATTTCCTCTTTTGTTTTAACTATAATCATGTCTAAAAAATATGGGCAAAGATACTTAAAATTAAAATGAAATTCTTTTTTACTGAAATATGATATTTGACAGGTTTTAAGCTGAAAATCTACGCTAATTTTGTAGTCAAATAAAAGGTAAAAGTCATGTACAAATCGGTAACAGCAGAAGAGGCTGTGAAAGCCATTAATTCAAACGACAGAGTCTATATTCAAGCAGCGGCTGCTGCTCCACAAACCCTTATAAAAGCCATGACAGCGAGGCATGAGGAACTAGAAAACGTAGAAATTTGCCAACTACATACAGAAGGGGCGGCGCCTTATGCAAACCCAGAACTTAGGAAAAGTTTTCATGTGAACTCCTTTTTCATCGGAAAAAATGTGAGGCATACTTTAAAGGCAGGAAATGGATCATATACACCTGTATTTCTTAGTGAGTTACCCTTGTTATTTAAAAGAAATAGCATCGATTTAGATGTGGCGTTAATTCATGTATCAATTCCAGATAGACATGGTTATTGTTCTCTTGGCGTTTCTGTAGAGGCTACATTGGCTGCAATAGATAGTGCTTCTGTCGTAATTGCTCAAGTGAATAATCAAATGCCAAGAACACATGGCGCAGGAATTATCCATGTATCAGAAGTGGATTATTTTGTGGAGTCTAATGAACCATTGCCAATTCATCATATGGCGGAACCTTCGGAAATTGAGAATAAAATAGGGAGTTATGTTGCCAACTTAATTGAAGATAGAAGTACGTTACAAATGGGAATAGGTAGTATCCCTAATGCTGTATTATCTCGTTTAAATAACCATAAAGATTTAGGGTTGCATACTGAAATGTTCTCGGATGGTGTTATTGATTTAATTTTAAACGACGTCATAAATGGTAATTATAAAGAAATAAATAGAGGAAGGGCGCTTACCACATTTTTGATGGGATCTAAACGATTGTATGATTATGTTGATGACAATCCTTTTGTAGAAATGCGAGCTTCCAACTACACGAATGATGTATCCATAATTAAGCAAAACCCTAAAATGGTTGCTATTAACTCTGCAATTGAAGTAGACGTTACTGGTCAAGTATGTGCAGATTCAATTGGACCAAGTATGTATTCTGGAGTAGGAGGTCAAATGGATTTTATAAGAGGTGCTTCGTTGAGTGAAGGAGGAAAAGCAATCATTGCATTGCCATCGATGACAAAAAATGGAATTAGTAGAATAGTACCATCATTAAAAGCGGGAGCAGGAGTTGTTACAACGAGGTCACACGTACATTATGTAGTTACAGAATATGGTGTTGCCAATTTATATGGAAAAACGATTAAAGAGCGTGTAAAATCACTTGTAAATATTGCACATCCTAGTCATAGAGAGCAAATCGATAAAACCTATTTTGAATTAACTAGAGATAAGCAGTTAGCGTTTTAAAAATGAAAAAAGCCCTTTTCTTTGCTTAGCAGCTTTCATATTGGGTTCTTCATTGGTGATAAGTTGGTATACTTCTCCCCAACCTAAAATGCCACCAATATTTCTGTCATCAATGTAAATATCGGCATAAATTTTTCGGCTTACGGAATTGTCATATTTTTCTTCAGGAAAACTCTGATTTACAGCATAGAATGTAATACCGTTTTCTTTACAAAATGCAACGGCATCATTAAGTTTTGAGCCACTTCTATAGGTCCAAAGTATAAGGCGGTGTCCATCGGCTTGAAGTCGCTTCATGGTTTCAAATGCAAAAATACGAGCTTTGCCTACTTTTGGATAAGCATCTTCAACGATAGTACCATCAAAATCAATGGCAATAACTAGTTTATCTTGGAAATTCATCTGCTAATTTTTGTACAGTTACAAAAATACAATTTTTCATAATTAATTAAACTAATGGTTTTTGAGTCATGGTTTCGGGCTGAGAAATCCCCATTAATTTCAGTATTGTGGGAGCTATATCACCCAAGATTCCATCTTTAATTTTTAGGTTTTCGTTATCTATTAAAATCACAGGTACCGGATTGGTTGTATGTGCCGTGTGTGGAGTGCCATCTGGGTTAATCATTGTTTCACAATTACCATGATCTGCGATTAAAATGGTTGTGTAATTATTGTCTAAAGCCGATACAATGACATCTTTGACGCATTGATCAACAGCCTCACACGCCTTAATAGCAGCTTCCATGACACCTGTATGGCCTACCATATCTCCATTTGCGAAATTGAGACATACAAAATCCACATGGCCTTTGTTAATTTCTGGAATTAGAGCATCCTTTAATTCAAAGGCGCTCATTTCGGGTTTTAAATCATAAGTTGCCACCTTTGGAGAATTCCTTAATATTCTAGTTTCCCCTTCGAAAGGCGTTTCCTGTCCACCTGAAAAGAAAAATGTGACATGAGGATATTTTTCAGTTTCAGCTATTCTAATTTGAGTTTTATTGTGTTTTTCTAGGACTTCACCTAAGGTCTCGGTAAGATTGTCTTTGTTAAAGACCACGTTGATACCATGAAAAGAATCATCATAATTAGTTAATGTAACATAATGTAAATCGAGCTTATGCATGTTTTGCTCATGGAAATCTTTTTGAGATAGGGCTTCGGTTAGTTCTCGACCACGATCTGTTCTAAAGTTAAAGAAAACGACTACGTCACCTTCTTTTATTTGGGCTATTGGAAGATTGTCCTTGTCTACCATGACAATGGGTTTTATAAACTCATCGGTTACATCTTTATTGTAGCTGTTTTCAATAACATCTGTTGCTGAGTGAGAATGCTCTCCTAAACCATTAACCAAAGCATCATATGCTAGTTTTATCCTTTCCCAACGTTTATCTCTATCCATAGCATAATATCGCCCAGTAACTGTAGCTAGCTTTGTGTTGGTATTTTTTATGTGTGTTTCTAAGGATGTAATGAAACCAAATCCAGATTTGGGATCAACATCTCGTCCATCGGTGAAGGCATGTACATATGAATGCTGAACACCACAATTATTGGCAGCATCTATTAGTCCAAATAAGTGATTAATGTGAGAGTGTACACCTCCGTCGCTCACCAAGCCTAAAAAATGAACAGGTTTGTTGTTTGTTTTTGCATACTCAAAAGCATCTGTAAGGACACTTTCATTTTTTAAGGTGTTATTTTTAACAGCTAAGTTAATTTTAACCAAGTCTTGATATACAATTCTACCTGCACCCAAGTTCATATGTCCAACCTCGCTATTTCCCATCTGGCCTTCTGGCAAACCAACATGCAAACCGTCAGTTCTTAAGGTGGCGTGCGGATAGTTATGGTATAAAGAATCTATAAATGGTGTTTCGGCATGATCTATAGCGGAAACTTTTGGATCTGGAGACATTCCCCATCCATCCAAAATCATTAAAATTACTTTTTTGTTCATTGTTAAAAAATATTATGGAATCAAAGATAGATGTTTCACACATTTAATTTCTATTTAAGATTGCAAAATATCATTAATTATCAATGCATTAGGATAGTACTTGATTTGTTAAAAATTCGAGGCTAATTGTGATTGTCTTAACATATTTGTTTACAAAGAGTTAAATAAATGTTATTAAAGATTTTTTTGTGTAACACTTTAGAATTTATGTCGTCTCTTTATTATAATCAAAAAACAAAAATCAATTAATTAAAATCTTTCATCATGAAAAAATCAGCAGTAATTATCGCAATCGCATTGGGGTTTTCTTTTACCTCTTTAAATGCAACAAACGACATTGTAACACCTTCTACTTACGAAACTACGGTAGCTAAAAGAGTGGTAGACCCATTTTGTGTTTCTATTATTAAAGGAGATATCGAAACGGTAAAAAAATTAATTGACTTAGGTCAGGATGTCAATAAAAAATCAAACGGTTTAACCCCGGCAATGTATGCAGCTAAGTATAATAGATTAGATATTTTAAAACTTCTTGTAAAAGAAGGAGCGAAATTAAATTTAAAATCATCTAAAGGAATGACGGCAAAGAAGTATGCTGAAATTTCTAATGCGAAAGATGCTCTAGCTTACATTAAAGGGTTAGAATCGTAAACGAAAAGTTTCTAAAGCAGAAACAATTATTTGAGTTAGTTAGTTGAAAATGCACTTTAAGAGATTAAAGTGCATTTTTATATTTTTCAATAGATTCTTTAATTTTTTCTTTCCTGTTTTCTGGATCTGGATGGGTGCTCATTCGTTCAGGAACACGATTAGGTCCAGCAGCTGCTTTAAGAATTTCCATTACACCAATCATCTCTTCTGGATCGTAACCAGCATTAATCATAAATCTTACGCCCAGATCATCACTTTCTAGTTCATCCTCTCGACCATTAGTTAGCAACGTATTTTGACCAATTCCGCTTACTAAACCTCCAATATCTCCACCAACAGATCCTGCTGTGGCTAAACCTTGCCAATATTCGCTTTCTGCAATTCGCTCGGCACTATGACGCCCTAGTACATGTCCAATTTCATGGCCTAATACTCCAGCCAATTGTGATTCATTATCTAATTTAGAAAACAAGGCAAACGTAATATATATTTGTCCGCCAGGTAAGGCAAAAGCATTAATTGTATTAGGATCTGCCAATAAATGAAATTCATAATTATAGGGTGTGTCTTTGGCGATACTACTATTAACTAAACTACGTCCTACATTGTCAACAACTGCTTGGTATTGACTGTTAGGGTGCATCCCGCCATGTTGAGCTTCCATTTGAGGAGCACTTGCTAATCCAATCTGTATTTCCTTATCTGCCGTCATCGAAATGGTTTGCATACGTCCAGTATATGGATTTTCTTCCCTTTGACTACATCGTTTTACAACAAAAAAAAGTGCTATGGCAACGCCAATAAGTAATCTTACTTTAAAATTCTTTCCTCTCATGACTGTAATAATTAGTGTTTATAAATTTACAAAAGTTCTGGATTTATATCTAAAATATTTTGATTCAGGTAATTAGTGATAAATGTTTCAGAAAAATGAGTCCCACCCATTAATTTTTCCGAAGTTATAATGTCTTTCAAATCGAGCTTACGGTATGCTTTTAAATATGGTTTCGACAATGGTTTGTAACTGTAATGCCAAGGTTCATATTTAAACCCTTTTCTATCTTTCTCATTGGTGTATACCAAATAAAACCCAAAATCATTTGCATGTTCGTCCATCCATGATTTAAATTTCGAAAACGGACCATCTCCCTCAAAATGACTAGGATTTAAAACATGCCTTGGCTGTTTTACGTTAGCATCGATGAGGTCTAAATCTGTTCCCCAATGATGGCGAGATGTTCCAGGAATTGTTGAATATTCTATGATTTTTCTGATGCTTTCTTTAGGTGATAACCCATTATTAATATTTTGCTGATACTTCCGCTCCCAAATTCTATTTTGGTGTTGAAACCCTCTATAACTAGACACAACTTGTATTCGAATGTCACTTTTTAGTGCTTCAGAAGTTAATTTTATAAAGGCATCATATGCATCTTTTCTTAGATTAAAACCGTCTCCAAATAACTGTGGATTACCTTTTCCGATAAGCTCTTTGTAGGATATAATTTTTGTAGCATTTTGAAATGCAAGTTGAGGAAAAATAGATAAACCTATTCCTGCTAGTGTTGTTGTTTTAAAAAAATGTCGTCTATTCATTATACTTTTCTATTGCATAATATGTGCCAATTTATTTCCTTTGCCCAGCATTTTAATTTAAGGTGATATCTTGGCTAATATTGAAGATGCTCTACATCAAACTTAAGTAAAAATAATTATCTTCACTTAAAATATTGATACATGTCATTTCGCTTTAAAATTTTAGATAAATCTCAAATAAATGAAGTTATTCCTTTAGTGCAAGAGCTTAGTGCACATAAAGTCTCAGAAGCTATATTAAAAGAACGTTTTGCAGAGATGGTAACTCAGAATTATGAATGTGCAGTTATTTATGATAATGACAAATTGATTGGTGTTTCGGGGCTTTGGTTTTGTACACGTCATTATGCTGGAAAAACTGTGGAGATTGATCATGTTTATATTGAAAGTGTCTATAGAGGAAAAGGACTTGGAAAACAATTTCTAAATTGGATCTATGATTATGTTAAAACAAAAGGGTGCACAACGGTAGAACTAAATACTTATGTGCAAAATTACCCATCACATAAATTCTACTATAATGAAGGCTTTGAAATTTTAGGATATCATTTTTTGAAAAAGTTCTGAAATTCTTTATCAAAAAGTGAAAAGATAGTTTATATTTGCCGCCAGAATGCGAGAGTAGCTCAGTTGGTAGAGCGTCAGCCTTCCAAGCTGAATGTCGCCGGTTCGAACCCGGTCTCTCGCTCAAAACTTCATCAAAACCTGATGAAGTTTTTTTATTTTAAATGACTGAGTTCAATACCAGATTGCACTTCATATGGAGCTTTGTTGTATTCAAATATTCTAGCATCAAGAGGTCCTTTTAAAACAACTGAATCTCCATTGACTTCTAACCAACTACCTTCGCGAATACCTACTACGGGTTGTGTATTAAATTTGTGAAACTCTTTAATTCTTGTTTCTCGAGTTTCGCCCATATGCTTACTTGTTGGATCTGGATCAAGATAATGCGGATTAATATTAAAAGGTACAAACCCGAAAGTTTTAAAACTTGGAGGATACACAATAGGCATGTCATTGGTAGTGTTAACTGTAAGTCCGCAAATATTACTGCCTGCACTTGTACCTAAGTACGGCGTCCCATTTTTAACTGTAGTTTTTATGGTATCAATAAGATCATTTTTGTAAAGTTGATTAACCAATACAAAGGTGTTTCCACCACCAGTAAATATACCTTTTGCTTTACTAATCGCCTCTTTTGGGTTATCAAATTCATGGATGCCTACTACTTTTTTGTCGATTTTTTCAAACGCCTTGTTAACGTTAGAAGTGTATTCATCGTGCGTAATTCCGCCAGGTCTTGCGTATGGAATAAATAGAATTTCCGAAGTATGCTCAAAGAAATCGCTTAATACCTCTAGTAAATAATCTAAAGGCTCTCCACCATGAACAGTTGATGTACTAGCAATAATTATATTTTTCATTGGTTGTAATTTGTTGTAAATTTAGGTAAAGGATTAATTTAACAAAAGTTTAGTTAGTCTTTATTAATAAATTAAGTTTTCAAATCATTTCTTTACTTAACTAAAAATATCAACTATGAAGAAACTATTACTTTTTTGCATTGCATTGTCTTCTTTTGTTGCGGTTTCTCAGGACATAAAACGTGTAAAGGTTGATGGGAAAATTATCGTTGAAGGTAATGATGTGGTTGGGATTACGGTGTTTAATACATCTTCAAATAAAGGTGTAATAACTAATGAAAATGGAGAGTTTACGATTGAAGTTGCTTTAAATGATTTTGTAGAGTTTAGAGCTTTGCAATATCAAAACTTCGATTTACAAATAACAGAGGCAATTATCAAGTCTAAACGCATGCGCGTTTTCTTAATTGAAGAAATCAATAAATTGGATGAGGTTTTAGTGTTAACTAAAGGGCTTTCGGGAGATTTAAAAACAGATGTGTCAACGGTTAAAACATTTAATCCTAAGCTAGATGCGTTATATTTTGGGATAAAAAAGAGTGATGAATATGATTTTTCTGATGACGAGCGCTCTCAGATTAAAAATGAAGCTATGCATTCGCAATCAAAAACAATGGTAAATGGGCTGAACGTTGTGAATGTCGTTGATCAATTGTTATTACCATTATTTAGAAGTAAGGTAAAGGATAAAAAAAAGAAAGGCATTCCTGAGGTTCCTGTAGCATCTATTAAATACTACTTTGGATCAGAATTTATAATGGATAATTTCAAAATACCAGAGCATCGTGTTGAAGAATTTATTCAATTCGTTGAAGACGATAAAACCTTTGATTTTAGTCTTTTAAATTATGGGCGAGAACTAGAATTTCTTGAAGTTCTTAATAAAAAAAGTAAAGAATTTTTAAAGAAAGATAGTGATAAAGAATAAGCTCTGTTTTTTTGTGTTTGCCGTTTTACTGTCTTCAAATTTACTAGCACAAACCAAAGATATTTCAGGAAAAATTGTTGCTAAGGGTGATTTAGAAGGCATTCATATTATTAACAAAACAGCAAGTAAATTTACCATAAGTAATGATAAAGGAGGTTTTGTGATTCCTGCTAAGTTGAATGATACGATCATGGTTTCAGGAATTCAATACAAACCTGAAGAATTTATTATTACTGATATTATCCTACAAACGAAATCGGTTACGGTAAATTTAGAGGAGAACGTTAATAAGTTAGATCAGGTAATTGTTGGAAAAGTACTTACTGGAGATTTGATGTCTGACATCGAAAACAGTGATGTTAAACGCGAGATTAATTTTTATGATGTTGGAATACCTGGATATACTGGCCCAAGAATGAAGCAAAGTGAGCGTCGATTGTATGAGGCCAATAGTGGAGGCGGTCTCTTACCTTTAAACCCGTTAATTAATTGGATATCTGGAAGAACAAAACGATTAAAAGAACAAATTAAACGCGAGGAATTAAATCGAGCTATAGACAAAACCGAAGAACTTTACTCCGAACTGTTATTTGAAACAGACACTTTAGATGTAACCAAACGAAAAGAATTTTTCTACTTTAGTGGTTACGATCCTAAATTTTTACCGTTAAGTAAAACAAATGATGAACTCAAAATGCTTGAGTTTTTAAAGGAAAAACTTAAAGCATTTAAACTGCAAATTGAGGAAGATTGATTACATACTAGTTATAATTGTTTCCATATTTACGTTGGTGAATGGAAATGCTCAGACCATTACTTTAAAAGGGAAAGTCATTGCTAGTTCAGATTTAGAAAGCATACATGTACTTAATATAACGGCACAAAAATTTACCGTTACTAATGATAAAGGAGATTTTGAAATCCCTGCTAAACTCAATGACACTCTGCTTATATCAAGCGTTCAATATACACCCCAAAATATTGTTGTAACTAAAACAACCATTGAAATGAGGTCTATTGTAATTACATTGTCAGATAGAGTGAATGAGCTAGATGAAGTGGTTGTAGGCAAGATTTTAACGGGAGATTTATTATCTGACATCGAAAATAGTGATGCTAAACGTGATATTAACTTTTATGATGTAGGAATACCAGGCTATGTTGGCAAACCTAAAACACAAAGAGAACGAAAATTATATGAAGCAGATGCTGGAAAATCTATTGTAATAGCACCTTTATTTATAGGCATAAATATTCATAAAATTTTAAATAAAATATCAGGCCGAACGAAAAAACTTAAACGAGCAGTAACGCTAGAAAAACAAGATAAATGCTTAAAGAAAGTAACAGAAGAGTTTTCAGATTTGTTATTTGAAAACTATGACATTGAAGCACATTTAAAAACGGCTTTCTTTTATTATGTATCTGATGATCCTAAGTTTTTAGATTTGTGTAAGGCAGATAATAGTTTAAAAACCTATGAGTTTTTAATACAGAAACTCTATTCCTTTAACGATACCGATGACACATCTAAAGATTAACTACACCGAAATTTAAAGATATTATTAACATTTTTAAGCTAAAATTAATTAGTAAAATGGCTATTTTTACGAATTATTGATTGTTATGAACTTTTTTAAAGCCATTTTTCTGGCTGTTATTTTTCCTGTGGTTATGTTAACTGCACATAAATATTATGTGAGTGTAACACAGATGAGTTATGTAAAAGAAAAAAAATCAGTCCAAATTATTTCCAGAATTGATATTGCCGATTTAGAATTAACGCTACAAGAACGGTATGATAAAAATATCAAAATGACCACAATTGATGAAAAGCCTATGGTTGACGACTATGTCAAGAAGTACTTAAATCAAAAAATAGAGATTAAAATTAATACCCAAGATGTTGCCTTTGAATATATAGGAAAGGAATATGATAATGACGTTGTTGTGTGTTACTTAGAAATAGAGAATGTCGATAGTATAGCAACAATAGAAATTAGTAATACTGTACTTTTCGATTTGTTTCCGAAGCAAAAAAATGTTGTTAAAACGAAAATAAATTCTGAAGTAAATAATTTGATATTTACCTCAGAAGACCGAAATCAATACTTAAATTTTAAATAAATCAACCTTTTTAATACTAGCTATGAAATTAGTAAAATACCTTTGTTTATCCATCGCATTTATATCTTTCAATGCGATAGCGCAAGACCAAGAACAAGAGCGCAAACCTGGTCATACCAACCATAATAAGTTTAGGCAACTCAATGAAGAGTTTGCAACGCCAAACATGTTTAGAACAGGATCTGGTGCTCCAGGCCCAGCTTACTATCAGCAACAGGCAGATTACAAAATGGACATCGAAATTAACGATGATACTGCCGTGTTAAGTGGTAATGAAACCATTACATACACCAATAACTCTCCAGATGAATTAACATACTTGTGGGTTCAATTAGATCAAAATGTTCGTGAAAAAGATTCACCATCAAAAGACATTAGATCTAGTAGAATAACACCTGCAATGTCAGCTTCAAGGTTTACGTCGTCATATATGTCTGAACGTTTTGACGGTGGGTTTAACATAGAAAGTGTTACCAAAACAGATGGTAAGCCTTTACCATTTATAATCAACCAAACAATGATGAGGGTAGAATTACCAGCAGCAATGAAAACTGGAGATAAGTTTTCTTTTAAAATAAAATGGTGGTACCAAATTAATAATCACGTTACCGATGGAGGGCGCTCAGGATATGAGTTATTTCCTGACGGAAATAGAAACTATGTGATTGCCCAATTTTACCCAAGAATGGCTGTTTACAATGATGTTGAAGGATGGCAGAACTCACAGTTTTGGGGTCGTGATGAGTTTGCATTACCGTTTGGAAATTTTGAAGTAAATATTACCGTTCCTGCAGATCATTTATTAGATGGTACTGGAAAATTGACCAATAGAGATGAAATGTTCTCTAAAGATATGATGAAGCGTTATGAAAAAGCTAAGAAATCATATGACGAACCCGTAATTATTTCTACTCAAGCCGAAGCTGAAGCTAGAGAAAAAGGACATTCCAATAAAAAGAAAACATGGAAACTATATGCTGAGAATGTAAGAGACTTCGGATTTGCCACATCTAGAAAATACATTTGGGATATGATGGCCGTGAAAATCGGTAATAAGGATGTTATGGCAGTTTCGCTATACTCTAAAGAAGGAAACCCACTTTGGGAAGAATGGTCTACAAGAGCAGTGGCTAGTACATTAAAAACGTATTCTCGTATGACATTTGATTACCCTTACCATAAAGCAATTTCGGTTCATGCTAGACGTCAAGGGATGGAATATCCTATGATTTGTTGGAATTATGGAAGACCTGATAAAAACGGAAAGTATGATGATAGAACTAAATATGGTATGATGAGTGTTATCATTCATGAGGTAGGCCATAACTTCTTTCCAATGATTGTAAATAGTGATGAACGTCAATGGACATGGATGGATGAAGGTTTAAATACATTTATGCAATATGTTGCCGAACAAGATTTTGGAGAATGGTATCCAAGTGCTTTATCACCAGGAGATAAACACTACCCTTCTCGAAGAGGACCAGCCAAAAATATCATAAGATATATGGAAGGTAATCAAGACTATATTGCTCCAATTATGACTAAAGGTTTAAATACATATCAATTTGGAAATAATGCCTACGGAAAGCCAGCTACAGCATTAAATATCTTGAGAGAAACTGTTATGGGACGCGAATTGTTTGATTATGCGTTTAAAGAATATACACACAGATGGAAGTTTAAACACCCAACTCCTGAAGACTTTTTCCGTACTATGGAAGATGCTTCTGCATTTGATTTAGATTGGTACTGGAGAGGATGGTTCTATACTACAGATTGGGTAGATATTGGACTTAAAGACGTGAAAAAATATTATGTATCGTCAGAGCCTAATCAATATGCAAAAAACTATGCATCAAGTAGAAATTTAAAGTTAGAGGACCTAGATTTAGTCTATTTAGTTGAAGAAGGAAGTGAAGAATTTGATGAGAAACTACGCAAAGGAACATCAGCAGATAATTCACCTACTTTAAAAGAATACATGATGGATAATTTCACTCCTGAAGAGAGAAAAAACATCAAACAACCTAAATATTTCTACAATATTACTTTTGAAAAACCAGGTGGATTAGTAATGCCAATTATTGTTGAGTTTACATACGCAGATGGTACATCTAAAACAGAAACTTATCCTGCTCAGGTTTGGAGGCTTAACGATACAGAAATAAGTAAAGCTGTTGCTTCTGTGAAAGAAATTGTGTCTATAAAAATAGACCCGAAACAAGAAACTGCAGATATCAATACATCAAATAACTCATGGCCAAAAGAGGTAAAAGAGAGTGAGTTTGATAATTTCAAAAATAAAGTAAAAGGATAAAGCGTTCTTGTAATTTACATTATAAAAAAGCCGATATATAGACTATCGGCTTTTTTTAACTCTATATTTATTTAAATAATATTTTAATAGCAAACAACTCATTATATTTGCATCGTGATACAGCAAGCAACATTATTATTCATTGGAACTACTGAGGTGATTTTTATCCTCCTTATTGTAGTAATGGTATTTGGTGCAGACAAAATACCTGAAATTGCTCGAGGTTTAGGTAAAGGAATGCGAATGCTAAAAGATGCTTCGAGTGATATTAAATCTGAAATCACTAAAAGTGCAGAAAAGCAAGGCATCGATTCTAACGTTACAAAAGAAATCACGCAGGAGATTAATAAAGTAAAAGACGATCTAGAAGATTTTACAGGTTCTGTCCGAAGAAACCAGTAATTATTGAATTCATATTATTTTTTGATTTCTTTTAGTAAAATCACATTTATTTATGTAATTAAATTTTGATTATTTAATATATTTAGAACATCATTAACCATCTAAATACTATTAAATGAAAAAAATGTACTTAAAGGTATTGTTACTTATAGCAATTACCATGGTGTCTTGTTCTAAAGAAGATACTATTATTGAAACCGAATCTCAGGATATTCAATTCCCCAAAGACCCACTTACAGTAGACCAAATTAACGATCGTATTAGTAAAACCATTCGAGAAACTGGAGATTTCGATTGGAGTAAAGAGGATGCGCATTTTTTATGGAGTGCGGTTATGCATGGTCAAAAAGTTTTAACCATTGGTTATGGAAATGAAGGTCAGAGTTTTAGTGAAACAAGAGATGTTGAACTAGAAGCTAAAAAAAATGGGCTTTTAGATATTGTTGCCGATAATGAAAAAATAGATAAAACAGACCTTGTCCTTGTCGAACAAGATATTCTAACTGTTGTTGATGTTGGAGTTGAAAACATCCAAACGATTATAGCGCTTAAAAAGCATAAAGACGTACGTTACTTAGAGCCTAATGGCTATAATTTGTTCACTTATAATGAGAATGCAGAACGTTCTAGTTCTGGCTGCGATAAAAATGGAGATTATATCAATCCAGCTCATTATACAACAACAAGCCCAAATAATGCGCAGGTGTCATGGCATTTTAATGAACATAATATTCAGCAGGCTTGGAACCTATCAACAGGTTCAGGAGTTACTATTGGTTTAATTGATACGGGAGTATCAGCATCTCAACCTTTATTAAATTCTTCTGGAATTAATGATGGCTATTCTAATGGCCGATTCGTACAAAAATATGGCACATTTATAGACTCTGCATGGTGGTGGTCTAGCAATTATGATGGGCCACATGATAAATGCGGTCATGGTACTGCAATGGGATCTACAATGGCATCTCCACGTAATGATAATGGAATGCCTGTTGGTGTTGCTTATAATGCGAACTTAGTAGCTTATAGAGCAACTGAAGATGTGTTACTTAACGATTATCACGAACGAAAAGGGGTTTCTAAGGCCTTAACACAACTAGGAAACAGAAGTGATGTGAAAATAATTTCGATGTCTATAGGTTATGTATGGTCTATTGGTAATATAAAGGATGCCGTAAGGTATGCCTATAGTAAAGGGAAATTAATATTTGCTGCAGGAGGAACATCAACGAGTTTCACAAATGGCTTTGGAGTGATTTTTCCGGCAACGATGAGTGAAACTGTAGCAGTTACCGGCGTTGATGATGGTAGTAATTATGATCGCTGCGATACCTGTCATAGTGGGAGTAAAATTGACTTCACAATCATTATGGAAGGTGATAATAATACCAGCAAAGCACCTCCTGTTTTAGGATTTTATAATGGAGATCGTCGCTATACTGGTGGCTCCTCAGTAGCTACTGCAACTACGGCTGGAATAGCAGCGTTGGTGTGGGCTAGGTATCCTAATTGGAGTAGAACTCAAGTACTTAATAGACTGAAACAATCTGCCGATTTTTACCCTAGTAAAAGTAGTAACTATGGATATGGAAATATTGATGCATTACAAGCTGTTCAATGATAGTTCTAACATAGAATGATATACAAAACCTCTTCAATATTTGAAGAGGTTTTTTTATAATGATGAGGTGATTTTGAACTTAAATCCCTGAAATTTAGTATGCATTTCGTCGATTTTCATTTTTAATTTGTGAAGTTTGTCCGATAAAAAAGCGTGTTCAACGATTATATTCTGATATGTCACTCACTTAGAGATACTTTAACCATCCCAAATTAACCTAAATCCATGATGAAAGCAAACCTACTATACTGTTTTCTATGTTGTTCGTTATTGTCTTTTGGTCAGACCGAAAGAACACTTATCAATAAAATTGATAGTATTAACGACCTCGCATTACAGCATTACATAAGTAATGATATTGCAAAGTCCTTCAATTTATTTAATAAAGCCATTAAATTATCTGATTCTATCAATGATAATTATGGCAACGCAGTCGCAAATTTTACCATTGGTAAGATTTACGATTTCATGCATGATTATGATAAAGCTGAAAAAAGCTATAATCAAGTTATTCATGCCGCAAAAAAAGAAGGTGATAATTTTTTGTTGGCAAGTTCATATTTGAAATTGGGTCAAATTTATATGAACAAAGTGCCTCCTACTGATGCTATTCCGTTCTTTGAAAAAGCAATACAGTTTGGTAGTAAATATAATGTTAGAGATCATGATAATGTAGATAGAAGGGATGAGATCTTATTTCGAATAAGATTGAACTTATCACAGCTTTATTTAGAAACTAATAATTACGCTAAAGTGCTCATTTATTTATCTAGAGCTGAGGATAATTTAAAACGCATAGAAGATCATGGCTATTTCACAGCACAATGGAACTTTATCCAAGGACAATATTTTAGTAAAAAAGAATTTTACAATAATGCCAATGTTAAATTTATCGAAGCCATAAATATTTTAGAAAATCACAGTGAAATTAATGTAAAAGATAAGAATGCGCTTTTAAATGATGTCTATAAAGAACTGTCATTAACTTATGCTGCGTTAGAGAATAGTGAAGAAGCCTATCAAGCATTGTTAAAGCATAATAACTACAGAGATAAACTACTTAATGAAGAGAAAATAAGGCAAGATATTATTGTACAGTCTAAGTTTTCAATCGAAAGTTATAAAAACGTAGCACAGCTTGCTAATAATGAAAGAATTGAGCAGTTAGCCGCCAGTAATAAAATAAAAAATGTAAATATTATTATTACAATTACCGGATTTCTATTGTTTATATCGTTGTTAACCATGTATCGAAGTTACATATCTAAAAGACGATTAAGTAATATTTTGAAAACTAAAAACAACCAATTAGAAATTGCAAAAAATAAGGCAGAAAAGTCTTCCGAATTAAAGAGTAATTTCATTTCCAATGTCACTCACGAATTAAGAACACCTTTGTATGGTGTGGTTGGGTTAACATCATTACTTTTAAAAAATAACGACTTAAGCTCTAAAGACACTAAGTTTTTAAAATCGTTAAAGTATTCTGGCGATTATCTCCTCAATCTTGTCAATGATATTTTACAAATAGGAAAAATTGAATCTCAAAAAATTGAACTTAAAAACGTTACAGTTAATTTGAGAGTACTCATAGAAAATCTAGTGAATTCGTTTGATTATAGATTGGAAGAAACTAATAATCAGATACAAATTTCAATTGACAAGAACATACCAGAGTTCATTAAATGCGACAATGTAAGGTTGTCTCAGGTTCTAATCAACCTAATTGGTAATAGTATCAAGTTTACTGAAAATGGAAAAATAGAAGTAAGGTTAAAACTGTTAAACACTTTAGAAGATAAAGTATCTCTGCGTTTTGAAGTTGAAGATAATGGTCCTGGGATTCCAAAAGAAAAGCAAAAAATGATATTTGAGAACTTCTCTCAGCTGGATAAAAATAGCAATACAAATTATCAAGGAACAGGACTTGGGTTACCAATTACAAAAAACATTATTGAATTATTTGGAAGCACATTAGATATAGATAGCGCAATAGATTTGGGTACTACCTTTAGTTTTGATCTTACCTTTGAAATAGACAAAAAAGCAAAGGTCAAAAAAGTAAAAACAAAACAAGCAAAAGGAGAAGCTATTACCGATACACATAAGTATAAGATTCTGGTTGCCGAAGACAATAAAATCAATCAGATTGTAACTCAAAACTTGTTGCAACGCGAAAACTATGAGTGCGTTGTTGCTAAAAACGGATTAGAGGCTTTAGAGGCTCATAAACAAACCGCTTTCGATTTAATTTTAATGGATATTAATATGCCTGTAATGAATGGAAATGAGTCTACTAAAGCTATCCGTGAGTTCGATCCTGAAACACCTATTATTGCATTAACTGCAGCCGATATTGAACAAGTTAAAGAAGACTATAAACTAATTGGATTTGATGGTATCATTACCAAACCTTTTGATAATTATGAATTTTTTCAAACTATTTCTGAGCAAATTCAAAAAACAAAATCAATAGGTGTGAAATCAGATTTTAAATTAGTCAAAGTATCTTAATTTATTTTTTTCTGCTTATTGTAAGTCCGTCTCTAATTGGTAGCAAAACGGTTTCGATACGTTCGTCATTTTTTAAAAGAGTATTGTATTCTAAAACAGCTTTAGTTGAAAGGTCTTTATTATTTAAAGGCTCGGTTACTTTTCCATGCCATAAAACATTGTCTGAAATGATAATGCCACCAGCATTTAATTTATCGACTATTAAATGAAAATAATTAACATAATTGGGCTTGTCAGCATCAACAAAGACCAGATCAAAAGTCATGTCTAGTGTTGGAATAATATCTAAAGCACTTCCCAAATGTTGATGAATTTGAGCGCCGAATTCAGATTTATCAAAATAACGTCTTTGAAAATCAACGAGCTCCTCATTAATATCTATTGTATGAATCTCTCCATTGCTTGATAGGCCTTCTGCTAAACACAATGTTGCGTAACCAGTAAACGTACCCAGTTCTAAAATTGTGGAAGGACGAATTAGTTTAGAAATCATACTTAAAACGCGACCTTGATAAGGTCCGCTTAGCATAATGGGTTGTAATATTTTTTGATAAGTTTCTCTAGTAAGTTGTTGCAATAATTCTGGTTCTTCTTCAGAATGTGCCA
The DNA here is from genome assembly GCF_947492715.1 of uncultured Psychroserpens sp. Taxonomy (GTDB): domain Bacteria; phylum Bacteroidota; class Bacteroidia; order Flavobacteriales; family Flavobacteriaceae; genus Psychroserpens. The sequence goes on from NZ_CANLNS010000003.1 coordinate 77,060, forward strand.
CAATGTAATCATCTAATTTTTCTGGTAAAAAGTGCATAGATAAAAATAATTAAACCTCATGAAAAACAGATGTCATGAGGTTTGTAATTGTATTAAGAATGGAATTATTCGCCTTGATTTTCGTTTGTAACGTTGGTTTCATTCTTTGAAGCCATAAAAAAGAGAATTCCACCAACGACAATGAGTCCAATTTTAATTATCCATGATGTCGTTTCTCCCCAATTATCTATCCAACTTAAAAGTCTGAGTTGTAATTCAAAAAAGGGTAAAACAATAGCTAATACTCCAAAAAGAGCGATGTACATTCCAATTTTTTTCATGTTATAAGTTTTGGTTAGACCTCAATATATGAAATAATTCCAAAACCAATAAAGCTGTTAAGCAATCAATGTACACCAACCATCATTTTTTTAATCTTTGGTGAAATTAAAATGGCTATTAGTCCAACCAATATACTAATCACACCAAAACTGGCATATACAGAAAGATAGGAGTAGAGTTGTTGGTAACTCTCACTATTTTGCATAGCCATTTCAGGCGTAATACCAGTAATGAATTCTACAATGTCTCCAAATATGCCTTGAGTAAAGACATTGGTTTCTCCTTCGGTAACAGTGGTAAGCTTGGCAATTTTACCAGCAAAGAAATGGCCATAAAAATTCGCCGAAAACCAAACGCCCATGATAAAGGCAACATATTTTAGTGGAGATAGCTCAGTCATTTTAGATAACCCTATTGGAGATAAGAATAATTCTCCGATTGTAAGTACTAAATAACCCAAAACTAAATACGTCATGGAAGTTCTGGCAAAAGCGTCAATACTATGTGCCGACAAAGCAAATACTACAAAACCTAACCCCAGAAACACCAATCCTAAGCCAAACTTTATGGCAGAATTTGGGTTCTTTTTTCTCTTACTTAGAAACGTCCATAATAATGAGAAAGGAATAGCCAATAAAATAATAAAACCAGCATTAATACTATTGGTTCCTGCCGCATCCATACCCACAAGATTTACATTTCTATCGGCAAACAAAGTCAATGAACTTCCTGCCTGTTCAAAAATAGCAGAGAAAAGCGTATAAAGTACAGTAAAGTATACAGCAACAATTAATCGCTTTTTTTCTTTAAGATTAACAGTAGTCAGGATGTATATAATATAAGCAATTAGAAAGGCCGAAATAATCCAAACTAGAAAATGTTCAAACTCATGGAATTTAACAATGAGTGCGAAAATAGGAACAGATAAAAAGGCAATTATAGAGATGAGTTGCCCTTGATTTATTCCAAATGATTTTTTTTGGTAAACAGGGAGATTTGGAACCAAACCTTTATTGCCAAATATGTTGGCTTTAAGCCCTCTGTTAAAAACAAGTAGACCTAAAACCATTCCAATTCCAGCAAGCACAAACCCATAATGCCAGCCATAAGTTTCTGCGAACCATGCACAGGCCAGAGGAGCAATTGCAGCTCCTAGATTGATGCCTAAATAAAATATAGTGAATCCAGAATCACGCCTTGCATCTCCTTCATGGTATAAATCTCCAACGAAGGAAGAAATATTAGGCTTAAAAAAACCGTTTCCTACAATGATTAACCCTAATGATCCATAAAAAAATATAGGCTGCTCAAAAGTGAGAAAAAAATGCCCAAGTGCCATCAAAACCCCTCCAAGAAGTATGGCTTTTCTAAATCCTAGTATTTTATCGGCTAAAATACCACCAATTAAAGGTGTTACATAGACTAAAGACATATAAGCGGCGTATACACCAAAAGCCATATCATCAGTAAATAATAATTGTTTGGTCATATAGAGTACGAGAAGAGCGCGCATTCCGTAGAAAGAAAAACGTTCCCATAACTCCGCAAAAAATAAATAGATTAAACCTTTTGGATGTCCGAAGACTTCATTAGAATTTGTGATAGACATTTGTTCGATTTTTTGATTTGAGGACAATGTATTTACAACATGTCTCAATAGCGAACCTTGTAACTAATTATATCAAATTATAATCAATTGTGCTTAATTGTAACTCACAAATTGTTAGCTTAAAAGTGCGTTATAAGTATCATTTTCTGGTGTTTTGCAAAACTCTTCTAAAAGAGTCGCATCTATGGAAATGTGGTTTGGAATCATTCGTAATCTATAGCGTCCTTCTCCAATAAAAGTAAAAAGATCTCGTCGTTCAAGAAGTTGTGTTTGGTCTAATTCTAAGATAGAGTTTATGTTATCTATTATTCTAGTGAGATACGTTTGGTTTTTGATTTCACCGCCTAAACTTACAATTAAACTCTGGGCATCGCCTTCACCATATTTGCGTCTAATAGCAAATTTCAGTAAATTTTTATACTGTGTAGTTTTAGAACCAAAATCAATAGTTTCGTCAAAAACGCCTTTTGTTGGAATACTAATTTTTACCAAGCTCCAATCTAGAAAGCTAATCGTCATCTCGTTAGGCTTGGGCATATTTGCTAACCTAATAACCCAAGTAGTAGCTAACACCAGAAATATTGAAATTAAGGAGGTCTTAGCAATTATTTTAATGAGGTTGTTACTAAAGTCATTGGCGTAATTCACAAAGACTTCAGACAATTGAGATGAAAATACTAACAGTATGACTAAAGTAGAGATGACACCAACTATTTTTAATCCGCGATACGCAAATGTTCTAAAGAGAGAGATGCCTAGAAGAGCGCATAAAAATGCGGAAAGAATGAGATCTGGTATGGCGCTTACATTAATACTTTTGTAAGCGTTTACCTTAGGAAACATGGAGAGTCCTATAGTCACTAAGGCTGTTAAGATAATGACAAACAGAATAATCCTGATATTCTTTTTGTTATTATAAATAAAGCGCGGAGCATAATAGAAGTAAAACAAAGCTAACAATAAGAACATATTGTTCACTATTGAAAGCAAATGAATTCCAAACTGAAAAAAAGTGGTTTCTTTAAACGAAAAGTAATGCCCTGCATATGACCAAATACCCGAAACAACCCAAACAAACATAGCTAAACTCAAGTATAGAAGACCTTTGTCTACGCGTTTTTGAGTGTCATTTTCTTCTAATATTTGTTTAAAACGCTGTCTAATGTTAGACCAAATGGCTAAAAGTAAAGTAGCTCCAACTAATGAAATAAATATATGTGAAAGAATATAAAATTCAGAAACATCAGTCATGGTTAGTTGCCTAAAATTCTATTTACCAGTTTCTCTTTGGCGTTTAGGTCGTCACCACATAACCATTGAATCACGTTGTCCTCCCAGATGGCATCACGTTCTGTTTCAGTAATAATATCACGTTCTATAGCAAGGTCTAAAATTTTTCCTGGATAAGAAGACTGCTTTTCACTTTCCATTTCACCAAGCGGATAAGGATCATCAAGTCCCATTAGTACTTGTTTCGAAGTTTGATTTTTAATTAATAGTTGTAAGCCGCCAGTATCATGCACCAAGGTGTCAAAAAAGATATTTGGATGGCCTACGGCTTTTCTTGGGTGGCTTTTCCCTTCAAACAAATCAGGACGACCATCAAAGCCTTGAATACGACGACCTAAATTTATTTGAGCTAATTGACCACCATGCGCAAAGCAAGTTCGCATATTTGGATATTTATCCTGATAACCATTTAAGGTTAAAAAATGATAGGCATCGGCACATTGCGCTAACATCCAAATAAGATGAAAACGCCAAGACGTGTTTTCTAGCTTAATAAATTTTTCTCCGTCATAAGGATGAATTTCAACAGCCAAATTGTATTTGTTGGCCAGTTCAAAAATAGGCTCGTTCTCTTCATCAAAAATACAACGCCATGTTCCAATAGTGTCCATATAGTGCGTAGGTAAGCAAAGAAGTTGCATGCCTAACTCTTCAACGCAACGTTCAATTTCCCAACAAGCGCCTCTTACAAATCCGGGATGTACTACAAATCCACACGTAAACTTACTTGGGTTTTCATGCTGAATCTTTGCATTAAAATCGTTCTGAAAACGCAAGGCCTGCTTCATTTCTTCCACACGTAAACCATTTCCGTAGAGTTGTGATAAGTTTAGAACAACTGCATGATCAATATTGAAGCGTTCCATCCATGCTAGTTTTTCATTTAAAAAGAAACTAGAATCCGTAATAGGGCGATTCCAATCTTTTTGTAGCATGAATTTTCGGTCTTTGTCAACCCAAAAAATACCTTTGTCTTTCATAAACTGAGGAATTTCCTCAGGATAAGGAAGCAGGTGAGAATGGCCGTTTATTCGAAGTTTTCTTTTCATTTATAATTTAGGTTTTAAACATATCATTGTGGCTTGCATTGTTGCATAGATCACATCTTCTGCTTTGTTGGTCACAACACCTTCGCAAAAGGTGAGCGTCCTACCAGATTTTATAACAGACCCTTTTGCAACGATGGTATCGGTTTCTGCTGCTCTAATAAAATTTGTTTTAAATTCTACAGTCAGCACATCAGATCCATCAGGCATGGTACTTAATGCGGCATATCCGCAGGCCACATCTGCAATACTAGTTATTACTCCAGCATGGAAGTAACCATGTTGTTGCGTGAGTGTGTCATTTAAAGTACATGAAATAACAACTTCGCCCTTTGTAATAGAAATCAGCTGAGCTCCAAGGGTTTTCATAAACCCTTGTTTGTAAAAGCTTTGTTTTGCGACTTCTATCATATACTAGCCGTCAAGTTGTACTTTTTTTGGAGGTTGCATCACTTCACCACAATTAGGGCATGAACGCTTGTCTTTGTCTCCATAATATTTATCGAAAATTTTTGGCATATCAGTTTCAATATTATCCAATGTAAAATCTTCTTCATATAATTTGGTTGTGCAATTTTCACAAAACCATAACAGCGCATCTTGAACACCTTCGTCTCTTGGATATTCAATGACTAATCCAACTGTATTAGCGCCACGTTGAGGTGAGTGAGGCACTTTAGGAGGCAATAAAAACATTTCGCCCTCTTTAATATGAATATCTTTAGGTGTACCCTTATCTATGACTTTAAGTGTAATATCACCTTCAACCTGATAGAAAAATTCTGGCGTTTCGTTATAATGATAATCTTTCCTGCTGTTTGGTCCACCAACAACCATAACAATAAAATCTCCATTTTTCCAAACCACTTTGTTGCCTACTGGCGGTTTTAATAAATGACGATTTTCTTCAATCCATTCTTTAAAGTTTATAGGCGAAACTAATGTACTCATGGTATATATTTTTTTGGCGTTCCCTTATGAGGTCAGGCTTTCAAGGCTCGCTATCAGAGATGAGCTCAAACAAACCTTTCAATCCTTAACGCAAATTCATCAATTCAATAAAATTAATAATAAAAAACGAAATTATGCCCTTATAACGACTTTGTTCGTCCTCCATCAACAGGAAGGTTAATTCCATTAATGTAGGCAGCGCGTTCGCTTGCTAAAAATGTAATAGCATCTGCCAATTCCTCTGGTTTTGCAAAGCGTTTTGCAGGAACTGCATTTTTCATGGCATTTGCAGCTTCTTGCTCTGTGTTTCCAGTTTTAGCCGATTTGTTTTTTATGATCTCTGTTAGTCGTTCTGTTCCAGTTGCTCCAGGAAGTACATTGTTTACAGTAATGCCAAATTGACCAAGTTCATTAGCCAAGGTCTTACTCCAATTAGCAACGGCACCACGAATGGTGTTACTCACACCCAATCCATCTAAAGGCTGTTTTACAGAGGTTGAAATCACATTGATAATACGACCATAGTTTTCACTTTTCATAAAAGGAACCACAGCTTGAGCTAAAACATGATTGCACTTTAAATGTTGTGTGAATGCATTTTCAAATTCATCTACTTCTGCCAAAAATACTGGGCCTCCTTTGGGACCACCCGTATTATTGACCAATACATGAAAGCCATGATTGTTGTTAATGTAAGTTTCAACCTTTTCCTTTAATGCTTTCGGATTTGAAAAATCGGCAACAATATAATCATGGTCTCTATGCTGAGGTAATTGTGAGAGGGTAGCTTGTAACTTGTCTTCGTTTCTTGCAATTAAAGTAATTTGAACGCCTTCTTCGGCTAATGCAAATGCTGTTGCTTTACCTATTCCAGCAGTGCTTCCACAAACTAATGCGTATTTATTGTTTAATTCTAAGTTCATTTATTTTAGTTTAAAACTATTTAAAATTGTATTTCCTGTTTTGATATAGTCGTCATAGGATTTTTCGAGTGCAGAAAAGGTTAGAATATACATCACTTCCTGATGAAAAATAAGAACCTGTTTGAATTTCAATGCATTACCTGAAACCTTTCCTGTTAATACCATAACATGCTGTTTATCATCACCATTACTTTCGAGGATCTTACCGTCATCTAACATTCCTTTTGTTTGTTTTTGTGTTAATTCAACATAATCTTTCATGTTGATGTTTTGTCCTTTCAAGTTCTGAATAATGAGATTAATATTCTCTTTAAAAGTATCGTCTTCGGTAAGAGGGGAATTGATAAAGAATGTGGTCTGCATTTGACCAGAATCATCAAATGTCCAACTTTCTGGATACTCAATAGCATAAGTCGCATTTTCGAAGTTCGTCCATTTTTCTTGACAAAACGTAACATTAATTGATAATAGGAAGATAAGTAAAGTTAGTTTTTTCATCTCTTGTGTATTTTTAGTCAAAGTACATAAATTATTCAATGATATATGTTCTTAGGTGTTATTTTTTGCGTGGCGAATTCTATAGGTTCTTAATATGATTTCTAGTTGGGCAGGTTTTATTCTTAAATCTTCAAGGAGAATTTTATAAAACCTATCATCGGCATCATAAAAAGTAAGATGAGCTGTTGATGATTTTCCAATTCCCTCGTAAGTAACGGTCTCTTCAAAAATTTCGAACCAACTCCTTTTAGGTTCAGATCCTAGTTTTATACCATTATTGTCTATAGTAATTTGAACGGCATTATTAACTAATTTTTTAATAGCAGAAAACACAAAATATCCACCACCTGCTAATAAAATGCTTCCGAGTATATAACTTCTGAGGCTTTCGTTTAAAAGAAGAGTAATACTAACTATTAGTGTTACGATTCCAAAAATCAGTAAAAATAAACCATGCCCTTTAGAGAAATAGATTTCTGTAACTGAGGAAATAGAGGGGTCCTCTTCAAAAAGATCATCTGCCCTAAATTTTAAATTGAGCTCGTCTAATTTTCGCTGCTCTTTTTTGGATCTAATTTCTGTCCGTTCAAATATATGTCCGTCACCCCAAATTAGTTTTTCATGTATAGCTCTTTCTTTGAGTTCATGCACATTTCTCACATGTTCAAAGGCCCAAATGCGCCATTTGGTAATCATAATACTCCAAAAGAGCCATCCTAAACCTATACCTAACACTATGGCAATGGCTAGTCCCCAGTTGGGAATATAATCGTGAGCAGATAAATAGATACCAGCGGCAGGGCTGCCAATCAAGCAAATCATTACAGGGACATTAATCATTAAATGTCCTCTTTTTATAGCCTTATCAACTGAAACTTCCTGTTTCACGGTACATTTACAGAATTTGTATTAGTAAAGAAACTAATACTTTATACAAACATTTTTAGCTTCGGTAAAGAAACGAAGTGCTTCAAAACCTCCTTCACGCCCTACGCCAGATGCTTTTACACCACCAAAAGGCGTACGTAAATCACGCATCATCCAAGTATTAACCCAGACAATACCTGCTTGCAATTGGTTGCTCATTCGCATGGTACGTTTTAAATCGTTAGTCCAAAGTGTTGCAGATAAACCATATTTCACTTTGTTGGCCATTTGTAAAACTTCATCTTCAGTTTGAAACGGCATAATAGTAACCACAGGACCAAATATTTCTTCTTGATTTACTCTGCATTCATCGTTTGGCACCTCAATAACAGTAGGTTCTAAATAGTATCCATTATCAGAGCCTTCAACATGAACTTCATTTCCACCACATAGTACAATGCCATTTTCATCCTGAGCAATTTGGATGTAATCTTTCACTTTTTCTAAATGTGGTTTGGATACTAAAGCACCAATATTTGTATTGGCATGCGATGGATGTCCTACTTTAAGCTGTTTTACTTTAGAAACGAAATCACTTTTGAATTGATCATAAATCGATGCTTCTACAAAAATTCTACTTCCGCAGAGACAAATTTGACCTTGATTGGCGAATGAAGAACGAACAGTTGTGTTAATCATATCTTCATAATCACAATCTGCAAAGATGATATTTGGGTTTTTACCTCCAAGTTCGAGCGATAATTTTTTAAACATTGGTGCGGCCACTTTAGCAATGTGCGCTCCTGTAGCAGTTCCTCCAGTAAATGAAATGGCCTTAATATCTGGGTGTTCTATAATCGCCTGACCAGTAGAGCCTCCAAGACCATGAACAATATTTAGCACACCCTTAGGTAAACCAGCTTCGTTACATATTTCACCAAGAAGATAAGCTGTCATAGGTGTCACTTCACTAGGTTTGGCTACAACGCAATTTCCAGTAGCTAATGCAGGTGCAATCTTCCAAGTAAATAGGTATAGTGGGAGATTCCAAGGTGAAATACAACCTACAACACCAATAGGCTGGCGAAGCGTATAATTGATAGCTTGTTGCCCAACACTTTCATGGCTTTCACTAGCAAATTGTGTTATAGCATTTCCGAAGAATCTAAAATTGCTAGCTGCTCTTGGTATGTCAACAGCTTTGGCCAAAGAAATAGGTTTTCCATTGTCTTTACTTTCGGCTTGAGCAAAACGATCTAAATTGAGTTCTAGCAACTCTGAAATTTTAATAAGAATTCGGCTGCGCTCCTCTAAAGTGGTTTGCGACCAATTAGGAAAAGCAGATTTTGCGGCAATATATGCGTTCTCTACATCGTCTTTTGATGAATTTGGGATTTGCCCATAAATTTCTCCATTTGATGGATTATAGTTGTCAATCCATTCATTGGCAACAGGTGCCATAAATTTTCCGTTGATGTAGTTTTGAATGTCCATTTTTTATTTTCTCTTCAAAAAATTATGTGTTCAATATCGTTAAAATTTTGATGAAAAATTAATTTTGAACGTCTTCTTTTAGGCCTGAGGTTAATTTTGTGAAGGCCTCTTTAGATTTTGTAAACCATTTGATTAAGTGATTCGTAAACAGTATGTGTTATTTTATCGTTGCGATAAATTCTGCCAGATTTTTATGAATAAGCTAATCGTTCTGAACTATAGGATGATTTATTTAATCCATTGACTAATTACAAGTTTCGTTATCCATTTGTCATTCTTCTTCTCAAAAAGAATATGCTCTCCTGTAATCCCGTGGCTAGTTTCTATATAAGCAAGATTTAATTTGTTGTTGAATACGGGTGAGCTCAAATACAGAATACCATTTTCTTTCAATAAATTTTCAATTGTTTCAATAGAATCTTTTGAAACAAAATACTCTGTGTCTAAATCGGTGTTTTCAAAATGGTAGTCTACTAGGTTGGTCCAATTCACAGTTTTAAAGCCATAATCTATAAGGTCTTCTGTAACTATTTTATTATTTAATTGATGTTTAATAAATGACGTGTCTTCTGTTCTTAAATGAAAGGATAGATATTCGACTTCATTTAAAAATTTCAACGTCGTATCTATTTTTGTTGGATCATCTTTTTTTTCAATATTTGATATAAAAATATATGGGTCTTTATACCATTTCGGTTTTACTTGCGACGTATCTTCTAAGACTTCTTTTAAGAAATCTAGTTTAAAATTATTTGAGACAATGGGTTTTCTGTATTCGTCAAAATCTAACTGATCTCGATGTGTATTATTACATGAATAAAGTAGTAATAGTATTATAATATATGTGTAAATTTTACTCAAAGAAAGGTCTATTGTTTTTTATAAGCCATAACTTTAATTTCAACCACCAAGTCGGGGTGTGGTAATTGATGCACTGCCACTGTAGTACGTGTAGGACCTGTAGCTTTATCAAAAAACTCTGCATAGGCTTTATTGTAACCTGCAAAATCATTCATATTAACTAGAAAAGACGTGACATCTACAACGTCCTTAAGAGAAGCTCCAACCTTTGCTAAATTATCCTCAATATTTTTTAATACCTCGCGCGTTTGGGTTTCAATATTGAGACGTTTGGTTCCCATCTCATCAATAATATCAACACCTGCAATAGAGTTGTCTGGTCTTCGAGAACTCGTTCCTGACACGAAAATAAAATCACCAACTTGTTTTACATGTGGATAAGCGCCTCTTGGGGTTACTATATTTTTACTCATAATTCTAATGTAATCCAGCGACTTTGTCGTCTTGTAAAATCGCTAGGGTTTCTTTTTTTACTTTTTCTAGTAGATCTTTTGGGCTGTCATTTGGAGAAATGGTACCATCATCTAACATATTCAAAATGGCCTTATCTTGGGCTCGGCCTCTAGTCATAGCTTCATGATAGCCAATATTTTCGTTAAATGTCACCAAAGAATATTTAGAAAAATAATCGTTTGGAAACTGTTGTTCCAAAGTCATTTCTATTTTTCGTTTTTCTTTAAATAATGGGTTAGCAACATGGTCGCGCATTTCATAATAATTCTCTTCGGCTAATTCGCCAATGGCATCGGCATCGGCCTTTCGTGCTTTTTGATACGATATAAATATGGTTTCCCAGTCATTTTCGTAGGTTTCTATAAAACCATCTAAAACCGTAACATCCTCGAAGGATGCGTTCATTCCTTGTCCGTAAAAAGGAACTACAGCATGTGCCGCATCACCCATTAAGAGCGTTTTTCCCTTATAATACCAAGGCGAGCATTTCACAGTACCGAGAGCTCCAGTAGGATTATTAGCAAATTCTTCAGCGATATTTGGAATTAAACGCAGGGCATCAGGGAATTGCTGTAAGAAGAAATCGTTAATTTTTTCATCTGAAGATAAATCTTTAAAATTATGTTCACCTTCTTCATGACTTAAAAAGAGCGTTACGGTGAAGCTACCGTCTAAATTAGCCAAGGCGATTAACATGTAATCTCCACGAGGCCAAATATGTAAATAATCTTTGCTAATTTGATGTTTCCCGTCTTTTGAGGCCGGGATTTCTAGTTCTTTATATCCGTGGGTAAGAAACTGTTGGGAATAACTAAATAGAAATTTTCGTTCTAAATAATAACTTTTTCGTAATTCAGAGCCTGCGCCATCAGTTCCAAAAATAACATCGGCTTCAACATTGAATCCTTTTTTGGTGACATGATTTATAAAAAACGCGGTATTCGTATCTAAATCAACCCTTGTACATTCCATGTTAAAGTGAATTGTTAGGTTGTCATAAGCATCGGCTTCAGTCAATAATAGACCATTTAAGTCACCACGAGAAATAGAATTAATATGTTCTCCTTTTCGACCCGAATAATTTGAAGGAAAGGTGTTCCCCTCTTTATCGTGCATTAGTCTGCCTATCATCGGAATACATATGTCTCTGGCCTTGTCTTCCACGCCAGCTAATCTCAAGGCCTTAAAGCCTCTGTCTGAAAGTGCTAGGTTAATTGATCGTCCAGCTGAAATGTCTGTAGTACGCAAATCTGGTCTACTTTCATATACAGTGACATTATATCCACGTTGAGCAAGTCTTAAAGCGAGAAGACTTCCACAAAGTCCTGCGCCTATAATAAGTATATTTTGTTGTTTCATTTTAATTCAAAATAGTTTTCAAACGTTCTACAAACTCATAAATATCCATGAACGAATTATATAGTGGTACAGGAGCACATCTAATCACATCTGGTTCTCTCCAATCTGTGATAATACCAGCTTCAGTGAGTTTATTATGTAAACTTTTATCAGCATTTAAAACCTGTATTGATAGTTGGCAACCACGTTCATTTGGATGGCTTGGCGTTATGATTTTTATATCTGAATTATTAAGTTCAAGCAATAAAAACTCGAAATAACCAGTTAATTGTTTTGATTTTTCACAAAGCTTGTCAAAGTTGGCTTCGGCAAAAACATCTAATGAAGCTCTAATAGCTGCCATAGAAAGTATAGGAGGGTTGCTAAGTTGCCAGCCTTCTGCGCCTGGTAATTGATCAAACTCATCGCGCATTCTAAAACGCGTTTGCTTGTTGTGCGACCACCAACCTGTAAATCGATTTAGATCTTTTCTATAAGCATGACGTTCATGAACAAAAGCACCAGATAAACTTCCAGGACCAGAGTTTAAATACTTATAGCTACACCACACCGCAAAATCAGCACCAGAATCATGAAGATTGAGTTTAACATTTCCTGCACCATGTGCACAATCAAAACCTACTATACAACCATAAGAGTGACCGAGATCTGTAATACGTTTAAGGTCAAAAAACTGACCTGTATAGTAGTTCACACCTCCAATCATAATAAGCGCGATGTCGTCACCTTGATTTTTTAAGATAGTTTCTAAGTCTTCATAATTGGCTAGTTCTTCGCCTTCACGAGCTTTCCATAGAATGAGACCCTCTTCATGGTCATAACCATGGTGACGCAATTGCGATTCTACTGCATATTTGTCACTTGGAAAAGCATCTGCTTCAATTAATATCTTGTAACGTTTAGAGGTAGGTTTATAAAAACTTACCATCATAAAATGAAGATTAGCCGTTAAGGAATTCATTACCACAACTTCTAAAGGTTTTGCACCAACTATGTTTGCCATGGTTTTGGTTAAGAATTCGTGGTAGTGTAACCAAGGGTTCTTGCCTTCTGTATGTCCTTCTACGCCAAGATTTGCCCAGTCTTCTAATTCTTGATTGATATAGTCTTTTGTGATTTTAGGTTGTAATCCCAAAGAATTTCCGGTCATATAAACAAGTTCATTTCCGTTATGATCTTTTGGTAGGTGGAACTTATTTCTAAATGATGATAGTTGGTCATTCTGGTCTTGTTGTTTAGCAAATTCAAGACCTAATTGATAATTAGACAAGATGTTTAGTTTTATGTTGTCTAACAAAAATAAGGATTATATATCAAGAAATAAAGCGATGAAAGCGGCATTTTCTGTATGGAAAAGAAATACTTTTTTTAGTATCTTTAAAGAAAGTATAATGATATGGGAAAGACAAAAGAGTATAGTAATGAAGAGGTTACGATAGTATGGAAACCAGAGGCTTGTATCCATTCGGCCATATGTGTAAAGGGGTTAGGTGAGGTCTTTAAACCTAAAGAACGTCCTTGGATAAAAATGGATGCAGCATCTACAGAAGCGTTGATTAAACAGGTTAAGGCTTGTCCATCAGGTGCCTTGGGGTATTACATGAACGATGAGGAGAACGAAGAAGCAGAAACTTTAGAAACCAAGGTAGAGGTGCTGGAAGATGGGCCTCTTTTAGTTTATGGTACCTTAAAGGTAACTCGTAAAGATGGAAGCCAAGAAACGAAAAATAGAACTACTGCTTTTTGCAGATGTGGAGCCTCAAACAACAAACCATATTGCGACGGAGCGCATGTAAAAGATGGTTTTAAAGGATAAGTAAAAAGCGCTTCGTCTAAACTTAGATGAAGCGCTTTGAATATATATGGACGCTAACGCGGAATATTATACTTTATATACGTCCTTAAGTCGTAAGTTAGATGTCTTCTTTACAAGATTTTTCAAACTTTAATATTTTTTTAAGATTTGCTATGTTATTGCACATTTACGTTTGAAAAGTAAAGGTTGAAATTTCCATCTGTCATTTTATGATCTTTCGCAATTTTGAGACCATTAAAATCTTGGTAGTTTTCAAAAGTAGTTGCCATTGATGGTTCTTTGCGATTTCCCTCTCTAAACACCCATTCTCTAATTATAAAATCATCATCATAAAAAATATCATAAGCATCACCAGGCGTATAACCACCTTCATTTCCATAAGTGAGTACAATTTTATGTAACTCTTTTTTTGATATAGGAGCAAGGTCCTTTACAGGATTTGAAATGGTTGTGCCTTTATCCCAAATTAATTGAAAAGGGACTAATAACCAATATTTGTCGTTAATGAATTTTTGGTCTAGTTCAATAGTTGTAGAATCTATCTTATTTCGATTAAAAACTACAATAGAATCGCCGCCTGTTGAAAAAGCGACTTGATTTTTTTTAGGTTCCCAGATCCATTTTCTTTCAAAATGATTCTCGCCTCTGTCCACATTGAAAGTGAAATCGATACGTCCAATAGCGTTCCAATGGTCATAGCCATGAGCTTTAGCTATTTTTTCGGCTATTGTTAATTCTTGTTTTACTTCGGAAATAGTCTCGGTTTGATTGCTTTGTTCTTTAGTTTCAGTTTTGCAAGATGCTAAAATTGAACAAAGACACAATAAGGTAAGGAGTTGCTTCATTTGTTTTTTTGTAAAGGTATGGAATCTTTATATTTCAGAAGTTTTATTACTTTAGAGCCACAAATTTTAAAAATTATGAGCGAAGATCATTTTGAAGTAAATAAGGCAACTTGGAACGAAAAGGTAAAAATACATTCTAAAAGTGAGATGTATGATCTAGATGCTTTTAAAAAAGGAAAATCCTCATTAATGTCTTATGAATTAAATGCTTTAGGAGATGTTAGCGGACAATCATTATTGCATTTGCAATGTCACTTTGGTCAAGATACTTTAAGTTGGAGCAGACTTGGGGCTAAGTGTGTTGGTGTAGATTTGAGTGATGAAGGCATTACCTTGGCTAAGTCTTTAAATAAAGAGCTTGGATTAGATGCGCAATTTGAATGTTGTAATGTTTTGGATACTTCAAAGCATATCGAAGATACTTTTGATATTGTGTATACCTCTTATGGCGTTATAGGTTGGTTACCAGACTTAAAACCTTGGGGAAAAATGATTGGAGAACGACTAAAAAAAGGAGGAACATTCTACATGGTAGAGTTTCATCCTATTGTTTGGATGTTTGATTATTTAGATGGTAAATCGGTAATGCGCTATGGTTATATGCAAGACGAAGCTATTTATGAAGAATATGAAGGTACTTATGCCGACCAAAACTCAAAAATGATAAGCAAAGAATATGGTTGGAATCATGGGTTTAGTGAAATTGTAAATGCGCTTATAGAAGGTGGTTTAAAAATTGACTATTTAAATGAACATGACGAAAGCCCTTATAATGTATTGCCAGACCTAGTAAAAACTAAATCTGGCAATTATGAAACCAAGGATAAACTATACCCTCTTATATTTGAAATAAAGGCAACAAAGCTTTAATTTTTAACAATAAGCTTTGATCCTAAAGATAGTTCGTTGGTGTAAAACGTTGCTAGGTAAGATCCTGTTCTTAAATTAGAAATATCTATGGATGATTGGTCATTATTGATTTCTATTGTTTTAACACGTTGACCAAGAATACTATATACTTTAATTTCTGTAATTTGAATATTAGATTCGAAATTTAATAATCCTTTGGTTGGATTAGGGTATAACTTTACAGTTATTAAGTTTTCATCAGAAACACTTAAGGCGTCATCTGTTATTTCAATACTTCTAGATGTACTATAAAATCTATTTGGTGAACTCATTGCAGATGTTGGTCCAACCGAATACGTTACCGTGTAATTTCCAACCGTTGAAGCCGATACATCAATGATACCAGTATCTTGATCAATAACTAATCCTGCTGGAGTACTAATGTAAATTCCTCCTGCAACACCATTTGTTAATGCTGGTGTGGGATCAGAATCGGTAACGTCATAAGTTATAGCATCATAGTTGAACTCAGAAAAATTATCATAATGAATGCTCAGATATTCTAAAACTACGTTGGCATAGTCTATGGCAAATGGTTCTAATGTATTAGGTCTAGAGTCATAAGGAGCTCCTAAATCTCTTACACGTCTGTTGACTTCAGTCATAATGCCATCTATGCTACCACCACCACCTGTACTAACTGGACCTCCTGTTCCATCACCAGAGCCATGTCTTCGGTTATTATAAAAATTTCCGTCGAAATAGGAGTTGCTATGAGGCATTGTGTCGTCACAACTTGTATTTCCGTAATCTGAGTTGCTTGGTACAGCTCTATAACCAGAAGACACTCCACAGCCAGGATAACTTGTTGCTGATCCTGATGGATCTATAGAGTTATAAAAAGTACCTGGAGCTTCTTGAAATAATTGTCCAAGACTATGTTCTCCTCTAACCAAGTCATTGTGTGATAGACTATTTAAATTAGACGTAACAAGGTTTTTAATTGTTGATTTGTCAATGATTGATGCATCATTGAGGTCGCTCGAATTGAGTTCTGTTGCCGTAATGTTGTATCCAATTTCTATTCTCGGAACTGTATGACTTTGACCATGTAAATCAATGTATAGACCTTTTCCCCAATTCGCTTCTACACTAGCACTAGCATCATTAATAAAGTATTGAAAGTCACTCCAATAAGATGCGGCATGACTATTTCCACACGACGCTTCACTAGGCATACGATTTGGGTCCATTTTAGATCTATGCAAGTTATTGATGATAATATGAGCATAACCTCCAGTTTGGGCATAAATCTCATCTTGAATACGACGAATTAGTACATCGGTATTGTCATCTCTTTCATTTGTTCCACAAGTTCTATCTGGTAAGTTTGGGTCATTATCGGGATAAAATACACCACCAATAGTTTGTCCAGATTGAAGAACACCACCATGAGGTGCAGATATAATGATAGGTAAATTTCCAGGAATATATTCTATGTATTGATTTGGATTAGAGTACATAGGTACTCCTGGAGTTTGTGCATAAGCTACACTAGTAAGCATAGCAAAACAGAGTAGGTACGTAATTTTTTTCATCATAAGTGTATTTTAGATTTGGGCAATCTTTAATTACTGAATCGCTAAAATACACTTTTTATCGATAAACAACCAAATTTTATCGATGAAATGCACTAACATTAGTGTTTTTCCTTCAAAACATCTGGCATTTTGGCCTTAAATCTATTCAATCTAGGAATTGATACATTTCTAATATAACCTTGATTAGGGTGTAATCTTTCATAGTTTTGGTGATAGTCCTCCCCAACCCAAAATTTCTGAAAAGGATAAACTTCCGCTGCGATAGTTTTTCCTAACTTTTTGGCAAGCGCAGCTTTCTTCTCTTCTATAATTTTCTTTTGAGCGTCATTTTGATAGAAGATAATAGATCGATACTGAGACCCTTTGTCTGGCCCTTGACCATTAACTTGTGTTGGATCTTGCGATGCAAAATACACATCTACTAAAGTTTCAAAACTTACCACTTTAGGATCGTAAATAACTTCAACAGCTTCAGCATGACCAGTTCTTCCGGTGTTACTAAGTTGGTATGTTGGGTTTTTTGTGTAGCCGCCAGAGTAACCGTTAATAGCTTCGTCTACACCTTTTACACTTTCATAAACCGCTTCAACACACCAAAAGCATCCGCTGGCAAAATAGGCTTTAGCTTTACCTTCTTTTAGAGGAACTTCAATAGGTTTGGCATCAATTACGGCTTGTTGTTTCTCGTTGACCTGAGCACTATGTTGGCAACTAAATAGTAGCGCGATAGCTAATGTTGTGAATAATCTTTTCATAATGTTTTACTTTCTTTTGCAATCAGTCGATTAAAGATAAGAAACCTTAATATGAAGCTTGTAAAAGTTTTATTAAAATGAAAATCGGTTTGTTATATATGAAACCTATCTATGGGTTACATAAGGTAAGAACTAAACATAAAAAGACCTCAATCAATTGATTGAGGTCTTTTTTTATTTTGAACTATTATTTGGATTAAAGTTTAGAAAACATTTTCTCCATTTTTTCTTTTTCTTCTTGTGCGAGTTGTGCATCAACTAATATTCTACCACTGTGCTCATCTGTAATAACCTTTTTACGAGAAGCTATTTCAACTTGAATTTGAGGTGGAATTGTAAAGAAAGATCCTCCAGAAGCACCTCTTTCAATTGGTACTACAGCTAATCCATTTTTTACATTGTTTCTAATACGTAGATAAGCATTAACAAGACGCTCGTCTAATTTTTTCTGAAAATCTTCAGATTTTTTAATTAGAGCTTCTTCTTCTTTTTGTGTTTCAGCTAAAATTGCGTCTAGCTCACCACGTTTATGCTTTAAATGTGTTTTACGATCTTTAAGACGATCTTTTGTCTCATCAATCACTTCTTTTTTCTGTTCTATTTGAACTTTAAATTCTTTAATGTGCTTTTCAGCTAACTGAATTTCTAATTCTTGAAACTCAACCTCTTTCGTTAAAGAATTGTATTCTCTGTTATTTCTAACATTCTTTTGTTGCTCTGTGTACTTTTTGATAAGCGCTTTGGCTTCTTCAATTAAGTTCTTTTTTGATTTAATTTGGTCGTCAATTAAATCAAGATTAGTTGCCAACTTTTCAAGTCTCGTATTTAAACCTTCAACTTCATCTTCTAAATCTTGAACCTCAAGAGGTAATTCACCTCTAACGTTTCTTATTTCATCTACTCTAGAGTCGATTAATTGTAAATCATAGAGTGCTCTTAATCTATCTTCAACAGATGCTTCAGCTTTTTTTGCCATAATTATAAATACTTTACCGGATTTGTATTCGTCGTTGATAAAACGACTGCAAAATTAGTAATTTTTTTTGAGAGATAGTCTACTAAAAAGTTTTTTGTGAACTGTTCGCTTTCATAATGTCCAATATCGGCTACAATTATGTTGCCATCTGCAGAGAAGAAATCATGATATTTTAGATCTGCCGTAATTAAAATGTCGGCTCCAACCCGCTTTGCTGCTGAAATAGCGAAACTTCCAGAACCACCTAATACCGCTACTTTTTTAATCGTGCTTGTTGTAATTTCTGAATGTCTAATACATGAGACATTCATTTTTTCTTTTACAAATTCTAAAAAAGATGCTGTTGATTGCCCTTCTTTAAGTTCTCCAACCATACCCATACCAATATTTTGATCATAATTGTCGAGTGTGGCCACTTCAAAAGCGACTTCTTCGTATGGATGATGTTCAAACAAAGTGTTTAATAGTTTAGATTCTATATGTTTATTAAAGGTCACAGAGATTTGGACTTCTTGTTCTTCGTGCAATTCTCCTTTTTTACCTAATGTTGGATTAGATGCTTCATTACCTCTATAGGTTCCAATTCCTTCGCTATTAAAACTACAGTTATCGTAGTTGCCAATATTTCCAGCACCAGCACTAAAAAGTTTATGCCTTAGGGCATTGGCATTTCCGAAGGGAACATAAGTGGTTAATTTTTTTATCGTTCCTTTCTGCGGAATTAGTATGGACTTATTTTCTAAATTAAGTGTGTCACAAATAATGTCGTTAACTCCTTTAAGCGCATTGTCTAAGGCTGTATGAATAGCATAAATAGCAATATCATGTTTAATGGCTTTTAAAACAGTACGCTCTACATAATTTTTTCCTGTAAGTGATTTTAAGCCTTTAAAAATAATGGGATGAAAACTTACAATAAGATTACAATTGTTTCTAATAGCTTCGTCAACAACTGTCTCGAGAGTGTCTAAGGTTACTAGAACTCCGGATACTTTGGCATTTTTGTCGCCAACAAGAAGACCTACATTATCAAAATCCTCTGCATATGCCAAAGGAGCCAAATCTTCTAGATAATTCATAACATCTTGAACAATCATATTATTTACGGTGTTAAGTTTAAAAACAAATATAAAATATTAACTTCGTTCTAATGAAGCTACTCAGAAAAATACTTTTTCCATTTGTTCCGGTTTATTATGTGATAACTTGGTTACGAAACAAGTTTTATGATTTGGGGTGGATGGCTTCAAAGTCTTACGATTTACCAATTATTTGCGTTGGAAACCTAAGCACAGGTGGAACAGGTAAAACACCAACAATAGAATATTTAATTAGATTGTTAAACGACCACTATAATGTGGCTACTTTAAGTCGTGGATACAAGCGAGATACATCAGGTTTTATAATTGCAGACAAGCAAGCATCAGCGCGCACTATTGGTGATGAACCTTTTCAATTTTATAAAAAGTTTGATACTATTGTTGTTAGCGTTGATGAGAATAGGCAGCGTGGTATTTCGCAACTCATACATCTAAAACAACCCGATGTTATTTTGTTGGATGATGCCTTTCAGCATAGAAAGGTGAAGCCAGGCTATACTATTTTGCTAACGGCTTATGATAACTTGTATTATAATGATATGATGTTGCCAACTGGTGATTTGAGGGAACCTATAACTGGGGCTAAACGTGCAGATAATATCGTGGTAACTAAATGTCCTGAGTCGTTAGCGCTTTCTGAAAAAAATCAAATTCTAAAAAAAATAAATCCGCTAGCACATCAAAAGGTGTATTTTAGTTGGATTTCATATGATGAAACGATATGGAATAATGATGGGTGTTATGAATTTACCCGTTTAAAAGGAAAGAAAGTATCCTTGGTTACTGGAATTGCAAACCCTGAGCCATTGGTTCGTTATTTAAACTCTAAACATATAGATTTTGAACATTTAAATTACAGTGATCATCATGTGTTTAGTGCCTCTGAAATTGAAGTCTTGAAACAAAAGGAGGTTATTTTAACAACCGAAAAAGATTTTATGCGATTACAGGATAGTTTTGAAGCTAAATCGACGCAGCTTTATTATTTGCCAATCACTTTTAAAATAGACAATAGCGATGAGTTTAACGCTCAATTGTTATCGTACATAAAGTCTGTTTAAAAAGAGGAGGCTGTATTTTGATTAGATGCAAGTACTTCGTAGAGTTTCTTTTCAAAATCTTCTTGCTTAAATGGTTTTGATATAATGTCATCAAAGCCAGCTTCGTCAAATTCATGCATTTTATCTTCTAGTGTTACAGCTGTAAGTGCAAAGATGGTTAACTCTTTATCAAAGGTTCTGATAATTTTTGTGGCTTCTAAGCCGCTAATTCCTGGCATGTGGATATCCATTAAGACAACATTGTAGTTGTTCTCTTTGACTTTCTCTACAGCGGCTTCTCCATTGTCTACGATATCACATTCAAGATTCATCTTGTTAAGGATTTTCTTGGTGATCATTTGGTTAATCTTATTGTCCTCGACGATTAAGATTTTAATGTTGCTAATGTCCAATTTGCTAATGTTTTTAGAATAATCTTCTTTTTCGATTTTAACAGTTTCTGGAGCGTAGGTTAATGGAATTTCGAAGAAGAATGTTGTTCCTTTTCCGAGTTCACTTTTTAGGTAGATTTTTCCTTTTAATATTTCAATAAGACCTTTTACAATAGATAAACCAAGACCTGTTCCGCCATATTTTCTATTGATTTGTATTGAGCCTTGGGAGAAGCTCTCAAACATATTGTCTTGTTTTTCCTTAGAAATACCAATACCATTATCTTCAATTTCAAATCTTAAAGTATAGTCATTTCCTTTATTAGAAATACTATATACTCTCACCCAAATATCACCATCTTTGGTAAATTTGATAGAATTACCAATAAGATTGATAAGGATCTGAGAAATTTTAAGATTATCACCAATAAAGGTTTCTGGTAAATCTTTTTGGTAATCATAATGCATGATTACATTATTGTCTAATGCCGAATTGTTGAGCGCAGAACAGACATTCTCAACCTTAGTTTTAAGGTTAAATAATACTGGGTCTAACTCAACTTTATTGGCCTCGATTTTATTAATTTGAAGAATATCATTAATAAATGTCAATAGATAGTCTCCTGAAAATTTTAAAGATTTTAAATGCGGTATTTGTTTTTCACTAGGTTCTTCTTCTAATAACATGTTGGTCAAACCTGTAACGGCATAAAGAGGTGTTCTTAACTCGTGGGTTACTGTAGATAAGAAATTAGCTTTTGTTTTTGATGCCAATTCTGCTCTTTTCATGGCTTCGATGAGGTCATCATTTTTCTCTTGAAGCATGTTATTAGACTTTAATCTAATGTTGTTGTTTTTATAAAGCGATAGCGTTAACAATGATAAGATTGTGATAAGTGCTATACTTAATATAGTGGTGATTTTTGCTAGGTTGCTATCAGACTCTTGATCTTCAACTTGCTTTTTTAACTTTTTAAACTCTTCAGCGTTATAGGCGTTTATGTGTTCTGCTCTTTTTTCTGGAGATAGATTTGCACGTTCTATACTTAGTATCGAATCTGTAAACTGCACATGCTTTTGAAGGTAGTGATGGGCTTGTTCGAAGTTATTATCATTTTTATAAATGGCACTTAAAGTCAAATAACCTTCATTTATGTTATCAACCAATTCACCATCTTTTGCAATTTGAAGACCTTCATTTGCTAGCGCAATACCTTGTTTATTATTTCCTAATTTATCTAATGTCTTGCCACTATAAATTAGTGCATTGGCTAAAATGTCATTTTGATTATTTTTTTTAGCGGAAACAATGGTGTTTTCTAATAACGATTTTGCGGTTTTATAATCTTTTAAATTAAAATGAATTTTCGCTTGCGTTAATGTGATTTCAGGGATTTCACTTTCTAAATCTGCTTCTTCAAAAAGTGTTTTGGCAGATTTTAAATATCCTAGAGCGTCTTTATATTCTTCCTTTATAGCATGAAGCGTACCTTTGACACTGTAGGTTGTGGCAAGGTTTTGTGAATCGTTTAGTTGTCTTTGAATATCTGTTGCCTTAATTAAAGAGGCAAGAGCCTTATCATATTCTTTAATCGCAATTTGGAGTTCACCAATTTTGGTATGGATAATACCTTGACTTTTTTTATCGTCTATACTAATCGCTAGCTCTAAAGCCTTTTCTAAATTATCCATAGCACTAAAATAATCACCACGCTCACTATCAAATCCAGATAATGTAATGGTGTTTTCAATGCGTAATTTGAGCACCTCACTATCCTCATCGCTATTGGTTTGAGCAAATAGAGTGCACGAAAAACTTATTAAAAAAGTAACTATGTAATACTTAACTTGGGACATATTTGGCCACTTTCATTTGGACAAATATAAATATTTATTCGATAAAAGACACTATTTCATCGATAAATTGCAAATTAAATCTAAAATTCTACTTGAATAGCCTGTTTCATTATCGTACCAACCTACAATTTTTATCATATTACCAATAACCGATGTCATTTGAGCATCAAATATGCAGGAATGTGTGTTGCCAACAATATCTATGGACACAATTGGGTCTTCGGTATATTGAAGAATACCTTTAAAATGAGCGTTAGCTGCTTTTTGAAAAGCACTATTAATATCTTCAATGGTAACGGTTTTTTCTACATTAAAGGTAATGTCTGTTAATGATCCATTAGCCACAGGGACTCTAATACCACAACCTCCAATCACATCTGATAATTCTGGAAATATTTTAGTTAAGGCCTTAGCGGCACCAGTTGTTGTTGGAACAATAGATTGGCCTGCTGCTCTTGCACGTCTTAAATCCCTATGAGGTTGGTCATGCAAACTTTGATCTGTAGTGTATGAATGCACAGTCGTAATATAGGCCTGCTTAACACCGCAGAGTTCATTAATTATGCTAATCATGGGTGCTGCATTATTCGTGGTACAGGACGCATTAGATAAAATTAATTCTGTACCATTTATATCATCATCATTAACACCTAGTACTACTGTTTTTATATCATCTTCAATAGGTGGAACCGATAAAATCACCCGTTTAGCACCGTTATTAATATGATGATTTAAATCTTTTGAAGTTTTAAATTTTCCAGTAGCTTCAATAACGAAATCTACATCAAATGGTGTCCAATCAATATATTTTGGATGCTCATTGTTAAGCAATGGTATGTCACGACCATTTAAAACAATACAATTTTGAGTTGCTGAAATGTCATGAGAAGACACACCATGAATACTATCATATTTTAAAAGATGACCTAAGGTTCTTGCATCTGCAAGATCATTAATGGCTACAACAAGAATATCATCTCGGTCTTGAATGAGTCTAAACACGCGCCGACCAATACGACCAAATCCATTTATTGCAACTCGAATCATTAATTAATATGTTTTTGCGCTTTATATGAAGATCTCACGAGAGCACTACTTTCAACATGACGAAACCCTAGATCTAAACCAATTTGTTTATATTCATCAAATTGATCGGGTTGTATAAATTGCTTAACTGGTAAGTGCTTTTTACTTGGTTGTAGGTATTGTCCAATAGTAACTACGTCAACATCATTCTCTCTTAAATCATGAAGCGTTTCAATAACTTCTTTTCTTGTTTCACCTAAGCCCAACATAATACCAGATTTTGTTCTACGTTGGCCTTGTTGTTTTAGGTATTTAAGTACATGCATACTTCTATCATATTTAGCTTGTATACGAACCTCACGGGTTAAACGTCTTACTGTTTCAATATTGTGTGATACAACTTCTGGCGCAACGTCAATAATTCTGTCTATATGTTGCTCAATGCCCTGAAAATCTGGAATAAGTGTTTCTAAGGTGGTTTCGGGATTCATGCGCCTTACCGCTTTTACGGTTTCACTCCACATGATGCTTCCCATGTCCTTTAAGTCATCTCTATCAACACTAGTTAAGACTGCATGTTTGATACTCATTATTTTTATTGATCGGGCAACTTTTTCAGGCTCATCCCAATCTACAGTTTCTGGTCTTCCCGTTTTTACGCCACAAAAACCACAGGAGCGCGTGCATACATTTCCTAAAATCATAAAAGTAGCTGTTCCTTCTCCCCAGCATTCACCCATGTTAGGGCAACTTCCCGATGTGCAAATTGTATTGAGTTTATACTTGTCAACAAGACCTCTTAATTCGGTGTATTTTTTTCCAGTTGGAAGTTTAACACGAAGCCATTTTGGTTTGGGCTGACGTCCTACTATTGGTTTTGATTCGGTATTTGTATCCATCTACTTTAATTAGAGACCTCAAAGATACGAAGTATTCTCTTAATTATTCGTTTAAAGTAATTGAGTTAGCCAATCATAAAATTGAGTAAACATATCTATATTTAGGACGATATACCATAGGCTAAAACCAACTAAAAATAGCAGTCCCAGCCAACTCAGAACATGAATACGTTTTGAAGGGCGCCATTCTTTTGGTGTATGCTTGCTAGAAATAAGAACGTAATTAGCAATAGCATACAGAGGAGCTGTAATAAACGACAAAACGGTGGCTATTGTAATAAGTAATGCCATATCAGACTGAAAGAAAAAGAAGATAAGTATGGTTCCTAACATTAAGATTAAAAGCCATAATAAATAGGATCGTTTTATAAGGTTGCCAACCAATAATTGTGTTGTTTTGGCCATGGCTCTTGGTGATGCATCTAAGGTAGTGAGTGTTGTGCTAAACATTGTTGTAAAAGCGGCAATTCCAATAATGACATAAGACCAATTTCCTAAACTAGAGGTATACATTGAAATGAGCTGATTAGAAAAATCCTTGGCATTTCCACTAAAGTTCTCTCCACTGTTAAACATAATTAAAGCGCCTAATGTTAAAAATCCAAGCCCTAATATAATAGTTGCAAAATAGCCTACGTTGAAGTCGAAAAGCGAAGATTTAACAGAGAATGTTGTGTCTTCTTTTTTCTTCTCAATTGCCCAAAGTGAGTGCCAAACTGAAATATCTAAAGGAGCTGGCATCCAGCCCATAAAGGCAATAAGAAAACCAAATTCCATGGCGTTTGGAAATATTTGAGTAGTAGTTATTGATTTTTCTAAATTATTGAAAGCAAAGAACACCGCTACTATAGTGCTTATTGTTAATGTAATAATGATAAATTTCATCAATTTGTCTAGAAAACTATACTTTCCAATAGATAATATCACAAAACAAATACCAAGTATAATAACGGTCCATATTTCAGTAGATATTGAAAATCCAAAAATGGATTTAGCTAGGCCTGCCGTAACAATAGTTACTGCAGTTTGAATTGTAAACATTGTGGCAAATGTTAGAATGAAATATGTAATTAAGACACCTTTGCCTAGTTTTCTATAGCCATCTAAAAGTGTTTCTCCAGTGGCCATCGCGTAACGTGGACCAAACTGGAAAAAAGGATATTTGAAAATGTTCACCAGTAACAAAGCCCAAATTAACCCAAAACCAAAATCGGCTCCTGCTCTTGTAGATTGAACAAGATGAGACACACCAATTGCAGCTCCTGCAAACAATAAACCTGGGCCAATTTTTTTAAGATTAAAAGCCATTATTCTTTTTTGATAATCTCAGCAAGTAACTTTTTAGCTCTTAGTAGCTTTACCTTAACATTATTAATAGGCTCATCTAAATATTGAGAAATTTCTTTATAACTCAATTCTTGAAAATATCTCAAATTGATGACTTCCTGATAATGCGGTTTTAGCTTTTTGATATCTCGCAGCAGTTTAGCTAAGTTTTGTTCGGTTATTAACTTGTCTTCTGGTGAAGGAGATTCATCAATTATTGTATAGAATTCATCATCTTCATCACTGTTGGATCGACTGGATATTGTTGATTTTTGTTTTCTAACCAGATCAATATGAATGTTTTTAGAAATGGTTATTAGCCATGTTTTGAATTCATATTTATCATTGTAAGTATTAATTTTATCAAAAGCCTTTGAAAAGGTCTGAATGGTAATGTCTTCAGCATCATTCTCATTTTCAGTACGTTTTAATTGAAAGCCAAATACCATATTCCAGAACTTGTCTAGTAGAAAATTGAAAGCAATTTGATCATTTTTTTTAGCTTTTTTTATAGCGTCTTTTACTTCCAATGGTGTGGTTTTGATAAGAGATTTTTTATAAATATAAAGAATTGAAAAGTAATTAAAAACAATTCTAGAAACGGAATAAATAGCATTAAGTCTTTTTCTTTAAGTTTTGCTGCAGCAGAGTAAAGTGTTGTATACTGGATAATAAACCTTAGAGATACTAACGCTATAACAAGTTGCCATTGATGCATGGCGACGATTAGGGTAATGGCTAGAGCCCAAAACAAAAATTGCGAACAGTAAAAACAAGTTAAAAGTATTTTATGCTTTAGTTTATAATGAGTGGCAGTGCTTATATGTCGTCTTTTTTGAAGAAACCAAGATGAAAATGTCTTTTTAGGAACAGACTCTGTAAAACTTTCTTTGGTTATACAAATGGCAGTGTTTGATAATGTTGCGACTTGATTTACAAATAAATCATCATCTCCCGATCGTATATTCATATGATTCATAAAACCGTTGGCCTCGTAAAATAGTTCTCTTTTATAGGCGAGATTTCTTCCCACAGCCATATACGTCTGCCCAATAAGCGTGTATGAAAAGTACTGAACGGCTGTCATAAAGGTTTCGAACCTAATCAGTGCGTTTAGAAATGACCCTTTAATTTTTTGATAAGGACCATAGCCTAAGACGAGTGCTTTTTTAGAATCAAAATGTTCGGTCATTTTGCTAATCCAATGTTTAGATATAGGCTTGCAGTCTGCATCTGTAAATAAAAGTGTATTGTATTTGGCTGCTTTAATCCCTAATGTTAGGGCATATTTTTTATTGCCCCAAAACGCTTCAATAGGTTTTACATCTACAATTTTAATATTGTCATGATTTTGCGCAAAACTTTGCATTACAACCAAAGTATTGTCTGAAGAATAATCATTAATAAGAACCACTTCAAAATTAGGATAGGATTGAGAA
Organism: uncultured Psychroserpens sp.; assembly: GCF_947492715.1. Taxonomy (GTDB): domain Bacteria; phylum Bacteroidota; class Bacteroidia; order Flavobacteriales; family Flavobacteriaceae; genus Psychroserpens. Next base: position 104,653 of record NZ_CANLNS010000003.1, read on the forward strand.
AGAATAGAAGGTAGATTGGTTTCTAAATTTTCAGCTTCATTCTTTGCACATATGATTACTGAAATAGGTAAGTTTTTAGGCGATGTCTTTTTTCGTTTCAGCGTAGCAAACCTACCGAAGATAATTCCGTAGTAAATGACTTGAATGACAACAATGCCAATAAAAACGTAGAAGAATACGTCAAAAAGAAGCAACAATGGTTATGAGTGTTGAGGTTCGTTACAATTCTCAAACTGGTCTGGCGTTTTTCCGCAAAAACCGCATGCTTCACCTTCTTGATTAAGCATTGGGTTTTGACTAGCGCAAGTACCAGCGAATTTTCCATCTTTTTTAGCCCATATTTTAATTGCTATTCCCGCAACCCCTAAACCTAAAAGTACCAAAGTAATAAGAACGAGTTTCATCTGCTTCTAATTATTGTTTTTGTTTGTGCAAAGATATAGATTTTGTATATCATTTAATCATAATTATGTACTCTATTCGAGGCAATTAGCCTTTAATTGTGACTTCGAGATTTGTTTAAGTGTCTTATAATTAATAAATTAAACTTTTAACTAACTAATATTAATTATTATGAAAAAATTATTTGCTGAATTCTTCGGTACGTTTTGGCTTGTTTTTGGAGGTTGTGGTAGCGCATTATTTGCTGCGGCATTTCCAGAATTAGGTATTGGCTTTGCTGGAGTAGCATTAGCGTTTGGTTTAACAGTATTAACCATGGCTTTTGCGGTTGGTCACATTTCTGGGGGACATTTTAATCCTGCAGTATCATTCGGACTTTGGGCAGGAGGGAAATTTCCGGCTAAAGATTTAATTGGTTATATCATTGCTCAACTCGTTGGCGCCTTTGTTGCCGCAGGTGTTTTATATATGATTGCGACTGGTAAGGAAGGCTTTGTTATTGATAATACACAGGCAGGAGCTTTTGCTGCGAATGGGTATGGTGATTTGTCTCCAGGAGGCTACTCTATGATTGCAGCTTTAATTGCTGAGTTTGTATTGACAATGTTCTTCTTACTTATTATTTTAGGAAGTACAAATGTAAGAGCTCCTAAAGGATTTGCTCCTATTGCAATTGGTCTTGGATTAACACTAATTCATTTAATTAGTATTCCTATTACAAATACATCGGTAAACCCTGCACGTTCAACAAGTCAGGCCGTAATAGCTGGAGGCGACTTTGTTCCGCAACTATGGTTATTTTGGGCAGCACCAATAGCAGGAGCTATAATTGCAGGCTTAATTCATAAAGCATTTTTTGATAAAGAATAGTTGATCTGTTTTTAACAAAAAAAAAGCCACTTTAAATTTAAAGTGGCTTTTGTATTTATAAGAAATAACTTAGTTGTTTCTGTTCTTTAATTCTATTTCTGCAACCGCATTATCAGATTTATTGGCATTTTCCTTAGGTCCAATGGTAATGCTTAATCCAAGAGCGTCTTCCATATAAGGTACAGACTGCATGTTTTTTTCTGAAGGATCAAGAATACCAAGACTTACAAAATGATCTTCCATTTCTGCCCAAAGGTGAATGAATTGATCTTCAGAAAGCTGAGGTAGGGACACAACGTCAATCATAGATGTTTTTTCAACAGCGTTAATATAAGCTACTGTTTTTAAATCCTTTGCACGTGCATTTCCTCTTAGGACATATTTTTCAGTTTCAGGGTTGTTAAGTTTCAAAAACTGACGCATTAAGTTATCTAACTTTTTGTTATTGTCCTCAATATCACTGCGTAAATCAAAAATTTCGTCAACCACAACTTGATTTTCTTTTAGTAACTCCTGATTTTGTTGATGCTTCATATAATAACCACCAGCAAAAAGTAAAGCAACTATACTAGCCGCAATACCATACCATGGTGTTCTTCTACGATTTGGAGAGTTCAGTGTAACCACTGGAGTTGCCTCTTCCTGTAATTCGGTCTTAACAGTATCTAAAATGAATTTGGGCGCTTCTACAGCACCAGCTTTAGCTAAAATCTCAAGATTATCCTGTAACCTTAAGTATTCGCTCTCCACTTCTGGATACGTTTCTATGTAATGTTCTACTTTCAGACTTTCTGAAGCAGATGTTTCATCTAGTATATACTTGTCAAGTAAACCAGATTGAAAAAAAGTATGTAATTTTTTTTCCATTTCTTAATTTATTTCTGGATCATAGACCTTTTTGAGCTCTCGTAATCCAATTTTTAATCTAGACTTTATTGTACCTAACGGAATATCAAGTTCTTCACTTGCCTCTTGCTGGGTCATACCCTCAAAAAACAAGGCTTTCAAGACTATTTGGTACTTTTCGTCTAATCGCGCAACGTGCTCTTTTAAATCCAAAACATCTTGGTTTAAACTCGCTGTTGGTAAGATATATACGTTTGATTTGTCAATTTGGACTTCTTTTTCAAATCTATTGTTAAAACTACGCAGTTTATCTATGGCCGTATTTTTGGCAATTCTAAAGAGCCAAGTAAACAATTTGGCTTTTTTCGAATCGTATTTTTTGGAGTTTTTCCAAACCTTAACAAACGTTTCTTGAAGTGCGTCTTGAGCAAGTTCTTCATTAATAGTTACCTTTAAAATCACACCATATAGGCTGTCTGCATAATTTTCATAGAGAAGATTAAGAGCTTTTTTGTCTCCTTTGGCGAGAAGATCTACTATTTGTTGTTCTAATGAAGTACTCAAAAAGTAAAAAATATTTGTTTTAAACGTCCAAAATTAAATTTCGTACGTATATAGATTAAGGTGGTAAAATTAGTAAAATAATACTAGAACGGAATTTAATCCATTTAACATATAATTTCTGTGGAATAGAATTTTTTCTTCCTAAAAGAAAATTGATTAATAGCATTTTCAAAAACTATTCTGTAGTGAACAATAAGCCTCATGTTATGGGGCTTTTTTGTTAGATAATATTAACTTCTGCTTCTATGTTAATATCGAAAATACGGGCTACTGTATCCTGAATTAAAGCGGATAGTTTTAAAATATCAGAACCATTTGAACCACCATAATTTACTAGAACTAAGGCTTGTTTTTTATGAACACCATAGGTGCCAAAGGTTTTACCTTTAAATCCAGCATATTCAATAAGCCAACCTGCAGGAATTTTAACGTCATCCTTTGAGACAATATAATGTGGCACATCTGGGAAGTTCTCCTTCAGTTTCAAGAAGTCTTTAGAGGAAATAATAGGGTTTTTAAAGAAACTTCCAGAGTTTCCGATTTCTTTTGGGTTAGGTAGCTTACTTTCTCTTATGGCAATTACAGCCTTTGATACATCTTTAATCGTTGGTTTGCTAACCTGCATGCGTTCTAACTCAGATTGAATAGCACCATAATTAGTGTGTAAACTGTGAACGTTGACACTTAGATTAAAAACAACACTTACAATAATATATTTACCCTTAGCCTGTTGTTTGAAAATAGAATTTCGATAATCAAAACCACAATCTTCTTTTGTAAATGTCTCAATATTAAGTGTGTCTAAATTTAAGGCATCACAAGAGTGAAAAACATCTTTTAATTCTACACCATAAGCGCCAATATTTTGAATTGGACTGGTACCAACATTTCCAGGAATAAGCGACAGGTTTTCTAATCCACCGAAGTCTTTTTCAAGTGTCCATAAAACGAACTCATGCCAATTTTCGCCAGCCATTGCTTGAACTAATACTTCAGAATCAGATTTAGCTATAATGTCTTTGCCTTTAATGTTTAAATGGATAACAAGACTGTCTACGTCTTTAGTAAGCAACATATTGCTTCCGCCTCCCAAAATAAATTTATTAGGAGTATGTTCCAACGCATAAATTGCTTTTAGATCTTCAACAGAATTAACCGAAACAAATTGTTTGGCTTTAACATCAATTCCAAAAGTGTTGTACGGTTTTAGCGATATGTTATTTTGAATTTGCACTAATCTTTATATACTTTAAGAGCCTCTTTTATAATGTTTACAGCTTTTTTTAGTTTATCAGTATTAAGAACGTAAGCAATTCGTATTTGGTTTAAACCAACACCTGGAGTACTATAGAATCCAGCCGCTGGAGCTACCATAACGGTTTCCCTATCAACATCAAAAGATTCTAACAACCATTGTGCAAACGCATCAGAATTTTTAATTGGAAGTTCCGCGATACAATAAAACGCACCTTTCGGATTTGCAACCTTAACACCATCAATCTTGCTAAGTTCTTCAATTAATACATTTCTGCGTTCAACATACTCTTCAATGACATCGTCAAAATAACTCGGTGGTGTATCTAAGGCGGCCTCACTCGCTATTTGTGCTAGTGTAGGTGGGCTTAAGCGGGCTTGTGCAAATTTTAATGCTGTTTTTATAACGGCTTTATTTTTTGAAACAAGGCATCCAATTCGAGCGCCACACATGCTGTATCGTTTTGAGACAGAATCTATGACTATAGCATAATCTTCTAAGCCTCCTTCTTGTAATATGGAGTAGTGTTTAGCTCCATCATAAGCGAATTCTCTATATACTTCATCTGCAATTAAAAACAGATCATGCTTTTTTACAATACTTGCTAACTTTTGTATTTCTTCTTTTGAATAGAGGTACCCAGTTGGGTTTCCAGGGTTGCAAATAAGTATTGCTTTGGTTTTAGGTGTAATTAACTTTTCAAACTCTTCTATCGGAGGTAGTGCAAAATTGTTTTCAATTTTTGAAATTACAGGAACAACAGTTACGCCTGAGGCTGTAGAGAAACCATTGTAATTAGCATAAAAAGGCTCAGGGATAATTACCTCGTCATCAACATCCATGATGCTTCCAAAAGCAAATAATAGAGCTTCGCTACCACCAGTAGTTACAATAATGTCATCGTGATTTACATGAATATCGTTATTTGCGTAATAGTTCGCAATTTTTTGACGATAAACTTCCGACCCTTCTGAACGACTATAAGCTAAAATATCTATGGAACTATTTTTAACGGCATCTATAGCAGCTTTAGGTGTATGAATATCTGGCTGACCAATGTTTAAATAATAAATATCTTTCCCATTTTTCTCTGCATTCTCAGCAAACGGGACTAGTTTACGTATTGGAGATTCTGGCATCGCACCTCCCTTTTTGGAAATCGTTGGCATGTTTATTTATTTAGATGGTAAAGTTCTGAAAATTATCTTAAATTTTATTTAAAAAATTGAGGTAAAAACTAATCATGAACTAAAGATTTGTAACTTGTTATTTATACTTATGATTTTTTCAAAAAAAACATACGCGTTTATTCTGTTGTTTGTAATGAGTTTTACCTTTTCATTTGGTCAAGGTGATTTTAATTTGCCAAAACGCAAAACAGACAAGATAAGGTTTCAACTTATTAATAATCTTATGATTATTCCTGTAGAAATAAATGGGGTTAAGTTGTCATTTTTACTTGATACAGGGGTAAGTAAACCTTTGTTGTTTAACATTACAAATACCGATTCTCTTCAGATTAACAATGTAGAGACTATTTTTATACGTGGTCTTGGTGATGGTGAGTCTGTAAAAGCTCTGAAGTCTAATAACAACTTTTTTAAAATTGGTAATGCTGTTAATATCAATCAGGATGTATATGTTGTTTTTGATCAGAACATTAATTTTACGCCACGTCTTGGTGTTCCAGTTCATGGCATTATAGGTTATGATTTATTTAAAAACTTTGTGGTTGAAATAAATTACAGATCGAAATATCTAAAACTTCATAGGAAAGGTTCTTACGAATATAAATCCTGTAAGAAATGTGAAACTTTTAATTTGTCTTTTTACAATAATAAGCCTTATATAGATTTGAAAACCAAGTTTGGCGATAAAGACGTTCCGGTGAAACTATTGATAGATACAGGTAGTAGTGATGCTTTGTGGTTGTTTGAAGATGAGAAGCATGGAATTTCTAGAACCCATCATAACTATTTTCGTGACTTTTTGGGTAGAGGATTAAGTGGAAATGTTTATGGCTTGCGATCGATTGTTAAGTCGTTAAGCCTAAATAATTTTGAATTAAATGATGTTAATGTCGCTTTCCCAGACTCGTTAGCAATAAGCTATGCACGACGTCATAAAGAGCGAAATGGAAGTATTGGTGCTGAAATGTTAAGACGCTTTAATCTCATTATTGATTACGGAAACTCTAAGATCACGTTAAAGAAAAACTCTAATTTTAAGGCTGGATTTCAGTATAATCGAAGTGGCATTGTATTAGAACAAAATGGTGTTAGAGTAGTAAGAGAACTCACTAAAAATGCTGTGTTGGATTCCTATGGACAAAATAGGGAAGGCGTTGCAATTGATCTGGTACAGTCATACCAATTCAAACTAAAGCCTGCATTTACCATTGTTGACATAAGGAAAGGGTCTCCTGCCGAACGCGCAGGCTTGCAAATAGATGATATTGTCTTAAGAATTAACGGAAAAGAAGCACATCTACTAAAACTTCAGGAAGTTATAGCATATTTTAGAGAACGTCCAGGTAAGTCGATAAGACTTAAAATTGAGCGAAACAAACAAATTATGAATTTCGATTTTAAACTTGAAGATGTTTTTAAAAAAAAGAACCCCCTAAGTAAATAGAGAGTTCTATAAGTTTTATTTAATATAACTGGATTACTGTTCCATTACACTTTTATTTTTCTTCTCTAAAACACTCGTTTTACTAGGGTCAACTACTAAACCTTTTATTTTTAAGGCTACAGTAGGCGTGTCGGCATTAGAAGTCACAGTTATAGTTTTTCTAATAGGATTTACTCTATTAGTATCATACTTTACTTCAATTTGTCCAGTTTCACCAGGCATAATAGGCCCTTTAGGTTTTTTAGGTACAGTGCAACCACAAGTTGACTTTACATTAGAAATAATAAGTGGTGCATTTCCAGTGTTAGTAAATTCAAATACTCTTACACCATCAGAACCTTTTTCTATGGTTCCATAATCAATTACATCTGTTTTAAATTCAATTTTCGCTACTTTTTCTTGAGCATAAACACCTATGCTTAAGAACGCTACACATAAAATTACTACTAAATTTTTCATCATTTTAATTTTAAATTGATACTATCAAAACTACTTACTTTTTACGATTCTGCAAAATAAATTAGCCGTATGACCTTATAATTAACATTAATTACAATTTAGTTGATCATTATTTCTTTTAATCATTTCGCAAAAAAAGAAATATAAGTACTTTTGTCAGTCATAAAGCAAAAACAATACCAAAGCATGGACATTCCATCAAAATATTCAGCGCAAACAGTAGAAAGTAAATGGTACGACTACTGGATGACACATAATTACTTTCATTCAACACCAGATGATAGAGAACCCTATACCATTGTAATTCCGCCACCAAATGTGACTGGGGTCTTACATATGGGACATATGCTTAATAATACTATCCAAGATGTATTAATTCGTAGGGCACGACTTAAAGGAAAAAATGCTTGCTGGGTGCCAGGAACAGATCATGCCTCTATTGCTACTGAAGCAAAAGTGGTGGCAAAGTTGAAGGCTCAAGGAATAGATAAAAATGATTTATCTAGAGAAGAGTTTTTGAAGCACGCATGGGAATGGACAGAAGAATATGGCGGCGTAATTCTTGAGCAACTAAAGAAATTAGGATGCTCATGTGATTGGGATCGTACTAAGTTCACAATGGATGAGGATATGAGTGAAGCCGTAATTAAGGTATTTGTAGATTTATTTAACAAGGGCTTAATTTATAGAGGGTATCGTATGGTTAATTGGGACCCTGAAGCGCAAACGACATTGTCTGATGAAGAAGTGATACATGAAGAACGTACAGATAAATTATACTATGTGAAGTATAAAATTGAAGGCGAGAATGCGTATGTGACAATTGCCACAACGAGACCAGAAACCATTTTAGGTGATACGGCCGTGTGTATTAATCCAGACGATGAACGTTTTACGCACCTAAAAGGGAAAAAGGTAATTGTTCCTTTATGTGATAGAGTAATTCCAATTATAGAAGATGATTATGTTGATATAGAGTTTGGAACAGGATGCTTAAAAGTAACACCAGCCCATGATGTTAATGATAAAGACATTGGAGATAGACATAATCTAGACGTTATAGATGTCCTAAATCCTGATGGTTCCATGAATAGTTTTGGGTTGCATCATGAAGGCAAAGATCGCGTAATAGCAAGAAAAGATGTTGCCAAGGAACTTGAAGACATGGGATTGTTGGTGAAAACTGAGAGCATTGTACATAATGTAGGTACATCTGAACGTACGAAAGCGGTTATAGAACCTCGTCTAAGTGATCAATGGTTTTTAAAAATGGAAGATTTAGCAAAACCTGCTTTAGATGCGGTACTAACTAATGGAGAGGTTAAACTATTTCCAAAGAAATTTGAAAATACATATCGTCATTGGATGGAAAATATTCGTGATTGGAATATTTCACGTCAGTTAAGATGGGGACAACAAATTCCAGCCTATTATTATGGAGACGGAAAAGAAGATTTTGTTGTGGCTCAAAACCTCACAGAAGCCGTTGAACTTGCTCGTGAAAAAACATCTAACTCAGAGTTAAAAGCGTCTGATTTAACTCAAGAATCCGACGTTGTTGATACATGGTTTTCGGCTTGGTTATGGCCAATGAATGTTTTTGATGGTATTCGTAACCCAGAAAACGAAGAGATTAAATACTATTATCCAACCAATGACCTAGTGACAGGGCCAGACATTTTATTTTTCTGGGTCGCAAGGATGATTGTTGCAGGATATGAATATAAAGATTCTAGACCATTTGAAAATGTGTATCTAACAGGTTTAGTTAGAGATAAGCAACGCAGAAAAATGTCTAAATCTTTGGGTAATTCACCAGATGCTCTAAAGTTAATTGATGATTATGGTGCAGGAGGCGTGAGAGTAGGGCTATTGCTAAGTTCTGCAGCTGGAAATGACTTGATGTTTGATGAAGCACTTTGCCAACAAGGGAAGCAGTTTGCCAATAAAATATGGAATGCATTAAGATTAGTTAAAGGTTGGGAAGTAGACAATAGCATAAGTCAACCCAATTCTAATAGAATAGCTATAGAATGGTTTGAGTCGAAATTTCAAAAGGATTTAGTAGAAATAGAAGATCATTTTAGTAAATACCGTTTAAGTGACGCGTTAATGACTATTTATAAATTGGTATGGGACGATTTTTGTGGATCGTTTTTAGAAATGGTAAAGCCATCCTACCAGAAACCAATTGATGCCCAAACATTAGAAAAGGTTAATACGATTTTTGAGGAGGTATTGAAAATAGTACACCCATTTATGCCATTCCTAACAGAAGAGTTATGGCATTTTATCAAGGAGCGTTCACCAGAAGAAGCACTAATTGTTGCTAAATGGCCAGAAACTAAGTCAATTGATGAAGCTCTAATTTCTGAATTTGAATTTGCTTCTGAAGTGATCTCTGGTATCAGAAATATTAGAAAACAAAAGAATATTGCGTCTAAAGATGCTATTAAGTTTTCAGTAGTGAACAATGAAAATGCGACATCGACTTTTGATGAGGTTATCTTTAAAATGGGTAACCTAGAAAGTTTTAATTATGTAGAAGATTCTATTGAGGGCGCTTTAACCTTTAGAGTAAAATCTAACGAATATTTTATTCCAATGGAAGGCAGTATTGATGTTGAGGCAGAGATAAAGAAACTTACCGAGGAATTAAATTACACTGAAGGATTCTTAATATCAGTTCAGAAAAAATTATCGAATGAGCGTTTTGTAAATAATGCTCCAGAACAAGTAGTTGCTTCAGAAAAGAAAAAAGAAGCAGATGCTTTAGCTAAAATTGAAACTATTAAAGGTAGTTTAGCTAGTTTACAATAAGAAAATAGATATTTTATAAAAGAGAAAGAAGACCATTAGTTTAATGGTCTTTTTTTTTACCATTCGTTGATTTTATTACTATCTAACTTTACAAAAATGAATAGCAGGATAGTGAAGCCCCAAAGTCCGGAGCCACCATAACTAAAAAAAGGCAAGGGAATTCCAACAGTAGGAATTAGTCCCATAACCATTCCTGTGTTAATTGTAAAATGAATAAAGAATACAGATGCTACACCATAGCCATATACGCGGCTAAATTGTGACTTTTGCGATTCGGCTAAGTATAGTATTCTTATAATTAAAGCCATAAATAATATAACCACCATTGTACTACCTAAAAACCCCCATTCTTCACCAACAGTACTGAAAATATAATCTGTTTCTTGCTCTGGCACAAACTTTCCCTTCGTTCTGGTACCTTGTAAAAAGCCTTTACCAAATACACCACCAGAACTGATAGCTTCCTCAGACTGAATGAGGTTATAAGCCTCTTCTTTTTTCATTTTTTCAAGCAAGACAGGATCTTTTTCCAATCGTAACCATAGACTAATTCTGTTTTGCTGATGTGGTTGTAACACGTGGTTATAGAATAGTTTTACACCAGCCGAAAACGAAACACACACCAAAAGAATAATGACAGATTGTACGATAGAAACACGTTTTTTTCTTCTGAAAAAGTAAATAGCAACGAGAACAATAGCAGCTACTATAGTTGTTGCAATCAATCCGAATTTTAAAGCTAAAACCGCCAAAATAATGGTTGATAGGGCGATGATTAAATAGATTTGTTGCAAGCCTTCTCTATAAAACACAAAAAAGAACGATGCATAAACTAGTGTGCTTCCCGCATCATTTTGTAGTAAAATTAAAACTGCTGGAACTATTATGATGGCAACCGCTCTAAGTTGATCTTTTAAGGTGTTCATATTGGTTTGAAGATCACTCATATATTTAGCCAATGCTAAGGCAGTTGCAAATTTTGCAAACTCACTGGGCTGAATAGTCATGCTACCTATACCGTACCAAGATCGTGCTCCATTAACATCTTTTCCGAAAATAAAAAGTCCCACTAGCGCGAGCATGGCTGTTATGTAAATGATACTTGCAAAACGCTCATAAAATTTAGCTTCTAAAGAGAGTATTATGACAATTAAAACTAAAGTAAGACCAATAAAAACAAGATGTTTTCCGTAAAGTTGGCTCATGTCGAAATAGCTAACGATTTCACCTTCATGTGATGCTGATAAGATGTTTAGCCATCCAAAACCAACCAGTAGTAAAAATAAAACAATGGTAATCCAGTCAAATCTAAAACCTCTGTGATTTTCTCTATACATTAGTTTGGATTTGGACGGTTTGCATGTATCTTAATAGAATTGTTGAGGTCATCATTTTGCGGTTTTTCAACCTTGTCTATGACCTGTAGGGTGGTTTCTCCATTAATCTTAAAGGGCTCCCCAGAATAAGGTTTTGCATATTCATTTTCCAAACTATGGGTGAGAATCCAGTTTTCCATATCGGTTCTAGTAATTTCACCTTTAATATATTTTTCAATCATTAAACTAGCCATTCTTCCAGCAAAACGACTTCCCCAATACCCATTTTCAACAAATACGGCTATAGCAATTTTTGGATTGTCTTTAGGAGCAAACGCCACAAAAATTGAATGATCGGTCAATTGCGTTTTAACACTATCAATTTTCACAAAATTTTCAGCAGTTCCCGTCTTCCCGCAGATGTCAATGCCAGGAATTCTGAGAGTTGCTGCAGTTCCTTTGTTATACACATCAAACATACCTTGCACAACAGGCTCGAAATGTCTCTTGTCAATGGTAGTGTATTTTGGAGTTGTATATTTAGAATCAATCGTTTCTCCTTCAATTTTTTTAATAATATGTGGTGTGTAATAGTATCCACGATTGCCAATAGCAGCAGCCATATTTGCTAATTGAATAGGAGTTGCTTCTACTTCACCTTGACCAATGGCGTTAGATACAATATAGGTTGAACCCCAACGATTGTCACCATAAGCGCGGTCATAATAGTCTCCGTCTGGAATTCTACCTGGTCTACCAACTGACAAATCGTTGTTTAAAAAATCACCTAAACCAAAGCTTTTGGCGTGATTTGCCCAAATATTCATGGCGTTTCCAGCGTCATCATAATTATCTATAATCCTTCGGTATACATTCACAAAATAGGCGTTGCAAGACTGTGCAATTCCATCGTTCATGTCTACAGGACTTTTATGGTGATGGCAACCTGTGAGCCTTCTATTTCCATAGTAATAGCCCATTCTGCAGGACACCTTATCGTTTGTGTCAACGACGCCCTCTTGTAAGGCGATGAGTGCATTAATGACTTTAAAAGGAGAGCCTGGAGGATATTGTGCTTGTAAGCCTCTATCAAAAGTTGGTTTAGAAATAGAATCTAAAAACAATTTCGAGAAATTTTTATTTCGCTCACGACCTACAAGTAAATTTGGGTTATAACTAGGGCCTGTAACCATAGCTAAAATTTCACCATTACTCGGGTCAATAGCAACAATTCCACCACGTTTATTGGTCATTAATAACTCGCCATATTCCTGTAACGCCGAGTCAATGGTGATTGTAATGTCTTTTCCTGGCTTAGGCAAGGTATCGTAACGCCCCTCTTTAAACGGACCTATATTTTTGTTGAATCGATCTTTTTGAATGAACTTTGTTCCCTTTACGCCTCTCAAAGTATTCTCATAAGATAGTTCAATGCCTTGTTTACCAATAAGGTCACCCATTTTATAATAGGGTTGTTTCTCAATAATACGACGATTAACCTCTCCAATGTCGCCTAGAACATTTGCTCCAATTGAAGTTCTATAGTCACGTAAAAAACGTTTTTGAATATAGAAGCCTTTAAATTTTCGCATCTTTTCTTGAAGGACAGCATAATCTGTTTTGGAGAGTTGAGGTACAAATACCGAAGGTAATCTTGGAGAGTAATTTTTTGATTTAGCGAAAGTTTTTTTAAAATCTTCCTTGGTGATTTTTAGTAAACTGCAAAATTCTAAAGTGTCTAAAGGTTCTACTTCCCTTGGGATAATCATGACATCATAAGAGGGCTGATTAGCAACTAAAAGTTTTCCATTCCTGTCATAAACGTAACCACGTTTAGGGTAGTCGTATACTTTTCTAATAGCATTGTCGTCTAATAGACTATAGCTTTTGTTATTGTATACTTGTAAATAAAACAAGCGTGCAATAAAAACTAGTCCAACAGTAACTACTGTTAATAAAAGTAGAAGTTTTCTCATCGTTGTTTGCTACTAAAAAGTACAGAAATTAATACACAAAGGATAATCGTAAAGATACTTGAAAATAACGTCTTCTCTAATATTAAAATTATGTTCGAAATGTTAAAAATCTCCAATGAGAACATAATAAAATGATGTATGACGATTAAAATAGAAAAGTAAATTAATCGGTTACCAAATTCGGTATTGTTGAATTTGATACTTTGGTGTTCGTATATCATTCCAAATGCAAATTTCAATACAGCAGGTCTTATAAAAGCAATAGTAACGCATGCAGCTGCATTAACCCCTCCAGAATCTGAAAAAATGTCAACAAATAATCCCAGCATAAAGCTCATAAAAATAAAAAGTAGCCGATTATTGTTAACTGGGAATAATAAAATGAAAAGTACGTATGGATATGGATTGATGTAACCCATAAAATTAATATTGCTGAATATTAATACTTGTGCTAAGATGAGCACAACAAATCTAACGATGCTATTAAAATTTAGACTATTCATCAATTGGGTTTTCTAAACGATTGATTTCTTCCGCATCTAAATTTTCAATAATATAAACATGAGAAAGATTGGTCATGTCATTGAATAATTTCACATTTATGGTATAGGTGTCTCCGCTAATATCTAAGTCAAATCCGTCTATAGTGCCTATTGGAATGCCCTTTGGAAATATAGACGATTTTCCTCCCGTAACGATGGTGTCGCCCTCTCTAACTGGAGCAAACTTTGAAATATCTGTTAATTGAACTATGGATGCTAGTTTACCATCCCATTTTAAAGACCCAAAATGATTTGAAGTTTTGAGTTGAGCATTAATACGGCTTTTCGTATTTAATATAGATAGTACACGTGCATAACCGTTAGATGTGTTGTCTATGATTCCTACAATTCCTCTTGAAGTCACCACACCAAGGTCTTCACTTATGCTATCTTGTTCTCCTTTGTTTATAGTGAGATAATTCTTTGACGATGCATAATTATTATTAATTATTCTTGCCGACTGTAATTTATATCTACCAGCATATGACGTGCTGTCAATAATTGATTTGGTTGTAGAATCACCATCGTTAAAAACCTGAGAACGAAGTCTGTTGTTTTCTTCAATGAGTATGTCGTTCTGTTTTTTAAGGTTAAAGTAACTTGAAATACCGTTTGCTTTGTCATAAATACCACCCGTTATAAAGTTGGCAGAATTAATGAATTTACTTTTGTGATAAGAATGTGATTGAATGGTGAGAGCCAAAGAAATACCGAACAACAATAGAAACAAAAGGGAGGTTTTGTTTCTAATGACAAAGTTGATAATTTGTTGCATGCGATGTAGGTATTCTAAGTTATTTTATCAATACACTTTTAAATTTAGCAAGATTCTTAAGTGTGATTCCCGTGCCTCTTACAACCGCTCTTAGCGGGTCTTCAGCAATATATACAGGTAAGTCAGTCTTTTGCGATAATCGTTTGTCTAAGCCTCTTAGCATGGATCCACCTCCCGCTAAATAGATACCCGTATTGTAAATATCGGCAGCTAATTCTGGTGGTGTTTGTGAGAGGGTTTCCATCACAGAATCTTCAATTCTTAAGATGGATTTGTCTAAAGCTTTTGCAATTTCACGATATGAAATTTGAACTTGTTTTGGCTTTCCTGTTAGTAGATCACGTCCTTGAACGCTCATTTCTTCTGGCGGAAGGTCAAGATCTTCTGTAGCAGCACCAATTTGAATTTTAATTTTTTCAGCAGTGCGATCACCTACGTAAAGGTTGTGTTGCGTGCGCATGTAGTAAATAATATCATTGGTAAACACATCACCAGCAACTTTTACAGATTTGTCACAAACAATACCACCTAAAGCAATAACAGCAATTTCAGTAGTACCACCTCCAATATCAACAATCATGTTTCCTTTTGGTTGCATAATATCAATACCAATACCAATAGCAGCAGCCATTGGTTCATGAATTAAATACACTTCTTTACCATTTACACGCTCACAAGATTCTTTTACAGCACGCATTTCTACTTCTGTAATACCTGATGGAATACATACTACCATACGAAGGGCAGGTGTAAATAATTTCTTTTTTAAAGCAGGAATATTTTTAATAAACATACTTATCATTTGCTCTGATGCATCAAAATCGGCAATCACCCCATCCTTGAGTGGTCTAATTGTTTTGATGTTTTCGTGTGTTTTACCTTGCATCATGTTGGCTTCTTTACCAACGGCAATGATTTTGCCTGAAATTCGGTCTCTAGCAACAATTGACGGACTATCAACTACAACTTTGTCGTTGTGGATGATAAGTGTGTTTGCGGTACCTAAATCTATGGCTATTTCTTCGGTTAAGAAATCAAAAAATCCCATTCGTTATTCTAATATTATGAGGTCGTTATTGTACTAATTTTTTGGCGTGTTGTAAATGTAATAAAACTTACGAAATATTTGTTGTTTATTTCAATTTCAATTTATATGAAAGTTAAGCGCTTTACTTTTTATAGTTAAACGTTTGGTTTTAACTTTTGGACTTTTCAAATTGAAAAAAAATATTGAATTAAACGTCCTCCTAAAAAGACACTTTAATGTTTAAAATGTCGTGTGCCAGTCATCACCATGGCAACATCGTGTTCATTGCAATAATCGATAGTTAATTGATCTTTAATAGAACCTCCAGGTTGTATCACAGCAGTGATGCCTGCATTATCGGCAATTTCTACGCAATCAGGAAATGGGAAAAATGCATCACTTGCCATAACCGCACCTTTTAAATCAAAATTAAATGACTGTGCCTTATGAATGGCTTGATTAAGAGCATCAACACGGCTAGTTTGTCCTGTTCCACTAGCACATAGCTGCTTATCTTTCACCAAGACAATGGTATTAGATTTGGTGTGCTTGCAAATTTTTGAAGCAAATATTAAATCGTCCAACTCACTTTGAGACGGTTGCGTGTTAGTAGCATGAGATAAATCGGCAACATTATCCGTTTTGTTGTCTTTGTCTTGTACCAAAACACCATTTAAGCAAGTTCTTACTGTCATTTCTGAAAAACCAACATCATGTAAGATTAATAAAATTCGATTCTTCTTTCCTTTTAAGATATCTAAGGCTTCGTCTGAAAATGAAGGCGCAATAACCACTTCGCAAAATAGAGAATGTATAGCTTCTGCAGTTGATTTGTCAATTTCTGTGTTGGCAATCAAAATACCTCCAAATGCAGATACAGGGTCGCCCGCTAATGCATCAACATAAGCTTGATGAATTGAGTCACGTTGTGCAAAGCCGCAAGCGTTGTTATGTTTAAGAATGGCAAATGTTGGCGCTTCGTTTTTAAATTCGTTCATGAGGTTAACAGCAGCGTCAACATCTAAAAGATTGTTATAGCTCAGCTCTTTTCCGTGGAGTTTAGTAAATATATCATCAAAATTTCCGAAGAAAAAACCACGTTGATGCGGGTTTTCCCCATAACGCAATACTTTACCATTTGTTTCACTTATTTTAAGAGAAGCGATGCTATGATCTGCATTAAAATAATTGAAAATTGCAGCGTCATAATGAGACGACACATTGAAGGCTTTTGCTGCAAATTGTTTTCTGTCTGCTTCAGAAGTATCTCCATTTTGCGATTTTAGCAATGTTAAAAATTCGGCATAATCATCTACTGAAGAGACGCAAATCACGTCGGCGTAATTTTTTGCTGCAGCCCTAATAAGAGAAATCCCACCAATATCAATTTTTTCAATAATGTCTTGATTAGATGCGCCAGAAGCTACGGTCTTTTCAAAAGGATATAAATCAACAATCACCAAATCGATTTGAGGAATATCAAAATCAACTAATTCTGCAACATCACTTTCGTTATTTTGTCTGTTTAAAATGCCTCCGAATACCTTAGGGTGAAGTGTTTTTACTCGCCCGCCAAGAATAGAAGGATAAGAGGTAATGTCTTCAACAGGAACGACATCGATACCTAAATCCTTTATGAATTTTTCTGTGCCTCCTGTAGAATAAATAGTTACATTTTGTTGGTCAAGTTGTTTGACAATAGGTTCTAATCCGTCTTTACTAAAAACCGAAATTAAAGCCGATTTAATGGTTTTGTTGTTGCTCATTGCTGTGTTGTTGTCGTTGTGTTTCGAGAATTTCTCGAAGTTGTGAAAAATTAAAGCCCAAAAATACGTAATATCACGAGTTAATGTAAATTGAAATCACAGTTTATTTAAGTTTTTTGTAACAATAAATTGTTGAAAACGTCCTATCTTTATAATCGTTGAAAACTAAACCAATCTCATGCTCGTTTATTTAAGGTTATTCAAAGAAAGTTTTTCGTTTGCAATTAATGCATTGCGCAATAATAAGCTACGTACATTTTTATCCCTTTTAGGTATTACGATAGGGATTTTTTCAATTATAGCTGTACTTGCAGCTGTAGATTCTTTAGATAAGAGTATTAAAGATCAACTTAGTGGTTTAGATAAAAACACAATGTACCTTACCAAATATTCTTTTGGACCTACGGAAGTACCAAGATGGCAAAGAGAGAATTTCCCGCAAACCGAACATGATGATTATCAATTTATAGAGCGAAATGTGCCAGATATTGATGCTATTGCGTATGTGATTTTTGGGAGTTCTGAAAATATAAAATATGAAGGAACAACAGTTACAGGAGTAGATGTTACACCAATATCTGATGGGATTTATGAAATTGAGAATTTGAAGATATCTGAAGGTCGTTTTTATTCTGAAGCCGAATCTAATTCTGGAGCTAATGTAATGGTTGTTGGTAGTGCTACAGCTGAAAATCTTTTTGGAACTACAAATCCTATTGGAAAAACGGTTCGTGCTTATGGACGAAAGATGACTGTGATTGGTGTATTGAAGAAAGTTGGAACAGGATTGGGAGACTCTCCTGATGAAAAAGCTTATGTGCCTGCTAATTTTGTACGACGATTTAAAAATGGAGGTGCCAGCGGTCTTCCAGGAGCTGTTATTATTAAACCTGTTAAAGGTGTTGATATGGGAGCTTTCGAAGCTGTTTTAAAACAAAAGTATCGCGCATATAGAGGTTTAAAAGCTGATGAGCCAGATAATTTTTTTATTAATAAAATATCTGGATTTACTGCATTTATTGATGGTATCATTGCCACCTTAAATATGATCGGATGGATTATAAGTGGCTTCTCACTCTTAGTTGGAGGTTTTGGTATTGCTAATATTATGTTTGTTAGCGTTCGCGAACGTACAAACCTGATTGGAATTCAGAAGTCATTAGGTGCCAAAAACAAATTTATAATGTTTCAGTTTTTATTTGAGGCAGTTATCTTATCTGTTTTAGGAGGTTTAATAGGCATTATAATGGTGTGGTTAATTTCTTTAATAGCTACAGCAGCCTTAGATTTTGATTTTGTGCTGTCGTTTTCTAATATATTCTTAGGGTTTTCTCTGTCTACATTTATTGGCTTAATCTCTGGTGTAATACCTGCAATTACAGCTTCAAGATTAGATCCAGTTGAAGCTATTAGAACAGGAATGTAACTTAAACCAATTAATAATATGTCTATGTCTCGCAGTTATTCTCGAAAAGGATTTTGGTGGTATTTTCTTAGAGTGACACTTTTAACAATAGCTTTTTTTATAGCGGTTATGTTATTAAGTGATTTTAACTATGGTATTAACAAAACTGTAGGTTGGGCATGGGATATGTCTAACTATAAATTTTGGATAGGTGTGTTTTTATATCTTGCAGCTGCCGTTGGTTTTCTGTCTTTAATAACTGCATTAGTTATGAAAATAGCTAGGTTTAACGAGCAGGCTTAATTACAAAATTGCTGAAACTTTCTTACAAACAAACTCTAAAAAACGTTCATCCTTTTCAGTAAAAGGGTCTGGTGTATTAGAATCGATATCTATTTGTCCTATGTTTTCGCCATTTACAAAAATAGGAATAACGATTTCAGCTTTAACAGTGATACTACAAGCAATATAATTGTCTTGTGCTGCAACATCTGGTACAACAAAGTTTTCATTTGAAACAGCAACTTGACCACAAATCCCTTTTCCGAAAGGAATAATGATATGATCTGTAGGTTCACCAACATAGGGACCTAACTTTAATTCGTTTTTATCTCCATTTTTAAAATAAAAACCAACCCAGTTATAATAATCTATGTGATTTTCAAGAAGTTCGCATACACTTAATAGTCTTTCGTCAACAGTTTGTGTAGTGTTAGAAAGTATAGTTTCAACTTGAGGTTTTAGGGTTTCAAATGTCATAGGTTTCAAAAATTTTGGTAAAAGTATTTAAAAAGTGCTATTTCTAGATTCATTTTGTATAATTTTAACTCTCAATGAAAGCACTTCTTGTAAAATATAAGTCGGTCGTCAAATTTATACTGACCTTTCTTTCGGTATATTTTGTGCTCACATTAGCCTATAAATATTATTTAGATTTCTCTGATGGTTCGAAATACTATCCAGATTATATGACCAATCTAGTAGCTCAACAAAGTGAATCTCTTCTCAATACGTTTGGCTATGAAACGGTTCTTAAACCACATGAAAATGAGCTTTCAATGAAATTGATAGTAAGAGGAAAATTTGTAGCTAGAGTTGTAGAAGGTTGTAATTCAATAAGTGTGGTCATTATGTTTATTTCGTTTATAATTGCGTTTGCAGGAACGTTTAAGTCAACATTCATTTATATTCTGGCGGGAAGCGCATTAATCTATTCTGTGAATTTATTTCGAATAGCCATCCTCTCTATTGGGTTGTATAATTATCCCTGGCGGGAAGATTTTTTGCATCATGTAATTTTTCCGTTGATTATTTATGGTATGGTCTTTTTGCTTTGGATGTTTTGGGTCAAGCGTTTTTCAAAAATTAAAAAAAAGGAATTAAATGCGTAAACCTCTAACGTACATAGCACTCATAGTACTTTTTGGGTTGTTGGTTCTTATCCGTCTATTTGAAAATGAGCTGTTTTATGATCCTTATTTGTTGTTTTTTAAAAGTGATTATTTACATATGGACTATCCTCGACGAGAAGTTTTAAAATTATCACTCTTTACCACCTTAAGGTTTGTTTTAAATACGGTGATTTCATTAGGAATTATATTTTTATTTTTTAGAGATAAATCTATTGTAAAGTTTTCGGTTCTAGTCTATGGAGTGGCGTATCTCATTTTAATGATTTTCTTTCTTTATTTTGTAATTAACCCTAGACAAGAAGATTATTACTTGTTCTTTAATTTTAGACGGTTCTTAATTCAACCTATACTCTTATTGCTGTTAGTACCTGCATTTTATTACTATAAACTCAAACAATAATTTGTTAATCAATACTTAATCTGTTTAGGTCTTAGTTCTTTTTTTATAACTTTGCGATATGTTAAAGCAAGTTTTGCATAGAATAAGCTCAGTAATAATGGCAATGCTGTTATTGTTTTCTACAGTATCTTTTACGGTGGAAAAGCATTTTTGTGGAGATGTTTTAATAGATGTTGCTGTTTTTAGTGATGTTCATAAATGTGGTTTAGAACTTGACGATTCGCAGCAAACTAATGTTGTTAAGAAATCTTGTTGCAAAGACACGCTTGAAATTGTTGAAGGTCAAGACGAATTAACCGTTAAAACATTTGATGATTTAGATGTTAACCAACAACAGTTCTTAACAGCTTATACTTATAGTTTTAATAGTCTGTTTGAAGTATTGCCAAAACAGATTATACCTCATAATCATTATCGACCTCCTAACTTGATTGTAGATGTACAGATTCTCGATCAGGTATTCTTAATTTGATATAATCACATAGTTTTAAACTTCTTAATGACTAAAATTTTCGTTTAGTCGATTATTCATTATATCAAATACAAAATACGATGACACATACATATATAGTTACAGGTATGACCTGTAACGGATGTAAAACTTCGGTTGAAAAGACTTTAAGAGGCATAGAAAACGTCACTGATGTTTCTGTGGATTTAGAAACGTCTGAAGTTAACATTGTAATGTCAAAGCACATTGCTTTAGATACTTTAAGCCGAACTTTACCAAAAAAATATTCGATTTCAGAAAAAGAAATCAAAAACGCTTTTCATTCAGTTTCCCAAGAGAGTATTGGAGAGAAGAGCGAGTTAAGACAGTTACTTCCATTATTTTTAATTTTTGGTTACATCATGGTAGCCTCATTTCTTCTAAATAATAAACCATGGGATTTGGAAGGATTTATGTTTGATTTTATGGGGTTATTCTATATCGTTTTCAGTTTTTTTAAACTACTGGATTTAAAAGGTTTTCCTGATAGCTTTAGAATGTACGACCCGTTAGCAAAGGCTGTTCCAGTCTATGCCTGGATCTATCCATTTATTGAAACGGCTTTGGGATTAATGCTTTTAATGCGATTTCAAACTACTGCGGCACTAGTGCTTACTTTAGTTGTTTTAGGAATAACAACCATTGGCGTTACTAAAACCCTATTAGATAAGAAGTCAATTCAATGCGCTTGTCTTGGAACAGCTTTAAAACTCCCTATGACAAAAGCAACATTTATTGAAAATAGTATTATGATTGTTATGGCAATCATTATGCTTTTAAAAATCTATAATTAAAATGAAAAAGAAATTAATAATTATACTATTAATACTTCCATTGGTTTCCTTTTCTCAGGAAAAAATAGAAGGTATTATAACTGAAGCATCATCGGGAAATGAAACGTTTCCTTTAGCTGGAGCAAATGTGTTTTGGCTCAATACATCTGTTGGCGCAGTAACCGATATTGAAGGAAAATTTAGTATCCCGTATCAACCAAGTTATAAAAAACTTGTAATTAGTTATGTTGGTTTTAAGACAGATACGTTAACCATTACTAAGCCTAGGTATATTGAGCATTTACTAGAAGCTACGAGTGATTTGGATGAAATTACCTTGATAGCACGAAAACAGTCGACCACAAAATCGTATTTGAGTGCACAAAATATAACAACAGTGAGTAGTGATGAACTGCTTAAAGCGGCCTGTTGTAATCTATCTGAAAGTTTCGAAACCAACCCATCTATTGATGTGAACTTCTCTGATGCCGTAACAGGAACAAGACAAATTAAAATGTTAGGATTAACAAGTAAATACATTTTAATTACTACTGAGAATATTCCGTCTATTCGTGGAGCTTCGCAAGCCTTTGGATTAAGTTTTATCCCAGGTACATGGGTTGAAAGTATTCAAATTACCAAAGGAGCGGGAAGTGTTGTTAATGGTTTTGAGAGTATTGCTGGTCAAATTAATGCCGAGCTTCAAAAGCCATCTACAGATGATAAACTTTTTGTTAATCTTTATGGTTCTGTAAACGGTAGATTAGAGTTAAATACCCATATTAATACAAAAGTAGATGATAAGTGGAGTACAGGCTTATATGTACATGGCAATTTAAGAGACAAAAGATTTGATAAAAATAACGACGGCTTTTTGGATGTTCCGTTAAAAAAACAAATCAATGTCATGAACCGTTGGCAATATACTAACCCTGAAAAAGGATTAGTAAGTTTTATTAACTTACGTTACTTAAATGATAATAATCAAGCCGGTCAGCTAGACTTCAATCCAGATACTGATAAATTAACCACGAATGCTTGGGGAAGTGAGATTGATACTGAACGTATTGAAATGTCTGCTAAGTTAGGATATGTTAATCCAGAAGTTCCTTGGCAAAGTTTAGGTGTCCAGTTTGCATTTAGTTCGCATAATCAAGGCTCGTATTTCGGATTGAATAGATATGACATTAATCATAATAGCATCTATTCTAATGTCATCTATAACTCTATTATTAGTGATTCACGCCATAAAATAAAAACCGGACTTGGATTTACTTATGACCATTATGATGAGTTTGCTTTAAATACTAATTTTGAACGCAGTGAGCGTTCGGCAGGTGCTTTTTTTGAATATGCTTATGATGACCTAGATAAGCTAACTTTAACAGTAGGATTACGTTTCGATACGCATAATTTATTGGGTGAATTTATCACACCGCGTTTACATGCACGTTACACACCTTGGGAAAAATCGGCTTTAAGAGCATCAATTGGAAGAGGAAAACGTAGCGCTAATATCTTTGCTGAAAATCAAAACATCTTTGCAACGTCTCGAACCATTGGTATTTTGGATACTGGAGGAAGCATTTATGGGTTAGACCCTGAAATAGCTTGGAATTATGGAATTTCATACCTACAAGGCTTTAATCTCTTTGGAAGAAAAGCCGATGTGACCTTAGATTTCTACAGAACTGATTTTAAAAATCAAGTAGTAATTGATTGGGAAAATCCGCAACAAGTAAATTTCTATAACCTTGAAGGTGATAGTTATGCCAATAGCCTTCAGATTGAATTGAACTATAATATATTTGAGCATGTCGATTTAAGAACTGCTTATAAGTACTATGATGTTAAAACAGATTATTTATCAGGGAAATTATCAAAACCGTTAATTCCTAAGCATCGCTTTTTTGCAAATGCATCTTACGAAACACCTCTAGAGGAAGGTGAATCGGCACGTTGGAAATTTGATGTAACTTATAATTGGCTAAGTGAACAGCGCTTTGCGTCTACAGCATCAAACCCCGAAGCATATAGACTGCCAGAAGAATCACCTACAATAGGAACGCTAAATGCACAAGTAACCAAAGTGTTTTCTCCAAAATTTGAAGTATATTTAGGGGGTGAAAATATCACGAATGTAAGACAGAGTAATCCTATTTTAGGTGCCGACGACCCTTTTGGACCAAATTTTGATACTACTTTTGTATATGGTCCAATTTTTGGAAGTATGTATTACGCAGGATTACGATTTAAAATTAAATAACAATTAAAATGAAAAAAATATTAATGATATGTGCTGTGCTTGTAACAACAGTAACATTTGCACAAAATAAAAATGCAAAGGCTTCTCTTGAAGTAGATGGTGTATGTATGATGTGTAAAGATCGTATTGAAAAGGCAGCTATTAGAACAAAGGGCGTTAAATCTGCCATTTGGAATGTAAAAACTCATGAGCTTAAGTTGATTTTTGATGAACGAAAAACCAACTTAGAAACAATAAGCAAAAAAATTGCTGCTGTTGGACATGATACTAAAGATTTGAAAGCAACAGATGAGGCTTACGCTTCAGTTCATCCTTGTTGTAAATATAGAGATAAAGAAATCGTTGATGATCACGATAATTAAAAAAAAAAGCCCGAATGAAGATTCGGGCTTTGTTTTTTAGTTTAAAATTTTCAAGATACTATCACAGCTTGAAATACCACGTTGTGTCGCTGCTTTCTTTATCATAAAAGAACCACGAATACTTTGCATGATGTTTTTAAGAAGTTTTTCATCAGTAAATGGTGATTTACCTTCGCGTACCAAATCGTAATCTGTATTGTATATGAAATAGCGTCCCAAATAATCTTTATTGATAGCTTCTTGTCGTTGATAAGCCTTTAGAATATCTTTATATATGGCATAATGTTTTAAAATATCAGATTTTAATTTGAAGTCGTTCATTAATTTTAAATCACCAGAGTTAATCAATGTTTGATGCGTATAATCTTTTGGAGAAAAATTGCTGAGGTTAGCAACTTTATAAACGCCTTGCAATACCTCCCTTTTTTGAGCTTGGTTTGTTCCAAGAACGGAAATAAGTCCGCTGGAAATTTTTATTTTTTCATCAATCTCAGTAAGATTCGCTTCTAATTGTAATTTGTCGGTTTCTATGTCTTTTTTAAGATTGTTTATGTATTGCTCTTTTTGAGCATTATTGGCACTGGTCTCTCCCCATTTGTTCATGGCAAAAGCCAGAGAAATGCCTATAATAACAATAAGTATTTCGCCAAAGGCATATGTGAGTTGTTTTTTCATAACAGATTGATTTTCTTAAAACTAAGAAAATTAATCAAAAAAAGAGACTAACAAATCACTTCAAATAGTAACATAATATTGGAACGCTTTTTGTGACAGGATATATGCTATAAAATTCTTACATTTAAACAAACCTTTCAGACCATGATAAAAAAATTACTTTCGCTTTCACTTTTATTTACATCTTCAATAGTTTTTGGGCAGATTGTTTTTCAGGAAACAGTCATAGATACTACAAATACATTTCAATTAGGTGTTAGTTCTCCTACAGGAACTTATTCGCGCGATGCCGTACAATTGGCAGATATGGATGGTGATGGTGATGCCGACTTGATTCCTAAATCGAACCCATTAATGTGGATTGAAAACACCAATGGACAAGGTACATTATCTATACAGCACATTGTAGATGATAATGTCAATGGAGTTAATGCTATTAAAACCGCCGATATTGACTCTGATGGAGATATTGATATTATGATTGCAGAAAATGCTTCACCTATGCATATCATTGCGTGGTATGAAAATACCGATGGTGCTGGAACATTTAGTGCAAAACAGGTTATCACAACTCAAGTTGATAATCCAGCGATGATTTATATTTCTGATATTGATGGTGATACAGATTTAGATATTTTATCCTCATCAAGAGGTGACGGAATTATTGCTTGGTATGAAAACACTGATGGACAAGCTGCTTTTGGGCCGCAACAGATAATTACAACCGCATCTTTTTCGAGTACGACTCAATATATTGAAATTGTAGCGGGAGATCTCGACGACGACGATGATAATGATATCATGTTTGCATCAAAGGGGAGTCCAGACCAAATTGTATATTGGGTTGAGAATACAGATGGTCAAGGTAATTTTGGGAGTCCTCAGCAGGCTTTTGATGTATTTGGAGGCATGTATACTGTAAGTTTGGGTGATTTAGATAATGATGGCGATCTTGATGCTTATGGACAAAATGTTTTTGATGGCTTAATTTCTTTCGCTAATGATGGCTCAGGGAATTTTTCATTTATGAATTCCTTTTCTTCAAGTTATGATCTTTTTATTGGGTTTGCGCAATGGTTTGATGTTGATGGTGATGGCGATTTAGATATGTTTGGTTTTGGTAGAAACGACGATTTTGACATCAGTACAAATGAAGCAGGTATGGTTTGGTTTGAAAATACCGATGGTCAAGGTACCTATAGTGACGAGCAATTTATTAGAAATATAAATTTTAGAACGTTTAGTTCAAGATTAGCTGTAGCCGATATGGATGGTGATGATTTGATTGATTTAGTGGTGAATAACGTTGATGGCTATGAACTGAGTTGGAATAAAAATCAATCTGGATCTGCTTTTTTTGAAGATTCTCAGGAAATAATTATTGACCTAAGAGAATTGAGAGATGTGATTTCAGCAGATCTTGATAATGATGGTGACCAAGATATTATTTATGGGTCTTCAGACAGTAAACTCAGTTGGTATGAAAACTTGGATGCATTGGGGAATTTTGGCCCTCAACAGTTGATTTCATCAAGTGCTTTCAGATTTAATTCAGTAGTTGCCAAAGACCTCGATGATGATGACGATATAGATTTAGTGGTTGCTACCCAAGATGGAGATAAATTACTATGGTATGAAAATGACGGTTCAGGACAATTTTCTGTTGGAAGTGTCATATCTGATATTACTGTAAACCCCCAATTTGTAAGTGTTTTCGATGTTGATGGAGATGATGACAACGATGTTGTTTGTTTGGATAATCTAGGAGATCGCGTGGTTTGGTATGAGAATACAGATGGGCTAGGAAATTTTGGCTCAGAACAAGTTATTATTGATACCATAGATAACATAAAACCATTTGATTATGGGGATATTGATGCTGATGGCGATTTTGATTTAGTTATTAATCAGCCTTTTTCTTGGTTAGCCAACGATGGTAGTGGAAATTTTAGTGCACCTCAGGTTATCCCATCATCTAATGAAGACGCTATAAAACTATCTGATATTGATGGCGATGGCGATTTAGATATTTTTACGAGTGATCCTATTGGTTGGTATGAGAACGAGGATGGACAAGGAACGTTTGGCGCGTTTCAGGTGGTTTATGGTGGCGACAATGTCTTTCCTAATGATTTCTTAGAGTTTACCGATATCGACAATGACGGAGATCCTGATGTTGTTATGAGCTTATTTACCGGAGTAAACAGTGATAGAATTATATATTTTAAAAATTACAATGGTGTTTTTGGTAATAACCCTATAACTTTAGGAGATACGAACCAAGGGCTGTCAGATTTTCATATTGCAGACTTAAATGGTGATAATAATAATGATGTTTTATACATAACTGCAGAATCACTCAGTAACTCTGATGCAGGTAAAGTGTCTTGGTTCAAAAATTTAGGTGTTTTGAGTAACCTCATTAGCGGAACAGTAACCTACGATAGTGATGGCGACGGTTGTGATGGGAGTGATGCAGGAATATCAAATGTTTGGATAGGTTCTGGTAGTAGTTTTGCTGCATTTTCAACATTTACAAATGACGACGGTACTTTTGCCATAGATGTGGGTCAAGGTGATTTCACAACATTATTGACTCCTAGTTTACCAAGTTATTTCACAGTGTCTCCACCTATTCACACTACCAATTTTGAAGGAGATAATGAAATAGATAACGCGGCCAATTTCTGTGTAACATCTACTGGGACTGCTAATGATTTAACGATTAGCATTTATCCTATAAGTGAACCACGTCCTGGATTTGATACTTCATATGAAATAGTATATACTAATATAGGAACGACTGTGTTAAGCGGGACAGTAGAAATGGTTTTTGATGTGACTAAGATGCAATATTTAACGGCTTCTCAGGCTCCCAGTTCCCAATCTGGTGATCTGCTTAGTTTTGACTTTTCTAATATCGCTCCTTTCGAAAATCGATCTATAATTGTCGAGTTCAATGTTTTTACGCCACCAACAACTAATATTAATGATGTTATAAATACAGTTGTAAGTGTGAATCCTATTGCTGGTGATAATACTGAAAATGATAACACATACAATTTGTCTCAAACAGTTGTTGGGTCTTATGATCCAAATGACATAACAGTACTTGAGGGTGAGCAAATTTTATTAGAACAAACAGATGATTATCTGCATTATGTTATACGATTCCAAAATACGGGAACCGCAGAAGCAATTAACGTGAGAATTACGAATATTATTGATCCAAAGTTAGAGTGGTTTACGCTTCAGATTGAAAGTATGAGTCATAATGGTCATTTGATAGTAGAAGATGGTATCCAAGCTGTTTTTACTTTTGACAATATATTATTGCCTAGTTCAAGTCAGAATGAAGCCGAATCCAACGGCTATATTGCCTATAAAATTAAACCAAAGCAAGATGCCAGCTTAGGTGATATTTTTTACAATGACGCCTCTATATTTTTTGATTTTAACCCAGCAATAGTGACGAATACCGTGTCAACTGAAGTCGTTGATGCGCTTTCTGTTGATGACATTGAAATACAGGACGTAGATATGTTTCCAAACCCAGCGGTAGATATCGTTAGCATAAGATCTAATGTGCCAGTTAAAACCATAACGGTAACTGATATAAACGGAAGAAATATCAAACATTATAAAAATACAGATGTCTTTTCAGTTCTTGATTTAACAACAGGTATTTATTTTATAAAAATTGATATGGGAAGCAAATCGGTTGTAAAGAAACTTTTAAAGCACTAATAGAAATAGAAAAGCCTTTGATAATTATCAAAGGCTTTTCAAATCAATATATGGTGTGTTTGAGTGAATAACTCACCTGTAACGGCTCATTATTACATCATTCCTGGCATTCCGCCGCCCATTGGAGGCATTCCGCCACCAGCAGGAGCATCTTCTTTAATATCTACCAAAGCACATTCGGTAGTTAAAATCATTCCAGAAACAGATGCCGCATTTTCTAAGGCGATACGCGTTACTTTTTTAGGATCTATAATCCCAGCTTTAAGCATGTCAACGTAAGTTTCAGTTTTAGCATCAAAACCAAAATCTTTCTTGCCTTCTAATACTTTATTGATAACTACAGAACCTTCTCCACCAGCATTAGAAACGATAGTTCTTAATGGTGATTCTATGGCTCTAGCAACAATTTGAATACCTGTTGTTTCATCTAGATTTTCAGTAGTGATTTTCTCTAAGACTTTGATAGCTCTTACCAATGCAACACCTCCACCGGCAACGATACCTTCTTCAACAGCAGCTCTTGTAGCATGTAATGCATCATCAACTCTATCTTTTTTCTCTTTCATCTCTACTTCAGACGCAGCTCCAACATAGAGTACAGCAACACCTCCAGCTAACTTAGCCAAACGTTCTTGTAGTTTTTCTTTATCGTAATCGCTAGTCGTTGTTTCTATTTGAGCTTTAATTTGGTTTACTCTTGCTTTGATATCTCCAGATTTCCCTGATCCATTTACAATGGTAGTATTGTCTTTGTCAATCATTACAGATTCAGCAGTACCTAGCATACTTAAATCGGCGTTTTCTAAAGAAAATCCACGTTCTTCAGAAATCACGGTTCCACCAGTTAAGATGGCAATATCTTCGAGCATTGCTTTGCGACGATCACCAAAACCAGGCGCTTTAACCGCAGCAATTTTTAATCCGCCACGTAATTTATTCACTACTAATGTAGCTAAGGCTTGACCTTCTACATCTTCTGCAATAATTAATAATGGTCTACCAGATTGCGCTACAGGTTCTAATATAGGAAGAATCTCCTGTAGGTTTGAAATTTTCTTATCGAATAATAAAATGTATGGATTTTCTAAATCGGCAATCATTTTATCAGAATCTGTCACGAAGTAAGGAGAGAGGTAACCTCTATCAAATTGCATTCCTTCAACAACATCTACATAAGTATCTGTTCCTTTTGCTTCTTCAACAGTGATAACACCTTCTTTACCTACTTTGTCAAATGCTTTAGCAATTAAATCACCAATAGTGTTATCGTTATTTGCAGAGATAGAAGCAACTTGCTTTATCATTTCAGAAGAGTTTCCAACTTTCTTAGATTGCTTATCAAGATCTTTTACTATGGCTTCAACAGCTTTGTCTATACCGCGTTTTAAATCCATTGGATTTGCACCTGCAGCAACGTTTTTTAAACCTTCTTTTACAATAGCTTGAGCCAAAACAGTAGCTGTTGTTGTTCCATCACCTGCCAAATCGTTGGTTTTAGATGCTACTTCTTTTACCATTTGAGCTCCCATATTTTCAAGCTCGTTTTCTAGTTCAATTTCTTTAGCAACAGAAACACCATCCTTGGTTACTTGAGGTGCTCCAAAAGATCTACTAATAATAACATTACGACCTTTAGGGCCTAAGGTTACTTTTACTGCATTAGCTAATGCGTCTACGCCACGTTTTAATCCGTCACGTGCTTCAATATCAAATTTTATGTCTTTTGCCATTTTATTTTTGTGTTTTTAAGTCTTAATTAAACAATTGCTAGTATGTCACTTTCGCGCATGATGATATAATCTTTACCTTCTAACTTTAATTCTGTTCCAGCATATTTTCCGTAGAGAACAGTATCGCCAGAAGCTACAGTCATAGGCTCATCTTTTGTGCCTTTACCAACAGCCACAACTTTTCCTTTTTGTGGTTTTTCTTTTGCATTATCTGGAATGATAATTCCTGAAGCTGTTTTAGTTTCAGCTTGCATAGGTTCTATAAGAACTCTATCTGCCAATGGTTTAATGTTTAAGCTCATTGTTATGTAAGTTTTTTAATTATTAATTTATGATTAACGCTAAAGCGTTATGCTAAAAATGTGCCAATGCAAGTTTCCTGACAAAGTTGCAGAAATAAAAAATGCCAACTGAGAAGTTGGCATTGATATATGGTTTGTCTAATGATTAGCCTCCAATAGAATCTAAAGGATTTGCGATATCATCAGCAGACGTGTCTGGAGTAGTTGCTGGCGTTGTTGTTTGCGTTCCATCGGTATTTACTTTAGAGTCTTGTGCACCTCCTGCACCAGGAATGGCAAAATTAGAGGTTAAAATAAGCGCTAATAATAAAGTGGCTAAAGCCCAAGTACTCTTGTCTAAAAAGTCGGTTGTTTTTTTAACACCGCCTAATTGTTGAGTACCACCTCCACCAAAAGATGATGATAATCCTCCTCCTTTAGGGTTTTGTACCATTACTACTACTACGAGTAAAAATGACACGATAACGATTAGGATTAAAAATATAGTAAACGTATTCATTAGTTCTATGTATTATTTTCTTGTAATTCTTTTACTGCTTTAATTTGGTCTGCAAAGAAACCACTTTTTTCTGGATATTTCAAACTTAAAATTTTATAAGATTGAATCGCCTTTTCATAATTGTGTTGTTCGAGGTATATTCTGGCTAAAGTCTCTGTCATTAGACCATCGTGAGTCACTTTGTCGCTGGTGTCTATATTCACTTTTGGAGCCTCTTTAGAAGGGATGATTTTAGGCTTACTTTCTAAAAATTTATCGATGAGTTCAAATTTTTTGCTTACTGAAGCGTCTTTAGTTGCTTCAACCTCTTGTTCTTTATCTTCTGGAACGGCATCTGTTTCATTGCGTTCAATAGGTTTGAAACTTGTAATTTTTAGCCATTCTGCAAATGAATGTGTTTCGGTTTTATCAAAATCTAAAGGCTTACCAATTTGCAATTTTTCTTCAGGCGTTTCTTCAATGTGTTTGGCATCTATATCTAGAATGACACGTTCTGGAGTATTATCTTGAAGTGATAAGAAATGAGCAACCTCTTCTGGTTTTACTTTTTGTTCGAACAGGTTAGGGTCTAGCACACCTTCAGTGTTTTTGATATGCTCTTTTAAGGCGTCGTCAATAGTAACACTTTTATCTACTGAAATATCATCAATTTCATTAACCTTAATTCCTTTAAGATGCTCAGAATTTTGCTTGATAATTTGAGATATTTCATTTTGATTAAATGCTTGAGACGTGATATAATCAAATAAAATACTTCGGTCTGTTGTATATGCAGCTGTAGTTTTTAATTCTTGATTGTACTTATAACTCTCTTTGTTTTTTAAACCTTTAAGATATAATGCTCGTGCGGCTTGAAAATAAGGGTGTGCATTGCTAAGTGTTAATAATGCATCGGTTTGCTCATTAGTAATGTGCTGCGGATTTTGAAGTATGTATGTAAAATCTTTAGTATTCATTTACCATTTGGCTAAGGTTGCATTAAAAATGTCTTGGGTTAAGCGTTCAAATATTTCTTCGTGAGCCGTTTCTCTTAAAGCGCCTTGTAGCAAAGAGCTTCCATCATAGTCATAAAAAAAGGAAAAACGTTGTTCAAACTCTTCGTCGGGCTCATCTTTATCATAAAATCGTACTTGCACGGCTACAGTTAATCTGTTTTGAGCGGCAGTACTGTTGGCTTGAGCAGTTGTTGGAGAAATACGGTATTCTACAATTTCCCCCTCATAAACCAAATCACCATTTGTAGTGGTGAGATTTAAATTGGTTTGATTGGCGATTAAATCTTGCAATGCCAAGGTAAAGTCTCGGTCAAAACCTGGTTCAATTTGGCTAGCATTATTTACAAAGTAATTAACCTGAAACGTTTCGGCATTTAGCTTTTGTACTCCTGTAAATGAGTAAGGGCCGCAACTAAAAAGTAATACAGATATTAATGCTATTATGTATTTATATGTTTTCATCTACTAATACGTGTTAGGACGTTTCATTGTAATAAATGCATAGATGTAACCAGCATTATCGGCAACATCAAAATCGACATTAATGAGTCTGTAACCTTGATAGTGCTTTTCGTTAACAAGATCTTCGGCTTCTTTTCTAATCGCTTCAGAGCTATTTCTAGCAAACGATTTTCGAATCATAAATATTTCTATGGCTTTCATTGAAGTATGTCTATTTATTTAATATCAAATGTAATCATCTCTAATTTAAAAAGAACATCTATGCTACAACTTTAGTGTATATGATGTCATAAATTTATCCTAAAGATCATACTGTTTAATTTTCCTGTAGAGGGTACGCTCACTAATGCCCAATTCCGCAGCGGCTAACTTACGCTTGCCTTGATGACGTTCGAGTGATTTTTTAATAAGTTCCAACTCTTTGTCTTGTAAAGATAGCGTTTCTTCCTCTTCAATTTCTTCAGCAAAATGGTACTTGTCCTGATTTTTATCATCAGGATCATAATGATCATCGGTTTGCTCAGGAATAGCTAGAATCTCCAGGTCTTCAGTATGCGTTTCTTTTTGAGGCTCACCATATATTTTTTGAATTAAACCTTCATTGTCTTTTTGAACCTCGGAAGCATTGCCATTTTTCATGAGTTCCATAGTGAGCTTCTTCAGGTCATTTAAATCACTTTTCATGTCGAAAAGCACTTTATAAAGAATTTCACGCTCATTGCTAAAATCACTTTCGGATTTAGAGGTGTTAATAACAGCAGGAAGATTATTGCTTCCACTAGGTAAATACCCTTGCAGCGTGGCAAAGCTAATGGTTCGATTTTGTTCTAATACTGAAATTTGTTCGGCTACATTTCGTAACTGACGAATATTTCCGTTCCATCTATGCTTTTGAAGGGCAATAACGGCATCATCAGTTAATTTGATCGTAGGCATTTTATATTTTAGAGCAAAATCACTCGCAAATTTTCTAAACAATAAATGGATGTCTTCTTTGCGTTCTCGAAGTGGCGGAATATTAATATCTACAGTGCTTAATCTGTAATATAGATCTTCACGAAACTTCTCTTTTTTTATGGCCTCGAACATATTAACGTTTGTGGCAGCAACGATTCTAACATTTGTTTTTTGAACCTTACTCGATCCCACTTTAATAAATTCACCGTTTTCCAAAACACGCAATAAACGCACTTGAGTGGTCAAGGGTAATTCACCAACTTCATCTAAAAAAATAGTACCACCATCGGCAACTTCAAAATAACCAGAACGTGTTGAGGTAGCACCTGTAAAAGCGCCTTTTTCATGACCAAACAGTTCACTATCAATTGTGCCTTCAGGAATTGCACCACAGTTTACGGCAATATATTTACCATGCTTTCGATGCGATAATTGATGTATGATTTTAGGAATACTTTCTTTACCAACACCACTTTCTCCAGTAACCAATACTGAAATATCTGTTGGTGCAACCTGTATCGCTTTTTCGATAGCCCGGTTGAGTTTTGGGTCGTTTCCTATGATGCCGAAACGTTGTTTTATAGCTTGAATGGATTCCATTTATTTATAATGCTTTTTAATTCTCCATTGAATACGCGATAGCTTCACCAATAAGTGTCGCACTGGTACAATCTGTTACCTGCATTTTTACTAAATCACCTATATTATAGTGTTCCTTTGGAAACACCGCAACAATATTCTGAGAGGTTCTTCCAGACCATTGTTGATCTGATTTTTTTGATTCTCTTTCTACTAATACTTCAACAACTGTATTTAAATATTCTTTAGTTCTAATCTCACTATGTTCTCTTTGGCGTTGCACAATTTCTGCTAATCGACGCTTTTTTGTTTCCTCTGGAATATCATCTTCCATTTTACGTTCGGCCATGGTTCCTGGTCGTTCCGAATAGGTGAACATATAACCAAAATTATACTTTACATAGTCCATGAGACTTAACGTATCTTGATGGTCTTGTTCCGTTTCCGTAGGAAAACCAGCAATTAAATCTTGACTTATAGCACAATTAGGAAGGATGCGTCTAATATTATCGATGAGTTCGAAATATTCTTCACGCGTATGTAAACGATTCATTTCTTTAAGAATACGATTACTTCCACTTTGAACAGGTAAATGGATATGCTTACAAATATTATCAAACTTTGCCATGGTTTCGATAACATCTAGCGTTAAATCTTGGGGATTAGAAGTAGAGAAACGAATACGCATTTTAGGTTGCGCTTTAGCACATAATTCTAAGAGTTGAGCAAAATTTACGGCAGTAGCCTTTTGCATATCGCTGGCCTTTACAAAGTCTTTTTTAAGTCCGCCACCATACCATAAATAACTATCTACATTTTGTCCAAGAAGTGTCATTTCTTTGTAGCCTTTGCTCCATAAATCATTCACTTCTTCAATGATACTTTGAGGGTCGCGACTACGCTCACGACCACGTGTAAAAGGAACTACACAAAAGGTGCACATATTATCGCAACCTCTTGTAATAGATACAAATGCTGTTACACCATTGGTATTGAGTCTTACAGGAGCAATGTCTCCATAGGTTTCTTCTTTGGAAAGAATCACATTAATTGCATCTCTACCTTCATCAACTTCGGCTAAGAGGTTTGGCAAATCTTTATATGCATCTGGACCTACAACGAGATCGACAATTTTTTCTTCTTCTAAGAACTTTGTTTTGAGGCGTTCTGCCATACAACCTAGAACACCAACTTTCATTTTGGGATTAATACGCTTTACAGCGTTGTATTTTTCAAGACGTTTTCTAACGGTTTGCTCTGCCTTGTCTCTAATAGAGCAAGTGTTTACTAAAACAAGGTCGGCATCCTCTAAACTTTGAGTGGTATTAAACCCTTGTTCAGAAAGGATAGATGCAACGATTTCACTATCGCTAAAGTTCATAGCACAACCATAACTTTCAATAAAAAGTTTGCGTGTATTGCCATCTTTTTGTTCTAAAATTAGATGTTCGCCTTGTTTGCTTTCGTCTATTGTTTTCTCCATAAATCTTTGAAAGTATTGTACAGTCAATAAGCATGCAAAGATAGTATAATTTTAAGTAATATGACAAAGTGTCATAGTTCAATTTGATTTGTAGATGTGTTTTATTTCACGTAATTTGAAATTTAATTTTAATCAACTACATATGCGTTTAGCAGAAATCCAACAAAAAATACAGCGAGCACAAACGCTTGATTTTGGGCAAATTCTTAATGAGAGTATCGAACTATTTAAAAAAGTGTGGCTTCAAGGCTTTCTTATGCTGCTCATTATGATAGGAATAATGATTCCGTTTATGTTTATTGTCTATATACCTCTGTTTGTATTTGGAATTGCAGATGCAACAAGCCCAGGAGCTTATGATGGGTTGGCGCCAATTGCTATGTTGTTCGTGTTTGTAGCTTATTTACTTTTTACGTTTATAATGATTATTATTTCTTTCGGACTTAAAGCAGGTCTCTATAGGATTATGCGTCAAAAAGATCAGGATATCATTGGGAATGATGATTATTTTTATTTTTTAAGAAGACCATATCTTGGGAAAACTATAAATCTCTCTTTGGCTTATTTCGGTATTAGCTTACTTGCTACACTTTTATGTTTTTTTCCAGTCATATATGTCATGGTACCTTTAAATTTATTGATTGTTATCTATGCGTTTAATCCAGATTTGTCAAACTCAGATCTTATCAGGTTGAGTTTTGATTTAGGAAATAGAAAGTGGTTAATTGCATTTGGATTGACCTTTGTGGCAGGTTTCTTAGCGCAAATAGTTGGAATGATGATGTGTATGATAGGTGTGTTTTTCACGGCGTCATTTGCTGCAATTCCGTTGTACTTTATATATAAAAAAGTTGTCGGTTTTGATGCAGACGATGAAGGTAGTTTAAAAAGAATTGGTGAAAATATAGAGTTTTGACGCAACCTTTTTAAAGTATTTGCATCTAAAAAGAAACATCTTTTTATGAGACTACCAAAATTCCTAATGCTGTGCATTTGCGTTACGTTACTTTTAATGAATACCACGTGTGATGAAGACGATTTTATCCCTGAACCTTGTGACCAAGTTGCGGTAATTGACAACGGTTTTTTTCAAACGGCAGAATCAAATTTATATACATTAAATGGTGTTGATTTAAACGGAGATTGTTTATTAATTTCTTTATCGGCAAGTGGGTGTGATGGTAATTCTTGGAGCATGGTTTTAGTTGATTCTGGAGAGGTTTCAGAATCGTTACCAGAACAGCGCTCATTAAAATTTATATTCTCTAATACTGAAACTTGTTTAGCTGTTTTTAGTCAAGAACGTTCTTTTGACCTTAGACCATTACAAGTTGAAGGAAGTAATGAAGTGATTTTAAATATTGAAGATTTTCCAGAGCCAATAACCTACCAGTATTAATAACTAACAAAATAATTATCAGATGAAAAAGATAGCTCTTATACTAGCCGTTATTTTGTGCTGGTCATGTCATGACGACGACACACAATATGATGTTATAACGATTGCGATTCCGCAGACGATAAGCAAAATGGAATTAAGATCTTCGGTGGTTGTTGAAGCACCAAAACCCATTTTAGACGTTGGAAAAATTTATGCTTATCAAGATTATATTTTTATAAATGAAAAGTTTAAAGGCGTTCATGTTATTGATAATAGCAATCCGCTATCTCCTCAGATGTTGGCCTTTATTAATATTCCTGGAAATGAAGATATTTCAATTAAGAATGACCATCTATATGCCGATAGTGCTGTAGATTTAGTTGTCTTTAATATTTCCAATTTAAACTCAATTGTTGAAATTGAACGCTTGGAAGATGTTTTTAATGCTTACGATTATCAAATCCCGAACGATGTTGAATATGCCGATTATAGTAACTTTAATTCGGAAACTGAAATCATCGTTGGCTGGGATTTAATTCAAGAACGAAGAGAGCGCGTAAATGATGAAGCTATTATTACGTTTGATGGTGCAGAAACATTTAGCGATGTAGGCACTGGTGGTTCATTGGCACGATTTCAAATTGTTAATGATTACCTTTATACTGTAGAGCGTTTCACAATGAATGTGTTTAATATTACTAGTCTTACTCAGCCTAATTTGGTGCATTCTTATTACGCTGGTTGGAATATAGAAACAATGTTTCATGCTGATGGCTATTTATATTTAGGAGGAACAAATGGTATGTTTATCCATAGTATTGAAAATCCAGCGCTACCCGAATATATTTCTGAATTTACACATTGGATAGGGTGTGATCCTGTTGTTGTTGATGGTGATTATGCCTACTTAACTTTAAGAGGAGGTAATGATTGTGGTCAGGAAGAGAGTGTATTAGAGGTTATTGATGTGAGTGATAAATATAATCCAACCCTTGTTGGTCAATATCTTTTGGACAACCCTTATGGTTTAGGATTTAAAGACACTAACTTATTTGTGTGTGATGGGACATCTGGTTTAAAGGTATTCGATAAAATAGATCCTTTAAATTTACAAATGGTTAATTTATTTAATAACGTGCAAGCTACAGATGTGATTCCATTGGAGGACAGATTACTTATGATTTCTGAAAATGCACTATATCAATATGAGTATAGTTCTGAAGATTCTATTGAGCTAATTAGTACATTCATTTTGAATTAAAAAAAGATAGAATAAACATAAACAAGCCCGAAATTATCGGGCTTTTTTTGTAGAAATTCAATAGATGAAAATCACTTTTTTTGGATAAAATACAATCGAAATTCAGGAAAATTAGGAAGATAACTTATTTTTCATATACATTTGTAGCCTCAAAAAATCATATATGCCGAAGAATTTAGTTATTGTAGAGTCACCTGCAAAGGCCAAAACCATAGAGAAATTTCTTGGAAAAGATTTCAAGGTAGAATCTAGTTTTGGTCATATAGCAGACTTACCTTCAAAAGAATTAGGAGTCGATGTTGATGGGGATTTTAAACCAAAATATCAAGTTTCAAAAGATAAAAAAGACGTTGTCAAAAAACTTAAGGATTTAGCTAAAAAAG
The DNA here is from genome assembly GCF_947492715.1 of uncultured Psychroserpens sp. Taxonomy (GTDB): domain Bacteria; phylum Bacteroidota; class Bacteroidia; order Flavobacteriales; family Flavobacteriaceae; genus Psychroserpens. Next base: position 143,467 of record NZ_CANLNS010000003.1, read on the forward strand.
CCGATATGGTATGGCTAGCGAGTGATGAGGATCGTGAAGGAGAAGCTATTGCATGGCATTTAGCAGAAACGTTAGGTTTAGACAAAGCGAAAACGAAACGTATCGTTTTTCATGAAATTACAAAGTCGGCAATTAAGAAAGCAATAGAGAATCCAAGAGGTATTGATTACGATTTGGTAGATGCTCAACAAGCACGTCGAGTATTAGATAGAATTGTTGGTTATGAATTGTCTCCAGTGTTATGGAGGAAAGTAAAAGGTGGTTTATCTGCAGGTAGAGTACAATCTGTATCTGTGAGATTAATTGTTGAAAGAGAACGCGAAATCACCAATTTTACGCCAGAAGCATCATATAGAATTGATGCCGAATTTTCAAATGAAGATGGGCAAACTTTTAAAGCAAAACTTCCTAAGAATTTTTCTTCAAAGGAAGATGCTTATGCATTTTTAGAATCTAATGCTAATGCTAATTTTAAGGTTTCTAATTTAGAAAAGAAACCAGCAAAAAAATCACCTGCTGCGCCATTTACAACATCAACCTTACAACAGGAAGCGTCTAGAAAACTAGGGTTTTCTGTAAGCAGGACAATGAGCAACGCGCAACGCCTATATGAGGCAGGTTTGATTACTTATATGAGAACCGATAGTGTTAATCTTTCTGATGAGGCCAGAAAAGGAGCGCAAGCAGAAATTGAAGATGCTTATGGCTCTCAATTTAGTAAACCAAGAAATTATAAAGGGAAATCTAAAGGTGCTCAAGAAGCTCACGAAGCGATTAGGCCAACAGATTTTAAGAGACATTCGGCAGATGTTGAAAGAGATCAAGCAAGGCTTTATGACTTAATTTGGAAACGTGCCATTGCATCCCAAATGAGTGATGCACAATTAGAACGTACCAACGTGAAAATTGAAGCCTCTACACATAGCGATTTATTTTCAGCTAACGGAGAGGTTATTACATTTGAAGGTTTTCTTAAAGTGTATCTTGAAGGTACTGATGATGAAGATATAGAACAGGAAGGAATGTTACCTGCAATGAGGGTAAACGATACCTTGCTAAATAGTTTTATTACAGCAACAGAGCGTTTTTCGAGAGCGCCATATCGATATACAGAAGCATCTTTAGTAAAACAGTTGGAAGAACTCGGTATTGGTAGACCATCTACTTATGCGCCTACTATTTCTACAATTCAAAATAGAAACTATGTAGAGAAAGGATCAAATGAAGGGGTTTCACGTCAATACTCTCAACTATTACTGCAACAAGGATCTATTAAAGATAAAAGCTTAACAGAAAAAGTTAATAGCGATAAGGGTAAATTAGTGCCAACCGATATAGGTATGATTGTTACCGACTTTTTAGTAAATCACTTTGGAAGTATTTTAGATTATAATTTTACTGCGAAAGTGGAAGCCGATTTTGATGAGATTGCAGAGGGTAAGGAAGATTGGACTAAAATGATGAAAGATTTTTATAAGAGCTTCCATCCTAAAGTTGAAGATGTTGCAGCAAATGCCGATCGCGAATCTGGAGAACGCATTTTAGGAACAGATCCAAACTCTGGAAAACAAGTTAGTGTTCGCTTAGGTAAATTTGGACCAATGGTACAAATTGGAACTGTAGATGACGAAGAGAAACCACAGTTTGCAAGTTTATCTCCAGACCAACAATTAACTACAATCACGTACGAAGAAGCTATGGAACTTTTTAAGTTACCTAAACAATTAGGAACTTATGAAGGTGAAAATATTGAAGTTAATAATGGACGTTTTGGACCTTATGTGAAGTTTGGTAAAAAGTTTGTATCCCTTCCAAAAGGTATAAATCCTTTAGATGTTGAAATGGAGGAGGCCATCGAACTTATAAAAGAAAAACAAAAGGCAGACGCACCTATATATACGTATCAAGATTTACCAGTGCAAAAAGGTAAAGGACGTTTTGGACCATTTATTAAATGGAACAATATGTTTATTAATGTCAATAAAAAATATGACTGGGACAATTTATCCGACAGTGATATTGTAGAATTGATTGAAGATAAAATACAGAAAGAGAAAGATAAGCTAATCCACCATTGGGAAGATGAAGGTATTCGAGTAGAGAAAGCCAGATGGGGAAGACATAATGTTATTAAAGGTAAAATAAAAGTTGAATTACCTAAGACAGTTGATGTTTCTGAAATGACTTTAGAAGAAGCGCAGGCGCATATTGAAAAAAAGGCACCTAAGAAAAAGGCTGCTAAAAAGAAAACCACAAAGAAAAAAACGACCTCTAAAAAATAGCACCAATGAATTTTAATTTTTTGTCACCTGTTTCAGATACAGTATTAGCTCATAATGAGTTATTATCTGAACAAGCGCTTGGCAGAAAAATTAAGGTACATTCTACGCAGCTGGGCATTCCTGATTTAACAGGAGTTCGTTTGGCTATTATAGGCGTAAAAGAAAATCGTAATGATGTCAATTTCATGGGTGAAACATTGAATTTTGACACCATAAGAACATCGTTATATTCACTGTTTCCGGGTAATTGGCATACAACTATAGCCGATTTAGGAGATATTCCTGCAGGTGATACTATAGAAGACACTTATTACGCCGTACGTACAATAATATCGGTTTTAATTGAGAAAAAAGTAATACCTATTATTATAGGTGGTAGTCAAGATCTTACTTATGCAAACTATCGTGCTTACGATACCATGTCACCAATGGTGAATATTGTAAATGTTGACAGCAACTTTGACTTAGGTGATGCATCTGTTGAAATGAAGAATAATAGCTTTCTTGGTAAAGTTATTTTAGAACAACCATATAATTTGTTCAATTACTCTGTGGTAGGTTATCAAACTTATTTTAATTCTCAGGAGGAAATTGACCTCATGGAAAAGCTTTATTTTGAAGCGTATCGATTAGGCGATATTACCCATAATATAAATATGGTAGAACCTGTGATGCGTGACGCTCATATTGTAACAATGGACTTGAAATCTGTTAGAGCTGCTGAAGTAGGTGCAAAGCAAAAATACTCTCCAAATGGATTTAATGGAAAAGAAATATGCGCAATTGCGAGATATGCAGGTATAAGTAATAAGGTGTCATCATTTGGTATTTATGAATTTAAATCGACGAATGAACTCGATGCGACACCTATGTTAATTGCTCAAATGATTTGGTATTTCGTCGAAGGTATAAATTGCAGAATAAATGATGATGATTTTGGTAACGAAGATAACTATCAGAAATACAATGTATTGATTGAAGACGAAGAATTAATATTTTATAAAAGTATTAAAACTGGACGTTGGTGGATAGAAATACCTTTTTTACCAAATGTTAATAATAAATTAAAAAAGCATACGTTATTACCTTGCACACATGAGGATTATTTGGAGGCAAGTCACGGTAAAATACCAGAAAGATGGTATAAAGCGTATAAAAAGAACAGTTTTTAGTATATTTATCATTTGTTAATTAACATTTTTTTAATCGACGAAATGTTAACTTTTCGGGATTAAGTGCAAAAAATATTGAAAAAAAATTGGTTTTTACAAAATATATAAATATGTTTACTGCCTTAAAATAATTAAGGACACTATTTAACACATAATTACAACTAAATAATTTAACCTCGAGTTTCTATGAATATTAAGAAGTTTGCTTTATTAACTGCCGTTTTAGCCCTAATGGTTAGTAGTTGTAACTCTGGTGACAGAGGACAACTTGTAGGCGTTAAAGGAAAGAAATGGCACCCAGAAAAACCTTATGGTATGGTACTTGTTCCAGGAGGAGCATTTATAATGGGTAAGTCAGATGACGATTTAGCTGGAGTGGAGGACGCTCCTACAAGAACAGTCACAGTGAGAGCCTTTTACATGGACGAAACAGAAATCACTAATAGTGAGTATCGTCAGTTTGTAGAATGGGTAAGAGATTCAACTCTTAGAACAAAATTGGCAATTCTAGCCGATGAGATTGGCGAAACTCCTGGAAATGGAGGTATTGGTGAGTTTGCATTTAAAGATGCAGATCCAGATAACATGTCAGTTTATGAAAAGTATATGTATAACAATTACAGTGGTTTAGGGCCAACTGGTTACGAAGGTAGAAAATTAAATAGCGACGTTGATTTAATATTTGATACAGCCGATTATCCAGATGAATACTATGCTGAGGTAATGGATACAATGTATTTACCAATTGAAGAATCATACAATGGTCAACGCACTTGGGATGTGAAGAAATTCAAATTTCAATACAAGTACATGGATATCGAAAAAGCGGCTAAAGACAGAAATTTAAGACGTAAGGATGTTATCGTTACTGATGAGGTAGAAGTATATCCAGATACAACTGCATGGATTAGAGATTTTTCTTACTCATATAATGAGCCAATGCACAATGACTATTTCTGGCATGATGCATATGGAGATTATCCTGTAGTTGGTGTGTCGTGGAAACAAGCAAATGCTTTTTGTCAGTGGAGAACGTTATATCACAATAGTTATAGAAAATCTAAAGGAAGACATTTCGTAAATAAATATAGATTACCTTCTGAAGCAGAATGGGAATATGCCGCAAGAGGTGGTTTACAAGGAGCAACTTATCCTTGGGGAGGACCTTATGCTAAAAATGACAGAGGTTGTTTTATGGCGAATTTCAAACCTTTAAGAGGTGATTACGCAGCTGATCAAGCATTATACACTGTAGAAGCAGATGCCTACGAGCCAAATGATTTTGGTTTATATAACATGGCTGGAAATATTGCCGAATGGGTACAAGGATCTTATGACGCAGCTTCGTACGAATACATGGCATCTTTTAATCCAACCGTAAATGACCCAGATAACGAACGTAAAGTTGTTCGTGGAGGATCTTGGAAAGATGTTGCCTACTTCCTACAAGTAAGCTCTAGAGATTATGAATATGCAGATTCTGCAAGAAGCTATATTGGTTTCAGAACTGTTCAGGACTATATGGGAACAGAGGTTACTAAAAATGCCGCAACTAACTAAATTTAAAATAATTAACTCAACTAAATATTTATTAATCTACTTAAGTTAACTATCGACTTAAAACTAAAAAAAAAACAAAATTATGGCACAGAAAGGAAACATCACAATCACAAACATGGTCTACGGACTAGGAGCAGCAATCGTAATTGTTGGAGCTTTATTTAAAATTCAGCACTGGCCTTATGGTTCACTAATCTTAACGATTGGTATGGTTGTAGAAGCCTTGGTATTTACATATTCAGCTTTTGAAAGACAACAGTCAGATTTAGACTGGTCTTTAGTATATCCAGAATTGGCTGGAGGAGCTTCTTCTGCTAAAAAAGCAAAGAAAGAAGAGCCTAAAGATGCTGAAGGATTATTATCTAAAAAATTAGACAGCTTATTAAAAGAAGCTAAAATTGACGGAGAGTTAATGGCGAGCTTAGGGTCTAGTATTAAAAACTTCGAAGGTGCAGCAAAAGGAATTAGCCCTACGGTTGATGCTATGGCTGCTCAAAAGAAATACAGCGAAGAAATGTCTTTAGCTGCTGCTCAAATGGAATCATTAAATAGCCTTTACAAAGTACAAATGGAAAGCGCTAATCGTCAGGCACAAATTAATGAAGAATCTGTTGCTAACGCTGAGAAATTAAAAGAGCAAATGCAATCTTTGGCATCTAACTTATCATCATTAAATGGTGTTTACGGTGGAATGTTATCTGCGATGAACAAAAACTAATTAGTTTTTTGAACTATAATTAATTTAATTAACAACTAAAAAACTAATTTAACATGGCAGGAGGAAAATTATCTGCAAGACAGAAAATGATTAACTTGATGTACCTCGTGTTTATTGCGATGATCGCAATGACAATGACAAAAGAGGTATTGTCTGCATTCGGTTCTATGGATGCCAAGTTCGAATCTACAAATGCATTAACCAATGCATCAAACGAGAACTTACTTAAAGGTTTAGCTTTAAAAGCTGAAGAAAAGCCTAAAGAATTTAGAGTAGCTGCAAATAAAGCAACACAAATTAGAGCAATTTCTGATAAGTTTGCTGCCTATATCGAAACATTGAAAAATGATATCGTAAAAGGTGGAGGATATGAGCTAGAAGAAGATGGTACTTTGCCATTCGAAGAAATGGACAAAGGTGATTACCTTGACGAAAAATGGTTTACTGGAGACAAGTTAACTAAAACAGGTCAAGAAATCATGGCTACTTTTGAAAAATATAAATCTGATATTAAAGGTGTGCTTGGAGAAGAAGTATCTTATGGTGAAGCAATCACTAATTTTGATAAACGATTTGATTTAGGAGATATTAAACCTCAAGAGGGAGCTCCACTTAGCTACTTAGATTATAACTTTAAAGGATTTCCAGCAATTGCATCTTTTGCTAAATTAACGGCGATTCAAAGTGATGTTCGTACTACAGAAGCTAACTTGTATAACCTATTTTTAGGAAACTCTTTAGATCAAGCAGTTACACTTAAAAACTATCAAGCCATTGTAATTCCAGATAAAAATGCATTTTTTGCTGGAGAGAAATTTCAAGGTAAAGTTGTTCTAGGTAAGTACGCAAGTGTTACACCTGTTAAACTTAATGTTAACGGTAGCGAAGTTACTTTGACAGAAGAAGGAGCAATTGATTCTCTTGGTAATGCTCGATTAAATTTCACAACAGGAAGTGTTGGTGAAAATGAAGTTAAAGGTACATTTACTTTTATGGAAAAAGGTGAAGAATTACCTATCGAGTTTGCTGGGAACTATGTGGTTGTACCAAGACCAAACTCTGCTACAATTTCTGCAGACAAAATGAATGTTGTATATCGTGGTGTAACTAACCCAATGACAATTTCTTTTGCTGGAGTACCAGATAACAAAGTTGTTGCAACTGGTTCTGGACTTACAAGAGGTTCTGGACAAGGTAAATACAACATGGTACCTTCATCAGGAAGAGAGGTTACAATTAACGTAACAGCAACTCTAGATGATGGATCTAAAGTAAGTGATAGAAAAACATTTAGAATTAAAGATATTCCAAAACCAACAGGTAAAATTGTTGGAACGAGTCAAGGTAAATTACCAAGAAACAATGTTGAAATTGGTAAGGTGTCTGCTGAGTTGGAAGATTTCGATTTCGATTTACCTTTAACAGTAACAAGTTTTAAATTTAAAGTACCTGGACAGCCATCTGTTGTATGTTCTGGTAATAGACTTAATGGAGCTGCAAAATCAGCTTTACGTAAAGCGAAGCGTGGTGCTACTGTTCAGATTTTTGATATCAAATCAAGAAGTAATGGACCAGTAATTAAACCAGCAACGCCAGCTGTTATTGAATTATCAAACTAATCAACCTATTTATTGATTAACCCAAATTAAAATTAAAAAGATGAATTATAAATTTTTATTATCAATTGTTGCCGCAGTAGGATTCACATCAAGTATGTGTGCTCAGGCAAACCTTTTAAATGCTAAAACACCACAAGAAATTGGTGTTAAGACTGAAGCACAGTTGGCATTAGATAATGACAAGCCTTTAGAATATGGTTATGTTGATGATAGAGACATACTGTTTTCTAAAATGACTTGGGAAAAAGTTGTTTTGGATGAACGTGTGAACTTTCCATTGTATTTCCCAGTAGATACTAATAATATTGGTAAAGAACGTAGGTCTTTATATCATACGTTGATTGCTGCTGTGAAAGACGGAAAAATCAAGAATGTTTATAATGATTCTTATTTTACTGAAAAGAGATCAATGAAGGAACTAGGTGACATCACAACTAAAACTGATACTTTAGATATTGGTTATGACCAATTAAATGCTGATGGTTACGTAGATCCAGAATATATCAGAACCAGAAATATTGAAGCATTCGATATTAGTGCTTATTTAATTAAAGGACTTTGGTATTTTGATAAGCGTCATGGAGAATTAAAGTATAGAGTTCTTGGTATTGCTCCGGCTGCACCAGATATTAACTTTATCGATTCTGAAGACGAAACAAATAAGATACCTAATGCCTTATTTTGGGTGTTCTTCCCAGAAGCTAGAGAAGTATTACACGAAGGAAAAGCGTTTAATAACAAAAATAGCGCAATGCCAATCACTTTTGATCATTTGCTGAATTCAAGACGCTTTAATGGTTACATGTACAAAGAAGAAAATGTATATGGTGATAGAGAAGTTAAAGAATACATTGCAGATAATGCTTTGATGCAATTATTAGAATCCGATCGTATAAAAGACAAGATTCGTAACTTTGAACAGGATATGTGGTCTTACTAAGTAAGAAAATAAATTATATGAAAACGCTCACTAAATTTTAGTGAGCGTTTTTTATTTGGCTTACTTTTGTACTAATGAAAATTGTAGATTATATCATTGTGGGTTGTGGCTTGGCTGGTATTGCGTTTTGTGAGCAGTTGAGAGCGACAGGAAAAGATTATGTAGTGTTTGATAATAAATCGCAACAGTCTTCTCGAGTAGCTGCAGGATTATATAATCCCGTAATTTTAAAACGCTTTACGAAAGTGTGGCGGGCAAAAGAGCAATTAGAATTGGCGCTTCCAAAATACAAAACATTAGAGCAACTCTTAGCGATTAAACTAAACCATAAACTACCTATATATAGGAAATTTGCTTCAATTGAAGAACAAAACGAATGGTTTGTAGCTTCAGATAAGCCTGTTTTAAATCAGTTTTTATCAGTCGATTTAATACATAATTCTAATGTCTCAATTAATGCAAAATATGGCTTTGGTGAAGTCTTGCATTCTGGAAGAATAAATACATCACAATTAATCTCCTCTTATAGCAGTTACCTCCTAAATAATGGTCAAATTGAACAAGATGCATTTCAGTATGATTTACTAGATATCCAAAGCGATTATGTTCATTACAAAGATTTAAGGGCTAAGTATATTGTGTTTGCTGAAGGCTTTGGGATATCCAAAAACCCGTTCTTTAATGCGCTACCATTAAACGGAACTAAAGGAGAAATGCTCACCATAAGCGCACCTAAATTGAAGATGGATTTTATTTTGAAATCGTCGGTGTTTATAGTTCCTCTTGGTGAAGGTTTATATTGGGTAGGATCTACTTATGAATGGGAAGATAAAACACATGATACTACAAACGAAGCCAAAGTCGCACTCGTTGATAAACTCAAACAAATTATTAACTGCGAGTTCGAAGTTGTAAATCAAGTAGCAGGAATTAGACCTACAACGAAAGATCGCAGACCTCTGGTTGGCTCTCATTCGGAATATAACCGCATGTTCGTGCTTAACGGATTAGGATCACGTGGTGTTATGATGTCGCCTTATGTGGCGAATCAACTCTATAATTATATTGAAAATGGTGAACCTTTAGATAAAGAAATTGATATCAAACGACTTGATAAATAATTACTTTTTAGTTAACGTTTTATCGTAACTAACAAATAAGTTAATCCAAATGTTACGTGATAATCGCATAATAATGGGACCCAATATTATAAGCGTTCCTACTATGGCTAGAAAAGCGGTAAGTAAACTTGTCTCTAACACGAGATAGCTAATCAAAAAAGCGGCTACTGCAAAAGCAATACCTACACCATAACTCACATACATAGAACCATAGAAAAATGAAGGCTCTAATCTGTATTTAAAACCACAATGTGAGCAATTATCATTAATTTTTAAGACATCATTTAATAGATAAGGGTTTTTTCTTTGATACATAGATTCTTGATGACATTTAGGGCAAGCTCCGGTAAAAATGCTATATATTTTTGTGTCTTTTAACATGACTTAAATTTGTTTACTTTTGTTGTCTTTACTGGCTACAAAATTAGTTTATTTGCTGGTATAATGATCAACAATTATAATGTTTATTGTAATTGTATTATTTGAAAAAACTATGCTTAACATTCATAATCTTTCTATTTCTTTTCAAGGCGAATATTTGTTTGAAGACATTACATTTAAACTGAGTCCAGGCGATCGTATTGGTCTTATTGGGAAAAATGGTGCAGGGAAATCAACAATGTTAAAAATCTTATCGAAGGAACTAGAACCAGACTCTGGGCAAATTGCAGCAGATAAAAATTTGAGCTTTGGTTTCTTAAAACAAGATATCGATTTCGTATTTGGAAGGACAGTTTTAGAAGAGTCCTATGAAGCATTTGAAGAGATAAAAGCATTAGAAGCCAAAATGGAAGACGTTAATGCGCAACTTGCTGAACGTACAGATTATGAAAGTGAAGGCTACAATCAATTAATGATAGATCTTAATGATATTCAGCATCAATACGAAATAGTAGGTGGCTATAACTATCAAGGCGAAACAGAAAAGATTTTACAAGGCCTTGGTTTTAAACGTGAAGACTTTAATAAACTTACCGATACATTTTCTGGAGGTTGGCGCATGCGTATTGAGTTGGCTAAGTTATTACTTCAAAATAACGATATTTTATTACTAGATGAGCCCACCAATCATTTAGATATCGAATCGATTATTTGGTTAGAAAGTTTTTTAAAGAGTTATTCGGGAGCTGTAGTAATTGTATCCCATGATAAGATGTTTCTAGACAATGTTACTAACCGAACGATAGAGATTTCTTTAGGAAGAATATATGACTACCCTAAACCCTATTCTAAATTTTTAATCTTAAGAAATGAGATTAAAGCGCAGCAATTGGCATCTCAAAAAAATCAGCAGAAGCAAATAGAACAAACAGAAAAACTTATTGAGAAGTTTAGAGCCAAAGCAAGTAAGGCTACAATGGCGCAATCGCTGATTAAGAAGTTAGATCGAATGGAGCGCATTGAAGTTGATGAAGATGATAATAGTGTAATGACCTTGAATTTTCCTATTTCAGTAACACCAGGAAAAGTGGTTATAGAAGCAGAGCAAGTGTCTAAAAGTTATGATGACAATCATGTGCTATCTCATATCAATTTAATGGTTGAACGCGATAGTAAAACAGCTTTTGTTGGGCAAAATGGCCAAGGGAAATCAACCCTAGCTAAAATTATCGTTGGAGAAATTAAACATAAGGGACACCTCAAATTGGGGCATAATGTTCAGATAGGTTATTTTGCCCAGAACCAAGCAGAGTATCTCGATGGAAGTAAAACGGTTTTAGATACGATGATTGATGCGGCAAATGAAACCAACAGAACTAAAGTTCGTGATATTTTAGGGTCGTTCTTATTTAGAGGAGATGAAGTAGAGAAATATGTGAGAGTATTATCTGGAGGTGAACGAAATAGGCTCGCCTTAGCAAAATTAATGTTGCAACCATTAAATGTTTTAGTAATGGATGAGCCAACAAATCATTTGGATATTAAATCGAAAAATGTGCTTAAAGAAGCGCTCAAAAAATTTGAAGGCACACTAATTTTGGTATCGCATGATAGAGATTTCCTTCAAGGCTTAGCGAATATAGTTTATGAATTTAAAGACCAAAAAATAAAAGAGTATTTGGGAGATATAGACTATTATTTAGAGCAACGAAATGTTGAAAATCTTCGTGAAGTAGAAAAGAGAACGGTTATTAAGGAAGCACCCAAAACATCCAATAAGCAATCTTACGAAGAGCAAAAAAAATTGAAATCTCTAAATAATAAGCTAAGTAATATAGAATCAAAAATTAGTCAGTTAGAAAAAGACATAAAAGAAGATGATGTAGAATTGGCTACTAATTATGATGCTACGGTTGCAGATGACACCTTTTTTGATCGTTACCAAGCTAAAAAGGAGAAGCTGGCGCAATTGATGACCGATTGGGAAGCGCTCCAATATGATCTAGAAAAATTATCATAAACTCTAAATATGGTAGAGCAGTTTTTTCAATGTCCATATTGTTGGGAATCCATCTCAATGCTTATTGATGTGTCGCAATCTCAACAGCGATATATAGAAGATTGTGAAGTATGTTGTAATCCAATTCAAGTACAAATAACTACTGAAAATCAGGAAATAACGGGTTTTGAAGCACAAAACATAGAGCAATAGCTGTTTTGTAAATCACTGATATACAAAGACTTAACAAATGCATTGTTAAAGAAAAGTGTATTTCATCGAAAATAATTGTATTTCAACCGATATTCGGTTACTTTCGTAGTAGAAATTGTTGCCCAAAACAAATCTACTATTATGAAAACCGCTAGAATAACATTGTTAATGTGTCTTGTTACCTTATTGTCCTTTGGTAGCATTTCAACAAAAGAAAAAGAGGCTTTAAAAGATTTATATGCCTCAACAAACGGACCTCTTTGGAGAACCACTTGGAACCTTGATGCCCCAGTTAAAACTTGGCATGGTGTTGTTGTTAAAGACGACAAAGTGATCGCCCTAAATCTAGAATTTAATGGATTAAGAGGAAAACTTCCAGAATCACTTGGTGACCTAATTCACCTAAAACATATCAATTTTTTTAGAAATAAACTTACAGGAGCAATTCCAGTATCTATTAAAAACTTAAAATCTCTTGAGACTTTAAATATTGCATTTAATATGCTTAATGCACCATTACCAAATGAAATTGGTGATTTAGAATCTTTGAGAAAATTAAAATTGTTTATGAATACTATTGATGGGGAAATTCCTGCTAGTATCGGACAATTATCAAACTTAAGTACCTTAGAGTTGTATAGTAATCAATTGAGTGGAGAATTACCAAGTACAATTGGTGGTTTGGTGAGCTTAAAGAAAATGATGCTAAGTAGTAATAAGTTATCTGGTAAATTACCATCTAGCATTTCTAATGCTAAAGATTTAAAAATATTAAGTGTATTTGATAATAATTTCTTCGGAATGTTGCCTAAATCAATTTGCAGCCTAGCTAGTTTAGAAGAGTTAGTTTTATCAGACAATGCATTTTACGGCAACTTGCCAACAGACATGGCTAGTTTAACGAATTTAAAAGTATTATTAATAGGAAATAATGATTTTAAAGGAGAGCTAGTGCAATTGAAAAAGCAACTACCAAATCTTCAACAATTTGATTTTGTAAGTATGAAATCAGATGGTGTTATTGTAACCTTAGATGAAGATGAAGACGATAATTAATTAACATAGAGTTTTAAATTAGTAAGTAGCTCTCAACATTTATATGTTGGGAGTTATTTTTTTAAGATTATTATTGTAGGAATAAAAAAGGGTTGTATATTTGCAGTCCAATATCGCGGGATAGAGCAGTAGGTAGCTCGTCGGGCTCATAACCCGAAGGTCACTGGTTCGAGTCCAGTTCCCGCTACTACTAAAACACCCTAATTACTTATAATTAAAGTAGTTAGGGTTTTTTGATTCTAAAATCTTCCCAAAATCTTCCCAAAACAGGAATGTTAGAGTTTTCTAATAAAGTTTTTTATTAGGTGTCAGAGAAAATTCATTCCTAAATTTTAATGGGGGTGCACCTATAAAAAGATAGTTGGGTAGGGGCTTTGCAAATGGGAGGTTATTCGATTTATCTATTTCTAAGATTACGCACTTTTTGGATTAGAACATCTACTTCTGCAATTCTTTCTTTTTGAAATTCTTTAGAAGGATAGTCCTCGTACTCCTCAAATGCTCTTTTTCTGTAGCTGAGAGCTTCTAGTATATCACTTATGTCTTTTCCTGTTAATTCCATAGTAGCAAAATTAAAATTGTGAGAAATCTACGTCAAAGTCATTCCTAGATAAGTATTGCATAAAATTTTGAAGTAAATCTGTCGAATAAGGTTCTTTGTAGTTTTTGATTCTCTGAATACCGAAATCAAATGACTTATTTTGAGTGTTAAAAATGTTTCTCCCTCCTAATTTTAGTTCCTTAATACATTCAGGTGTTTTGAAAAACGGGGTCAATTTATCAACACTTCCTTTTAATTCCGTTGGTAATTGCGCTTTAATATCATTAAAAGCTACATAAGCATTACCCTGCTTTTTGAAAACCGAATGAATTTTGGTATATCTTTTAATTAAGGGAAAATGTATTAAAGGATTACTTATCTCAGTAATGCTTAAATCCATTTTAGCTATCCCATCATCATTAAATACACATAAGTCCATAATATCTAAGGAAACTGTTTTAAAATTAGGGAAATCGGCATAAGTTCTTGTTTCTGGAGATATACTTCTTAGCTTGCAATATCTTACAGTAGATAATTCTTTATCTTCTCTTGATTTATCTACTAGAGGAACTATAAAGGCTTTATTGTAATCATAATTTCTTTTTCCACTTTTTCTAATAGCAAGATTACAGGGTTGAGAAAGTAGAATATATTTTTTTTGACCAATCTGAAATATATCTCCGTTTGAAATTGGAAAATATAATTTGTTTATGATGTCTTTTTCATAATATACCTCTCTTTTGTGTATAGCTATTGCATTCTGGTCTTTGTGAGGGAATTGATAACCAGTTTCCTCAAAGTCTAAATCTCTAATTTTAGACATTGAAGTTTCAAAAGAACTTTTAGTTGCATCATCTGTAAAAAGCTTGTAATTGGAATAATTTTGAAGAATCTTATGCAATCTAAACAATGAATTAGCTTCCCAAATACCTTCGTGTACTGATGCTTTCTGAACTATTAGATTAAAAGTCTTTGGCGATAGTGATTTCAGTTCTTCAATTGCTTCTGTAAAGCTATTTTCTAAAATTGATATTGATTTGTCTTTTAGGTCTTCAATGTATTTAAGTGATATAATATTCTTTATCCCTTCGGCAAAAGCTGCAAGTTGTGGGTCAAATGCAAATCTCTTCTTTGAAATAGTATAAAATAATTTAGCATCAACATCGTAAGTTGAAGAATAAGTAAATCTAGTTTCGTCTTCATCTTCTATACTATATTTATGTGAGAAGATGCCACAGCAAACCTTCTCATTAAAATCGCTCTCTATTATTAGTTTTGCCAAATGAACTCCGTTAGATTCACCATTTTTACCAGACCAATTTTCAAACTCAAAGTCAAATAAACATAAATGCTTTTCACCATCCTCTAAACTTTCTAATTCATCTTTATGTTTAGCAACCCATTCGTCAGGTGTAAATAGTTCTACAATATCACCTAAAACTTGTTTAATTTCCAAAGCAGGTATTATATTGGAACTAATATCATTATCTATATATGAGCATATTCTTTGCAATGAAATAGTCTGGTCATTATTTTTCCAATATTCATTTATTTGCGTTTCGAATACTGGGTCAGGAGAAGTCCACTTTATATTAGAAAATTCAGGATAATCTGTTGCACTAGGAGGATTACCACTAAACTTAACAGCTTTCATTTGACCTATGAAAAACTGCTTTTGCTCATTGGTGTCAAATTTATCATCAACATAAAGTATTTTCTTTATATTTTCTTTTTTAAGCAGGCTTTTAATAGAGTTAATAGCTTTTTCTGTTTCCTCCATATTTATTCACTAACGTTATTAAGGTTAAGGGAAAAGATATACTTATTACTAAATTCATTTCTTTTCGGTTCCAATACAATCGAACAACCTGATGAGTCTAACAATTGTTGAGTAATAAAAAGACCTAACCCTCTTCCTTTAGCTTTTGGTTTCATAGTAGCGAAAGGTTCAAATACTTGGTTTTCAATTGAATTTGAAACTCCATATCCGTTGTCACTTATTGAAACCCAGGGCTTACTTATCTTGATTCGGATTTCAGCCTTAAATTGAGATTCTTTTAATTGCTTTTCATTTAGCCAGTATTCAGAATTGTTTAATAAATTATCTATGACTTGTGTTAGTTTACCTTTATTAATTCTTATTAAGAAATCTTCTATCACTTCAACACTAAATTTTATGTTTTTTGTTGAGAAGCGATTATTGTAATATTCTTCTTCTTCCTTAAAATACTGACTCAATTTAAATGAATCTCTTTTTTCTTTGTTGTATTTTAATGATGGGTCTAAATGTTTTAGTTGAACCTTTAAGCCATTTACAGTTGAATTAATGTATTCAATTAATACAAAAATATCAGAGTCAGTTAGGTTGTTGTTTTTAAGTTTTTTACTGTAAAACATCGACCTTTCATTAAGTCGTTCTGCAATAGTTGCAAACTCGTGACTAACAGCCTCTGCTGTTAAACCTAAACTTGCTAATTCAGCAAAATTTTCTAATTGTTCTTCTAAGATTTCAATTTTCGGTTCAAGAATGTTTATCACATCCTCTATTTTTTCTGTTTTGCTAATTATCGAATTTGCCTTTTTTAATGCAGATTCTGCTTTATCTATATCAGCGAGTATTAACTCAATTGATTTAGCAATTTTAGCTGTTTCTGGAGTGGATAAAAGGCTAGAGGAAGAATTTTCCTTGTGTATTTTTGTTAATTCACTTTTTGTATTGCTAAGACCTTTTTCTGCTTTTTTGCTCTCTTCAATATTTTCTTTTGCTTCCTGAGCAATTGATTTTCCTGTTTGAACAGCCTGTGATTGTGTCTTTATAGAACTCTTTTCAGTTTTAAACTCTCTTATAAATGAATTATAGTCTCTTCGAACATCGTTTAAGTAAGAGTTTATCCTATCTCTTATAAAATAAGCAAGTAGTACAAAATTGTCAGAATAAGGATTCGTAATGAATCCCTGTCTATCAGTTTTGTCAGTTAAATTTTTATTTACTCCTTCATCAATTAAGAAATAGCCAATCACATTTCCTGGTCTTAACGAATAAAATGACTTGCCAGTAGTTTTGTCATCTCCCAATTTTAACCAATCTCGACTATTTTCAAAGCCATAAGGTAAAACAGCAAATCCATTCCTATATATTTTAACTCCTAATTGGTTGAGAGCAAATGCTTTGTAATTCTTTATTCCATCAAAAACATTTTTTATACTTTCGTCTCCTTCTAGCCATTTGTCTAATAAATAGTCATTCAATTTCCCTTTGAAGTTGCCTGGGTTGGCAATATCTCCATCTAAATAGTGTAGTTCTGGTATTTCATTCAGATGAAAAGATTTCTCAAATGAAAAAATAAACTTTTCATTTTTAGATTTTTTAATGTATTCTCTACCCTTTTTCGATAAAAGATACTCTGCAAATTTTGCTCCATTATCTGGTAAGAGATATTCGTAGTAGTCTTCCCTTTTTAAATTTTGACCAAGAAACTTTTCAAGTTTGGTATCTCCCTTTATAGTTAGTTTACTTTCTTTAAATTCGAACGAATAACTCGCTATGGCTAATTCATTTAAAGCTAATTGAGTTTTTTCTAGGTCAATATTTTCATTATTCAACTTTAAATAAACATTGAAAGGGTGCTTATTATTCTCCTTATATGGAGAAATCAATTGTATTATTTGAGCTTTGAATCTTTCAAGATTTGTACCTTTCCATACTGAATTATCTCTTAAACCTGAAAGGACAATTTTTGTTCCTTTATTGTTAATTTTGAAAGACTCATTCTGAACTGTAACTTTACTTAGGGTGGACGTTGTTTCAAAATCCTTCCAATTAAAACCTACGTGTATTCCGTTATTATTTTCTTTTTTTGTGTATAATTCACAAACATCTGCAAGTCTTTGGGTGCTTAATCTACCTAATCCTTTATCTCCGAGTGGAGTGCGTTTCTTTTTTGTTTTTTTACCTAATTTTTTAAAGCTTCTTTTAGTGGATGCAGAAATCACAAGCCAGGAATTAATTATGGTTGATTCATCCATACCATCCCCATCATCCTCTACAACTATGTAACCTTTTTTTCCTGAGTAAAATAATTCGTCAGATGAATATTCATCGGTAGAGTTTATTTCAATCGAAACATAAGATGAGTCAGCATCATAAGAATTTTTAATCAATTCCATAAGAGCTGTCACTTCATCTGGAACTAACTCTTCTCCAAGTTGTTTAACAATATGCGGAGTTATGTCAAATTTATATTCATTACTCATTCCTCAATTACGTCTTAAAGATTAATATTTTCTCTTTATCCATTGTATTTGAGAAATTATTTCGACCAGGCATTCTTTTACTTAATATATCACGCTCTAAGTCAATAAATAAATCAATTCCCTTAGATTCAAGTAATTCAATGAGTATTTTATCATTTTGAACTACTTTATTATTGACATTTCTATTTCCGATAGTCCAAGCTTGATATGAATTTTCACCCATTTTGGGTAATATATTGTCAAGTGTTATATCTAAATCATTGATAAAAGAAATAACTTTTTTAGCCTTTTTCCTTTCATCAATTGAAAAACCATCAAAAAATCTTTTTAAGGAATTAGATTTGTTAAACATCTTTTCCTCTATTTTCTTAAAATCTTTTGGAAGATTCCCCCCTAAACTTTGAGTGTCTATTTGCTGTATAACTGACAAATAATCAATTGAGATTTCGTCACTAATTTCTTTTATTGGAATCCATTGTAGAGGAAGGTATGAGAACTGACCATAGGTAACGGTTGTTTGATTATCACCATAAGGAGGTGAGGTTATAAGTAGTCTAAACTGGTCATCAGAGTTGATAGATTTTTTTGAATCTCCCCATTTCACAGAAGCAGTGTGCTTATAGCTATTATTAATAACCAAGTCCTTATTTTCTAACTCTTGTCTAACATTTAAAATATCTTCTACACTTCTTTCACAAATTTTAAAAAAAGATTCAATAGGATTTAATTTTCGTTTTTGTATTTCCTCCTGAGTTCGAATGTGCATTTTAAAGGTAGAAGTTCGGTCATTACTATTTAATCTAATTGCTTCTGCTAGTGCAACCCAAAAGAATTTTCGAAACTTCAAATTCTCTTCCCTTAAAATGGCTCTTCTAATCTGCGATAACTGAACTTGAACTTCTTTTTTAAACCACTTATCAATGTTCTTAAAGCTTACATCTATTTTTGATGAGCGACTTCTATTTATTCTTCCTTTTAATTCTAAAAAACTATTTTTTAGGGAATATTCATAAACACTTGTTTTGACTTGACTAATTAGTACTGATAGAGGATTAATATCTTGACCAAAAACACTTGCGCCATATCTCATACCCGTTGTTAAGGCGTTGGACGCACCCATAAATGGGTCAATCATTGATACACCTTCTGGCATATCATTTATCAAAGTTTTAATGATGGATTCTTGAACTGAGGGAACCATCATTGCAGGATAGTTTAAAATTTTTCTAGCAAAATCTCTATTGTTGTAATATGTGCCGTTAAGAACATCGCTATGTATATTAGATAGAGAATTTAGAATAGTTTCATTCATTCATTTTAAAGTATGATGATTTAACCTCTAAAGGTACAAAATGCAATGATGTGAACCAAAAATATATTTATAAAGCAGGTTTCGTTTTTTTGCATTTTCCTTATATGTTTATATGAGTGGTTTTGCTCGTTTCTAAATCAAGCTAGGAAGAGTTAAAAAAAGCCGTGTTTTAGAGAGGGGTCTCTTTATTCATATTTAGAAGGAAAGTCGAAAAGTGAGCTTAATTCAACTTCAAGAACTTTAGCCAATTTTGCAGCAGTAGAAAGGGTGAAATTAACTCTTCCATTCTCTATTCTGGAGATACTTGTTTTTTCTACATTAAGGCGAGAGGCAATATCTAATTGAGATAACTCCAAACCTTCTCTAGTTTCTTTTACTTTAGAGCCGAATTGCTTTTGGAAATATTTTAATTCCTTTTGACTTAGTGTAATATTTTTCTTTTGTGAACTTGACATTTATGTCAATGATACTTGTTATATTAGCATCAAGGGTAAACATAAATGTCAACCCTGTTTAAACTCTTACTTATTATGGGACAAAAAGAAATTAGAATTAAGAAGCTAGATGTAAAGTCAATGGTAATCCTGATATTTATTCCATTTCTCCTAACTTTCATAATTGAGCATTTCGGAGATTTTAAATATCACGCTAATACTAATGGGAAAAACCTTCCTGTAAATCAGATTGATATATTGACAATTAATTTTCACACTCCTTTTGGGAATACAATATGGAGAGATGGTAGTGGTTATACTTATACTGATACAGTATTTAAAGGAGGTAAGTTTCATTCCTATAATAATAAACTACCTTATTATCTAAGAGGACTTGCCTCAGATGTTATTTATCCTTTAGTCTTTAGCTTGATATTGATAGTATTGTTCTTTCTAAATAAAAAGTATAAGATTAAACTAACCTCTTAAATAGTAAATCTCTTAGCTAAATCCATTAAAATGAAATCAGACAATAAAGAAGAAAATCAAAAGACAGGAGTGTTTATTTCGAAAACGCAAGTCTTGTCAAAAAGAACTAAGTACTCTGACCCTTTGTTTATGATGTACAAAAGATTTTCAAAAAAACGTAATTAGTTATTCGTTTATAGATTTTAAAGAATTATAATAAATTTTATTATCAAATAAGCATCTGTTAATCAGTAGTTTGTAAAAAACAAATAATATAGAATTTTATGTTTTTGGAAAAGTCAAATCAAATATTTATTTTTACTTAAACCCTTTTAAGCTATAGACAATGATTAGGTGGTCAATCAAATTCAGGTTATAAAGAATTAAACGAAGATTAACTAAGAGACAGTTATAAAGAACTACTATAGGCTTTTTTTTTCAAGATTTTACTGAATACAAAGATTAACTACTCAATAGCATTAGTTGAATTGGTCAAAATCTATGATGTACGTGGAATAATCAATAATAATGACTATTAAATTTTATAGTTATTCATTTAAGGGTTTATTAAAATTGTATGTCCCTATGTACTCTGGGTCATTAAGAAGATTTTCTATCTGTTTTATCGAGTATAGTGGTCTTCTTCCATTCCATCCATCTCTCTCGATAATTCCTCTTCTTTCTCTTTGAAAAAAAGTGCTTCGACTAATTTTTAATCTATCCATCGCTTCTTTTTGAGTGTAATACTCGATTTTTTCTTCTTGTTTAGGGAAATGGTTTTCTAATAACTCTTTAACACTATAGATTATGTTTTTTGATACGCTCTCGGTAATGTGATTAATTACTAGGTTGGCAATTTGATTTAAGTCTATTTTTGACTCTTCAATAAATAGTTTTGCAGGTAATGCTTCCATACAGTATAAAATTTAGGGTGTAAACACCATTAATAAATTAAGCTTATCAAGTTTTTTGATAAGCTGTCTAATTAAATCTGAATTTGTTGCTGTATGAAATCTTAGATTGACTTTAAAGCCATAATATACCAATAAATAAGTATGCAGATTTCAATTAAGTAAGTAACAATTTTTGTGCCAAAACACATAGTATAGTTAAGAAACTATTTTCATTGAAGACTTTTGAAGTTCTTCCTGTTTCCATAATTCTCTTACAGCTTCTATGTGACTGTCATTTGAAATCTTTACGTAATCAAGTAGCTGTTTTTCTGAGGCGTGAGTTGTGATAGCAATTATAGTTTGATTGGGTATTCTTCCATAGTGATTAGTAACAAAAGACCTTCTGCAAATATGTGAACTTACTAATTGATATTTGGGGTATAATCCTCTAATATCTCTTTTAGTTTCTTTGTCTTTTTTGTCGCCTAAGATTATTTGAGTAATACCTGCCTTAAAACAAATCTCTTTTATTTTTTCATTGAATTTAATTTCTAATGACTGTGGTGTGATGCTAAATAAAGGAGGTTGTCCATCTCTTTTCTCTAATGTTTTCTTTACATAAGGATGAATAGGTATTATAGCAGGTTTAGTTGTTTTTTGAGTACTAGTTATTACAATGTTATCACCAACTATTTTAAAACGCTTAGAATCTCTTAAATCACTAATTCGTAATCCTGTGTGCAAACCAATAATAAATAGGTCTCTTATCTTATCTAGTTCTTCATCTGGGATTTTTAAATTGTAAATAGCATCAATTTCCTTTTCGTTTAAATATGGGTCTAGTGGCTTTCTTCTCTTAAACGTAAAGTTTTTGCTTTTGTATTCTGGATTAACTGGGTATCCTTTGGCTTCGGCACTTCTGCAAAATGTTTTGATTTGGGCGATATATTTTTCGATGGTAGTATTGCCGTAAAGACCATCTATTTTTAAAAAGCTGACAAATGCAGAATGAAAGTCAAGATTTATATCTTTATGTCGCAGTCTTCTTCCTTGTTTCTCTTCAAACTCTTCTAATCTTGTCAAAGTTGTGCCATACTTTTGAATAGTCTTGTGGCTAATAACTCTACCAGTGTCGTTATTAATTCTGTTTTTGGAATCTTCAATAAACTTTCTTACAAACTCTACAAAGTAGACTTTATATTTGGCTTCTCCTTCATTGAGTTGTTTGTTGAATTTTTTAACGGTCTCATCTAACCATATTTTGTCTATGGTTTCTCCTTCTGAATATGATTGATTAAATTCTTCTCTTACGAAGTCTTTGAGATTGGTAATCCTTGTTCTCAATTCTTTCATTGGGAATTTTTCTGCAACAGAATTGAATCGTTGTTTTTTGTTTGACCACCATTTATTGTTAATTAGGATATTAGTCTTTGTGAAAAGGTCTTTCCTTTCGTTGTTGATTTTCACATTGAATCTAATGTAAAGGTTAACAGGGTCTTTTTTTGTTTTTGATAAAATTGCAATACTTGCCATAATCTTAAAGGGTTTAATTAGTAATTTCTTTAGATAATTTGAAGCAAGTAGTGTGCCGAAGTTCTTCAAAATCTTCCCAAAATCTTCCCAAAAATACGAAAACAGATTGAAACTTTTATGTTTTAATTGGTGTCGTAAATTGGATAAATGTTATGTTAAGTGTTATTTTTAAAGGTGTTTTAAAACAATTGTTAGTTTTATTAAGTTTTGTAGTGTTTCAGTTTTTGTAGACCAGTTCCCGCTACAACAAGCCAAATACGAAAGTATTTGGCTTGTTTTGTAAATGAGATTTTATAAAGTTTACTTTATAAAATTGAAATATCAAAAAGGTGTATAATATTTAGAATGTAAACTGACTTGGATGTTATTTAGACTTAAAATCAGTATCAACTAAAATCTTATTTGAACTGTCTGTGAGCTTTAAATAATCCACTTCACCTGCACCTAAAAACCTAAAGCGTATACCAACAAGATGACCAATGGAAACGTTATAGCGCTTCATAAATCGGGTTTCGCCATCAATGATCACTTTTACTGTTTTGTTTTCTGTTTGTATTTGGATGTCTTTAAAATCCGATAAATCTGTACCAAAAGCAGAGAGATCATGCTGTTTGCCATTAAGATAAACATCATTTAAAAGAACGTTTATATCTGAGACGCAACCGGGAATCGAAAATGGAATTATCATAGCGCCTTTGGTTCCTAAAATGACAATTTTAGTGGTTTGACAAACAGCCCATTTGTCTTTGTAACTATTTCTAAATGCAGTTTCTAATAGGAAATTATCACCAGAAATTTCTCCGAAATCATCAACGAGATGAAAAGAAGATTGGACAGGGTTTTCCATGTTTTGTATATCAAGCAAGGCAAAATCTGGAAGTTTCAAATGTGTACCAATAATTTCAGATGTTTTAAAATATTTTGGAATCGGTTCGTAATCAATAGTACCTAACCAACCTTCACTTTTTATAAACAGGTCGTGCTCTTTTTTAATGTCGCCTTCAACCAACAACTTTGCCCTAAAATATCCAGGATAGTAATATTGCCCTGTGGCCTGAGACTGATTAGGCTCAAGTTTTATGGTTTTGGTAACATCCCAATACTGCTGAATATAAATACTATCAGAATCTAATCCTTTTAAATTGAAGTCAAAAACAACCGAGTTCGGTAAACCTTTAACAATAGGTCGGCTTTCAAATTCTAGTGCAGAAAAATCAAAATCCTCCAGTTTATCACTAACACCGTTTATAACCGAAAAGAGAGAAATAAATACCAATGCAATAATAGCCGCATAAGCGAAAATCTTTTTTTGGTCTTTTTCAAATTTGTACGTCTTCGAAGTTTGTTGATCTTCAACCTTATTTTTAAAGTCTCTCCAATTTAAATATCCTGCAAATTGAGATAAGGTATTAAGGGTACTAATGCTGGGAGCATTCGTGTAGTTTACTTTTCCCCAAACACGTTTAAGGGTTGTAGGACTCAACAATACATTTGTTTTTTCCTGAATAACTTCACTTAGTTCTATAAATACATCACTGTGCCATTCGGTAGCATCTCCCCAACCTAGTTTTTCTTCTATTCGAAGTAGGCATTTTTTAACAAGCGCGTGGTTTTTATAAGTACTCATGATATAAGACAAAAGTCACAAAAAATTACGAGTTGTACAACATTGAACGGTTTTGAACCAACTTGTTTTAGGCTTAAGATTAGAATGTTAGAGCTTTAATGAAATTTAAATTTTTAAACTATGAAAATCAAACATATCATTACAGGCATGATACTAATTGTTGCAGTAAACATTAGTGTAGCACAGAATAACATTCCCTTAGATACGACAACTTGGACCATAAGAGGTAAACATCTTTTTGAGAAAAATCTAGGTGATGATGCCATTTATTTACAAGGTAGTATGACATTAAATGATATCAAATTTTTAAATGGTACGATAGAGTTTGATGTTCATCTTAAGCGTTTTCAATCATTTCCCGGAATTAGTTTTAGAACACAAGAACGCGACTCCGAGAAGTTTTTATTAAGACCACACTTATCAGGAAAGGAAGATGCTAACCAAGCGGCTCCAACAACTAATAATATTACCTCTTTTCAACTTTATTTCGGACCAAAGTATTCGTTTCCATATACTTATAAATTTGATGACTGGACTCATGTTAAATTGGTAATAAATGATAACAGAGCTCAAGTGTATCTAGATCATTCTGAAACGCCGCATCACTCATGGTACTTGTATCATGAGCCTAAAACCGGAGGAATTAGAATTCAAGCGGGTGGACGCGAAGGAGCTCAACATATTGCTAATGTTAAAATAGATCCGAATGCCATTGAAATTGTAGATTTCAAGCCTATCAAAGAAAAAACAGTTGAGGATTTAATTCCAGAATGGGAAATATCAGACATGTTTGAAGAAAAAAGTGTTAATGATCTATCCCTTTTGAAATCGGCACTGGCATCAAGAACATGGATCGGAACAATTCAAATTGAAGAAGGTATTGCAGCGAATATTGCCAGAAAAGTACATCTTTATGATGGAACACCTGGGAACACAGTCTTGGCAAGAGTGATTATCCATTCCGACAGCGACCAATTAAAGTTATTTGAGTTCGGATATAGTGATCGCGTGGTTGCTATTTTAAATGGAATCCCTATTTATAAGGGCACAAATAAATATAGATCTCGTGATTATCGCTACTTAGGAACTATTGGCTTGTTTGATGCTATCTATTTGCCTCTTAAGAAAGGAGAAAATGAACTTTTAATGGCTGTATCCGAAGATTTTGGAGGATGGCTAATTACGGGTCGTTTTAAGAATAAAAAGGGGATTAAAATCATTAAATAATACCGAAATGAAACAGATTTCATGATGCAGTTATGGCTAATATCAAGGCAGGTTGTCATATTACATTTTAGACTAGAATGATAAGAACTATCAAGATACTGTGCATTTTTTATTGATGCTGTTGAACCACGGAAACTATAAAGGAAATGTTATTGTAACACCATCCTTATTGCAAAAAATGCTAACAACACAGGTTAGAAACCATCCAGTTATGATGGGGAGAAGTTTTGGCTTTTCGGTATATGATACTAACCCCAAAGTACTTTTTAGTAATGGTCATTTCAAAGGATTTTACAGTGCTCTTTACCTGTACCCAGAATTAAACCTTGGTTTTTTATTTACGTTTAATGGTAATTATGGATACGGACCAACGCAGTCTGTTATTGATGTAGTCAATAAAAACATATTACATCTAGAATATGAAAATGTGCTACCTGTTAAGCAAAACGATAAACAACCAGATATTGATTTATCGAAGTATGCTGGTCGGTATTTAAACACGCGCAGTGCTTTTAAAAATATTGAAAAAATAGATAATTTCCTGGAGAAGGCATTAGGATTTCAGTAACGAATAAGAACGCTTTGGTATTGGAAAATGGGGCTACCTATTACCATTATAAAGATGAGATATTTCGAAGTGAATCTGGTGATGTCATTGCTTTCAAAACCAATAAGAAACAAAGTCCAAAATATGTGTTAATAGGTGAAAGAGCTTTTCTGAAAATGAAAGGTTTAGACCATGAATACTTGCATTTAGGTCTATTTTGTTTAATTAGTTTGATGTCATTAGTGACCATAATATATTATGTCTTAAAGAGAAAAGAGAAGGCTTCTAAGGAAGAAACGAAATTGAGAAAAATAGCATTCTATCTAGCTTCAACTATTGTTGTCTTTTTCTTATTACTATTCATTCTACTAGATATTATTGACGTTACAACCCACTATAAGGTTCCTCTATCTTTGAATTTTGCCCTGCTATTGCCGCATGTTTCCGCCCTTTTAGCACTAATATTTCCATATTATGTTTTTAAGTTCATTAAAAGTGAAAAACAAATAAGCATAAAGAACATTTATGCTGTCTTTTTTATGCTATTGATGTTAAGTCACATATGGTTTTTTAACTACTGGGAGTTCTTATTTTATAATATATAACTAAAACACTAAGCTAAATACAGAACCTTCGCCTTCTACGCTCTTTACCACAATTCTTCCGTTATGTAGTAGCATTATTTGCTTACAAAGGCTTAGTCCAATGCCACTACCTGTAGTTTTGCTAGTAAAAAAGGGAACAAATATATTTTCTAAAATATCCGATGGTATTCCAGAACCGTTGTCGTAGACTTTAATAACAATCTCTCTGTTTTGATTTTGTTCGGCTAGGATTTTGATTTTAGCGTCTTTCTTGTTTTTACATGCATCAACAGCGTTCAATATGAGATTAATTAATACTTGTTCGATGAGATGCGTATCAATATCTAATGATAGTTTTGGGCCTGAGATTTTAAATTCAACGTCAATATCCTTTGCTTGAATAGAAGGCGCCATTAGTAACTCAATATTGTCAAATAACTCTTTAATTTTAACTTTTTGTAAGTTGAGCTTCGTCACTTTACTTAAGCTTCTATAGGTTTTAGCGAATTTCAAAAGGCCTTCACTTCGGTTTTTTATGGTTTTTATACCAGCATTAAGATCTTCTAATTCTAAATGAGATGTTTGCGGATTCTCAATAGCCAGTTGTAAATTTCTTTGAAGTGTATCGGCAAGAGATGAAATAGGCGCAATAGAATTCATGATTTCATGCGTCATTACACTCAATAATTTTTTCCAAGATTCTGATTCATTCTTGTTTAAAGTACGATCTATATTTTGAATAACAACTAACTTAAAAGCATCATCATCTACCTGAAAAACAGTATCTGAAATCAAAATTTTAATATGCTCGTTTTGTAATGCAATAGAAATAGAGCTCGATTCCTTATGATAGGTTTCAAAAATGGTATTGTATAATTTGGGTTTTCTGTTTTCTACGAAACGAATGTTTTTAAAAGAAGGAACATCAAGAATTTCTCCAAATGACTCATTACTCCAAAGTACATCGCCCGTCTCCAAATTATAGGCTATAATACCTATGTCTACCATTTCTAAAATCTTTTGCAGATAAACGTATTGCGCTTGATTTTTAGAGTTGATTTCTTTTATGGTTCTATTAATTTCGTTAAACCCTGTATATAAAAACCGAATGTCTTTTGGTCCTCTATCTTCTGGAAACCATCTCGAAAAATCGCGATACTTAACGGCTTCAAAAAAATCATCCATCACTACAAATCGTCGTTTTACGAATGTATAAGTGTTAATGATAAAATAGAGCAGTACAATACCTATAATTACAGCATAGGTTGTTTTGTCTTTATAGATAACATAGCCCAAAGCAAGAATTCCACTAACAAGAATTAGTATTCTAAAAAATAATCTGAGAATATAACCTTTAAAGTTCATACTTGTCTAGTCGTCTATATAAAGCGGCTCTTGTAATACCAAGTTCTTTTGCAGATTTAGAAACGTTTCCTTTGTTTTTCTCCAACACCGTGAGAATGGCATTTTTTTCTATATCATCTAAGTTTAAGCTAGTTGCTGATTTACTTTTGGTTGCAGAGCGTTCAATAGATGAAAATACCAAATCTTCTGGTTTTAGTACGCTGCCATCTGTCATAATAACAGCGCGTTCAAGCACATATTGAAGTTCTCTCACATTACCTGGGAAGTCATGCTTTTTTAGTTTTGAAATAAAACCAGGATCAAAAGTAAAAGGTGTTTTATTATACTTTTCGGCATATAATGAAACAAAATGACGTGACAATTCGGTAATGTCTTTACCACGTTCTCTCAGTGGAGGAACAATAATATCAACAGTGTTTATTCTATAGATTAAATCCTTCCTGAATTTTTTTTCATCTGCCAATACTGAGGGATCTATGTTTGTAGCACAAATTAACCTAATATCAACAGGAATCGACTCATTAGAACCTAATGGTGTAACTTGTCTGTTTTGTAGAACAGTTAAGAGTCTAACTTGTTGCCCTAAGCTAATATTGCCAATTTCATCTAAGAATAAAGTGCCACCATTTGCAGCTTCAAAACGTCCTTTTCTATCTTCCCTAGCATCTGTGAAAGCACCTTTCTTATAGCCAAATAATTCACTTTCAAAAAGTGTAGATGTGAGTGCTCCAACATCTACTTTTACAAAGGGTTTATTTTTCCTTTTAGAATTATCATGAAGTGCCCTTGCAATCAAGTCTTTACCTGTTCCGTTTTCGCCTAACACTAACACATTCGCATCGGTTGGTGCTACTTTTTTTAACTTAACAAAAACATCCTCCATAACATCACTTTCTCCAATAATATCTAAGCTAGAGTTAAGGTGTTTCTTTTGTGTAGTTTTAGATTTTTTCTTTTCAAGAATGGTTGTTATGGTTTCAATGACTTTTTCATTCTTCCATGGCTTCATTAAAAAATCTGAAGCACCTTCTTTAAGCCCTCTTATAGCTAAGTCTATATCTGCGTAGGCTGTCATAAGTATAACAGCTGTTTCTGGTCTTTCATTTCGGATTTCATTCAACCAAAAAATGCCCTCGTTACCTGTGTTTACCAAGCCATTGAAGTTCATGTCTAAGATTATTACATCAAAACCTGTACGCTCTATTTGCGCATTAATATTGCTTGGGTTTTTTTCGGTGACAACACTTTTTACAAGCGGTTTTAATAAAAGGCGCAATGCTGTTAAGACATCTGCATCGTCATCAATAACTAATATTGTAGCTTCTTTTAATACCATGTATACAATATTACAATATTATATTCAGCTTCGAAAGGCTCAAAAACCAAAAATATTCCGAAGTAAAAATATGTTCATTTCCGAACATAAAGTGTATCAAAACCGAACACTTTAATAATTCTTTAAAATAGTAAAATATTGATAATCAAAGCTGTAGATGTTTGGCATTATCTTCACTATATATTAATCATATAAAAAAACAAAACATGGACGTTCCAATTCAGAAGAAAAAATTCTCAACAAAAAAACTCGGACTCATAGGAGGCGTAATAGGCATATTGGTGTTAATCGCTTATGTCATTATGCAAACTTCAGGAGGTTCTAAGTTGAATGTCGAAAAAGAACGTATTTCAATTAATACAGTTAGTAACGATGTGTTTCAAGAAAACATTCCAGTTAACGGAATTGTTCTACCCATCACAACAATATATTTGGATGCTTTGGAAGGCGGGAGAGTAGAGGAAAAATTTGTGGAAGATGGCGCTATTTTAAAGAAGGGAGAACCTATTCTAAGATTGTCTAATACAGATTTAGAATTGAGCCTCATCAATCAAGAGACTTCAGTATATAATTTGTTGACGCAAATGCAGATTTCTCAAAATGCTGCGCGTCAAAATACAATTAATAGACAAAATCAATTTACCGACGTTGAAAATAACTTAATTGAAGCAAAACGTGTTTATGATCTCAACAAACGTCTATATGATAAAGGGGCTATTGGGCGCATGGATTATGAATCGTCAAAGAATAATTTCGACTACCAAAAAGAACGTATGAAATTGGCAAAACAAGTTTTGTCAGAAGACTCTATATCTACAAAATTAGAGGTTAGCCAGGCAAGAAGTTCATATTCAAGAACGCAAAGTGCTCTAGAACTGATGAGAAAAAAAGTAGGGGATCTAGTTGTAAAAGCTCCAATTGATGGACAGTTAACTTCATTAGATGCGGAAATTGGACAATCGATTAATAAAGGAACACGATTAGGACAGGTTGACGTACTTAGCGGTTATAAGGTAAGAGTAGATATAGACGAACATTATATTTCAAGAATTTATACTGGGCAAACAGGAACAGCTGTGCTTAACGGTAAGACTTATACTTTAATTATTAAAAAAGTATTTACACAAGTCACTAATGGTCGTTTTCAAGTGGATATGCAATTTGAAAAGGATGTTCCTGAAGGCATTAGACGCGGTCAGAACTTGCAGATTAGAGTGGCGTTAAGTGCAGAGAAAGAAGCCTTGTTAGTTGCTAAGGGTGGTTTTTTTCAGAAAACAGGGGGAAACTGGATTTTTAAAGTGAGCGAAGATGGAAACAGTGCTTACAAAGTAAACATTCGATTAGGAAGTCAAAATACAGAATACTATGAAGTTGTAGAAGGTTTAAACCCAGGAGATAAAGTGGTTACCTCTAGCTACGATTCATTTGGTGATACCGAAGAACTTATATTAAAATAAAATCAGTCAATAAACACATAAATACAATGATACAAATTACGGACTTAGAGAAATTTTACAGAACAGAAGAAGTTCAAACCATTGCCTTAAACAAATTGTCATTTGGCGTAAAGCAAGGTGAGTTTGTTGCTATAATGGGGCCTTCAGGTTGTGGTAAATCAACACTGTTAAACATTTTAGGATTATTAGATGATCCTGATAGCGGAAGTTTCAAGTTTAACGGCGAAGAGGTTGCAGGTTATAATGAACGAAAGCGTTCAGAATTGAGAAAACATAATATTGGTTTTGTGTTTCAGAGTTTTAATCTAATCGATGAACTTACCGTTTTTGAAAACGTTGAGCTGCCTTTAATTTATACCGGAGTAAAACCTGCAGATCGTAAAAAACAAGTTGAAGCTGTTTTAGAAAAAATGCAAATCATGCATCGTAGAAATCACTTTCCTCAACAATTATCTGGAGGTCAACAGCAACGTGTAGCAGTGGCAAGGGCTGTAGTGAATAAACCAAAATTAATTCTTGCCGATGAGCCTACAGGAAATTTAGATAGTACAAATGGTAATGAGGTTATGGATTTATTAATTGACCTCAATGAAGCCGGTACAACAATTATAATGGTAACACATAGTGAACATGACGCAAAGTATAGTCATAGGATTATTAGAATGTTAGATGGACAAAAAGTAACAGAGAACATTTTGAACTAAAAACAATCATCAATCAAATAATCATTAGGCTTTTGTCACTTCAGTATAGACTTAATCAATCAACTATTTATACTGAAGTGTTAAAGCTCATCAAATTAAAAACGAACAGTAATCTTTAGAAATCATGCTAAAAAATTATTTCAAAATAGCGTTTAGAAACCTTCTTAAAAACAAGGTGTATTCATTTATTAATATTTCTGGATTAGCTATTGGTATGGCGGCAACAATGCTTATAGGGCTATGGGTTTATGATGAGCTTAGTTATGATGATTATTTTAAAGATAAGGCAACTATAGCACAAGTTTTTCAACACGAAACCAACAATAATGAAACCGATACGTCGCCAGCAATCCCGAGACCTCTAGAGTTTGCTTTGCGTGAAAATCATAATGATAATTTTGAACACATCATTATGTCCTCTTGGGAGCAATCAAGATATCTTAAGCATGGTGAGGTTAATATTTATACCACTGGAAATGCGATGCAAGAAGCTGCGCCAGAAATGCTAAACCTGGAAATTATTGAAGGTGTTAGGGATGGCTTGAAAGAAAAAAACGCTCTTATGATTTCGGAATCTACAGCAAAAGCGCTGTTTGGATCTGATGTTGCCATTGGAAAAATTGTGAAGGTCAATAATGAACACGATTTAGTTGTTACGAGTGTTTATAAAGATATTCCTAAAAACAATTCGTTTAGCGATATGGAGTATATCATGCCATGGAAACATTATATCACTACGCAGCCTTGGTTAGAACGAGCGAAAAACTCTTGGGGAAATAGCTCGTTTCAATGTTTCGTACAGATTAATAATAATACAGCGATGGACGCAGTTTCTGATAAGATCAGAGATGTGAAAAAGATTGGTGATCCTGGTGAAGCAGAATTTAATCCGGAAATGTTTCTGTTTCCTATGAAAGATTGGTATTTAAGAGCAGATTTTGAAAATGGAGTGCAATCTGGAGGGCGTATTGAAAATGTGTGGTTATTTGGTGTCATAGGTTTGTTTATTCTAATTCTGGCATGTATTAATTTTATCAATTTAAGCACTGCGCGCTCAGAAAAAAGAGCTACTGAAGTTGGTATTAGAAAATCGATAGGATCTCAGCGAGGGCAATTAATATTTCAATTTTTAACAGAGTCATTTCTAATTGTATTGTTATCATTTGTATTTGCCGTAGGCATCGTTATCTTATTTTTAAATGGGTTTAATAATTTAGCGAGTAAAGCCATTGTTTTTCCTTGGGCTAACCCTATGTTCTGGATGGTCTCTTTAGGTTTTATAATACTTACAGCCTTTTTATCGGGAAGTTATCCTGCATTGTACTTATCTTCTTTTAACCCAGTGGCAGTCTTAAAAGGAACTTTTAAAGCTGGACGCTATTCATCCTTACCAAGAAAAGTACTTGTTGTTACACAATTTACGGTATCTATAGCATTGATTATTGGAACGCTCGTTGTCATGAATCAAATTCAATTTAGTAAAGATCGGCCTGTAGGATATGATAAAGAGGGTTTGCTTCAAATTCCTGTAATGAGTTCAGAATTTGTTGGAAAGCACGAAACAATGCGAACACAGTTTATTGCTTCTGGAGGTGCTGTTAGTATGACCACCCTGAGCAGTCCAACAACAAGTGTATGGTCTAATCGAAGTGGTTATACATGGGAAGGGAAACCTGAAGGCTTTCAAGAAGATCTCGCCCATACGTCTGTTAATTATGATTTTGTGGAAACTTTGGGATTAAAACTTATAGAAGGCAGAGGGTTTTCACGAGAATTTGCAACCGATTCAAATGCTGTGATTATTAATAAAACAGCTGCAAGTTATATGGGCCTAACTAATCCGATAGGAACATTAATTAGAGACTCTGATGTTGGTGATCCTAACCCTGAACCACCTTTGAAGATTATCGGAGTTGTTGAAGATATGATAGTACAATCTCCATATAGTCCAGTAAAACAAGCCATGTATCCTTTTGAAAAATACGGTAACATAGCCTTTTACAACCTTAGGCTAAATCCAGAGAAAAGTACAGGTGAAAATTTAGAAATTATTAAAGGCGTTTTTAAAAAGAATTTCCCAAATACACCTTTTGACTATCAATTTGTAGATCAAGAATATGGTAAGAAATTCAGATCAGAAGAGCGCATTGCAAGTTTAGCGAAAGTCTTTACCATATTGGCAATTTTTATAAGCTGCTTGGGACTATTTGGATTAGCATCTTTTGTTGCAGAACAGCGCACCAAAGAAATAGGAGTTAGAAAAGTATTAGGGGCATCAATTAGTCAATTGTGGTTATTACTTTCAAAAGATTTTATAACACTAGTTGTGATATCACTTTTAGTGGCTTCTCCTCTGGCTTATTATGTGATGGGACAATGGTTGCAGAAGTTTAGTTATCGCACATCTGTAGGTTGGGATGTGTTTGCTGTCGCCTGTATAGGTGCCTTAGTAATCACATTAATTACTGTGAGTTTTCAAGCTATAAAAGCGGCAACAGCGAATCCAGTGAAATCATTACGTACAGAATAATCATCAATCAAAAAATAGAGCAGTTATGATTAAAAATTATATCAAAATAGCATGGAGAAACATCATGAAGCAGAAAGTGTTTTCTCTAATTAATGTTATTGGTCTTACCATAGGCTTAAGTGCGTCTTTTGTAATTGGTTTGATGATTTTTTATGATACCACTTTTGATAACTTTCATAACGATGGAGATCGAATTTATAGAGTAGTAACAAATTTTGGTAGCCCAGATGGAGATGATTATAATTCTGGAGTGACACTTGCTTTAGAAGATGCTATTAAAGAAGATCTAAACTTTGAAATCATAAGCGGATTCTATATAGAAAGACCAGCAATAGTTGAAAACAAAGACAATAATTCTGAGTTCAAATGGCCTAACTTCGTTGTTTATACTGATAAAAATTATTTTGAAATTTTCGATTACAATTTTTTGGCAGGAGATGAAGTAGAGGTCTTGTCGAAGCCAAACACAGTAATTTTAACTGAGAAGCGAGCGGCGGATTATTTTCCCGAATTGAAACCGGCAGAAGTCATTGGAAAAACTTTAGTTTATAATGATTCATTACAGATAACAGTTACAGGAATTGTTGAAAATTTTAAACAACGAACAGATGTCGTTTTCGAAGAATTTATATCTCGACCAACGCTATTACAAACAAGATTAAGGCAAGATGTTTTAAATAAAAATTGGAACAATACAAATTCGGCCTCTCAGCTTTTCGTTAAGGTTTCTGAATCTGCTAATTTCGAAACCATTCAAAAGCGTTTTGATGAACTAACTTTAGAGCATAGAAGTGAAGATGCAAAAAAATATAACAACACAAGAACCTTTGAGTTACAGCCATTAAGTGATATTCATTTTAACGAAAATTATGGAATCTACGATTGGAGTAAAGGGCAGGCTAGTAAATCATTATTAACTAATTTGGCCTTAGTAGCTTTGTTTTTATTGGTGTTGGGTTGTATTAATTTTATTAACCTTAACACTGCGCAAGCATCCCAACGCGCAAAAGAAATAGGTATTAGAAAAACTTTAGGAAGCTCTAGAAAACAACTTATAGGGCAATTTATGGGAGAAACATTTTTGTTGGTTTTTCTATCGGCCATATTATCACTTTTACTATCAAAGTGGTTAATTAGTGTGTTTTCAGATTTTATTCCAGAAGGTCTAGAGTTTGAACTTTTTAAATCTCCAATAATTATTCTAGGGATTATTATTTTACTCCTAATCGTTACAATTTTATCAGGATTTTATCCTGCACTTGTTTTGTCGAAGTTTAATGCTGTCTCTGTTTTACAAAACCGTTTATCAGTAGGAGAAAATAAAGTGAAACTAAGAAAGTACTTAACTGTGTTTCAGTTTACCATTGCTCAAGTGTTTATAATCGCAACATTATTGGTAGGTAAACAAATTAATTTTCTACTTAGCAAAGATATGGGTTTCAAGACCAACGCCATTGTTTCGGTATATAGCCCTAGAGGAGAACGAGAAGTCTCTAAGAAAAAAATTTATGCCGAGAAGTTAAGAGGTATACCAGAAATAAAGGGCATTAGTATAGGCGGTAATCCTCCAGCATCATTTTCAACTAGTACAACAAATGCGTCATATGTTGATGGTGATAAAGAGGTCACATCTGAGTTGCAATTTATACATGGAGATACTAATTATTTAGATGTTTTTGAATTGAATTTACTCGCAGGACGTGTGCATAGAAATGATACTGTAAGAGAGTTAGTTATTAACGAGACATTTGGCAGAATACTTGGTTTTCAGAGCCCAGAAGAAGCTATTGGTAAAAATGTCGTTTTAAGTGGAGAAAATATACCTGTAGTTGGAGTTATGTCCGATTTTCATCAACGCTCTTTAAAAACAGGAATAGAGCCAATGGCTTTAATAGGAGATTGGTATCGCCCAAGGTTTAGTCAGTTTCAAGCCCTTCATATTTCATTTAAAAATGAATCTTCAGAAGGATTGAAACGTACATTGACTAAAATTGAAAATGCCTATAAAACTGTATATACTGAAGTAGATGATTATCAATTAATCTTTATGGATGAAACCATTCAGCAATTTTATAGTCGTGAAGAAAAAGTGTCTAAATTACTAAACTGGGCAACAGGATTATCAATTTTGATTAGTTCTCTAGGGTTACTCGGACTCGTAATTTACACTACAAATAGACGTGTAAAAGAAATTGGAGTAAGAAAGGTTTTAGGTGCTTCACTCTTACAAATTAACACACTACTGTGTAAAGAATTTTTAATCTTAGTTGCTATCGCTTTTGTAGTTGCTGTTCCAATAGCTTGGTATGGCATTAGTAGCTGGCTTCAAGATTTTACTTATAAAACTGGCATAAGTTTTTGGGTGTTTTTAATTAGTGGAAGTGCCATGATATTATTTGCACTTATTGTAATTAGTGCAAAAACCTTACATGCAGCAAACACAAATCCAGTAAACTCACTAAGATCAGAATAAATCAATCATCAATCAGTATCAAAACGAATAATTATGATTTTAAATTATATAAAAATAGCATTTAGAACTTTATTAAAAAATAAAGGCTACAGCTTCTTAAATATCTTTGGATTAGCCATTGGAATAACATGTGCGTCTTTAATTTTTTTATGGGTCGAAGATGAACTTAATTTTAATGAAGACTTCGCAAGGCAAGATGAAATTTATATTGTACCTACAAATCAGAATTATGAAGGAGAGTGGCGTACGTTTTATTCTTCTCCAGGACCATTAGCCCAAGATATGAAGAATGATATTCCTGGGGTTTTAAAGGCGACAAGGTCTAGCCAAGAAACTCGCTTGTTTGCAGTAGGAGATAATTCGATTAATAGAACAGGACGTTATGCCGACGCTGATTTCCTAGATATTTTTAGCTTAAAGTTTATTGAAGGTCGTAGAAAAAATGCTTTTACTAATCCAGAAGCTATAGTTCTTACTCAAGAAACGGCAGAACAGCTATTTGGTATTGGAGAAAAAGCATTGGGTAAAGTTGTGAGGGTTAGTAATAGAGATAATTATCTTGTAACTGGCGTCGTAGAAAATTTACCAAAAAATGTGTCATTTCCTTTTGATTGGGTCGCTCCTTTTGAGCGCTATAGAGATGGTGCAGAGTGGATGACGCAATATGGAAATAATTTTTCTGATACATTCGTAGAATTAACGCCCGAAGCAGATTTTGAAACTGTCGATAAACAACTAAGAGGGCTCATTAAAACGAAGGAAGAACGTACCGATGATTATGCGTTTTTACACACAATAAAAGATTGGCATTTAAGATCAAAATTTGAAAATGGAAAAAAAGTTGGAGGCCGCATTACTTATGTGAGGCTGTTTACAGTCATTGCCTTTATAATTTTACTTATTGCTTGTATTAATTTTATGAATCTAAGCACTGCTCGTAGCGAAAAACGTGCTAACGAAGTAGGTGTACGAAAGGCAATGGGTTCGGGTAGAGGCCGATTGATAACACAATTTATTTCTGAAGCTTTAATTCTATCATTTATCGCTACAATTCTTAGTGTTATTTTACTAGCTGTTTTATTACCTCAGTTTAATCTTATTATCGATAAGAGTTTAGAACTCGGATTGTCCAATCCAATGCATGTTTTTGGACTCTTTGGTATTGCGCTGGCATGTGGTCTTCTGGCAGGTTTGTATCCAGCATTTTACTTGTCATCTTTTAAACCAGTAGAAGTCTTAAAAGGGTTAAAGGTTACCGAAGGTTCTGCAACTTTAATACGAAAAGGATTGGTTGTTGGGCAGTTCACAATTTCAATCGTATTTATTATTGTAACCATACTAGTGTATCAGCAAATTCAGCATGTGAAAAACAGAGAATTAGGTTATGATAAAGACCAGTTATTATCTATGCGAGTGAATAGAGATATCATTGATAAATTTGACGTTATTCAGCAAGATTTAATTAGTTCAGGTTCTGTTTATAACATTGCCTTATGTAATTCTCAATTACTTTCTGGCGGTAACAATGGTTCTGGTTTTCAGTGGAAAGGAGGAACAGATACCGAAGATGTGTTGATTTCGTTTAGAAATATTTCTGAAGGCTTTTTTGATACAACTGGAATGGAAATTATTGAAGGTCGCGGATTTAGTAGAAATATAGATGCAGACAGCACATATACTCTAGTATCTGAATCTTTAGCGAAGATGATGAGTAACGAAAATGAAAGCGCTATTGGAAAAACAATAAGCAGAGATGAAGATGTTTTGGAAGTGATAGGCGTGGTTAAAGATTATTTATATGGCGATATGTTTGGTTCTAGTGATCCTGTTTTATTTTTTAATTACCACAACTATGCACGTTACATGTATATAAAAACAAAAGATGGCGTGCCTATTGCCGAAGCATTATCAACTATTGAAACAGTATTAAAGAAGCATAATCCAGCTTATCCTTTTGAGTATACGTTTGTAGATGAGTCCTTTGACGCTAAGTTTAAGAATGAACAGTTAGTGGGTGAGTTATCTCAAATATTTGCAATATTGGCTATTCTAATTTCTTGCCTTGGACTTTTCGGATTAGCGGCTTATACGGCCGAGCAACGCAGAAAGGAAATAGGTGTTCGTAAAGTATTAGGAGCTAGTGTGTCTGGGATTGTAAAATTATTATCAAAGGACTTTCTGAAACTTGTGGTAATTTCAATTGTAATCGCAATACCAATAGCATGGTATTTTATGAGAGATTGGCTTCAGGATTATGCATATCGTATAGAAATCAATTGGAAGGTCTTTGCCGCTGCTGGTATTATTGCTGTTTTGATAGCAATGTTAACCGTGAGTTTTCAGGCCATTAAAGCGGCTATAGCTAACCCAGCCGATAGTTTAAAAACAGAATAAAATACTTAAAAGATTATGAAAAATTTAAAATACGTCGCAATCCTAATGATGGCCTGTATGAGTCAGACTATGTTTGGACAAACAAAAAAGAATGTTAGTGCTTTTAATAAAGTAATTATTAGTCCGCATATTGAAACCATTTTGGTTGAAGGAAATGACGAATCGGTTACTATTTTAGATAGTACAGAACCTGAAGATAAAATTACTATTGAAGTAAAAGGCGAGACACTAAGAGTATATCTAGATGATGCCAAAGAAGTGACTAAGCATGAAAAAGTAGTAAGAAACGGTGTTAAAATAAAAGTGCCTATATACAAAGGCAAAGTGTTAACTATTAAAGTAACTTATAAAAGTTTAAAATCATTGTCAGTGCGTGGAGAACAGATGACACTTTGCGAAAGTACGATTGATACCAATAAGTTTAAACTTAATATTTATGGAGAATCGCAGGTTGTTTTTAATGATGTTCAACTTTCAGACTTTGATGTAGATATGTATGGTGAAAGTAAATTGTTTATAAAAAAAGGGGTTATCGATAGACAAAAAATAACAGTATATGGCGAAGGAGAAATAGACTTAGTTCAGGTGGAAAATAAGATCTCTAAGTTAAAAGCTTTTGGCGAAGCAGAATTTATGATTCAGTCCTCTGGGCATATAAAATTTACGGCTTATGGTGAAGCAAAACTGCAATACAAAGGAGATGCATCAATAAGTAAAGGAATAAGTTTTGGAGATTTTGAAATTTCTCAAATAGACTAATAAGATATAGCAATTATGACAAATACATTATTAAAGTTAAGCAGGGCAACTCGCGAGGTTAATTCAGGAAGTAAGGCCGTTAAACTTTTAGAGCATATAGATCTTACGGTTACCGAAGGGGAGTTTATCTCTCTTATGGGACCTTCAGGTTCAGGAAAATCTACCTTGCTTAATTGTATCGGAATGCTAGATAGTTTCACAGGAGGTGGTTATACGTTTTTAGGAGAACCTGTACACCGTATGAAAGAGAAAAATAGATCCAAACTTTATAAAGAATATATCGGATTTGTATTTCAGGCGTACCATCTTATTGATGAATTGACCGTATTTGAAAATATTGAAACGCCATTATTATATAAAAATGTGAAATCTTCTGAACGAAAAGCACTAGTAGCTGATATGTTAGACCGATTTAATATTGTAGGTAAAAAAGATTTGTTTCCAATTCAATTAAGTGGTGGGCAACAACAATTAGTTGGCATTGCACGCGCCTTAATTAGTAAACCAAAATTGATCTTGGCAGATGAACCAACAGGAAATCTAAATTCTAAACAAAGTGAAGAAATCATGGAATTGTTTTCTCAATTAAATAAGGAGGGAGTAACCATAATCCAGGCAACACATTCTGAAAATAACGCCTCTTATGGTTCTCGAATTGTTAATCTTCTCGATGGAAAAATAGTCACAGAATAACTAAATAATTATGATACTAAAACAACTAATATGTGCCCTATTTTTTTTGATGGGCTGGGGATTATATGCGCAAGATCTATCGTTAAATAGTTATTCTTTAGATGAATGTATAGCATTGGCTTTAAATAATAATCTCGATTTGAAAGCAACCCATTTACGCGCAAATTCAGAAAAGCTTAATCACCAGCAATCCAAAGCAAATCTGTTACCAAGTGTTAATGGAAATTTTAATTTAGGTGTTAATGATGGAAGGAGTATAGATCCATTTACTAACGATTTTATAAATCAAGAATTTACATTCTCTAATGCAGGATTAAATTTAAATGCGACCATTTTTAATGGCTTTCGTTTGCTAAATACTGCAAAACAAAATAAGCTAAATAGACTTGCTGCCGATATGGAAAACGAGGCAGCTCAACAAGATATAATCTTACGAGTAACCCTCGCATATCTTCAAGTATTAAACGCTCAAGATAATCTTTTACTTGCTAAGCAACGTTTAGAAACCACCGAAAAACAATTGAAAATTCAACAAGAGTTTTATGAAAACGAATCTGGGAACCCTGCAGATTATACAGATATTGTAGCCCAAAAAACGATAGATGAAACTAGTATTATCGTTTCAGAAAGTGCCTTAAATAATGCCAAGCTGAACCTATTGAGATTACTTAATGTAGGTGATACTTTTAATGTAGAAACTAAAGATTTGGTTTTGGATATTAATCCCTATGGGTTGTCGGTAGAAGACGTATATGCAGACGCTTTGGAAAATTTAGCGACATTTAAAGCTAGACAGCTCAGAATTGACGCTTCAAGAAAGGGTGTAAGTGTTGCAAAATCTCAATTTACTCCCGAAATATCAGTTTTTGGAGGGTTAAATACTAATTATTCAAGTGCTGCTCAAACATTCACTGAAGCTGGAACATCGATAGTCGAGACCGGAGACTTTGTAACAATAAATAATCAAAACATACCAGTACTTACAGAACAGACATCCTTTGATGCACAGCGTATAGGCTTTAGAGATCAGTATGATAATAACTTAAGTACAGTGATAGGAGTTTCAGTGAACATACCACTGTTTAATGGGTTTAGAGCTAAAAATAACGTAGCCTTAGAAAAGATAAGAGTAGAAGAATCTCTTTTAGAGTTAGATCGGTTGTACTTAGATATTAAAAGTACCATTGCACAAGTGCATTTCGATATGAATGCTAGCTATATGCGATATGAAAGTTTACAAAAACAAGTAGAGGCTTTCCAAGAATCGTATAGAATTAATGAAATTAGATTTAGAAATGGAGTTTCAAATTTCTTAAACTATGTGACAAGTAAAAACAATTTAGATAACGCAAAACTCAATCTTACAAATACGAAATATGAGTATATATTGCGTACAATAGTTTTAGAGTATTACCGCGGAAATTTTTAGTAAGAAACTACAAAACCAATGTTATGAATACATCACTTTCCTAAAAAGCTGTTTGTCTTTTTTTAAGAAGTAAAAAAGGTTTTTTTATTTTTGAAGCTATGATAGATAACTTCGAAAACGAGTTCTTCGGAATAGGGATTCAAAACGGTAAAACACCTGAGAATTTAGGTGTGCTTTGGCGTTCTGCACAAAATTTAGGAGCCAGCTTTATTTTTACTATCGGAAATCGTTATGCCAAGCAATCTAGCGATACACATAATGCCGTGAAGTCTATGCCGTATTTTCATTATGAAAATTTTGACGAGTTTTACAAAAACCTTCCTAAAGGAGCGCGTATTGTGGGTGTTGAACTAACTGAAGAAGCAGAAGATTTAGAAACATTTCATCATCCGCGACGTTGTGTTTACCTATTGGGAGCCGAAGATCATGGATTATCTCACAAAGCTATTGAAAAAAGTCATTTTTTGG
Source organism: uncultured Psychroserpens sp. (assembly GCF_947492715.1). Lineage (GTDB taxonomy): Bacteria > Bacteroidota > Bacteroidia > Flavobacteriales > Flavobacteriaceae > Psychroserpens. Next base: position 185,556 of record NZ_CANLNS010000003.1, read on the forward strand.
TAAAGTTTAAATCCCAATTGAGTCTAAATGTTTCTGTTGCGGGAAGCATCGTAATGTACGATAGAGGTATTAGCAAACCGCGTTCATAATTATTTAGGCTGTTGTGAATTGTTGTTCAATAATTGATTGGATTTATAGGCAAGAATCATTGAATATAGATCTACAATAATGTGGAGCAAAATAGGTAACCACAGTGATTTCGTTAAAAACCAAGCTCCAGAAAAAATAAAAGCTAATATAAAAGCGCCAAACGTATTTTTCTTTCCTGTAGTTGTGAGGTGACCAAATGCAAAAGGAAGATTAGCCAGTAACATTGCGACCAAAATAGGAACATATTGAGTGAGGTACCAAAATAAAAATCCGCGATATACAATTTCTTCGCAAATACCAGCTATAAACGATATGATAATCGTAATTTTTAATTCAGGTTTCGTGCTAGGCATTAAGAACGAGACATCCTTATTGGCTTTTTGAAATTTTTTAGCTGCCTTTTCGGTTAGACGTAAAGATTTAAAAATATACAGTGCTAAGAATGAAATAGCGAAGAGTCCAAGAATCCATAAAGGTTTATTTAAAAAGTGTAACCAAATATGATCTAGACGTTTTCCGTTTAAGATAAATGGTATAATTACGATAATCGTTAGACAGATTAAAATGAGTCCGGTTTGTCTAAATACTAGAATTTTTGAGCTGGGTTGCTCTATAAGTAATTGTCTTGCTTTTTTTCCATTCCAAATAGCGTAAGCAGGAAATATAATGCCAACAATTAGTGCAGCTATTGTATATAAGTATAGACTTGACATATTACATAGAATTTAAAAGTGTTCTCCAAATTTTTTGATCTTCTGCAATTATAAATTTGTTTTTTATAGTGTTCTCATCCTGCGGAACACTATTAATCTTAGGCATAATAGATAGTACCTTTGCTTTTTTAATGTCTTCATCAGAGTAGCCTTTATGTTTTAGATCTTCTTTAAGATTATGTACCAAGCCCTCAATATGTTCTTTAATGTCCTCTATTGTATCAACCTCAAATGTTTTAATGATAAAGCCCTCTGGTCCAATATTTAGTAATGTTTTAATTTTTTGGGCAATAGCTTTCAAATCATCTGGAGCAATGAAATAATGTTTTTTAAAGGCTCTTGTAAAGGTTTCATAGTCACTATAACCAAAAATTTCGGTCAACTCATGAACTTTATGAGTACCAGAAAGGAGTAAGGTATAGGCTTTACGCATTTTAATCTCTTCTATAAATTCAAAGGGTGTTCTTCCTGTTTCTTTTTTGAAAACACGATGAAAATAACTAGGAGACATGCATGATATCTGAGCTAAGTCATTTAGCGCTAGCTTTGAAGATAAATGACTTTCTATATGGTCTAATACTTTGCCTATTCGTGCATCCATAAATCAAAAGTAAGGAAATGTTGGAGGAGGCTGTATGACAAATCTTGCATTAATTTGTTGCTTTTTAAGGCTTAATTAAGCTCATATAATAGAAAAAGTATTAAAGGTCGTAACTTTGTAGCCTATTTAAATTAAAAAGAATGAGTCACAAAGCAGGTTTTGTAAACATAATAGGTAATCCAAATGTTGGAAAGTCCACTTTAATGAATGCTTTTATCGGTGAGAAATTATCCATTATTACATCTAAGGCACAAACCACAAGGCATCGTATTTTAGGGATCGTAAATGGCGATAATTTTCAAGTCATTTTAAGTGATACTCCAGGAATTATAAAACCAGCTTATGAGTTGCAGGAGTCAATGATGGATTTTGTGAAATCGGCTTTTGAAGATGCAGATGTGCTTATTTATATGGTTGAAATAGGAGAAAAAGAGCTTAAGGATGAAGCCTTTTTTAAGAAGATTACCAATTCTAAAATTCCAGTATTACTACTTTTAAATAAGATAGATAAATCAGATCAACAGCAGTTAGAGGCACAAGTTCAAATCTGGTCTGAAAAAGTGCCCAATGCCGAAATTTTTCCAATTTCAGCCTTAGAAGGTTTTAATGTTACTGAAGTTTTTAATAGAATTATTGAGCTATTGCCTGCTTCACCAGCCTTTTATCCAAAAGATCAGCTAACAGATAAGCCAGAACGCTTTTTTGTTAATGAAACCATTAGAGAGAAAATTTTGATGCACTATAAAAAGGAGATTCCTTATGCTGTTGAAATTGATACAGAAGAGTTTTTTGAGGAAGATAAAATCATTAGAATGCGATCTGTAATTATGGTAGAACGTAACACACAAAAGGGGATAATTATTGGTCATAAAGGAAGTGCCCTTAAGCGTGTAGGTATTGAAGCTAGAAAGGATTTAGAACAATTTTTCGGCAAACAGGTTCATCTTGAATTATATGTTAAAGTGAACAAAAATTGGAGAAGTGATCAACGTCAACTTAAACGTTTTGGTTACAATCAAAAATAAGTTAAACTTCGGCATGGATATTTTTATTTCTGAGGGTATCGCGCATAAAATGATGTAATTCGTGCATTTGATTCATACCTGTTTTTTTACCCAATCGGCCACCAAAATATAAAACAAACCATATAACAATCATAAGTAAGGTGACAAACAGTTGTATGGCGTAGTCGTTACCTAGAGACCAGTTTACATAAGACCAAATTCCAAATCCAATAAATAACCCTGCTACTACAAAATGAAAGAACATAAACATGGTCCAAACAGTAGGGTTTGGTCCAAAGAGACCATAAATAATACTGCCACTAGCAGCTTCATTCTTGTTAATTTCTAAATGTAACTGAGGCGACCAAAAGTGTTGTTTTACTTTTGGGATTTTAATAAATACATGGTCATCTATTCGAGATACGATAAAGTCCGATTGAGACGTTTTAGTATCTTCAAAGAGTTTCAAGAGCATTTCATGATCCTCCTTAAGGGGGAACTTAAAACGCGGTCGTAATACAATTTCGTTAGTAGTAGACATGTTGCATTGAAATAGTATTTCAAATTACTATTTTTTATTCAAACAGACCTTATAATTAAGGTTTAACGTAAAATTCGTACGACCTCAGTAGTTATTTAGTATCTTTGCAGCCGCTTACAGGATATGTAATGCAGATAAAATATAAAAGTTATGAGTAATATAGTTGCTATTGTAGGAAGACCAAATGTAGGGAAGTCTACTTTTTTTAATCGCTTGATACAGCGACGAGAAGCCATCGTAGATGCCGTTAGTGGTGTAACCAGAGATCGTCACTACGGAAAAAGTGATTGGAATGGAAAGGAGTTTTCTTTAATTGATACAGGAGGCTATGTTAAGGGAAGTGATGATGTTTTCGAAGCTGAAATTGATAAGCAAGTAGAGCTAGCAATTGAAGAAGCCGATGCTATAATTTTTATGGTAGATGTCGAAACGGGAGTGACAGGAATGGATGAAGATGTGGCGAGATTGCTCAGAAAAGTTGACAAACCTGTTTTTTTAGCTGTCAATAAGGTAGATAATAACAAACGTTCGGAAGATGCCGTCGAGTTTTATGCGCTTGGATTAGGTGAATATTATACCATAGCAAGTATAAATGGTAGCGGAACAGGTGACTTACTTGATGCTCTGGTAGAAGCGTTGCCCGAAAATGACGAAGATGAAAAGGAAGAAGATCAACTACCTAGGTTTGCTGTTGTAGGAAGACCTAACGCAGGAAAATCATCATTTATAAATGCCTTAATAGGTGAAGATCGTTACATTGTAACAGATATTGCTGGTACAACTAGAGATTCTATAGATACTAAATACAACCGTTTCGGATTTGAATTTAATTTGGTAGATACCGCTGGGATTAGACGTAAATCAAAAGTCAAAGAAGATTTAGAGTTTTATTCAGTAATGAGAAGTGTTAGAGCTATTGAACATTGTGATGTATGTTTACTAGTCTTAGATGCTACAAGAGGCTTTGATGGTCAGGTTCAAAATATATTTTGGTTAGCAGAACGTAACCGTAAAGGTATTGTAATACTAGTTAATAAATGGGACCTTATCGAAAAGAACACACAATCTACAAGAGATTTTGAACGTGTGATTAGAAAGGAAATCGAACCATTTACAGATGTGCCCATCGTTTTTATTTCGGTATTGAATAAACAACGTATCTTTAAGGCTATCGAGACTGCTGTTGAGGTGTATGAAAATAGAACTAAGAAAATTAAGACGAGTAAACTTAATGAGGTTTTATTACCAATTATAGAAAACTATCCACCTCCAGCATATAAAGGTAAGTTTGTGAAAATAAAATATATAATGCAATTGCCTACACCACAACCTCAGTTCGCTTTTTTCTGTAACCTACCGCAATATGTTAGAGATCCATATAAGCGTTTTCTAGAGAATAATTTACGAGAACATTTCGATTTTAAAGGTGTACCTGTTAGTGTGTATATGAGAAAGAAGTAATTTGTTAAAAGGATGAGAACCAAGGTGTTTTTTGTGTTGATACTTATATTCGGTTATTCTGAATATGGTTTTGCACAAAATGCCCCTCCAGTAATTACAGTAGAAGGAAACCAAGAGTTTTGCGGAAACGCTCCAATGAACATTGTGACGAGCGTAAGTATAACAGATGCTGATGCTGGTGATACTACTTTAGAAAATGTATTTATTCAAATTTCCGAAGGTTATACCATAAATCAAGATCTTCTAGTTTTAAATGGCATCTATCCAAATATTACATCAAGTTGGTTAGTTCAAGAAGGTAAACTAACCTTAGAAGGACCTGCAAGTTTTACCGAATTTATCGATGCGATAAGTAATGTCACATTTCAAACAACACAAACTAATTTCACTCAAGATAAATCGTTTTCGATTAACTTAGGAGATGCTAATTATTTACCGTCTACAGGACATTATTATTTGTATGTATCTAGCGATGGTATAACATGGACAGCAGCTCGTGATGCCGCCGAGAATTTAGACTATTTTGGATTACAAGGATATTTAGCGACCTTGACATCTGAAGAAGAATCGACGTTTGCAGGAGAGCAAAGTCCAGGAACAGGGTGGATTGGTGCTAGTGACGTTGGAGTTGAAAGTACATGGAGATGGGAAACTGGTCCCGAAGCTGGTACCGTTTTTTGGATGGGCACAGCAAATGGCCAACCTGTTAATGGAGAATACTCATTTTGGAATAATGGTGAGCCAAATAATTTTGGAAATGAAGATTATGCGCATATAACAGATCCAAGTATTGGGAATATAGGATCATGGAATGACTTACCTAATGCTGGAGATCCAGCGGGACCTGGGAATCCCTATTATCCTAGAGGTTTTTTTGTTGAGTTTGGAGGAATGCCAGGAGATCCTGTCGTGAATTTATCGGCCAGTTCTATTATTATAACACCAAAAATGACTTTTGATGATACCATTGTAGTATGCAATGAAGGAGAGGTTAGCGTGAATATTAATGCCAATACAGATACTGTTCTTTGGTATGAAACACCATCCTCAACAACGTTATTAAATGATGGGTTTACTTTTAGTGAATTCATAACAACTACTACAACGTATTGGGTACTACCTGTATTTGATGGTTGTGTAGGAGGGCCAAGAACGCCAATTACGGTTACAGTACCAGATGTGCCAGATGCAAATAATATTTCAATTACGCAGTGTGATGATAGTACTCAAGATGGTATTACATCGTTTAATATTGACAATGCTTTTGAGTTAATTACTGGCGGGATCATTAACAACAGGATTATAAATTATTTTGAAGATGTTAACTTGAATAACGCGATTAACGGCAGTGATTATACAAATAGTTCCAATCCACAAATTATATATGCGCAAGTTATAGATATTCTAAATGGCTGTGCCAATATCGCAGAGGTAACTCTAGAAGTGATTGTGTCGTCAAATGGTAGTTCTGCACTTATAGAAACTTGTGATGATTTGGTAGAAGATGGTTTTGTGTTTTTTGATTTGTCTGAAGCAAATAATCAAGTATTATCTGGTGCGCCACAAAACGCAACGGTTAGTTATTATGAAACTTATGATGATGCATCTTTAGAACTTAATGGCTTACCTAACGCATATTTCAATACCATTCAAAATGAGCAAACAATATATGCCAGAATCAATAATGAAGGAGCGTGTTATGGGATTTCAGAAGTACTATTAAGAGTGAAACCACTTCCTAATGTTAATACGATTGAAGAAGTGTATTACTGCTTAAACGACTTTCCAGAAACGATAACATTAAGTGGTGGTATTATAGATGGCATTCCAAATAACTATTACTATAATTGGTCTACAGGAGAAACAACAATGGCTATTGAAATCAACGAAATTGGCTCATACTCGGTAGTAGTGACTGAGCCTGATGGTTGTGCAAATGAAAGAACCATAAATGTCATAGCGTCTAACGTGGCAACTATTGATAACGTTGAGGTTGAAGACGTATCTGCAAATAATTCGATAACCATATTGGTCTCTGGTGAAGGAGAGTACGACTATTCTATTACGAGCGTTAACGGTCCATATCAAAGTTCAAATACGTTTACAGATGTGGTTCCAGGTATTTATACGGTTTATGTTAGAGATATAAAAAACAATTGTGGTGTTGCAACAGAGAATGTTTCTGTAATTGGTTATGCTAAATTTTTTACACCAAATAATGATGGTTACAACGATACCTGGAAACTCAAGGGAATTTCAGAACAGTTTCAGCCTAATAGTAAGGTTTTTATTTTTGATCGCTTCGGAAAATTGCTTTACACATTAAATTCACCAATAGATGCATGGGATGGTACTTTTAAGGGGAATCCACTACCTGCTAGCGACTACTGGTTTTCTGCAACCTTAGAAGATGGCAGAACGTTTAAAAACCACTTCACGTTAAAGCGATAATTTTAACTTTGTGTAAAATACTGATTTTTAACATGTTACAATTTAAATAGCAATTATTTTTGATAAAAAGTAAAGTAAAGTTTACATTTTGTAAATTTTTGTTTACTTTTGAAATCTAATATTTAAATTAAATTATTATGAAATCTAATTATTTACTTTCAAATAAATATAAAATTCCGGGATGGGGATTATTAGTTTCAGGACTAGTTTTGGGCGTATATTTAATAGTATCAGGAATGGAATCTGATATTCTAGAAACAAAAGTTTTAGCAATTTTAGGCGGAGGAAATGGTCTTTTTAGTAGTTCTAATACTGGTGCTGTTGGTGATTACTTTAGAATTATTGAAAACAGTGTTTTTGATGAAATTGTTGCATTAATGATCATTATTGGTGGCTTATTTGTTGGCTTCTCAAAGGAAAAAGTAGAAGATGAATTTATTTATAAACTAAGAAAAGACTCTTTGGTATGGGCAATTATTCTAAACTATATTGTATTAATTTTTGCTATCATTTTTGTTTACAATTTTTCATTTTTCAATATACTGGTCTATAATATGTTTACACCTTTGTTGTTTTTTATAATTAGATTTAATTTTTTAAAGCATAGATCATGAAGAACAATATAAAAATAGAACGGGCTCGACATGATATGACTCAAGGAGACTTGGCCGAAAAAATAGGCGTGAGTAGACAATCAATTAATGCTATTGAAAAAGGGAAATATGTGCCTTCAGCTTTATTGGCAATTAAAATAGCCAAACTATTCAAACTACCCGTAGAAGAATTGTTCTTTCTAGAGGAAGGAGAATAAACTAAATTTTATAATAATATTAAGAAAATTCATACGAAAACAATATTATTTTCGTTTTGAAATTGATAAAAAAAATCATTTAACTATTTTTTTAGTTTTATAACTGTTTTTATAGTTATACTTGTAACGTATAAACCATCAATCAATCAACCACATGAAGAAATTCCTTTTTTTCATAGCGCTTTTAACTGTTTCATTAGCGTTTTCACAATCAAAATCTTTTAAGATTTCTGGAAACATTGTTGCTAACGACAATAAATCGCCTTTAGAATCAGCCACAATTTATCTCGAACGCGTCAAGGATAGCAGTCTGGTAACCTATACAATTTCAGATAAGAGCGGAAACTTTGTCTTAGAAAATGAAACTTATGATGATAAGCTCAATCTCTTTATAGACTATGTAGGTTATCAAACTTATTTTAAGCAAATTTCCATAGATAAAGAAGAGATCGATTTAAAAACGATTGCATTAAAAATTAGCAATGCTTTGGATGAAGTGGTTATCAAATCTAGAGCACCAATTACCATAAAAAAAGATACGCTCGAGTTTAATGTTAAATCGTTCAAAACCAAAAAGGATGCTAATGTTGAAGATCTACTTAAAAAACTACCTGGTGTTGAGGTTGACGAAAATGGAAAGATTACAGTAAATGGAAAAGATGTCAGTAAAATTTTGGTTAATGGAAAGCCGTTTTTTGGAGATGACCCAACCATTACCACGCGTAATTTAACTAAAGATATTATAGAAAAAGTTCAAATTACCGATACCAAAACAAAGTCTGAGGCCTTTTCAGGTGAAGAGGGAGATAAAGAAAATAAAACCATAAACCTTACAATAAAAGAAGAGAATAATAAAGGTGTTTTTGGACGACTAGCCGCTGGAGCAGGAACGGATGAACGTTATGAATTGGCAGGAATGGTTAATCTATTTGATAATGATCGACGCGTAAGTATATTGGCGGGCGGAAACAACACCAATTCTCCTGGATTTAGTTTTGGCGAAATTCAAAAAATGTTTGGTAATGCTAATAGTATGAGCATTAGTAGTAATGGATCTTTTGCTATAAATGGACGTTCTTTTGGTGGCGGACAAGGGATAACGACTTCACAAAATGTTGGTGCAAATTATGCCGATGTATTAAGTGAAAAAGTAGAAGTTACAGCCGATTATTTTTATTCAGGAAGTGATTCTGAAAACGAAACGTTAACGCAACGCGAAAACATTCTGCCAGATTCGAGATTCTTCTCAGATTCACGGTCGAGATCTATTAACGATGGTCAGAATCATAGCGCTAATTTAGGGTTTGATATCGAAGTAGATTCCACGTTTTTAATTACGGTTAATCCATCTTTCCGATGGTCTACATCTAAGACCTCTTTTTCTCAAGATGAAGAAACCCGTGACGAAAATAACGACTTAACAAACCAATCCACAACGGGTTCTTTTGTAGATGGCAATGCCCAAAGTTTTGGTGCCGAATTTGACCTTACCAAACGTTTTGGAAATGATGGAGCCTTTTTGAAATTTGAGTTTGATAATGATATTAATAAAAATGAATCTGATGATTTTCTAACTTCTGAGACTAATTTTTTTAATACCACAGATGATGATATTATAAGAGATCAGTTTACCGATTCTGAAACGGAAAATAGAACATTACGATTGTCGTCTACCTATAGGTTACCCATAAAAGCCAAGGAGTTGTTTTTAGATTTCAAATATACCTTTAGAGACGAGAAACGAACAAACTTAAGAAGTACCTTTGATCGCGATATGACGACTAATTTGTACGACGATTTTAATCTAGATTTGAGTTCAGATTTCGAATATTTTAATCAAGAAAATACGCCATCGGTGAAGTTAACGCTTAGAAAAGAAAAATGGTCTACAAGTATCACTTCCAGTTATGTGTTTAGAACTTTAGAGAATAGAGATTTTCTAAGACCTGAATTAAGTCTTAAACGAAACTTTCAAGCTGTAGAATTACGAGGAAATTTTAATTATAGGTTTAGCCCTAAGTCGTCAATGTATACAGGGTATTCACTTAATAATTCACCGCCAAGTTTGTCTCAACTGCAACCATTTCAGAATGTGTCTAATCCCTTAAATACAATTACAGGAAACCCAAACTTAGAGCCTACAAATAGACACCGTTTGTATATGGGATATAATGCTTTCGATTTTCAGAAGAAAACAGGAGTATATAGCTATGCTAGTGTGAATTTTAGTAGAAATCAAGTCGTATCAAGAACTATTGTTGATCCAGAAACCCTAAAACGAACAACAACTTATGCCAATGTTAATGGTAATTATAATGTCTTCGGAAATGTTAATTACAGTAAAACTTTCAAGGCTGATTCTTTAAAAACGATCAAATATGATATTGGACTATCAGCTAGTTTTAACCGAAATATTAATTTCAATAATGAGGTACAATATGAAAGTAACGTTAGCTCGTTAACACCAAGCATTGGATTGCGCTTTAATTGGAAAGAAGTCCTAGAATTTAGACCAAGATATCGCATGTCTTTCACCAAAAACACTTACGATATTGAAACCTTTGAGGACGTAGATTTTCTTAGACATGATGTTGATTTAAATTTCACAACCTATTTGCCAAAACAGTTTGAATGGACCAATACTGTGGATTTTGCCTATAATCCTAATGTGGCTCCAGGATTTCAAAAAAGCGCTTGGTTTTGGAACTCCACTTTAGCCTATTCTTTCATGAAAGACAAGGCAGTAATGACCTTAAAGGTTTACGATTTACTCAATCAAAACACAAATGCTAGACGACGTGCCACTCAAAATTATATTGAAGATAGACAGAGTACAGTATTACAACAGTACTTTATGCTTAGTTTTAGTTGGAAATTTAATAGTTTAGGTTCAAAAGGAGAGGTGAGTAAAAACAGTTTTTTCATTTTAGACTAACGCCAGGCACTCATAATCGAATCTAATCCAGAAGAGAGAGATGCCTAGGTAATAGTTGCCTTCTTTAAATTTGGCGATCATGACCTTATCAATAATGTCTTAACAGATTTGGTTCTACAAGAGATACCAATTACAAAGAGAAGTAAAAGAACAACTTTTTTCATCGTTTATTACCAACTACCTGAAGCGCCACCTCCACCAAAGCCGCCACCACCGAAGCCACCTCCAAAGCCACTGCCCCCAAAACTTCCTCCAGAAGAGCCGCTTCCAAAGCCACCACCAAAAATGCCCCCACTAGAACTACCACGTCCACCATAGCTACCGCGCCCCATATTGCTTAGTATAATGGCATCTAAAATACTGGTGCCATTAGTGCGTTGACCTCCACCATTTCCTCCATTTCTTCTGTTCTTGGAAATGGCAATAATAAATATGATGAAAATGACTAGTAAGAAAATGAGAATCTCGAATGGAAATCGAGAAGCATTATTTTCGCGGACACCCTCAAATTCACCATATAATATTTGGAATATGACATCTGTACCTTTATCTAGACCGCTATAAAAATCTCCTTTCTTAAACTCTGGGATAATTACCCTATTTATAATACGCTCCGCATCAATATCACTCAGTCGGTATTCAATTCCATAACCTGTATTAATATCAATTTCTCGATCATCTTTGACTAGCAAAATGAGTATTCCGTTATCTTCGTCGGCTTGTCCGATTCCCCATTTTTGACCCCATTCAGCTCCAACTAAAGTGATATCGTCACCGTTAAGTGTACTTATTATAGCTACCACAATTTGAGTTGATGTCGTATCAGAATACCGAATTAGTTTTTGCTCAAGGTTATTTTTTTGTGAGGACGTTAAAAGATGTATGTTATCATAAACACTGGTTTGTTCTTTAGGAACGGGAGGTATTTTATATTGGGCAAATGCTGTATGAGAAAAGCTGCCTATAATACAAATTAAAATAAGAAAGCCAGTATGTTTTAGTTTCAGCATTATCCTTTAGAGATTTCGTTAGGCAATTCATTAGTATCACCATGAATCCATGGGAAATGTTCTTCTAACTGCTGGCCTGCTTTTAGCACGCCTTCAATAAGGCCCTGTTTAAATCGATTGGCTTTAAAATGGGATTGCATCACATCTTTTGTGCTATCCCAAAAACTTTGGGATACGACATCGTTGATACCTTTATCGCCATAAATTACAAAAACTCTTGTATCTACGGCAACATAGATTAACACGCCATTTTGAAGTTTGGTGTTGTCCATTTTTAAGAAGTGAAAAACTTCCATTGCCCGCTCGGTAGGATCAAGTTTTGTGCTATGTTCTATATGAATACGAATCTCTCCAGATGTAGAGCTTTCGGCTTTTCGTATTGCACTAATAATTTCTTCTTCTTCAAACGCCGTTAAGAAATCTTCGATGTTAGACATGGTTATTATTCTCTAATACTATCATTAACATCAGGTGCAACTTCGATACCATCATCACCATCAAATCGTGATTTTTTTTCAAAACCAAATACAGATGCATATAGGTTATTAGGAAATTTTCTGACTAAACTGTTATAAGGTGTAATCGCTTCATTGAAACGATCACGCTCTACTTTAATACGTTTTTCGACCCTATCATAAGAATTCATTACTTCCTTGTAATTCTCGTGGGCTTTTAAATCTGGATAACGTTCAAATACTGCTAAAAGTCTTGATAGCGCCGACGTCATAGAACCCTGAACTTTCTTAAATTGTTCCAGTTGCTCTGGAGTAATATTTGAAGGATCAATTTGGATACTAGTCGCTTTAGATCTTGCATCTGTTACACTTTTAAATGTCTCTTGCTCGTATTCAGCATAACGTTCAGCAATCTTCATTAAATTGGGAATTAAATCGCTTCTCAATTGATAAGCACTTTCAACTTTAGACCACTGTTCCCCAATATTTTCTTCTTGCACAATTACTTTATTATAGAAGCCCTTACCCGTAGAATATAATCCAATTGCAATTATCGCTATAATAATCCATGGTAACCATTTTTTCATAATGATAGTGTTTTAAAGTTGTGATTTTATTTTTAAAAGTTGTGCCTTAACACTTTCTAGTTTTTCTATAATCTCAAAAGTACTTAGAGACTGTTTTTTGCCTTCTTTAAGATGTGTTTTAGCACCTTCAAGCGTAAATCCACGTTCCTTTACCAAATGGTAAATGAATTTTAAATTTTTAATGTCTTCGGGTGTAAACTTACGATTGCCTTTAGCGTTTTTCTTAGGTTTTAGAACATCAAATTCCTTTTCCCAAAAACGAATCAATGATGTGTTAACATTAAATGCTTTAGCGACTTCGCCAATGCCATAGTAACGTTTTTCCGGAAGATCAATGTGCATAGTCCTAGTCTAAAGATTGGTTTTCTAATGATGCTTTTTCTAATAGTCGTGCGTATTCTTCGGCAGTTAAATTGCCGTAATAGAAATTTATTGGGTTAATACGATCACCATCTTTAAAAACTTCGTAATGTAAATGTGGTGCCTCAGAACGCCCTGTACTTCCTACATAACCTATTAAGTCTCCACGCTTCACTTTTTGATTCGCTTTAACGTTATAACGGTATAAATGAGCATATAGGGATACATAGCCGTAACCATGATCAATTCTAATATGTTTACCGTAACCAGATGAGTTAGCATCTGCACGTTTCACTACACCATCGCCTGTGGCGTACACTGGTGTACCTCTTGGTGCCGTAAAATCCATACCATAGTGAAATTTACGCACCTTGGTAAATGGATCAGTTCTATAACCATAACCCGATGCCATATGTTTTAAATCCTCATTCCTTACAGGTTGGATTGCAGGAATAGCCGACAAAAATTTCTCTTTGTCTTCAGCAAGAATTTTAATCTCATCTAAAGAACGCGATTGAACATCTATGGCCTTTTGTAAAAGCTCTAAACGTTTATTACTTTCAATAATCAACTTAGAATTATCAAACCCTTCATATTTTTTATAACGATAAATACCACCAAAACCAGCTCTACGCTGCTCCATCGGAATAGGATTAGCTTCAAAATATAATCTGTAAATATTATTATCGCGCTCTTCAACACTCTCCAAAGCGGCAAAGGCATTGTCTATATTTTTGTTTAATACGTCGTACTGTAGCTGTAAATTAGCAAGCTCATGTTTTAAAGCACGTTCTCTTGGAGATTCGATATATTGACTTGCAATAAAGAGAATTAAAAACGCAAAAAGAGCAGAAGCCAATAAAAACAGCATTCCAAACTTAATGGTCTTACCTTTCTTACGCTCAATTTTGCGGTAAGACAGGGTTTCAGAATCGTAATAATATTTTACTTTAGACATATCTTAAAAAATTCTATTTTTGCAAGAATAATAGAACGTAACACAAATATATAAATTGTTTCTTATTTAAAGGAATTAAATAAGAACAAGGTACTTAACAACTGATTATGAAGTCTCAAGACGTCCGACATACTTTTCTGAATTTTTTTGAAGAAAAAAAACATAGCATTGTGCCATCTGCGCCAATGATTTTAAAAGATGATCCAACCTTAATGTTTGTCAATTCTGGGATGGCACCTTTTAAAGAATTTTTCCTCGGAAATGCACAACCTAAAAACAATCGTCTAACCGATTCGCAAAAATGTCTACGTGTTTCAGGTAAACAAAACGATTTGGAAGAAGTTGGACATGATACTTATCATCATACGCTTTTTGAAATGCTCGGAAACTGGAGTTTCGGGGACTATTTCAAAAAAGAGGCGATCGCTTGGGCCTGGGAATTATTGACTGAAGTCTATAAAATAGATAAAAATAGCCTGTATGTAACCGTTTTTGAAGGGAGCGATGATGCTGATAATTTAAAAATGGATCAAGAGGCCTATGATCTATGGAAGAAGATAATTCCTGAAGATCGTATCCTCATGGGAAATAAGAAAGATAACTTTTGGGAAATGGGAGATCAAGGACCTTGTGGACCTTGTAGTGAAATTCATGTCGACATACGTTCTGAAGAAGAGAAATCAAAAGTTGATGGGAAATCTTTGGTAAATATGGATCACCCTCAAGTGGTTGAAATATGGAACCTCGTATTCATGCAATACAATCGTAAAGCCGATAGCTCTTTGGAGATTCTTCCAGATAAACATATCGATACAGGGATGGGGTTTGAACGTTTATGTATGGTGTTGCAAGGTGTTCAATCCAATTATGACACAGATGTGTTTACGCCCATCATTCGAGAAATCGAAACCATTACAGATAAAGATTATGGAAAAGATGAAAAGACCGACATCGCTATACGTGTGATTTCAGATCATGTTCGTGCTGTTGCTTTTTCTATTGCTGATGGCCAACTACCTAGTAATACGGGAGCAGGTTACGTGATTCGTAGAATTTTACGTCGTGCCGTACGTTACGGATTTACATTTCTCGATAAAAAAGAACCTTTTATATATCGATTAGTTGATGTTCTTGTTAAAAAAATGGGCAAGGCTTTTCCAGAATTAAAAGAACAAAGACAACTTGTAGAGAATGTCATTAAGGAAGAAGAAACCTCTTTTTTAAGAACGCTAGAGCAAGGTTTAATTCTCCTAGATCGCATTATTGAGAATGCAAAAACTAAAGAAATTTCTGGAGCTAAAGTGTTTGAACTTAAAGACACTTACGGGTTTCCTGAAGATTTAACGAACCTTATACTTCGTGAAAAAGGATTTACATACCATGTTGAAGATTTTAAAAAGAAACTCAAGGAACAACAAGAACGCGGAAAACAAGCATCTGAGTTAAAATCGGATGACTGGACCATACTTGTAGAAGACGAAGATCAAGAGTTTATTGGTTATGATACTTTAGATGCCCAAGTGAAAATCACTAAATACCGAAAAGTATCATCTAAGAAAGATGGCGAACTCTATCAATTGGTGTTTAATATGACGCCTTTCTATGCTGAAGGAGGAGGTCAAGTAGGAGATAAGGGATATCTAGAAGATATGCATGGTGATGTGGTATATATTATTGATACTAAGAAGGAGAATAACGTTTCCATTCATTTTGCTAAGAGCTTACCTAAGCATCTTAATGAAACATTTAAAGCTGTCGTTGATGGGAAGCAGCGCTATAGAACCGAATGTAATCATACAGCAACGCACTTATTGCATCAAGCATTGCGCGAAGTCTTGGGGCCTCATGTGGAACAAAAAGGATCGGCTGTCCATTCTAAATATTTGCGTTTTGACTTCTCACATTTTTCTAAACTTACTGTAGATGAATTACGCGAAGTAGAAAACTTTGTAAATAGACGTATCGAAGGGAAGTTACCTTTGCAAGAACAACGTAATATTCCAATGCAACAAGCGATTGACGAAGGTGCAATGGCACTTTTTGGCGAAAAATATGGTGACACAGTTCGTGCTGTTCGTTTCGGGCAATCTATAGAACTTTGTGGAGGAACACATGTAAAAAACACTGGTGATATCTGGCATTTTAAAATTGTATCTGAAGGTGCTGTAGCGGCAGGTATTCGTCGTATTGAAGCTATAACGAGTGATGCTGTTAAAGATTTCTATTTCGATAATAATAGAGCATATTTTGAAATGAAAGATTTACTTAATAATGCTAAGGAACCAGTAAAGGCTTTACAAAGTCTTCAAGATGAAAATGTGAGTTTGAAAAAACAAATTGATACCTTATTAAAAGAAAAAGCAAAATCTATTAAAGGCGATCTGAAAAATGAACTAACCGATGTAAATGGTGTTCAATTTTTAGCTAAAAAATTGGATTTAGATGCAGCCGGAATAAAAGACGTATGTTTCGAATTGGGAAGTCAGTTTGATAATTTGTTTTTATTATTTGGTGCAGATAACAACGGCAAAGCTATTTTATCATGTTATATCTCTAAAGAATTAGTAGCGAGCAAAGATTTAAATGCAGGAACTATTGTGCGAGAATTAGGTAAATACATCCAAGGTGGAGGTGGTGGTCAACCGTTTTTTGCAACAGCTGGAGGTAAAAACCCAGAGGGCATCGATGAGGCTTTAAAGGCAGTCAAAGACTATTTAAACTAAGTTAATTTGAATTTTCAAACGAACATACCCATACAACCGCAACAGTTTAATCAAATTGATTATCATTCTAAAGTGCTGTTATTGGGATCATGTTTTTCGGAAAATATAGGTGATAAGTTTAGTTATTTCAAATTTCAGAAATTTCAAAACCCATTTGGTATTTTATTTCATCCTTTGGCAATAGAACGTTTAATTACTAATGCTATTAATGAAAAAATATATACTAAGGATGATATTGTTTTTCATAATGAGCAATGGCATTGTTTTGATGCGCATTCTAAATTAAGCAGTCCTTCCGAAATAGAATTGCTTCAAAATTTGAATACCCATCTCGAAGCAACGCGCCAGTTTTTGAGTGAAACAACCCATGTAATCATTACATTGGGAACGGCATGGGCATATCGATTTATTGAAACAGATAAATTTGTTGCAAATTGCCATAAGATACCACAGAAGAAATTCTTAAAAGAACTTTTGGAAGTAGATCAAATCGTTCAGTCATTGGAGGCTATTGTTAGCTTGATAAGAAGTATAAATGCTAAAGCGTCCGTTATTTTTACGGTATCACCAGTAAGACATACAAAAGATGGTTTTACTCAGAATACTTTAAGTAAAGCGCACTGTATAGCTGCTATTCATCAGGTTGCCGATCCTAGACATCATAATTATTACTTCCCATCGTATGAAATTATGATGGATGAGCTCCGAGATTACAGATTCTATAGCGATGACATGATTCACCCAAATGCGACTGCAGTTCAATATATTTGGAATCGTTTTCATGACACATGGATTTCCGAAGAGACACAAAAAACGATGAACGCTATAGATTCAATTCAAAAGGGGTTGGCGCATCGACCATTTAATCCGAAATCTGAAGCGCATCAAACATTTCTTCATCAGCTTACCCATCAACAATCAATTATCAATTCGAAGTTTCCTCATATCGAATTCTAATCCTGTTTTTTTATTTTTCTAAATAAGGACATCTTCTTATAAAATAGAAACTATTTATGCTGTCGAGACTAGGATAAAGCGGTATATCTAAATTGTCTTAATAATTAAGATAGTGTTACAGAAATTATGTTTAGGTGTGATTTTTGTAAGATTACGCTTAATCTTTTTTAATTGCTTCTTGTCGAAAAAATCATACAGAACCTCGAACTAAGTTATATATTCGTCATGCTATTAATCAATTTTTATAAAAAGCGTCAGTTAATTTTGTTGTCCCAAAAGGCCTTTCAAATCTGATGCTTTTTTTATGCATTCTATTGAGTATTATAGCACTTGTTTTTCTTTCCATTTGAAGTTACTCTTCTGAAATTATAATATTATGAAATAGCAGTTAATGTATTTAAAGAAATATCTAAGTGCATTGAAAAATGTTTTACAACAATTTCAAAGGTTATATTAAATTATAACTATACTAGAAAGCCAAACGAAACAACCTTATTTGACTCTAACACTTTTAGGAACCAACTTGGTGTAATCGCCATTGTTTCTTATAACATCTCTAACTATTGATGATGAAATATAAGACGTACTTGCAGCAGTTAACAAGAATACCGTTTCAATAGGAGCCAAGTCTCGATTGGTGTGGGCTATAGCTTTTTCAAATTCAAAATCTGCGGGATTACGCAAGCCTCTTAAAATAAATTCTACATTATTTTCTTTACAAAAGTCTACGGTAAGCCCTTTATAAGTCACCACTTTTACTTTAGGTTCATCTTTAAAGGCTTCTTCAATAAATTGTTGACGTTCGTCAAGTGAGAACATATACTTTTTGTCGGCATTAATGCCAATCGCAACAATAACTTCATCAAAAAGCCTAACACTACGTTTTATAATGTCGTAGTGACCAAGTGTAATCGGATCAAAAGATCCAGGAAAGATTGCTCGTTTCATAGGTTAAAGATACAATTCTGTTTTTATTTAAGACGCTTAAACTAGCTTCTGTTTACGACTTTAATATATTTTGTCTCGTAGTATTCTTTTAGTTTTTGAAGCGAAAAGCGATTAGTAAATGTTGAGTCATAAAACTTGGCCTTATCAATAAGTCTACTTTTGTAGACCTTTTTTACGGTCTTGGTGTTGTACATAACCGTTATACTATCATTAGAGACATCAATTACTTTCATAAGTGTATAATGAGACGAATAATCATTAATATGTTCCTTAGTTTTATCTACCTTAATAGTATATATGTCACCAATCTTTGGATGATCTATAAGATTTTGATCTTTAATCTCACGGTCTGCAAAAAGTACAGAAAGTAGATAAATTAGAATAGTCGATATGGCAATACCACTAAAATACCAAAGCGGATATTTTGTGCGTATTCTATTTTTAAAATGCTGTTGTATATCCTTAGGAAGGGTTTTTAATTGAAATTGCTCGGCACAGGTATCACATTCTAAGTGTTTTTTTTTACCTATTGGAAACATAGGAACCCAAAAGAGGTATAAGTATTTACCAAAGACTTCATATGACATGGAGGTTTTACTTTGACATTTTGGACAAGTGACATGTCTTAGTTCTCCTTCATCAAGTTTGTTTTTCTCAATCCCCCAAAGTATCATAATAGCTATGTTAGGAATTTAGTTCAGATTCAATGGCATTTTCAAATAATGCACTTAAACTAATTCCTGCTTCGGCCGCTTGTTGAGGTAAAATGCTTGCAGCTGTCAAACCAGGAATTGTATTGACTTCTAAAAGGTGTGGGTCACCATCTTTAAAAATATATTCACTGCGGCTGAACCCTTTTAATTTAAGTACTTCGTATACTTTTTTTGCAATTTGTCTTACTTTCTTTGCTGAAACATCATCTATTCGGGCAGGAGTGATTTCTTGAGACTCACCTAAGTATTTTGCCTTATAATCAAAAAAGTCATTATTAGAGACGATTTCAGTAATTGGTAAAACTTTTATTTCACCTTTATAGTTAATAACACCAACAGAAACTTCTGTACCATCCAAAAAGGATTCTATAATAACTTCATCATCTTCTTTAAAGGCAACTTCCAAAGCCTGCTGAATATCTTCTTTCTTATAGACTTTAGTAATTCCAAAACTACTTCCGGCTCTATTTGCTTTTACAAAACAAGGAAGTCCAACGGTCTTAACTATAGTATCTTCGTCAATGGTATCCCCAAAATTGACGTAATAAGAGTTTGCTGTTTTAATACCATATGGCTTCAAAGCACTTAAACAATCTCTTTTGTTAAAAGTTAGAGCCGCTTGGTACATGCCACAACTTGTATGAGGCATACCGAGTAACTCAAAATAACCTTGCATGAATCCATCTTCTCCAGGAGAACCATGAATGGCATTAAAAACACAGTCGAAATTGATTTTGACTTCATTTACCACAACCGAAAAGTCATTTTTATCGATCGGGAATTCTTCGTTTAGATCATTTACAAAAACCCATTTGTCTTTAAAAATATGAATGCGATACGCATTATATTTAGATTTGTCTAAGGTGTCGTAAACTACTTGTCCGCTTTTGAGAGAGATTTCATATTCACTTGAAAACCCACCCATTATGATGGCTATATTCTTTTTCATAAACCAATTGTACTCAAGAGATAGTCTTTTTATTTATGTTCAATCGTATATCTTATTTAACAATAATACGCTTCAAATCGAGTTAAGCTAAAATAGCATATTAAACCCATAAAAAAAACGCTTTCGTTTTTATATATTTGTCGCACAGTAAATTTTTTACATGAGTCTTATAAAGTTTCTTAAGAGTAAAACATTTTTTAAACAATTAGGATTAGCAATTGTTGCGTTAGTGATTATTTTGTTTTTGACTATGCAATGGCTAAAAAGCACTACAAATCATGGTGAATTTATTAAAGTTCCTGATTTAAAAGGTAAGACACTCCAAACAGTGGAAATAGAATTAAATGATAATGATTTGGTGATGGAAATTCAAGATTCAGCGAACTATAATCCTAAATACCCAAAATATTCGGTTATAGAACAATACCCTAAAGCTGGAGCTCAAGTAAAAGAAGATAGAAAAATATATCTTACTTTAAATCCATCGGGATATCGTAAAGTTCCTGTTCCTAATATTGTACGTCGTACATTTCGTCAAGCAAAACCTACATTGGAAACCCTAGGTTTTAATGTTGGACAAGTGACCTATGTTGATGATATAGGTAAAGATGAAGTGATTTCAATAAAGTACAAAGGAGAAACAATTGAAGCGGGAAAATTACTTCCGCTAACTTCTAAAATTGACGTCGTTTTAGGAAACGGAAAACGCGGCGGATCTAACTAATAATGACCACAGAAAATACATCCATTGAACAGAATGACGATGAGTTATTCGAGCATCACGCTTTTATAGTAGATAAGGGCCAAACTCCGCTGCGCATTGATAAATATTTGATGAATCGTATAGAGAATGCTACTCGAAATAAAATACAAGCTGCGGCTAAAGATGGAAGTATTTATGTAAATGATATGCCTGTAAAACAAAATTATAAGGTTAAGCCATTTGATAAGATTAGAGTACTTTTTGAGCATCCTCCTTATGAGTATTTACTAACACCAGAGAATATACCTTTAGATATAGTTTATGAAGATGATGAACTACTTGTTCTTAATAAACCTGCAGGAATGGTTGTGCACCCAGGCCATGGTAACTATTCAGGAACTTTAATTAATGCCTTGGTTTATCATTTCGAAAACTTACCTAATAACTCTAGTGAGCGACCAGGTTTAGTACATCGTATAGATAAAGATACCAGTGGCTTACTTGTTGTGGCAAAGACCGAGCAAGCAATGACCCATTTATCTAAGCAGTTTTTTGATAAAACAAGCGAACGCGAATATGTAGCTATAGTATGGGGAAATATGTCAGAAGATGAAGGCTCTATAGAAGGGCATATTGGTCGTCATCCTAAAAACAGATTGCAGAATACAGTTTTCGAAGGAGACGATATAGATAAAGGAAAACCCGCAGTTACGCATTATAAAGTTATCGAACGTTTAGGTTATGTGACATTAGTGTCTTGTAAATTAGAAACGGGACGCACGCATCAAATTCGCGTACACATGAAACACATTGGACATACCCTTTTCAATGATGAACGTTATGGAGGCGAGCGTATCTTAAAAGGGACAACTTTTTCTAAATACAAACAATTTGTAGATAATTGTTTTAAAGTGTTACCAAGACAAGCATTGCATGCTAAAACTTTAGGTTTTGAACATCCCAGAACGGGTGAACATATGAGTTTTGATTCTCCAATTCCTGATGATATGCAGCAGTGCATTGATAAATGGAGACATTATGCAAGACATCAAGATACAAATTGAAAATTTAGTTTTATAATTCAAAAAAAATACTATTTTTGTGTAAGAAATTTAGTTCAAACAGATGAAAAGAAGAGACTTTATAAAGAAATCGGGACAAACATTAGTAATAACTTCAGTAGCCAGTATTGTTGGGCTTTCGGCGGTTTCATGTTCGTCCGATTCTGATGACGATAATGGAATGTTTGATGATGGCTATTATGATGATGGCTATTATGACGATGGTTACTATGATGACGGTTATTACGATGATGGATATTATGACGATGGTTACTATGATGACGGTTATTACGATGGGGGGTATTAATCCATTCAAATGATCTTATAAAAAATAGAATTTAGATTCTAGATATGGTGTTTTTTGAGTTATACAATTTGGTATAATTTGGAAAACACTTTTAGTTAATAAACATATTTATTAATATTACTTCGCTTTTAACAAATCAAAAACTTTAAGAATGGGAGCTCTCAAAAGTGCTGCAAAAGAATCTATTTTAGTCTATAAAAGTTATGGAGGTATAGGAGATATCTTTTTTACGGTTCCATCATTATACATGCTAAAGCAAAAGTTTAATGAGGTAACTTATGCAACGCAACCAAGACTAGTTAATCTTTTTAAAACCCATTTGGAAGGGATTCTGGTTATAGACGAAACTACTGTAGATGAATCTCATTATGATACTATTATAGAATTAGGCAATTATCCTCGATTTAATAATGACCTAGAGAAGAAACCTCAAATAGTTTATCATACGCATAAAAAAGTAAAACAGCATTCCATTGAGCATTATAAGGATGGTATAGTTTCAGAATTTCCAGATATTGTTAAGACAAAAACAGCGTATCCATATTTTAAAAAAAGAAAAGCCTCCGAGATCTATTATACAGTGCACCCAGGAGCAGGTTTTATTTTAAAAGCTTGGCCAATTGACTATTATGCTAGTTTAATTGAGTTAATTTATGAGCACTATCCTCAATTAAAAGCGAAGATAATTATTGGTCCTAACGACCCAAATCCAGAACCTTATTTTAAAAGTAAAGCACTTAACTACGAATTAGTTACTGGAGATATAGATGAAGTTGGGCATGTCGTTTCTGGCGCTCAGTTTCACATAGGAAATGATGCTGGAATAACACATTTGGCAGGTGCATTTAATATCCCTATACTCACCATCTACGGACCTACAGGTCCTGGATCATGGGGAGCATTCTCTGAGAAAGTCGAGCTTATATGGGGAAAACGTGGGAATTGTAATTTGAGATGCAATTATGAAGTTATTATTAATTGTGAAGATAAGGTTTGTTTAAACAAAGTTTTACCTAAAAAAATGCTCTTTCAGTTATTAAAGCTACTCAATAAGATTTATAAATCTACCTCCCAATTGTATATTTTAAATCAAGATTTTAGGATTATAATAGAGGATGATAGTTATATATTTAAAAGTAATGACAAAGAGTTCTTACTTGAAATTAAAGATTTTGAAAGCCGAAAGTTTTTAGCCAATAATCTTTCTGATAAAGACATTGATATTGAATATATGCCAACACAGTTTCTCGAAACTTTTAAGGCTTTAGAGCAATTAGATGTGTTTTATCCTTATCCTAATATTAATCATAACACTTCGGCCAATGCTTAACTTAGATAATGTGACCTTACTTGGTGTTGATTGTATTGATATTAATAGATTGATACAAGCTGCAGATATATCACAAAAATTTGTAAGTTTCAAATCGGTAAAGTTACTTACACATCTAGAGTCTAGCGACAAAAGAATTGTTAGAATCCCACAAATCGATTCTATTGAAGGGTATAGTAAGTTTATGATTAAAGAACTCGAAAAGTATGTAGATACTGAGTTTGTACTAATTTTTCAATATGACGGATTTGTACTTAACCCTAATCGTTGGTCTGAAACCTTTTTAGAATATGACTATATCGGAGCTCCAGCTTTTTGGGGTATGGGAAATGGCGGATTTAGCCTTAGGTCTAAAAAATTACTCAGTATTCTTAGCGAAACTAATGATATTGAAGAATTCCACCCTGAAGATTTAAGAATATGTAAAACATATAGATCTTCTTTAGAATCTAAAGGCATTCAATTTGCACCAGAAGAAATAGCTCATAAATTTAGCGTAGAAAATAATGCATGGAATGGACAGTTTGGATTTCATAATGCAGATATTTCACTTTGGGATAGTAACAAGTTTATTAATACTAAGGCGCAGCAATTATTTATTGATAAAATTCAAAACCAAGGGCCTGATGCTAATGATCTAAAATTGAGTTACGTCGTACAGTTTTATCTTGAAGATAATAAATCAAACCCCTTAGAAGAACTAATAAGAGTCTACAGTAGCTATAGCCGAGATATTTTAAAAAAAATTCATTTCGTGTTTGTTGATGACCATTCTAACGTTCCAATTCATATCCCAGAGGATATCGTTTTAAATTATACGTTGCTAAGAGTTAAAACAGACATAAAATGGAATCAAGGAGGCGCCAGAAATCTTGGCGTGAAATACGCAAAATCTGAAAATATCATTGTTACAGATTTAGATATTCTGTTTCCAGAAAACTTATTGGGTAGATTAACAGATTATAAATTGCCTAATAATTCGATATTTAAATTTAATACTATTTCCAACTTGCAAACGGTAAGACCTCACGTGAATGTGTTTTTTATGACGAAATCTATTTATATGAAAACTAATGGCGTCGACGAAGAATTCTGTGGTAATTATGGTTATGAAGATATATTCTTTTATCATCAACAAAAAGCAATTGGAACAAAGTTTTATTTGTATAGTTATTCTAATATAGTTCATAAAGAACATAAAGATTCCGAAGCAACTCAACATAATAGTTTAATAAGAGATGCTGAGATTAACGAAAAACTCATTGCAGATAAATTAGAAATTATTGCAACATCCAAAAATCCATTAGATGCTAGAAGTGAGTTATATCTTAATTTTGAATGGGAAGTGGTTTCAGAAGAAGTACAGAAGTAATCATCATTAATTTTTATTATTATAGTATTTAATATTGCATTTGTAACTGTTCAAATGTATGAGTTTATGGTTGTATCTTTAACCTGAAAAAAACAAAGAAATATTGTAATTTAGTTAACGAAAAATATCGTTTATGAAACTCGTACTCTCTCCAGCAAAATCATTAGACTTCGAAAGCAAGTTACCTACTACAAAAACAACTGAAGGCTGTTTTTTAAATGAAGCCGTACGTCTAAACAAGTTATTAAAGAAGAAATCTGCAAAAAGTTTGTCTAAATTGATGAAAATATCTGATAATTTGGGTCAACAAAATTACCAACGTAATCAGGATTGGAGCTTACCTTTTACACAAGACAACGCAAGACAGGCCATTTATGCATTTAGCGGAGATGTTTATAGAGGACTAGATGCTTATACTATTGATTCAAAAAAAATAGACAAACTCCAAGATACAGTAAGGGTCATTTCAGGATTGTATGGTGTTTTAAAACCTTTAGATTTAATTCAGCCTTATCGATTGGAAATGGGAACAAAATTTCCCGTTGGAAAGAATAAAAACCTCTACGAGTTTTGGCGAAAGAAAGTAACTCAAGCCTTAAATGAAGAACTTGAAGAAGATGAATTATTTTTAAACCTTGCTAGCAACGAATACTTTAAGGCCATAGATACGAAAGCCTTAAAAGTGCCAGTAATTACTGCAAATTTTAAAGATTTTAAGAACGGAGAGTATAAAACAATAATGACCTTTGCCAAACTAGCACGAGGCTATATGACACGCTATATTATTGATTCTAATGCAAAAAGTATAGATGATGTAAAAGGGTTTAATTATGAAAATTATCGATTCTCAGATGAATTATCTAGTGCAACCGAACTTGTATTTACAAGATAATGTTTTTTCATAAGCATCCTTATACGCCATTTATTAAAAAAGAAACCACCAAACTCATTGTAGGCACGTTACCACCTCCAAGGTTTAGTACTGGAGAATTGCTTGAAAAAGATGTTGATTTTTGCTACGGAAGTTACTACAATTCACTCTGGTTATTTATAGACGAAATTCATAAATTGGGTTTGAGATATGATAATTCTCAAGAAGCAATCCAAGAACGCAAAGCGTTTTTAATTCAGCATAATATTGGCGTTTGTGATATCGTTGAAAGTGCAGAACGTGAGAAAATTGATGCCTCAGATTTGGGTATGAAAAATATCAAATTACGTGATGTCGTAAACTACTTAAAGCAATACCCTAAAATTGACACACTGCTGTTTACAGGTGGCAACAGTAAAAACGGACCAGAATATTTCTTTAGGAGACATCTCAAAAACTATAATAAGAAACTAGAATTAATATCTAATGAGGTTCCCAGAATCCATAAATTTAACCTAGATGGAAGAACTATAAAAACGGTATCATTAACCTCTGGCTCTGGTGCGGCAAATATCTCAATAAGTAGACTTCCGCTGTACAAACAACTTAAAGCTAAGAACCCTAAGTTTAATACCTTCGATTTTAGAGTACTTCAATATCGCGAGTTTTTTTAAAGTAATTTAGTGCTCAGGTTTTCTATAAACACCAAAAACAAAATCTGAAGGGTTGTGTTTTAAATACTCATCTTCAAATTCAAAAATAGCATCAAGAGCTTTTGTCTTTTCGTCATCTAGATCGATAAAATGATGAGAAATATCTTTAAGAGCATTCATTAAAATATTCCCACCATAGGGCTTTTCTATAATCACCTTAAAGTGCTTATTGATTGAAGGCATGATGCTAGATGAATCGACACATTCTGAAGGATCTGCAATAATCATTCTTAGTAGTCCTGATCCCGAAAAGCTGTTTTTGTATAGTGAGGATTTATACCGTCTTCTGAATTTTTTAGGAAGCAATTGAATACCCTTGTTAATCTTCTGTATTTGTGCCTTTGGAAATTGCAAACGATTTGGTCCAACGTACTCGTTAATAACAAGTAAACCAGAACTCGTTAAGCAGGGAACTATTTTTTCTGACAATAAGGTATCCACGTGTCTAAAATGATGAAGTGAAGCATTAAAAAGTACAACATCATAGTGATCCTCTTTAAAACTGAAATTGTCAATATTAGAACATACAAATGAGATGTTTTGTAGATTGTTTTGTGCGGCCTTTTTCTCGGCTTGTGAAATTCTATATTCAGATAAGTCAACACAAGTAATGGCTTCAAATTGCTTATATTGTGCCAACTCAAGTTCATGACTGCAAGTACCACTTCCTAGGGATAAGAGCTTTAAATTTGAATGATCTTTTAGGACAGTCTCCATGAGATATTGCTTATAGTTTTGATGTTCATCATTGGTCATCATTTTATTCCAACGCTTTTTTACATATGGAATTTCCCACCAATTGGCACTAATTACAGCAGAACTATTAAAAGCACTTTTTGTACGCGCATTATTTTGAAAGGTAAATTTGGAAAGAATAAAATCCCAACCTCTTTGCTTACCTTTTAATAAGGTGTCTTTAAAATCGTCTAATGTAATTAATCTCATATCGAAACTTACAGCAATCCTGTATTACAAAGTTAACCAATAGACATGCAGACAAAAATTAAAACAGATTATTTTTTTAACTAAATGAAATATGTAGAGTTAACAAGCAAATAAGCAGTACCTTTGTTTAAAATAAGAGAGATGATGTTATAATTAAGAGTCATCTTAAATGCCAATAATAGGCCCAATTAATTTTTATGTCATTTCAATCTTTAGGCTTATCTGACGCCTTGTTAAAAGCAATTAGCAAAAAAGGATACACGACACCTAGTCCAATACAAGAAAAAGCAATTCCTCCAATTTTGGAAGGTCGAGACGTGTTAGCTTCGGCTCAAACAGGAACTGGTAAAACTGCAGGCTTTACATTGCCACTATTACATTATTTATCAGAAAACCCTAAAGATAAGTTTAGACCAATTCGTGCTCTAATTTTAACGCCAACAAGAGAGCTGGCGGCTCAAGTTTATGAAAGCGTTAAAGATTATAGCGAGTTTTTAAATATTAAAAGCGCAGTTATCTTCGGAGGTGTCAATCAGAAACCTCAGGTTGCAACACTTCGCAGAGGTGTTGATGTGTTAGTGGCGACACCAGGACGTTTGCTGGATTTACAGAATCAGAATCTATTATCTATTAAGCGTGTTGAAGTCTTTGTATTAGATGAAGCCGATAGAATGTTAGACATGGGTTTTTTACGAGATATTGAACGTGTTATGAACTTAATGCCAAATAAGCGTCAAAACTTAATGTTCTCGGCAACCTTTTCAAAAGATATTAGGAAATTAGCAAACAGTATTCTTAATCAGCCAGTGCAAGTTGAAGCGACGCCAGAAAATTCTACAGTAGAAGCGATTTCGCAAAAAGTATATCGCGTGGCTAAAAACAAAAAAACAGACCTTATTATTAAACTAATTTCCGATGGCAATTGGAAACAAGCATTAGTTTTTACACGAACCAAGCATGGCGCTAATCGATTAACAAAAAAGATGATCTCTGCAGGTATTAGTGCTGCTGCGATTCATGGCAATAAAAGTCAAGGTGCACGAACCAAGGCTTTGGCTGGTTTTAAAAAAGGAACGGTTAGAGTATTGGTAGCAACAGATATTGCAGCTCGCGGATTAGATATTCCATTGTTACCTCATGTTGTAAACTTTGAATTACCTAATATTTCTGAAGATTATGTGCATAGAATAGGAAGAACGGGTAGAGCTGGGGCCAATGGTCAGGCATTATCTTTAGTGAGTGCCGATGAGACGTTATACCTTAAAAATATTGAAAAACTAATAGGAGAACGTATTGAAGTAGAAATTATTGAAGGCTTTGAACCCGATCCAAATGCATCTACCGAGCCTATTAAACCTGGACAAAATAGACAAGGGAGTAATAATTCTAGAAAATCTAAGTCTCATAATTCTGGAAGAAATCAAAATAGAAATAGACGAAATAAAAACACGAATTCAAGGAGGCATAACGATAAACGTAATTAAAATGACACCTGTTTTAAAAGCGAAAATAATTAAGATTTGTGATGAAAAAATCGCTAAAAAAGGAACTAGCGTAGGTGTCTCATTTTATGCTTTTTTCAAGAATAAGAATGACACTCCAGAACTTTTGATGGAAGCTGCAACATGGTGGATTGAAACACATCAATTAGACCATTTCGAAAAAGCAATAAAAATCAAAAATCTTGTATTAAAGAGCTAATGGCAACTCAAAAAAACAACCCATTACATGGTGTGAATTTAGAACAAATTGTAACCGAACTAGAAGCGCATTACGGATGGGAGTATATGGGACATCAAATTAATATTAGATGTTTTACTCACGATCCATCCGTAAAATCTAGCTTAAAGTTCTTAAGACGTACGCCTTGGGCTAGAGCCAAAGTTGAACGTTTGTATTTGGATATGTTACAGAAAAACCCATCTAAAAGACCTCTTTAAGAGTGTCTTCATCTTCTTCGTCTTCTCGTTTTTCTACTTGTTCTATTAGATGTTTTGGTAAATTGTCTTTTTGATTAAATTGTATTGGGAATGGGACAATACAAGCTAAAAAAATCATAAAAATCAAGGCCATTAGCCTTAAGGTTTTTTTTATCTTCATAGTATATTGAATGAAAGAGCAGTCAAACGGTTGTTTGACGCTATTAGCAAAAAGTAAACTCCAATGGAGTTAGTGAACTCTATTATACTATGTGGTTGTGGTAAAAAGTTTTGTTGTGATACAAGGCGTACACTTCGGAGTGAAGTTTCTTAAACTTTATATTAAATGCTTTATTTGTATAAGATTTAAAAGCGGTAACTTGATTATGACTATGGAAAAGTCTAATCGCATAAAAAGAAAAGTTTACCTGATTATTTAAACAGCTTATAAGGGACTCTGAGGCTTTCTGAAATGATATGGAAAAGCGCGAATTATTACTAGATTGACCAACAACTAAAGTCGTTTTTACCCCCTCAATTTGCGGTTGTAATTCTACGCCAGAAAAAGAGCCTAAACCGACTAGCAGTGTTAGCCCAAAACATAAAAGGCTTAATTTTTTCAACGGTTGCATATTCAAATATAACGAATATATAATCTAATAATCATAAATATTACCTAATTGTCTCAAACCCTCAAAGACCACAATACTCACGGCATTGGCTAGATTTAAACTTCTAACATGTTCATTGTTTATGGGTATTTTATATAACTGTTGTTGCTGTTGTTCAATTAAAGGTTTAGGTAGGCCAACAGATTCTTTTCCAAAGACCATAAACAAATCATTTTGAAACGGTATATCCCAGTGTGGTGAAGAACCATGACTTGATAGAAACACAAATTTTGCATTTTTATGTACATTGAAAAAACCCTCAATAGATTCGTATATATGTACATCTAAATGTTGCCAATAATCCAATCCAGCTCTTTTAAGTCGGCTGTCACTCAATTCGAAACCAAAGGGTTTTACCAGATGTAACTTAGAGCCAGAGGCTAGGGCCAACCTTCCTATGTTACCTGTATTGTTTGGAATTTCGGGTTCTATAAGAACAATATTTAATGGCATAATGTAATGTTGTTTATATGTTCTTTTATTTATTCAGAATAGACGCTGTAAATTCTCCTATTTTATTAGTGCCAGCATGTTTTAAGTGCTTTATAAATGCACTACCAATAATAGCGCCTTTTGCGTATTGCGTTGCTTGGGTAAATGTTTCGTTATTTGAGATGCCAAAACCTACAATTTGTGGATTTTTTAGTTTCATGTCTGCGATGCGTTTAAAGTATGTTGTTTGCTCAGTTCCAAACCCAGAATTACTTCCTGTGACAC
This sequence comes from uncultured Psychroserpens sp., assembly GCF_947492715.1. Classification (GTDB taxonomy): domain Bacteria; phylum Bacteroidota; class Bacteroidia; order Flavobacteriales; family Flavobacteriaceae; genus Psychroserpens. The sequence continues at coordinate 216,432 of NZ_CANLNS010000003.1, forward strand.
TCGCTGTACTTACCATATATATAAATCCTTTCGATATAGAATCTATAAATTTGATACGATCTATTGAGGTTTGCGGTGTAATTAAGAAGACATTAATTAAGCCATGTCTATCAAAAATAGCTTTATAGTGTTCATTGAATACATCAACAGGCAAATCAGGAATGATAAGACCATCAATACCAATCTCTTGACATTTAGCACAAAAAGCCTCAACGCCATATTGCAACATAGGGTTAAAATATCCCATAAGAATTAACGGGATAGAAACCGTTTTGCGAATGTCTTTTAATTGGTTAAAGAGTACATTTGTGGTCATTCCATTTTCTAAGGCTTGAGTTGAACTCGCTTGTATTGTTGGTCCATCGGCTAATGGATCGCTAAATGGCAATCCGATCTCAATCATATCTGCACCATTTTTTTCGAGACTTTGGATAATAGACGCGGTATCTTCCAGACTAGGATAACCAGCAGTGAAATATATAGATAAGAGTTTGTGATTCTCTTGAAGTTTTTTCTGTATTCTATTCATTTTTAAACTCTTCTTTTAACTTTATAAATACGGACTTTTGTTCGTCACTTAAATTATCGGCTGTAAAAAATGAAAACCCTTTTGCTCCTTTTTCTTTAACGAGCCGAATAGCTTTCTCTAAATCTTTAGGATTAGTTAGGGCAGGACTATAGAGGCCAGCATAAATTGGAAACTCCACATCCTTGACCCCTTGTTCAATAGCAAAACCAATCCAATTCACATTTTCTCTATAAAAATTATTATAAACCATTGGGAAGGCTGAATCTAAGTTCCAATCGTTCCATGCTTGTCTTACCATTTGACGCGACATTTCAGGAAAAGGAAAAACTGCTGCACTCATTTTTTGCTCATGCTTATGCGCAATATCTACAAGTTCATTAACTAAAGATGTAATCGCATTTAAGCGATACTGACGCCATTCTGTACTGAGTTCTGGATGTGCTAAATCTAGAGGGTCTTTTCCGAAAATTGCTTTAAATCCTTCGCGTGCAATGGGATGATAGCCATAGTCATATTCTGGCATTTCGGTATTTTGAACTAGCCCATACTTTGGTTGTAAATCTGCACCTAAAATAACATCGACATAACGCACATAATCTAAATGAATCGAGGCAAGCCCTTTAATTTTCGCAAGTTCTTTTACATTATTTTTGATATAGTCTCTGGCTTCAGGATGAAAAGGGCTAAGCCATTGATAGTAATCTACGTAAGCCCTATATTCTAATGAGTTTTTACCTTTTCGATTAACGGCGTACCATTCGGGATGTTTATTTGCTGTTGTATCATTTGGTCTATTTAAAGTCCACATCCATGCATGGATTTTGATGTTTCTTTTTTCAGCGATCGGAATGAGTTGTCTATAGAAATCAGGACTACCGCCAACGAGGACTTCAGAGATTCCTAAAGTATCATAAGAAGCTAATTTAGTTTCCCACTTTTCTTTATTAAACACGCCTCCTGGGTTGGTCCAAGTTGCAAAAATAAATTTGTCCTTAACCATTTCAGTAGGTTTTGGAACTTCTTGCTTTTCTTTGCAAGACATGACGAAAAATACAGTGAGAATTAGTGTTAGATATTTCATATCGATTTTAGTGTTCCCTCTTGATTAATAATATAGACTTTATCAGAATTAGGGCTTTTAATTTTGTATTCAAAACCAAAAAGTGTTTTATAAAATACAGCGTTTAGGCTTTTGTTTTCGTCATAAGTTACTAATAGTGGTTTCGAGTTGCTGTTTATGTCTTCTAATAAAAACTTAAGTGCTCCATATCTTGTTTTTCGAAACAAGGCATAAGCTGTTTGTTTAATATCTAGATCTTCGTCTTGGATAAATACAATGTCGCGAGATGAGGAGGCTTCTGTAAACTGTAGGTAACCCCATTTTTCGGGTTCATGCATGTTAATGACCTTTTGATTACTCCATACCCAATTGTATTCTCTTAGAAATTTATCCTTCTCCTTCTTACGATGATATTGATCATCAATTATATCATGATCCCATTGTACTCTTGAAAAATTAATTCGCCATTGCTCTCCTTCGGTTGGTAAGGTTTGTGGTCTGTTTTTTAAACCAATAAAAGGCTTTAAGGGAATGGCCATTTCAACCGTCCAAATAGAGTCCTTATCACTAGGGTTATTTAATGTCCCATGAATTTTGACGGCTGTTTTTAAATTATCGAGATTCCATTGAAAATTCGCTTTGCCACCAATTCTATAGGGCTTGTTTAAATACAAATCCCAAACCGTATTTAAAGCATTCATTTCAATTTCACCATATCCTATACCATCACCTGTTGGATCTAGAAACACTTCAAAATCATTATTGTAATATATGATGGTATCGCGTTGTTTTAAGGTTCCCCAAATATGTGGTTCATTTAATTGGGCGTAAACATAGAGAAAAGTATTGTCCCAAAGCATTTTAACTTTTGTATCAAATTTAGGCGTTTTAATCCCTTCGATATCAATGAATTTATCGGTAAAACTAGATTGTTTCCAACTTTCTTCATTAGCATTTCCATCTATAGTTATTGGATTTATAGATTTTGAAACAATATAATGCTTTGGCTTCACGATGTCATCAATAACAGAAACCTGTAATGGTTCTATCTGCTGTTTTTCATTACAGGAACAAATGCAAGCGCATAAAATGATGTATATATAATATTTCATTAATAACTAAAATAATCAATATAATTCTGTAAATCTTTATCACCGCGTCCAGAAAGGTTGATAATTACAATGTCATCTGGTTCAAATGTTTTTTGTTCAAGAACAGCAAATGCATGCGAACTTTCTATGGCAGGAATAATACCTTCCAACTGACTTAACTCTAATCCAGCAGTCATGGCTTGGTCATCTGTAATGGATATGAACTCGGCACGACCAGAAGTATAGAGGTGTGCATGCATTGGTCCAACACCTGGATAATCCAATCCGGCAGAAATAGAATAAGGCTCTGTAATTTGCCCATCATGGGTTTGCATTAATAAGGTTTTACTTCCATGAATAATACCTTCACGACCTAAGGCTGAGGTAGCAGCGCTTTCACCAGAGTGAATGCCTTTGCCAGCTGCTTCTACAGCAATAAGTTTAACGTCAATATCGTCTAAATAATGATAAAAAGCACCAGCAGCATTACTGCCGCCACCAACGCAAGCTAATACATAGTTTGGTTTGGTTGTTCCTTCTTTTTCTTGAAGTTGCCATTGAATTTCTTCTGAAACTACAGCTTGAAAACGAGCCACCATATCTGGATAGGGATGAGGGCCAACCACGCTACCAATAATATAATGCGTGTCTATGGGGTTGTTAATCCAGTCTCTAATTGCCTCGTTTGTAGCATCTTTAAGCGTCCGGCTTCCTGACAATGCAGGTCTCACTTCGGCACCTAACATTTTCATTCTTGCTACATTTGGCGCTTGACGAGCAATATCAACTTCTCCCATATATACAATGCAGGTCAATCCCATTAAAGCACAAACAGTTGCCGTCGCCACACCATGCTGACCAGCTCCAGTTTCGGCAATAATTCTTGATTTACCTAAACGTTGTGCCATTAGAATTTGCCCAATCGTATTATTGACTTTATGCGCTCCTGTATGATTTAAGTCTTCACGTTTAAGATAGATTTTTGTGTTGTATTTTTCGCTTAATCGCTTTGCAAAATAAAGAGGAGATGGTCTACCAACATAATCCTTGAGTAATTGATTAAATTCACTTTTAAATGAAGGCTCTGACATGATTTTAAGATAATTTTGCCGCAACTCTTCTACATTAGGATAGAGCATTTCTGGAATATATGCACCTCCAAATTTACCGTAATATCCTTTATCGTTAATGTTATAACTCATGTTTTATTTTTTTGTTCCTCGAAAATTAATTGAAGCAACGTTTGTTCTGAATTGTTCTAATTCAAATATGTTTTTTAGTCCAGGTTTGATTTCAAATTTACTGTTTACATCAATGGCATAACAATATTTAGAAGCCTGAGTGGCTTTAAATTGTTTTAGGTTTTCTATTTCGCTATTACCAATACCACCACTTAAAAAGTAAGGCTTGCTTGAAGGGTATTTGCTTAAGATATCCCAATTAAATGCGTACCCATTTCCGCCTGGTAATTTTCCTTTGGTATCGAATAAAAAATAATTGCAAAGCGACTCATAGGGTTGTAATACCGAAAAATCGAAATCATCTTTAATACTAAAAACTTTTATGATTTCAACCAAACTAAAGTTAGAGTCTGCAAACATTCGTATGAGTTCTTTAATGAATTCTGGCGATTCCTTACCATGTAATTGGACGGCTTGTAAATTGTGGGTCATGACTTTTTCTGCAATACTTTCTAAAGAAGAGTTTACAAAAACACCAACTTTTTTTATTGAATCTGGCAATGTGGGAATTTCCCCATTAAAAAACCGACTAGACTTTTCGTAGAATATAAACCCTAAATAATCGGGCCGCAATAGAGCAACCTCCTGAATATTATTTTTATAGTTCATGCCGCAGACTTTCAGTTTCATTGTTGGAGGTCTTTTATAAATTGAGCAGCACTTTCACCAGCATTTTTCGTTTTCATAAAATTTTCGCCAATGAGAAAACCTTTATATCCACAAGGGCGTAAAGTTCTAATAGCTTCGATGTTGCTAATTCCACTTTCAGATACTTTTACAAAATCATTAGGAATTAATTCACTTAACTCCATACTTGTATCTAAACTGACTTCAAAAGTTTTAAGATTTCTATTATTTACGCCTAACATATCAAGGCTAGGCATGATTGATTTCTGTAATTCTTCTTCATTATGAACTTCGAGAAGTACGTCTAGATGTAGTTGTTTGGCGAGTTCTGAAAGCAGTTTGATTTCTGCTTTAGATAGAATAGATGCAATCAATAAAATAACATCGGCACCATGAGCTTTAGCTTCTATAATTTGGTACGTATCAATTATAAACTCTTTACGGAGTAATGGTAAATTACTACAAGAACGTGCGGTTAATAAATCGTCTAAACTACCACCAAAGTATTTACCATCTGTCAAGACAGACATTCCGCAAACACCAGCATTTTCATAACCTTTGGCAACGTCAAATACATTTAAACTATTATTAATAGTCTGTTTGGAAGGTGAGCGACGCTTATGTTCTGCAATAATGCCTGTATTACTTTTTTGAAGTGTTTTGGCCAACGAAATGGTCTCGCGCTCAAACAGTACAGATTGCTCTAGTTGTTTAATAGGAATTAACTGTTTTCGAAGATTAACTTCAATACGTTTGTCTGTTATTATTTTAGTTAAAATATCCATTAGTTACTTAATTCAACGAGTTTTTCTAAACTTGCTTTCGCTCGTCCACTTTCTAGACTGTCCTTGGCATGTTGAAACCCTTCTACATGTGATATTTGGTTCACGGTGGCAATTGCTAATCCGGCATTAGCGCAAACCACATTGTTTTGAGCCTCTGTTCCTTTTCCATTTATAATGGTCTTGAAAATTTTAGCTGCTTGTTTAACGTTGGTTCCTCCGAAAATTTCAGAAGCCTCTATTTGTTTTAAGCCTAAGTCTGATGGACTTAGCATTACTTCAGACGTATTAGAAATGATTTTAGCATTACCGGTTAAAGAAATTTCATCATAACCATCTAAAGCATGTACAATGCTGTAGTTTTTGTCTGTGGCTTGGTATAAATAACCATAAATGCGTTGTAATTCTAAATTAAAAACGCCTACCATTTGGTTTTTAGGAAATGCCGGATTTACCATTGGGCCGAGCATATTAAAAAACGTCTTTACGCCAAGTTCTTTTCTAATTGGAGCTACATTTTTCATGGCAGGATGAAACAAAGGTGCATGCATAACACAAATTCCTGCCTGATCAATATTGCGTTTTAATTGATTGACATCGTTGGTGAATTTAACACCAAGTGCTTCCATTACATTTGAGGATCCAGATGCAGACGATACACCATAATTACCGTGTTTTGCAACTTTCACACCAGCTCCAGCTGTAATAAATGATGCTAATGTGGAAATATTGAAAGTGTCCTTACCATCACCGCCAGTTCCACATAAATCAATGGCATTAAAATCTGATAAGTCCACAGGGATGCATAGTTCTAATAAAGCATCTCGAAAGCCTTGCAGTTCTTCTATGGTAATACTGCGCATCATGTATATGGTTAGAAAGGAGGCAATTTGACTTTGGTTGTATTTGCCTTCGGAAATATTCACTAGAACATTTTTTGCTTCCTCACTAGAGATACTCTCTTGGTTAATTAATCTATTTAATATATGTTTCATGTTAACTATTAATCCAATTTTCTAAAATTTGTTTTCCATCTGGCGTTAGAACCGATTCTGGATGGTATTGTACACCTTTAACATCATAAATTCTATGTCTTAAAGACATTACTTGTCCGTTATCATCAAAAGATGTTGCTTCTAATACTTCAGGCAAATCGGGATTAACAACCCAAGAGTGGTAGCGGCCAACTTGGATAGAATTATTTAAATTCTTGAAAAGAGATTCATCGGTTACGCTAATATTAATTTGCGTTGAGACACCATGATGTACAGTATCCAAATTTATGAGTGAACCACCAAAAACTTCGCCAATAGCTTGTTGCCCTAAACATACACCTAAGATGCTTTTAGTTGGTGCATACGTTTTTATAATGGCCTTTAGTAGTCCGGCTTCATCAGGAATTCCTGGTCCAGGCGAGAGCACTATTTTTTGAAAAGCATCTACTTCCTCAATGGTGAGTTTGTCATTTCGTTTTACTGTAACGTCACAATTTAAATCTTCCAAATAATGAACTAAATTATACGTAAAACTATCGTAGTTATCTATTACTAATACTTTCATATATCTTCTGCTAATTCTATAGCTTTTGTTAAAGCGCCAAGTTTGTTATATACTTCTTGTAATTCGTGTTCTGGATTAGATTTTGATACTAATCCTGCTCCAGCTTGCCAATGTAATTTATGATTTTGACTCATAAAAGTTCTTATCATTATGGCGTGATTATAGTTGCCGTTAAAATCCATAAAACCTATAGCGCCACCATAAAATGTTCTGCTCGTTTTTTCATATTGCTCAATAAGTTGCATTGCACGATGTTTAGGCGCTCCACTTAATGTTCCAGCAGGAAAAGTGTCGGCAACCACTTCCATGGTTGTTGTGTTTTTGTGTATTTTCCCTGTGACTTTGCTTACGAGGTGGATTACATGAGAGAAAAATTGCGCTTCTCTATAGGTTTCTACTTTAACACTACTTCCATGTCTACTTAAGTCGTTTCTTGCGAGGTCAACTAACATAACATGCTCTGCATTTTCCTTATCGTCAACAGCGAGTTGTTTTGCCAATTTTTGATCTTCTTCATCATTTCCTGTTCTTTTAAAAGTTCCAGCAATGGGATGAATTTCGGCTTGACCATTATGAATAACCAATTGAGCTTCGGGCGAACTCCCAAAGATTTTAAAATTTCCGTAGTCAAAATAGAATAAATATGGAGATGGATTGATACTTCTAAGAGCGCGATATACATTGAATTCGTCACCCTTAAAAGCCTGTTCGAATTTTTTAGAAAGTACTAATTGAAATACATCTCCTCTGGCACAATGCTTTTTGGCAAGTTCCACATGACTTTTATAGTCTTCGTCGGTTAGATTTGAAGAGATTTCAGAGTCTCTTTTAAAATTATAGGTAGCAAAATTTTTAGAGTTAATAAGTTGTAAAACTTCGTCTATATTGTTTTCGGCTTCAAAGCAATGTGCAAAAATATAGGCTTCATTTTTGAAGTGATTTATGGCAATGATATTTTGATATACAGCATAGTAAATATCTGGAATATCTAATGAATTTGGTTTTTTACTAATGTCGACATCTTCAAAATACTTGACTGCATCATAAGCCGTATAGCCAAAAATTCCGTTGTTTATAAACTTAAAGTTTTCATCAGAGTTTACTTTAAAGCGTTTGGTAAACTTGTGAATTTCTTCTGTTACCGAAATGTTTTTCGCCTTATTTGTTTTGGTGCTTCCATCTGGATATTGTTGCTTAATCACATATTCATCTACTGTAATCGAGGCAATAGGGTTAAAGCAGATGTAGGAAAAACTGTTATCGTTTGCATGATAGTCACTACTCTCTAATAGAATACTATTAGGAAATTTGTCTCTAATCTTCAAATAGATACTAACAGGAGTTATGGTATCTGCTAAAATCTTCTTGTAATGTGTATATAAACTAAATGTTTTCATTTTTTGATATTAAAAAAGGCTTGTCGTGATTGACAAGCCTTTTGTATATGTTATTTTAAATATACCTACAGGTTTAGTTCACGACTTTTTCGTTTCGAGACATCCACCACCAAGTATGATTTAAATTTGTGTTCATTGTTGTATTAAAGTTCAAATATAGAAATCAAAATTTAGTTTTCAAATTTAATTCTATAAAAAAGAAAAGATTCCCACGTTAATGGGAACCTTAATCACTAAATGTTGCTATTAATCAAAATTTATTTAAAACTTCAATGTGACATTTAGATCAAATTCATCATAGATAGCTTTGTCCTTTAAATTATTAAAAAAGCTAGGTGAACCATATCGTACATCAAATTTAGACCTATCAACTTTTAAGTTGGCCGTTGCCGTGTTTTTATTAACATTCATGTCGAATGTTATCGTGTTTGTTTTTGATTTAATCGTTAAATCACCTGTAACTTTATAATTACCATCTTTTCCTTTTACTTTGGTAATGGTAAATGTTGCCTTTGGAAAAGTACTAGTTCCAAAAAAGTCATCAGATTTTAAGTGACCTTCAAGTTTCTCTTTTCCTTTTCCTGCTTCTAAATCTGTTACCGAAATACTAGACATGTCTATCGTGAAATGTCCACCAGTTAGTTTTTTTCCTTCAAACATAAGTGTGCCATCACTCAAAGTTATGCTACCAGCATGAGACCCAGTAACTTTATGACCTTTCCAAGTAATTGTTGATTCTTTAACTTTTATTTCTTTTTTAATAATGCTGGTAAAGGATGCAAACGATAAAGCTAATACTAGTATTGCTGCTAATTTTAAAGTGTTGTTTTTCATTGTTTTTGTTATTAAAATTTGTGTTTGGGTTATTGTTGTTATTTAATGAGTTCTTAATTTATCTAACAATTCGTTGAGTGTTGTTAGTTCTTTGTGGTTTAAACTTTTTGTGATTTCTAAATTACTCGAAGTCACTATAACGTCTAATTCGGTTAATAAGTCTAAGCCCTTTTGTGTGATTAGTATTTCTATTTTTCGTCTGTTAGACGGACATGTTTGTCGGGTTACTAATTCTTTTTTTAATAGTTTATCAATTAAACGGGTCGTATTACTCATTTTGTTAAGCATACGTTCTTGAATGGTACTTAGATTTGCAGGATGTCCTTTTTGACCTCTTAAAATTCTAAGCACATTATATTGTTCAGACGATAAATCATAATCTTTAAAAAATGCCTGTGTTTTTTCTTTAAGCCAGTTTGTAGTATATATTAAATTAATAACGGTTTTACTTTTTATATCTAGCTTAATCGTACTTTTTATTTCACTTTCTATTGACATTTGTATATACAATTGTTGTGTGTACAAATGTAATACAAAAATTGAACAGTGCTTTTAATATTTTGTTAAATTTATCAATGTCCGTTATTTGATTCATAAATTTATAGAATGAAACAGGTTGCGCTAATTATAACTTTGCTTTTGATGTCTTACGGAAATGGACGCTACGAGGCTCATTCGTCCGATAAAGAGACGATAAGAAAAAGTGATGATAGTTTGAAGGTTTTTGATTTTAATGAACTTCAAACGTATTTAAGTGCTAAGGATGCCAATAAAACCTACGTCATTAATTTTTGGGCCACTTGGTGTGCACCTTGTGTGAAAGAACTTCCTTATTTTGAAACATTGAATACCAATTATTCTAATAAAAATGTTGAAGTCATTTTAGTTAGTTTAGATTTTCCGAGGCAAATAGAGACCAAATTAAAACCATTTCTTAAAAAGAAGGCCCTTAAAAGCGAAGTGGTAGTCTTAGATGATGTAGATGCCAATACATGGATTCCAAAAGTGAATAAAGATTGGTCAGGGGCGATTCCTGCGACACTTATATATAATAAAAATAAAAAAGCATTTTACGAACGCTCTTTTAATTACCAAGAATTAGAAAACGAATTAAAACAATTTATTAAATAGAATAACCATGAAAAACACACTTAAAACACTTTTAGCCTTAGTTGTATTAATTGCAACATCGGCGTTTACACCAGTTGGGTCTGGGTATGATATAGGAGATATCGCTACAGATTTTAAACTAGAAAACATAGATGGTAACATGGTCTCAATGGCAGATTTTAAAGATGCTAAGGGATTTATTGTTGTATTCACTTGTAATACGTGTCCGTATGCCGTGGCTTATGAAGATCGCGTAGAAGCACTAAACAAAAAATATGCAGATAAAGGTTATCCTGTTATTGCTATTATGCCTAATAATACAGATGTAAAACCAGGAGATAACATGTCTGCTATGAAGGCAAGAGCTAAGGCAAAAGGGTTTACATTTCCATATTTAATGGATAAAGGTCAGAAAATTTATCCGCAGTATGGAGCAACAAAGACACCACATGTTTATATATTGGAGAAAACAAAAAAGGGGCCTCAAGTAAAATACATTGGAGCCATAGATGATAACTATAAAGATGCAAGTGCAGTAACAAAAACTTATGTTGAAGATGCTGTTGATGCGCTGTTAGCAGGAAAAGAAGTACCAGAGGCAAAAACAAGAGCTATTGGCTGCTCCATTAAGGTATAAATTCAATTTTATTTTAAGATTTTAGAATCCGAAGTGTAACACTTCGGATTTTTTTTCGTCTTTATCATAAGGAAACGTTAAATTTGCACGATTATTGATGTATAAAAATATGGCTGATTTAACACAACAAGAATGGACTTCTAAACTACATGCAGATGATAATGCCGTAGTATTAGATGTTAGGACACCAGAAGAAGTAGCACAAGGAATTATACCTAATGCTATTGCTATTGATATTTATAAAGGTCAAGGATTTATTTACGAAGTTGAAGAACTTGATAAATCTAAAAACTATTATGTGTATTGTAAAGCAGGCGGTCGTAGTGCTCAAGCTTGTAGTGTCATGAATCAGTTAGGATTTAAAAACACATATAATCTCATTGGAGGCTTCAGCGAATGGACAGGTGAAGTTGCTTCAATTTAAAAATCAATCAAGATGAAAAACAAGGTACTTATTTACTTTTTTGCAGTTTTTACTTTAGCATTTAGTTGCACAGAAGAGCCACAGAGTGAAGTTAAAATGATTTCTGCGGAAGAAATGCAATCGCGCCTAGAACTGGAGGACATTCAATTAGTAGATGTAAGAACTCCCGAAGAACATAAAGAAGGTTTTATAGAACAATCACAAAATATAGATTTTAGATCGTCAACGTTTGACGAAGACATTGCTAAGTTAGATAAAACAAAACCAGTTATTGTATATTGTAAATCTGGAACTCGAAGTTCTAAATGTTCGAAAGAATTAAAAGAGAAAGGTTTTGTAAAAATATATGATTTGGAAGGTGGCTTCGAAAAATGGAAATTTGGTGGCAACCCCATTGAAACCTATCAGTAAATAATTTAAACCGAACTTAATGTTCGGTTTTTTTATGTTCAAGACTGCCGTTTAATAATATCTTAATCCTAGCAATTAATCCCTTGGTTTTTTATAAATTAGCGTCTTTCAAAAACCTAATTATTTCTAATGAAGAATTTAATTATTACGCTTTGTGCTGCAATCATCTTTTCAATGACAAGCCATGCGCAGATATTCGAACCCGTATCATGGGAAACGTCTATTGAGAAAATTTCAGATGATGAATACGATTTAATTGCCACTGCAACTATTGATTCTGGTTGGCATTTGTATTCTCAAAGTGTTCCTGAAGATGGCCCAATACCAACAACATTTAAGTATAAAACTAACGCTAATTTCGAATTAATTGGTAAAACCATTGAAGAAGAAGGACACACCATTGACGATCCTGTATTTCAAATGATGATTAAATTTTTCGAGGATAAGGCCGAGTTTAGACAACGAATTAAAGTGTTAAATGAAGAACTGTCTATCGTTGAAGGCGAGGTAGAATTCATGGTTTGTGATGACGAAAAATGTTTACCACCAGATTATGTTGATTTAAATTTCACTATAAAAAAAAATGATGCTTCTAAAGAAGGGGTAAGCTTATCTCCATTTGGAGTTACCGATGACACATCGCAAATTCTTGAACCTGTAAAATGGTCGTCTTCTGTAGAAAAACTTTCAGACAACGAATATGTTTTAGTATCAAAAGCTACTATTAATCAGAACTGGCACCTTTACTCTCAGGTACCTCCGAAAGAAGCTGGTCCAATACCAACAACATTTGAATATGAAGTAGGAGAAGGTGTTGAGCTAATAGGTAAAACATCTGAAGACAAAGGGAAAACAGTAGAAGACAAAGTCTTTGGCATAAAAGTGAAATACTTTGAAAATGAAGCCGAGTTTAGACAAAAAATAAAAGTAGCCAATGCTGATATCAAAACAGTGAAAGCCGAAGTAGGGTTTATGGCCTGTGATGATAAACAATGCTTAACACCTACTTTTATAGATTTGGATTATGATTTAGCGAAAGCAGTAAAAGGTACAGATAAAGGAACCTCTGATGATGAAGGTGAAAATAGAGGATTATGGTCTATTTTTATAGTAGCATTTCTTTCGGGGTTCGTGGCATTATTGACGCCATGCGTATTTCCAATGATACCAATGACAGTAAGTTTCTTCATTAAACAAAGTCAATCTAAAGCCAAAGGCATTAGAAATGCTATTATTTATGGATTGTCAATTGTTGTTATTTATGTGTTACTAGGAACAATTATTACTGCAATTTTTGGAGCAGATGCACTAAATGCCTTGGCAACAAATGTTTGGTTTAACCTTATATTCTTTGCACTCTTGGTGGTATTTGCCATATCCTTTTTAGGTGCTTTTGAAATTGTATTGCCTAATTCTTGGGCGAATAAAGCAGATAAGCAAGCCGATAGAGGAGGACTCGTAGGGATTTTCTTTATGGCATTGGCTTTGGCCATAGTGTCGTTTTCATGTACAGGTCCGATTGTAGGAACCATATTAGTTGAAGCCGCTTCAAAAGGAGGGATTGCTCCTGTAATAGGAATGTTAGGTTTTTCTTTAGCAATTGCACTACCATTTACCCTGTTCGCTGCGTTTCCAGGTTGGTTAAATTCACTTCCGAAATCGGGAGGATGGCTTAATACTGTAAAAGTGGTGTTAGGATTTTTAGAATTGGCCTTAGCATTCAAATTTTTATCACAAGCCGATTTGGTATTACAGTTACATTTATTAGAGAGAGAAGTATTTATTGCGATTTGGATTGCAATTTTTGGTACGTTGTCTTTATATCTTCTTGGTAAAATACAATTACCACACGATTCACCTTTAAAGCACATTTCCGTAGGAAGGTTACTATTAGGTTTATTGACGTTGTCGTTCACCATTTATATGATTCCTGGACTTTGGGGAGCACCATTAAATATAATTAGTGCGTTTCCTCCGCCTCTAGATTATAGCGAATCACCTTATGGTGTAGGAAATTCGAAAGGAGGAACAGGAACGACTTCTGCTGATCATTCAGATTTACCCGACGGAGGGCATCTATTAGCTCCTCATGATATTTTGGCGTTTAATGATTATGATAAAGGCTTGGCATATGCAAAGGAAGTTGGAAAACCTATAATGATTGATTTTACAGGTTGGGCCTGTGTAAATTGTCGAAAAATGGAACAGAATGTTTGGGTGAAACCTAATGTATTGTCTACGCTTAAAAATGATGTTGTACTGATTTCGTTGTATGTGGACGATAAACGAAAGTTGCCTGAAGGCGAGGTTACCGATTCTAAATTACGTCCTGGTAAGAAACTCAAATATATTGGCCAAAAATGGAGCGAATTACAAACCATTAAATATAAAACGAATACGCAACCCTTTTATGTGCTGATGAATCATAATGAAGAAAATCTGATAAAACCAGTTGGTTATACTCCAGATGCCGATGAATACTATGATTGGTTAACTAATGGTATAAAGAATTTTGAAGAATAAGATAAGGGACCTAATTGTACTTTATCTGGCAAGTTTTGCACGTATAAGTGTCTCTGTCAATTGAAATTCCGGAAATGTTAGTTTCCACAATTTTATTGATGAAGTTGTTGTAAGTGTCATCGCGTTTTTCATTTTTACTGCCTTTCATGAAATCATAAAACTCGCCTTCCCATTGTTGTTTTCCCCAACAATTTGGACAAATACCTTCTGGAGCTGGTCCTGTACTTTCATTATTTCTTTTTTTATTGAAGTAGTTTTTGATGTTATCCACTAGTGACATAGGTCTTATTGTTTTTGAATAAATTGATGTGTTAATTTAATTATTTTTTCAGGTACTTCCTCTTGTATAAAGTGCTTCCCTTCAATAGAATGAACGTTTTCGTTTTTTATTTGGAGTGCATGTTTTATGGTGTCTTCTTGAGGTTCCCATTTTAAAAATTCGTCATGTTTCCCCCAAATCACAAGTGCAGGTTGCTTTAATGTTGGAAGTAAAGCGCTATAGTTTGGTAGGTTATGACAGGTTTTAGAGAAAAAATAATACATGCCTTTAATTTTTCCTTTTAGCAACGGCGTTTTATAACCTTCAATGTCTGCTTTACTTAGATTATTGTGAAGCAAACCAGACTTAAATAACCCTTTCATTAGCATACCATTTGTAAGTCTATAGGAATACAGACTAATCATAAATTTGGTTACAAAATTATTTCCAAAGCGCATTGGAGGTGTAAATCCTGATTTTAATATTATAGTATTTAATATAATAAGTTGTTTAATTGCTTGTGGTTGTATTTTTAAAAGCTCCCATGTCCATAACCCTCCAGCATCATGGAACATATGTGTCCATTCGTCTATTTTCAAATGTTCCATGAGTTTCAAAAGGCGTTGAGCCTGATGCTTTTCATGATATTTATCGTAGCCTTTTGGCGAATCACTAGACCCAAATCCAAACATGTCTGGTACAATAACCCGATATCCTTTTTTAACAAGTACGGGAAATATATGCCTGTATAACCATCCTGAAGTGGGCACACCATGAAGTAACATGATTGGTTCTCCTTGTCCTTCATCAATGTAGGCGAGCTGACCTTCTGGTAATCTTAACGATTTCTGTTTGGTTTTAAATTCATTATAGGTCATTATGGTTATCGTGTTGGTTTAGTCTTTTGACGTTAGTTTATTAAGCCATTTATCGAGTTCTCGTCGAGATGGATTTCGAAGTTTTTTTGAACCAATAGTAATTGTAGGAAAGTTAAGGTTTCCATTGAGATAAAGACCACGCAATGCTCTTGCGTGGTCTTCGTTGATTTCAACATCTAAAAACGTATATGGCAAATTTGTGTCATTTAAAACACTAATATAGTATTGTGTTTTGTGGCAACGTTCTGCTCCATATAGTGTTATGGTTTGTGTTGTGTTCATTTATCAGAGACTTTTTAAAAATGTGATAGCCGCATCCACATTAAGGTGAAAGTCGGCAAACACAACATTATCGTGTTTGTCTATAAATATAAACCATGGTGTACCTCCCGTTTGATAATTAGTCATAATGTTAGAACGTGAGTTACCATCATCACCTGCGTCATGACCAAAAGGAATGCTCAAGTTATATTGTTTTTGTGTCTCTATTATTTTATCGTAGGTATTAGATTCAAAACCTTCAAAGACCGTTTGAATGGCTAAAAATGTAATATTAGTATGCTCAGACAATGCCTCGACCATTGTTTTTAAATCTGGAAGCCCTTTACTATGGCAACCAGGACACCAACTTTGGAAACAATATAACACTTTAAATTGTCCTTTTAAATTTGACAAAGTAATCGGGTCAATCTTATTTCCTTTAGCATCAATCCAATCTTTGACCTGAAACTCAGGTGCTTTAAATATGGTGTTTTCTGTTTGATTTGACATGTGATTATGTCCTTTCTTTTTTATGAATTAAAGATTAAAATGAATACCATATCATGATCATCAAATAACGTTTGACAACCATGACATGGTACCTTAGTTTATGCATTATGCAACATGTGTTTTTAACTTGTCGGCATGCATCTTTCTAAGTTTCGCTAGTTTAGGTGTGATCACAAAACTACAATAACCTTGTGTTTGATTATTTGCATAATAGTTTTGATGCACAGCTTCAGCTTCAAAGAATTCACCAAGCGGACTTACTTCGGTCACGATTGGGTTGTCATAGTAAGTTGACATTTCATTTATAACGGTTTCTGCAATGGTTTTCTGTTCGTCATTATGATAAAAAATTACAGAACGATATTGTGTCCCAACATCAGCACCTTGACGATTTAATGTTGTTGGATCATGACTTGTCATAAAAATGATTAACAGGTCTTCAAGTGTAATTATTTCAGGGTCAAAAGTAACTTGAACCACTTCGGCATGACCAGTTAAACCAGAACACACTTCTCTATAGGTTGGTGTGCCAGGAACTGTTCCACCACTGTATCCTGATATTACTTTTTCAACACCTTTTACTTGATTATAAACGGCTTCAATGCACCAAAAGCATCCTGCGCCAACAGTAAATTGTTCTAAAACTCTGTTTCTCATTATTTTGTCTCCTCTACTTTAGAATCTAATTGCATAGATTCTGAATTAATACAATAACGCAATCCACTTGGTTCTGGTCCATCAGGAAAAACATGTCCTAAATGGCCATCACAAGTATTGCACATCACTTCTACGCGAACCATACCAAAAGAATCATCTTTTTCATACTTAATCGCATTAGGCTGGATAGGTTGGGTAAAACTAGGCCAACCGGAACCAGATTCGAATTTAATCGTTGAATCAAACAAAGGCGTGTTACAACAAATACAGTTGTATTGACCTTCATCATAGATACTACATAGAGCACCACTATGAGGGCGTTCTGTACCTTTCTGACGTGTAATTCGAAATTGTTCTGGGGTTAATTGTTGACGCCATTCGGCATCTGTTTTTTCTACTCTGCGATCTGGAATTGGGTTTCCATGTACAGCGAAGCTAATAACTTCTTTCCAAGTTAACATAACTATTTGTCCTTTCTGTTTTTAATTAATAAATATGGTATAATTAACTTACTTTAATAGTCGGAATTAAAACAGATTTCTTACAATGTAAAACCGTTTTATATTCTAATCAAATGAGACTAATAATGACTCATAAAGTTACAAGATAAATTATATAGTATGATCTATTTCTTATAGTAAACATCTATTCTTACAATTACCACGTATATAAAAATAAGACTATAATTTAAATCCTATTTATGAAATTTACCTTAAAATCTGTGTGGCTCAAACGTTTTCTTAAAGCTGCAGTAGGAGGCTTTTCGTTAGTCTTATTATTTTGGTTTTCTGTTTACATGGGTTTTTGGGGAAAATTACCTTCTAAAGAAGACATTAAAAGTCTTAAACAAGCCGAAGCTTCGTTGCTTTTAGATGCAAACGACGAATTATTAGGTAAATATTTTGTTTTTGATAGGCAAATAGTAAAATATGATGACCTGCCTAAACATTTGGTAAATGCTCTTGTCGCTACGGAAGATGCACGTTTCTATGAACACAATGGTGTAGATTATACGAGTTTAATCCGTGTGTTTTTCAAATCTATTTTGATGCAAAATAACTCATCTGGAGGTGGGAGTACCATTAGCCAACAACTGGTTAAAAATATCTATAAGAGGGAAAAGCATGGTTGGTTTACGATGCCTGTAAATAAAGTCAGGGAAATGATTCTTGCAAAGCGTTTTGAAAGTATCTATTCTAAAAACGAAATCATAGCCATGTATTTAAATACTGTGCCTTTTAGTGAGAATGTTTTTGGTATAGAAAGCGCTTCTCAACGGTTTTTTAATAGTAAAACTAAAGATCTCAACTTGGCGCAATCAGCCACTTTAATCGGAACATTAAAAGCAACCCATAGTTTTAATCCTCGATTATTTCCAGAGCGAAGTCAGTTGCGACGAGATGTTGTGCTTCAGCAAATGGAGAAATATGGTTTTATTGATGAAGACTTAAAAGTAGCCACCAGCGATATCCCTTTGACAACCAACTATAAAAAGTTTAATGCTAATAACGGTGTTGCCCCATATTTTCGTGAGAAAGTGCGATTAGAAGTTAAAAGTTTGTTGGACAGTGTAAATACAAAGAATAAAACATCTTATGATCTCTATAAAGATGGTTTGAAAATTTACACGACACTCGATATTGATATGCAGCGTTATGCTGAGACAGCGATGCAAGAGCATATGAAATCGTTACAAGCACAATTTGAAAAGGCCTATGGCAAGAATGCGCCATGGATAAAAAATACAGCATTAATAAACAAGCGTATCAAAGGTCTGAAACTTTATAAATCATTGAAAAATAAAAAATGGAGTGATAAGGATATCATGGATAGCCTTAAGGTTCAAGGAACCTTTAATTTGTTTTCATGGAATAAAGATGAGACCCTTAAAAAGGGATCTGTTATTGATAGCCTAAAACATACGATGAAATTTTTAAATACTGGTTTCGTTGCTGTTGATCCTAGTTCGGGAGCAATAAAAGCCTATGTTGGAGGTATAAATTTTGAGCATTTTAAGTTTGATCATGTGGCATCCTCGAAAAGACAAGTAGGGTCTACATTTAAACCTATAGTATATACTACGGCTTTAGAAAGAGGAATTGAACCTTGTAGTTACTATTCGGTAAAAGAAGTGACATATACCAACCAAAAGGGTTGGACTCCAACAAATGGAGGTAAAGAAGAAGCAGATAGGCACCTCAATTACTCATTAGAGAAGGCTATGAGTGAATCTATTAATACCATTGCGGTAAAAGTGTTAGAGGATGTAGGCATAGATTCTGTTATTGAACAAGCACAAAAAATGGGTATTTTATCAGAACTACCCAATGTACCTTCTTTGGCATTGGGTACGGCTCAGTTATCTATGTTAGAACTTATAGGAGCTTATACAAGTTATGCCAACGATGGGCGAGTGTCTAAGCCATTTTATATTACCAAAATAACTGATAAGTCTGGAGAGGTAATTTATGAGCGCCCTAAAGCAGAACCTATGCCAGAAGCCTTTTCTAAGGAGACGAGGCAGACTATGATTGAAATGATGAAATCTACCATTAATTCTGGTACGGCAAATCGCATGCGTTCGCGTTATGGACTTAAAAATGACTTGGCAGGAAAAACCGGGACTACTCAGAACAATAAGGATGGTTGGTTTGTTGCTGTGAGCCCAAAACTTGTTATGTTGTCGTGGGTTGGAAATGATGATCATCGTATTGGATTTAGTAATACATCTATTGGTCAAGGCGCTAATTCGGCATTGCCAACCACAGCCTTGTTTTTAAAGCTGATGAATCGAGATAAACGATTTAATTATATTACTCAGGCCACATTTGAAACGCCTTCAGAATCGGTAAAAGAGGCGCTCGCCTGTGATGAAGAAAAGCGAGATGGTTTTTTAAAACGTCTGTTCAAAAAAGATCGTAAAGAACGAGAGTTCGATATTGAAAGCGAGGATAGTAAGAAGAAAAAGAAGAAAGGCTTGTTTGGTTTTTTGAAGAAGAAGGACGAGGACTAATTTTATCTATGAAGATTTATTCTAAAGATTTGACTTACTAAATAAAAAAAAGTATATTTGGTTTCCTCCCTATAAGAACCACGACATTAGTTTATTACGTGGGTTTATATATTGTATATACTTGAACAAAATCATCACAACATTAATCAATGAAATTAATGAGATAACTCGGGCTGAGAGCTTAAAAGAGTTATCATCAATCATTAGTGATCATCTTCAACATGGAGGTCTAAATTTTCAGTTTTATACTATAGCCTTAATAGATGAGATTTCAGAAAGAATCAAGGTGCATAAAGTATATGGAGGTAAATCCATAACCGATAAAATCGATATTAGAATATGGACAGAGAATATTGATTATAGTTTAAAAGATAAGAATATTTTATCCTTTGTGGTTGGAACTAGACAATCAGTTTTGGTTAACGGAAGAAGTGTTTGTTTCATAAAAGATGGTAAGAAATCAAAGAATAAAACCAGAGCGGAATTAGAACATTATGGTATTCTCCTTAAGGAAGAAGTATTTGTTGAAAACCCTATTTTAGGGAGAGAATGTAATCGAATATTTATACCAATAATACACCATTCTAAAGGGTCCAATAGCAAGCGTGTTTTAGGTGTTTTTCATGTTGGAGTTATAAAATCAAAAAAGAATGTATTTTATCCAAGTGTTCGTCTAAGACTTCAATTATATATTGATAACTTAGCTCAGGTTATAGCAAAAATACATGAGAAAAATGAAGTTTTAAGAATCAATCAAACCTTAAATCAACTCTATGTTCAGGTAGAAGATAACTCGATGTTGATTGAGGATACTTTTTTGGAGTATGTTGCTGATTACCTTTTCAAATCTACACATGCGAAATCAATGCGGTTGTTATTATTTGAAGATGCACACTATTCGAAAATTTCTGATAAATCTCTTATTCTAAATAAAGAACGATTAGCACATACTTTAAGTGAAGATTTTGATCTTTTAATGAGCGAGAGTAAAATAGTTAGAGGCAACTCTGAAATGTTCTCAAGGGATAAAAGATATAAAAGACTGGTTGTACCAATCGTCTCTGGTGAAGAATATATTGGGATATTAGAATTAATGAGCACTCATGGTACATGGAATAAGAATTCACATAAAAACAACTTTGCTGTAAATCTTTTGTCTGAAGCGGGAGAATATCATGAGGTATTGAAATTTGATAAAATACTGAGTCGTTTAGTCGTTCCTGTAAATCCTAGTCTATATCAAAAGTTGGAAGTCCCATTTATTGCTTTTTGTAAGGAGTATTTTAGGACATCATACGTGAGTTTTTGGTTTAGGGAAACATTTCAAAATTTAAATAGTAACCCTACAGATGCTATTTCATTAGAGCGAATATACCAAACTAAAGAGATTAAATCAGATTGTTTACTTACAAGTGAGGAACGAATTATTGTTTCAAAATTTGAGAACCCTAAGCTAATTTTATGTGACAATAAAGAAGACACCTATAAGGTTAATCCTAAGTTCAGAAAATTTGCAAAAGCAAATGATTTTAAGACAATTATTCTATTTCCTTTATTCAATAAACAACGATTTTTAGGTGTAGTAAGCATTTATCTAAAACGAAGAAAAGATGAACTAACTCCACTAGATAAAGGGTTTATATCGATGGTTTGCGAAAAGTTTGTTGCGTTTGTTTCTAATAAAAATTATTTCGAATCCTTGGAGAAGATTCAAAATTCTATAGGAATAAAGTCTGCTGAGAGCATTTTTGAAAGTATAACTAAAGAGTCACTAAAATCACTTCAATCTGATATTACTTTTACCTATAAACCACAAAAGCATGGCGTAGTTAAATTTTCTAACGGCCACAAGGCAGGTTCTTTTTTTAACAATGAAATTCATAATTATTATAAGGAGAGACAAGATGAAAACATTCCGTTAATAGAAGCTATTATAAGGAGTAAAGAAACCAGATGGTTAAAGTCGCAAGAAGAAATTTCAAACTATTACAATCAGTTTGAGAATACTTGGTCTTCAGATATATTTAAAGTACGTTTTTGGGAGAGGGAAAATATAAACTCATGTGCCATTGTTCAGCTAAAAAATAGTAATTCTGAAATTTTAGCATTGATGATTCTCAATTACAGAGAACCTCAGTTTTTTGATGATGTTCAAAAGAACTCTATTATTCTTTTTGCCCAAAATATGGTTAATGCCTTAGAAAAAGATGAAACATTCAAAGATGCTATTCTTGAACGAGATAAGGCAATAGTTGATATGAAATATTATGCTGAATTGACCGAACAATTGATGCTTAAGGCAACAAGAACCTCCTTTTATTTAATCTTAGAAGGTATCAATCATGAGATCAAGAATTTGCTTATGAGAATGACGTCTTCACTACTCCAAATTGAAAAGAATTCTGATCGATTATTTAAAAAAGAAAAAAACTTAATTAAGAAAAGAAAGAAAGATTTGAATTTTGGCGTCGATATGATTTACAATCTTTTAAAGCTGTTTGATTTTAAGCAAAGAGAACGACGGAGATATAGTATAAATGAAATTGTTATTGAGGTAGTTAATTTCTTTGAAAGAGATAATGATGAGGATGAAAATATCGAATATGATGTGTCTGAACTGGATGAAGGTTTAGAAGAATTGAATTGCTATCGTGTTGAATTTGTGATGATATTTTATAACCTAATTACTAATGCTATTAGTGCTATAAATGATTTGAGGATAAGCACAAATGCTAAAAGAAAGGGGGAAATATCATTTCGAACCGAAATGATAAAAAACAACTATAGATTAGAGGTTACAGATAATGGTATAGGCGTAGATAAAAGTATTGAAGAAAAAATCTTTATAGCAGGTTTTTCGAAACGGAAGAACGACAATGAAAAAGGTACAGGTATTGGTTTGCATTTTGTGAAACTTATACTTGAAGAAAATTATTTAGGAACAATTAAGTGCAGTTCCAGTACAGAAAAGACCACGTTTATTATTGATATCCCCTACAAAGCCAACTTTGTAAATGAACATAATTAATTTATTTAAGAAACTATGAGACTTTATATTTTTGAAGATAACCCTGACCAAGCCCAGTTTATGGTCGCCGAATTGAAGGAACGTAAGCCAGAATATGACATTGTTGTTTTTCCTAGTTTGAATAATTATCATAAACGAAAGGAAAAAGAAATAATCAATTATGAAGGAGAAAAATCATATCTGGTTGATAAGTCCCTTCGTAAAGGAGGTAAAGATAGAGATGGCCTTGTGGCCATTGAAGATATAAGGACTATAGATCATGAATATTCTCCAGTCATAGCATATTCGGCAACAGCAAATTATAGAGAAGAAGCGATAAGGGCAGGCGCAGACAGGTTTTGTGAAAAAACCCCGAAAGAAGAAGAATATAAGGCAATGCACGATTATATTATTGATATTATCGTAAGCATTTCTAAAAGAAATAGTGAAAATAAAAAGAGAATTGTTAAAACAACTTTTGAGGCAATTGTTTCAGGGTTTAATAAAGACAAAGAAACTGTAAGTTTAAGAATTCAAAACCCCAAAAAAAGTGAAGATTTTGTATATAAAGATGTTCATGCCAAACGGTTAGGAGGAATTGAAGGAATTAAAGTTAATCAAGTATTTAGGGTTGTGAAAATTGTTAGTCAAGATGGAAGAGATATTAGACTGAAATTTGAAAACACAGGTGAGACTAAAAAAGAGTCAGAATTGTTCTCAAAATTTGATGAAAATATTGGAAACTCATTTGATGAAGTTTATAAAAAGTATAATGAAGAAAGGAACAAAAGAAAAAATTAAAGTTGAGTTTATTGACGTTGGTCAAGGTGATTGCATAGTTCTAAATTGGACAAAAGACGAAGGAAGTCCTGGCCTAGGAATTGTGGATTGTGCAAACTTTGATAAGAGTCGATTGTATTTTGAAAACAAAGCGATTAAAGAAATTGACTTTTTAGTGCTATCTCATCCTCATTCAGATCATTTTTATGGTATGAGACGACTTTTAGAGTTCTTTAAAGAACAAGAGATTGTGGTAAAGGAAATATGGATTACATTCCTTTTTGCTAGAGCATTTTTAAATGGTGAAAATGGAATATCTCAAAAAGACTTTATAAAGGGAGCCGTGAAAGATGTATATTTACTGGATGAGTTATGTGCGCTCATGGCAGAAATTGATAGAAGGCATAACGCCAAAGAATCAATACTAAAGTTTGCTTTTGAAGATAAAACCATTTCTCTTAATTCAGAATATCAACTTAAAGTCTTAGCTCCTGACATTGTAGAGTCCACACAATCGTTTATAGATTTTACTTTTACACCCAAAACTAGAAAACTAAAGAAGACTTTAAAAAACGACTTAACTCAAAATCCAGATGCTAACCTTTTGAGCAGTTGCTTATTGCTTTTGTCAAAACAAGGAAATGTTTTATTAACCTCAGATTTAACGTCTAAAGAAAAGAAACGCATTTTTGAAAAACACATTGTTAATTTAGACGATTTACAACTCATGCAAGTGCCTCATCATGGTTCTTTAAATGGATTTTGTAAAACGTGTTTGAATCAAATGCCCTATAAGCAAGATTGTATCGCTGTGATATCTGTAGGAAGTAATAATTATGGCCATCCTAAGGATGAAGTCGTTAAATACTATAATTTGAATTTCAAAAATTTACATTTAACAGGAGATTGTATTGACTCCAATAAAGTAGAAAATCAATTTTTTAACGAAGAGAGTTCGTTGGCCGAATTAGTCGACTGCCTTGATCTTAATGATATTATTGGTTTAGAAAGCCTAGAAACTACCTATAAAGGAGCAAAGTCGTTTACTATTTCAAATGGTAATTGTAATGATGGCTAATTAGTGTAATTTACAGGTGTGCAATGATAAAAGCACAGAAAATGAAATTAAGTGATTTGATGAAAATATTCTTTTAAAATTACAATATTGTCCTTCAAAGACCAGAAGCCATAATTTCTAACATAGATGTTATTAACTAAATATTTGTACCATAATGATAAAAAATGTCTTCCAATTTATTTCTAACGAATTAGAACAATACTTGAGACAAACATTGTCTTTAAATGAAAACCACGTCGTTTGTAATCCTGTCATCAATACAGATGGGTCTATTCCGATGCAAAATCAAAATAAAGTAGTTTTGTCTTTATTAAATATTCAACAAGAAGCATCGCGATCTATGATGAATATTAGTAGAAATACCCATAGCGCCGATATAGTGTCAAATCAACCAGAACAATATAGTATTAATGTATTGGTCACATCTTCTTTTGAGGATTATTTGGAGGCTCTAAATTTTTTGGATAAAGCCATGCGCTTCTTTCAAAAACATGCATTAATTAGCCCCGAAAGCAATCCTAATTTGCCTGAAGGATTATTAAAATTAAGTTTCGAATTTGAAGCTACTAATTATGCTGAAATGGAAAGCATTTGGACTATTCTTGGAACAAAACACCAACCTTGTATCATTTATAAATTGCGCATCACAACGTCTTAATCAACAAAGTACTATGAATACCATATTTAAGAAATTCTACAGATTTTTTTATTGGAAAACAGGAGGATATATCCCGTCTATGCCATTAAACCAAAAAATATACCCAGGAGATTTCTTCCAAATAAGGAATGGTGAAATGGTCGTTTTAGGAAATATTTTTAAAGGGTCATTAGTTAACGCGGACGATGCAGATTTGACGTATAATTTAAAACTAAACCCCATGAATTGGGTGTTTAGTGATGGCGTTACTAAGCCGTATTCAGGGAGAGGAAACGAACATAATATAATAGATGGGGATTTTGAATTCGCTAAGCAAATCTTAGCTTTTGATAAAGCTGGAAGTTTTTTATTTAAAGGAGAACATCCAGAAAGTGTAAAACTCTCAAATTGGAGCTTTATTGAACAGGAGTTAATCATAAAATTGACGCAAACATATTATTCGTTTAGAGAGGTATATGTTGTAACAGAATCTACAACTACAAGCAATTGGGCTTTGGCTATTGCAGAACGTGAAAAGGCAGAGTTGGAGTTAGCTGTCCAAAATAACAATTATGAATTGTTAGATTTATTTGGGCATCAAGATACGAAGACAATTAGTTCTAGAGATATTGCATACCATCACAGAGAAAATAAACGTATTCCTAGTTTCTTTAGAGCCAAAAAATTAGTTGTACAAGTGGATAAAATTCAAAATTTCATCAATAATATGACTCAAGAATACGGAAATAAAGACGATTGGGCTCACAGTTTCTTTGAAGCTCGTTATGAGAGTTCTGGAGTCATGCCGTCCATTGGATTTCCTAATGTTGGAACTAGTATTTTAGATATGCTCCCAGCAAATGCCTTAAACCCTAATACGGCTCTAAATTATTTTAAGTGGGATGACGCTAACATGGATGACATTGAAAAACTGTTTTTAGGGTATTCTGAAGACTAAAATTTCGGAAACGCGCAACTAAGAGATGGGTCGATAAGAAAGTTTAAACCTAAATCTTAAATAAAATCTAGCGTTAATAATGATTTAAATAACTTTTCTGTCTTTTTTTAATTTTGTTGTTCAGCCCGTTGAGTCACTTGTATTTTGCGTCTTTTTGGTGTTTTTGTAGCCCATTTGTAACCCCATGCATTTAGCTTAGTAAAAACTGTTTTTATACATTTATAGCATAAATGTACACCCCCTTTAAATGAAACGTTTTTTCGTAGGCTTCTTTTTTGTGCTATTATGTCAATCTTTTTTTTGCTCAAACTAAGAGCAATGACCTCACCAAAGAGTCTTTAGACCAAAAGGTTAATGAACTGAAGCAAAAAATTGAATCCTCTAAAGAAGGAAAACGACTTAAATTATTAGATAGTCTTTCATGGCTTGTCAATAATAAAACAAAATATAGTTTCGATTCTATTGCCAAAATAACTATAGATTATGCTTACGAGTTGGATTCAATCAATATGGCATTGAGACACACTTCCAACCTTATGTTTTATTATGCTAATAGGGCTTCTAATGCCCAAGCAGGTGTAAAGGTTTTTGAAGATTTTAAAACAAAAAACACAAACAGTAAAGATTATGATCTTTTAGGACGGCTTTATACAAACGCCGCAGATAGTTATTATTTTTCAGGAAAAACAAATGAGTCTCTGACTGCCTTTACAGTAGCTATTACTCATCGTTTAATAACATTTTATTAACGTTTTTACATTCTTTATTTTTTATATTCAGTATTGTGAGAAAAGGGATTTACCAACCGCTCGTCTTTTAAATACATGATATGAATAAAACACTACTCATTGCAATGAGTCTATTTGCCTGTCTAAACATAACAGCTCAAAAAATAGACACCCTTCTTGTAGAACCTGGATCTAAATATATTGATGGGTCATTTTTGAAAAATTACACCAATAAATGGAAGGTTAGTTTTATCGATTTGCAAGGAAAAAAAACACCAAATAAAGTATGGACAGATTATGGAGAGATGGTAGAATTAGGTGGTAAAACATATTTTCATCGTGTTCAAGATATATATTCTCCAGATTTGGTTCATATAGATACTTGGGTCAATATGGTTGAAAAATCAACATTGAAGCCATGGCAGTTTTATTCAACGAATGCTTCAGGAAGTAATACGTTTTACCAATTTTCGGATACTGAATTAGTTATCAATTCGAATAAAAATGAAGAGAAAGTTCAAAAATCTGATACCATAAGCCTAAAGAAACCTGTATTCGATTGGAATCTTTATGGTATGTTGTTGGTAGGCCTTCCGTTAGAAAAAGAGGCCATTTACAAATTCCCGTATTACGATGCAAATACCAAGAAATTAGCCTATTTAGTAGCGACTATTGAGGGTGAAGAAGAAGTGATTAATGCCAACGAAAAACGAATAAAAACTTGGAAAATAAAATGTAGTGATGGGCTCGTTTTCTGGGTAACAAAAGCGGCACCTTATGTGATTCAGTTAGAATTACCAGTTCCAGAACGCGGGAAATTATTTTGGAATTCATATTGATATCTAGGACCTTAAAAGTGATTTCCTTGGTTAAATAATATTAGTATTGATGAACGTATTATCTGTTTTATTCTTGATTAATGTTATCCATGGGTTCTTCTTGGCTACGATTCTATTAATTAATAGTGCAAAACAAAGAAAGAGTGTTGTTTTTTTAGTGCTTTTGATTATTATAATTTCACTTTATCAAATCAAGGCAATAATTGTTCTAGAGGGTTATTATAGTTCATTTCCGTTCTTAATACAGTTTTTTTTACCGTTCCATTTTTTGCTTGGACCATTATTCTACTTTTACATTAGGTATACCGCAAATAAGGACGATGGATTTAAAATGAAGGATCTCTTACATTTTATTCCAGCATTAGTTTGTTTATTGATCTTACTTCCGTTTTATCTCAAATCTGGGGTAGAGAAATTAGCAATCTATAGTGCGCCAGAACCAGATAACTTTAATGTGGCTTCTACTAAGATGTTCTACTATATTCCAATTTTAATCTCTATTCTTTTATATTGTTGGATTTCATGGAAATTTATAAGATCAAAACATAAGAATTTAGATGGTAGAGCCAATAAAAACTATCTGGAGAAATTGCTGTGGTTACAGAAATATACTAATGTATTCTTAATTTTTATATGCTGTTTTATAGTTGCTATGCTCATTTTTGTTTTCACAGATTTTTATCAGTTCTATGTGATGTTAGCAACAGTATTTGCGTCTTCAATGTTAATACATTATATCGCCTATTGGGCAATAAAAGAATCTAGAGTTGTACAAAGTCATATGTCTACAACACATAATGAGTTGGGCATTTTGACTCAAGATCGTATAACAGACTTAAAAAAAGAGATTATAAATATTTTGGAGCACGAACAACTTTTTTTAGACAGTAATTTATCTGCGCGTGATTTCTGTAGTCGTTTAAAAATTAACTCTCAATATTTATCACAAATTGTCAATACTGAATTTCAATGTAATTTATCCTATTTAATTAATTCGTATCGTATAGAATATGCTCAAAATATTATTGCGAGTGGAGCATACAATCATCTTAATTTTTTGGGTATAGCTAATATGTCTGGATTTAATTCGGCGAATGCTTTTACAAGAGTATTTAAACAACATACCAAGATTACACCTTCACAGTATAAAAAACAGCAAGAGGCTTAACTTTAGTTTGATAGGCGCTTTAATCACTCAATTTATAAATTGTGTGCTTTTCTATACATTTTCACTGAAACAGATTCTTAATTTTCTAGTCTTGTTGGTATATGAAGGTTATAACAAGGATAAGTAAATATGTAACAATGAAGAAAATAAAGATTAAAAAGAGAATTTGGGTGCTATTAATCGTTTTAGGATTAGGCGGTTATTTGTTATACAATGTGATTTTTGTGAGCGATATTCCTATTACTGAGCCTAATGTGAATCACAAAGACATAAATACTTTAGAAATTACAAAAGACACGTTACACGATTATTTAAATAATAGACTTGCCGTTATAGAACAAGGAAAGTTGGTTGTTCTCGAAGACCAGTTAGATTCAATATCAAATCACATTGAGCTCTATTTTGAACGATTTAAATGCACTTCTGAAAGCCCACTAACACCCATTGTGTTTTTAGCAGGAGGTCCTGGTTCTGCGTCTACAAGTATAGGTCGTTCAGAGTATTTTTATTTGTTTAGAGCGTTGTCAAAATATGCCGATGTCATTTTATTAGACCAAAGAGGAGTTGGGAACTCGATCCCAAATTTATCTTGTCGAAATTCTCTAGATACACCAACCGAAATAACCCATAACGTACAACAACAGATTTTAAAAGATCTTGTGGCAAAATGTAAAGAATGTGCTAATGAATTTCTTGATTTGGGTATAGACTTAAGTGCTTATAATTCGTATCAGAGTGTCTTAGATATTGAAAATTTAAGACAAGCACTAGGCTATCGCAAGATTTCATTATATGGATATAGTTATGGAACCGAATTGGCTCAACTTTATATTAAATATTTTCAAGAAAATGTTGATAAAGTGATTCTTGCTGGTCCTTTAGGTCCTGATCATGGGCTGAAATTACCGCTAGAAGTGCAAGGGCAATTTGAAAAAATGGATTCATTAATTAAGATAGATAAGAAATTGTCTAAATATATTCCAGATTTTATGCAATTAGTAAAGTCTACGCATAGTGGTTTGCAAGCACAACCAAAATTTATTCAGGTTCCTTTGCAGGATGCATTTGATCAGGACGATACGTCAGAACGATTTCTTGGAGATATTATCTCAAAAGTGAGGCCCACTTGGGATATGACGCTAACAGACGAACATCTTCAAATGATGGTTTCAGATCAAATAGGAAAAGATCAATGGATAAAAGATTTCCCCAGCTTTTACTATCAAATAAGTCAGGATAATTGTCGCGACGTAGGTAATTTACTTAGGAATTTTAGACGACGACGATTACCAAATGCCTTATTCTTTACGGCAAATGCTGCTTCAGGCTATACAGATGAACGCTGGGAAATGGCTAAAAAACACGAGCAATCTTCGGTGTTTTCTCACTTCGGAATTTCCTACGGACGATTTCCTGAGGTGTACAATGCATTTGGAGTTAAAAAAATCAACAATTTAAATACTCCTGTTTCAGCTCCAACTAAAACCTTGCTCATTGGGGGAACTCTAGATGGGAGAACACCGCCAAACCAAGTTGAAGATATGATAAAGAGATTTCCAAATTACAATCGAATTATAGTTGAAAATGCAGGACATAATGGGCTACTGGATAATGATATAATGAATACTATTGTGGCTTTTATTAAAGAGGATTCATTAAAGAAGCAGGTCGTTATTCATCGAAAATTAGAATTCAAATCTCCTGTGCCTTATCGTTATGCTATTAATGATACTATTATCAATACAATAAAGGTGTCTGGAGTTAAAGAAGCTATAGACTTATATCAGAATTTGCATAATCAATATGCGTCAGTGCCAGATTATATTTTCAATTTTAGTGAAGGCGCTATCGATGATATTTACGATGTTTTGGCTAATAAAAACGACTATGAAAATGCCATTGAATTTCTAGAATTCACGCTAACTGTATTCCCAAACAGTCATAAACTCTATCGCAACTTGGGAGAAGCATATTATCATAATAATGATAAGACAAAAGCTAAAGACAATTTAGTGAAGGCAATAGCCCTTGATTTTTTTGACCCAAGAACACAAGCATTGCTTGCCAAATTGAATAGAAATTAAAAGATCATTAGAAATAGTATGATGTCTCTCAATTAAGTTGTTGACGTATATCGTTTATTCGAGTTTTAATTAGTCTGGACATTTCTTCTTATCACGCTTCTTTTTCTTGAGTTTAGCCTTGAGTTTAGCCCAATCTTTTTTGGTTGGCACTTGTTTTAAGTTAACAGGCTTTATGATTATAGTATCGGTAACACCACCAACACTTATGTCATCTGGGTCTACTGTATATGTGGTGTTAACAGACCACATAAAGGAAGCGAGTACCTTTTCTGGAGTAGGGTCAATGCATATGAGTTGCGTAAGGAAAGTTGATGTTCTGAGAACCACATCTCCTTTTTTAAAGATATGCCTTTTACCACCAACCCAAACGGTGTCATTTTGAACAATATGAGGCCCATCGGCAAATACAAGGTTGCCGTTTTCTTCATATTGTGCCTGATAACAAAACCAGTCTGCATCAGTCCCAAGGGTGTTATTATCAACATGAAAGCCTTTAGAATCGTATAATGGTTTTTTAGACTCCCCATTTTTAGTGATTTTAGTGGACACAAATTGAACCCAACATGCTTCATTGCAGCCCATTTCTGTAATACTAGTAAGTGGTACAGATATTTTGGCAAGTCCTCCAGATCCAATATGAGGTTTTGGAGTGCCCCAATTCGCATTATCACGTCGTATGGCACCTCCTGTAACATCTTTAGGAAAAGGCATAGATTCTGGAATACAAGGATCTTTTATAGTAAAATCCACAATTTCAAAAATATCTTGAGGTCTTACCTGTGTTGCGCCTTCGCCAGCGGGTTGAAAATTTTCTTTATATATTCCTTTTTTTATGGTCTCACAATCAAAATTGAACGTGGCAAAAGGAGCTTTGTTTTTAACAATAAGAATCGTGATGTTTTTAGCTTTCGACCTTAGTGTTCGCTCTTTTTTCGGCTTTAATTTTTTACCACTTCCTTCTGCCTCCTCACCACTGTCATTATAGGCAAATATTTTAATGCCTTTCATGTGTCCTTTAAAGACAATTCTAGTAATGCAACAACTATCTTCACTAACACCATACTCTTCTTCAGGGATTTCAGGAACCTCTTGAAACATGATGTTTTTGGAAATTTCAGAATAGGCAATATTGCCTGGTGTCATTCCATATTTATAGACTGGGAGTTGTAAGCTATTAATACCATTAGATTGCAAACTTACCGATGTGCCATCATCTGAAATTTCTGGAAGTTCTTCAAAATAAACATAGAGGCTATCGGCTTCAATGCCACCTTCAATAAATTTTGAAGGCTGTAAAGTTTGATTCATGAAATGTATTTCTGTTTCAGGACTAAGGTTGACACCAGCAATAATTAATTCTGCAGGCTCTCCAGTCTCGATATCGTCTTCAATAAAATCGGCATAAATTAGTGACGGCCTTTTTCCGCTTAAGACATCCTCCATAAACTGAATGTCATCTTGATTAATTTTGCCGTCTCTATTTACATCTAATTCGGGATAATGAGGTATTGTTTCGTCAAAGGCAGATTGAATGATAATTAAGTCTTCTTTATTTACATTTCCATCGTCGTTTAGATCACCACCATAACCAAATTCGTAGTCTTCAATGGGTGGCATTTCTTCTGGTGTAATATCTAAGCCACCTTTGGGATTGGTGCTAGTTGAGTCTTTACAAGATGCAACTAATAACAGTAAGCCAAGCAATCCTAATAAAATAATGTGTATTGTATTTCTCATAACATAAAAGGTTTAGTGTCATGGAATTTATAGATGTATAAAGAGCGGAGATATTAAAGATACTAAAAATCAACGACTTAGAAAATGTGAATGTCATTTTTATTTTATGCTGTTCGTTGCCATTTAGTTGTACGCATTCTAGACTTAATCAAACAAAAGTTAAACCATTTTAATCTAGGGTTGTTAGATTTAAACCTATGTTTTGAGATATTATATAAGGAAGATTCCCTTTTTTTAAGTTCATCAGTTTTGTTTAACTATCTTTGGATGGAATTGATAAAATTGCCTCTACATTGATTTTAGATTGTTCTAATTTGGTTAAGTTTTTGACAGGCTTTAGCAAACATTGTGTTTGCTTTCTTGTTATGTCTGTCTTCACGATTACATTAAATGCGCAAAATGATAGCCTCGAAGTTGAGAGACTCTATAAACTTGGGATTGACAGTTTAAGAGTGAAAACACAAAAATCAATACACAATTTTGAGAAAGCCATACAAATTATTAATGACAGTATTTTAACTAAAGAAACCGATAACAACTATTTTTTATTAAAAAAAGCGTTAATACTAGATGAGTTAAGTCATTATTATCGAAAAGATACTGATGATGTACCTAGTTTAAAAGCCATACAAGAAAGTTTAAAAATAAAAGAAAGTATCGGAGAGACCTATACACTATCTAGCACATATCGAATTCTAGGTAGACTATATCGTTATAAAAAGGATAGTATTAAGGCATTAGAATATTATAAAAAGGCCTTAGCTCAGTCTAAAATGTATGGGAATGATAAAGAACGTGTACAAACATTAAGTGCTTTAAGTGGATACTATCTTACTTATAAAGATATAGAAAAGAGTGAAATGTATGCGCAACAGGCACTTAAGTATGGTGATTCAATTGGGTATAACAAAGGCAAATCTTTAGCATTTCTCAATTTTTCCAATATAGAAAAACGAAAGAAAAATTACGAATCGGCTATTTCATATTCAAATAAAAATATAGAACTATGTGAAAAGACTAATGATAGAATTAGCATAGAAAGGAATTATAAAGTATTGGGTTATTGTTATAGGAAAATGGGACAACCTGAGAAAGCTGTTTTTTATTATAAGAAGTCGCTCGACTTATTAATAGATATAGGTATCGAAGGTTCAATAGCTAACCGTTGCCTAGCTTTAAGTAACGCTTATACAGATTTGGGAAATCATGAACGTGCATTTGCATTCTACAGAGGGTATAAGCGCCAGCAGATAAAGGACATGAATATAAAAAGCATTAAAGAGTTTGCTGAGCTAGAAGCTAAATACACTTATGAACGCCAAAAGACGATAGATAGTATTCGATTGGTAGAAGAGCAGAAAATTAATGAAGAGCATCTTCTTCAACAAGCATCGACCAGATTTTGGAAAATTACTGCTATCATTGTTGGTGTGTTTGGATTGATTATAGCTGGTATCGTTTTTGTTTCGAGAAAACGAAAAGAACAAATTCGACTTGGTCAACTTAAAAATGAAATGCTACAAAAAGAAGTAGATTATAAACAAAAAGACATTTCAGATTTTGCATTAAATATCTCAAGAAACCGTAAATGGAGAGAAGAGTTATTAGCGTATATTAAAAAAATAAAAAAATCGGGTTCCTTCAAAGATGACTCAAATTTTAAAGATTTGGAAAAGGCTGTTTTAGAAAGAGAGATCGTGGATAATAATATGGTAGATATTCAAAGTAAAGTAGATGTTCTCAACACAGCTTTTTATGAAAAACTACATGAAAAATTCCCTACACTTACAAAAACAGAAGCAAAGATTTGTTCTCTTATTCGACTGAATATTGACAATAATGAAATTGCCTTACTTCAAAATGTAGCCCTCGAATCGGTTTACAGAAGCAGATCAAGGCTTAGAAAAAAGCTAAATTTATCTTCAAAAGATGATCTCAATACGTTTTTAAATCAATTTTAGTCTTAAACTTCTAAAAAACTATTAATCAGTTGATTAATATTTATTATTTTTTGTTTGTACATGATTTGTACATGAGCTTTTTTAGCTTGTACATCATTTGTACATGACATTTCTTTTCCTCTAGATGTTCTAGTAAATAGTTTTGAAGTAAACAATTCAAAGTGCATCGAACGAATGTCAATAAGGCAATTCTTTATTAACCTTTTCATGAAAGATCAAAAGATCATTGAAAAAGAGAATGAGCGTCTCAGGGCTGAGTTATCTGCACTAGAAAAGTTAAAAAAGAAATTAAAAGGAACGTATTCCAAAAACTAAAACAACCTCTTTATCATGAAATCCCCTTTACATTGCAATTTTCTATATTTATTTTTCTGTATTTCAATTAATGCATGGAGTTTTCAAAATGTTAGTGATTCTTCCATTTTAGAGTTCAACAACTCGGCTAAAAAAATTGAACCTATTAAAGACAGGAACAGTATTGAAGTAGACCACTATGGCAATTTAGTTTATACCGATATTGTTGGTGTTGACGATGATATCCGTATAACTATTGAAGGTCTTAATTATCGCCTAAGTAATTCGGCGGCCACATTAGTTGCAGGTAGAGGAATAAAACAAGACGGACATGATGTCTTAGTACCAATTACTCTGGTCACAGGTGAGATCAAAATCAATACCAAAGGAGGTGATGATACCTTTACTGTAGATTTTTCTAAAGGTGATTTCAAGATTCCAATACAATATGATGGAGGAGGTCAAAATACAGTATCTGGAGATGATATGGTGTTGCTTAGTTCAGATGATAAAATTTATGATAGTGTTGAACACACGTTCATTAATGATAATGATGGTCTTATTGATATCACTGGCAATAGCAATATTAGTTATATAGGTCTTGAGCCTATTACGGATAACTTAAATGTTGATGATCGGGTTTTCACATTTACAGGAAATCTAGCAAATACGGAACAAATTTCTTTGGAAGCCGGTGGTACTTTAGGAAACCTTATAGATTCCAATTATGGGGAGTCAGTAGATTTTGTGCGTCCTAATAATTCATTAACAATAAATACTTCTGGGTTTGGTGATGATATTTTAGATATAAAAGGATTGGCAATTGGTAACTACGACCTAACGGTTAATGGAGGTGACGGCGATGAAATACGTTTTTCTAATAATGCAATTAATCTCGGTGGTGGAAGCCTAAATTTGACCAGCCATGAGATTCATTTTTTAAGAAATGTTTTTGCAAACACAATTACAACTACAAGCGGAAGTGTTACGGCAATTGAATCTGCTACGGTCAAGGCAACTAACGGAAGTTTATCAATGACTGCTGGAACAGTAGTTCCTCCTATTGATGGAATTAATACTGACACTGGCGGATTATATATGAATTTTGGGACAATTGAAACAACAGGAACGCATGATATCAACATTAACGCAACTACATATTCAGCTATAAACATAATCAACCAAACTTCATTAATTGGCTTTAGTATGGAAGATAGTAGCATTATTACCCGATTTGGTGATATTACTATTACGGGGAATGGTGTAGATAATGGATTGGCCGATTTTAGTGGAGTTCGCATGGGGAACAACACAGTTATTCAAAGTCTTGCTGCAGATATTACGATTAATGGTACTGGCAGAAATAGTGTGAATAATACTAATATTGGAGTCTCAATGGTGTCTGGGAATATTCGAACCAGCACTTTAGGCATTATAGATATTACAGGTGTAGGTTATTTAGGGATTGATATAAAAGGTACTATTGGAAACAACAGTGGATTAAATGTATCTCTACAAGGAACCAGTGGAGCAATGAATGTTCCCGCAATAAACATATCATCTACTAGTGCAATATTGGCGGCTAATAATAACATTAATTTAACTGCCAATACTGGTTATATCAATACTCCAAGTGGAGTAGCTACGCAATCACAATTAAATGGAATTAATACCATTATTAATGGTGTTTTGGCGCCAGGTCAATCTCCAGGACAATTCATCATGAACACAGATTTGAGAATGGATTCTGGTGATGTTTTGGAAATAGAAATAGATGATTTTACAACAGCTGGTACTGATTATGATCAGTTACAGGTGAATCGTTCTGTAGTTTTAAATAATGCGACGCTCAATTTTGTTGACAATAGTGGGAGTTTCCCTGAAGAAGTTGTCTCCTTGACAATTATTGACAACGATGGAACCGATCAGGTATCTGGAACTTTTAATGGCTTAGCTCAAGGAGCTTCCATTGCTGGCAATGGAAAAACTTGGTACATATTCTATAATCAAGGTGATGGTAATGATGTGGTATTAACTTCAGCATCAGGAATTCCACATGTGACTGTAAATCAAGGAAATATGCTATTTACGGGTATAACATCTGAGGATGATAACCTAACAATCATTGTAGATGGAGCAAATTATCGAATCAGTGATTCTGGTAAGCCAGTAATTGCTGGAGCTGGTACTATTCAAGATGGAAATGACACCTTGGTGCCCATCTCTTCTATAACAGGAAGTATTAATGTTAACACAGAAACAGGAAATGATCATTTAACTATCGATGTAAGTGGAGGTGATTTTGTTGATGCTATTAATTTTGATGGAGGGACTAATTCAGACGGCTTATCGCTATCTGGAATTTCAACATATAATGATGTTACCCATACCGTTAGTAGCAATGGTGATGGAACTATCTTAATCACTGGAAACAGTATTATTTCTCACACAAACTTAGAACAGTCAATAGTAGATAACTTAGATGTTGATAATCGAGTTTTTACACTGAATTCAAATAATAGTAAGGTATTTGCTCCTTTAGGTACCTTAGAGAATCAGGTCGCTGTTGCTGGAGTGATAACAATAGATTACAATAATCCCAATAATACTTTAACTATAAATGGATCTGGAATAAGTCAGAATTTTTGTGTGATCAGTGGATTTGCGACTGGGTTTGATGCCAATGTAAACATTTCCAGAAATGATGATACTATAGATTTCCAAGGGATGGATGTTGGAACAGGTAGTGTTTTTGTTGTTTCTAAAGTTATTTTGGTTAGGGGTGATGTCTCTACGGAAGGCGCAATACAACTTGTAAGTTTTGATCAGGTTTATATAGAAGGTGGTAGTGTTACATCATCTGCTGGAGAGAATATTAATATTTTTGGTGGAACAACTCCTACACCAGGTGCTGCCTTTTCTGGTTTAAGTGTTATTCAGTCAACCATCCAAACTACTGGAGCGGGAGCAATTCAGCTTGTTGGTCTTGCGTTTAGCGATAATGCAAGTTCATCCTCAAAAGAAGGTATAACAACATATCAAGCTAATATAATAAGTGATACAGGAGATATTTCTATTTCAGGAACAGGACCTAACATGGGAACTGATAGTAGTATAGGAATAAACATGTCTACTTCAACAAATATCCAAAGTAATGGAGGACATATTAATATTACTGGTACTGGAGGAAATAGTAGTGGTGATGATAACAAAGGTGTCATTATTTTTGATACCGCATTAATTGCAACCGCAGGAGCTGGAACGATTACCATTGAAGGGACTGGAGGTACAGGTACAGACACTAATTATGGTGTAGAAATGCAGGCAAACGCTATTGTTAGAACTGAAAACGGGGATGTTTCTATTACTGGAAGTAGTATAGATGCTATAGGATCTGACCAAACAGGGATGATTATTGAAGGTGTAGTAAATACTACAGGTACTGGAAATATTTCGGTTACAGGAACTAGCAGCACAGCAAACGATTCATCTATAAATCTAGCATCTAGTGGAGCTCAGCTTCTTGCAGGTGGAAACTTATTAATCACAGGGAATCAAGGACCCATTAATACACCTAATGGTATTACAAGTCAGACTCAATTTAGTGCAATACATACAACTATCGATGGAGTTTTAGCTCCTGGGCAATCTCCAGGGCAATTAACTGTTGTTGGAAATCTAACTATGA
Source organism: uncultured Psychroserpens sp. (assembly GCF_947492715.1). Classification (GTDB taxonomy): domain Bacteria; phylum Bacteroidota; class Bacteroidia; order Flavobacteriales; family Flavobacteriaceae; genus Psychroserpens. The sequence continues at coordinate 255,195 of NZ_CANLNS010000003.1, forward strand.
ATTCTAGTGATACACTAGAAATGGAAGTGATTGATTTTAATACTGCAGGAATTGATTTTGATCAAATAATGGTAAACGGAACAGTGAATATAAATGGAGTTGATTTCAACCTATTGGACACATCTGCTAGTTTTTCTAGCCCAGAAACTCTCATTTTAATAAGTAATGACGGAACTGATGCAATAAATGGAACATTCAACGGACTTCCTCAAGGAACCTCCATTGCAGGCAATGAAAAAATTTGGAAGATTTACTACGATCAAGGAGATGGAAATGACGTTGTATTAATTTCATCTCCAAATCCGAATGTCATTGTGGATGGCTCTGGAAATTTGGTTTATACAGGAATGAATTTAGATGATGATAATCTCACTATTATAGTAGAAAATGCACATTATCGCATTAGCGACTCAGGAAAGCCGTTAATTGCTGGAGCTGGAACAACTCAAGATGGAAATGATGTCTTAATACCAATCGCTTCTATAACTGGAGCAATTAATATTAATACTAACGCCGGGAATGATAGTTTAACTGTCAATTTTAATGGTGGTGATTTTTCAGATGCTATTAATTTTGATGGAGGAGGTAATTCAGACGGTTTATCACTATCTGGAGGAGCAACATTTAATACTGTTACTCATACGGTTAATGATGCAGGAGAAGGAACCGTAGATATTTCTGGAAATGGTACAATTACATATATAGAGCTAGAACAAACAATAGTTGATGACCTAAATGTTAATGATAGAGTTTTTACGCTAAATTTAAGTGATTTTACAGAATATGAGCCTACAGGAAGTTTAGAGAATCAAGTCTCTGTTTCTGGAGTGATAACGATTGATTATAACAACCCCAATAATTCTTTAACCTTAAACGGGGCTGGAACAGGTCAAGGGTTTAATCAAATCAAAGGGTTTGCTGCTGGGTTTGATGCAGATTTATTCATTAGCAAGTTAGAAGATACCGTACGTTTCGGCGCTCCAGGAGTTGCAGGTACAGGTACAGATCTTGAGACAGGAAACTTTGATGTGAGGGCTCTGAATGTTTTAGTTCGAGCAAATGTGACTACAGAAGGGGCAATCGTTCTTGAAAGTATAAATGCAACTGATGTATCAGAAGGAAATATAACTTCTACAGCAGGAGAAGACATAACTATTTCTGCTGGAACCCAACCTACTGAAACTGCAGCATTTTCAGGATTAGAGATTTTTGTATCAACAATCCAGACCACAGGAACGGGAACAATTACGCTTTCCGGTCAAGGATTTATCGATAATACTTTTTCTGGAGTAAGAGGGATCACATTATTTGAAACGAATTTAATTACTGATACAGGAGATATTGACATTACAGGAATAAGTGCTACAACAGGATCTAGATTTAATACTGGGATAAATATGTCTATTTCAACGAATATTCAAAGCAGTGGTGGAAACATCAATATTATAGGAACCGCAGGGAATAGTATAGGTGATCGAAACATAGGAATTGTAATGTATGATGGAACAAATATTCAAACCACAGGTACTGGAATTATTACTATTGATGGCACAGGTGGTACTGGTACAGATACCAACTATGGTATAGAAATGCAGATAAATTCGGTTGTTCAAGCTGAAAATGGTGCTATTTCTATCACAGGAAGTAGTTTAAATACTACAGGTGTTGACCAAATTGGGTTGCTAGTTAATGGTGTGGTCAATACTACAGGTAGTGGTGATATTTCTATGACAGGAACCAGTAGTGCAGCAAACTATCCATCAATAAATCTACCGTCATCTGGATCACAATTTAATGCTGGTGGAAATTTACTGATAACAGGAAATACTGGACCTATTAATACGCCAAATGGCATTTCTGGTCAGGCTCAATTTAGTGCAATTAATACAACCATCCATGGAATTTTAGCTCCAGGTCAATCACCTGGGCAATTGACTGTAAATGGAAATTTTGAAATGTCTTCTGGTGATACACTAGAAATGGAAGTAGCTGATTTTAATACCGCTGGAACAGATTTCGATCAGATAGTGGTTAATGGAACAGTAGATTTAAATGGAGTAACCTTAAATTTAACAGACAGTTCGGGTAGTTTTTCTAGTCCTGAAAATCTTATTTTAATTGATAATGATGGTACTGACCCAGTGGTTGGTACATTCAATGGATTATCAAACGGAACTCTTATCGCTGGAAACGGGAAAAACTGGTATATCTATTACAACCTAGGAGGTACCAATGATGTTTTATTAAGTACTACTCCTCCAAATATACATATTGATGGTTCAGGAAATCTTGTTTTTCAAGATCCTTATTCATTAGATGATAATCTTACAATCATTGTAGACGGAACGAATTATCGCATTAGTGATTCAGTAAAACCTATAATTGCAGGATCAGGAACCACTCAAGATGGAAATGATGTTTTAGTCACTATTACCGATGTAACCGGTGATATCAATATTAATACAGGAGAAGGAGACGACTTTCTAAATATAGATTTTGAAGGAGGTAATATCATGAATGCAATTAACTACGATGGAGAGGTAGGAGTAGATGGAATCTCATTATCAGGAACAAATATCCATGATAATATTGCTCACACCATTACAGGTAATAAAATAGGCTTTATTGATATTTCAAATAATGGTACTATTAATTATACAGGATTAGAGCACACTATTAGAGATTTTCTTGATGCTAATGATCGCGTCTTTACCTTTAAAGTTCAAGCCTCTCGTATTATAATACAAGAAGCAGGTGCTGCAAACAATCAAATATTCTACTTAAACGGAACAAAGATAGAGTATAAAAATCCTCTTAATTCATTAACTATTGATGGTGATTTTGAATTTCAAAATGGCAATTTTGCTACTACTTTTGTCGATATTGAAGCTATGGGTTCTGGGTTTGATGCAGATTTGATTATTCATAGAGAACATGACAATGTTCGTTTTAATACCGTAAACACAACTAACCTTGGTAGCGGAAACCTAAATGTAACTTCTGGGAGTCTTGAGTTGTTTTTTCACAATATCACAACCACAGGATCAGTTACTACTACTAGTAAACGTGTAACTAATATTAGAAATGCCACGATTCAGGCTGAAGGAGATATTTCTATTACCTCTGGAACACTTGTGTTACCAAATAATATTGTCACGTCAGGTTTGACCAGCGCGCACTTAGAGACCACAGGATCTGGAAATATCATCATTAACGGAACAGCATATGCGGCTTTTAATATAAACAACACTACATTAGATGGTTTCTATATGATTCAATCTAGTAGTATTTCTACAGATGCAGGTGACATTACAATTATAGGAAATGGGGTTGACAACGGAAATGCTAAATTCAGAGGATTGCGTTTACAAGAATCCTCAAATATACAAAGTAATACAGGAGATATAACTATTACTGGTACAGGTAGAAACAACAATAATGATTCAAATATTGGTGTTTCAATGCTTGCTGGTACAAACATTCAAACGGCTGGTGAAGGAGCGATCAATATCACTGGAACAGGATGGATTGGTCTAGAATTAGACGGAATAGTGAGTACAACAGGCACAGGAAATGTTTGGTTACATGGTACGAGTGGAGCAATAAATGCTTCAGCAATCAACTTGCCTTCCTCAAACGCACAATTACAATCTGGAGGTTTCTTGTACTTAAATTCTAATGTAGGCCCAGTTAATACACCTGAAGGTATCACCTCACAGATTCAATTTAATGGACATACAAGCCTTAACGGAGTTTTAGCTCCAGGGCAATCTCCAGGCCAGTTAATTGTGACAGGAAATCTTGCTATTGGAACTAGTAATAACACTTTGGAAATGGAGGTGAATGATTTTACTACCGCTGGGATTGATTATGACCAAGTGGTGGTTAATGGTATTGTGAATTTAAATGGCGGTACACTGAATTTAATAGATAATTCAGGAAGCTTCAGCAACTTTGAAACTCTTGTCTTGATTGATAATGATGCAACCGATCAAACCATCGGAATCTTTAATGGACTGCCTAATGGTGCTCCAATAGCAGGTAATGGAAAGACGTGGTATATCTATTACAATCAAGGTGATGGTAATGATGTAGTGTTAAGCTCAGAGCTTCTTCCTAATGTGTTAGTAGATGGTTCAGGGAATCTTGTTTTTCAAGATCCTTATCTGGCAAACGATGATCTTACTATTATAGTTGATGGTTTAAATTATCGTATTAGTGACTCTTCAAAACTTGTAATTGCAGGTGCGGGAGCCACTCAGGACGGGAACGACGTTTTAGTATCTGTAGCATCAGTAACGGGTACTATCAATATCCTTACAGGAGATGGTAACGATAACCTAAATATTAACTTAAGCGGCGGGGGTTTTCAAAATGAATTTTATTTTGATGGGGGCACTCAAAATAATGGTATGTCATTATCTGGATCGGGCAATTATGCAAATGTTGTACATACGTTTACAGATACTTACAGAGGAACTATTCAGATACCTGGTAATAGTGAAATAAGTTATAATGACTTGAATTTACCTATTACAGATAATTTAGACGTTAATAATAGGACCTTTAATATGGGGCAAGATGATTATATGACTTTATCTGCAGGAGGCTCTTTAGATAACCAAATCAATGTTTTTTCATCAACAATAGTAGATTTTGGCAATCCTAATAATTCACTAAGTATTAATAATACAGATTCAGGAAATAAAACTGTAGTGATGCAAGGACTAGCAGTCGGATTTGATGCAGATTTATCCATTAATGTTCAAGAAGGAAATGATGTTCGCTTTGATACTAATCCTACTAATATTGGTAATGGTAATCTAAATTTAGAATCTGGAAGGCTAGTAATAGATAGTGATGGAAGTATTATTACTACAGGTTTAATTGTTACTTCAACAAAAAGTACAACAACTATCTCTGGAACAATTCAGTCAAACGGAGGAAGTATTACTATAACTGCAGGTACTGAAGTTGTTTCTGGGAGTAATTTCGGAGGTATATATATGTACAACGGTCACGTTGAGACTACAGGGTCGGGAGATATTATACTTGATGGAACGATATATTTAAACATTCCTGCAATTGTTACTATAGATGGATTTTGGATGACAGAAGATAGCAGCGTTATAACGGATACGGGAAATATTATTATAAGAGGAAACGGCGTAGATAATGGGAATGCTAATTTTAGAGGAGTACGTATTGAAGGTACATCAAGCATTCAAAGTAATGCAGGAGATATCAATATTTTTGGTATAGGAAGAAATCAATCTGACCTTGCTAATGTTGGTGCTTGGACAACATCAAATACAACTATTCAAACTGCAGGTACAGGAACCATTAATGTTGAAGGTGTAGGTCATATAGGATTAGAGTTGAATGGAGTGATCAGTACATTAGGTACTGGTAATATTTCATTAGAAGGAACAAGCGGTGCAACTAATGTTCCAGCTATAGATTTTGTTTCATCAACTGCACAAGTTCTAGCAGGAGGTAACCTTTCACTGATTTCAAATGTAGGATCGATCAATACACCAGTTGGAATTACAGGACAAAATCAGTTCAGTGCAATAACGACCACTATTGATGGCTATTTGGCACCAGGGCAATCTCCTGGACAATTAAGAGTAAGCGGAGATTTTGAAATGAACTCAGGTGATACTCTGGAAATTGAAATCAATGATTTTACTATTGCTGGAACTGATTATGATCAAATAGTAGTCAATGGTATTGTAGATATTGATGGAGCGACTTTAAATGTATTGGATACTTCAGGGATTTTATCTGAAGATCCTGAAACACTTGTGCTGATTAGTAATGATGGTGTTGATCCAATTGTTGGGGTATTTAACGGATTACCTAATGGGTCTTCGGTAATAGGTAATGGTAAGACATGGTATATTTATTATAATCAGGGCGATGGTAACGATGTTGTACTGAGTTCTGATAGGATTCCTTTTGAAACTTTAATAAGTCCAAAAATATACTTACAAGGCGCAGCTATAAATCCAAATGTTGGACAAGAAAGCTTAATGCGTGATGATTTAAGACTATCAAATTTAATCCCTCAAATGTCGCCTTATGGCGATGGATTAGTAGCAGATGCATCTGTGTTTGCGGTTGTAGGCGCAGATGCTATCGTAGACTGGGTTTGGATAGAATTGCGCGATGAAAATAATAGTGCGTTAGTCTTAAGCGGTCAATCTGCTTTATTACAACGAGATGGGGATATTGTTAGTTTAGATGGCGTTAATCCTTTAAATATAGACTTAGATTCAGGTAATTATTATGTAGCTGTCAACCACCGAAACCATTTAGGTATTATGAGTAGTGCTGCCATTTCTTTAAACAGCACAAATACTCTAGTTGATTTTACAGATGGTAGTATTTCTACCTACGGTAGCAACGGACAAACAGTTTTAGGCATGCCAATTGGAATTCAAGGCCTTTGGGCAGGTGATACTAATAGTGATGGCATTGTGCAATATTCAGGTGGTATGCCAGATACACCAGGAGTATTGTCTTATGTGTTGAACGATCCTGCAAACTTCTTAAATCTCCCAACGCATCAAACAAGTGGTTATTCCAATACAGATGTGAATATGGATGGTGTCACCCAATATGCAGGAAGTAATTCAGAATTGCCTTTTGTTCTGCAAAATGTACTGAGTTATCCTGCTAATTTCTTAGGATTGAGTACGTGGCCAATAGAAGAACAGTTGCCAGCAAATTTAGGACGTTATATGCAACTAAGGAATGATTTTGAAAACTCCAAAAACTAAACCAATGATATCAGAATTAAAATATATCGAACTTAAAAAACAATAGCGATTGAACGCAATAACACTTTAAAATTTAAAACAATGAAAACTTTCACCCCTTTACAATTTATAGGATGCATGCTTATAAGTCTGTTATCTTATACTTCAATAGCACAGAATTATAGTTTTACCTTAGTACAAAACAGCGATTATAATTTTACCATATCGGCTGTGTCACAGTTTGATTCAGGGAGTTTTCAACCCATTACACAATCTTACGGATTTGTGTTGGTCCTTCCAGATGGTATTTCCATTACTGTAGATAATGTATTACCAACTGGAGCTAGCGAAACAGTAACCTCAATACCCGGGACGAATGTGGCAGCATTAGACCCAAGTATGTCAGACAAGGATTTATTTTTGATTACAACAGATACGTCTGGATCACTGTTTAATGCCCATGCAGATGGGACAACAATCCCATTGATAACTATCACAGTAAATGGCAACCCATCAACAGGAGAGATAAGGATCTTAGATAATAATTCAATTCTGGCGAGTCATCCTGCCATCAATGGTTCTTTAGATGCCTTTATTCAAGTCGATGTTACCGATGATTCTACTGTAAATTTTAATAATGAGTTTGATAAACTTAATGGAGATGAAGCTTTTAGTTTTGAGACATTATCTACCGAAACTCCAGAAACTTTTATTGCAGACGTCACATTATTCCCTAATCCAGCAAAAGACGAGGTTACAATATTGTCAGAGCATACTATTATAAATTATGCCGAAATTTTTAACATCCACGGACAACGTATTATGAAGGTAGATAACCCACTTAGTGCTATTGATGTTAGTCAATTAGAGTCGGCAGTATATCTCGTAAAAATTTATAGTGAAACAGGCGCGAATAAAACAATAAAACTTATAAAAGAGTAAGGCGTTTATGATGCGTAATTATTGTTAGCTATTGGCATTATTAAAAAAGGGTAAAAGGACACCATTTGTTCGCTTAACTGATGAACGACGGCCTAAATAAAACAGCCTAATAGAAACTGAAAAGTTTTATAAAGTTTAAGCCAACTAAAGATTGCAGGACTTTTGTTAAATACGCTAGATAACATTGTTCCTAAAACAGGCTTTCAAAAAATGTTGATATTGGATCCGTCATATCTAAATATAGAAATGTTAATCCGATAGTATCGTGAATACCATGCATAAAAACTAATAGCCACAAATTATCCCTGTTTTTTAAATATATTAATGAATATACAAATGCGAATGGGATGATACTTATAACGCCTGAAACACCTTGATAAGAGTGAGATATTCCAAAGTATATTGCTAATATTATAGCCGAAATAATCCATGCTTTTTTAGTATTACCTAACAATTCTGCTAACCATTTAAGATAATAACCTCTAAACAGTATTTCCTCGCCAAAAGCGGCAAAAACCCAAACAATAATTAACGTTATAATATATCCTACTGTATTATGTTTTAGATCTTCTAAAGACGATAAATTTGCTTCTCCTAAGTAATGGTCTAAAACTAAATTTAACGGTACAAATGCTATGAGTAACAAAACCGAAAAGACAAGTGCCCTTAAAACAGTCTTCATCGTAAGTTTTTTAGAAAACCCAAATAGAGACCATTTATAATGACTGGACCAGAGTATTAAAAATGTAATTGCTAGTCCAAAAAAAAAGCTAAAATTTCTGTCAAAGAAGCCTAACAAAGGAGCAAAAAGCATTACGAGAACTACAATATATGGTTTTGTTAATGCAGTGTATATTTTATTTTTCATCTCATTGAAATTTTGTTCGAGCAAATATGATTGTAATCAAATAACTTTAAAACTTTTTGGGACATACATAATGAGAAATGAGATAGACAATGATAAATGCATGATAAAGTTACTTTGCACCTTTTTTTTGTTCGTTTACTATACTTAAACAAGTGTTTGTCACAAGAGCTTTATCACAGAAGAACAATTCGTTATTTTGCGGCATGATTCAATGGATAAATAGATATAAAAAAGGACTTCTTGTTTTTGGAGGAATTTCCATGTTAATTCCGCTATTTTATATTACATATATAATAGCAACCGCCAAAGAAGATTCTACCCAGGTTTCGGTTAGTATAGATTCGGTATTTGCCAATATTATATTTGCTTACTATATCATACTAATAGTAGCGCTAATGGCATATGCTTTGTATTCGGTTTTTAAGAATATTAAAAGCGTCGTTAATTTGAAAAATGAAAAGGCAAAAACAGAATTAAAACTTCTAAGATCGCAAGTTAGCCCTCACTTTTTCTTCAACATGCTTAATAATCTTTATGGATTAGTGGACATTGACCCCAATAAAACAAAACAGCTTATATTGAAACTGTCAGACATGATGCGTTATAGTATTTATGAAGGACAGAATGATACAACAACTATAAAAGAAGAGTTAGATTTTATTTCTGATTATATTGAATTACATAGGATGAGATATCATAAAAGCATAGATGTCGCATTTGAAACAGATGTAAAAAATTATACAATTGAAATAATGCCTTTATTATTTATTATTTTAGTTGAAAACGCATTTAAACATGGCGTTGAAGCACTACAAAATGACGCGTTTATTAGAATTAAACTTGTAGCCAATGATGATAAGGTTTTTTTCGAAATCGAAAATAACTTTGATATAATAAATGAAATCGAAAAAGGAATTGGGTTGAAAAACCTAAAAAGACGTCTGGAATTGGTATGTCCGAAAAAACATAAATTTTCAACCGAAATACTTAAGGATACCTTTCGAGCAACATTAGAAATACAGTTATGACGACCTATTTAATTATTGACGACGAGCATGTAGCACATAACATTATAAAAGGCTATGCCGAAATGCTTTCTAATTTTAAATTAGCCAAAAGTTGTTATAATGCTATTGAAGCATTAGAATATTTACAATCAAATCATGTCGATTTAATTTTTTTGGATTTAAATATGCCTAAACTTAAAGGCTTCGACTTTCTAAAAACGCTCGAAAACCCTCCAAAAGTTGTTGTTACAACTGCATATAAAGAATTTGCTTTACAAGGTTTTGAACTTAATGTTATAGATTATTTGCTAAAGCCATTTAGTTTTGAGCGCTTTGTAAAAGCAATTAATAAAGTTGAAACTAAAGAAGTGAAACAACAAAGCACATCAGAATCGACTATAACCAGACAAAGTGAAAGCATTTTTGTGAAGTCGAATAAAAAACTAATTCAAGTTAGCTTAAACGACATTCTATTTATAGAAGCTATTGGGAATTATTGCAAAATAATAACGCTAGGTGATGAGATACAAGTGCGAGATAGAATTTCCGATTATATAAGTAAACTGCCTACAGATCGCTTCTTTCAAGTTCATAAATCATTTATTATTTCCAAAATTCATATCAAATCTATTGAAGGAAATAGAATATGTATTAAGGACTTTATTATTCCAATAGGAAAAGTGTACAAAAGCAATCTTAATAAGCTATTCTGATTTTGTTAAAAGATCTTTATTCTAATGGTTTGTCAAGAGTACCAATGAAAAGAACATCTGTTTTTTTACTGTTTTTGCTGTCTTTTAATTCAGTTTTAAGGGCTCAAAACCATGATTCATTAAAAAATGTTGACCAAGCGGGACTATTTAAAATAGTAAATCGTATTTACAATTACGGACTAGAAAAAAAGTTTGATAGTGCCAGACATTTCTCGAAGAAGGCAATGCTTTTCGCTAAAGCATCTAATGATAGCAGCCTTATTGCTTACGTAGCAATAGCAAACGCCAGAGTACAATTCTGGAAAGCCGATATAAACAAAGCCAAAGAACAATTAACATATTATGCAGACAGAACTGTTGTTAGTGACACTACCAAAGTATTAGCGCAACTGTACCTAGGAGAAGTTTATAGTTATGAAGACGATTATGTTTTGGCATTAAAACATTTTACAAAAGCTGAAAAAATAGCGATTAACCTACCGAATTGGAAAAAAAGAGACACAAGAATTTTTAGTTGTTATGCTAGTATGGGCAAGTTAAATCAACTATTAAAGAATTATGAGTATGCTGAAAATTACTTTTCTAAGGCGTTGAAATTGACTCCTAATTCTAAAATGAAAAGTGCGTTGTTGTTTGATATGTCATCATTATACGAGAAGAAAGAGGATTTCAATAAGGCTATTGAGCACGCATTGGGTGCTTTAGGGGAGGCTGAAATGAACAACTGGAAACTCATGTTGCCAACTTACTACACTGGTCTTAGCAGATACTATTTAAAAAAAAATCATGCAGATAGTGCAATTTATTTTGCGAAAAAAGGCTTAAAGTATAATGAATATTGCAGACTTGACCAGTTAAATAATAATATTGGCGAAGCATATGTAATACAAGGAAATTATGAAAAAGCTAGTGAATATTTTAGAACCGCGCTTACATATTCATCCACGCCTAAACAAACTTTAGAAGTTTATAAAAACTTAAGAGAGCTTAACAGACAAACAAAAAAGTATAAACTAGCATTGCATTACAATGACTTGCTTTTGAAATTAAAAGATTCGCTAAGCGATTTAAAGGTGAAGCAAGAGATTGTCGAAATAACCGAACAATTTGAATCTGACAAAAAACAAGTTAAAATTGACAATCTTAATGAGAAAAATGATCTAAATAAGGTTTTAATAAAAAAACAAAAGCATCAAATTATTTTAGCAGTGCTCTTATTGGTTTTATTAACGAGTTTAGCAAGTCTGATAATACACTTCTATAAAAAGCAGAATAAAAAGAAACAACAGTTATTCCTTAAAAACCAACAGTTGGTTAGAAGAATAGAAAATTTAGAAATACAACATAAAAAAAAGAACAATGCTCCACCTTCTGAGATTGCAGACAAATCCAGAATACAACAGTTTATTTATGAGTTTATAGAAAACAAAGATTATTTAAGCAAAGAAATAACACTGCAAAAAATGGCGAAAGATGGAGAGACAAATACTACCTATTTATCTAAAATTATAAATGAAGAATATGGAAAATCATTTTCGAACTTTATCAATGATTTAAGAATAACTTTTACGCTTAAAAAATTAGAGATTAGTCCTTACTATAGGAAATTAACAATTGAAGATATTGCAGAAAAGTCAGGGTTCACTTCTGCGAATTCTTTTTATCGCGCCTTTAAGAAAAAGACAGGAGTAACACCATCGTATTACATCAAGAGAATCTTAAATAAAAACTAGGCATAAACGTCATGTTTTACACTACTTTATATGCCCTTTTTCATCGATTTTCTTACAATTTATGAATTGAAATAAACTTCTTTTTTCCCCTCAAAGTTTTCTAAATAAGTTTGCCCCTCAAAATTGAATTTAAAGATTAACATTAAAAAGAAAAAAAATGAAAAAAATTATGACGATGATATTGGTGATTTCCATGTTGTCTTGTGGCGGAAACGATGATATCATTACCCCAAAATCACCTGTTGTTAATGCTATAACAACAGAACCAATTCCTGCTGGTTCCGAACTTATAATTACAGGAGAATATTTAGATGAGAACTCGGCAATTATTCTCAATGGAGAGGCTATTACTCCAACTTCAATAACAAGCTCTACAATTACCATTACAATTCCAGAAAATGCGTCAAGTGGTACTTTAGAGATCGAGTTTCAGCAAGAAGCGTATAATACAGAGGCGTTTTTAAAGATTTTAGATACAGATTGGAGTGTCTATGGAGCGTCAAATTACTTTCAAGTTGAATTTGTTTCAAATGATGTCGGTTATGCAAAACGAAGAGAAGCAGATATGCATATTATAGATAAAACTATGGATGGCGGAAATACGTGGTTCTCAATATTAGAAGTGCCAGTTCCTAGTTCTCCTATGGAAGTTGCATCATCCAATGTCGCCTATATCAGAACAACGTCTAATACGCTTAAGAAAACAGTTGATGGCGGGCTTTCTTGGCAAGATAGTGAGTTGTTAGACTTAAGTTATTTAGTTGAAAAGCTATTTTTTAAGAATGAATTGGAGGGATTTATTTTAACTCAAAAGTTAGACGAATCATCAATTTTTAAAACTGTTGATGGCGGAGTTACATGGACCGAAATTTTAGTACTAGATACGCCAACCCATAATATTGAAGTTGTTTATCAAAATGAAGATGTTATTCTACTATTAGATCGTATGAATAATGAGTTCATTACAACTGAAAATGCAGGAGAAAACTGGTTAATAAGTGACGCTAATATTAGTACTACAGGTCCAATTACTTTTGATTTTACAAATCAAAATGAAGCTTGGTTGTATGTGAGTCCGTTAATTGATAATCCAGGCGGTTTATTTAAAACAGATAATCAAGGACAAACATGGGAAAATCTTGACATTCCAGAACTCTCAGAAAGTATTATAAAGATTACAATTTTAGATGAATTGAGAGGACATGTTCTTACCGATAAAGGAGGAAGTCTCTACACAAATGACGGTGGCGAAACCTGGGCATTGTTTTATTTGGAGACGGATGACGTTTCGGCTGCAACCTCATTAGGATCTACACTACATGTTGTTAGTGGAGGAGAACTACTAAAGAAAACAATATTATAGACTATTTAAAATACATAATAAATGCTTACAAAAAGAAGCACTCTACTGTTAGTATGTCTGTTTGTTACAACATTATCTTTTACACAAGGAAAAAGAGGAATTAAAATTTTTAATTCAAAAACAAACAAAGAGGTTCATATAAAAGAAAATAGGCGTATTAGAGTATTAACTAAAACGGGCCAAAGGATATCTGGAAGATTTGATATCGTTGATGCAAAAACGATAACTATAAAAGGAAATCAAATCAAACTTTCAGATATAAAAAAACTAAAACGTGATCCATTATTACTTTCAATTTTCTCAAGCTCAATTTTGGTTTATGGAGGTGTTCTAGCAACAGGAATTGGAGGGCTTGTATATGTGTTTACTGGAGAAGCTCAAGCATTGTGGTTGATAGTGTCCGGTTCGGCCATGATCAATATAGGTTTAAAATCACCAAATATATTAGGGGCGTTCAAAACCTCTCAAGATTGGTACTATACTATTACTACAATTGCCAATTAGAAATTACAATAAAGAATGTAAAAACAATTTAAACAGTTATGAAAAGAATACAATTAATTTTAATAGTGACAATGACATTTGTCCTTAATGCTTGCCAATCAGATGATAATAATAGTGAACCAATGCATACGGCCGAAGGTATTTGGCGAATGCAGTCATTAGAATTAGGATCGGTGTACGATTTTAATGGTGATGGAATCGCCTCCAATAACCTTATATCTGAAACAAATTGCTTACAAAATGAAGTCTATACATTTAATAATAACGGGAATGGAATGTATAATTCTTCGGAAACTTTAGATATAGAGTTAACTGTTGATTCTAATTCAAATGAAACAGAATACATAATTGATTGCCTTAATGATGATTCTTTTTCAGAGCCACTTACTTGGTCACAACAAGGCAATTTAGTTACTCTCATCATAGATGGTGAGCAATTAACAGGTACAATTAATGGTGATATAATGACTTTTGTTTTTGATCAAGTTTATGTTGTTGAAGTATTTGATGGTACGGCTATCGAAGAGGTTGAAGAATCTGTGACTCTGGTTTTAAATAGAGAATAGTAATCATTAATTAAAGTTATTTAAAATGCTTAGAAATTTAATTTTTTGCCTAATTATACTAGGAGCGTCACCTTTTCAGTGTAGCTCAGATGAAGATGAACCCGAAATTATTGCAACTGTAAATAAACCTCATTTACTGAACATAGAAGGCAATCAAAATGTATTTTCTGTAGATGAAGAGATTATTATTAATACCAAAATACCAAATGTTGTAACTAGTGAAAACAATGAAAATCTTACGCTTACAGATTACATGGATGAAAGTACAGCATCACTTTCTTATTGGTTATACGTATATAAAGACAGAGCTGATGGCGAACTTCAAGGCATGCCAATAGCATTTGCTCAAGCCGAAATAGGCGACGTATCCTATGAAGGGTTAGATCATGGCATGTCTATTTCAAATATATTTGTCCAAGAAGAAAATGCTTTTATAAGCCAAGTTAAATTTAAAGTTTCCGAACTAGGAACTTACTATATTGGAGGTGGATATTATGATGGTTATACAGGTCTACAAAAGGTGAAAATTATTCCATATAACGGAAGCAATGGACAGGTAAGAGTGTTTACATCTATCGTAGATACAAATGAAAATGGACTGTATGAATTTACTATAGAATAGGTTTCTAATTTATGATAGACTCCCATTGAATGGTACGACAAAATGGTCAAGCAGGTTTTGATAATCAGATTTAAAAGTGAAAAATGAAGTATAAACTCGTGTTATTTTTAACTGTATTGATGTCTTGTAAAAACAATCAAATAATTGAAAAAGAGACGCTTTTGAATACAGTGCCTATTACAACATCGTCTATAGAAGCAAAAGAGCATTTTATAAAGGCAAGATTTTTAGTTCAAAATGGATTAAATAATAACCCCAAAGATCATTATAAAAAGGCGATTGAATTAGACAGTTCATTTGTAAGAATGTATAACTATATATCTACCTATTCACCAAATGACTCGATTAGGAAATTGAACCATGAGCTTGCCAAGAAGTATAAACATTTCGCTTCTAAAGAAGAGCAAATGTTAGTTGATGCTACAGAATTCAGATTAAACAACCCTAATGATATTAATGAGAAAAAACTATTTGAATTAGCTAAACTATGTTCGGCAGACAAATACCTTCAGCATACTATTAGTTTTTTACTTTTTAGAAAGAATCCTAGCTTAGCTATTGTCGCGGCAGAAAAGTCTGTTTCACTAGACAATAGCTATGGTTCGGGATATAATATTTTAGGGTATGCGTACATAAATAACAACGAATTTGACAAGGCTGAAAAGGCTTTTGATAACTTTATACGATGCGAACCAGAGAATGGGAACCCTTACGATTCTAAAGGCGATTTAATGCTCTTGCTCGAAAAGTATGATGAAGCGCTAAAATTAAAACAAAAAGCCTACGAATTAAATAAGTCTTTTGATTGGATTCCTGAAGAAATAGTTGCTATTAAAAATAAAATAAACACATTAAAGCATAACTAAAAACATCTTCATAGGTATGAACAGACGCAATCAAGAGAATTACGGTTGATCTGAAAGATATTCAGAAATTTGAGAGCTAAATGATCGTGAAGATAAAACCTCTATGTCATTTTTTAATTCAAATTTGTACACATTGTTGTTGATATAGATACATTTCCTAATGTAAACTATATTCAAAATTAATGATCTGTGAATTCTCAAAAATTGACTGGGGTCCAATTGACTATATAAGGCGTTCATAGTCTCTCGATACAAATGAGATTTTTCGCTTGTAATGAGTTGAATATAATTCCCATCGCTTTTAAAATATATCACATCGTCAATATTAATAATGGTTTCTCTTCCTTTGGAAGACAACGATATTTGGTTTATAAATGGGCTAGATTCTTGTTGTAGACTTGATAAAAGACGCTTTATTTGCTCTTCCAATTTTGAAGATTTATTCGTTTTTTGAATCTCTAAAATACGATGTATTGCAATGGCCAAACGTTCTTCGTCAAAAGGTTTTAATAAGTAATCTACAGCGTTGATCTTAAATGCTTTTATAGCGTAAGAGTCATATGCCGTTGTGAAAATAACATATGGTTTTTT
This sequence comes from uncultured Psychroserpens sp., assembly GCF_947492715.1. Taxonomy (GTDB): domain Bacteria; phylum Bacteroidota; class Bacteroidia; order Flavobacteriales; family Flavobacteriaceae; genus Psychroserpens. The sequence continues at coordinate 271,734 of NZ_CANLNS010000003.1, forward strand.
TTGAATTGTATTGTAAACGGTAAAACCATCGATGTCTGGCATTTGTATGTCTAAGAAAATCAAATCGGGCTCTTTTAGACTTATTTTTTCTAATGCTTCTTGACCATTTTTGCATTCACCAATAACTAATATAGAATCGAAAGGTTCTAATAATTTTAGTAAGCGCTGTCTTGCTAAAAATTCGTCATCTATGATAAGGCATCTTAATTTCATTATTCAATAATTGGTAAAACAATTTTAGCATTATACAATTCTGGAGTTTTGAAATCGGCTTTAAACCAAAACCGATTCCCATAAAACTGCTGAAGTCTATTTTTAATATTTAATAAGCCTGTACCTGTTCCTTCAGGTTTTATTTGATTCTTATTATTAAACGTATTCGATATTTCAAGTGTTAAAGCATTTTCTTGCATTATGTCGTTATGATTCAATTCAATGTTTATTTTGATTTCACCATTATTTACTGTTGGTATAATCCCGTATTTAACTGCGTTTTCTACTAAGGGTTGAAAGATCATATTGGGAATTTTTAAGTGCAATGCTTCTTGTGAAATATTATATGTTATCGTTACACGATCTTTATAACGCACTTGCTCCAAATCTAAGTAGTCTTTTATAAAGTTAAGCTCGTCTTTTACAGTAACCATTTGTTCGGCGTCATATTCTAATATATGCCTTAATAACATGCCTAGTTTGCTTAACATCTTTTGAGCATTTTTGGTGTCAATATCAATCATTGCTGCAATTGAATGTAAGGTGTTAAACAAAAAGTGTGGCTGCAATTGCATACGTAAAGCATTTAACTGCGATGCGATTAGTGCTTTTTGATTTACAATAAATTTCTTTTGATAATCGAAAGCTAGAAAAACAGCAATGATGACTAGAAGTTCAATAAAACTTGAAAAACTACCAATAACAAGAACGACCATACTATTATGTCCCAAAAAAGATTTTAAGTAACCACTATTTGCGAAATTGATAAGATCGTCCAGTCTAGAGGCAATTAACTGATGAACGATAGCCAAAATAAAACAGCCTAATAGAAACTGAAAAACTTTATAAAGTTTAAAGCGAACTAAAGATTGCAGGACTTTTGTTAAAGAATAGGCTAGAGGTGTTAAAATAATCCAAAGTAAATAACTAATACTTATTTTTAGTGTGACCAATAACCAACTAAATGAATAATTATAGTCGTTTATTAAGTGATTAGTATAGGCTTTTAGGATAAAAAATAAACTAATTAATAAACTCGCCCATACGATTTTATTGAAACGCACAGGTAAATTTGAATAGTATGAGTAAATCTTTCTTATCATTATTGTTTAACCAAAGGTCACCTCTTTTTAAATGCTAACATTTAATATCTTTATCTAATATGTCTAATTAAATACGTCCTTATGAAATTACATAACTTTTATTTGTTTTTAGTCGCTACAATTTTCTTTCTAGGTTGCAAGACTGATAAAACGAATTCAAATGATACAGATTCAAATATAACAGATACCAAATTAAAAGACATAAGTGAATTATCATATATTGAGATTTATCGTACACTGTTTGTTGATGGTAATGGAGGCTTTGATGCTCATGGTGATTTGTATGGACAAGATGCTATTTCCTATTTATCTTTTTCCGAAGAACCTGATTCATGCGGAAACATCATGTATTTACTTAATACGTCTAAAGATAGCATAACATTAGCTTTAAAATCGAGTTTCAATTTCCCAGGCAATCCTAACAAAGAAATGCTTAGAGCTTACAAAATACCACCTAATAAAAAAATCTCTGTAGGTAACTCTAAGTTATGTTATAATGGAAAAGACTATAACATTAAAAAAGAAATCACCTCTGCAGGCTTTAATAAAAATTAAACTTCGTACAAATTTATGTGCTTCTTAAGCATTAATAAAAGGTAATGTGTTGTTTCGTTTACGTTGTGATGGTTGGTTAATTCGTATGATAATTTGTGGTTTTAAATAGGTTAAATCCATTTATAAACCATCTACCACAAAACTAACCAGCTAGCACAATTTACTTTTAATCAAGGTAGACCCTATCTAATTTTGTCTCAATAATTTAAATCAATTAAGAGATGAAAAAACTACAATCAAAAATAGGATTACTACTAGTTACGCTAGTATTTACAGCAGTATCATTTGCACAAAACGTGACCTTGCCCAGAGTGAGTCAACAAGGATCAATTACACAACGTTTAGGCTTGTCTGACGTAACGATAAACTACCATAGCCCGAGTGTGCAAGGACGACAAGTTTTTGGTGGCATTGTTCCTTATGGTCAAATTTGGAGGGCAGGAGCTAATGAAAATACAACCATTCAATTCACACATGATGCTACGATTGAAGGCAAAAAAATTGCAGCAGGAACGTATGGATTATATATGTTGCCAGATAGCGATGGGGACGTTAAACTTCTTTTTTCAAAATTTTCAAAATCTTGGGGAAGCAATCCACCAGACGAAAAAGATTTAGCTTTAATGGTTACAGTAAAATCTAAAACAATTCCTTTTCAAGAATGGTTGAGTTACAATTTTATAGACCGTGGAAGTAAAAGTCTTACGGCAGCCTTGCAATGGGAAAAAACACAAATTCCCTTTACTATTGAATTTGATGTAAAGACCATAATGGTTGATAATTTCCGTCAAGAGCTTAAAGGTGTCGCAGGTTTTGGATGGAGAGGTCATATGCAAGCAGCTTCGTATTGTGCGCAAAATAATATCAATTTAGAGGAAGCTATGGTATGGATAGAAAAATCTATTGCAAACAGTAAAGGCTTCAGTAACCTTGCTGTAAAAGCACAATTATTGGCCAATAAAGGACAACTTGAAGAAGCCGAAAAAATAATGGATGAAGCCATTCCTACTGGTAGTCCAAACCAATTAAACAATTATGGTTATCAATTATTGGGTTTAGGAAAAACAAAAAAAGCTATAGAAGTATTTACATTAAATGTAGAGCGCAATGAAAACCATCCATTTATTTGGGGCTTTTTAGATAGCCTAGGGGAAGCACATTTAAAGGACGGAAATAAAAAATTGGCCTTAAAATATTATAAAATGGCAAAAACAAAGGCGCCACAAAATCAGCACGCTTATTTAGATGGTGTTATTGCAGGAATTAAATAAAAAATGAGCGACATGAAAAAACTTAAAACAATTTTAACGCTATTAGTATTGATAACTCTTGGTTTCAATTGTAAAAACGTTGCAGCCCAGCAAACATTGGAGACATTTTTGTACGAGGGTGAGAAGTTAAACTACACGATTCTTTTACCATTAGATTATGATGCAACCAAAACCTATCCTGTAATGGTAGGGCCTTCAGATACCGAATCTGCAGATGATCAAAGTTTTTATTGGAGAGGAACTAAAGACAGTCAAGGCTGGATACTTATTGGTTATAAAGTATACAACGCTACAAATAGACTTGGAGAGGTAAAGGCTTTATTCGAACATTTAAAATCGAAATATCATGTAGAAGGCAATAAGTTCCATACGGTTTGTTTTAGTGCAAACAGTGCCAGTATTTTTGATTTAGTTATGGAAATGCCCGAATATTTTGCTGGAATAACAGGAATGGCAGGAAACCCTAATAACGGTAATAAAGAAAAATTGAAACAGTTAAAAGGTGTCAAAGTGCAATTTGTAGTAGGAGATAAAGACCCATACTGGATGCGGTCTGCCAAGCGAAGCCACCAGCTTTTGTTAGATTTTGGAATAGACAGTAGAATAGAAATCATCAAAAATGGCGAGCATGTTATGAAGCCTCTTGTTGGAAAGGGGTTTTTAGATAGAGCCGAACGATTGAGACATTAGGTTATGAAAAAGGCATTTTATTTTTTTACGACATGCATTGTTTTAATGTTCTTTGCGTTTGGTTTTCAGTCTTTTGAAAATGTCAAACAAGCGCAGCAAACACCTAAAACTAAAAGCTTTGATCTCGCTGAAAACGTTAAAATTAAAATGATTTGGGTTGCGCCAGGAACCTTTAAAATGGGAAGCCCAGATGATGAGTTAGGACGTACAGGAGCAAGAGAAAAACAGCATAAAGTAACTATAAGTGAAGGGTATTGGTTGGCCGAGACAGAATTAACACAACGGCAGTGGGAAAAAATAATGGAGCATAATCCAAGCTTTAATAAAGGTGATAATCTGCCAGTTGATCAAGTGTCCTATAAAGATATTCAGCAGTTTCTAACAAAAATTAATAGTAAAGGAGGTCGGTTTAGATTACCTACAGAAGCCGAATGGGAGTATGCTTGTAGAGCAGATTCAGAAAAACCATATGCCACAGAACATAAAGATAACATGGTTTGGCATATTGGTAATTCTGGGAGGCAATCGCATCCCGTAGCTCAAAAAAGAGCCAATGCATGGGGCTTTTATGATATGCAAGGCAATATATTAGAATGGTGTTCAGACTGGTTTCAAGAAGATTATTCGAATGATAATCTCGATCCTAAAGGACCAGATAAAGGCATGTATCGCGTACAACGTGGTGGTCAATTTACGGGTCGTACTAAGCATACCAGAGCAGCAGATAGACAAAGAGCTTTGCCCGAAGCCCGAGATTTTTTTGTGGGTTTTCGTTTAGCACATAGCACATTAGAAAATTAAAATTAGCATTGAACATGAAAAAACGATTGTATTTAGTTCTCGCCATTGTAGGATTCATATGGCCTTCAATTTTAGTAGTGATAGAATCTGTTGAAACAGGGAATATTTTACTTTATACAGATTTTTCAGCAACGTTTAACGGTATGTTTGGAAATCGGATTTCTACTATATTTTCAATTGACCTTCTCTATGCAGTATGCGTGTTCTTTATTTGGTCATATAATGAAGCTAGAAAGTATAAAATAAAACAAGTATATCTGGTTTGGATACTTACCATGCTTTTTGGTTTGGCAGGCGGGTTTCCTTTATTTCTCTATTTTAGAGAAAAGCAATTAACACCTCAAACACATTAATATAAATGAAGTTATTCAATACAATAATTACGGTTCAGAAGTTCTCTATCGCACTATTAATGGCGCTTTGGGTTACAAATATCAAAGCACAAACCTATCGTATTTTATATACAAAACAGATTAACAATTCTGATAACATCTGTCTTATAGATACCAATGGAAATACAAAACAAATTACAAATCATTCAAGAAAAGACAGTAGTCCGATAGTATCTCCCGACGGAAACTTTATAGTATTTACATCCGAGCGTGTTGGGTGGTGGAAAATATGGACTTTAGACCTCAAAAAAAACGAGTACAAACAACTAACAACTGCCAGCAGTGCAGCCTATAGCCCTTCATGGTCGCCAAATGGGAATCATATTTTGTTCGTGTCCTCACAAACTGGGAATAGCGAAGTTTTTGTGATGGATAAGCATGGGAAAAACAAAAAAAATATCACTAACAATGAAGTTTCAGACACCATGCCTTTTTGGGGAATGGATAATATGATATATTATTCTTCTGAAATTAACGGAACTTATCAAATAGTAAGAATGTCTCCAAATGGAGATAACAAAGAAGTACTCACTAAAGATAAAGGTGATAAATTAATGCCACAATTATCAAATGATGGTAAGACAATATTGTATTATGGCAATGCAGATGGAAATTTTGAAATCTATACAACCAATATTGCTAATACTTCAAAAACACGTCTTACCAATCACCCTTTAATAGATATGAGGCCTAGATGGTCATCAGATGATAAGAAAATAGTTTTTGAACGCGGTAATAAAGGTGATAATCATCATGTGTTTATTATGGATGCTAATGGTAAAAATGTGAAACAATTAACGTTTTCCAATTACAATTATGCGCCATCGTTCGTTCCAAATACTGTTGACATATGGAAAGAAAAATAGTTTAGCAAAAAAACAAAACCCTTGTATTTACAGTAAATACAAGGGTTAATTGTGGAGTCAACGGGACAAAAGTCGAACTATTTTGATAAGGATTTAGAGAGAATAATTAGTAATAAATAAATTAAAAGACTAAGTTGCTTATTACTTCTATTACATATTCCAAAGTTTAAATACATTACCAGTTAGCTTCCCTTCAACACTTTTTACAAATTCATTTGCAACCATTTCTGCTGTAACTTTACCGTGCTCAGCAATATCAACGACAGGAGCTGCACTTACCACATTTAACCGCACGTCATTTTGTAAGTAAGGAGCCATTACTTCTCCAAAATTATCTATAAAGGCATTAAATGGACTTGTCGCCATACTATAAGAATTTGGATAATGATTTAAATAACCGCTGCTTAAAGTGAAAGAGCCTCCATAATTAATATATCTCAAACCTTCAAATACTAATCTTAGCTGACCTAGTAGCTTTCTCTCAATTCCTGATTGAAAATGTATTAAGTTCAAATCTTTGACATCTACAAAATCAGAATCTCTACCTGCTACACAACAAAGAGCATCAAAAGAACCTATTTGTTTGTACATATTCCTAACTGATTGCTCATCTGTATAATCTGCTTTTATATCCCCAGAACTTCTACCTACTTTAACAACTTCATGTTTTTCTGATACTTGTTTCACTATTTCCGAGCCAATTCTTCCATTAGCTCCAAATACTACTACTTTCATAATTTTTTAATTTTATTTATATAACCACGTACCAAACCATTTGGTAAGTGTTGGCATTACTGGATAGTTCATTAAACTAGAAATAACAATTACTTCAAAAAATAAAGCCAGTTCAAACGGTAATTTTTCAAATCCAGGAATCAACCAATTAAATAGCTTTCCTATAATGATTATCAATGGGTAAACTGCTATAATACCCATTAATACTTTTTTATAAAATGGAGGTTGTTTTATAATTGTTTCTTTTACATCGAAGAAGAACTCCATGCCTTGATGAAGACTAACTTTTGGTGGTGCCATTGTATATAACTCTACTTCCTTTAAATATTTTTTCAATGCTTCGGAATTAAGCCAATACTGTAAATTTTCTTTTGAATCAAATTGGAAAACAGTGAAATACTCATTCTCAACTCCTTTAATCTTTTTAGAGGATACACTAATAAATCCGTCAAATTTCCTCAGGTCTGAAATTATTCTTTCTTGCCAATTTTCAAATTCAGCTTGATAATTCAATTTTATTTTGTCAGACACAACAACTGACACTATATCTCTTTGAGTTTCCATCATATTTTGTATGAAGCAGTAATTGCTATATAAGTTAATTCACTACCGTTTTGCTCTTTAATAAATTTACCAGGAATTAGATATGAGAACTTACCATCAAAACTTAGGTTTCGATTTAGAGCCCAATACACATTTAATCCAGGATTATGCCCAATAAATTTGCCGTTATTGCTGGCACCTGTAAAAAGTAAAAACCCAGCAGGAGCATATACGCCGTCATTTGAGCTCGCTCTCCAAAGAAAATCCCAATCCATCTCTATACTTATTTGTTTTGTGAAACTTAATTTGAATGATGGGTGAATATCTAATAGATTGGCTGGGGCTATGGTTGCACTTTGTCCAAAGTAAGTGGGGTTTGTAAATAAAGAATTGAAAGTGTTAAGTTTACCATCATTGGCATTCTTATCTCCCATTATATAATCCAGCTTAATCCCTAATACAGGATCATATTTCTTTTCAGGAAAAGTGTAGTGGTAATCTAATTCAATAGCAAATGAGGAAATCCTTTTATGTCCAAAGCTACCAAACTGATACATTAATTCTGTATTATAGAAAAACCGCCTTCCATTTTTACCTGACATCCTAAACCCGATCGTATGCCTGATTTCTTCTGCTGTACCTATTTCGTACACATTTTGTTCTCTATATAGCCCTAAGTAATATAAATCGGTAAAACCATTCCCGTTTTTAATAAAGAACTTACTATATAGTCCCCAAAACCCCATTGCTTTATTTCTAGTATCATTAAATACATCAACATTAGGCAAAACTTCTTTTCCATAAAATGCATCAATAGAGGTTCTATTCTTTTTAAATCTTAAACGGGCAGCATCAAAACTTAAACGAATATTAGGCCCTTCTCGCATTCCCACAAGTCTGGATATACCATAGCTCATTTCCTGTCTTCCCAATCGCAGTGAGAACAACGAACCATTTATATTTACTTTTGACTCGACAAATAACTGATGCAATGTTAAAGGATCTTCTTGTGTGAATATGTTTCCTTCTTTAGATAAGAACCCATTATAGAACTCACTAAAAACCCTAAAGTTTTTAGTAATCTTTATGGACGCATGTAGTGCTATTCTGTGTGAATAATAACCATCACTTTTATTTGATTTCTTTAGAAATTGATGATTGAAATATTCAAATCTTGGTCGATATTGTCCTCCAAAGGATAACCAGATATTTTTTTTACGATTTAATGGTACAAACTTAATCGGATCAAACTTGTCTTTTACTACATAAACAGTATCTGAGTTTTGATGTTTTAAGTAAGCATAATCCTCTTCTGCTCTAAAAAAACTAATAGACGGTGTATTTAGACTATCTTGCTTTACACTTTGTGCTTGTAAAGCAGATAGCCCTATTAAATACATCGTTATTATCAAGTTTCTTTTCACCTGACAAAGCACGATGCCACTATCAATAACGTTTTTAATTGCGTTCATATCATGTCAGATGATTAGTGATAAGTCTTAGTTCTTTCTTTCAGGTTTTTCTGTGTAATCCATCTCCAGCGGTGCGGGACCTTCATATGGACCCACTAACTGCTCTATTTGTAGTCGGAAACGTTCAACCAAATCGCGCTTCAACATAAAGCGATGAAAATCTGCAGGTGATGTATTATAGTGCAGATGAGATTTGTAACCACCAGGTGATTCAATATCCATACGTGCTGGAAACTGTAACCACTTACCTTGAAATTCATCAGAGAGCATCCAATTTAGATAAAGCTTGGCCGCTGCTTTGTTCTTTGCATCGGTTGGAATAGCTGCAACTTGAAACCATGTTAAGAAATAATCTTCTTTTGGCAAAACAAGGCGAGTGTCGCTACCTTTCCATGGCACAAATGCCCATGACGTTGTAAAACTTGCGCCATACCAACCATTGTTAATAGCGACATAAGGCATAGATGTTCCACGCACCCAAGTTGGATTGGTAGCAACTAGTTTTTCCAAATACTCCCAGCCATATTTCTCTTTCAAGTTCCAGAACTGGTACAAGACAGCATCGTCAGTATGCGGATAGACTAAGATTACCTTTCCCTTCAACGCTGGATCGAGGTAATCCAAAGCATCTCGTGGGGCTTTGTCTTTATCGATTATTTTATTGTTAAATACATTGGTGAACGCTACACCGAATAGACCAACCCAATGTCCGTGTGGATCTTTATAATCAGGATAAATTTTCTCCCAATTCTTTGGCCTGTAGGACTCCAACAAATCGCGCTCAGTGTAGTAGTCGAAGTCGTGCAATGTTTGTAATTGTATGATATCAGGGACATTGGCTTTACTGTCTTCTTTACGAGCATTGTCATAACGTGATGCGTGATAAAAACTTAAATCGACACTGTGTGTAAGTTTAATTTTTGGAAAACGTTTTTTGAACATGTCCAAGTAATAGTCAGCTTGATCGTCCTTGTCGCCACCTGCTCGAATTACAAGCTCACCGCCATCTTTAATAGCATCAGCATAGAGTTCTTCTAATGATTTTGTTTCGATTTCTGCGTATTTTGTAACGCTCTGTGAAAACACTGCTGTACTCATAACAACAAATGCAATAATACTTGTGATAAATTGTTTCATGATTTCTATTTTTTTTAAACTGTTATTCCTTGTTTTATTCAGATCTGGTTTGTTACCAGCTTGTATGAAGCCATTGCAATCATTTTTATAGCTTCTAGTTCTTCTTTATTTCTTGGTGCATAGACCATAATATGCCCATAATCATTATTTGGGTAAATTCTATAATTTAAAGGATGATACTCTCCCCAGCCTTTTTCTATTACCGTTTCACAATCTTTTCTTCTAAGAGAAAGGTGATGACTTCCGCCACCATAGATGTCTAAAGGGTGGATATGTGTAAACTCTCGACCTGTTTTGAGGACATCAAAATTAGCGTTCGGATAATCGTCTTTAATCCATGCTGCTCTTGCCCCTCTTACCGATATTACAGTCGGGCGTTCTTCAATTAGTTCTAATGAGAATAGCCATTCTGCTAACTCATTAAATAGCTCTACACTTGAATTATCGGTGTGTTGAAGGTGAGGGATGTCTGGTCCTGTTTGGGGTCTTTCTCCTTTTCTTTGTGTTAAGTTTTCTAAACCATTTATTGTTTCCATATTATTAATCTTTTTATTCTCGTTTTGTTGCCCGCATGCAATTAGAAAGCAGAAAGAGATTAGAATTATGAATAGAGTTTTCATCATTATCTAGTTAGAATTTTATGGTTTATTGTATACTATCAATTACTCCAATAAGCGGATGCCATTCCCTGTCATTAGAAACAAAACCATAGACCCTGTTTTCCTTTAGGTTTAATGTTACTGTTACTGTCCAACCGATAGATTCTAGCCAAGAAAGTGTACATACATCTTCATTTACTTCTAAAACACAATATTCTTTATCAATTACCTCTTGACCCTTTTCAGCCCCTTCAAGACCTTTCCAATGGATATGGCCATTCGTCAATAGAGAAATCTCATACTTTCCATCTTTGAACGTTCCTTTAGTCCATGTCCAAGTGATGGTTTTTCCTTTTAAAATAGAAGTAGATTCTTGCCCTTTCATTTTATTCCTGTTTTACAAGAACAAAATTATAGCGTAGACTACCCTAAAAAGTTAATGTAGATTAACTTCGTATTATGAAGGCACAGTAAGTGGCGAAAGTATATAAGGAGTACTAGAGAAAGAGAGGTGAAGAATTGAGCGTTGTGTTTAATGGAAATCACTCATGGAAATCGAACAATTATTTTTTATTCTGCAAGTATTTAGTTCTCATTTTACTAAAAAATTGAGGAGTAACACCAAGGTATGATGCAATATATTTTTGCGATACTCGATGTTCTATTCCAGGAAACTTTAATAATAATTGCTCATAATTAAAAATGGCTGGCTTAGATACATAATGTAGCATTCTTAACTTTAAAGCCTTAAAAGCATTACGCACTAACTTTACTTCAGTAAATGCATATTTTTCGTTATTCTCATAAAAATTTTCCAAAACTTCGTTCCTTATTCTGAACAATTTTGTGGGTTCTATACTTTGGATGTAAACACCTTCAAGATTATAATGCTTTCCACCACCTGCCCAGTACTTTTCAGCAATAAAATTCAATACTACTTTATTGCCATTGTAGTCATACGTATAATTAATGAGCATGCCTTCAATAACAAGATAAGTGTATTTAGATAATTGTGCATTCTTTTGTAGAAGTTGATTTTTGTCAATTTCAATGTATTCGTAATGCTTTATAATCTCATCAATTTCTTCAGGTGTAAAAGTTTTGTATTTTTTATAGTAATCAAATAGAAATTGCTTCTGAAAATTCATGATGATTAATCTTTTAAGGGTATTTTATTTATAGTAAAGGACACTTAAACAAAAATACAGAATTAGTATGAGTAAATATTTTAGCTGCTCAAGAAGAATAGCCTATTTAATAAAAGCAATAAATAATTTTGTATAAAATTGTTAATCAATGAAGATGAATTCGGTTCAAAAATTTCTAGCTGATGAGATTAATAAAACCTCGTTGTTGGAGTAATGGATAGTGTCATACTGTATCTATAAAAATTGTATATTAAACCTACTATTGCATTTGGTTTAATGAGTAAAGGAAAAAAAGTTTAATAAAAGAGATACGCTAAATATTTATACATGAGTACAAAGAGTAAATATTATGAGGCCTATGCTGCAGTAATGAAGATTACACTTAGAGATGGCGATGCCTCAGAGGAGGAAAAAAGCTTCCTTCAAGTTTTTGGAAAGAAAATAGGAATTACGTCTTCAGAGTATTTTGACATTTCGGAAAATTACATGAGTCATAAAATAGTTGCGCCTTACACTTATGAAGAACGAATGGAGGCATTGTACAAAATCGTTGAGATAATTTATTCAGAAAAGACGATGATGAAAAGTACACGCATCACATGGTTAGAACGAATGGCTATTGCTATAGGATTTGATCCGAGTTACGCTAAAGAGATTATTACCAAATCATTAGAGCTATTTAGAGAGTGTTGCGATTTAGAATTCTATAAAACTGAAATCAAAAAAATAGGTGAATGATATTATTGATCAAAAAGATTATTTTATTTTTTTTACAGAGTACATTTTAACTTTTTTATTTTTCCCTTTAAGTAATATATCATCTTCGTAGGTGATTTTTAAGTTTTTGTCTTCTTGAATTTGGTCTAATACCTCTTTCGAAATTATCATTTCGGCATCTAAACGATTACATTCTCCCTCTAATCTGGAAGTTGTATTAATTGTATCACCATGATATGCTATTTCACGCTTAAAAACTCCTACCTCAGTAAGCATGATTTTTCCAGCATTAAGGCCAGCTTTAAACTCTGGAATAACACCATAGGTTTTCAAATAATAAGATTTCCTTTTGAGTAATGATTCTTTGAATGCAAAAAAAGATTCAATACAATTGTTGTTTTTTATTCCAGTATTCATATTCCAGGTCAAGACCGCTTCATCTCCAACATATTGATATATTGTTGCTTTGTATTTATCGACAATAGCTAAATCGTAAAAACAATCTTGTATGAGCTTGCTGTATTTTACATGCCCCAATTTTTCTGCGTAAGTGGTAGAACTTTTTAAGTCTAAAAACATAAAGATTTTCATACGTTCCCTAGGCGTATAGAACTTACCTGTCATCATTTTTAAAAGATTCCCTTTTCCCAAGGTTAAATCTATATAGGTGACTAGGTTAATGGTAAAATTAACAATTAAGGCATATACAAAGGCAATCCAAAGTCCTTCTAAATTGTTTAGAAACTCAATTATTGATCTACTTTTTTCTACTATGGTAAAAATCTTGAAGCTATAGAAAATAACAAACACCAAAAGTACAGCCGTAATAATTTGTAAGATTAGTGAATAGAGTTGTAATTTGATGAAAGACACCCTGTGTTTTACATATCGGTCAACTAAAAATTGGAGACTTCCAAATACAATGGCTTGTAAAAACCAAGTGATAAAAAAAGTTATAGTTTGATTAACTATATTTAGGTTAAGTACGTTATTCGTTTCTGGATTGAACTTTTGAATCATTAACCAAATAATGCTTGCAAGAAACCATCCAATAAAATAATTTTTAATAGTACTGGAATATGTTTTCATACATTATAATTAGTGAGGAATAACTTTATGTGCATCTAAATTAATGAATAAAATTGTTATGAAATAATTAGAAACGATTAGTTGAATTAAATTTTTAAAATATCTTATCTTTATCTTATAAATATTTAAACTTAACTTATGAGTTCACAAAATGCACATTTTAAAAGTCAATATCATGATGCCTTTGCAGCTATAATGAAGATTACATATAGAGATGGAAATGCTTCAGAAACGGAACAATTATTTCTTAAGCATTTATCTAATAAATTAGGAATATCTGAAAATGAGTATGATACCATAAACAATACTTATATGAACTATGATATTGTTGCACCATATTTACATCAACAGAGAGTAGAACATTTTTATAAAGTTGTAGAGGTTGTTTATTCAGATAAATATATTGATGGAGACAAACAAACAAAATGGTTAACAAGAATGGCTACAGCAATGGGGTTTGACCCGAGTAATGTTAAGTATATTGTAGCAAAATCATTGGATCTATTTAATGATAATTGTGATTTTGAAAGCTATAAAGAAGGTATAGATAATATGATGATATGATTATTATATAAAAAAAACCTAAACTATAATTTAGGTTTTTTTTTATAATTCAAATTTGATTCTATTTATAATTTAAAAGTAATTACAGGAAGCACTGCATGATTTACAACATCTTCAGAGATGCTTCCTCCAAAAAAGTGACTTAAACCTGTTCTACCATGAGTTGTCATAGCTAATAAATGAGCTCCAGTTTTTTTAGAGTGATTTAAAACACCATCTTCAATTGAATAATCAGAAGTATATTTAATGCTTTCTTTCCAGTTTTTAGCATCAGCTTTTTCCAAGAATTGATTCGCTTTAGTTTCAATTTCATCAGTGCTTTGGAAACCATTGTGAGGTGTATTCACGTGCAGTAATGTAACATTGTTACCTAAAACATTTAATAAATTACTCGCTTTCTGAAACGCAGGAATACTATCTTCTGAAAAATCAGTAGCTAAAACAATATTGTCAAAATCTACGTTTGTATTCTTAGATTTAACAACCAAAACAGGAGTATCACTATGCCTTACAACCTTTTCAGTATTAGAACCTGTGAAGATCCCATCATGATCACTATGACCTCTAGAACCCATTACAATCAAGTCAGCACCTTCTTGTTTAGCAACAGTATCTACTTCTTTAAATACTTTATGATGTTTGATCATTGGAACAACATCAATACCGCTTAAATAATCTTTATCAAGGAAACTTTCAAAAGTTTTGTTTGCTGATGCTAACATAAATAACATTTCTTCTTGTCTGTCAGAGCTAGATTCAGAAAATATAGATTCTGATAATTCCAACATATTCATTACGATAAGTTGTGCGTTATGCTTTCTTGCTAATGCTGCAGCTGTTTCTAGAGCATATTCTGAATGCTTTGAAAAGTCCACAGGTAGGATGATTTTATTCATAGTGTTTTGGTTTTATTAAATGTAAAAGTATGAAAAAAATGAACATTCATAATAATTCAATTATTCTTTAGAGTCATAATTTTACCTGCCCTTAAAATGGTAACTTCAAATTTTGGATCTACTGCTAAACTTTTTGCAAATTCAGCTAATTTCACAAGTGATTCATCTGTCAATTCAAATTTAATGTCGTTAAATGCTAAGATGATATCACCTCCAACAATAAGTTTTTTATTATTAATTACAAGCTCGGTATCACCACCTTTAATTCCCATTTCACCAAATATGGATAAAGTTACAACGCGTTGAACAAGTAAGCCACTATTTTGTGGTAAGTTGAAAATTTTTGCCTCATTGGCTGTTAAAGAATATAAATCAGCACCTAACCAAGGCATTTTATTATTCAATAGAAGATTGGCGGCCAGATTAGAACTACTTGCATACCCAATACCATCAAACCCTCCCGTTTTTGACTTGATGTGACTTACGATTCCAATTACTTCACCTTCTAAATTAAACATCGGACCTCCTGAGTTACCTTGATTTATAGCAGCATCTGTTTGAATAAATTCTGTGTTTGTAAATGGGTTTTTCCCTAGATTTTGTCTTTTGAAAGCACTAATGTACCCAGATGATAATGAAAAGCCAACACCAAGAGGAACACCTATTACAAATATTTGTTGACCAATTTTCATTTTGTCAGAATCTCCAAATGAAACAGTAACCGCATTTATTTTTGGTCTAAATAATTCGATTAATGCGATATCGGCACTTTCATATGAGGATACCACTTTTGCTGGTATTGTTTCTCCATCTGAAAATTTTACGACTAAAGATTCTGGCACTGTAACAACATGAGCAGCAGTAACTATTAATTTATTAGAAATCATAAAACCAGAACCCAAACCATTTGTACTTACCTTCTGCGAATTATTGGTTTGGTTAGTTGTGATGGTTTTTTCTTGAGTTAAAATTGCGACTACTGCAGGACTTACTCGTTCGTAAATTTTTGAAAGGTCTTGAGCATTGAGCACAAAACTGAAGAAAAAAGTGATGATAATCAATTTGCTTTTCATAGGAAAATAAAATGTGTTTTGATAGAAAATGAATATCTTTATATAGGTCTAAGTTAGGCTATTTTTAGTATAACTGAACTGAAATATTCATTTTTAATTTCTAATTACGTTATGAAAATTTTATCCATAAAAAGTGGTTTTATTATCTTTTCTATTTCTTTTTTGATTTTTAGTTGCGCTCCAAGACTGTCATCTAGTTTTGTAAAAGAAGGGTATACAGATAAAGCATATTCTAAAATAGCAGTTATTGGGATAAGTAATGATTTGACACCTAGATTAGCGTTCGAAAGAACAGCTGTTAGTTTATTTAAAGACAATGGCATTAATGCGGTTCATGGTATAGACATGTTTCCTCAAAATATGAGTAAGGAAGATCAACAACCAGCAAACCTGATGAAAATAATTAAGGATAATAATTTGGATGGTATTATTACCATGAGCTTAATTGATACGAATGATGGTCATCGCTACCAACAAGGTAATAGTTACTCTGTGCCTGCTGGTTACTATAGAGTTGGAAGACATATTTATACACGTTATATTACCGTTAATGAACCAGGATATTATGTGCCTACAAAATCATATGTTATTGAAGCTGTTTTATATAACTTAAAAGGGAAATTGGTAGAAGGGAAGGAAACTTGGGTTTGGACAGGTGAATCTGCTTTGGTTAATCCTTCTTCGTTGCAATCTGCTGCGCTAACCTTTTCACGAGAAATGGTTGGACAGATTATTAAAGATGAAATAATTATTCCAAAATAATTTTCTCATTAGAAAGCATAGCCTAGTTTTATTCCATAGCGCCAAGCAGGAAGCGTAATTTTAGTTTCTTGATTACCATTAACTCTAAAATCGGGATCAATAAAATCTATGATGCCTATATCTTGCAATGCTTCTGATAAATCATCGTAAAATGCTTGAGGTACAGCACTTATTTCTGTTAAGGTAATTCTATTAGTACTAAATCCAGGGCCTGCAAAAATTAAGTCAATAAAAAAACCTTTTTTTAGCTGCCATTTATATCCAAGTTCTATTCCAAAAACAGAAGATTTTAAGTTTGCATCAATTAAAATTTCACTGACTTCATCATTTCTAGATCTATATACGCCTCCTAAATCTGCACTTGCGTCTTGATATTTAAAATAAGCACCTAAATACAAACCATTGAGACCTGATTTACGTTTTTGAAAATACCATCGAAATTCAGGAATAATCTTAAACCCTGAAAAATTCAAGTCATTAGAATCAAAGCGATCAAAACTTATTTGAGTAACCTCAAATACGCCAGAAGACCCTTTATATCCAAAAGACACACCCAAAGATGTATTAGCTCCTATGCCACGTTCATAATTTGCTTGAAATGTTCCGAAAAGTGGAAGTATTGGATCAACGCTTATATAGTTTTTTACAATGTCTAAATCTTCATCTTGAGCAAAACTACTATGTGAAATCAGGATTAAAGCGGAAGTGAGTAAATAAATATATGTATTAGGTTTCATTTTTATAAGGTTTGACGACAGTGCTTTAGGTGTTGGTTTTTCTGAACAAAAATTGAGTGATATAGTTATGAGTTAGACAAGTTAAGCTTTTTCCATCTTAGGAAGCATGACTTCATTTTTTTCATGATAATGTTCCATGTTTGATAGAATTTTGGTTAATAATTGGAGAACATCACCCATATAAGGTCCTTTGTTTAACATAATACATTCAGCTTGAAGTGAGTATACTGCATCAGTGATTTCTGACCTAGATGGTAATCCTTTTTTTGCGAAGTTTTCTAATACTTGCGTTGCCCAAACTACTGGGATATGAGCAGCACTACATAGTGCTAATATTTCCTCTTGAATTCTACCAATATTTTCCCAGCCAGTTTCAACGGCCAAATCTCCTCTTGCGATCATAACGCCAATTTGTTTCACCTTCATGGCAGTTAATAATATCTCTACAAGATTATCAAAGGCAAACCGCGTTTCAATTTTTAAGATAATGCTTAAAGAATTAGTGGCATTCCATTTTTCTAATTCCACAAGTAATTCTTCAACGTCTTCTTTAGAATTGACGAAAGAAAAATTAACGACATCAGCATTCTTAGCTACAAACTCTAAATCAATCTTATCTTTTTCTGTCAAACCACTAATACCAAGATTAGTTGTTGGAAAGTTCATTCCTTTTTCGGCTTTTAACTTAGAGCCTGTATCTTTTGCTCTTGTAATCTGTATTTCCATACGGTCATCAAGAATCGTATCTATGCGGCCTTCAATTTTGCCATCATCAAATAGAATGATGTCACCTTCTTTGATACGATTAAACACTTCTGGAGTTTGACAAGAGATATGAGCATTTTCGATTAACTTTCCTTCATCGTCATATACAGCAGGATTACCAAGAACGTTTTCTTTTGTAATGATAAGACTATCATTTGTCTTTAATAATATGTGTTGCTCAATTGAAGGTAATTCTCCAACAGGAGTATCCAACATGCCAGATCTATTACAACAAATTAATGTTCCTGTTTCTATGTATAACGTTTCGTAACAATGAACAGTTGCCTTATTTTTTGATGCTTCTATGACTTTGAGTTCTCTATGCTTGCCTCTCGAATCTTTTAAAAATAAAACATCATCCTTCTCTAACTTATTTAGCCATTCTTCGGAAATAGGTAATGAGTTGTACTCTGAATTTTCCATTATGATCGGAATGAGTTCAATTATAGCAGGATTAGTTATTTTGCCTGATCCATCTCTTTTAGGTGAGAATTTTTTGATTTTTGGACCAGGAGTAATATGGCCAGTTCTAATTTTTGGCCCTGCTAAGTCCATTGTTATTTTTATGGTTTTACCATGAGCTTTAGATGCCTTTTTTATATTGTTTATAATTTTTTGCCAAACTTCTGGTCCGTCATGCGCACAATTAATTCTAGCGCAGTTCATTCCTAAATCAACCATTTTATGAACCATATCATAATCATAGGCAGCCTGCGTTGGCTGAGTTACCATTATTCTGACGCGTCTCCCTTTAGACCGAAATCCTAAAAGTTCTTTTGAATGCTTGTTTAATAAACGTTTTCCATTTTTAATTGATAATCCAGGTTTAATTGTATTTGGCGGTTGCTCATCCAATAGTTTATAGAGAACAAATCTAGTTTTTATCAAACTAGACATAATATGCCCTTCTGCTTTTGCTAATCGCGAAAGACCTAAATTCTGCAATTTTTTTTGAAGGGATCTTAAATCTACTTTCCTAAGACTGTTGTAATGGACTAAATTTCTGGCACTCTCTAAATAGTAGACGTGAGCAGATTTAAAAGGATCTTTAAAGCGCTGTTCTTCATGAATAAGAGTTTGAATAAGAGATTCAATTTGTACTATAAGTTTGTTTATCTTATTAGGATTAACGTTCATTTTTTAATTATAAATGTTAAGTTATATTAATTTAAATCTATTGTGCATTTCACGATCTAATGTTTCTCTATGGTCTGGATGTGCAATATTAATAAGCGCTTTAGCCCGTTGTTTTAAACTTCTCCCGAATAAATCTACAACACCATATTCTGTGGCGACATAATGCACGTGAGCTCGAGTTGTTGTTACACCCGCTCCGTGTTTTAAATATGGTACAATTTTAGAGTCCCCTTTTTTTGTCGTAGAAGGCATTGCTATAATTGCTTTACCATCATTTGATAATGCGGCACCTCGTATAAAATCCATTTGCCCACCAACACCAGAATATTGATAAGCACCTATAGTGTCTGCACAAATTTGTCCAGTGAAATCTATTTCAATGGCACTGTTTATAGCTGTTACTTTAGGATTCAATTTTATTATCGAAGTATCATTAGTATGAGATGCTTCTTTAAAATGAACCACAGGATTGTCATCTATATAATCATATAGTTTTTGTGAGCCAACAGCGAACGTAGTTAGTATTTTTCCGGGTTTTACTTTTTTGTCTTCACCAGTTATAATACCTTTTTCTATTAATGGAAGTACGCCATCCGAAAACATTTCAGTATGAATACCTAAACGTTTATGGTTCGTTAAATTATTCAATACAGCATTGGGAATATTACCGATACCCATTTGTAGCGTAGCACCATCTTCTATCAAATCAGCAACATGTTTGCCTATTTGTGTCTCAATAAATGAAGGCTCAGATATTATGGATTGATGTATAGGTGTATCAACTTCTACGGCATAATTAATATTACTAATATGAATAATCCCATCACCATGAGTTCTTGGTACTTTTGGGTTTACTAAAGCGACAACTGTTTTGGCTTTTTCAATTGCTGGAATTGTAATATCTACAGAAACCCCTAACGAGCAATACCCATGTTTGTCTGGAGGAGAGACTTGAATGAAAGCAACATCTATGGGCAAGATGTCTCTTCGGAATAACCAATGAATTTCACTTAAAAAAATAGGAATATAATCACCATTATTTGAGTTAACTCCTTTTCTAACGTTACCACCAACAAAACAACTGCACAGGTTGAAAGATTCACTATAAGGGGCTTCCATGTATTTTGCTTCGCCGTCAGTATGAATTTGTAAAATTTCTACATTCTTCAGTTCATTGTAACAATTACATAGTGCATCTATTAATAAATTGGGTGTCATAGCTGCTCCTTGAAAAAAAACACGATTTCCAGATTTCACAATGGAAACTGAGGTGTCAATATCAACTATTTTTAATGAATTATAACTCATAGGAATATTTTTTAAAACGATAATTGAAACCACTTTTCTTAATTAGAGAATTAAATTTCAATCTTCCTAATTATTCAAAATGATATTAAAATAATCTATTCTTTAAATTTACTTTAATATTAACCATTTAGAAAATTGAATCATAATAATTTATTAAATACAAAACTGGCACCAATTAAAATTGATGCCAGCTCAAATAAATTAAAGGGATTATCTATAATTTATAAAAAAAATTAGAGAGTTAGAGTTTGCTAAATTGCTTTATGTAGACGTTCTTTCCACTTTGAATGCGTATAAAGTATAATCCAGTTGAGAGTGAAGATACATTGATGTTTTGAAGCGTATCAAACTCATTTATTTTTTGACCTGTTACAGAAAGTATACTTACGGTATCTATTTTTATACCTTCTGGGTTTAGAAAAGTCAAAACGTTTGTTACTGGGTTTGGATAAAATGAAAAACTATCAAATACATGATCTTCAACTCCAAGTAGAGGTAATCTAAAAATAAATCCACTTCCGTTATTTGTCACTCCAACTATGGTAGAGCCATCATCAGACAACCCTAAAGGTAGTGCTAAAATTGCACCCTGAACATCTATATCTAATGAAATAGCATAATCGGTAAGGTCCACCAATCCTTCACTTTCTGTATGTATAAAACCTCTTCCGAAAGCTGCTGGTCCTGGCCATTGTCTGTAATAACCAACTGCTATTTCACCATCGGATGATAAGCCAGTTGTGGTTCCTCTCCATCCATTTACTGGAGAAGGCCCAATATTAATAATTCCTGTTGATTGGCTCCATTTCCAAGCCTGAAAATTATTTGCAGATCCTTGTCCACCGCCACCTGCCCAAAGACCATCATCAGACAAAGTGCCTACCTCAGCAGCAGGGTCATTATTAGAATGGGTTAATAAGGTCTGAACGCCATTGGTCCATATAGCGCCTTGCCGAATTCCATCTGAATTATCTTGCCATCCACCAATTACGCTACCATCATTATTGACGGCATTCGCTCTTGTACTTTGACCAGATACTGTACTTCCAAGATCTTCTATGCCACTAACCTCAGTCCATTTTATGGCATGTGCCGATCCAGCATTGACCCAACCTAATCCAACAATTGTGGATCCATCTGATGAGATTGCCCAGGCAGAACTTGCAGAACCTTGAGACGAGGAACCTAAAGAACCGTGTGATGTCCACGTCTGATTTGTTATATCATACGAGCTTAGTTCTCCAAGATTATTACTTGGATTAATACGAGTAGCTGCAACTAAAGATCCATTTCCATTAATTTTAGTTTGCCCACCATAAAATGATGGTTCTACACCTCCAATAAAGGTAACGCCATTAGCTTCAGTCCATATAAAATTTTCCATATTGTTATGCCCTACAGCAATGGAGCCATCGTTGCTAACATCTGTTAATATTAATCCAGGCTCAAGAATAATTAACTGTGCGCTACAGTTGTTCGAATACATAAATAGAATTATGATAAAAGTTACAATTCTACTAATGACAAGTATGTTTCTTTTCATTTAAATAAGATTTAGTAGTTAAAAAAATAAGGTGCTAATCAATTATACAATTAGTTCCAAATGAAATAAGAATATGATTGTCTATACTTTTATATAGAAGGTTAAGATTAGAGTTTGCTAAGTCTTTTTATCCAAACCGTTTTTCCGCTTTGGATACGTACAAAGTATAACCCAGTTGATAGGGAAGACACGTTTATATTTTGAAGTGTGTTATAGTCATTGACTTTTTGACCTGTTGCTGAAAATATACTCACGTTATCAATATTTAAATGTTCTGGGATTTGAATATTTAAAATGTTTTTTGCAGGATTTGGATACATTTTAATATCTAATTCACTGTATTCATGATCTGGAGTTGATAAGGTATTTGTATCAATATTATAGGTCATAATTCCAAGATCGGGAGTTGCTATATATACCACAATAGAATTGTTATCAAAAATAAAGTCCATACTCTGAGAACCGACATTTTCAATGGCTTGAACAGGAATTTCAATCCATGTGTCCGCATTATCTAAACTAACTAAAACTTGCGCTTCAGTTGTTGGGGATGAATATATTGAAGCGGCAAGATGATTAGTGCCAGAATATTTAATAGAAGTAACATTATCACCTGAGTAAACTTGTGTCCAGTTTTCAGCATAGTCGGTTGTTTTATATATACCTTGAGTTGTTGCAATTACGATTTCTTGGTTATTATTTGGATTTTGTTTAATATCTAAAATAGCATCACTATTTGGTGTTAAAGAAATTCCGTCGCTCTTCAATTCCCAAGTAATACCATTGTCTGAAGATTTGTAAAAGTTTGTACTCACTGAAACGAATACAGTATTAGGATTCTGGCTATCAAAAGCTGTTGACCAATGTAATCCACTTTCAGGAAGTGTAATTTGTGTAGGTGTAGGACTCATTGGATCTGAAAAATCAATTTTATAGGTTCCTGAGTTTTGAAAAGACGCCCAAACAATATTATTATTAGATGGATCTGTAGTAGTACTAAGGAGATTGTCAAATTGTACACCGTAAATAGGAAATGGATTTGCTCCAAATTCATTACTCACATTGAGTAATGTATTGCCAAAGCCACCACTTGTAAAACTATATACTCTTCCCTCCATAGTTCTATCTATAAAATACGTATTTCCATTACCAATATTTCCAATGTTAATTGGTATGATATTATGTGCTGTTTCTAAATTTGTAGTCATGTCTTTATGTACTAAACCACCTTGTACACCATAATATAAATTTTCAGATCCAATTTCAGAGACTGCTACTTTATTAGAAAGAAAGAAAGGATTCTCTAATTTTTCTAAAGTGACACCACCATCAGTCGATTTAAAGGGATGATAGTTAGCATTGACCATCAATTCATTGCTATTGAAAGGATTGAAGGACACATTAAGTCCATAAAAATAAGAGTCTGGGTTCTCAGTGAAGTCATCATTGAGCGGGTAAACATGGTTAGTCCATGTTGCACCTCCATCATTTGATATAATCATTTCATTGGTGTCTAGTACGATTATCTTATTGCTATCGGTTGGATCATATTCTATTCGGGTGATGTCGTCCTCAGCCCAGTCATATAGATTGGTCCATGTTATTGTCATAGGTTGCCAAGTGTCACCATTATCTAAAGAATGGTATAAGTTCTGATCTCCACCACCAAACGATGAAGAAGTTCCTAATAACATTTCAGATGCATTTTGAGGATTAAAAGTAATTGGACTCAATACAATACCTGTTAATTTTTCAGTCCATGTTCCACCAGCATCATTTGATACAAATAAGCCACCATCAACTCCATTTGGGCCATAAGTTCTCGAAATATATAAACTGTCAGGATTATTTGGGTTAATAGCAACATTATTAACAAATACAGAATCATAATTAGTATTAAAATATATTTCAGACCAAGTATTTCCAGCGTTAGTAGTGTAAAACACTTTTACATAATTTATGTTTTGATAATTAAACCCTTGAGCAAACAAGATAATGTTTGGGTCTTGATTATAAATATCATAGGATGTAACCCATTGTTGATCTGATAGACCAGGGTTAGGTGCTGTAATCTGTTGTGATATATTTTGAGTGTTTAAATCAAAAAAATAAATAGTATTATTTGCGTTCTGACCAGAGTTTTTAATAATAAAACTAAGGGTGTCGTTCTCCATTAATCTTAAGTCACTAATTTGAGTACCACTCTCAGGAAACGAATACATGATTTCCCAATTAATACCATTGTCAATAGACTTCATTAGATGGTTTCCAAGTGTAACTGCATATAATGTATTTTCTGTATTAAGGTCATAGGTTACATCGTCTAACCTTCCGTATGTGGTGCTTCCTTCATAGCTAATTTGAGCAAATGAGCTATAAGTGCAGCTAATAATTAATATTAGTGTAAATAATGATTGTAAAGTTGTTTTCATGGTAATTAATTTAGATTTTGACAAATCTTTCTAAAAACCAAAATATCTAGCAAAAATGTAGACCGAAATAGTGTGACATTTTATTAGAATAACGTGACAATACTTTATAGGGAAGCTAAATAGTGGTAGAGATCGTTACTTTCACCTAATCCAAGTTTTTTTGAAATACGCTCTTTTCGTTTTCTACAAGCTTCGGGAGTGATATTAAAAACTGTAGCAATCTCTTTTGGAGAAAGGTCCATATATACATAAGAAATGAACCGAATATCATTAGCATTAATTGAAGTATGCTTTCTTTTAAGGTTACTTAAAAATCCTTGGTTCACTTCTTCAAAATGCTTAATAAAGCTGTCCCATTCTTCATCTGTTTTTAAGTAGCTCTTTAGGTTTTTAATATGCTGTTTAATCGTTGAAGAATGTTCCAAGGTATTGTTTGCTTCTAATTCAGAAATAATAGTTGTAACAAGCTTATTTCTATCTGATAAGAAAAGCGCCTTTGCCGAGAGTTTTCTGTTTTTGGACTCAATTTCGCTTTTTAGTTGCTTTTCGAGTAATAAATTTTCATTTTTTTCTTTCTCTAATTCTAAAGTCAGAATTTCTTGATTTCTTTTTTCAAGAATTTTACGCTGTTTATTTTTTAAAACTTGGTTTCTTAAAGCCCAAATAATTAGAAGGAACAATAATAAAGCTGCGCCCAAAATTGTATAGAAGGTCTTTCTCTCTTTTTTAATTTCTTGTTGCTGATCACTTAGCTCTTTTTTGTAATTTTCAATTTCAAATTTTTCTTTACTTCTTTCAAATAATTGACCATCATTTATGGTATTTAATTTCTCTTTAGCAATAATCAATGAATCTTTTATATTTAAAGCTGCCATATAGGATTCATTTTTGGTTAGCAAATTAGAAAGTTGTTCGAAAGCATTTATTTTACTTTCTAAAGTGATACTAGCTTCCACAGACATTTCGGCATAAGTAATAGCATCTTCTATATGGTTTTCCTTTGCAAAAGCCCTAGAAATCAATAATAATAAATTGTTTTTAAGTTCAGAATTAGTAACATCATTTAATTGTGGTAGTAATTCAAAAGCTAATTTTTTTGAACTTTCAGTATTATCTCTTAATAAATAATTCTCTACTAACAAGGCTTTAGCTTCTAATAAAAAATCAGGAGATTCTTGGGACAAATTAATGGCTTCATCTAAAAATGATCTCGCTTTAGATAATTCATTTTTTTTGTTTGCAACAGAGGCTAGATTAATAGCATAAATACTTAAATTAACAGCTGCATTATTTTTTTTAGCGATGTCATATGCCTTGAGAAAATACTCTTCAGATTTATCGAACTTTTCTTCCTTAGAATAGAGAATTGCAATATTATTTAGAACAATCATTTCTTGCTGAGGTTCTAAGTCTTTAATTGCAATGGTATATGCTTCCAAATAATATTCTAGAGCCTTGCCATAATCGAGCATATTATAATAATTGGCACCAATATTATTAATGGCTAGAAATTGTTGTTCGTACCATTGATTTTTAATTGCCAATTCTTTGGCTTGGTTGAGTAGTTCAAGAGATTTTGAGTAATCCTTTTCTACCATAGCATTTACGCCATCTTTAATAATTAGATTGGCTTCTTCTTGCGCCTTTAAACTTATTATCGCTGAAGATAAAGTAAATACTAAAAAAAGATAGAACCTCATAATGAATGTCATAGAAATGTTAATCAGAGATTAAAAACAAAGTTACATCTTTATTAATATAGTTTTTGAAAGTTTTTAAAAGGCAAAGCGAATCCCAACACCATAAATATTTTGACTTCTATCTTCGCCTGAGCTATTTTTACTAAAATCCTGTTTAGTACTGATAAAAATATGGCTTGATTTTTTGAAATTATACCCTATCTCTGTGATCCCAAATTTAGTATCGAAATCACCTAAATTTTGTCCTGAGTCTGGTTTTAATGAACTAAATCCAGCTGCTACATGCCATCTCATATTAGTAGAAAACTTATAACGTGAATAAAACTCTATGCCTTTACTGTCGTAGAACATATCTCCTGTTCTATGATGGTTCTTAAAGATACCATAAGACAAGGCTACTCTAAAACGATTTTTTTCAAAAGAAGCCGCAGTAATAAAGGCTTCATCATCTACTTTTGCTTGGTTGGGTTCAGGGTCTTCTACACCGTCATTTACTTTGTTATAAGCTATACCTATAGCAAACCCCTTTATTTTGTAATTGGCTCCAAATCCATAGGTGTCAATACTTTCACTATTTTCAGAAATGTTTCGAGTTTGTGCTTGCGCAGCAAGACTCAACCCCTCTTTTTTATAGTTTAGTTGTAATACTTGATTTGCTCTACCTGTTCCAGAAATGCCACCATCAGAGATGTTCCATACACCTAATCCAGTTCCACCAAAAGCTAGAAAATTATCCAATTCACTTGCAGCTAGGCTATAATATATAGAATTGTTTTTTCCAAAAATAAGAGAGAACTCTTTATAAGAAACCCCTGCATAACCAATTCTTGTAAAAACGGCATCTCCCACTTGAGCTATACCTTCATCTGCATCAACAGCAAATTGGACAGTGTCATCTCTAGAGGTTAAATTCAATCCAAATTCGACACGCCCAATAATATTAAAATTATCATCTTCATTTTGGGAGAGTCGATGATTAAATTTTAAACCTATTCGTGGTGCATTATTTGAAACTCCTATCTCACCTTCATCCGCAAAACCAGCACCTAGTCTTATACTTCCGTAAGGTGTTACTCGAGAGGTTATTTCTTCTATCCAATTTGTATTAGTTTCAGTTTCTTTTTTATTATTTTCTTGCCCATATGTATGACAAGGAATGGAACATAACACCAACAATAATGTCATTTTCGTGAATATGTTAAAATGAGTTTTCATTTCGATAATTTTTGATTAACAAATTATTTATGTAATGCTGCCGTGTATTTAGGATTCATTAAATTATCTACACTTAAGATTTCATCTAACTTTTCTTCAGAAAGTAATTCTTTCTCAAGCACTAATTCACGAATTGTTTTACCAGTTTCTACAGCTTCTTTGCCTAAAATATCACCCATATGATGACCTATATATGGATTCAAAAATGTAATTATACCTACTGAATTAAACACCATTTGTTTGGTATGCTCTTCATTTGCAGTTATTCCATCTACACATTTTTCAGCAAGTGTAATGCAAGCATTTGATAGTAATTCTACAGACTCAAACATGCATTGTGCAATTACTGGTTCCATAACATTCAATTGTAATTGTCCAGCTTCTGCAGCAAAAGAAATTGTGACATCATTACCAATAATTTTAAAACAAACTTGATTAACAACTTCAGGTATTACCGGATTTACTTTGGCAGGCATAATTGAAGAACCTGCTTGCATTTCTGGTAGATTGATTTCATTGAACCCACAACGTGGTCCTGAAGATAATAATCTTAAATCGTTACAAATCTTAGATAGCTTAACACTGGTACGTTTTAATGCTCCAGAAATCATAACATAAGCACCACAATCTGAAGTGGCTTCAATTAAATTTTCTGCAGGAACAAAACTTGCCTTAGTGTATTGTTGTAAATATCCTATAGATAATTGTGTAAAGCCATCTGGTGCATTTACACCTGTACCAATAGCAGTTGCGCCTAAATTAACTTCTAAAATAAGATCACGACAGTGTTTTAGATTCTTTGTTTCTTCTTTTAAATTTGCAGACCAAGCCCCAAATTCGTCACCTAAAGACATTGGTACAGCATCTTGTAATTGTGTTCTTCCCATTTTAAGAACTTTCTTGAATTCTGCGGCTTTTTTATCTAAACTCGATGTTAAAAGGTTAATACGTTCTAACAACTGATTCATATAATAATAAACAGCAACTCTAAAGCCTGTTGGATATGCATCATTTGTAGATTGAGACTTATTTACATGGTCGTTAGGATGTAAAATGTCATAACTTCCTTTTTCATGACCATTTAGTTCAAGACCTACATTTGCAATAACTTCATTAGCATTCATATTTACTGAAGTTCCAGCACCTCCTTGAAATACATCTGAAGGGAAAAATTGTGCATATTTTCTTAAGTTATCAAGTATGTGATCACAAGCTTGAATAATCATATCTGCCTTGTCTGATGGAATAGTTCCAATTTCTTTATTAGCAGCTGCGCATGCTTTTTTGGTTAGAACTAGGCCTTTAACAAAAATTGGAAAATCACCAATTTTAGAGCCAGAAATTTTAAAGTTGTTAATTGCCCTTTGCGTATGAACACCATAATATAATTCGTCATAAATTTCTAAGTCTCCTAAAAGGTCTGTTTCTTTTCTTGTTTTCATGATGTTTTGTTTTTTGTGATGATTGTTTATAAAATTAAACCTCCTAATATAAATCCGAAGATGACACTAGATACTATTGTGACGACGCCAGGTATTATGAATGAGTGGTTAAATACATACTTACCTATTTTTGTGGTTCCAGTATCATCCATTTCAACTGCGGCTAATAGTGTAGGATAAGTTGGTAATACGAATAATGCACTTACTGCTGCAAAAGAAGCAATAGCAGCTATAGGGCTAACCCCTAAAGCTAAAGCTGCAGGCATTAACGCGGTTGTTGTTGCGGCTTGCGAGTATAATAACATACTAGCAAAGAATAAAACAACAGCCAACATCCAAGAATATTCGTTTAAAACACCACCAGCTGCGCTCTTAATTTCTTCTATATGATTGCTAACAAAAGTATCACCTAACCAAGCCACACCAAGAACACAAATAGCAGCACTCATACCTGATTTAAAAGTAGACATACTTGTAATGTCATTCATTTTTATTTTGCAAACTAAAGCGATTACTGTTGCAGCTAATAGCATTACAGCCATAATAGCTTCGTTTCTACCAATCATAGGGTTCTCTATAAGACCAACTTTTTTAGAAATCATACTTGCATATGTAACAATTAATATAATTGCTACTAAAAAAATGCCGACAGACCGTTTTGCTTCTTTTGAGTCTTTATAGTTTTCTTGACTTTTCGCTTTTACTAATCCAGCAGCAACACGTCTTTGATACTCTGGGTCTTCGGCTAATGGTTTTCCTAATTTGTTAGCAACTATTGCACCTACTAAACATGCCAAGATTGTAGATGGAATTGCTACAGCGAGTAGTTGTAAGTATGAAACGCCCAAAGGTTCTAAAAAACTAGCAAATATGACAACTGCCGCTGAAATGGGTGAAGCTGTGATCGCAATTTGAGATGCCACAACAGAAATACTTAAAGGTTTTGATGGTCTCACACCACCTTCTTTTGCAACCTCTGTAATTACAGGAAGTGCTGCGTAAGCAGTATGCCCCGTTCCCGCTAATAAAGTCATCCAGTACGTAACAGTAGGCGCAATAAACGTAACGCGCTTAGGGTTTTTGCGCAATATTTTTTCAGATAAATGAACTAAATAATCCAGTCCACCAGCTTTTTGCATCGCTGCTATCGCAGAGATGACTGCCATAATAATTAATATAACATCTACAGGTACGGAGCCTGCTTTTAATCCAAAGATAAGTGTGAGTACAACAACACCAGCACCACCAGCATACCCAATACCAATGCCTCCCATTTTAGATCCCAGGAAGATAAAAAAGAGAACGACTAATAATTCTATCCAAATCATAATTATCTGTTTTTAATTAGTTATCATTTATTTTTTTTGTGATCGCTTTTAGTATGGCATTCCAACCAGCTTTGTGAAGCTTTAACTGATCACTATCAAGAATCTCTTTAACATCTTCATTTAATAACTTTACTTGTTTTTGGATTTCCGATTTTATCTGTTTTTTTGATAATTTAATATTCGGATTATCCAAACGCTTCATTTTGTAAGCATGATACTTTACTACATTATGATAAACGACTCTTGTGTCACCCTCAAGTTTCATTCTGTCCATAAGGTCTTCATACCACAAAGCCTGTATTTCTTCATTGTCTGATAAAAAAACATCTACTCTGTATTCTAGACGTTCTTTTTGTTCTTCAGTTAATTCTTGTGCTATAACAGTTTGAAAACAAAAACAACTGATTACGATGATAAAAATTTTCTTTAAATCCATTAGATTAAAAATTGATTACTATTTATTTAATTACTCTTGCAAAGTTCAAAATAGACTTTACTATTAATGATGATAAACGTCATGTTTTCAAAACTTTAACATTATTTTGCAGTCAGATATTCATTACCCAAAAATCCTAGACTTTGTAACTCTAGCATTCATTTCGGCAATATTAATTATTGAAATACCTTCAGGACATTCTACTTCACATGCACCAGTAAAGGTACAACTTCCGAAGCCTTCAATTTCCATTTGAAATGTCATTTCTGCCACACGTTTATGTTCTTCTGCTTTACCTTGAGGCAATGTATTTAAATGATTTATTTTTGCTGAAGTAAATAACGCAGCAGATGAATTTTTACAAGTTGCTACACAAGCGCCACAACCAATACAGGCTGCTGCATCCATTGCTCTACCTGATATTTCTTTTGGTATTGGAATTGCATTTGCTTCTGGTGCTGTTCCTGTTTTTGCACTTATAAAAGCGCCCTGTTCAATAATTCTATCTAATGAAGAACGGTCTACTACTAAATCTTTAATTACTGGAAATGACGCTGCTCTCCATGGTTCAACAACAATAGTATCTCCATCATTAAAACTACGCATGTGTAATTGACAGGTAGTTATATTATCATGAGGGCCATGAGCACGACCATTAATAAATACTCCGCATTGTCCACAAATACCTTCTCGGCAATCATATTCAAAAGCTATTACTTTCTCATCTTTAAGAACAAGCAATTCATTTAAATGATCTAGAGCTTCTAAAAAAGACATCTCTTCAGTTAAACCATCTACTTCATAATCTCTTATGGCTCCTTTATCTTTAGGACCTTCCTGCCTCCAAATTTTAAATGTTACTTTCATAGTATTTTACTTATAGCTTCTCACAGAAGGTTTAACAAATTCAAATTCTAATTCTTCCTTGTGTAAATTGAAATTACCATTATCATATTCCCAAGCTGAAACATAACTATAGTCTTTATCTACACGTACAGCTTCACCATCTTCAGTTTGAAACTCTTCTCTAAAGTGTGCACCACATGATTCTTCACGTTCTAAAGCGTCTGTACACATTAAAATTCCTAACTCAATGAAATCGGCCAAGCGTAATGCTTTTTCAAGTTCAGTATTCATTTCCTTATCATGACCTGTAACTTTCACATCACTCCAAAATTGATCTCTAATTGTTTTGATTTGAGTGATTGCTTTTTCTAATCCAGATTTATTTCGGCTCATGGCACATTCTTGCCACATGACTTTGCCTAGCTCTCTATGAAAATGATCGACTGTCTTTGTTCCATTTATAGTTAGAATTTGTTCTATATGCGCTTTGGTTTCTTTTTCTGATTTTTCAAATTCTGGATGATCTGTAGTTGGGTGATCTGTTTTTATTTCGGAAGCTAAGTAATTGTTAATTGTATTTGGTAATATAAAATAACCGTCAACACTTGCTTGTAATAATGAGTTAGCACCTAATCTATTTGCGCCATGATCAGAAAAATTACATTCTCCAATGGCATATAATCCAGGAATGGTTGTCATTAATTCGTAATCTACCCATAGTCCACCCATTGAGAAATGCGCTGCAGGTGAGATTTGCATTGGCTCTTTATAAGCGTTTATTCCTGTTATTTTTTCATACATGGTAAATAGGTTACCATAACGATCTTTTATAGTTTCTAACCCGAATTTTTCAATAGCATGTTTAAAATCTAGATACACTGCGTTTTTTAGTTTTCCCACGCCAAAACCAGCATCTATACGCTCTTTTGCTGCGCGTGATGCAATATCACGAGGTGCAAGATTTCCATAACTTGGATAACGTCGCTCTAAGTAATAATCGCGTTGATCTTCAGGTATTTCGTTTGCTTTTCGTAAGTCATCCTTTTGTTTTGGAACCCAAATACGCCCATCGTTACGAAGTGATTCAGACATCAAAGTAAGTTTGGATTGGGCTTCGCTAGATTGCGGCAATGCTGTGGGATGAATTTGAGTAAAACTTGGCGCTCCAAATAATGCGCCTTTTTTATGTGCTTTCCATAATGCACTTCCATTGCAACCAATAGCTAAAGTTGATAGTCTAAATACACGGGAATAGCCTCCTGTTGCTAGCACAACAGCATCAGCAGCAAAACGTTTTAACTCTCCAGTGACTAAATCCCTCACAATAATACCTTTTGCTTTTCCGTCAATAACAACTAAGTCTAACATTTCACTTCGCGGAAACATTTCCACTTTTTTAGCACGAACCATTTTATATAATTGAGAATAAGCCGCTAAAAGCAATTGTTGTCCTGTTTGCCCACGAGCATAAAACGTACGTTGGACTTGTACACCACCAAAACTCCGATTGACCAAGGTGCCTCCATATTCTCTTGCAAAAGGCACACCTTGCTGTACAAAATGGTCAATGAGTGGAGCAGATAATTCTGCTAATCGATAAGTGTTGGCTTCACGTGACCTAAAGTCACCACCTTTTAATGTGTCGTAAAACATACGATACACACTATCGCCATCATGTTGATAGTTCTTAGCTGCATTTATTCCGCCTTGAGCTGCTACAGAATGGGCGCGTCTGGCAGAATCTTGATAACAGAAGCACTTCACATCATAACCTAATTCAGCTAGAGTAGACGCTGCTCCAGCACCAGATAACCCAGAACCAACAACAATGATATTGAGTTTTTTCTTGTTCGCAGGATTTATTAATCGGGACTTAACTTGGTAGTTACGCCATTTATCTTCGAGTTTTCCTTCTGGAATTTTTGAATCTAATGTCATCTTCTAGTTATTTGAAATAAACGATAAAAGGAATAATCCCAAAACCGACACCCATTATAATTGCATATATCAAGGATATTTTTGCTAAAATTTTTAAGCCCTTCTTATGATAAAACCCTAAGGTTTTGAAGGCGCTTTTTAAGCCGTGATGTAAATGTAATGCCAGAGGAATAGAAATTAAGGTATAGAAAATCACAAAATAGATGTTTTGAAATAAGCTATATGTCACTTCATAAACATCTTTATTACCCATGTGATCTAACCGAACGTCTTCACCCATACCGAGTTTAATTCGTGCCCAGAAATTTGCTAAATGCACAATAATAAAGAGTAATATTAGTGTACCGATCAATCCCATGTTTTGAGATGTCCAGGTACTATTCTCGTTTGAGTGATTGACAACATATTTTTGGGGCTTAGCTTTGCGATTTCTAAGCGTTATTAATAAAGCATAAAATGCGTGAAGGATAATAGATACATATAAAA
The DNA here is from genome assembly GCF_947492715.1 of uncultured Psychroserpens sp. Lineage (GTDB taxonomy): Bacteria > Bacteroidota > Bacteroidia > Flavobacteriales > Flavobacteriaceae > Psychroserpens. The sequence goes on from NZ_CANLNS010000003.1 coordinate 305,673, forward strand.
CGTAAGCTATGATTTTAATTAAAGGACTTTCTCTTAAAGTTGTTGAATAAGAATTATATAGATCTCTGGCAATATCCTCTGGTAATAGTAAAATACAATTTGCCGAGAGATGCACAATCAAAAACACACACAGAAAAAGACCTGTCGCAGCAATAATTGTTTTTCTAAAAAAGAGTGGATTCATCGAAGTTAATTTTGATTGATTGGATACTTCTTCTAAATCTTAGAATATTACCTACTAATTTAGTGAAAAAACATTACTTCTTTAAGTCTTTATTTACTTTTATTAATCCATATAAACCAATACTAACTAATGGTGTTATAAGGATTAATAATTTCAAACAAATTTGTAAAATTTCCATTATTTTATATTTAAATAAAACGGCTTCTTATAATATCTTATGCAAAGTTCGTATGATAAAACCTTGGAGGATATGATAAAAATCATTTTTCTATAAAATTTAAATTCTTCAAAATATATGCTTTATTTGGCGTTAAATTGCTCTATCAGTAGTTAATAATAATTTCATTAGAAATATTGATAAAGAAAACGAATCAAAGAGAAGTACAAAGAATTTTAAAATGAATACTTACATCAAGATTTTTTGAACGCTTTCTTTCTAAAATACGCTAAAACCGAAACAATAATCACTATCGCAATTAGCACATAAATAAATTTAGGTACAGGAACTGGGTCACCAGCTGCATAACTATGTAAACCAGATAGGTAATAGTTTACACCAAAAGATGTCATAATAATAGAACCAAACGCAAATACGCTTGCAACATTTAATACATAACGGCTTTTTAATGCTGGAATAAAACGCAAATGCAAAACTATGGCATACACAATTATACTAATAAGTGCCCAAGTTTCTTTTGGATCCCAAGCCCAATAACGCCCCCAACTTTCATTAGCCCAAATGCCTCCTAAAAATGTGCCTACTGCTAAAACAAATAAGCCAATCGTCATTGAAATTTCGTTGATATACGTCAATTCTTTAATGCGAATATTAATAACTTCTTTTGTTTTTTCTGTTCTAAAAATAAAAAGTAATAAGGCCATAAATCCTAAAACAGCAGATAAGGCTAAAGGCGCATAACTACTCACAATTGTTGCTACATGCACTTTTAACCAAAATGATTTTAAGACAGGCATTAAGTTGGTAATCTCTGGACTTAGCCAATCCAAATAGCTTACAAATAAAAGCGCTCCAGAAAACAAAGTAGACAACGGTAACGCAAAATCAGATTTTCTGAACGTTAAGAACCCACAGAGCAGTAAAACCCAAGCCACAAAAACAAGCATTTCATAACCATTACTCCAAGGGGCATGTTGTGCAACATACCAACGCAAAATGATATTTCCTGTGAATATGATAAAACTAATAAGAGTTAATATTATGAAGGTGTTCCAAACAAATTCGATTCCCTTTTTCTGACTAAAAATTTTGATGATTGATAGTACTAAAAGAATGGCTCCTAAAGTAAAGAACACTTGAAAAAGCCAGAAATTTAGATTGAGTTGATTGTACCATAATTCGGCTTCAATACGTTTTCTATTCGGAATAATGTCTTTTCCTAAAACATCTTGGAACGTTTTAATATAGCTTAGTTTTTCGCTAGCATCTATCCAGTTTTTGTCGTTAACATCTTTAAAATAATTCGGAATGATTTGTTGAGCGAATTGTCCATCTTCCTCTGGAAAATCCTTAAAGTGATGTGTTTGACTATGCCATGTATTATTATCATCATTACTATTTGGAAACACTTTTAAGTAGTTGCCAGAAAAGACATTAAACAAAATATTAAAACGCTCGTCAACTTTAATAACCTCTTTATCAAATTCACTTCGTTCGGCAGGTTTCTTTTTATTCGCTTGTTCAACGACCTTACCTAATATGTATTTTCCTTTGTCATCTAATAACCCAATAAAGGATACTAATCCATCTTCACTTATATCTAAACCTTTAAAGAGCTCTCCTCCTTTTTGAGCATCAACTTTTATAATCGGAATAAATTGCCAAACATTTGCAGAAGACTGCATCGCCAAAAATGCTTGATTAGCATCTAATCGAACACTTTTTCCTTCTTTAGTGAATTTGAAGTAGGGCTTGCGAGAGAGCTTTCTTAAAAATTCGGAAGCTAGCGTATTCAAAGGTTTTATACGTCCATCTAAATCTTGTACCATTAAGCGGCCAAATAATTCAGCATGTTGCTTATCAACAGTTTGTTGATTTATGATTTCAATAGTAACTTCTGGAATTTCAGGTTTTTCAGTTTGAGAAAGCGCAACATTTGAAATACTTAAAATGAATAGAAGTAGAGAGGCGCTTTTCAATTTTTTTAACTTCTTATTGATTAAAGTGAACCTTGATGTTTTTCCGAAGAGCGTAAAAAACATGCCTATCATCATTAAAAAGTACCCTAAATACGTCACATTTGTACCTATGGCGTCATGGTTCACAGCTAATACAGTTCCTAATTCATCAGTGTCATAACTCGCTTGAAAAAAACGATAACCTTTATAGTCCAAAACGTTATTCATGAATATACGATGCGGTGTTTCAGTATTATTATCGATCACTTTGACCTCACTCGCATAAGCAGACGGACTTGTAGAACCAGGGTAACGTTCCAATTGAAAATCGTCTAAATGAATAGAAAAGGGCGTGATTACAGGTTCAGCGCCATAAGACAATGAGATTTTTATGTTATCTATATCGACATCATGCGTTGTTGGTAGAAAACCTTGTCTGTATAATAAGGTCGACTCTTTCTCCGTATCATTTACGTTTACATTTACAACTAAGGCATCGTCTTTTAACTCATCGTTATCTTTTGGCTTTTCAGCCTCGCTAACCAAACCAATCGTTGCTTTTGGATGGTAGGATAATGGTACAAAAGACGCATCACCATCGCGATACAATGTTCGTAATGACATGGTGTGCAAACTGTCTTTTTTGATAGTGCTTGCGGTTTCGGTTGCCATGACAAAAGAGCTTAAGTTTCTAGGTGAAAGCATACTAAATACACCGTCTTTTTCTATGATATTTATAACATCGGGTGCATCAACTTCAAAACCAACTTTATGCTGATGTTGCCCAATAGCTTCAATTTCACCTTTTTCTAGAAAGACCGTTTCTCTTCCATTTCCTGCCGAAACCACCATTTGAAGCATGGGCTTTCCGTTAGGTTGGTTTTCTTTTATTTGCGGAATAGCATCCGCTATAAAATCTTTGTACGACACAGCAACAGATTTATTATTAAACTCTGTTTGAATACTAAAATCATTATCACTTAAAGTCGAAAAACTCAGTCGCTTTTTTACTGATTTTGTTGTGTTTCCATCAGTAAGGTGCACATGGAGGAAATTGGCATCAGAAATAATAACATTTGAGGAAGCCCCTTCTCGAATACGCATAATACCACCGTAAGAATTGTAACGTGTAATACTGGCTCCAATAAGAATGATAACGAAGGCAAGGTGAAACGTTAATAAGGGCCATTTCTCTAAGCGCCAAAGTTTGTACTTATATATGTTCATTATGAAACAAACACCTAAACCAGCCATAACTAATTCAAACCACCAAGCATCATAAATTAATTTCCAAGCGGTTGCAGTACCAAAATCATTTTCTACGAATGTTGCTACAGCCATCGCTATTGCAAACGTAAAAAGTAATACAATAGCCAGAATTGGTGAGGCAAGCAGTCGAAAGAGTTTATTCATTTAAGTTAGTTTAAAAAAAATACCTTCTCATAAGTATAGAAAGGTATTTTTACAATAAGAGATTTGTTTTAGTTAATTAGTAGCTGTTACTACATTTTTAGTTTGATAAGTTGCTTCACGCGCTTTTGCTTCTTCAAGCCATTTTGGCAATAGGTTCTTTTTAAATGTGTCTTTTTCAGCTCTTAATTTTTCGATATCTAACCCAATAAATTCTTGTGCCTTTTCTTTGGTGCTAATATCTGGCATCTCAATTGGTTTATTATGACCAAGACTTGCTAACATTCGTGCGAGTTTTACACGAGCTTCTTGTGCGATGACTAATCCGCTTCCAATAACGCGAGCAGTTTCAACTGGTGAATGAAAAGAGGCTCCATGTGCTGCAGCTGAGTAATCCCAACGCCATTGCGCATGACGAATATCAGTCAAGATCGGTTTCATTTGTGTTTCTGTCGCACCTAATTCCCAACATTTAGCGGCCTCTAAATGAGCACTCACCAATAAGTTTTCTAATTTAATACGATTTTCAGATGCTTTGCGCTGTCTTTCATAGACGTTTGCAATAAGATTTTTTGATTCTTCTCTATGACATACTTGACAAGCATTAGATGTGTTATTTAAAGGGGATTGAATATGATGATCTGTAAATTTCTGACCGCCTTCACTTTTATAAGGCATATGACAATCTGCACAAGATACTCCTCTGTCTGCGTGGACTCCTGTTACGAAGGTTTCATAACCTGGATGTTGAGCTTTGAGCATTGGTGTTTTACTTATTTTGTGTGTCCAATCAGAAAACTCTATGTTGTCATAATAGTTCTCCATTGCTTCAACAGTGAAGCCATCTTTCCAAGGGAATTTTAGATACGGTACACCTTCTTTACCTGGGAGCTTTTTATCAAAGTAGTATTCGACATGACACTGTGCGCAAACTAGAGAACGCATTTCATTGTGTGTCGCTTGATTGATGTCTTTTCCCATAGCATCAAAGGCTTCAACTAAGGCAGGACGCGTAATGCGTAATTTCATACTGTTAGGATCGTGACAATCTGCACAACCAATAGGGTTTACAACTTGTTCTCCTTTATCTGCCCATTTTCCACTATAAAATTCTGCAATTCCAATCTCATTCATCAAACGTGGCACATCAGGACTTTTACACGTCCAACATGTAGCAGGCATTGGACCATCTCCTTTGCCTTCTGGACCTCCAGTTCTTAACGTGTTATGAATATCATCAATAGCATAGGCATGACCACGACCTTGGTTATAATCTTTAGAAAACCCATAACCTGCAAACAAAATGACTAAGCGGGGATCTTCTTCAAGGACATCCCGCATACGAGAACCGCCTTGATAGGAAGCAAATGATGTGTCTAATGTTTGTAATGAGGATTGATATTCTAGTGGGAAATTTTCGCCCCAAACCTCATTTCTAGGCTCATTTTCAGCAATGTTTACTTTAGGAACATATTGATACTTGGCCTCTGATTTTCTATTGACAATACTTGAAGCCAAAAGCCCAAGTAAGAAAACGACAATAATGGTTACAATGAATAATACTTTATTTTTCATGTTATAGTGTTTTATTATTCTTTTTTAAGTTGTTCTTCCATCCAAGACGGAATGACGATTTCTTCTTGATCTGTTGGTAAAGGCGCTAGGTTAAACTTTATTGTAGTTAGACCATGTACTTTACCATGCGGAATCATTTTATGACAACTCCAGCATTGGCGACCCGTTCTATTTTCATTATGACCTTCTAACCAACCATCATATTTGGCTTGTGTGACTTGTTGAACATGGCAACGAATGCAATTGTTTTGAACAACTTCTTGAGACGCTTCTTTCATTTCAATAACATCAGGCTCTGCTCTTGCTGTAAAAACTGAGGCGTGATATAAGCCGTCTTTGGCTTTGAAATAATACTTATTGATGACGTTATCATGAGGCACATGGCAATCATTGCAATTTGCCCATTCGCGGTGTGAACTATGCATCCAGCTATTATAAACGGATGTCATAACATGGCAATTAACACAAGCCTGAGGGTCATCTGATAAATAGGAGGCTATTTTAGATTCTCTTGCCATAAATAAACCCAAACCAATAACGACAGCAATAAAGAACATAGCTGTTTTTCTCCATTTAGAGTTTTTTGGCAAGATGTTGAACTTAAATATCAATCCTATTGTTTTATTGCATTGTTAAGTAATGTCGGTGTAACTTTTAATTGAACCCAAGCTCAATTATTAGCATTGCTATTTCGTATTCTGTTTTTTATTGAGCTCATACCTTATGAAGCAATAATTGTGAATAACCAACGTTTAAAGATACATTTTTCAATAGAATTTTAGTGTAAATGAGATCTTTTTCTAAAATATTTACCAACGGTTTTGTATGTGGAAAGTTGAGTTGGCTGGAATTAAATTAGTAAAGGAAAATGAGCATGAATCAGCTAAAGGATTTTCCGAGTACACAAAACGAGCAATTAAATTTATACCTTGTTGTTTGGAGTTTTGTTTTAACTCTTTTTTTGTTTTGATGAGCTTAGACATTTGTTTATTTAATATCACTTGACTGTTTATTTGCTTAGTAAAACTACTAATACAACTTTATGCTATTTACAGAATTTTGAATCCAGTTAATTGGTGTGATAATATATTTTTGTGAGGTATTGTCAAATTTAATTTTGACTTTAATACCGTTAGGCCACAAACTAATTTCATTTAAATATTGCTCATCAATTTGGAATGTTCTAGTTTTTTCATCTCGCAATACTTCTATAATGTCTTCTTTAATACTTGTAATTGTTGTCATATCTAATTATTAATAATATTTTTCAATAAAAGTACATTAGGAATTTCCTTTTATAAAATTTGCCTTATGGCTAAAATGAGCCCTAAAAAAAGTTATGACTGATACCTAAATAAAAAACCCTTGTATTTACTGTAAATACAAGGGTTAATTGTGGAGTCGGAGAGATTAGCTTCGCTGTTCACTTTCACTCCCATACTGTAAATGTATCTTAAAGAGACTATGTTTTACAGCTTTAAACAACAAAGCGCAATCAAGTAGACTTGTTGCGCTTTTTATGCGTAAAGCTGTTATTAAGCTACGCTTAATTGTGGAGTCAAAGGAACAAAAGTCGAACTATTTTGATAATGATTTAAAAAATTTGATTAAATAAAAAAAGTAATAACATTAGCATAAGTCTCTAGCTAAATTTGAGCATCAATTGAACTTGTTGAACTATTTCATTTAATTTATGAAAACTATGTTTTCTGTCCGTTGTTGACTGTGATTTTAATTTCGGATCGTTCTATTGGTTATATTTTCATCATATTTGGAAAAGAATATATTAAGTTTTTTAGAATTAATTTTTCCATCTAATTCTAAAACTTTTTCCTTTATCAATTTTTTAATAAACCATTTATGAGGATAGCTTCTGTAGGTCGCTGTTTCCAATTTTTGCTTTTCATTAATAAAAGTGATTTGCTTAAAATCATCATCTAAATATCCTACGGTTTCATTTTTATTTTTTAACATGAAAAGAATTTCAGTTTCTTTTCCCAATGTAAATAAAGATAATTCAGTTCCGCCATCTCCTTTTTCATATTCGAATTTTTTCTCTCCGTCAACTAAGACAAATCCTTTTTTTAATTTTATTTTTTGTGCATTCATGTTAGTAAAACAAAAAAGAGCTGTGAGTAATAAAAGTGTATTTTTAAATTTCATATGTTTAATTATTTATATGTTTTAGTTTTGGTTCTGTGGCATCTATGTGCACTAGTTTATAGGAATTATATCTTTGAGTTAAAGAATATAATGTTTAAGAGTCATACATTTTCAAAGTCAATTATTATTCAAACCGTATATTTTAAATTTATCCATTATCTCAGAATCTGGGATTAACAGATACAACAAAATACTTTAAACCTTTATGAATTTTCTTCTCACTTTCAAATTTTCAGATTCTATATTTAATATATACACTCCTGTGGGTAAGTAATTCACGTTTAATTTATATTCTAATTTAGGAGTTGGTAACTCTTCCATTCTTATAAGCCTTCCATTTATGTCATAAATACTTATAGTTTTCATATTTGTTTTAGCCTCAATTGTCAATTTGGATTTCACCGGATTAGGAAATATTCTTGTTTTTTCATTTAAATGGATTTCACTTAAAGACAGATTCATATCATCTATATCTACTCTGTTTATAAAACCTTTATGTTTATTATTAAATTCTGTAAAGCCACCTCCAACAATTAATTTGTTTTCCGAATCTATTTCAATCGTATTAATATCCCCAGAGGAACCATTTACGCTAATTACTGAAAAAGTTGTATCAGTTGTTCCGTCAGAGTTTAGCAATGCTAACGCCTTTGTAGGATGAGAATCAATAGAACTAAAGTCACCACCAACCAGAATTTTATTGTTAGGTAGAAGTTTCATTGTTGATATTTCTGCAAATGTTTCAGCTTCGGTGGAAAATGATGTATCTAATACGCCATTGGCTTCTAATAAAAAGATATCTCCCACATTAATACCATTATAAGAAGTTGTATTTCCGCAAACGAGTATTTTTCCATCAGATCTTTCTATTAACGCATTCAAATGATTACTTGATCCTGTTCCTGTTAAGAAGCTACTATCGTAACTACCATCTGTATTTAATCTTATAATATCGTTAGTTACCTCCACATTATCTACGTAGAAGGTAAAAAAACCAACCAAAATTATTTTTTGATTATTCAGAATCAAAACATTGTTTAAACTTCCTCCAATGCCCTCAGGAAGATTAAAAGATAAGTCGGGACTGCCATCACTATTATATCTGTTATTAGGCACATTACCTATTACGATAATTTTACCATTGTTTTGAACATCAATATCAGTGACATAATTATCTAATTGCATATTGCTATTAAAACTTGTGTCTAAAGTTAAATCACTATTTAACCTAAAGAGACCATGGATTTCAAAATTTTGAATTGTATTAATATCAAAACCGCCTATTAATACTTTATCATCTGGAAGGATATGTATATCTGCTATTTTAGCACCTTGCAAATCTGCTCCAAGATTGAAGCTTTCATCAATATCACCGTTTGGATTTATTTTAGCAATTCCGTGTATAGTATGACTTCCATACTCGTTAAAATCACCACCAACCAATAAACTTCCATCTGATAGTGTTTTAATAACTCTAACGTTATCATTAAAACCAATAGCAGGATTAAAACTAGCATCTATAACACCATCACTAGTTACTCTACTAACATACTTTTTTCTATCGCTATATTGAAAATTATCAAAATTGCCACCAAAGATTATTTTATTATTTTGAAGTAAAGTTACATTGTAAACTATGGAAGTATTATTACCTATTTGATTAGAGTGTTTATAACTAGTATCTAATGTGCCATCAGTATTAAAACGCATTATTTTTTTTACATTTTGTGAGTCAAATGTTTTATTGGTATTGCCAACAGCAATTATTTTTTCATCATTTTGTATAACTAAATCATAAACAGTACCAGCGTTAGTATTGCCAAAAGGAGAAGTGAACGTATTATTGTCTAATGTGCCATCAGGATTTAACCGTACTAATTTACTGGCAAATGGTACATCATTATAATTATAAAAAGAGCCTCCAACCATTATTTTATCATCATTTGATACTTTAACTGCGTTTATAATATATTGAATATTAGCATTACTATTTGAAGAGAAAGTACTATCGTAAGAACCATCTGTATTTAATCTCATGATATTTTCAATTGCAGTTCCACTATAGTTTAAAGAAAAGTTTCCTGCTACAATTATTTTTCCATCACTTTGAATATCGATGGCTCTAATATCTGCTAAAGTAGAATAAATACCTGTTTGGTAATCTGCAAAACTATAATCTACAGAACCATCACTATTTAACCTAACCAAAGATCTTGCATCATAATTTGCTCCAGTGTCGGAGAAGTTAGCATTTACAAGGACTTTTCCATCTGGAAGAAGAAAAGAATCACCACGTGAAGAGCTAGAGGTAATAGAAATATCTGATGCGTAGAATATAACATTACCATTTGGATCTAAAATAATAACATTGCCACTACATTCGCCGTTGCTTTCTTGAGAACAAGTCATAGTAATCGAACCTGTTAACATTATATTTCCATTTTGAAGTATAACGGCGCCATTTATCCAACCTCCTAGATATGGAGAAACGAAGCTGCTATCAAATTTTCCATCTTCATCTAACTTCACTAATCGAGGTGAAACATAATTATTATAGTTTGCAAAACCACCAACAAGAAGTGTTTTTCCATCTGAAAACTCCCTAATAATTGTTACCTCCTCCTCATTATTTATTACACCTGAACTTCCATTAGGACCGCTAAATCTTTCGGAGTTGTAATCTACATTTTCCCAAACATTATTATTACTCCCATTTTGGGATCTGCTATAAAAAGTAGTTAGAATTGCTAGTAGAAGAAAAGGGAATCTATATTTCATGATTTTTCATTTAGTTTAATATATTTAGGATTATGAGTTTACTGATTTTAAAATAACTTATACAATACTTTTAATTCAGATATAAATTTCAATGGCCCGATAAGAAATTATTTAACTTACATTTCTGGTTGTGGTATATTAATAGTTAAAATTTTTCTTTTCATATAGTAATCGCACAAATTGCTAAGGCAGCAGTTAATCCTCCAGGATAGTAACTAATTGTAGTAGTTTCCCCTTCATTATAATAATTACAAGTCGTCATAACTGAAACAGTCCACCAAGGAGTGAAAGGGAAAAAAAGAGCATTGTATGGATGGAATCTAACTGCAGTCCAACAACCGCCAACGCCGCTGATTTTAAGACAAATTAAATATGAAGGAAGCTTATTAGATTCATTTGTATAATCTATCGTTCTCCCAGAAAAATTATCAATTGCTTCAAATAATTGTAATTCTTCATTATAATTATAGTATTGAATAATTCCATTTCTATTTGTAACGTAACATTCCGTTTCATTGAGAGGACCAACATCAATAATATTGCTTTCGGTTGGGCGTTCTATAAAAGACTGGATAAGTTCTGCATATGCTTCTAGAGACATGGTTTCAGGAAAATCTTGGGATATTTTTTTATCTAAAATATCAACATTTTGATTTGTTTGTATGTCATCAATTAATGGTTCTGTTTGGCAAGATCCAATGATAAGTGCTAGAAGGCATAATAGTGCTATTTTTTTCATTTTTAATTTAAGTTTAAGTTTAAATAATTTTTTTATAGGTTTATTTTAATGCGCAGTACTTACTGATTTTAAAAACGGTTTCATGCTACCTTTGTAATTGTTACCTATAGGTATCTCTATACGTTCTATTTCAATATCATTTTTGTGTAAACGGTTATCATATCGTTATTTACTATGTATGAGCAGAGAACCCATATAAGTCTATTGTCAAGGCGTTCTACAAAAGCGGAAATACTTTCCTTTATCATCAATGTATCTGTTTGTAAATGGATTTTAATATAATCTCTAAAACTTTCTACATAAAGAATGTACTAAAAACCTCTTGCGCATTTAAAAATTTTCAATGTAGGTTTCAAGAAGTTCTCTGGTATGAGATCCATTATCATGAGTATACATTTGCGATTCATAAATATTTAATTTAACCTGGATTGGAATATCATTGCTTTACACTAACAAAAGTATTTTTTATTAAATTGATTCTTAAAAAAAATATGCAAACAACCTTTAACTGATGACAAAGACGACTTTTTCGCAGGCAAATGGTTTAATAAAGACTTTTGAATCCTGCCATATAAGTAACTCTTATATTTCTGTTATAATATAGATTTGTTTAAAAAAAGTGCAAACACTCAAAATAGATATATACTACCAATCAGGCTTATAAATTAAAAATTCTTTAGGGATATCAACCTTGACGTATTTCCAACTTGATTCCTCGTCGCCAAATTCTAGAAAATCGGCTGTATTTTTATTTAATTTATCTTTTATGAATCCTCCTCCTTGCGCAGTTTGTAAATAGGTTTGTATTGTTAATTTTCCTTTTGAATATCTGTAAACCCCTAAAGTAGCTTTTTCTGGATTTAAAGAATTTACATTAGTATCATCATAATCATGAAACTTACCTACTTTGCCGTCAGCATAGAATTTTAGGTATGTTTTATTAAATTCTTTCAAATAAGTACTGTCTGTTATATTTAGGATTGACGTTAATTTGTATAGTTTGGTAGTATCAATAATCTTATAGACTTCTTTATTGGTATTTCGCTTCATTGTGAGTTTGCAGCAGTTAAATCGTTTACGCCCAAAATCATTCCTATAACTTATACAACTATTAATTAATACCATTAATAGTGTAAGGGTTATTATTTGCTTTTTAAAATTCATTTATGTTTTAATTGTAATTTAAAAATGAACATGTATTTAAAATTGTTGTTAATGCGGTGTTAACTATATATAAAAGATGAATAAAAATCTAATAGCTGTAAGTGAACAGGGTTATTATTCACCCTCTTAAATACTATTTTTTTTAAATTTATTAATAAAGTCTGCTTTATAAGTTCTTCCAATAGGGAGTGGCTTATTATTAATAAAAACCTGGTTGCCTTTTATTTTTTCAATATGATTATGGTTAATAATATAAGAACGATGTATACGATAAAAATTATAAGTTTTAAGACGTTCTGACCAATGATTTAAGCTGTCTAAAATAAGTATGTTGCGCTTATTAGTTATAACATGAACATAATCTATCTCTGCTTTTAGATACAATATATCATCAAGATTTACCTTAAATGTTGTTTTGTTTGTATATAGTAATATTTGGTTTGTTTTTGAAACTTCCTTTTTGTTAATAGTATATCTAACCCGAGATACAGATTTATAAAAACGTTCATAAGAAAAAGGTTTTAATAGATAATCTGTTACAGCTTCTTCAAAAGCGTCAAGTGCATAGTTTGGAAAAGCAGAAGTAACAATTACTATTGGTGGATTAACTAATGTTCTTAAAAACAAAAGACCGTTTAACTCAGGGAGTTGAATATCTAAAAATAAAACATCTGTTTTATGCAAAACCTCTGTGGATATATCTAAACCACTTTCAAAACTACCAATACATTCTAAAAAAGGTGTTTTTTCAATGTAACTTTTTAACAGTTCTAATGCCGATGATTCATCTTCAAGAATAAGACATTTAATCATAATAATATTTTTAATTTTACTTTAAATAAGCCATTGCTTTTTGTGATATTTAAACTGTGTTTTTTTGGATACAAATTATTTAAACGTTGTTTTGAGTTTGTAATTCCAATTCCACTTTCCTTCCAATTAGCCTCAATGTTCTCTGAAGATTCTTCGCTATAAGGGTTTTCACAATAAAAAAACAGTTCGTTATTTAAGAGTCTAATTTTAATGTTAATTAGGTGGTTTTTACCTTTTAATAGACTTGTGTATTTAAAAGCATTTTCAACAAAACTAATTAAAAGTAGTGGTGGAATTTGTTGAGAGCCATTATCAATATTGTCATTAAAATTAGCAAAAACCTTATTGACTAATCTTTCATTTTGTAGGTTTATATAACCTTTTAAATGTTCGATATCCTTTTCTATTAATATGAGATCTTTCTGCGCATCGTTTATTAAGTATCTAAAATTATCCGATAATTTTAAAATTAAATAAGGTGTTTTTTCATCTTTTTTTAAGGCATTTGCATATATAGTGTTTAGAGTATTAAATAAAAAGTGAGGATTAATAGTTGCTTTTAGTGCTTTTATTTCTGAAATCTTTTTTTCTTTTTCTAGCTGATTTATTTTTAGTTCTGAATAGTATGCTTTTTTCAAGGCATATATAAGATAAAAGACAACACCAAAACCAGTATATGTTAGTGCGCTAGAAGCAAAGTGTACCCAGTATTCATCATGTCCTGGATGAAAAAGATCATCAGTGTAATAATAAGCTATAATGTTTATAACAAAAAGTCCAAAGATTATGAGTAAATACTTGGATTTATTTTTTAAAGGAAAGAACCAAAAATATAATGTGTAGGAGATTGTAATTTTAAAAAAAAGTGAATTTAATTCATGTAAAAAAGACATTGCATATCCATTTTCTCGTCCCATATATTTTATGTAAGGATAAAACAAAACAGCGCACCATAAAATGATGTGAATGTAAGGTTCTAGAGATATGATTTTTTTCTTTTTCAAAAGCACGTTAGTATGAAATAACAATATTTTTAATTGCTGCTTTAGCAAATATAACTTTATCTCCTGTAGTGCCACTTATTCTGAAAATTAATCGTCCGCCTTCGAGAGGTGTAGTATCTTCAAAGTCAAAATAGGTTTTGTTATTTAATTTAAACCAAACTTTGTTATCTTTTTTGCCAACTTCTACATCATACCACTTTTCAATTTCAAAAATATTTTCATCTAATTTTTCTCTAGAAGCTATAGAATTTGGTGCTGTGTTTTTAAAGAAAAAAGGAGTGTTTCCATGTGAACGATTATTGTAGGTAAGATTGTAATGTTTTAGTGTAGTACGCCAATCCCATACTTCTCTTGGTGTCGCGTTTACATCAGGTAATTTAAAAGTTTTATTATCACCGTCTTGTAATACTGAAAATAAATTTATTAATACTGTTGATTCTGATAGTGCTTTTACTTTGTATTTTAAAGTAAAATCTTTCGGGTATAATTTGGGACTGATAAGAAAGAAACCATCAGAGCCTTCAGTTTCTTCTATGATAAGCTCGTCTCCATTGATTGTGGTTTTGCCTTTATCTAAAGTCTGCCAATTGACTAGCTCTTGAGGTGTTATTTTTTCTTCTGTAACTCTTTTTTCGCAATTGAAAAATACAATAGTAATAATTAACGTTAGTTTTAGTATTTGTTTTTTCATAATATATTGGTTTAATCGGTGGTGCCGCCGTAATTATAATTTCGATTTTTTCTATTTCTTAGTTTTTGTTTATTCTGAAAGAGTTTATAATTCATGCTAAAGAGGTATCCAAAAGTTTGTGATTGAAAGCGCCAGACTTCATGTTGTATAACATTTTGAGTAGCAGTAGTTCTGTGCATTAAATTATTATCTAATAGGTCTACAATACGTAAACTTATACTGAGTCTGTTTTCCAAAAGATTTAAGCGAGCTGCCAAATCAATACGGCTTCTTGGTTCAATGAAATTGAAGGCATTTTGAGTTTTAAAATTATGCCTATAGCTAATATCTATACCTAAAGACCTATTGATTTTAAAGGTGTTTTTAAAGATTAAATTAGAAGAATATAGCTCATTCCAGGTCAAAGGGACATCTTGATTTACATTGGTGTGATAATAGTTTGCAGAGAGTTGACTGTTCCAAAAATCAGTTAATTTATAAGTAGTACTTGTTTCTATTCCATAGGAATGTTTTTTTCCAATATTGTCAAACGTAATCATTAATACACCATTAGAGTCAATAGATTGCAAACGTTCTATCACGTCTTTTCTGTGTCTGTAGAATAGCGCTAATGAAGCAGTTAATTTATTACCATGATATTGATAATTAGTTTCAAAATTGTAACTAAACTCGGGCTTTAGAGCAGGGTTTGCAACCCATTCAAAGTATTGATTTCTAGATTGAAATGGGTTGATATTTCTAAAATTTGGTCTCGATACGCGTCGACTAAACCCTAAGTTGAAAGTGTTTGCATCGTTAATAGTATAGGAGGCATGTAGTGACGGAAAGAAGTTTGAAAATTTTAAATCTGTTGTTTCACTATTTGAATTGTTAATAGAATTTGATGTTAAGTTTTCATACCTTAATCCTAGTTGCCAAGTTAGTTTGCCAGTTTTTATATTGGTTAAACCGTATATGCCGAGCAGTATTTCTTCGTAGTTAAATACGGCCAAAGTTTCAGGTTCATTTACAGTTCTTACTACATTAGAGCTTTCTAATAGTCTTTTGTTCCAAGATGCACCTGTTTCAATAAGAATATTTTCAGTAACAGGGAAAGAATAATCTAATGCTAATGCATTAAGTTTATTGTTATTTGTTCTTTTTTCTTCAAATAATAAAACACCTTCTTCAAAATCTATAGCTGGTAGCAGATTGTTATTTTTAGAAAACTGATAATCTATTTCTAAAAAGTGATTTTCTTTTTTGAATTGTGTTCTATAATTGGCGTTTATATTTGTGGTTTTGTGATGGTGAGATGAATTGCGAGTATAGATAAAATCATCTCTTCCTATTACGTTAGTATAAAAAGTATCATTGTAAAAACTGTGAGCATCATCTGTATAATCAAAACCGATTGAAAGTTCATTTTGATCATCAATAAAAAGATCTAATCCTGTGTCTATTTTTCTTACAAGACCACTAAAGTCGTGTGGCGCAAAAAAATCTCTTGTATTTCCATTGTTATAAATTTGCGAAATTTGTTGTTTGCTATCCATTTCTCTGCCAGACTGAGATAAATTCCATCTGAAATTCAGAAATGAAAAATTATAGTTTCCGTCTAAGCCATAGTTGTACCGTTTTGTGCCAAAACCAGCATTCAAATTTGAGTTCAGTCCTTTTAAAGTGTTCTTTTTAAGAATGACATTAATAATGCCCGAAAGCCCGTCTGCTTGGTTTTTAGCAGATGGCGAGGTAATCAATTCTACCCGAAGTATTGTAGAAGAGGGTATTTGCGCTAATAATTCTGTAGGGCTTAGGCTAGACGGTTTGCCATTAACTAATAAACGCACATTTTGGCTGCCACGTAGTGTTAAACTACCTGTGCCAAGATCGGTTTGTATCTCTGTGATTTGATCAAAAGCTTCCAATGCAGTTGCGCCTGCTTGTTGCAAATCTCTACCAATATTAATTATTTTTCGATCAAGTTTTAGCTTGGATGTAGTTTGTTCAGTATTTATAACAACGGCATCTAATTCCTCAAGCGAAGTTTTTAATTTTACTGTAATGAAATTACTGTCTACGATGTCTTCAATCTTAATAATCTCATTCTTATAACCAATAAAAGTAATTTCTAAATGAGAAATTGGTTGGCGTGTATTTAAAATAAACTCTCCATAATTATCTGTTGAGACACCATTAATTAGCTTGGTGTTATTATATGCTATTACTGTTGCAAATGGGATAAGTTCTTGGGTGGATGAGTCTAGAACAGTACCTTTAAAAGTATTACTTTGCTGTGCATAAGAAGAAACTGTAATTAGAAATAAGGGTATTATCTTTAGTATTTTAAACATAGAAATAATCATATAAACAAATATGATGCATCATTATGTATTGTAAAATTTTATTCTGTTAGCGTTGTTTTTTATCCTGTTAAATGGAGTTTAATATTTTTTTTGTAGTATTTTAGAAATGTTCGTGTATAGACAGTTGTGCGTTAGCTAGAACTAAGTTAGTAATAGAAAACAAACTAAAGGGGAAATCCGTAGGGCTGTCCCAGTATTAGCTTTACCAAATGATTTTAGAGAGCCAAATTCCACATTTTGTGAATTAAAATGCTCATTAATGTTATTATACCAAAATCCGATTGATTTATTAGTTCTATCATAAATCATACTTTTTGGTTGAAATTCTTTAGCCCCAATTACTTCTTTGGAAAGCTACTTGTTCTATCTATAATTATTTATTAAACTCTTATTTCTTTTACAGTTTATTATTAAAATAAGCAGATGGCGACGTTCCCATAAGTTTTTTAAACGACTTGTTAAAAGTAGTTTTAGAATTGAATCCTGCTTCTTGAGCAAGTCCAAAAAAAGTTAGCTGTTTGGCTTTATCTGATTTCGCTAAAAAAACAAATTCTTTTACGCGATAATAATTGACATATTCAAAAAAATTCATGCCAATATTTTCGTTAAGTAATCTGGCTAGTTCTGGGTTGCTAACACCCAGGAGTTGAGCAAGTTCTGTTTTAAGCAATTTATTGTTCAAATATGGTTTTTTATTAATCATAATTTGGTCGAGCTCTTCTTTTAAACGATCCATATCTTCGAAACTCAATTTAGATTGTGTATATTTTTTTAATTGATTTTCTGGAAGAACTTGCATGACACTTGGCGAAATCATTCCATAATAAGTAATGAAAAGAATTATCAATGCTAAAAAAACCCATATATAAGAACGAATTATACGTTCTATATCTTGAAAACCAGATAGGCTTATAAAATAGGTGACAATCCAAAACAATAAGCAACCTCCTATAACTCTTAAAAAATTCACAATAAATTGTATGTGTAACTCATACGAGATCTCATTTTTTATTTCTCTTGAAAAGGTTTTCAAAACATTCCAACTTAATATCCAATATATAGTATTTACCATTAAACCAAACCCCAAGCAAATATGTATCATACGAAATAATTCCCCAGTTTTAATTCTTGCACTTATAACAGCATCTGTAGGAATTATAAAATAAATAACTATAAAAATAGAGTATATTAATCCGGGTAAATAATGAATTAAATCTTTATGTGAGTATTTCTTTTTTAACAGTATAGAGCAAGTAAATAAGTACACTGTTGGTCCAAATAATAATACCGAAAATTCTGAAAAAGAAATGAGCCTAAAGTTGCTGTTCCAAACTCCAGCACTGTGCAATGTCCTACCCAATAAACCTATTAAAAGTGTAACCACTAAAAATGCCATATATCCATTTATATGTCTTCTCTTTCTTGGCGAAAAAAGATACACTAATAATAAAATAATGCTTTGAAAAAAACCAAAGTAAATAAGTTGATTGAGTAGTATTTGCATAGATAATTGCTAATATTTCTTTTAGATATAAATTAATCAATTTTAAATTGATGTACATTTTTTAAATCATCATAACTTGACATTTTATGTGTTTTAGCAAAAGCATCAAAAGCTGATTCATTATTCCATTCAATAATATAAAATTGATCTGGATTATATACATATCCAGTAGGGGAATTTCCTATATTTAATTGTAAAATAATCTTACCTCCAGCTTTTTTGATATCTCCTTCCCATTTTGATATGAATCTTTCAAACTTTTTTGAATCATTCTTCCAAAAGGAAGTTACCACATTATATTTCTCTCTATTTATTGAGAAATTTAAATCTTTTTGTACTTCGTAATAAGTGAGGTCAAAATATGGGAATAATTCTCTGCGTTGCTCATGGAAACCTGGGACTCTTTTAGAGATATTAGCCAAAAAACCTTCTCTTTTTTGTTTATTTTCCCATTTTCCAAATATAATACTAGAAGGGTGATGAGTTCCAAGGGTAAGTTTTGAAATTCTAAAACCATTTTGCGGTTGGTATGAATATTCAAAAGCCACAGGAAAAATTATCTTTCTATACCTTTCGTATTTTGTTTCAGAATCTGGAGCTGTAGTTAGCAACATAATATCCATCACTTCACCCTTTTTAAAGCTAAAAGATATAAGTTTTTTGCTCTGGGCATTACAATTGAAAATGGCAAAAGAAAAAAATACGAATGCGATTGTTTTTAATTTCATAATTATAAAAATTTAAAGTTTATAAAGGCAAAGCACTAATATTAGAGTTTAGCACGCAAGAATCTAAATAGTTAAAGCGTTCGTATACAGTATTCGTACTAGAATACACATGAAATTATAGTATTCTCAACGTTGTACTAGTTAAGTTGTGCATAGTTATTTGCACTTTTGCATAATTATAATGGAAAAGGTTTCTTTATAGAATATCATTGTCATTTTATTCAAGGCGGATGGTTTATACAAAAAGATACTACTGGTATTGATTTATTCTTTGAAGTAAAACTAAAACTAACAATATTTAAATATGAGTAAACAAAATTATCGTTAGCAATCAAGAATGACTGAAAAGGAAAGAAAATATTACGATAGAATAAAAAATGAACTTATGGGACAAAAAATTTCTGGAGTTTATTATCAAGAAATTAATTGGGAAACTGATGACTCCGAATTTTGGAGTTTTTCAGCTGATATCCACTCCGTAGATATGAGTGTGATATTTCGATTGGAAAACGGAAAGTTAATCCAGATACTATGGGATAGTGAATTTTATAGTTATGGTGTTGGATTTGCAGTTATTGACAAATTAGATGAAGAAAAAGAAGGATTTAAAATCTTAAATGTTTCTAAAAGTGAAAACTGGAAAAAATTGATTGGAGAAAAAATATCTGGAATCGGTGTTTTATGGGATATTAGTTCCGGGATTACAATCGAATACAAAGATAATCAAGTAATTAACTGCAAAAATGCAGTTATCAAATTGCCACAAACTTGGGAATTAACATTCGGCAAAAATAAAGTTTGGATTGCTACATTTGAAATAACGGAAGATGAATCTGATAATTATTATTGGGCTGACCATCTTACAATTTTATTCTCCAATGAAGCGCAAAAAAAATATAAACTGAGTGAAAACGTCAGCTCAAAACACTATATAGCGTAATTAGCTTGATTTGGTCTTAAAAGAAAAAAATGAATTTAACTAAAAAGAATATTGAGAACATAATTCGTGAAAGTAATTTTTCTTCATTCATGAATAATACAAAATGGGAAAAACTGTTTGAAAACCTAATTGAGGAATTTGATTCTGTATTTATTAGGTTTAAACTAGTTGGACGTGAAAAAATTGAGGAAACTGAATTTGATATGGTTGATTTCACCCCTTATTTTATGGAACCAATTTTATACAATGAAATTGAATGGATTCAATTTCCTGAGAAAATGCTAATAATTAAAAATAGACGAGTTTCACGACAGACAATTTCTGAACATAGCCAAGATATTACTGAAATTGAAAATTTGATTAATGAAATTGGAATTTTTGATTTGGAAAGAGGTGATAAAACTTTAAAATTGTATGGATATAAATAACCTTACACAACAATTTATAACAGCAACTGACAAATTGAAAATCAACGAATATTAACCCGACTGAAGGTTATATGATAATGCCATACTTCATGTAAAAACTAACTGTAAAAAAGAACTGAACGATATTTAAGTAGGAAAAGAGAAAGAATAGTAAATGTTGTCGAAGTTTTAACTCGCTCTTTTGCTCTTTCTAGTTAATAACTCTAAAATTAAAAGATTATACACGTTGTTGGTATTTCGTTATTTTATGGATTCTCTAACCACCCAATTATAGTCATTGAAATCATTTGATTTGATTTTTTTATGTCGATCCATTTTTCTTGTATAGTACTCCATATCCTAATATCAACAGCCTTGTATTTATTTGAAATATCGTGTACAGCTAAATAATTATTTGAAGAAAACGAACGCTGGTATTGCGGCAATTCCCCAATGACTTTATTGTTATAAAAAACGGTTCTTCCGTTCACTTGTTTTTGAAAATCATAACCAAGATCAATATATTGATATTCAGAATACGTCCTATCTAAAGTATTAATTTTGAAGTCTCCTTTTTCACATGAATAAATTATATGATTCTGAAAATCTTTATAAAAAAAGGCGTTACGCATTGATACCTTTATTTCATCAATTTGGCAGATTGTACGTTGATTCCCGTTTTTAATATTTATGGATTTAATCTTTGCAGTATTCTTGTGAATATAACTGTAAATAAATGTTTCGTTATCAATCCATATGATGGGAACATCTAATCTTACATTTGCCATTTCATGTAAGAGTGTTCCAATGCCTGCATTTGCCACAACTTTTTTTAGAGTTCCAGAACGTGTTTCTAACATAATCTCTTTAGATTCGAAATTATTAGCGTTTAAATACTCATATTTTTTTGAACTCTTTGTTGCTTGTATTTCTTCTTCTATTTCATTTAGGGTTGTAAATGCTTCGGTACCTGATTTATGTTTTTTTTGGTTTTTAACAAATAATCTATAATCAACTTTGTTTGAATAATAATATTTTATAACACCATTGGTGTTTAAAAACGGGTCTTGGTATTCTTTGTATGTGTTTTTTTCGACATTGTATAAACCCAATTCTTTGTCGGATTTATCTAACTTAAATATGATAGAATCTCCTTTTATAAAATATAAAGGTGGATTGCTAGTACTTAATTCACTTTTTGATTTTATATTAATAATGTTCTTATTATTAATTAGCAAATACTTATTATCCAAAACATTGTTTTTTATTCTCTCAGATGTATGTATTGTATCTACTGAATGTAATATTCCATTTTTAAAATTATAGGATATAAGTAAATTGATTCGTTTCTGACGATCAAAATGATTTACTAAAAGAGAGTTTTTAGTATTTGCATTTATCTGATTCAGTGAAAAACCAACTTCGTTTCTGTTTTTATTCTCGATTTTTCCTTCATTATTACAAAAAGAACAAGTAAGAAAAATAAGCATTATAGAAATCAATTGTTTCATTTAATAATTTATATAAATATTTTTAATGTTTGAGTTTTAACAATGTATTCCATCGGTCTTGTTTATGTTTAGTTGCGCGTTTAAGTAAGTAATTTAGTAAACAAAAATGTGCCAGAGAAAGTTTTGAAGGAATTTTAAAAATAAGCAATGACCAAAGCCATTAATTATACACGATGTTACTTGCTGACTTTTTTTAGTTCATTTTCAATTTGTTCAAGTGATAAGTTTACCCCAATCACAATTCCATTTTCGTCTATCAAATAATTGAATGGAATTGCTTCTATTCCGAGTTCATTGTTTACTTGTTTGTCAATGTCAATTAAATTAGTCCAAGTCAGATTATCTTTTTCGATAGCTTTAATCCAGCTTTTTCTATTATCGTCAATAGATACGCTCACGATATCAAAATTTACATTTTCAAATTTCTTTTTGAGTTTTACCAGTTCTGGATGTTTTATTCTACAAGGTCCACACCAAGAAGCCCAAAAGTCAACCAATGTTATTTTGCCTAAAAATGTTGTTATATCAATATCTTTGTCTTTATTATTTGGTAAAATAAATTTCAAGAACGGTTTATTTATTCCATATTTTTCAAGGTTTGCGATTCCCATTTTAAACATTTCCAAATCGTCCTTACTTTGTTGAGTTGTATCGATTTTTGAGTACAGTTCAATAAGTTCCCTTTTTGTTAAAACAGGTTCTATTAATGCATTTTCTCCTAAGATTGTTCCACTAATCGGATGATTTTTATTTAATTCAATGAACGATGTGAGTTTTTCAAATAATAGAGCTCTGAAATTTTCTTTATTCTGATTAGCTTGATAAAACTCTTTATATTCTTCTTGAATTTTAGCAGAATAAGAACCTTCAATATTGTTTATTTTGAGTATGTTGTATTTTTTTTCATTTCGAATTAACTCTTCATAATTGGCTTGTATTGTAATCTTACTATTCTCGATATATAATGGAACAATATTCGCATACGGTTTTAAGTTTAATGAGCCTTGAATTGGTTTGTCAACTTTACCCTTAAATTCAAAACTGTTATTTAAGACTTCTGTACTGTCTTTTGCATTTCGATAATTCAAATATATATAGTCTGAATAATCACCATTTATTGTTCCTTTAAGGCTAAATGATTCTTTTTTTGTTCTTTCTTTTTTGGGGTTTTCTTTGCAATTAATAAGAAGGCAGATAATTAGAATTGCGAAAATATTTTTCATAAGTTGGTTTTTCAGCTTGTAGGTAACATGTTTGTGAATGGTTAGTTACGTAGACAAGAACTAAGTTAATAAAAGAAAACGAACCATCGGAAAATTGGAAGGATTTTCCGAGTACACACAAACCAAGCGATTAATTATACACGTTGTTGGCAACTGTTTTTTTAATCACCTTTACCAGCTGGTACTATTACAAAAGCCCATTCAACTTCGTCAGGAACTTTGTATTCATCTAAAAATTTTCCTCCAAGTCCGTTAACTTGAGATTTTTTGTCTGCTACCTCAAGCCCATAAGTCTCTCCAAACATGAATTTTACTCCATTGTCTAACTCAAGCGTGTCTGTGTCTTTTAAGTTAAAAATTTTGAACTCACTCGGTCTTATTTTTAGGTTTTCAATAATTCCAATTTCATCAGATGTTTCATTGTAAATAAACACTTTATATGTTTTTCCGTTTTTGTTGTAGTTAGCAGGAATTATGGAAATTTCATTTCCTTCTTCGATGAAAACATTTCCATTAGAATCAGTCCATTTTTTTTCATTTTGAGAATTAGTTGATTGTTCAGTATTTGGAACATTTTCATTAACATTTACTTCTGTTTTATCGTTGTTATTGAGACCATTAATAAAATCATATGCACTATATCCTCCACCAAAAATAGCTAGAGCAAAAAACCACCAAAATGTATGATATTTCCATTTTGAAATGTTAAAATCAAATTTTTCCTTTTGTTCTTTTCGTTTCTCTTTCTTTTCAATTTTTTCAAATCCACCTTTTTCCAAAAAAGGTTCTATAATACCTATTCTTGTTACAAGTATGTTTCCCGCAGAAGAGTGATGGAAATTTGCTAATTCAAAACCTGATTTCTCAATTTCAATTATAAGTGATTTGACATAACTTTTTGATTTTTCCGGAAATAATTCTGAGTGAAATCCATACAAAGTTGTAAGGTTATTTTCCTTTCTTATAATAGATTTTAGAATTAAATCCTTTGCTTGTCCATCTGTCATGTCTTTAGATTTATCTTTCATTTTTCAAATGGTTGCCAACAATTGGATATAGTTATTGATTATATCCACATTATGTGTTTAAATACAAATTTATCTTCCTTGAAGCTTTAAGATGAAAAAACTAATAATATAAAAGGTTATCGTTTTAATATATCATTGTATATTATCTGAGTAATACAAGCTTAGATTAATTCATCTTACAAAAATAATATACATTGTAAAACATGAATAAAACACAAGCTACTTACACCTTTTTTTACACCTTTAAAATAAAACGCTCTAAAATCAACACTTTAGAGCGTTTATAGTGGAGTCGGAGAGAATCGAACTCTCGTCCAAACAAGCTATTAAAGAGCTTTCTACACGCTTATTCTATTATTAGATTTTCGACTGTAAGCTGGCAAAAGACAACCTACTTACAACTTAGCTTTTTAATCTCGAAAATGCATCAAAGCGCTACATCATCTTAGTTAATATTTACGATGCCTCTAAATAGAACGCCATTAACCAAGGCTTTCTGGAGACATTTAGCTTTCCTACCTAGTAGGACGAGGCTTAATCTTACTATAATTCAGATTATGCAGCTAAAGCGTAGTTATTCTCGCCGTTTAAAATTTGGTCTAGCCTTTAACGTGTTTCAATGCCATTACACGACGTGCTTACCGTTTAATGAGTCTCGCTGTCAAAACCAGTCGACCCCATTGTAGTAATATTTATGTTGGCGTTCCCTTTCAGGTCAGGCTCTCACTACTCGCTCTCTACGAGGAGCTCAAACAAACCGTTCCATCCTTAACGCAGCATGCAAAGTTATCAAAAAGTTTGTATAACCCTACATTTACTGTTATTTTCGTGCAAATTTTGTACCAATCCCAATTCTGGCAAACTTGTCAGTTTTGATGTCATAATTCCTTTACACTATGAAATTCGCTATTATTAAAGAACGTAAAAATCCACCAGATCGACGTGTTGTATTTTCACCAGAAAAACTAGCCGAAGCCAGAGCACAATTCCCGCAAGCAGAATTTGTCGTAGAATCATCAGATATTCGCGTATTTTCAGATGATGCCTATCGCGCTCAAGGATTTACTGTTACCGATGATGTGTCTGATTGTGATGTCATGATTGGTGTAAAAGAAGTGCCATTAGATGCACTTATTCCTAGTAAAAAATATTTCTACTTCTCCCATACTATAAAAAAACAACCTTACAATAGAAAGCTCTTAGTAGACATGCTTAACAAGCATATCGAAATGTATGACCACGAAACCATTGTTAAGCAAAGTGGCGCAAGACTTATAGGTTTTGGACGTTATGCAGGTTTGGTAGGTGCTTATAACGGATTTAGAGCTTTAGGATTACGTGATGGATTGTTCGAACTACCTAAGGTGGAGCATTTAGCCGACTTAGACGAAGTAAAGACCGAACTCGATAAGATCACATTGCCAAATATAAAAATAGTCTTAACAGGAACGGGTAAAGTAGCCCTAGGAGCCAAAGAGATTTTAGATCACCTTCAAATAAAGCAAGTGAGTGATGCACTCTATCTAACCTCACAATTTACAGAACCTGTTTATGTCATGGCAGATGTTATGGAATATGCCAAACGTAAAGATGGGAAAGTAGGAGATAAGTATGCCTTCTATAAAGATCCAAGCGGTTACGAAAGCAACTTTATGCCTTACGCAAAAGAGTCAGACGTTTTTATTGCAGGTCATTTTTATGGTGATGGCGCTCCTTTCATTTTTACACGAGAAGATGCCAAGCATCCAGATTTTAGAATTAATCTTGTAGCCGATATTTCATGTGATATTGATGGTCCAGTAGCAAGTACCATTAGACCGTCTACTATAGCAGATCCATTTTATGGTTATGACCCGATGTCAGAAAGTGAGGTCGCATTTGATGCTAAAGGCGCTATTACTATGATGGCTGTAGATAATTTGCCTTGCGAGTTGCCTAAAGATGCTAGTGAAGGTTTTGGAGAGATGTTTTTAGAACATGTCATTCCTGCATTTTTTAATGATGACCAACGTGGTATCTTGAAACGTGCTAAAATCACAACTCCAGATGGCCAACTTACAGAGCGCTTTAAGTACTTACAAGATTATGTAGATGGTAATTAATAACTATTAAAACCACCTGAACTTTTTCTGCTTTAGCACTAAAAATAGGCCCACTAGAATAAGTAATACATAAAATTCTGGCTCAGACATACGTTGCGTATCTTCATTTAAGTCTAATGATTTTTTACCTGAAAGTACAGCCTCTTGTTTTTTCTTTAAAATAGCCTTTTGTGCTTCATTTTCAACTACAATATAAGAGGTGTGTGGTGTCATTATTTGCGACATAAAACTATATTTTACAAGGCTGTGCCAATCGCGTTCGGCATGTTCAGGATGTAAAACATTTGATCTAAATTGTCCTTCCATGACTAACCCAGATGTCCATTTGTTTGGCTCTATTTCAGCTTCATCCAATTGAAAATTAGACGTTTTTAAAACAACATCTGGTTTGGTGTTATTGGGTAAATACGCTAAAGTCTTGTTTGCGTTTGGCCAGGCCAATACAGAATCGTTAAGTCGTACTGTAGTGTCATCATCAATCCATTGTTTCGGATTTTTAGTCAAATCGTGAGATGCGAGATAACTCATTGTATTAAGATGATAAAAGAGGTTGTTTTCAGGAAATGCAAATTTAAAATCCTTAAAGTCTTTAGAAATAATCGAGCTGTTCATTGTATCAGTAATAGCAATAATTATTGGATACGTATTAGATATCTGTTGCTGCGTGTTATAAAAAACAGTTTTAATAGCTCTTTCGAGATAAAAACCGCCTTCAAATTGTTGGTTTTTTAATGCTGTTTTCCAGTCGTCATCTAAATCTATCGTATTGGTATAAGTATTGGCGAAACTTATTTTATGCGGAGTCTTTAACGCATCGTTCTTTAAAAACAAGTCTAATGTAGATATATAATTGTCTATAAGGTTTTGTTTTTCTGCGGAAATATCAACTATAAAATGGTAATATGGTTGTCGTTTTACTGTAGTTAATCCCTCTTTTGTTTTTGAAGATATGTAAGCCACATCATTTTGTTCAACAGATGTTACGCTTTTTTGAGTTAGTGAATCACCTAATTGAACTTTATGGCTGTCAATAGCAATAACCATAGGTTCTTTATGAATAAACTCAATTCCTGTTTTCCTAACCTCACTTTCACTAAACGGAAACACTCTAAATGAAACCTTGTTACCTGTGAGATAATGTAATAGTCCTGGATCTCGATTTTCACCTCGTATTTGTGAAAACACCCACATAGCCGATTTCTTTTCGGCCAAAATGCCCATTTCCTTTCTATCTCCAACATAGAGATAATAATTGTTAATCCATGCACCATTTGGCAAATCTATGGTTGTTGCATATTCTGAAAATAAACGCTCGGTATTGGCGTTCGTGATTTCTAAATCAATCCAGCTCGTCCATGTATTATCAACAGTATTATAGGTGCTTGATGATGAAACATTGGTGATGCTTACATCAGTATTTCTTATGTTTTCTGGCATAATACCAAAAGATTCTTTGTTAAAAAAGACACGCTCTATGGTATTTATTTTGCCATCAGATAACGTTAAATTATCAAGAACAATCCAATTAAAAAATTTAGACAAATATGGTTTCTGACTCGAAGAAAAGAAATCATCATTTCGATCTTTATTATGACGAACCACATTTAATGTGTTTTGCAGCGATTGTTTGTCAATAGCATAACGCTCAGAATAATTTGGACTATAGAGATAATCTAACGCCTCATGTAAAACCACTCTGTCTTTGGTGTATGATGCTGTAATGCATGCTGGAATGACTAAGAAACCTAAAAGGGCGAAAGTTATGAGAAGAGCTTTCGAGAAGTGTGCTTTTAGAAAGTTGTAATCTGAGGTTAATTCTTGGATGTGAATAACAAAAAGTACCAATGGCGTTAGCATTAAAAACCCTACACCAATGGCAATAATAGCAAATACCGAAAGTGGTAAATAGGGTAAGAATACAATAAAAAAGTACAGCGTATAGGCAAATGTAATGCTACGCGCAATAAATAAAAAAAGCCTTTGAGTTGTATTTGAGCCGCTAGGTAAGCAAATTAAAATACCATTTACAAGTGCCAAAACATAAAACCAGTAATGACTGAAATCTCCAAAAATACCAGTATGTGTACCGCTAAAATGGTCAATTAGAAATCCACTGTTAACGGCAAGTCCCAATAAAGGGAAAAGAATGGCTATGGGTATTTTCCATAAGAACTGATATTTTTTCCAAGCCTTTCCTTTTTTTGTGGCTAGAATATAGATGCCTCGAATTAAGAAGAATAAGAATAAAATAACAGCTACAATAGATAAAACGACCATCACGTGTGATCCAAACCCCGAAGTTGTAAAATTCCATAGTGGTAAAATAATTTGGAAGAAAAGATAGCAAATTATGGGAATGGCTACTGCAGCCAAAATATTCTGCCAAGCTTTATAATCTTTATCTTTTGATGTTAATTTAATGACAATAATAAACAAGGAATGTGCAAACGTAGGCATTAAAAAAGTACCAACATACAATAGTATGTCTCCAGACAACATCCATCGTGGGATACTCCAAGGCAATATGTCTTGGGTATATAAACTATAGATGTATATATAAGCGATATAAACAACCAAACTTATATAAGCATAATACATGGAGATATTTTGCTTCCTAACAATACATGTAATTGTATATCCTAAATGTAAAAGGGTTAAGATAATTAAGGTTAGGCCAAACCCTTTCCACAACGATAGATTTTCTTCAGACAATAAGGTTTTAATAATGCTAAAATCGCTATATACAATTAGTATTAGAAGCACTACTGGAAGTGTGTTTATAGCTAATAGCCATTTTGGGTTAAGCAAATTTCGCATGACGTATATTGGATTTAGAAATAAAATGATTGGTTAGTAAATAGAACAGAATTAAAAACGTGAGGTATACAAAAACACCTTGGGCCTGATGCATCCATGTATAGTCAAAACTTGTGTTTTTTTCAATGAAAATTGATATAAGTATTCTAGATATATTTGCAAATAAGGTTAAGAGATAAGTAACTGCAAAAGCGATAGGAAAGACAATTATGTTTTCAAAAAGAGTGCGTGTATGTTTTAATAATGAAAACATGAAAAGCATAAAGCTAATAAGCCAGAAATTCACTCCAGAGCAGGATTTGTCTATAATGATGTTTAAATTTTCAAAATAAAATCCAATAGCGCTTGTGTAAGTGGCATTCTGATTTGCAATGGTTTCGACGACACCATTAATAGGTTTTAGCATAAATAAAACCATATCATTATCTGCATGAGCATACATGAATTTTAGAATCACCACTAAAACAAAAGCAATAAGGTAATACATACTATTTTTTATCATCTGCGAGATCTATTTTTGGTATTGTAAATGCTTTGAGCATCCAATAAGAAATGGCTAAAAAGGAAGCAAAAGTTAATGTAAAAATCCAAGCTTCGGTATTAGGTTCCAATATAATTCTGAAAATATCCGAGAATATTTGCAATGGTTCGTTTATAATTTCCCATGAATTATAGCGTAAAAAACGCCCTAAGTATATACCAAAGGCAGTGAGACCAAAAATACTAAGCATCAAAGGAAAGATATACCTTGATGGCACATACTGTTTTATACGCTTTTCCATATCTGACAGTGAAAGGAAAAATAAAATCAATCCGTTAAATGCGAAAGATAGAATCACAAGAATATCTAACCACATTAAATGCGATTTAGAGTTTATGAGGTGCAGTAAATCGGTAACAATATAAGGTGCGTTTGGTAAGAAGAGCAACCAAATGCTAAACCATATTACGAATACCAATTTGTTTGTTTTAGGAGTACTTATAAGCCCAATTGTAATGGCATATGGAATGATGGCTAAGAATAAATTCCAGACTAAAAATAATAAATAAAAAGACTGATGCATTTTCATTCTAATCATGAGTAAAACGATACTCAAAGCCATTGAGATTGTGAGTAAAGACAAGATCTTAAATCGGGTAAAAATGAGTGTTTTTATAGATTCCATGAGTTTTTAATATTTATGTCGATTAATAAAATGACTAGAATGCCCAAGGTATAGGCAATAAGATCGGTAACTTCAAAAGTGCTACCAAGTATGATAACTGCTAATTCACTATGCCTCAAGTTTAAATAATCTAACAGATTAAAAAGTTGTAAAAACTCTATGGTATAAGCAATAAAGAATACGACAATAGCGATATAGATGGGTTTGGTTTGAATGAAACTGCGGAAAAAACAATAGATCAAAATGACCACCAAGAAATCTCCAAAGGTGTGTCTTATAAAACCTTCAGATAAAAATATTGCTATACATACTTCTACAAGAAATAGCAACAGACTGGATGCAAAAAAGGATTTGTTGAATTTGATGGTCATTTGATTTCTATTTGTTGTCCTAAAAATTTCGGTTCTACATTAAACAATACATCCATTGATGCTTTTGCTCGTGCGAGATATTCTCTGAGCTGTACTTTAAGTCCGTAACGCCCTTGAACATTTTTAGCATTAAATGCAACGGCATTAATCTCATTATGTTTGGCGAGATAAATGGCACGCTCGTTATGAAATTGCTGAGATATAATTGTTATAGAATCCTGACCAAAAATTGCTTTGGCACGTATGACAGAGTCTAATGTTCTGAACCCAGCATAATCTAAAAATATTTTGTTTTCGGGAATACCTCTGGCAATCAAATCGGTTTTAAATGTTGTAGGTTCGTCATAACTTTTACTTCCGTTATCACCACTTATCAGTATATATTCAATTTTACCAGACTTATATAGCGCTACGGCAGCATTAATTCTATAACTGTAATACAAGTTGATATTTCCGTTAGATAAAAACTTAGCTGTCCCAAGAAGTAAACCAACTTTATTTTTTGGTATAGAGCTTGTCGACTTATATATATAATCTTTAGCTTGATAACTTACCATATAGTTGGTGATAATGAGACCAAATAAGAGAAATACAGCGAGGAGCGCTAAAAGTTTAAGTTTCTTCATAATATTAAAATAAGTTATAGTAAATCACCACATAGAAATAACCATCTGCGATGGGTATATTAGTGATTAAAATGCCTATAGATTTTAAAGTTTTTAGTTTATTGTCTTTAATAATTAAGTATCCAATCAAAACCAAGAGGATCAGACTATTGATCACTATAGCAAATAACAGATAGTATAGGTCAATTATTGCAATCCCAGATTCGGTTTTAAAACAAAGTTGTAGTATTAAAAGTAAGGTTCCAATACTAAAAAATGTTAATGCTGCTTTTGTCACAAATTGTAGTCTATCCATTTTAATTGAGTATAAGAGTTTTACGCTGTGATCTCGAAAAAATAGCCTGTCTTAAGTCGTTAATATCTACATGAAGCAGGTGTTTGTAATCAAAGTGATGAAACGTGTTAGCCTGTTTTCCAATATGATAAGAGCGGTAGTAATAGTTGTAATAATCGGGTAGTATAACAATGCCTAAAATCATGGCACCATAGAGGTAGGGACTACGTTTTCCGTTACCAAAACATAAGCATTGTAAAGCAATTTCATCTTCTACTGTTACGCCATAGCCTGTTAAGGTGTGATAGGCATCATGGCGTTCTACTTTGGCAATGAGTTCAAAATCGTTAGTGTCTAAAAACTCACCTAGATGTCTACCAAATGAAGATTTAGGATAATTGAGGAGTTCTGCCCTATAAATACCCCAGGCTTCATGATTTTTAAATAGTTTGGTGTAAAGGTTTTGAGAGTGCTCAAATAACCATTCTATAAATTGTTTTCGTATGTTTTTCATACCTGTTTGTTTTTAGCAAACCAAATCCATGATTGGCTTGTGGTTATAAAAGCGGACGAAAAAAATGCGATGCTGAAAATGCTAAAATTGGTAGATATGATTCCAAATGCCGCAATCCCAAAAGTAAAAATAGCATAGTAGGGGAAATACCTTTTATAAACTTGTGTTTTGCTTAAACCGTTTTTTTCTGTTATCCAAAACACAGAGCAAATTGTACTTAAAATAACTAGCGACGCTATAAAAAATATGGGTATAAAAGACACCAATACAAGAAGAACCATATTGCTTTCTTCAAAGCCTAATCCAGTGATTATCCAAAAGACAAGCGCTGCCAAAACACAAGATTTTGCAAGGTTATTTCGAATATTCATATTATTTAGTTCTAGTATTATGGTCTAATGCAATGTTGTCATAACTCCACTCTTGCCAATCCCGCTGTCTCACCGTACTTAGATAATTCCGGTATTTATTTTCGATTCTAAGTCTATTGGCATTTGAAATGATGATATCATCTTTTTTGTTGTGGAGTAGAACAGCATTCCTATTTGTGAGTTTTATGAGATAATCAATGTCATATGCTTTTGCCTTTGTAAGATTATAATTGGTGATGGTATAATCCCAATTTATGGCACTTAAAATAACCAACAGAGCAAAGGCTATTTGTGCATTTTTTCGAAACAAGAAAATGAGGTTTTTTATATTCAAGACTTTAATAAATGTCGTAACCAGGCCAATAAGGGTAAGGAAAATATAAACATGTACACCAATACGTTTATAGGTAAGTCCAAATGAACTAATATAATTTTGATTTTTGATAGCAATAAGTGCAATAAGGACAATGTTTAAGATAATCCAGAGGTAAGTAACGGCTTTAAGGTTTTTATTATTGACGTAAAAATTGAGATCGCCTCTAAAGAAATATAGAATGATAATTATGGCAATAATAATAGAAGCGATAAGCGTATTAATGCCATTGTGTACTTGATAAGAAAGGGTAGATGCTTTAGTGATATCATGCGTTTTTAAGTACAGAATATCGGTAATGATATATATTACAATTAAAAGATTTAGCAATCCAAGCAATAAGGTTCCAAGTTGTTTTTCCTTTTTTAATTTTTCTTCGGAAATGTGCTCTGATTTGTTTAAATGGTTAGTTGTTTTTAAATCGGCCAAGGTTGCCTGTTCTACCTGAATAGGTTTAGAAATGTTGCTGAATAAATAATAGCCTAAAACAGAAAATAGTACCCATTGTATATTGATAAAGTTGAAATTAATTTGAGAGACTAAATTATTGAACATTGGATTTCCATTTTTATAGAGCATTACAAAAACGATAATAAACACCAACGGAATACCAACAAGTTTAGTGAGGTGAATCCAATCTATTTCTTTTTTAGGTTTAACTTGTTCTTTCGTCTGGCTAGCTTCAAAATTTCTGTGAAAAAATCCAGCAATAGAAGTGTAAAGACCATTTAGCCAATAGATATACACCGAAGTATCACGTTGTGAAACTACACCTATTAAGGTGAAAAATGCGGCGCAATTGGCAATAATTGAAAGGTAAGAGTGTTGCATGAATACAATTACAGCCGTTACCAAATAAATAAACGTATGCAGTATCGTTTGTTTGTTTTTAAAGGCGCTTAGATTGTAAAATGCCAATACACCAATCGTTATTATAGAAAAAATGGAAAGATTTAGTCCTATATGCTTTTCATAAAAAAGTGTACTGAATGCTAAGGAGGCAA
The DNA here is from genome assembly GCF_947492715.1 of uncultured Psychroserpens sp. Taxonomy (GTDB): domain Bacteria; phylum Bacteroidota; class Bacteroidia; order Flavobacteriales; family Flavobacteriaceae; genus Psychroserpens. Next base: position 339,634 of record NZ_CANLNS010000003.1, read on the forward strand.
TAATGGTTATTATATGTTTCATAATGCTTGTTTTAAAGTACTTTGAATTTCAAAGTTTAAGATTAAAAAAAATGACGTTATCTAGGCGTTTATATGGTTTAATGATTTGATTTCTTTTTTATAATTTGATGGCAATAGCATGTTTTTAAGTAGGGCGTCTAGCCTTATGGATCTACATAATTTATATAGATAAATAAGAGGTCTTAATAGTGATGCTTTTCTCTTATTTAAATAAGCATTAACCATTTTTGGGCAAATGAGTCGCTGAGACTCTAGTAACAGTTTATATCTCATAAACCCCAAATGTTTCCTATACTGTTTATAGAGATCTTTCGTATAGCTGCTATTATGCAAATTCTCCGTAATATGTAATGAGCGCATGTGTTTAAAATGCACATAATCTTTGGGTAATTCTTGTATGTTCATGCGCTTTCCTACCTTATAAAAGACCTTATAAACCTCTTCCTTTTCTAGAATATCAAGTGGTCGTTCTAAAATTTCGAAAGATCGAATCGAATAGTCTATGAGCATGAACAATACATCTTTATAAGCCCAATTTGGAATGGCTTGCCCGCGTTGTTGTTCTATAGCATGATGTATGCTTGTTATGGTATCAATAGCTTTGTGCGCCTTTTCTTTTTCAGAAAAAACAATTTTTCGGGCGTAAGAAACCGTAGAAAATAGACGTCCTAAGGGATCCTTGGGAAGTTGTCCGGTAAAATAGAGCCAATCTACGGCTTTATTGAGGGCAAACTCGGCAGAAGCACCTGCAAAAACCAAGAGTATGGTGTCGCTTTTGCCCCAAATTTCTCTAACTATTGAGTTTTTATCTACAAAGTATGCCATTTTGTTTGTGTTTTTTTACTTTGAAATTCAAAGTAGATTTATAAATTTTTTTATTGTTTATTAATTAATTTTTCGAGCGCTTCTATGTGTTTTTTAAATTCGGCTTTACCTAATTTAGTGGCAGAGTAGCGCGTATTTGGTTTTCTACCAATAAATTGTTTTTCCACTTTTATATAATCTGCTTTTTCTAAAGCTTTTGTATGACTTGCAAGGTTTCCATCTGTTGCGCCTAGTAGGTTTTTTAGCATATTGAAATCTGCATATTCATTAACCATTAAAATAGACATAATGCCTAATCTAATGCGATGGTCAAATGCTTTGTTTATGTTGTTAATTATACTCACGCTTCTGGTTTCAGATTCATAATTCAAAGTTATGCAAAGCAAAACTTATTTCATTCTATCGTACTTAAAATGCATAATAGTTCCATAGAAAATATGACAAACTCCAAATCCTAAGGCCCAAAAAAACAAGCCATAGCCTAAAAAGTAAGTAGAGATTAATCCAATAATAATCATTGTGATTCCTAAATATCTAATATATCCTAAAGTATACTTGCTGGCATTAACGCAAGCTAAGCCGTAAAAAATCATCGTTAGAGGAGCAACAAGGGCGTATACATTTTTTTCTAATAGCAACATGATAAAGATGCCTCCAGTAATCAACGGGATTAAAAAATTAATAATCAGCCGTTTTGATGTTGAATCCCACATACTTTCGTTTTGCTTCTTGGCTTTTGCATAGCTTAGAACAATACCTGTAAGTATAGACATGACAACCACAGTGATAGCGACCAGAAAAATGTACATCGTGCTTTCCTCAGTTATGAGTAAGGTTCTGTATCCGTCAACAGTTACCATGTTGTCTGCGTAAATGATGCCATAGCCTATGTAAGCCCCTATCAATGCATAGATACCTGCGAGTATTCCAGAGAGACCACTAATGGATAAAAAACGAGATGATTTGCTCATCATAGTTTTAATATCACTTATATCTTTAAGATAATCTTTTGATTCCATAATAAAGTACTTTGAAATACAAAGTAAAAAAAATAAAGCGAAATACGCAACTATTTTTCTATTTTAAAATCTAGAATCTTCTCGTTTTCAAAATAAAGACTCAGCACATCTGAAGAGGAGGTGTTTGATTTGTAATTTAGCGAAGCCACATAAAGATTGTGTTTGTTTTTTTTGAAGTGCAGCTCTTTAGAGTGTTTTTTGTTTTCAAATTTGTAATAAATTTTTGAAGCCTTGGCTTTTTCTTTAAACACAATTGTAATGGTATTGTTTTTCTCTTTCAATTCGATAAGGCCTTTTTGATTATTAGCGATTCTAACGCCACTTTCAAAATATTTAGAGTAAAATACTGGTGTTTCAAAGAATGACTTTATACTTATGGGATGCGATACAAATTGTAAATGTTGATATTGGGGAAGGTGAGAACTTAAAAATTCATAAGGATCTGTGAAAAAGTAAAAATCATTAAAGCGCTGAATCCAAGATTTTGTTTTCATATTTTCATAACCTGTAGACCATGTGACGTCTATAAGTTGCCATTTATTGTTGATTTTTACAGCATTCCAAGCATGATTCTTTATGTTTCGAGTTGTGTTAATTTCGTTCGTAGACAATTTAGTAATGCCTTTTATAATTTGGGATTGAATTCCAGAGCGTAAACAGAGTTCGTTAAACAACGTACTAAATTCTATACACATTGCTTTTTTATACGTTAATATTCTTTTTACCAATTTCGCGTTGCGCTGCTTTTGAATACTTCTATTGAGCCGCTCAGAGTCAAAAGTGATTCGCATTTCAGGTGGATTAAAACTATAGTATCGATTAAGATCATAAGTAATATTATGTGCTATCCAAGTATAATAGGCTCTTACCTTTTCTTCTTCAGTATTGAAGTCTTTGGAAACCCTGTCAACCAATACTTCAAGAGTACCATAATTAGGGTATTGTTTTACTTTGTTATCTATCCATTCATAGTTTTGCGAATAGACAAAAGTGGTCATCAACAACGATAATGTTAAAAAAATGTATCTCATTAACTAAAGATAATAATTATATTTATGGGATAACAATTAATATTTTTAAATGATGACTGGATTTTTATTGACTATTGCCTTTATTTCTGGAGGACTATTATTAGGGCTTGCAACTTTAGATAAATGGGATGGAGAGAGTAACTTCTTTAACAAAATTGCTGGTGTTTTAGCACCTTTTCAAACGGTTATTGGAGGTGGATTAATAGTATTGGCTATTTTAAAGTTTTGGAGTGCTCCTATCTATAATACTGTTGGCATCGTTGGTGGGTTTTTACTCTTAACACATGTTATTGGTAAGGCACCAGCCTTTGGTGATAGTTTGAAGAAATTGTCTGATAAATTAATGCCATTTAAAGCCATTATTGGTATTGGACTTTTAGTGGTTGGAATTCTTCGAATTTTTTAAATTGATGTGAATCCTGCCGAAGCGTATATCCTTAAACAACCCGAGCCATACAAATCGATTCTTTTGCATGTGCAGATACTCATTGAGCATACGTTTCCAAATGCTGAAATGAAATATAAATGGCGTATTCCGTGTTATTACCTTGGAACACGTCCTATTTGCTATCTCAATCAAAGTAAAGACTATGTGGATGTTGGGTTTTGGCATTCGGCGCACTTAACCAAATACACCGAATATATGGTGTCTGAAAATCGTAAAGTTGTAAAATCTATGCGTTATAAAACTTTAGATGACATTGACGATATAATTTTTATTGGAATTTTAAAAGAGGTTGAGACCCATAAAAACAAGTCGTTTTTGAAGTGATTTTATAGGGTTTTATTTAAACAATCTTAAATTAGTAACTGGAATTGTCCTATAGGTCTTTGTAGATGATATAATTTTCAAATACTTGCCCTTTATGAGATTTCTTTTGCTTTTTTTCAACTTCATAAAAGTGAGAGTCAAAAAACTCAAGAGCCGTTATACTGACATCAGATTTGATGGTATCGTAACCATTTAACGACACACGAGATTCCATTATGCGCAGTAGTTTTGATGCAATGGTACGCCTTTGGAAGTCTTTATGAACAAATAGACCATCTAAATAATAGCCTTTAGTTAAATATGAGAAACCAACAATGGTTGTTCCAACTTCGGCAACGAGAAAGTAGAATTTTTTAATACGCTCTTCCCATTTTTCAATATCATCTGCGCCAGACGACCAAACTTCAATTTGTTTCTCATTGTAATCTCTACTGTTAACAGCTCTTACAGTGTCTCTGAAAATTGCAGTAATTTCTGGGATATCATCTAGAGTTGCTTCTCTAATTTCAATATCGTCTATCATGGTCTATAATTGATTAACCGTTTTTCTAATGGCAACAAGATTAGCTAATAGTTGCTCTAAATTATCCAAATGTAACATGTTAGCCCCATCACTCTTAGCGTTAGCTGGATCAAAATGGGTTTCAATAAATAAACCATCTACGCCATTTACAACACCAGCTCTGGCAATAGTTTCTATCATATCTGGACGACCTCCTGTTACACCAACACTTTGGTTAGGCTGTTGTAATGAATGTGTAACATCTAAAACAGTTGGAGCAATAGCTTTCATGGTTGGAATACCTCTAAAATCTACAATCATATCCTGGTAGCCAAACATGGTTCCGCGATCTGTTATCCATGCTTTGTTGCTCCCTGAATCTTTTACTTTTTGAACGGCATGTTTCATAGCTTCAGGACTCATAAACTGTCCTTTTTTAAGATTTACTACTTTGCCCGTTTTAGCGGCTGCAACTACTAAATCTGTTTGACGTACTAAAAACGCAGGAATTTGAAGCACATCAACAAATTCTGCTGCTTTAGCTGCATCTGAAGCTTCATGAATATCGGTTACAGTTGGAATGTCAAATGTTTGAGAAACTTTTTGAAGAATTTTAAGTGCTTTGTCGTCTCCAATACCTGTAAAACTATCTATCCTACTTCTATTAGCCTTTTTGAAACTTCCTTTAAACACATAAGGAATTTCTAATTTATCGGTTATTGTAACCACTTTTTCGGCAATGCGTAAGGCCATGTCTTCACCTTCAATGGCACAAGGACCACAAAGTAAAAAAAAGTTGTTAGAATTAGTGTGTTTCAGTTTTGGAACGTCTGATAATTGCATCTGCTTAAAATTTCAAATTTCAGCGCAAAGATACAAATCACGAATGGTTTAAAAGCTTCTATTAAGACTATTTCTTATCATCCATAAGGCCATAATGAAGTTAGCAATCACAAATATTCCACCATATACCATAAATTGTTTAGCAAGATTCGACACATTTACAATATTGAACATATCAGATAAGTAAGCCAAAATTAAATACGATGATAAGCACACAAATGTAATTCCTAGGGTGAAATTTAATCTTTTGTTAGGTTTAATTAACTGCCAAAGAAATGGAATTCCAAATAAAAGAATAGGATACGCTGTAAGACCTTCGCTTTTGTTAACGTTGGTGAACCAATAGGCAATTACCGCTAAAAAATAGAGGTAAGGCACAAATTTTGAATATTTGCTAATCGTTTGCATCTGTTAGAGTTTTTCAGATGTAAATCGCCCAATATTTTGGTTGGTTTGGGAGGCTATTTACTATTAATCAATTTGATAACGTAAGATACGTACTGAAATTATATTCTTTTATCAGAATAACATTTAATTAACTAAAGTTTCGAAAATTTTAACAACGCAAACGCCTAAATTCAATAGTATTAATTATCAGTGTTTTAGCTAAATTTAAGGTGCTTCTATCGACTTCTGTCAATAATAAAAATAGTGGATTTCGAATTATTCCTTAAGATTGAGTATTTAAGCGGAATTTAACGTACCTTTGCACGCTTAAAATAAGGCATCATTATGGCTACAATTAAAAATATTGCAATTATTGCACACGTCGATCACGGAAAAACAACATTGGTTGATAAAATCATGTATCATTGCCAGTTATTTCGTGAGAACGAAAATACTGGAGATTTAATTTTAGATAATAACGATTTAGAGCGAGAGCGAGGGATTACTATTACATCTAAAAATGTATCTGTAATATATAAGGACACAAAAATCAATATTATTGATACGCCTGGTCACGCCGATTTTGGAGGAGAGGTAGAGCGTGTATTAAATATGGCTGATGGTGTTTTGTTATTGGTTGATGCTTTTGAAGGTCCAATGCCACAAACACGTTTTGTATTGCAAAAAGCTATCGATTTAGGATTAAAACCATGCGTGGTTATTAATAAGGTTGATAAAGAAAATTGTACGCCAGACGAAGTTCATGAAAAGGTATTTGATTTAATGTTTGAATTAGGTGCAGAAGAATGGCAGTTAGATTTTCCAACGGTATATGGTTCTGCAAAGAACAACTGGATGAGTGATGACTGGCAAAATGAAACTGAAAATATCGAGCCACTTTTGGATATGGTTATTGAACACATTCCAGAACCTAAAATTGAAGAAGGAACAACACAAATGTTAATTACATCTTTAGATTTCTCTTCATTTACTGGTCGTATTGCGATTGGGAGATTAACTCGTGGTGAACTTAAGGTTGGTCAAAATATTTCGTTGGTAAAACGCGACGGAAGCATTGTGAAATCTAGAATAAAAGAGTTACATACTTTTGAAGGTTTAGGACGTAAAAAAGTAGATCAAGTTCAGGCAGGTGATATTTGTGCGATTGTAGGCTTGGAAGGTTTTGAAATTGGTGATACTGTTGCTGATTGGGAAACGCCAGAAGGTCTAAAAACGATCGCAATTGATGAGCCTACCATGAGTATGTTATTTACAATCAATGATTCGCCTTTCTTTGGTAAAGATGGTAAATATGTAACCTCAAGACACATTAAAGAGCGTTTAACCAAAGAGCTTGAAAAGAATTTAGCATTGCGCGTTGAAGATACAGATAGTGCAGATAAATTTATGGTGTTTGGTCGTGGTGTTTTACACTTATCAGTTTTAATAGAAACAATGCGTCGTGAAGGTTATGAATTACAAATTGGACAGCCACAAGTGATTATTAAAGAGGTTGATGGTGTTAAATGTGAGCCTGTGGAAGAAATGACCATTGATTTGCCAGAAACAGTTTCTGGTAAAGCTATTGAAATGGTTACGATGAGAAAAGGTGAAATGCTAAGCATGGAAGCTAAAGGAGAACGTATGATTTGCGAATTTATAGTGCCTTCTCGTGGGATTATTGGTTTACGTAATCAGTTATTAACGGCAACAGCAGGTGAGGCGATTATGGCACACCGTTTTAAAGAATATCAACCCTTAAAAGGCGGGATTCCAGAACGTCAAAATGGAAGTTTAGTCTCAATGGAAAATGGACAAGCGATTCCTTATTCAATTGATAAGTTACAAGATAGAGGGAAGTTTTTTATCGATCCAGGTGAAGATATCTATGAAGGTCAGGTTATTGGAGAAAATTCTCGAGGTGATGATATGACTGTTAATGTTACAAAAACTAAAAAATTAAGTAACGTACGTAGTGCAGGTGCAGATGATAAAGCGAAGATTGTTCCGGCAATTAAATTCTCTTTAGAAGAAGCCTTAGAATATATTCAAAAAGATGAGTATGTTGAGGTAACACCAAATCACATAAGACTGCGTAAAATATTCTTAAAAGAAGTTGAGCGTAAGCGTAATAAAAGCATTTAATAATTATGACTATAAAAAAGGAATCTAAGATTGGATTCCTTTTTTATTTTGAGTTTTCTATATTTACAACATGTTAGAAATGATACATATGTTATATTTTGATCCAGGGTTGGGAGCGATGATTATTCAGGCCATTGTTGCCGCAATAGCTGGAGTTGTGTTGTTTTCTAAAAATTTAATGTTTAAAATAAAATCATTTCTGGGAATTGCTAAGCCAGAAAATGACGTATTTGACGACATTGATATTAAAGATTCTGATATAGAAAGCAAACCTCATAGTGACAATAAACAATAGACATTCATCATCATTTAGAGATCCTTCTGGTTTTATTTTTGATGACCATGGCGTAATAAAACGCTCTATTTCACCGCTCTATTTTGATCAGTATAGATCACTTAAAGATTCTCATTTTTTAAAAAAATTACAAGATGCAGGTTTATTAATTAATCACAAGGAACTGTCTAGCTCCAATACTGAAATAATTATTGAACCAGAGCAAATACCATTTTTTACATATCCGTTTGAATGGAGTTTCGATATGTACAAAGAAGCGGCATTACTCACTTTGAAAATTCAAAAGTTCGCTTTAGAACATGGGTTTTCTTTAAAAGATGCCTCGTCTTTTAATGTGACATTTCACCAAGGACGGATGGTTTTTATAGATACGTTGTCATTCGATTTTTATCAAGAAAATACGCCTTGGAGGGCATATAAACAGTTTGTGTCTCACTTTTTTGGGCCATTGGTATTGGCTAAATATTGTGGTGCCGAATCATTAAAATTCATGAATACCTTTATGGAAGGTATACCTGTGAAAATGCTATCTTCAATGTTACCATATAAAACAAAATTGAACCCTTTTTTATATACTAATATTCACTTATTAGCAAAATATGAGGATAAGCATAATGAAGACTATAAAGGTAAGCATAAGGTTGGGCAGCTGTCAAAAAAAGCACAATTAAATATTATTAGAAGTCTATATGACCACATTAAAAAACTATCCCTAAATGAATCTAGTGAATGGGGAGATTATTACGATAAAACCAATTATGCTCCTAAGGCATTTGATCAAAAATCTGAGATTATAGATAACTGGGTACAACAACTTAACGCCAAGACTTTGATTGATATTGGAGGCAATGACGGGACATTTGTTAGAAAGATAAATCAAAATCTAGAACTCACTTTGGTTTGTGACGTCGATAATAATGCTGTTGATGCCAATTTTCGATATACGAAAAAGAACAATGACGCCTCAATGTTGCCATTTATGTTTGATGTTTTGAATCCTTCTGCGAATATTGGTTTTAATAATAAAGAAAGAGATTCGTTTTTAAAACGTATTATAAGCCTATCTCCAGATGTGACCATGGCTTTGGCTGTGATTCATCATATGAGTTTAAGCGGTAATATCCCTTTTAAGATGTCGGCAGAGTTTTTCGCTAACTTTTCTAAACATCTTATTATAGAATTTCCGAAGCGTAAAGATTCTTGGGTGCAGCGCTTGTTAGCTACGAAAGGAGCATTTAAAGGTCATTTTGATTTTTATACTATTGAGCATTTTGAAGATTGTTATCTTAAATACTTCACTTTAATAGAAAAAAAGATTATTAAGGATTCACAAAGAGTTATGTATTTTTTTAAAGCGAACACTATTGAAAAATCCTAGAAAATATATTTTAGAGTTTATAGATAATAAAAAGGAATACCCTATTCTAACTTTTATTGCAGCATGTTTGTTTCCCTTATTGCATTATTTCAATACTCATTTTTATATAGTTAGTTCTTTTAAACACTTGCTTTTTTTTACTGGAATATTTTTAATTCTTCCTACAATGGTTTTTTATGCCATTAATCAAATCATAAGAAAAACATCTGTATTTAGTGCTTACCATAAATTTGTATTGCCTTTAATTAGTTTTGGTTTATTCGCAATTCTTATTGTACTAATTACTGTTGGGATTAAAAAAAAATTACTCTTATTAGTTTTTGTTATTGCAGCGTTACTTGCAATTCTCATGTATAAGAGTTTAAAAAAAGTTGTTGTTATTCAATATATATTGGCTATCATTTCTTTTTCTATTTTAGTGTCAAAGTGTATTGAAAGGAATACTTCCTCTTATAAATGGGTCGAACAGCCTGATAAAATAGAGTCTGTAATATTTAAGAAAACCCCAAATATTTACGTAATTCAGGCCGATGGTTATCCAAGTTTTAATGAGATTAATAAAGGTTATTATAATTTCGATAATAGTACGTTTAATTCTTTTTTGAGAAGCCAGGAATTTAAGTTGTATGGAGATTATAGGAGTAATTACGAATCAACGCTATATTCGAATAGTTCTTTATTAGCCATGAAACACCATTATTATAAGGTTAGTTCTAATGCAGAAAACGAAACTTACGATTTCGGGAAAGTAATTATAGAAAGTAACCCTGTATTAACTATTTTAAAGAATAATAATTACAAAACTCATTTACTTATTCAAGAACCTTACTTTGTTTTAGGTAAGTCAAATTTAGGCTTTGATTACAGTAATATTATGAATGAAGACGTATCATATTTTTCTAATGGATTTGATATGAATAAGGATATTAAATCTGACCTAATGACACTTATTAACGCAAATGGCGCAAGTAATAATTTCTATTTTATTGAGAAAATTAAGCCTTGGCATGTAGCGAGTAGTAAATCATACTCAAAAGGAAAAAAGGAAGAACGATATTTGTATTTAGAACGTTTAAAGGAAGTCAATACATGGTTAACAGATGTTGTATCTTCAATTCATGAAGGTGATGCTAATAGTTTGGTTATTATAGTTGCAGATCATGGCGGTTATGTAGGCTTTGATTATCAAACGCAATCTAGGGCAAAGACTCTGGACCGAGATTTATTATATTCTGTTTTTGGTTCTGCCTTAGCCGTGAAATGGCCAAATGGAGACATCCCGAAATATGATAATAAGATAAAGACTTCAGTAAATTTATTTAGAGTATTATTTTCGTATTTAAGTGATAATGAAGCCTATTTAGATCATTTGCAGGATGATAAAAGTTATTTGATCATAGAAGAGAAAACACCTTTTGGTGTTTATGAAGTGATTGATAATGAAGGTAATATTTCGTTTGAAAAACATAAATAATGAGCTCTTATAATTGTATTATTTTAACCTAAGAGATCTTAGCAAAAGCAAACATCAAAATCAGTAATGAAATACGTCGATAGAGTTTTACGAAATTGGAGAATAAAAGTTGCAAGTCAGTTTGTTAGAACTAATGATAGAATACTTGATATTGGGTGTTTTGATGGTTATTTATTCAGTGCTTTAAAAGACAAGAAAATCCAGCCAAGTATTGGCGTAGATCCTTTATTACAAGAGACTACAAAGAAAGATGAACACCTTTTGTTTTCTGGTTTTTTTCCAAATGACATTCCAAAGAATGAAACTTTTGATTGTATAATTATGCTAGCCGTATTAGAGCATATTCCAAGAGAGCAACAGCAATTGTTTAATGCTGAGTTTTTTCGGTTTTTGAACACTTCAGGTCGTATTATTATAACAGTTCCTTCACCTTTTGTAGATCAGATTTTATGGGTTTTGAAAAAAATGAGGTTGATTGATGGCATGTCATTAGATGAACATTATGGTTTTAAGACGAGTGAAGTTTACACCATGTTAGACTCTAGACAATTTAAATTATTGACTCACAAAAAATTTCAGTTGGGTCTAAATAATTTATTTGTTTTTGAAAAGATTAACTAATGTGACGTTGTTATATTATTCAGGTTTACTTTTTAAACTAAGAATACTAAAAAATAAACTAAATAAAATAATTTGAATCCCAAATAGGATTGTAAACACGGCAGGTATAATTATTCGAAAAGTATATGAAGGGTCGAGGCTTCCAAAGTTTACAGATTCCCAAAAAAAGAGGCCTTTAATACTTAAGATAATACCAAAAAGGAATAAAAGCACGCCTGTTATAAGCCCTTTTTCTAAGTTCAAATATTTAAACAGATTATTGTATCGTTTACTCTTAGGTAAGAGACCATTTTCAACTGCAAAAATTTTGGTCAATGCATAAAAAACGAAAAATTGAAATCCTATAAGAGTCATACTCGCTGTATAGAGCAAAGTATGCACATCAAACATGATGTTTTCATAAGCGATAGGTTTTATAATAAGAGCAATAGAAGATATTAAACCAAAGGTGAATAAAATTAAACTAGGGTAAAGAAATAACCATTTAGGACTATAAAGCAATAAAAATCGCAAGTGTCTCCAGCCATCACTCCAGGTATTAAGATGTGGGGCTCTAGTTCTTCCGTCTTTATGCAGAATTGTTGGAACCTCAGTAATAGAAAGATTATTTAGTTTTGATTTAACAATCATTTCTGACGCAAACTCCATCCCTGTTGTTTTTAAGTTCATTTTCGAAAATGCTGTTTTCGAAAACCCTCTTAATCCGCAATGGAAATCACCTATTTTTATTTTAAAAAAAAGCCTACCAATGAAGGATAAAACTGGGTTTCCTAAGTATTTATGTAAAAAAGGCATTGCTCCCTTTTTTATGCCTCCTTTAAAACGATTACCCATAACCAAATCATAGCCTTCTCTTAGCTTTTCTACAAAAGGCATTAACTTTTCAAAATCATAACTGTCATCTGCATCAGCCATTATGATGTAAGCACCATCGGCGGCCTTTATCCCTCCTTTAAGAGCATTTCCATAGCCTTTTTCTTCTACGTTAATGATTCTAACATTATGACGCGTTGCAATAGCTATAGAATTGTCGGTACTGCCATTATCTGCAATTATAATTTCACCAACCACGTTATTAGTTTGCAAAAAGTTCTTGGCCTTAGAAATACAGATAGCCAATGTTTCCTCTTCATTTAAACATGGCATTACAATAGATAGTTCAATTTTTGATTCCATGCTTTAAAAGTTTAATTAAAATTATGACTGAGATAAATATTAAAACGTAATTGTAAAAGAGATACCTTATAATTGAATGACTAGCAAAAGCAATCAACATAGCGTTGGATAAAGTAAAAGCAGATAAAACAAATAACAAGAGTATGAGTTTGTTGTCTGGATGAAACAAAAATTTAATAAGACTAAAAAGAAAAACACCAAGAACTAACAAAAAAAAGACGCTAGAATAAAAACCATGTGAAATATTAGCATAATAAATACGCATCCATTTTTTAAAATTACTATTAATGAGAGTTAACGTAATATTTCTGCATGTTTTTTCAATATTATAATACGCCTTAGCATGCGCTAATTTTGTGTTGTTTTCATTTAGTATTTCCTTTTGGTAATAAAAATCTTTGCCTAAATAATGAACGGTTTGGTTACATATTTCTGGAACCTTGTTATGAAAATAATTGTAATTTAAAGCGTCAGACTGAGCATTGTCTTGCTGGGAAAGTAGCAATTTTTCTTGCGATAGTTTGGCGTAGCACAATTTGAAAACTGTTTTATCATTTACGCTTTCTATACTATCTATATCGGAACTTTCAGACACATAAAATGCTGAGCCAGATGCCGCTACAAAACCAAAGGGGGTCGTCATAAAAATACCATCTTTCAGCTTGTGGTAAGTAGAATCTATTAAGGATAGAAAAAAAGGAAGACTAATGATTAGTGCAGATTTTAAAATGATTGATCGCCTTGGACGTTTGCTTTTATTATTAAAAATATATACAAATGCAATGATGAAGGGCATTAAAATAAATTGCCCTCTAGTAAGAGTAAGTGCCAAGTATATTATGATAAAGGCAATCCATTTTTTACGGTTTTCATTAAACAATATCTCTAACCCATAAACTACGAACAACAAGTATAACCCATAACTAATACCTTCAGGACATATATTATTGGCAACCGATAAAGGTTTGAAGAATGGAAACAACAAAATAATGAGCAGGGCAATTCGTGCAATACTATTAATTTTAAGTATCTGAGATATTTTTTTTAAAAACAGATGTACAGCAGTTAAGGTAAATGCCGCTTGAAAGATAAGGACACTTAGATCAAAAAAGCCACTAAAGATAAATTTAAAAACCTTTAAAAAGATAACGTAACCTAAATGTCTATAAGGTAAAGCATTGATGTAGCTTCTTGTATCAGGAGAATAAATGGCGTCATTGGTGACAACAAATAAAAAAACAATCAAATAAATAACCCACAGATATAGGTTTTTATCAAGTACCCGCTTATAACTCAAAATTCAGTTTTACAATTGATCAAATATAAAATAATCGAACCAAAAAGTGATTTTAAGATTTAAAAATATCGTAATTTGAGCCAAAATATAGAACTTAACTTACATGTTTAACATTGAATGTGGTTTACAATTTTAAAATATATAAAGCCTGTTGCTATATTTGAAATGAGTTATGACGATAACTGATATTACCATAAAGCGCTATGATAGCACATACAAATCTGATTGGGATGAGTTCTTAAACCTGTCGGAGAACGCCACGTTTTTATTTAAAAGAAATTTCATGGATTACCATCAAGATCGCTTTGATGATTTTTCCTTGATGATATATGACACGGATGATCTCGTAGCGGTTTTTCCAGCTAATCATAAAGATCATCTGTTATATTCTCATCAAGGTTTAACCTATGGAGGGCTTGTATATTTAAGTGATTTGGATATTAATAGTGTAAAAAAAATAAATAAAGCGCTAGTCGATTATTTGTCTAAAGAAGGCATAACACTTATGACCATAAAAACAATGCTCAAAATATATCAGTCTGAGGTTCTAAATCAAGTTGAAGGTTTTGAAAATGTAGAGCTTATTGCCAGTCATATGGTTTTGGCAATAGATTATAATTCAGATTTTAAAATTCATAAAACAAAGATTAAGAGATATAAAAAGCTAAATAGTAATGGCTTGACCATAAGAGAAGGTGAAGCAGAGTTTGATGTATTTTGGAATACTATTTTGGTGCCTCGATTAAAAGAAAAGCACAACTCGAAACCTGTACATAGCTTATCTGAAATAAAATACTTGCGGGAGCAATTTAAGAAGGAAATTTTGCAATATAATGTTTATAGAGATGATGAAGTTCTTGCTGGAATAACCATTTTCAATAAAGGAAACGTTGTGAAGTCTCAATATGGCATTGCTACTGCCGAAGGAGAGCGACTCAATGCTTTGGATATGCTTTTTGTATATTTAATTTATAAATATAGAGATGAAGGGAAGCAGTACTTTTCTATGGGTACTGTTAGTAATGATTCTCAGTTAGGTTATAGCTCTGGTATGTTAAAGCAAAAACAAGAATTTGGTTGTGATACCTATTTTCAGGAGATAATGAAAGTGACGATAAATGATTAAATTTTTAGACTTAAACAAGATTAATTCGAGATATGAAGAGGCGTTTACTTCAAAGTTCAAAACGTTCTTAAATTCTGGATACTATATAAAAGGCTCTAGTGTAAAATCTTTTGAAAAGAACTTTGCCGAGTACTGTAATACCAAATATTGTATTGGTGTTGGCAATGGTTTGGATGCACTTACTTTAATATTTAAAGCCTATATAGAACTTGGTAAATTAACTCAGGGAGATCAAGTTATTGTTCCTGCTAATACGTACATCGCGTCGTTATTAGCGGTTATAAATTCTGGATTGGAGCCAGTTTTTGTTGAACCTGATGAAAAGACCTACAATATATCTCCAACAGAGATTGAAAAGCATATTTCGACTAAAACCAAAGCAATCCTTGCCGTTCATTTATATGGTCAATTGGCAGATATGACAGCTATAAATAAAATCGCTAAGGTTAATAAGTTATTAGTTATCGAAGACGCTGCCCAAGCTCATGGGGCTGTGTCTATTTCCGAAGAACAAAAAGCAGGAAATCTATCTGATGCAGCTGGGTTTAGCTTCTATCCTACAAAAAACCTTGGGGCTTTGGGTGATGCTGGGGCTGTGACAACTAATGACGAACAACTTGCCAACTGTATCTCATTATTACATAACTATGGAAGTTCTAAAAAGTATATCAATGAGATTATAGGTGTTAATAGTAGATTAGATGAGTTACAAGCTCTATTCTTAAATGTTAAACTTGATGACCTAGATGACGATAATAAAAGGCGTCAGGACATAGCGAAACGCTATTTAGAAGGAATTAATAACCCTAAAATAGAGCTGCCGTATTATGATTTATCGTCTAACCACGTGTTTCATGTGTTCGTAGTACGCGTGCAAAATAGAGAAGAATTTACTAATTATTTAGAAAAAGTTCAAATAGGTTATCTTATTCATTATCCTATTGCTCCACATAGGCAAAAAGCGCTATTGCAATATAAATCTTTATATTTGCCAATCACAGAAGCTATACATGAGACCGTTGTAAGTATTCCAATGAGCCCTGTAATGACTAATGATGAGATTGAAACAATTATTAATGCCCTAAACAATTATTAATGCCCTAAACCTTTATTAATTGAAAAACTTAATAAAATACATTAACACTAATGTATTGTTTAAAGTTGCACACCTTAATTCGGCAACGATTGTCACCAAAATCATAGCTGGTATTTTAACATCAAAGGCTATTGCTATATTTATTGGTGTTGAGGGTATGGCGCTTATTGGAAATCTGAGGAATTTTTTAAGTGCGTCACAATCGGTGTCTATTTTAGGATCCTACAATGGTGTTGTTAAAACCATCGCAAAATTTAAAGACGATAGTATAAAATTAAGCCAAACCTTATCTACGGCTTATTATCTGTGTTTTTTTTCTACTCTAATCGTATCGTTTCTATGCTATTATAACGCCCAGTTTGTAAACGATTTTTTGTTTTCTTCAAACTATAATTTTGCCTACATCATAAAAATAATGGCTTTAGCGCTACCCTTTTATGCATTGAATATGATGAGTTTTTCAATAATGAATGGGTTTTCAAATTACAAGATGCTACTCATTATTAACATCATTGGTCAAATTTTAGGCTTACTCATTACGTTACTTTTAATTTATCAAAACCATATTGATGGAGCATTAATAGCAGCTGTAATTGCACCTTCTCTTATATTTTTAATCACCTTGGTTGGTATTATTAATAGACGAAATTTAATGACTTATATTAAAACAGATCATATCAGTTTTGATATTCTGAAATCGTTTGGACCTTATGCAGCAATGGCACTGGTTACCGCAATTGCTTTGCCTGTGATTTCAATATTTATACGTAATTACATTATTGCTGAAGTAGGTATAAAGGAGGCTGGTTATTGGGAGGCCATGAATAGAATATCAAACTATTATTTGATGTTTATTACCTCTGTTATTACCTTGTATATTGTTCCAAGGTTTAGCGAAATTGATAGTAAAAAAGAATTTAGAAAAGAGGTTTTTGGCTTTTATAAATCGGTGATGCCTATTTTTGGAGCTGGTCTTATACTGCTCTACTTTTTAAAACCACTCATTGTACCGCTTATCTTTTCCGACGAATTTAAACCTGTAGAAGATTTGTTTTTATGGCAACTCCTAGGAGATTTTGTCAAAGTATTATCAATTGTTATTGCCTATCAATTTTTGGCAAAGAAAATGTTTACGCACTTTATTATAATTGAAGTGTTCTTGGTGATAATGCTATATATTTCTAGTATTTACCTCATTGATGTTTTTGGAGTTGAAGGTGCGGTCATAGCACATTTCTTAAGTTACTTAATGCACTTTGGTATTGTCTTGCTTATTTTTGGATCGTCCTTATTTGGAATTATTCCGCAAGAAGATAAATGATATACATAAATAGTGTATTTTTATAGAGAGTTACTTTATAATGAAACAGAGACTAAAGCATCTTATAAATAATAATTTACTTCTTAAAATAGCATCGATAAACTCTGTTTCTGTTGCGTTAAGGATTTTTTCAGGACTTATAACTTCTAAACTTTTGGCTATTTTTATTGGACCAAATGGATTAGCTTACATTGGAAACTTACACGATGTTATAAACTCAGGAAAAGCATTTTCAACCTTAGGACTTGGTAACGGTATTGTAAAGTATGTTGCCGAGTTTAGAGATAACATCATAGAGTTAGGTAAAATAGTGTCTACAGTGTTTTACTGTATTCTAGGGGCTTTAATAATCATATCTTTGTTTGTTTATTTTAATGCTCAAACTCTTAATGACATTATTTTTACATCAGATAATGATTATGCCTACATTATTAGATTTCTGGGTGTTGTTTTACCTCTCTATGCATTTAAAACAGTCATGTTTTCAATTTTAAATGGCTTATCGAGGTTCAAGCAAATATTACACATAACAATCGTAGCTCAAATTATAGGATTACTCCTCAATGTCCTACTTATATGGAAGTTTCAGCTTAAAGGTGCGTTGTTGTCTATCTTAATTGTTGAGATCGTATTGTTCTTGATAACTTTAGTTAGTGCGTCTGATCTCTGGAAATATTTTAGATTAATTTCATTAAAGAAAATAGCTGTAGTACATATTAAAAATTTAGGTGCATTTACAATAATGGCTTTGTTTTCAGCTACTGTTTTACCTCTTGTGAGTGTGTTTATTAGAAATTATATTATAGATGATTATGGTGAAAGCCAAGCAGGATTCTGGGTTGCGATGCAAAGGATTTCTAATTATTATCTAATGTTTGTGACGTCGCTAATTACCTTATATATCCTACCACGCTTTTCGCAAATTAATACGAGTATGGGGTTTAGAAAAGAAGTGTTTTCTTTTTATAAAACGATAGTGCCTCTGTTTTTTGTAGGTCTCGTTATTATATACTTTTTGAGAAGTTTTATTATTAACCTCGTTTTTGATAAAGACTTTCAGCCAGTTACAGACTTGTTTTTATGGCAGCTTTTAGGTGATTTTATAAAAGTACTTTCTTTAGTGATATCCTACCAGTTTATTGCTAAAAAAATGGTTTGGCACTATATTATTGTTGAAACTTTGGCTATTGCTACAATATTAGTAACAAGTATAATATGTATTGACTATTACGGTTTGATAGGAGTAGTTAAAGCACATTTTGTGTCTTATCTTATTCATTTTGCTATATTGTTGTTTATATTTAGAAAGTCACTCTTTGGTAAATTCAATACACTAAAAGAAAACCATGATTAAACGCATAGCTGCTAATTTATATATGAGACTAAGAAAACTAATCTATTCTAGTTTTTCTAACAATACTGATGTAGAAGGAACTTATATTGCTTTGCAGCCTGTTGTCATTAGAGGTAAAGGTAAAATTTGCCTTGATGAAAATGTTAAATTTGGAGTAACCAATTCTCCATTTTTCTATAACACGTATGCTTATTTGGAGGCGCGACATGAAAATGCCATAATAAAAATTGGAAAAAATGTTAACTGCAATAACTCGATAAGTATTACTGCAGAGAAATCAATTATTATAAAAGATGACGTGTTAATTGGTTACAATTGCCAAATTAGTGATAGCAATTTTCATGATTTACATCCAGAAAAACGTTTGGAAACTGATCCGAAACCTGAGAGAGTCACTATCGAAAATAATGTATTTATTGGTAATAATGTTACCATCTTAAAAGGAGTTACAATCGGAGAGAATACTGTAATTGCTGCTGGTTCTATTGTTACAAAATCATTCCCTTCTAATGTCATCATTGGGGGCTGCCCAGCATCTGTCATTAATGCTCTAGACTAATTTTTGTTCCAGATATCAACATATTTGCCTGCTATATTTATATAGTTATGTTCTTTTTCTATAAACGCTCTGGCATTATTAGAAATACTAATAATTTGCTCTGGGTTAGTGATGAGCCATTCTAAATTTTTAACTAAGCTGTCTACCTCAGGTTTTGCATTTATGGCTACTTTGTTTTTTTCCAATCCATAATAGTCAAGCCATTCTTTTTCTGCACCAGTAAATACAACTTTGCCCTTGGCCATGGCTTCTAAAGCATTATAACCTTGATCGTATCCGTAGGCTTGATCAAGTAAGATATGACATTCAGCGTAAAGTTTAATGTATTGCTCATAGGGTATACTATATGTTGTTTTGATCTCTACTTTGTCGGGATATTTTTGTTCAATAATTTTTAATGCCTCTTCGAAGTATTTGTTTCCTTTTTTGACAACAGCACTTTTATTCACACCATGGAAAATTTTAATTTTCCCATCAATAGAAAATGGAATACATTTTATTTTTTCAGTGTTTATGGCATTAGGGATTAAGCCCAAATATTTAGAATGTCCTAATAAAGGCAAATGATAATCCATGTCTGTAGCAATGACTCCATTAGCATGTTTGTAAATGAAATGATGTAAATTGGTAAACTCTGGGTTTAAATATTGAAGCTGAAATTTATAAAGTTTATGAAGAGATTCATCTGCTAAATAAGGACTCATGATACTGTATCTAAATTTCCCTTCCATCATAAATGTCATACATTGGTGGTCAATACCGCACGATAGCAAAAACAACTTCTTATTATGCTTAAGTAAACGTTTGATAAACCGTTTCTCATACTTGGCTTGAATTACTAATGGTGACTCATTAATTAGCTGAACCACATCAAATCCCTTCATCTTTTTGAAATGATAAAGTGCTTTTAAATAAACTTCAATAGAACCTAAATCAATTGATGTAAGTTTATAAAAAGCGACTTTTAATTTTTTGAGTAGAGGTTTATGAAACGAATGGTCTACGAAAATATCAACGGGATAGTTTTTAAACCCATCACCATTTCCAACGATAACCACATCATGACCTAATTTAGTAAGACCTTCTTTTAAAGAATTATGAAGCCTACTATATTCTCCAACCAACAATATTCGCATAAAAAATATTACTTTTAAGCAAAAATAAGAATTCCCTTAACATAGCAATTGTTTAGCTAATGTCATTACACATCGAAATTTTAATATCTACAATGTTTAAAGAGGATCTAAGTTTCTTAGAGCCAATGTTTCAACATAATGATATTAACGACTTTGATATTATTATTGTTAATCAAACTACCGAAGACAAATTTTTGACCTCTGAGAACTCCAAAATTAAAGTTATTAATTCTTTGGAACGTGGTTCACCAGCGAGTCGAAATTTGGCGATACAAAATGCTACAAAGGATATTTGCTTGATGTCTGATGATGATATTGTGTATCAATCCAATTTATTGAAAACAATAGAGATGGCATATGCGAATTGCCCAGAAGCCTCTATGATTTCTTTTGAAGCTATTGATGAAGATGGACAATTATATACAAACTATTACCCCGAAGGAGAGCATACTAAAGAAACGCTAAAGAGAATTTACACTTGGGTCATTACATTTAGAAGATCAGTTTTTAAAGAAGAACAGATTTACTTTAATCACTATTTTGGAGTTGGATCTGTTTTTAAAGGTGTTACAGAGTACGTTTTTTTAAGAAATGCTTATGATAAGGGCTTGCTAATGCATCATGTGGCAGAGACCATAGTGATGCATCCCAATGAAAGTTCGGGGAGGAGAATGGGTGGTGATAATGCCATATATGCCAGAGCAGCAATGCATCAAAGGTTTTATGGTAATTTGAGTTATCTTTGGCTCGTCAAGTATATCTTTTTTCTTGTAAGACACCGTTTTATTGCTTTTAAAGAGATTATTTATAAATTTTCCGTAGGAATTAAAGGCATTAAAATGTATAAGACGTTGAAATCTCAAGGTAAAATAGATGAACTCCATGAATATTGAAATCATAAACATACCAAAAATCACTGATCCAAGAGGTAACCTAGCCGTCATTGAAAAAGATAATATTCCTTATGCAATAAAGAGAGTTTACTATTTATATGACGTACCTAGCGATGCCTACAGAGGAGGGCATGCACATAAAGATCAAATTGAACTTTTAATTGCTTTAAGTGGAAGTTTTGAAGTCGTCTTAGATGATGGGACAGTTAAGAAAAAAGTGATGCTAAATAAACCCGATAAAGGCTTGTTGATTCCTACAGGAGTTTGGAGAGAACTTGAAAACTTTTCATCAGGAGCTATTTGTCTGGTTTTAGCCTCTGATAGTTTTGATGAATCTGATTATATCAGGAATTATAAAGACTTTAAGACTTATAAAGGTTTATAGTATACTTTCTTACCGTTTAAACTTTTGATTTTTAAAAGCGAATTGATGACCCATTTTGGAACCATCAATAATAAATTTTGCTTCCAAGTAAGATTCTTGGGATTAATAGCATTTTTATAAAATTTAAAGGATGTTTTGTCATCATATAACTTACTAAATATAGCCAAAGTATAACGGTTACGGTCTAAATACGTTTTTAGATGTAGGTTTTTTTTCTCTTCTTCATGATAACTATCATATTTGGGTTTGCCAGCTACACCCTTAATATTATTTGATAAACTATCACGATTGTAAACATAATAAACCAAAATTTTAGGACTAAACACAATAGGATAATGTAGGCCTACTCTAATCCAAAAATCAGTGTCTTCTCCAGAGGTGTAGTTCGTATTAAAAGGTCCAGTAGTAGCAATAATAGAGGTTTTAAAAACAACACTAGAACCAGAGAGTATCGCATGCTTTTTGCTAGCTTCAAAAAAATCTAAAATCAAGAGATCTTCGGTTAAACTGAAACTATAAGAAACAGGAATGTGTTTGCTATCATATTGATGAGCTATGGCACACGAAAATACTGCGTGATTAGGATGCGTTTTTATAGCATGTTCAATATGTTCTAAAAATTGCTTGTCCCAGATATCGTCACCATCTAAAAGCGCAATAAACTTACCTTTTGCAATATCAATACCTTTATTACGTGCATGCGAAGCGCCGAGGTTGTCCTGAATAATGATGTTTAGCCTTGAATCTTCAAATTCGTTTAATACCTGTAAACTCCCATCTGTAGAACCATCATTTACTACAATAATTTCAAAATCGTCAAAAGTCTGGTCAAGTACCGAATTTATGGTAGCGCCAATATACTTTTCCTTATTGTAAACCGAAATGATAACTGAAAAAAAGGGAGTCATAGTTGAAAATCTTCACGACATAATCATCCAAAAATAGTAAATATTATGCCAACATATTTCAATAATTTACAAAGACAGAAATATCTTACAAATAATTACAGAAAAATCGTAACTAGTAATTGATTGTCAATAATTTAACACTAAATTTATGATATTTTAATTGTAAGTTTTTACCTTCATTGATATTAACTTTAAATCTATTATATCATGAAAAAATTATTATGTATGGCAGTATTTGCCGGATTTTTAACAACAAACGCTCAAAATACCTTTCCTGTGCCTACAGGAAATGTAGGTATAGGCACATTAACGCCATCCGAAGCTTTGGAAGTTGTAGGGACTGTTAAAGCTAAATTTGCTTTTTTTAATAATTCTCTCCCCGATGGGACAATTTTTATAGATGCTGCAGACAGAGGTGCACAAACACAATTGCTTGGGGCAGGGACCGACTCTAATGGTCAACCTTTAATGGCTTTTTTCGATTTCCCTCAATCTAATATTGATGCTAAAGCTACAATTTGGTTTCATTTAGAAGATAGAAATGATGCCGCGAGATTACGATTTATAGCCCAAGCTAATGGTGCAACTAATTATAAAATTTACAATAAAAGTCAGGAGTTTGTATATTCCTTATATGAAAACAGTGATAATGTTTATGTACAAATGCCAAAAGAGAACTCTTATGTTACTATAGGAACTAATTCTTTTAACGATAATGGTGAATTGTATAACCTAACAGTTAATGGTAAGGTAAGGGCGCATTCGGTGAAAGTCTATACTGATTGGGCTGACTATGTGTTTGAAGAGGATTACAATTTGCCGACTTTAGAAGAGGTTGAAAAGCATATAAAGACACATGGCCATTTAAAAGACATACCTAGTGCAGCGGAAGTCGAAGATAATGGTATTGAGTTAGGTGAGATGAACAAACTTCTACTTCAAAAAATCGAAGAATTAACACTTTACACTATTGAGCTTAAAAAGGAGATAGACGAATTAAAAGCTAAAAAGTAAAATGAAATTAAAGCGTAAAATAAAAACTATAGGTGTCTTAATTATTTCATTGATATTTAGTTTTTCAATGTGGGCACAAGATAGAATTAATAAGAAAACAGTGGTAGATCTGTTTGAGGTAGATAAAAATTCTAGCTTAAGAGATAAATACATTACTGATGATATTGACGGTGAAATATTGAGCTTAAATCAACAAAAATTATTAGAATTAATAAATAGTGATTTGAATTCATTTGTTTTAAAAGTACCAGTTCAAGATCGAATAATTGAATTGAATTTGAAAAGATCTAATTTTATTGTTGATGGCGCCAAAGGAAAAACCACGCACAGTAAATTTGAAACAAAGTTAATGGGAAGAGGAGCCCATTTTTGGGGTCATGTAGAAGATGATAAATATAGTGGAGCCATTATAGCGTTCTCATTTTATAAGGATCAAGTATATGGCTTTTTGTCTTCACAATATGGAAATTACAGTTTACATAAACTCAATGAAAAATCTGATAATTATGCTTTTTATAAATACAAAGAAGAAGTTAACGATTTTGAATGTGCCACGGATACAAATGGTTTTCCTAAGAAAGACAGTAACGCTTTTCAATTAGAAAATAGTAATGTCTCTCAAAGTGCATTAGATTATCCATTGGAAATTTCCATGAATGCCAATAACTGTGTTATTAATAACCCTTTTATGGGAAATGGGTCGATAACACATTCCATAGACTACATATTAAGTCATTTTAATCTCTATTCATTAATATTTGCTAATGAAGAGGTGTCCATAAAAATTTCTGAAATTGTACTAGAAGATTCAGTTCCAAATGGTACAGGTCAAGAAGTTTGTTTATTTGGTGTAAATGCATCTACAGATTTTTACGGACCAGGTATGACTTTTAGTGGAGGAAATTGCCCTCCAAGTGGAACTACGCATTATCTTCAGCAATTTCAGGATATCTTGGGCAATTCATATGTTGGTGATTATGCCTATATGTATGTGGGAAGCAGCTGCCGCGCTTCAGGCAGGGCTGCTACTATTGGCGCATTTTGTAATGCACCTAAAACATCAAGAATGGGAGTAGGATTAGCTCCTAATGCCTTGTTAGATGACCACCCACTTCCTGATTATTTTCATCGATTAAATATTTTTCCGCATGAAATAGGCCATTTGTTAGGTGCTGTTCATACTTTTTGTTCTTCTACACCTTATTACAACATCATGTTATCCGGAGGAGGAAGTTGTTTCGATGTTGACAAAGATTTTAGAAGAGGATTTGGTGTAGCTCGTGGTAACACAATTAGAAACAATATATTAAATAATATGACTTGTTTTAATGAAAGTAATTCATGTGAACAAGACGATCTTTATATTTTTCATAGAATTGAAGATTTAGGGAGTGTTGATTACGCAGCTTTTTATAAAGCAACAAATATAGTTGCAGATAATCTAATACTAAACAATTCTGAAGCCTTATATACTGCTGAAGCGGCTATTGAGCTTATTCCAGGGTTTGAGGTAGAAGAGAACTCAGAATTTGAAGCTAGAATAGAAGCATGTAATAACGGAGCTAGTAGAATTGGAGTAGATCCTATTTCTAATAATGATGTCAGTGGGATTGCTATACTAATTTCTCCAACAGCAATTGAAGATATTGTCAATGTCGAGAATAAAAGTATTGAAGGTGTTGAGATGTCATCTATCAAGGTTTACAACCTTATAGGAACGGAGGTATTTAAGCTAAATGGTATAAAAGAAAGAAAAGCTAACTTAGATTTGAGTCATTTATCAAAAGGCTTTTATGTGGTAAAAATATCGGCAACTAATGGAAATGTATTACACACTCAAAAAATAATAAAAAAGTAAATTTTCTTTGATAAGAATACTAAAAGGTCGTAATTAATTACGGCCTTTTTCTTTTACATCGTGATAACACAAGTAACTCAGTTTATATAACTGCAAACCAAACATGCTTGGTGTTTTACCCAATAAATTAGTGTGAAACCGGTTTTTGAATCGTTTAAAAATCCAAGAAAAAAGAAGATTCAGTTTCCACTGCTTTAGTGTTCTATACACTACAATTAGGCTGTTCTCGGTTGAGTTAATTAAACCTTCCTTATCTAATGCTAATAAAGTGTCTACAGATTGCTCTACTTTTTTGAGATAAGAGGCATTAGGTTCTAATCCCAAATGAAAAACTTCATTATTAATATGAACGATAAGCACTTTTTTGGTTTTTAAAAGCGATCCAAAGTAATTATCGTAACCATAGCCTTTATAGGTGATTTGAGAATTTATCTGTTTAAACAGTATCTTCTTAATTAGGAAATTTGCCGAAATCGTAATTTTATATGGTTTTTTATTTCGAATTGCCGCATCAACTTGCTCTTTAGACTTTCCGTAGGTCCAACGCAACACAAGATGGTCATCAGGTCGTTCTTTTTTATAAGCAAAACCGCCATAAACGGCATCGTATTCAGCATTTATAAACACCAAATAATCTTTAATGAATGTCTCCGATTTTGGGACGACATCTGCATCTAAAAATAAAAGCCAATCAAATGAGGCCTGTTCTGCTAAACGTTGCCTCACTGCCACTCTTCCCACATTATTTGATGCTACGTGATATGTAGTATGACTTAGGCTTGCTACGTTAGAGTTGGTCGTACCAATATCGTCTTGAGAACCATCGTCCATACAGATAATTTCAAAGACGACATTTGCAGAAATCAGCTGCTCATGAAGGCTGTTCACTAGCAGTCTTATATCGTAATTGTAAACAGGAATGAGTACAGAAAGCATAGACATACGTTATTATTCAAAAATACACTTTTTATGGTATTAACTATTTCGAATACTTATTTTTGGTATAGTAATTGGAATTACAAATTTATGATACAACGTTTACTCTATATTTTATGTTGCTTTGTTGGGCTTTATGCTAGTGCCCAACAAGAATTTCATGTGTTTCCAATAGATCACAAAAGTACACCTGGAACTCAAAATGGTACAGGGCATATAGATAATCCCTGGGATCTTCAAACGGCGATACAGCAAAAAACAAAGATTACCTCTGGCGATACTATTTGGCTGCATGAAGGTATCTATAATGGCCGATTTGTAAGCACGCTCCAAAGTCTTACCCCTAAATCATTTATAACGGTTGCAGCTTTTAAAGACGATAAAGTGGTTTTAAACGGAAATGTGCCGTCGTCAAAAACATCTGTTTTAGAGGTGAGAGGCCAGCAAATTATGTTTAAAGATTTTGAGATTACGTTTTTGGGTAACTTTTGGAGAAATGCGACAGTCGAAGGCTTTAAAAGTGTATCCGGAATTTCCCATAATAGTGGTATAGATTGTAAGTTTGTAAATCTTAAAATTCATAATAATCCAGGTTCTGGAATAGGCTCATGGAAACGTGCTGGTGGATCAGAAATTCTGGATTGTATAATATATAACAACGGATATATTACCAAAAAAGGAAAAGGTGGTGGTGTTGGTATTTATGTTCAAAATGCCTCAGATGAAATGAGAATTATTGAAAATAATATCATCTTCAATAATTTCTATAAAGGCGTACAAATATGGTCCGCAAATAAAAAGGCAAAGGAGTCCTTTGTGAAAAACGTTGAATTAAAAAATAATGCAATTTTTAATAATGGATCTCCGGCAGGCACTTTTAAAGATAATGTGATTGTTGGATCTGGAGACAGAAATGGTGTCAATAACCCTAAACATATTAGAATCTTTAATAATGTGTTATATCATAATACTAAGGTGTCCGACGGACAAGTGAGTGGAGATGGCGCTTCATTAACTTTAGGGTTTCATAAAAATGCACCAATTGAAGATGTTATTGCGCGAAACAACATTGTTATTGGTAGAAATAATGCACTTCGGATTTTACACGCAAAATCATTGATATTTGAGAATAATATGGCGTACTGTGGTTATCTGCATTTAGAATCTTCGGTTTTGGAACATATTAAAAATTGGGATTTTAAAGATAACACCTACTACACCAAGAAGCAATCGAGTTTTAGAGTTTTAAAGGACAAAGACTATAGTATTGAACGGTGGCGATCTGATTTTGGATTAGATCAAAACAGTACATGGAAACAGGTTAATACTTATGACTTTGAACCAGTTGCAAGGCTTACTAAATATAAGTCTAGAGATCGCACCTATAAAGTAACGGCACTCGATGAAAATGGAGATCCTGTGCTTACAAAGTTCTCAGGCCTTGGTTTGAAACCAGGAATGACCTATTCTATTTATGATGTTGAAAATTTAGATACAGTTTTAAAGTCGGGTACACTTTCTGACGATTTTGTCATTACATTTCCTATGCAACAAAAGGAATTTATTAAGCCGCTTCATAATACAAAAGCACGTAAAACATTATCTAATTTTGGTGTGTTTATTATAGAGTTTAATACAGAGGCAACGACAGAAGTTCCAGTCAAAAAAAAGGATAACGCATTTAAACGATTTTTTAAATGGTTAGGTTTTTAACCCTTACGTTGTACCACTTCAAACACCTTGTTTTCATCACATTTTAAGGTCTTACTAGGATATTTCAGTAAAAGCGCATAATCATGTGTAGCCATTAAAATAGTGTTGCCATTTTTATTAATATCAAGCAATACCTCCATGACTTCGATACTCGTTTGCGGATCTAAATTTCCTGTAGGCTCATCGGCTAGAATAAGCTCAGGGTCGTTCAATAAAGCTCTGGCAATAGCAATACGCTGTTGTTCACCTCCAGATAACTCATGTGGGAATTTGAAACCTTTAGTTTTCATAGCCACTTTATCTAAAACGGTTTCAATACGTTCGCTAATTTTAGTCTTGTCTTTCCATCCAGTAGCTTTTAAAACAAATTCAAGATTACCGTTTATGGTTCTATCTGGGAGTAATTTAAAATCTTGGAAGACAATACCCAATTTTCGTCTTAAAAAAGGGATATCCTTCTCCTTCATGGTTCTTAAATCGTAATCCACAACATGACCTTCGCCTTCTGTTAATTCTAGATCACCATAAAGTGTTTTCATAAAACTACTTTTACCACTTCCAGTTTTACCGATGAGGTAGACAAAGTCGCCTTTGTTCATTTCAAAATTCACATCGGATAAGACCATGCTATCCCCTTGATAGATAGAAGCATTTTTAAGTTGTAAAATAGTTTCAGACATAATTTAAATACGCATTTAAATGAAATGTAAATGTATTATAAAAACTAGCAACTACCAATAGCCAAAAACTAAATTCTAGATTGCTTTAGATGAAACGTAAACTGTAACATAATCTTGTGTAAAGAGTCTGTTTAATAAGTTCGTGTATAATTATAGCACGATTCTTGCGTTATAGGAAAGAGATAAATTATCTTTGACATCAATTAAAAATCGAACTTAATGACTTTCAGAAAAATAAGTTTTGTACTTAGCTTTTTGTTACTGGCTTCTTATTTACAAGCCCAACAAACTGCTGCCTATACTAGTGACCTAGTAGACTACCAAAAAGCACTCACATTATATAATAACAAGCAATATCAAGCTGCTCAGTCTTTATTTGAAGCTATAAAAAATGATGCGCCCAATGAGACCTTAGAATCTGATTGTGCCTATTATATTGCCAATTGCGCTGTGCGTTTAAATCAGAGAAATGCCGATGATCTTATTCAAGATTTTGTAGATAATTATCCAACAAGTACGAAGAGAAATACTGCGTTTCTTGATGTAGCCGACTATTATTTTACCAACGGAAAATATGCCTATGCTAGAAAATGGTATGATAAAGTTGATGAAAATAGCATTTCTCGTTCAGAACGTGATAAATTCAATTTTAACTATGGTTATACGTTATACTCTACAGGCGATGAAACAGGAGCTAACAAATACTTAAATAGGGTAATCACCTCAAAAAAATATGGATCTCAGGCTAAGTATTATATTGGTTTTATGGCCTATGAAGGCGATGACTATGATAAGGCCAATGAGTATTTTGATCAGGTAAGTGACCAAGAAAAATACAAAGAAAAGCTATCGTATTATCAGGCTGATCTTAACTTTAAATTAGGTAAGTTCGAAAAAGCCATAACACTGGCTAAAGAACAAATAGATAATAGCAATCCTCAAGAAA
The DNA here is from genome assembly GCF_947492715.1 of uncultured Psychroserpens sp. GTDB lineage: Bacteria > Bacteroidota > Bacteroidia > Flavobacteriales > Flavobacteriaceae > Psychroserpens. The sequence continues at coordinate 369,345 of NZ_CANLNS010000003.1, forward strand.
AATCGGAACTTTCAAAAATTATTGGTGAGAGTTATTTCAATTTAGAACAGTATGCTGATGCCATTCCTTACTTGAAAAACTATAAAGGAAGACGTGGTAAATGGAATAATGTTGATTATTATCAACTAGGTTATGCGTATTATAAACAAAACGATTTTGAAAGTGCTATTTCAGAATTCAATAAAATTATTGATGGCGATAACAGTGTTGCCCAAAATGCTTACTACCATTTAGGGGAAAGCTATATTAATCTTGATAAAAAACAAGAGGCTTTGAATGCTTTTAGAAATGCGTCTCAAATGGATTATGATTTAAAAATTCAAGAAGATGCATGGTTAAATTATGCTAAGATAAGCTACGATATTGGTAACCCTTACCAATCGGTTCCACAAGTCTTAACAAGTTATCTTAATAAATACCCAGAAACGAGTTATAAAGAGGAAATAGAAACCTTATTAATAGATTCTTATATCACATCTAGAAACTATAAAGAAGCCATAAAGTTACTCGAAAACAAGAAGAGTTTTGAAAACCGTGTTGCCTATCAGAAAGTTGCTTTTTATAGAGGAATTGAAGTGTATAATGAAGGAGATTATAACCAAGCTAAAGCGTTGTTTAATAAGTCTATTGATGAAGCAAAAGATGCTCTGTTCACCACAAGAGCTACATTCTGGAAAGCTGAAACCGATTATCACTTAAATAATTTTGATGAAGCACTCATTGGGTTTAAACAATTTATGCAACAGAGTGAGTCGGCTAATGTGAATGAAATCAATAACATCGATTATAATATTGCCTATACCTATTTTAAACTTAAAGACTACAACCAAGCTACTGCAAATTTCCAAAAATTCATTACGAGTCATAAGGATGATAAACTACGCTTGAATGATGCGTATTTGAGGCTAGGTGATGGCTATTTTGTGTCTACTAATTACAATAAAGCAATCGCAGCTTATGATGAGGCCATTGCAATAAATGAAATTGAAGGCGATTATGCATCTTTTCAAAAGACCATGAGTTATGGGTATATAGGTCAAGGGGCAAAAAAAATACAAGGACTAATATCATTTATTGATGATTTTCCTAGATCGTCTCTACGCGATGATGCCATGTACGAATTGGCAAATTCTTATGTGAAATCTAACGAAACTGAAAAAGCTATGGCCACGTATGAAAGGCTTATTTCAGAATATAGAACAAGCGTTTTTATATCAAAAGTTTTATTGCGACAAGGCTTGTCTTATTACAATAGTAATGATAACGAACGCGCCTTGCGAAAGCTCAAATTAGTGGCTAATAATTATCCATCTACAGAAGAAGCGAACCAAGCGGTTTCTACAGCGCGTTTAATTTATATCGATTTAGGTCGAGTTGATGAATATGCGGCGTGGATAAAAACTTTGGATTATGTTGATGTTACCGATGCAGAGCTCGATAATACGGCATATTTAGCGGCCGAGAAACAGTATTTAGATAATAATACAGATGGAGCAATTCGTCAATTCAATAAATACTTGAACGAATTTCCTAATGGCATTCATGCACTTAAATCACATTTCTATGTGGCTCAACTGTATTCTAAAAAAGAATTACCAGATAATGCGCGTCCTCATTATGAGTATGTCGTGAGTAAGCAAAGAGGCGAATTTACAGAACAAGCCATGGTTAGGTTATCTGAGATTTATTTAAATGCATCAGATTGGGATAAAGCAATTCCTTTGCTAAAACGTTTAGAGACAGATGCCGATTATCCTCAAAATGTAACCTATGCGCAATCTAATTTGATGAATGCATACTATCAAAAAGAGAATTATTCAGAAGCCGTTAATTATGCTGAAAAGGTGCTTCAAAATTCGAAAATTGATAATAATGTAAAGAGCGATGCTCAAGTGATTATTGCACGTTCGGCTATTAAAACAGGAAATGAAGCCAAGGCCAAAGAGGCTTATGCTAGAGTCGAAAAGATAGCTACAGGTGCATTAGCCGCCGAAGCATTATACTATAATGCCTATTTCAAACACAAAGAAAGGAAATTCCAATCATCAAATACAACCGTTCAGAAATTAGCAAGAGATTATAGTAGCTATAAATATTATAGTGCTAAAGGTTTGGTTGTTATGGCCAAAAACTATGACGCCTTAGGCGATGCTTTTCAGGCTACTTACATTTTAGAAAGTGTCATCACGAATTTTGCAGAATTTGATGATGTTGTTAGTGAAGCTCAAGAAGAATTGAATCGAATAAAAGCCGAAGAAGCCAAGACAAATGCCTCTGTCGAATCTGAACAAAATTAGAATTATGCAAAACAAACTTAAATATATCGTCTTAGTCATTTTAACGTTTAACGTTACAATAACCATTGCTCAGGAGCGAGAAAAAGATACTATTGATACCGACGTGGTAAATGTGGTAAAACCATATACACCAACAATTTCTGATGCCTTTAAAATTAAAGAAACACCATCTCTAAATGATTCTGTTACGGCGAAGAAAAAAGAAATCAAGTACAATATCTTTTCAATTCCAGTGGCGTCTACATTTACGCCTGCTAAAGGTAAAGCGGCTAATGTTGATAAAGAAAAGCCTGTGAAGTTATTTGACAACTATGCTTCGCTAGGCGTTGGTACGTATACTACGATTTTAGGTGAAGTTTATCTTAATCATGCTCTTAATAGTACTGAAAGAGTAGGAGGATATTTCAGTCATCATTCGTCGGCAGGTGAAATTGATGGCGTAAATTTTGATAATAATTTTTCTGAAACAGGACTCAATGCACATTATAGTCAGAAACTTAATGACTATTCATGGAAAGTTGAAGGTGGTTTCCAGCTACAAACGTTCAATTGGTATGGCGTTCCCGATCAAAGTATTCCAACTTTTGACGTAGATCATTCGTTTTATGCAGCTAATTTTGGAGGACAAATCAATTTTGAAGATGCTATAATTAATAAAGGAAGTGTGCTGTATAGACGTTTTGGTGATAATCAAGATTCTGGGGAAAACAGATTTGTTTTAAAATCAGAATTTGATGTTCCAATCAATGATGAGCTTATCAATACCGAAGTTACAATTGATTATCTCGGCGGTTCTTTTGATAGGGCTTATTTCAATACAGACGAGTTAAACTACAGTAATATTAACTTTGGATTAGCTCCAAGTTATCAAATGAAACAAGATGATTTAACAGTAAGTCTTGGTGTAAATCTCGTATATCTTAATGATACCGAAGCTAGTGATGGGAAGTTCTTTATTTATCCAAATGTTACAGCAAGTTATCGTCTGGTAGATGAACTTTTGATTGCTTATGGAGGAATAGAAGGTGGCTTAATTCAAAATTCATATTTCGATTTCGCTCAGGAAAACCCGTTTGTGTCACCTACCTTGTTTATTGTACCTACAGATCAGGCTTATAATGTGTCTTTAGGACTTAAAGGTAAATTGTCCAATAGCGTGAGTTATGATATTAGCGGCCATTACTTAGCCGATAATAATCGCGCATTGTTTAAATCTAATCCAGATGCAGGATTAGACCGACAAGCCTATCAGTATGGGAATTCTTTTGGAATAACCTATGACGATGTGACTACATTTTCTGTGGCTGGAGCACTTAATATTGATGTCAATAGAAACTTTAAATTAGGTTTAAAAGCCGAGTATTTCGCTTACGATACAGACAACGAAGCAGAACCATGGAATTTACCAGATATTAAGGCATCTGCCTTTTTAGATTATCAAATTAATAGGCATTGGTTTGCAGGTGCTAATTTATTCTTTATTGGAGAGCGTAAGGACGAATTTATTACAGGTGTTGGCACATTAACATTGCCAATAGCAGAAACGATCACATTGGATAGCTATTTTGATGTTAATGCCCACTTAGGTTATAGAATTAACGATCAGTTGTCTGCATTTGCTAAGGCTAATAATATTGCCAATCAAGATTATAACCGTTGGCTTAATTATCCAGTGCAAGGCATCCAGTTTTTGGCAGGAGCAACGTATCAATTTGATTTTTAAAACATTGACGGGTTTTTAAGGGTTGCTTAGCAACCTTATAAGATAAAACATATTAAAAAGCATTCAATACCTAAACCTAGAGATTGAATGCTTTTTGTATTTTTATACGTCTAAAAAAACCAACAATGAAAAAACTAATCATTCTTATACTTTTAATAGGGGCTTATTCTTGTTCAAATGAACCTCAAAATGTAGATACAATTGTTATTAATGCTAATGTTTATACAGTTAACGACGATTTTTCTAGAGCCGAAGCCTTTGCTGTTAAGGACGGAAAATTTCTTGAAATAGGCAGCTCCAAAGATATTCAGGAAAAGTACATTTCAGAACGACTTATTGATGCTCAAGGAAAAACAATTGTGCCAGGATTGATTGATGCTCACTGTCACTTTTTAGGTTTAGGATTTAATCAGCAAGCGGTTAATTTAGTTGGAACTAAAAGTTTTGAAGATGTTGTAAAACGCGTATTGGATTTTCAGAATAAAAATAATGTGTCGTTTATAACAGGAAGAGGATGGGACCAAAATGATTGGGAAGACAAGACGTTTCCTAATAATACACTTTTAAATAAGTTGTTTCCAGAGACACCTGTTGCTTTAACCCGTGTAGATGGCCACGCGATACTGTGTAATCAAGCGGCTTTAAATTTAGGGAACGTTACAAAAGAGAGTAGGGTTGATGGAGGAGAAGTTGTAATAGAAAATGGAGAACTCACAGGTGTTTTGGTTGATAATGCCGAAAACTTAGTTATGAATTACTGGCCTAAACCAACGAGAGATGATATTGTAAAGGCCTTAATGACAGCACAGGATATTTGCTTTGATTTGGGTTTAACGACGGTTGATGATGCTGGATTAAGTCAGTCTTCAATTGAAATCATAGATAGCTTACAACAAACAGGTGACTTAAAAATGCGTGTGTATGCAATGGTGTCATTTTCAAAAGATAATGTCGATTACTATACTAAAAAAGGAATCATTAAAACCGATAGGTTAAATGTACGTTCGTTTAAGTTTTATGCCGATGGTGCTTTAGGGTCGCGTGGTGCGATGTTAAGGGCTCCTTATAGCGATAAACCTAATCATTTTGGATTATTGGTAACCGACTTGGAAACATTTAATGCTTCGGCTCAAAAAATTGCCAATTCAGAGTATCAAATGAATACACATGCCATTGGAGATTCAGCAAATCATGCCGTTTTAGAAACGTACAATAAGGTATTACAAGGTAAGCCAAATAGACGTTGGCGTGTAGAACATGCTCAGGTTGTATCTCAAGAAGATTTTGATCTCTATAAAAATGTATTGCCTTCAATTCAACCAACACACGCCACTAGCGATATGTATTGGGCAGAGGACCGTTTAGGTAGTGAGCGTGTAAAAGGAGCTTATGCTTATAAGCAACTGTTAAACGCCTACGGAAAAGTAGCATTAGGGACCGATTTCCCTGTAGAGCAGGTAAGTCCGTTTTTAACCTTTTATGCGGCTGTTGCGCGACAAGATTTGGAGCAATTTCCTGATGGAGGATTTCAAAAAGAAAATGGTTTAACTAGAGAGGAAACGTTAAAAGGAATGACCATTTGGGCAGCTTATTCTAATTTTGAAGAGCATGAAAAAGGAAGTATAGAGGCAGGCAAACTTGCCGATTTTATTATATTGGATAAGGATATTATGACTGTAAATCAAAATGAAATTCCTAATATTAGAGTAGAGCAAACATTTGTTAATGGAGAGAAGCAGTAATCAATGTAAGTGCTTTGGAACGCTTCTTGTAAACGTTTAGATATATAACATTATAGATATGAAACAATTATTAGCATTATCATTTATTTTTTTATCGCTAGTTGTGAACGCTCAGCAGGTGAGAATTATTGAAAGCGAAATTACGTGTGAAAGTGGTGAAGATATGGCCACTAAGGATTTCGATAAAGGTATATATAAAGTATACTCATTTGGACTTCTAGGTAAAATTGAAGATTACGGTTTTGGCGAATATTATAAAGACTATGTATTTAAAAAATATGGTGTTCTATTTATTCATCAAGGATGTGTTATAGTGAAAGACGAAGAGTGTTACACTATCAAAATGGAAGAATTGTTATACCAAAAGTATGGTAAGAATATGTTTGAAATTGCTAGAAAGGAAGCAGGTTTGGCCTTTAAACAAACACTAAAGTATGAAAAAATAAAGGAGAGAATGGATGCAAACAAGGTGTTTTTTATTGTACACCAACCACCGAAGTTTGAGAAGGGAAAGGAAGGTCTTGACGACTTTATTTTAAAAAACTTTGGTAAGGGAGACCCAACAAACTACGATACATATATTCGAGCATCGTTTGTTGTAGAAAAAGATGGGTCGATAAGTAATATTAAGTTAACCAGTTTTTGGCAAAGTAAACCATACAAGGGCGATGATGCAGAATCCATTCTTAAAAAATTACAGGAAATGCCTAAGTGGAAGCCTGGAAGTCATTTTAGTGAGGTCGTAAGAACTGGAGAATCTATTAGTATACCTATAGGTTAAAATAGTTTTACTAAAAAATCATGATGATCTCCATTCATGATTTTTTCACATTGTAAACCTACAGTTTTGCAAGCTAATTGCAAACGTTCGAAATCTAAATATAGCCATTTCATAGGAGTTTCATTTTCGCCTTTATAGCTTAAAAAATAGTCTAACTCGCCGTAGTAGTTAGCATTAGTGTCTATCCAGAGCCCGCCATCGTCATCCTCATACATGTATTTAATGTCGGAGGAATCGATTAAAATTTGACCTTTCGGATTTAAAAGTGATTTTAAGTGTTTAAGGTATTTTGGAACCTGAGATAGTTCCTGAAAAATACCAGTACCATTCATTAATAGTAAAATGGTATCAAACGTTTCAGTTTCAGAGAGCACATCTTTTAATTCTACATGAACAACACCTCGTTCCTTACAGACCTTAACAGCACCTTTTGAAATGTCAATGGCTTTTACTTTAAGGCCTTTATTTTGAATATATAAACTATGGCTTCCTGCTCCGCATCCAACATCTAGAACCGATCCTTTAGCTAATTGTAAAGCCTTTTGTTCTAGCTTTGGCATTTCAGAAAAACGTCTAAACAAATAAGGAAGAGGAAGTTCATCTTCACCAGAAATATTAGTTGATGTGATGAGGTCTTCGGTATAATTATTGGTGTAATAATCTTGTAAGGCTTTCCCAAAAAGGTCTTTCATAAAAGTAGTATTTTTGTATTATGCAAGACTTTATTAATCATCTTCCAAAGCTCGCCAAAGATAAGCATAAGGAAAATAAAACCTTCTTTACGAAGCTAAAAAAACGCCCTCCAAAATGGCTCGACTATTTAATGCAAGAATTGCACGATACTGAGTTTGAGCGTACAGATTGTCTAGAATGCGCGAATTGTTGTAAAACAACTGGGCCGTTATTTACGCCAAAGGATATTGATCGCATTGCAAAACACTTTAAAATGAAACAACAACAGTTTATAGATGTTTACTTACGATTGGATGAAGAGAACGATTATGTTTTGCAATCTGTACCATGTACATTTTTGGGTGCAGATAACTATTGTTCTATTTATGATGTAAGACCAAAGGCTTGCCGTGAATTTCCGCATACAGATCGAAAGAAGTTCCAGCAAATATCTAATCTTACCTTAAAAAATGTAGCAATTTGCCCTGCTGCATTCAATATTGTAGAAGACATGAAGCGTCGAATTAAAATGTGATATGATATGAAAAAAATTGCCCTAATGTTATTACTTATTTGTCCCTTGTTTGCGATGTCTCAGCAAAAAGAATGGTATACGTCTCTTGACGCCGCAAAGCGATTAGCACTCATTCAAAACAAACTCATTTTGATGGTATGGGCAGAAACAACTGTATATCCAGAACCTGTTATAATTAGTAACGATAATGGTCAAAGTGTAGTGATTGAAAATATGTTTGAAAACGAATTTATAAGCAATTTAATTTGGGATAATTTTATTCCAGTGGTTGTGAACGAATCTGAACATGCCGATCTATATAATGAAATTAAAGGAAAGCGTACTCAGAAATATATTGATAAGTTCAACGATGATTCTATTAAGATATTAGATGTAAATGGAACTATAATAAATAAGATTGTTATTTACGACGGATTCTATTTGAACATGACGAATTTCGTCAAGAAATATGCCTTGAATACATCAATCTTAAAAGGAGAGTTGACTAATTATTCGAGGCAAAAGGATTTTTATACAACCTTACGTCTGGCATCAAAATATATAGATTTTGGAATTTACGTCAATAAAGATGTACGGGAAGAAATCATAAAAGTGTCTTCTATATATTTAAATGAGGTTTCAGCACTTGTTACCGACGCAATAGATAATAAAGAAGGTCTTTTGCAGCATATAGAATTACTTAAGATAAAGCAAAGTCTAATTTTAAATAAACCGAGACGCGTACTAAGACAGCTTAAACGAATAGACCCATCTGAAATTATAGAAACCAATACCTCATTAATAGATTTTCTATACTATACGTCTTATAAGTTACTTAAGGATGAAAAAAATGCGAGTATCTTAAAAAGTAAACTTTCTTTAGTAAATTTGAAAAAAGCAAATCAAATCATCAATAAGAATTTTTAGAACCATTGGAAGCGCTCTTTAATTATTTTGAAACCATACCTTCGCATCATAGAAGTTTAATTCTCGTTGGTGGATTAACAGTATTCTGGTTATTAGAAGGAACATTACCTTTATATAATTTTAAGTACAAAAAATGGAAACACGCTATTCCTAACTTGTTTTTTACGTTAACAACAATCATCATTAATTTTGGTTTGGCTTTTTTATTAGTAGGTACGGCAAACTGGGTTGGAAAACATGATTTTGGTATTATAAACTGGATGCCTAACTTACCGCTTTGGGCCTATATACTTTTAGGTGTTTTGTTATTAGATTTTATTGGAGCTTATTTGGCGCATTATGTAGAGCACAAGGTAAAGCCACTTTGGATGGTGCATCTGGTGCATCATACAGATCATAAAGTAGATACGACTACGGCAAATAGACATCATCCCTTAGAGAGCATTATACGTTTTGTGTTTACCTTATTTGGTGTGTTTATTATTGGCGCTCCAATAGCTATTGTTATGCTATATCAGTCAATGTCGTTGGTTGCAACACAGTTTAGTCATGCCAATATTAAACTTCCTAAAAAAGTAGATAAAATCCTTAGTTACGTTTTGGTGTCACCAGATATGCATAAAGTTCATCATCATTATATGTTGCCTTATACAGATTCAAACTATGGAAATATCTTTTCTATTTGGGACCGAATTTTTGGAACTTTTATGAGCCTTGATAGAGATGCTATTGTCTATGGCGTAGATACATTTCCAGATGAAGAAGCTAACGGTAAAATAGGAGAACTTTTAAAACAGCCGTTTCATAAATATCGAAAACCAACTATTACAGAAACTTTAGAGTGAGTATTTCGATTAAAGCACTTGCTATAAATATTAAATCATATAAAACACCTTACTTCGGTTTTATTTACCGTTCATGGAGTTTTTTGTTCTCTATTCAAAAAAGAAATTAGTTTTAAGGTTCGGGATTATAAAAAATGCTATTAGTTTAGATGTTGTTGACGTTAACCAACGTTTATAAATGAGAACAGTATTTGTTATAATCTTTTTTAGTATAATGACCTTAACGAGCTATACAATTCAAGCTCAAAATGACTTCGCAAAACTTGAAAAGAATGTCAATATAAGGGCCAAAGGTTTAATTCAAAAGTTAAATCATACCAAAGACACTTTAATTCTTAAAAGTGATTCACTTATTCGTAAAGTGTATTCTGTTAGTACAGATTATAAACGAGAAATTGACATGGCTGTTAACGCTAAGGATGTCAAGATTCCACTTAATAGACTAAGTAAAGGGAAGCATGTGTTTGTTGCCGTACAATCACCTATTCGTATTGTATTTGTCGTTAAAGTTTTTAGAGATAACGAGTGGTTGTTAGCAATGGAAGAGGAGCGCTTAGCTTCTAAGAATGATAAGTAAAGACCTTACGCATCAATCGTATATCAAATACTTTGATCTGGTCTTTTTAAATGCTTCAAGACCTTTAATCCAAGTTTCACGTATGTCTTTTTCAGAAATACCAGCTTCTATTTGTGATTGTAAAGATTTTGTTCCAGCAAGTGTTGTAAAGTAATCATTAAAAAAGACCTTTTTGTCAATCGAATTTTGATAGGCTCTAATGAGGTATCCTAAGTCTAATTTGTTCATTTTTTGATGTTTACTTAAATCCTCACCATAACACAATACACCATCATTTTTTGGGTATTTAGAACCTTCATTTGGTGAAGGAATATATTTAAAAGTATAAATGGTTTTATCTAAATATGGGCTTCCATAAATTTGAAATTGCTTAGAAGTTCCTCGGCCAGCATTAACATTTGTGCCTTCAAAGAAACAAAGGCTAGGGTAGAGGTTAATACTTTGGTCGTTTGGTAAGTTTGGAGATGGTTTAACAGGTAAATTGTAATTTTTATCATGCGTGTAATTTTGCATATCTATCACTGTAATATCGCATGTTATCTTATCTTTTAACCAACCTTCGCCATTAATCATCTTTGCATATTCACCTATGGTCATACCATGAACAACAGGTATAGGATGCATACCAACAAAACTTTCATGCTCTCGCTCTAAAATAGGACCATCTATATAACGTCCATTAGGGTTGGGCCTATCAAAAATGAGCATTGGAATATTTGCTTCTGCACAAGCCTCCATTACATAATGTAAACTAGAAATATAGGTGTAAAAGCGTGCGCCTACATCCTGAATATCGAAGATTACAATATCTAAATTTGCCAATTGCTCTGGAGAAGGTTTTTTGTTTTTAGCGTAAATCGATACAATTGGAATTCCCGTTTTTGTGTCAACACCATCTTTTAATAGTTCTCCCGCATCTGCTTTGCCTCTAAACCCATGTTCGGGAGCAAAAACTTTAGAGACGGTAATCCCATCGTAATTGTGTAAATAATCAACCAAATGGTAAGTTTTAGTAGCGCTTCCCATCGTTGAGGCATCAATAGCTCGGCGTTCTAAAACGCTCATTATAGACGTTTGATTGGCAACAATTCCAACGCGTTTTCCTTTAAGTAACGGTACATATACACCTATTCGATTTGCCCCAACAATAATACTATCGCTCAATTTAGTGAAGGTTTCACTTTGGTGATTCATCTCATTATTTATAGCAGAATCAGTATTAGTTTTATTCCCACAGGAAATCAAGACTAAAACTAGCATTGTAATTATTGGGAAAACCCTATTTTTGAACATCGATAAACGCATTTTTTAATTTTGAATTACGAGTTTTTTATAGCTAAACGAATTATTGGTAGTAAATCGTATAAAAGTAGTGTTTCGGCGCCAATAATAAAAATTGGTATTGCTGCTATTACTATTGGCATTGTTGTAATGCTTATTGCGATTGCAACTGGTTTGGGGCTGCAGAAAAAGGTGAGAGAAAAAGTTGTAGCCTTTAATGGACATATCACTATAAATGAGTTTAATAGTAATGAGTCTAATGAGTCTATCGTTCCTATTTCTGTTACGCAGAATTTTTATCCTAAATTTAATAACGTAGATGGTGTCAAACATATACAGGCTGTGGCAACAAAATTTGGTATTGTTAGAACTGAAACCGATTTTGAAGGCATAGTATTAAAGGGTGTTGGTGCAGATTATGACTGGACTTATATCCAAGATTTTCTTGTAGAGGGTGAGTTGCCAGTTTATGAAGGTAAACTCAGTAATGATGTAGTCATTTCGAGCTATTTGGCAAACCGTTTAGGATTTAAATTAAATGATACTTTCCAGGTTGTTTTTAAAAAGGAGAGTATCGAAGACATTCCTTTTCAACGACGTTTTAAGATAGTTGGAATTTTTAACTCAGGATTTCAAGACATCGATAAAAATTTTATGATTGGAGACATAAGTCATATTCAACGTATGAATAAGTGGGAATCTAATGAGATTGGAAATTTTGAAGTCTACCTTAACGATTTTACTGAGCTTTCCGAGATTGAACAACAAATTAGAAACCAAACGCCTTCATTTTTAGATACACAGACCATAGAAGAAAAGTTTGACACCACTTTTGAATGGATTAAAATCTTTGACAATAATACCTACGGCATTATAGCTATTATGATTATAGTGGCAGGAATTAATATGATTACGGCTTTGCTTGTGCTTATTTTGGAACGTACGCAAATGATTGGGATTTTAAAGGCTTTAGGTAGTAGTAACTGGAGCATAAGGAAGATGTTTTTATACAATGCTACTTATCTCGTATGTTTAGGATTGTTTTGGGGCAACCTTATAGGTCTTGGTCTCCTCTTTGCTCAACAGAAATTTGGCGTGCTTAAATTTCCAGATCCAGAACAATATTATGTATCTATTATCCCAGTGCATATAGGATTAGATTATATTATTTTATTAAATATAGGCACCTTTATTGCCTGTTTCTTAATGCTATTGATACCGTCAATAATTATCACAAAGATTTCGCCTGTCAAAGCGATTCGATTTGAATAGCTAGCTAACTATTTCTTTTTATTTGGGCGTTCCACTTTATCACTTTTTAGAGCTAAAGTGTCAGGCTGTTCGTTATATCTTTTTATTGTTTGAATTTTCACTGCGCTCAATTCCTATAAAAAGGATGCCACTGCCATCCTTAACGCGACTAGCTTAAAACCATATGGGCTTTCGTTTCATTTTTAATCTCATGTTATGAGAACTAAGATTTCCGAAGAAAACCTATTTAAATCTTGAGTTTTGTCTATTTTTGCATCGCAAAATAAAGACAATGGACTACGCAGAAAATATATTAGGTACAATTGGTAATACGCCATTAGTAAAATTAAATAAATTAACATCAGACTTGCCTTGTTTGGTATTGTCAAAATATGAAACATTTAACCCAGGGAACTCGGTTAAAGATCGTATGGCATTAAAAATGATTGAGGATGCCGAAGCCGATGGTCGTTTAAAACCAGGAGGAACAATTATTGAAGGGACTTCAGGAAACACAGGAATGGGTTTAGCCTTGGCAGCCATAGTAAAAGGTTATAAATGTATTTTCGTTATTAGCGATAAGCAATCTAAAGAGAAGATGGATATTCTTAGAGCTGTAGGAGCAGAGGTTGTTGTATGTCCAACAGATGTAGAGCCAGATGATCCAAGAAGTTATTATTCGGTATCAAAACGCTTAGGGGAAGAAACACCTAACTCTTGGTATGTGAACCAATATGATAATCCAAGCAACGCCAAAGCACATTACGAAAGTACTGGTCCAGAGATTTGGAAGCAAACCGATGGAAAAGTGACACATTTTGTTGTAGGTGTTGGAACAGGAGGAACTATTTCTGGCGTAGGAAAATATCTAAAAGAACAAAATCCAGATGTGAAAGTTTGGGGTGTTGATACCTATGGAAGCGTGTTTAAAAAATACCATGAGACAGGTGTCTTTGATGAGAAAGAAATCTATCCTTATGTGACCGAAGGTATCGGTGAAGATATTTTACCCGAAAATGTAGATTTTTCGATTATCAACGGGTTTACAAAAGTAACCGATAAAGATGCCGCTGTATACACTCAGCTATTAGCTAAAGAAGAAGGTATGTTCTTGGGAAATAGCGCAGGAGCAGCGATTAAAGGTTTATTGCAGTTAAAAGACGAGTTTACTAAAGACGATGTTGTTGTGGTATTATTTCATGATCATGGCAGTCGTTATGTAGGTAAAATGTTTAACAACGAGTGGATGCGTGAGATGGGATATATAGATTAGTCCCTATCTAAATGTCTTTTTTAATCAATTTTTTAAGTATGGCTATTTGTCCTAAATGGTAATGGGTATGTTCTATGATACCTGTAATATTACTATAGTAACTTCCGTATTTAGGATCTGTGAAATTTTGCCATAATTGATCTTCGGTTAAAATTTCGATGTGTTTTGCTAAGGCTTCAGCGTTTGTCCAAACACGTTCTAGCATGTTTTGCCATTCGCTTTCCGATGTAATTTTTGGATGGTCGTAACTAAACTTGTCTCTAATTTCGAGAGGTTTATTATTAAAAACGTCTAATACACCTGTAACATAATAACTTACATGGAAGGTAAGAGCTAGTATAGTATTGCAGTCAGATATTTCAGTTGTAGCATCTTTATAGCTAACATTGGCTAACTGATCTCTAAGGTTAGATGTCGTCCAATTTCCACCAAAATGAATGGCTCTAAAATGTTTGGCTAGTACTGTACTTAAGTTCATTTTTAGCTTAAAGGTAGTAAAAGTTACTTAACCTTCTTCATTGAAAAAGACCTTGTAATAGTGCATTTTTTTGTCTTCATCGTAACCCCGTTCTAAATACTCTGCTGAGGCATCTGGAGCATCAACATCCAGTTTTATTTGAATATTGGTGTCGAGCTTGATTTCCGTTTTAATCTTCTGCTTTTGTTTTTTTAGAACTTTTTCAGAAACGTCAAATTGATTTCTAATCAGCACATTATGGTCGCTTTCGTATGTTTTTTTATAATCTTCGAAAAGCTGAATAGCGTCTTCTTTTTCAAAAACGTCTTCCTTAAAAGATTCGATATTCACAACTTCATGTTCCTTAAAGAAATCGACTGTTTTAGCCAAGAAATTACTTTGTTCTTGACCGCCAAACTGTGGCTGCATCACATCTTTTGAGAATTCCCGACACATTTCGATATAGTTCTTTGTATGTTGGTTTGAATCATCGGGATATTTAATGTTTAAAAAGCTCTTAATCCAATACTGCGCATCGTAGTTATTATTATCTACACTTAAAACTATTTTGCCTTCGGTGTCTGCTGCATTTAAAATTAAAACCCCTTTATCTACTTTTTTAGTGGCGATTCCTTTTTGGGTAATAATGTCATAACTCCCCTGTTCTAAATAGGTTTGAAAGAAATGGGATTTGTTTTCAATTTTAAAAATACCAACAGCATCTGTTTGATAATCTTCGTATTGGATATCATGAAAAAGACAAACTATAACGTCTCCAGTCTTTATTTGAGCAGAATTTGATTGCTCAAACAAATGCATTACAATATGCTTTGAAATGTCTACAAAGTCGGTGTCGTCTTGCAAAATTTGAGAGGCATAGCTGTTAATTTCATTGAGATCTATATTAGCATGATGATTAAATCTATACGACTCAGCAAGGCTTGTGAAAGGACGCAATAAATAAGGTAATATTAAATCATAACTTATTTCTTCAAAGTCTATAGGTTGCTCTGAAAATGCGTTTTTGGTGCTATTAAATTTATTCCCAACTTTGTGTAAAATACACTTAGAAATTGATGCTTTATTACGTTTGATCATGACAAAAATTTTGAGCCACAATACTACTAAATTTTGTGGTTAATAAATACAAAAACGCCAAAGAAAACTCTTTGGCGCCTTCATAAAGACTGAGGCATCGATTTGGTTGCTTTAAATGCGGTTATTGCTTAATAAATTCTACACGACGGTTTTGGGCTTTTCCTTCGGTTGTACTATTATCTCCTACAGGTTCGCTTTCTCCTTTTCCATCCGATATGAGTCTGCTTTTGTCAATTTTATAAACTTTAACAAGGGCCTGTTTAACAGCCTCTGCACGCGCTTTTGAAAGCGCCATATTGGTGTTGTCACCACCGTCAGAATCTGTATGTCCTACTATTTTTAATTTTATGCTTTCGTCTTGCATTAATACTTGAGATATTTGACGAATAATGCCGTATGATTGGGTTTGAATATTTGATGATCCTGAATCGAACAATATACCATTTGTAGAGATTTTGCCTTCAGAAAGTAATTTGCGCCTTAAGTCGACACCACCTTCCGCAATTTTTAAATTTTGAATAAATATAAATTCTTCGCCATCTTTAAAACCGTAAAGATTAAATTTGAGATAACCAATAGATGCGGGATCATAAATTAATTGGGGAATATCAACATACTTTTTCTCGTTTACCCAAAGTCTAAATCGTTTTTTGTTGACAGCAATAGAAATATGGGGCTTATTGATTACCGCTTTTCTTATATCTGCCGTTAATGTTGCATTAATTTTTTTGTCTGAGGGATCGGTGTTTCGCACTTGAATTCCGAAAGCTCCATATTGTCCAAAAGGGATAGTTACAAGAGCGTTTGTACGACCATCGGAAAACCCATTGTTGTCGTCTAAAACTATATATAGTCGTGCGGTTGAAGATGTTGGGCTGCCAACGCCTTTAGTTAGTATATCAAACTCAATAGTATATTCTTCTGGTAGTTTATCATCAATTAATGGAAGATATTTAATGCCGTAACCAGATTTTAGCTGAAACCAATTTCCTTCAGCCTTATTCGTTTTAACCACTTCACCAGAACCATTTGTATTCCATTTAGATGGGAAATCACCTATGAAATCTTGAGAAAAGTCGTCAAAAAACAAGAGTTTGTCGCCTGGAACGAAATCGTATTTACTTAATATTTCTAGATTGTCTGAAATATTGCTGTTAGCCTCTTCTTCACTATTGTTCGTGTCTTTGGTGTTGCCCGAATCTTCAGTTGACGATGAGTTGTTATCTGAATCTTCAGAAGTGTCGGTTTTGTTGTCTTTCTCTTCTTTCCGTTTTCGCTCTCCTAACAGGAGTTCTTTAGCTGTTTTTATGCTATATTTCAAGGCTTTTTTAGCTCTGTTAATTTGTAATGTAGCTTTCCCTTGTTTAAGCACATTTTGACCATCTAAATCTGATAGAATATCTGGGGCACTGTCACTTAAAATAGAAAGATCTTCCAATGCCTCCTCTAAAACATCAATATCTTCATCATCTAATGGTGTACCTGCGGCTGCATAACCATCATATTTGTATACTTTATCATAAATATCGAAAGACTCCCTAACAAAATTATCAACGCTAGAGATTCCAACACTACTTTTTGGTCTTTTAATTTTTTTGGTTTGCGCATGCGATAGGGGAAGAATAAATAGAAATAAGAAACAGGTAAGAAGGGGTTTTGAATATATTGATTTATATTCCATGAGGTTTATAACGAATTGATTAATAGCGAGTTTAAAGGTAATTAATCATATTCAATTAGCAAAGAACGATGTATAAATAGTTACTTTTTGTGTATAGTTGGTTAAGGAATGTTTTAGGCTTTTTATTAAAATTCGTAAACAATTATAGCATCATTATCACCCTTTGTAATAACTTCTAAAGCATTATCTCTATCTATGTTATTTAATTCTAATTGAGAGTTCGCATACACAGGGAAATTTCCAATTGGTTTGGCTTGACTATCGAAAAGGTAACCTCTCTTTGATTGAAGATCTGTAACCGTAACATATATTTTATTGTTGATATAGAAAATTTTTGGAGCTGTATAATCTCCAAAATCTAATTCAATGGTTTTGGATTTTATCGTCAGTTTATTATCGTTAAGAACAACAAGGGTTTTGCTCGTTGTCGAGATTTTGTGGTCTGTATTAGCATTGAGATTTTTGTGGCTTACATGTCCAGATTGATTGATCTCTATAAGTTCTCCATTAGTGTTTGAAGTGGTAAATTTATTATTGTAAAGGTAGATTTCATTATCTGAAAAACTGATGTTTTCTTTGGCTGTAATTCTCTTTTTGCCAACACGATCAAGGATCTCAATTTTGTTGCCGTGAGCAAAAACGATATAGTCTTTACTTCCAATTCTGAAATGTTTAGGTTGAGAGGTGATTGTGTTTTCTGAAGACTTATACTTAAACCCTTCAACAATTTTTCCTTTTTTGTCATACATCAAAACAGACTTACCTTGAGTAATCATTAGTCTGTAATTTTTTCTTTTATCGTAATCAAATACAGATACAGGTTCCGTTATGTTGTCGTTAAATTTTAAAGGAAAAGCGCCTACATCTTTGCCGTTTCTATCTAAAACATAGAGTCGTTTTGTAGTATTGAATACCAGTTGTAATCGCCCATTTTTATAAGTGTCTATTTGATTAACGTCTCCAAGAATTGGGCCTTCAAGTTGTTTTTTCCAGAACACTTTTCCTGTATTAGAAATTAGATAGAGGTTGTTTTGTACATCTTGAACCACAATGTCCATTTGATTATTGGTGTGGTTTTTTAATAACTGCGGTTTTGATATTAAGTCCGAATCAATGGAAATATTAAATTCTTCACTTACGCTGTTATAACTAGCTTTTCTTTTTTGAGTTTTAAAAACGGCATTAACATGCGCGAAATTTATGTCGTAAACATATTGTATTGCAGACGTTTTAAAACGAGATATGTCTAAGTTTTTATCGTCAGTAAAATTTGCGTTTAAAATGTTGTTTAGCTCTGAAGAGTCTCCAAAAATTAATAAAGATGCTTCGTCACTAAGGTTTAGTTTTAGGTTTTTGTAAGACGAACTTTCAGATAAAACTAAATTATTTTGATAGGCCGAGATAATTGATTTTAGAACATCAACTTGATCCGAAAAAATAAAGAAGTCGTCAATATTGATATAGTGCGTGATTGATTGAGGTGTTTTTATTAGTGGAGAAACATAATTTAAGAACATGTCAGAACTGTTCAGTTGAAATAAATTGATTCCTCTATAGGTTTCAGTCGTGACTGTAGAATTCAAATTGTCTAGAGTAGAGATTGCATCAATCGATCTTAAAATGATGGTACTGGTCTCATTATCATGATGTACAGATCCAATTTCAACAATGTTCTGATATACGTCTGCATAGTCTTGTATAGAATCTTGAAATTTGTGTGCTATTAAATTTTCTTTGAAAACATCATAGTTATCAAAAGTGATACTTGAGAATCCAGAAATGTTTACTGGTAAAATACGTGCGATTTGATTTTCTTGAGGAATCGTATTCCTGAAAATGTTTATTAGGCTCTCAGTAGAATCTGACGCTTTTGTAATGCCGTTCAATAGAATTTCATTTTGAGAAATGTCACTATCTATAAGTGTATAATTCGAAAACTGTAAATCGTTTGTTACAGCGTTATTAAATATGGTAGGTTGCAACTGGTCTGTCTGGTGATTAAAAAAAATGGAAACCATTTTTTTGGAATCGGAGGTTTTAAAAATTGTTTCTAATTCGGCATTGACCTGCTTCTTAGGTTTAGCATTTTTAGTTGTTTCCAGAACATTTGAAACAAAAAGCACACTATCTATAATGGTGCTATAAAAACGTTTGCCATTAAAATTTAATTGTCTAACCTTTGAGCTTGTGTCATAAAATGTTGAGTCGATTTGGAGATTTGGGATAGAATCGAGAGTAATGCCGTTTTTTGATAAAGGCGCTATAAAGCTAATTTCCAAACTGTCATTTTTGTCCTTGGATAAGGCAATTAAGCTATTGGTGTTATCTACATTATATATAGGTATAAGTTGAGCGTCAAAATTTTTGATGCTGGTATAGCTCTTCACTGCTTGTATTAAGGTGTTGTTTTTTAATCCATTTTCTAAACCTTCCGAAGAATTAATCTTTATAATGATTTGCGAATTTTCGGGAACAAGGGATAATAAACTTGTAGATTTTGACTTAGAATTTTTGCAGTTATATAATATGGTACAGCAAAAAAAGATGAACCAGACTTTTTTCATGTAATAGATTTTTACAAATATAAAAAGTTACAGGTCTAATTTAAGTTGTTCTGGTAATAATCTAAAAGATTTTCTATGGTACTTCGTTATACCATATTTTTTTATTGCAGCGCGATGTTCTTTTGTTGGATAGCCTTTGTTTTGTTTCCAATTATACATTGGGAATTCTTTATGTATGCATTCCATATATTCATCTCTATATGTTTTAGCTAATACCGAAGCGGCTGCAATTGATAAGAACTTACTATCGCCTTTAACGATGGTCTCATGTTTAATAGAGCCATATGGTTTAAATCTATTACCATCTACAATAATAAACTCAGGAGTTGTGTTTAGTTGCTCAATAGATTTATGCATGGCAAGTATGGAGGCATTCAATATATTGATGTCGTCAATAGTATTTGGGAAAATATGAGCATAGGCATGTGTAACGGCGTCACTTTCAATAATTGGTTTGAGAATATTTCTATTCTTTTCTGAAAGTTGTTTGGAGTCATTCAATATATCGTTGTTGTAGGTTGGTGGCAAGATTACTGCAGCAGCAGTGACTGGCCCAGCCAAACAACCCCTTCCAGCTTCGTCGGTGCCACATTCTAAATTCAAATTGGAAAAAGATGATTTAAGTCTCAAAATGTTAAAGTTTGGACAAAGTTAAAATTTTAACGCAACCTAATTCATGTTTATGTATCTAATTACTAGTAATAACAAGGTTTTAGAAGCTAAAAATGGATTAAAGCTATTTAATTACTTGTTAACATTTTTTTAGTATAAATACTTGTTTATTTAATATATTATTAAGATGTTTGCGCTAGACTAACTCAAATAATTGTTTTATGAAATTAAAGTTAACATGGTTAATGACGCTATTTATGGCGTTTGTGATGCAACTCTCTTTCGCGCAAGAGAAAACGGTCACAGGAACAGTTACATCGGCTGTAGACGGATTTCCGTTGCCTGGTGTAAGTGTAATAGTAAAAGGAACTGCACGTGGAGTTCAAACAGATTTTGATGGTAATTATTCTATCAAAGCGAGTGCAAATGAAACTTTAGTTTTTACGTATGTAGGAACTAAAACTGTTGAAGAAGTTGTTGGAAGTAGATCTTCTATCAATGTTTCAATGCAGGAAGATGCAGCTGTTTTGGACGAAGTAGTAGTTACAGGGTATAGAACCCAAAGTAAAGCGACGTCAAGTGTTTCTCAAGTAAGAGTAACAGCTGAAACTATTGAAAACAGACCGAATGCGAGTTTTGTTCAAACATTATCTGGTCAAGCTCCAGGTTTGAATATTACAACTAGTTCTGGTCAGCCAGGTGGTAATTCATTAGTTCAACTTCGTGGTGTTGCATCTATTAATGGTAACACTGAACCATTATTTATTATAGATGGTGCTCCTGTTGATGAAGACAACTTTAGATCTCTTAACCCACAGGATATTGCGTCTATCGACATCTTAAAGGATGCTGGTGCAACTGCAATTTATGGTAACAGAGGTGCAAATGGTGTTATCATCATTAAAACACGTCAAGGTAATTTTGGAGAAGGACTTAAAGTAAACTACAATGGATATGTAGCTTACAGTACACTTCAGGATAATGATTACAATATCATGGATGCTCAAGATTTACTTCGTTATGAAAGATTGAGAGGAAATGGTGCTGGTGCTGGTAACAGTACAGGTGTATTTAACCCTGGTGCTGGTTCACCTTTAACAGATGCTCAAATTGAAGCGGCTCCTAATTTCGACTGGACAGATTTCTTTTTCCGTACAGGTGTAACACAGAGTCATACTTTATCATTAACAAGTGGTAGTGATAATGCATCTCAATTTACTTCTTTTGGTTTTCAAGATACTGAAGGGGTATTACAGGATTCAGATTTAAAACGTTTCAACTTAAGAACAAACGTTACTGGAAAATCTAGTAATGACAAATTTAGATATGGCGCTAACTTGAGTATTAACTACTCTAAGTCAAATGAGCCAAATAGTATTGGTAGTGGAGCGATTAACAGAAACTATGTACTAGGTGCATACCAATCTGTTCCTTACATCTCTACTGCAGATTACTCTAATGGTGCAGATTTATTATCACCATTATCATTTACAAACACACCTTTATTCTTATATGATAGATTATTAACTTATACTCGTTTCGAGGAAGAGGTTAAGGCTATTGGTAGTGTTAATTTTAGTTATGATATTACAGACTGGTTAACTGCTGGGGTTGTATTATCTGGTGATTATCAAAGTGAGTTCTTAACTCGTGCTGAAGGACCAGAATCGTTTAACGCGATTTTATTCGGTGGAGCTGAAAACCCAACTTCTGGTTTCCAAGATCAACAATCAACAAGACAGTTTGCTTACAACCAAGTAACATCTTTAAACTTTAACAAAACCTTTGCTGATAAGCATACGGTTGACGTTGGATTATATACTGAGTACTTTAAGGCTCACTTCAGAACTTTCGGATATAGACAAAATGGTTTAGATCCTAAAACGTTCTTCCCTGGAGATGGTAGTGGATTTATTACTCCTGCAAATGGTTTATTCGGAGATTTTGCTAATGCAAACATCTTAAACGCAGGTTTATTCTCTTACTTCGCTTCTTTAGATTATGATTACGATACAAAGTATGGTTTCTCTGCGACTGTTCGTCGTGATGCATCTTACCGTTTTGCTGGTTCTAATAGATGGGCAACTTTCTATTCTGTTTCTGGTCGTTGGAATATTTCTAACGAATCATTTATGGATGATTCAGCAATTGACAACTTAAAGTTAAGAGCATCTTACGGTACAGCGGGTAACCAAGATATCGTTGGATTAGGATACTTTGGAGGTCCAGATTTAACTGAAGATTTCTTCGGAACAGGTCCTGGATACGGAAATGCTAACTCAATTGGTTTAGCTCAGTTAGGTAACCGTTCATTAGAATGGGAAACTGTTACACAAACAAACATCGGTATTGATTTCGGTGTATGGAACAGTAGATTACGTGGTGCTGTAGATGTATATGAAAAAGAAACTTCGGATCTTTTCCAAAGTACACCTTTATCAGCTACAACTGGTGTAACTCAACAAAATGCAAATACAGGTTTATTATATAACAGAGGTATTGACTTTACTGTTGACTATGATGTATTTAAACCAAAAACTGAAGGTGGTTTCGGAATGTCTGTTGGAATCGTAGGTAACTACAATCAAACAGAATTACAAGATATTCCAAATACTGAAGGTGAAATAATCGGTTTAGGTCGTAATGGAGGTATCTTATTTGAAATCTTTTCTTTACGATATGCAGGTGTTAACCCAGCAAATGGTAACTTACTTTACTTAACTGCTAATGGTGATGTTACTGAAAGTCCTGATGCTGATACTGACCGTGTATGGTTAGATAAAAACTTAACTCCTGAGTGGAATGGTAGTTTCAAAGTTAATTTTGATTACAAAAACTTCTTCTTACAAACTCAGTTTAACTATGTTCTTGGTGTAGATCGTTTTGACAATGATTACGCTGGATTTATTAACGCAGATAACGTTGGACAGTTTAACTTCTCTAGAGATATCTTAAGAGAGTGGACTCAGCCAGGTGATATCACTGATATTCCTTCTCCAACTGCAACAAACAGAAACTCTTTTGGATCTGACCGTTTCTTAAGAAGCGCTGACTACTTAAGATTACGTTTTGCAAGTTTTGGATACAATGTTCCTGCTAAATTTTTAGAGAACACAGGTATCTCTAATGCAAGAGTATATGTAAACGGAGAAAACTTAATCACATGGTCTGAATGGAGAGGTTTTGATGCTGAATCTAACGGTGGACAAAGATCATATCCAACTCCAAGAACAATCTCTGTAGGATTTGAATTAGGATTTTAAAAAAAAACACACATGAAAAAATTTAGTAAAATATTATTTGTCGGACTCTTAACTATAGTTATGGGTTGTAACGACGCAATTGATATCAGACAACCAGGTAGACTTGATGCACAAAATGCATTCCGTTCGGTTGATGATTTACAGCAAGGTTTACTTTCTGTATATAACCAGTGGGATTTAACTCCTGAGATCGCTTTCGCTTCTAACTTTACTGATGAGTTATCTGTCGGATTTGATAGTGGTGGACAAGGTTTTGCATTATATGACTTTGTATTAAACGCAGGAAGTGTTGCGGCTTCAAATTTTTGGGTACGTAACTATAGAGTAAATAACAGAGCAACGCTTCTTATTGAAGCTGCTGCTAATATTACTCCTGAAGCTGATGAACAAGATCAGTACAATAACATTTTAGCTCAAGTATATGCAATTAGAGCATATGCTAACTTAGAGTTATTAACTTACTTTAGTCCAGACCCTACAGATGACACAACTTTAGCTGCTCCTGTGGTTGATTTTGTAGCACCTTTAGATTACCAGCCATTAAGAAATACAACTGGTGAGATGTGGGATTATGTTAATGCTGATTTAAATACGGCATTAAGTTTAAGTAATGTACAGTCTAATGCAACATTTATTTCTACTGATGCTATTAACGCAATGAGAGCGAGAGCAGCATTAACTAGAAAAGATTATGGTACTGCTCAAACATTATCTAGTCAATTATTATCTGCTTACCCATTGGCTAATCAAGCGCAATACCAAGCAATGTTCTTAGATAATGATAATACTGAGATTATTTTCAAATTAGAAAGAGTTGTAAACGGTCCTTATGATGGACAAGGAACTACTGGTTCTGTTACAGCTGGAGGATGGGCTGGTGCTCGTTTTGCATTCGTTGATGCAACTTTAGCAGGTTCTCCTTATTTTGAAATGGACAGAGGTTTATTTAATTTAATTGATACTGACGATGTGAGATTTGATGTGAATATCGCTCCTACATCTGTAATCAATCCAGATTATGCTACAGATCCAGATCCAGTAAATACTGATATCTTAGTGATTCAAAAGTACCCAGGTTCTGAAGGTAGACCATTAATGAATGATTTAAAAGTATTTAGATCTTCTGAAATGTTATTAATCCTTGCTGAATCTAGAGTTGCAATTAGTAACGATTTAACTGGTGCGGCTACATTGATTAAGCAAATTAGAGATGCAAGATTAGGTTCTGCTCAACCATTACCATCTTATGCTTCTGCTCAAGAAGCTTACGCGGCTATCTTAGATGAAAGAAGAGTAGAGCTTTGTTTTGAAGGATTCCGTTACAAAGATTTAAAGCGTATTGGAGTTGCTGCTAACAGAGGAATTGATAGAGATCAGACTGATTGTACGACACAAAGTGGTGCTTGTACATTAGCTGCTTCTGATTTTAGATTTACTTTACCTATTCCAATTATCGAGATTAACGCTAATGCTGGAATTGGATCGCAACAAAATCCTGGTTACTAATCAAAAATTCTTATAATTATGAAAAATAATATATTAAAATTAACCCTTGCTTTATTAGTTGCGTTTTCGTACACTAGTTGTGAGGAAGACCTTATAATCTATGATGCAGATGGAGGTCAAACAGGACTGTCTTTTGCAAGAGCTTCTCAAACTGTTGAGTTCTGTGCTGGAAGTGGTACTGTAACTGTTGAGTCTACGACTAGGTCTAGCTCAGATAGAACGATTTCTATCAATGTAAATTCTGAGTTAACAACAGCTATGGCGGCAGAATATACTGTTGCAAACTCTGTAACAATTCCTGCAGGTGAGTTTGTTGGAACGACTGTTGTAGATGTTAACTTTGCGGCTATCCCAGAGGGATCGTCTAGAGTGTTAGCCTTAGATGTAGTTGCTGCAGATGGAAGTGTTATTAATACTAGAGGAACAACTCAATTGTCATTCTCGAGTGCATGTACATTAAACGAGGTTAAATTTGACTTTATCTTCGATAACTATCCTGAAGAAACTGCTTGGCAATTATTTGATGCTGATTCTGGTGACTTTATCGATGGAGATACTGGATTTGGAAACTATGATGATTTAGAGACATTCTCTGTAACATTATGTATTCCTGATGGAAACTATGATTTCGTAGTTTTCGATCAGTTCCAAGATGGTATCTGCTGTGCATATGGTAACGGGTCTATCAATGGTAACCTTATAGCTTGTGATGGAAACACTGCGCTATTTGATCAAATTGATGCTTTCGGAGCTAATATTGTTAGATCTTTCTCAGTAGGAAACTAATCATATATTACATATAGATATAAAAAGCGACCAAATTGGTCGCTTTTTTATTTTTTTTATGATTTCCTTATTCTAGAATTATTAATTTGCGCCTTAATTGAATTTTAATAATATGCTTAGATCATATATTGTTTATGTCTTTATCTTCTTTTCTATAAGCACATTTTATGCCCAAACTTTGGAGCCTAATAAGAATGTAAAAGCTAACAAAAAAATCTTGCAACCAAATACTTTAAATGATAGTGTAAGAACCAGAGGTAAAACCAATAAGGTAAATAGTAGTGTTGCTAAAATTGAGCAGTATAAAATGTATGACCTTGATGGTAATATTGAATTAGTTGATACATCATTAACCATACAAAAGGAATATAAATTTAATTACTTACGAAAAGACAATTTTGGATTGATAGCATTTGCTAATCTAGGACAAACGTATAATCAGCTTTCAAGGGATTTTAAAGGGCATAGATTACTTCCAGAGTTTGGGGCTCGGGCAAGGCACTTTAATTATATGGAAGTTGAAGACATTAGATATTATGAAGTACCGACACCTCTAACCGAATTATTTTTTAAAACTGCGTTTAAACAGGGGCAACTCCTTGATGCTTTTTTTACGGTGAATACATCAAGAGAGTTTAACTTTTCAGTTGCATATAAAGGTCTTAGATCTCTTGGAAACTACCAACACACCCTTACTAGCACTGGTAATTTAAGATTTACCACGAATTTTAAAACTAAAAATGGTAAATATGCTGCAAAGGCTCACATCACGACTCAAGATTTGATGAATGAAGAAAACGGAGGATTAAGAACTGAGGATTTACCTAATTTCGAATCTGGTAATCCAGATTTCATCGATAGGGCAGTTTTCGACCCTAATTTTGAAAATGCCGAAAATATTTTAGTTGGAAAGAGATTCTATTTGAATCATCAGTATAATCTGATAAGAGCTAAAGATTCTTTAGGTAGCACATTAGCGATAAAGAATATAATAAATTTTGAAGATAAATATTTTCAATATGACCAAACAACTAGTAGTGTCAACTTTTTTGGCGACTCCTTTAATCAGAGTAATATCAAAGATAGAGCAACATTAGAGAACTTTCACACTGAGTTGGCAGTAAATTATATTCAACCTGTTCTTGGTAATATTGATTTTGGTATTGGCTATAACGATATTAATTATGGCTACGATAAGGTGACTATTCTGAATAATGAACAAATTCCCAATAGAATAAAGGATCAAATTGTTAATCTAAACGGAAGCTATTCTAATCAGTTCGGTAATGTCCTATTGAACTTTGACTTTGGTTTTAATGTGATTGGCGACTTTGAGGGCAGTTATTTTTTAGGTCAATTACAATATAATTTGAATAAAGACATAAAGATTGAAGGAGCGGTTGGAAGAAATTCTAATGCTCCAAATTATAATCTTTTACTTAATCAAAGCGATTATATCAATTATAATTGGAATAATATTAACACCTTTAGTAATCAAATAAATAACAATATTTCAGTTAAAGTTGTTTCTGATAAGTTTTTCAATGTTTCTGCACAGTTTACGACAATTGATAATTTATCTTTCTTTTCGACAGAAGGAGAATCTAATGTAATTAAACCTAAACAATTAGACCAATCCATTAATTTATATAAAATTAGACTTGATAAAGAATTTAGATATGGCAAATTTGCATTAGACAACTCTATATTATATCAAAATGTGAAAGATGACAGTAAGTCGCTTAACTTGCCAGAACTTGTTGTTAGAAATAGTTTATATTATTCAAATCACTTTTTTAAGAAAAATGCATTATTTCTTCAGACAGGAATAACCTTTAATTATTTTACGGATTACTACATGGATGGTTATGACCCTCTATTGGCAGAATTTTATACTCAAACCCAAAGTAAGATCGGTGGATTTCCAAGACTAGATTTCTTTCTTAATGCTAAAATAAGGCAAACTAGGTTCTTTTTTAAGTTAGAACATTTCAATGCTTCCTTTACAGGTTACGACTATTTTTCTGCACCAAACAATCCTTATCGTGATTTTAATGTTCGATTTGGACTAGTTTGGGATTTCTTTTTATAAAAAAAAGAGGTTTGTAAAGCGTTCATTATAAGGGGTTGTGGGGTTTGAAAAAAAATAGTTTAAAAAAAGCTTGAAA
>NZ_CANLNS010000004.1 GCF_947492715.1 uncultured Psychroserpens sp.
AACTTTAGAATGTGATGCTGATATATCTGATGTTACTCTAACGGGAGATGTAACTGATGAAGCTGATAACTGCTCAATAGGTTTAGAAGCTACATTTACTGATGATGTTGCCCAAGGTGATTGTCCAAATTCGTCAATCATCACTAGAACCTGGACGTTAACTGACGACTGTGATAATACAACAACTTTAGTTCAAACGATTACTGTTCAAGATACAACGGCTCCAACATTTACGGCTCCAGCTAATGTAACTTTAGAATGTGATGCTGATATATCTGATGTTACTCTAACGGGAGATGTAACTGATGAAGCTGATAACTGTTCAACAGGTTTAGAAGCTACGTTTACTGATGATGTTGCCCAAGGTGATTGTCCAAATTCGTCAATCATCACTAGAACATGGACATTAACGGATGACTGTGATAATACAACAACATTAGTTCAAACGATTACTGTTCAAGATACAACGGCTCCTACCTTTACTGTTCCTGAAAACATAACTATAGAGTGTGATCAAGATGCGTCTGATATAACTTTAACTGGTGACGTGACAGATGAAACTGATAATTGTTCAACCGATTTAGAAGCAACATTTACAGATGAAATTTTAGAAGGTGATTGTCCAAATGAATCGACAATAACAAGAACTTGGACACTAACTGACGAATGCGATAATACGACGACACTTATACAGACTATTAGTATCATAGATTCTACAGCTCCAACTTTAGTTGGTGAATTGGAAGAAGTTATTAATGTAGTTTGTAGTGAGATTCCTGAAGTTCCAGAATTGGTATTTGAAGATGCTTGTTCTACAAATATGACGGTAGACTTCAATGAAACCTCTACATCTGATGGTTCAGAAATGGATTATACAATCATAAGAGATTGGTTTGTAAGTGATGAATGTGGAAATGAAGCTGTATTTACACAAACGATTAATGTTACTGTGCAAAGTGAAATCCCAACTGATGATGCAGACTTATGTATTACAGAAGATATAGATTTTGATCTCTTCAGTTTATTAATTGGTGATTACGACATTGATGGCACTTGGACTGTTACGTCTGGTAATGCAACAATTAATGGTAGTATTTTTAATCCGTCATCACTATTAGATTTTAATGATGACTATACACAAGATCAACTTGGTGAATATGTATTCACTTACACTTACGAAGGTGAGTGTCCAGGTATGGTTTCTGTAACAATAACACTTAATGATGATTGTGTAGTATTCCCTTGTGGTGAAGATGATGTTGAAATTTCAAAAGCAGTTACTGCTAATTTTGATGGTATTAACGAATTCTTTACGATTACTGGAGTTGAAGATTGTGGATTTACTTACGAACTTCAAATATTTAATCGTTGGGGAGCAAAAATATATGAGAATTTCAATTACCAGAATGACTGGAATGGTACATCATCAAAAGCCTCTATTGGAAGCTCAGACTTTGTACCAACAGGAACCTATTATTACGTAATAAATATAAAGAATAGTGGACTAAAACCGTTTACAGGCCCAATCTACGTTTCAACAAAATAAACCTTAACCTATATGAAATTAGTAAAGTTTAATATTATAGCATTTATACTATTCAGTAGCTGGATGGGTGTTGCGCAACAACTACCTCAGTTTACTCAGTATATGTACAATACTATTTCTATTAATCCTGCTTATGCAGGAAGTAGAGAGACTTTAAGTATTGTAGGTCTGCATAGAAGTCAATGGGTAGGTCTTGAAGGAGGCCCACAAACACAAACATTGTCTATTCATGCACCAATGAGAAATGAAAGAGTTGGTCTAGGATTGTCATTTATAAATGATGAGCTTGGCTACCAAAATTTCTCTTATCTGTATGGCGATTTTTCGTATACAATTCCAACAGGAGAAAATAGTAAATTAGCTTTTGGTATAAAAGCTGGTTTTACAAGTTATAGCTTAGATGCCGATTTTCAGCAGTCGCAATCCAATGATCCTGTTATTTTCGGTTTTGAAAATCGTTGGAAACCAAATATTGGAACAGGGATTTACTGGCATAGTAATAAATGGTATGTTGGTTTATCTGCACCAAGGATTTTAAATACAGATTATACTGGTGATGCTGAATTTCAGGCCTTAGAAAGAATTAGTTATTATTTTACTGGAGGTTATGTATTTGATCTTAGTGAGAATACTAAATTTAAGCCAGCTACACTTTTAAAGGCAACAAATGGTGCTCCTTTATCTTTTGACCTTACAGCAAACTTTTTATTTTATGAAAAGTTTTGGGTTGGTGCTGGTTACAGAATAAATGAACGTGCAGCCGCTATTGGTGGTATTGCAGACTTTCAGATATCAAAACAATTACGAATTGGTTACGCCTATGAATATCCTATTTCAGACTTAAGACCATATACAAGTGGAACTCATGAAGTTTTATTAATGTTTGAAATATTTAAAAGTAAGCGTATTAAATCACCTAGATATTTCTAAAAACAAATCAATGATGAAATCAAAGTTTTTAATCTTAATATTTGTGCTTAGTAGCACAGTTATGATTGCCCAAGAAAAACTTGCTGATAAGTTTTTTAGCAATTTCGGGTATGTAAAAGCCACAGAACTTTATGAGGAAGTTCTAAAAAAAGGAGATACAAGTCTTCATGTTCTAACACGCTTAGGAGATTGTTATTATAACAATTCTAAATCGGAAAAAGCGGCCTATTGGTATGACCTCGCTCTTAAAACGTATGGTAAGGACGATATCAATCCAGAATATATCTACAAGTATATACAATCATTACGTAGCTTAGGTCAGTATGAAGAAGCGGACACATGGATGAAGACATTCATGGCAATTCAAAATAACGACACACGAATTAAAGGTTATAATCCGGAGAATATTGCCAAATACAATGAATTGGCAAGTTCTGATAAAAATAAGGTTGTAAAACTTCAAAATTTGCCATTTAATTCTAAGTACTCAGATTTTGGTTCTTATATACATGATGGTCAGCTCTATTTTGCTTCTTCTAGAAATACAGATGACAAAAAATTATACAGTTGGAATCAAGAGCCGTTTTTGGATATCTATCAAGTTTCAGTAGAAAAAGATGTTGATACTGTGACGTACGGTTCGCCAGATTTTATTTCGGCTAAAAAATTAAATACAGATTTCCACGAAGCATCTGTAGCTATTACAAATGATGGAAACACGATGTATTTTACACGAGACAATGTAGGCAAGAGTACGAAAAAAGTAAAATATGATAAGAAAGGAACGACTCACCTTAAACTTTATAGAGCAACTTTAGTTGATGGACAATGGACAAATATTATTGAGTTGCCCTTTAACGATGAAGTATTTTCTACAGGTCACCCAGCACTTAGCCCAGATAACAAAAAACTTTATTTTGTTTCAGATCGTGAAGGTGGAATTGGTGGCACAGATATCTACGTTGTTGATATAACCAATGGAAATGAATACTCTGAACCACAAAATTTAGGCGAAGGCATTAATACTGAAGGTCGTGAAATGTTTCCTTTTGTTGCGAAAGATAGTACGTTTTATTTCTCATCGGATGGACATTTAAACTTAGGTCTTTTAGATATTTTTAAGTCTAATATCATAAAAGATGAGAATGCTGAACCTGAAAATTTAGGAGCGCCATACAATAGTGGATATGACGATTTTGCGTATTTCAAAAACACATCGGAAGCCGAAAACGAACACACAGGGTATTTCTCTTCTAATAGACCAGATGGACAAGGAAGTGATGACATATATAGCTTTGATGCTTCCATTTGTATTCAAATGATTAAAGGTATTACTAGAGACCTAAATACAAATGAGGTCTTATCTGGAGTAACGGTAAAACTCATTAATGAAGTTGGCAAAATTATTGCTGAAATTGAATCTGATGAAAATGGCAGTTATGAATTCACTGCAGATTGCAATTCAACATACACTGTAATTGCTAGCAAAGAAGATTATAAGGATGACCAAAAGAAAGTCACAACAGATAATGAACATGAAAAGGTTAGCGAAGTTGATTTATACTTGGAGCCTTTAATTACAGATAGTCAAATTGTAATTAACCCTATTTTCTTTGATTTTGACAAATGGAATATTAGAACCGATGCTCAATATGAATTGGAAAATATTGTAGATGTGATGCGTGCTCATCCAACTATGGTCATTAAGATAGAGTCCCATACTGATAGTCGCGGACGTGATAAATATAATATGAAATTATCTGATAGACGAGCAAAATCGACTATGGAATATATCATTTCAAGAGGGATTGCGCCAGAGCGTATAGAAAGTGCTATAGGTTATGGTGAATCGCAGCTGCTCAACGAATGTTCAAATGGCGTGAAGTGTAGTGAAGAAAAACATCAATTAAATAGAAGATCGTACTTCTATATACTAAAAGAATAATACCCTCTATTCTAAACTAAATTTGCAAAAAGCAGTCTTTCAATGAAAGACTGCTTTTTTTTATGTATTTAAACAAAATTCATAGGGTTACAAACCCTTCAAATTATCAGAATAAATGCGATCTACACGTGTTAAAAAAGGATCAACCGAGATCATATTTGGCAATACTTCAACGTTAATTTTTATGACATTTGATGTTGCGTCCATATAATGACTTTCTAAGTAAATGGGTTTCTCGTTCTTCCCTAAATGTTTTGGATGCTTTTTAAATAGCCCTATTTGCAAGGGCTCATTGATATCAATCTCTTTTTCTTGTCCATTTTCAAGGGTCGTAAAGCGTCTAGCGTTTACTTCAATTGTAATGTCATAAGTTCCATTTTCTAATTGTTTATACGACGATTTACCAATTGATAAATCATAACGCACTATGCCTTTCATCCATTCGTTAATTAGCGTATGGTATTGTTTAGGGGTTACTGTATACAATTCATCTAAAAATTCTAAGGTATTTACTTCAAACTCATGACGTTTTGCATGTCTGTCTGTAAGTGTACGTAATACTGTATTTAATTTAGCTTCTCCAATAAGGTCACGAATAGACAACATCACAAGTCCGCTCTTCCCATAATTAAGGTAATTTTGTCCATCAGTTAAGTATACAGGAGGCTCTTTTGTAGTTGCGAACGTGCGTCCATTAAAGTAACGGTCATTAGAGGCTTTATTAAGTTCCCAAAGTGTACCCATACCATACATTTTCTCGAGGACTACGCCTTCAGTATATTTAGCAAACCCTTCAACAATGAAACTTCCTCCTTTTACATTTTTAGCTTTCAGAATCATTCCCCACCATTGATGAGCCACTTCATGAATGGTACGTTTTGAAACTAAATTAAAAGTACCTGTATTTCTAATATCTATAAGATATAGGTTATCCTCGACCATATTGATAAGTCCGGGATGTGCTGCACCACCAAAACTATGATAAGAAGGTATTTCAGCAATACGTAAATGATTAAAAGGATAGTTTCCGAAGTTATTAATGCAATAATCTAGAGTAACTTCAGTACTTTGATTAATCGTTTTATGATTCATATCATGCTCTGGGTGGTAGTAATATTCTAAAGAAATGTCCTTATAAAAACCTTTTTTCACTTCATAATTACCAGAAAAATAAGCTAATGCTGGAATATTCTTACCTGGGAGCTTATAATGATAATAATTCCTGTTATTTGCTTTCCATTCTTTTATAAGGTTTCCAACTGCCAGTGCTTTTTGTTCATTTTCCGTGGACACAATAGTTTCATACAAGACGTCACCAAATCTAGCCTCATTATGAAAAAGATGTGAATCACCTTCCAATTCTTCTTCTTGTTCTGGAAGCCCTCTTTTTTGGCGCTCATGTGCATTTGATATTTCCATAGAACTAAAGTACCCTAATACAGGTTCGAACCTATCATGTCTAATATAAGACCCACTGTTTACAATAGTTCTATCTACATTATAAGGTTGAGATTGCTTTGTGAAATTATAGCGCAGTCTTGCTGTTTCTTTAGGGTAGATGGCATTTTCAAACTTAAAGAGATAGGTTCCAAAAACGGTGTCCTTAAAGACCAACTCAGCATTATCAAAAGTGATGTTTGAAAGTATGTTTCTTTCAGTTATAAATATATGTGTAACTGGAATTTCATTTTTATTAATAAGGATGTAATCTGCCTCAAGGTTATATTTTTGTTCATTTGGAAAAATATCCACTTTCGTTTTCAAATCTATATAATGAAGCCTTGGAATAGTATCATACATTTTAAATTTTCGTTCATACTGTTCTGCAAAGTCTAAACGATTGTCAGAATTCACATAGTTGTTTTTTCTATTCAACTCTGTAAATAATGAAATTCCGGAACCAACAAAAAAGATAAGCGCTACGAGCATCCCTCCTATTTCCCAATGTTTCCATTTTTTAAATCTTAAATTTTCACGAATATAGCCTGTTCCCATTGCTGTTCGTTTCCAGAATTTAAAGGATAAAATGGATAATACTACTCCAAAAGCCAACCAATATAATGCATACAAATTAAAGGCAGATGTGTGCAAAGAATACCCAGACATATTAGAATATGTTGGAATAGGCATATTTCCAATACGCAACATTGGGTGCTCAACACCAATATAAATTGATAATGACGTTCCTAAAAGCAAAAATACAAGTCCGCTGATTCCCATTCCAAGAAATTTATTATTAACAACACTCTGAATGAAAATAGCCACCATAACATATATAATGTTCGAAATACCGTAATAATAAAAAACAGACAAGTATTGTTGGAGTTCTATATTGCCATGTCCATTGACCAACTGAAAACCAATACAAACTAAAATCACAGCTGTTATGAGTATCATAGGAATCCATATGAGCGTTATCAATTTTGAAAGAAAAAACACCCAATTTAGTGTAGGAGTTGTATTTAAAATACTATCCATTTTTTTATCTCTTGCTTTCCATATCAACTCCCCACTATAGAAAACAATAAGTATCATACTCAAAATAGGCACTAACTCCATTACAATTTCTAAAAGTAAATTTGTAAAAGGGTACCAACTATCACCATAAGAACCACCTTCAAATATTCTAGAGTAAACTTCAAGTATAGATGTAGTCACTAAGGTTATTACTACTACCAAAAAAGGAAGGCTCTTAAAGACATTGCGGATATCGATGCGCAAAGCAGACCAAAAAGCTAGCCATTGCCCGCTCCTATTAGTCTGGGATTCTATAGTGAAATAAGGCGTCTTTTCTGTTGATTTCTCATTCGAAATAGTATTTTTTCTGGATTTTTGAGATGGTTTTCTAAACGAGAAGAATTGATATGTAATTAGAAGTATTATACAAGAAAAAACGATCCAAATAACCCGGTTATAAAGATAAAATCCCGAAAAAGAAAAGGATAGATTATTCTTCTCAGAAGGCGCCCAAAATTGAGTGTACTCAAAAAATGTTGCACCAGCAAATGGGTCTATTAAAGCCGCTAAAGCCATACTTTCTTGAGAAGCTGGTATAGATGAGGCCATAATAGGTGAGTTAGAATAAAATGCTACTATAAAATAGAGTATATATATAAGCACAGCACTAGTATAAGTAGCCAAATTACTTTTGGAGAGTATACTCACAGAAAAAATAAGAGTTGTGCAAATAAAAAAGTTAGGGACGATAATAACTAAAAAAGGCCATAAATATGACTGTATATGAAAAGGTGATATACGTGATGCATCCAGATCTGAAATAGATAAACCAACCATAAATCCTGGAAGGAAAAGACTAAAGCCCAAAAGGCTAAATGAAAAAACGCCAATAAATCGGCTCCAAAAAAACTGTTTTTTCTCTACAGAAGTACTATAAATAAGTGCCTCCATATGATGCTTTTTATCTCTAATGACACCACTTATGGCGAAAAACATAATAATGAAAACACAACTTAATGAGGACATGGTAGCGTAATTACTTATTTGATAAGCCGAATTATAATCTACCAAAGCAGGGGCTTGCCCAAGACCTCCGAGAAAAAATCCAAAGAAGAAAAAAAGCAACATAAAAATAAATAGGGCGCGTTGCTTTGATTGGTATAAAGCCTCAAAACGCAATAATTCTAATAACATAATTAATCGTTTTTTGATGATTGATTTAAAAACATTTGGGCGAAATAATAATCTTCAAGACCAACTGTAATAGGTATAAATGCTTTGGAAGGTTGGTCATTAGACAGTACTCGAATTTGTGTTTCGTTGGCTATGAGACGTGTAGAAATAACCTGATAGTTGTCTTCATATTCTTTTAGTTCGCCTTTTGGAATCATTTTGCTCCAAACTTTACCGGAAATAGTTTTAACCAAATCTGCTGGACGCCCTTTTGAGATAATTTTCCCATCACACAGAATAGCCATTTGTGTACATAGCTCTTGAATATCTTCTACAATATGTGTTGAAAGAATAACAATTACATTTTGTCCAATATCACTCAATAAGTTCAAAAAGCGATGACGCTCCTCTGGATCAAGTCCTGCAGTTGGTTCATCTACTATTATAAGTTGTGGATTTGCAAGTAAAGCTTGTGCAATACCAAATCGTTGCTTCATCCCTCCGGAAAATGTATGAACAGATTTTTTGCGATGTTGATACAAATTGGTTTGATGTAAAAGTGCTTCAACTTGAGCTTTTCTTTCTTTTTTATTAAGTACTCCTTTTAAAATCGCCAAATGATCCAATAGGTTTTGAGCAGATATTTTAGGATATACACCAAACTCTTGTGGTAAATATCCAAGATGTTTACGAAGGTCTTGAGGTATTTCAATAATATCTACATCATTAAAAACAACAGTGCCATGAGATGGTTTTTGAAGTGCGGCAATAGTTCTGATCAAACTTGATTTTCCTGCGCCATTTGCACCTAACAGCCCAAACATGCCATTAGATATATTTAAATTAATATTGTCCAACGCCTTTACACCATTGGGATAAGTTTTAGATACATTTTGTATTGTAAGTGTATTCATTGATTCTTGATTTTAAAACGAATGTATTTCTGAAATCAATCACATACCAATAAAAATGACATCTGTAGTAGTTTTGGGAACATATGACATTCAAAAAGGTGTCAATTACACTTTAAATGGAAAATGATACCATTAATGGACATAAAAATGTCGTTTATCAATTAGTTTGTTTAGATAGTTTTACTAGCGTAGTTTTGATGTATGATATCATTTATAAAAAAATACAGGGCTTTTGGATTGGCGGCAATAATCGTTGCTGCCATCACACTGTATTTGGAGCACCTTGACTTTATTCGCATTCCTAAAGATGAGCCGTTGGAGACTGTTGTTATCTTTGGCTTTTGGTGGATAGTAACGGGGTTTGCTCTGTATAATTTAAAATATCTTAAAAATAAAAAGACAGTATTAATAAAAATAGGGTTCTTGTCTTTTATTGCATTCTTAACTTTTGGAACAGATAACTATTTTAATATTCCAAATAACCCTATTGTCATTTTTTTAATTGTTGTCTTTTGGTTAGGCCTTTTGTATCTCGTTTTTCCGAAATTTTTTAAAAAGTACAGCGTTCTAATCGTATTGGTTTATGGATTAATTCTTTGTTATTTTTTCTACTTACGCCTTGATGAAAATTACACAGCGTTATACCACCACAGAGTATTAAACTTACTTATGTTTCCCATTCCTATCATATTCTTTATTTGGCTATATGAACAGTGGAAATGGTTTAAAACACTCAAGTCTGAAAAAACAAAAGCCGAATTAGATTTATTAAAGACTCAAGTAAATCCACATTTTCTTTTCAATAGCCTTAATAATTTATATTCACTTACGGTAAATCAATCTCCCGAAGCGCCAGACGTGGTATTAAAACTATCAGACATGTTGCGCTATACAATTTATGAAGGCAAGAATGATCGTGTTCTGCTTTCAGAAGAAATTCAATATTTAAAAAATTATATTGCCTTACATGAAATTCGACATAAGAAAAATGTAACTATACAATTTACCCATAACATAGTGCCTGATGATAAGGTTGCTCCTCTTCTATTTATTATCTTGTTAGAAAATGCTTTTAAACATGGTATTGAAAAACTTACAAATGATGCCTATGCTATAATAAAACTCAATAGCGATAAAAATCAGATCTATTTTTCAATAGAAAATAATTATGAAGCACCAGCAGAAAGTAATCATAAAGGCATTGGAATAGAGAATTTAAAACGTAGATTGTTGCTTATTTATCCAGATGCCCATCAACTAATAATAAATCAAATGCCGTCTGTTTATAAAGTTGAATTAACAATTCGTAAATAATGACAAGGACATATATCATAATTGACGATGAACCTCTAGCACATAAATTAATTGAAAAATTTTGTGATATGTTACCTCATTTAGAGCTTAAACAAAATTGTTATAACGCTTTAGAAGCCATGGCTTTTTTGAATAGCACATCTGTAGATTTAATGTTTTTGGATTTAAATATGCCAAAACTTACGGGGTTTGAATTTCTAAAAACACTAACCAATCCGCCCAAAGTTATTGTCACTACTGCTTATAAAGAATTTGCACTAGAAGGTTATGAACTAAACATTTCAGACTATTTATTAAAACCTTTTAGTTTTGAGCGTTTTGTTAAGGCAGTGAATAAAGCCATTGGGTCTAAACCTCCTACAGTTATTAGTACTAAAAGCACCAGTGAGCATATAAACTTTTTCGTAAAAGGAGACAAAAAACACCATCAAATTAAGTCTGAAGATATTCTATATATAGAAGCCTATGGCAATTACACAAAACTTTATTTTGAAGATACTTATATCGTGAGTCATGAGAGCATATCTCAATATATAGATTTACTATCGTCCACTCATTTTTTAAGAGTTCACAAATCCTTTATCATTGCAATAGATAAAATAAATCAAATTGAAGGCAACGTCATTCAAATTTCTAAATACAAAATACCAATAGGCCGTACTTATAAAAGTATAGTGAGTAAACTTTATAATTCATGACTTTAATTGCTATTAGCAATAAAAAAAGCCACAGTAAAACTGTGGCTTTAAAAATAACGATTTGCTATTAATCAATTTTTAAGTCATTTATCGTTTTATGAAGATATTCGTGAAATACCATTTACCTTCATCATTTTGTTCGGCTGAAATATCAAAATCGGTAAAATCGCCTTCAATATTATCTCTGTGTCCATCACTATTAATCCATGCATTTACAACAGACTGAGCAGAATTGTAGGCGTAAGCTACATTCTCAGATACTCGCGTTGCAGAAGCATTTTGTATTAAACTATTCTTACGTTGAAAAAAGTTATCGTGACCTACATTATTTGATTCTACCATATAGTCTGTATGCGTATAGGCAACAGCTTTAATCGTATTATGATTATTTAAGGGTGTAAGACCTTCGCTAATTCTATGAGCATTAATGAGCTCTAAAATTTCTATTTCTATTGTTTTTGCAGCTGGAGGGGTTGGTAAAGCCATACTATCTATAGCTTCTTCAGGTATGCTATCTGTAGAACATGAAAACGATAACAAAGCAACTAGTACCATTACTGGCAATACTCTTGTCAATTTCATAACGTAGGTTAAATTTTATATAATTTAGATTTGGGGTCTAAATTGTTTAGTTAATACATAATTACTTAAACGTTGGGGCACTTAAGTAATCTTTCATTACTATCGACAATATACAGATAAATTCGTTTTTCGTCGCTAATACGTATTATAATTCGATAAAATGTAAGTTTTATTATGGTAATTCCTACAAAAGTTGTAGTTCATCGATAATTTGAAGTGAAGTCTAAGGCGATAATCGGTCCATTAGCCAATTAAGATTTTCATCGAGTTGATATCTTAATCTATCATGTAGACGGTTTGGTCTACCTTGCCAAAACTCAATTTCTGAAGGTTTAACGATATAACCACCCCAAAATTTTGGCCTAGGAATCTCCTGTCCATCATATTTATTTTCTAATGCTTTGAGTCGTTCTTCTAAAACCGTTCTGTTTTTTATAACATCACTCTGCTCCGACACCAATGCTCCTAATTGACTACCTCGAGGTCGAGATTCGAAATAGCCATCGCTTAAATTTTCGGCAATTTTCTCTACGCTTCCTTTAATAATAACTTGGCGCTCTGCTGCGGCCCAAAAAAATGAAAGGCATACATTAGGGTTAACCGTTATGGCTTTACCTTTTTCGCTATTATAATTGGTATAGAAAATAAAACCTTCATAGGTGAATTTCTTAAGCAGTACTACTCTGCTTTTAGGAAAACCATCCAAGCCCATTGTACTTAAGGTCATGGCATTAGTTTCACCTACATCAAAATTATTATCCACTTCATGAAACCATTTTTGAAATAGTTCCAATGGATTATCACTAACATTGGTTTCGAGCAATTCTTGCTTTTCGTATGATTTTCTATAACTACCTAAGTCTGTATTCATTAGATCCTAAAATAAAATTTAATAGGGTTTTTCTTTTCCCAGCTTATATTTTTCATATAAATTTAAGCAATAATCCCTTCTAATGAAATTTGAAAACAGTAAATATTCTAAACTTTTAGGATATAAAAAAGTAGATTTTCCTTTCGGAACAATTTATATTACAAGATATTTTGTCATTTCTGAATTAAACGAAGGCATTCATGTAGATTACACGATTGCCAGTGAATTGATAAACGCTTTTTCAGAAGATATTAGAAAAGGGATTAAAGTTGGATATATTGCCAATCGTATCAACTCCTATTCTTTCGAGCCTCAATTATGGCTCGATTTTAACAACGAATACGATTTCTTGGTAGCAAGTGCTATTGTAACTTATAATGACTTTAGCTATCTTAATTCGTCATTAGAAAAGCACTTTTTTAAGAAAAGTTTAAAGCGTTGTCACAGTCTTTATGAGGCTATTGAATGGATGTCAAACTTAAACGAGTTCAGCAAAGAGTTTAAACATGAATAATATCATGCTCGGTTTTTTAGTTATTTTTTAAAATTCAAATGTTTTTCCGTCTTTAGCCAATTCTACATTTGGAAAAATGCTTGCAGCTTCTGTTTTAAACACACTTAAATCATCATAACGCGTAGAATAATGTCCTAAAATTAATTGCCCAACATTAGCTTTTTTAGCTATTGTTGCTGCTTGTTTAGCTGTAGAATGTTTGGTTGGCAAGGCTAAAGATTCATTCTTTTCTATAAATGTAGATTCGTGATAAAGCGCATCCACGCCATTTATGATAGGAAGTATCGATTCATTATACGCGGTATCGCTACAAAATGCATAACTCTTTGGTGGTTTCGGGTCTAAAGTAACCGATGCATTATCAACCATATTACCACTATTATCAGGCACATCCGAACCTTGTTTTAATTTTCTATAGTAGGCTACATCAATGTTTGCATTTAAAACTGCATTCATGTCTAGTTTTCGCTCTCCTAATTTTTCCTTAAATAGAAATCCGTTAGTATAAATGCGGTGATCTAAAGGTATTGTATAGACTTCTACCTTATCATCTTCAAAAATTAATTCTGAAGACGTCGCTGATAACTCATGAAATATCAATTTGAAATTCGTCCAAGAATTAGACAATTTCATTTGTAATGTAATAACCTCTTTTAAACCTTTTGGTGCATAAATATGTAAATCGGCTTCACGTGTTAATAGTCTAAACGTCGAAATTAAACCTGCTAATCCAAAACAATGGTCGCCATGCAAGTGAGAAATAAAAATGTGTTTTATTCTACCAAACTTCACCTTGTTTCTACGTAATTCTACTTGAGTTCCTTCTCCACAATCTATTAAAAAAGTATGATTCTTAATAGCAAGAACCTGAGCTGTTGGATTGGTATGTATTTGTGGTGTGGCGCTATAGCAACCAAGTATAGTTAATTTCAAATTGTAAAAAATTAAGTGAATTTAAAGTGTGCTTTGATCACCTCTAATTGTTTTAATGCTGGGTTTTTATTTGGTAATGTACTGAAGATAAAATCTGGTCCATGTTTCCTTTTAGTTGAAATTTCAAAATATCGTTCTTCGTTTTGGTTTAAA
Organism: uncultured Psychroserpens sp.; assembly: GCF_947492715.1. Lineage (GTDB taxonomy): Bacteria > Bacteroidota > Bacteroidia > Flavobacteriales > Flavobacteriaceae > Psychroserpens. Next base: position 14,031 of record NZ_CANLNS010000004.1, read on the forward strand.
TATATTTCTTCTATTTCAGAAATTGGAAAGCGTTGAATTGTTTTTATAGAACCTAAAAACAACATGTGAATATCCTTTTCAACAACACCATTATGTATAGAAATGCGCTTAGATATTTTAATAACAGAAATCACAACTGCAATTAATAGGTAATGAAGAAGTTTGTTCAATAAGTCGTTTTCAAATATGTTTTCAAATGAAAACAAAGGAATGAGCGATAGCAAAAAGAATAACACCTGATAAATAGCATCAAACATCTGGTCGTTATAAATAGTTATTCTTTTGTTCATTTAAAATCCTAAATCACGTTCTATGTCTTCCATCTCAATAATATCGTAGGCCTCTTGTAGCGTAGGCACAACGACTATTTCATCTGGAATTTCATTGAGATTCGCCTTTTCAGTTACCACAACAAATGAATGTTTTGCTCTTCGGTGTTTATTTGATAACTGCAAAAATTCTACAATATCAGATAACATCACCTGTTTCAAAGTGGTGAGACAAACGACGATATTATTGTTTTTATAGCGTTCATACAGAACGTCAATTTTCTTTACGAGTTCGATGGTCGTTTCCTTTTCTTGGGTGATTATGGTTGTGTTTCCCGTTTTATCAAAAATCATAATCTTAGTGTTTTATTTTGGAAGCTAATAAATAAATCACAGCCATTCTAATGGCCACACCATTCTGAACTTGGTCTAAAATAATGGCTTGGTCAGAATCTGCCACATCACTAGTAATTTCTACTCCACGATTTATAGGTCCTGGATGCATAATTGTGATCTTTTTATCCAAAGAATTTAGTAATGCTTTATTAACTCCGTATTGTTGTGTATATTCTCTTGTTGAGGGGAAATAACTAATATCCATACGTTCATTTTGTACACGTAACATATTAGCGACATCGCACCAATTTAGTGCTTTTCGTAAATTGGTTTCAACCTTAACACCTAGATCTTTTATGTATTTTGGAAGTAAGGTTTTTGGACCACACACCATAACATTGGCACCTTGTAATTGTAAGGCATAAATATTTGACAAGGCAACACGGCTATGCAAAACATCACCAACAATAACCACATTTTTACCACGTACCTCGCCCAATCGTTCTCTAATAGAGTAACTATCTAACAAGGCTTGGGTTGGGTGTTCATGCGCACCATCACCAGCATTAATTATACTGGCATCAACATGTTGGGATAAAAACACTCCTGCTCCTGGATTAGGATGTCTCATCACCACCATATCTACTTTCATGGATAAAATATTGTTTACGGTGTCTATTAAAGTTTCTCCTTTTTTTACTGAAGATTGCGATGCTGAAAAATTAATAACATCTGCCGAAAGGCGTTTTTCAGCCAGTTCGAAAGACAGCTTGGTTCGTGTAGAATTTTCAAAAAATAAGTTAGCTATCGTGATATCTCTAAGCGAAGGCACTTTTTTGATTGGTCTATTAATCACCTCTTTGAAATGATCTGCAGTTTCAAAAATTAATTGAATATCCTTTTTATTAAGGTATTTAATTCCCAATAAGTGATTAACACTTAATTCGCTCATAACTATTAATTATTTATCAAATATACCGAGTCTTCTCCTTCATTTTCAGCCCAGTTTACTTTCACTTTTTCTTCATTTATAGCATCTACTTGACGACCTCTATAATTAGGTTGAATTGGTAAATGCCTACTAAAACGTCTATCAATCAACGTTAACAATTCAATTTCATTTGGTCTTCCAAACGATTGAATGGCTGTTAGAGCTGCCCTAATACTTCGTCCTGTATATAACACATCATCAATAAAAACGATATTTTTGTTTTCAACAATGAAATTAATTTCTGTAGTATTGGCTTCTAAGATCTTTTCACCGCGTCTAAAGTCATCTCTAAAAAACGTAATATCTAAGTGTCCTAGTTGGATATTTTTAATTTTATAATCTTCTTTTAGCATCGTAGCTAAACGATTTGCTAGATATTTCCCTCTAGGCTGTAATCCAATAAGAACAGTGTTAGAAAAGTCGTTGTGATTTTCAATAAGTTGACAAGCCAATCGATGAAGAATGATGTTTACCTCTTTAGCATTAAGTAAAACTTTTTGACTCATATGGTTTCCAAACGTGTTTGGTGGACAAAGTTAAGTTAAAAAATTAGGGTTTGCAATCGTTTTGTAAGTCAATAAAAAAAGCCTCTCAAAAAATGAGAGGCTTTAATATTTAAAAACTTAAGGAATTATTTCTTCCCGTCCATTTTATCTTTAAGCGCTTGTAAAGCATCATTAGCATCACCTAAAGTTGGTTTTGCTTCTGCTGCTTGAGCTTCTTGCTTCTTAACAGCTGCTTTTACGTTTGCCATTTCTTCTTCTTTAAAGATAGCAGTATGAGAGGCTACAACTCTTTTGAATTCTTTGTTGAACTCAATGATTTTGAAGTCTGCAGATTCTCCTTTCTTTAATTTGCTTCCGTCTTCTTTTTCTAAGTGACGAGATGGTACAAATGCAACGATGTCGTCATTAAAATTGATAGTAGCACCTTTGTCTACGATTTCAGCAATCTCGGCAGTATGCGTAGTTCCTAAAGCGAACTCAGTTTCATACTTATCCCAAGGGTTATCTGTTGTTTGTTTGTGACCTAAAGATAATTTACGTCCTTCAACATCTAATTCTAATACAACAACATCTAACTTATCACCTACATTTGTAAACTCACTAGGATGTTTGATTTTCTTAGTCCAAGATAAATCTGAGATATAAATTAATCCGTCGATACCTTCTTCTAATTCAACAAAAACACCAAAGTTTGTAAAGTTACGTACAATTCCAGAGTGCTTAGAACCAACTGGATATTTAGACGTAATATCTGTCCATGGATCTGGAGTTAATTGTTTGATACCAAGAGACATTTTACGATCTTCTCTATCAAGCGTTAAGATTACAGCTTCGATTTCATCACCTACAGATACGAAATCTTGAGCAGAACGTAAATGTGTTGACCAAGACATTTCACTAACGTGAACTAATCCTTCTACACCTTCTTCTACTTCAACAAATGCACCATAATCTGCAATAACAACAACTTTACCTTTTACTTTATCTCCAACTTTTACAGTTTCTCCTAAAGCTTCCCAAGGGTGTTTGCTTAATTGCTTAAGACCTAATTGGATTCTAGACTTATCTTCATCAAAGTCTAAGATTACCACGTTTAATTTTTGGTCTAATTCTACGATTTCATTTGGATGATTAATTCTAGACCAAGATAAATCTGTGATATGAACTAATCCGTCAACGCCACCAAGATCAATAAACACACCGTAAGACGTAATGTTCTTCACGATACCTTCTAATACTTGACCTTTTTCTAATTGACCAATGATTTCTTTCTTTTGTTCCTCAATATCGGCTTCAATAAGAGCTTTATGAGAGACAACAATGTTTTTGAATTCGTGGTTGATTTTCACAACTTTAAATTCCATTGTTTTATTTACGTACTGGTCGTAATCTCTAATTGGTTTTACATCAATTTGAGAGCCTGGCAAGAATGCTTCAATACCAAATACGTCAACGATCATACCACCTTTAGTTCTGCATTTTACAAAACCATTAACGATTTCACCAGTTTCGTGTGCATTGTTTACACGATCCCATGCTTTAATTACACGAGCTTTTCTGTGAGATAATACCAATTGACCAGTTGCATCTTCACGAACATCAATTAATACTTCTACTTTGTCACCAACTTTTAAATCTGGATTGTAACGAAACTCATTAAGAGAAATTACACCTTCAGATTTAGCGTTAATGTCGATAATAGCATCACGATCAGTAATGTGGATGACTTCACCTTCTACAACTTCATCATCTAAGGTATCTACAAAATTTTCTGATACTAATTTTTCAAATTCTTCTAATTGTTTGTCATCAACAGGATCAATTCCTTCTTCGTAATTGTGCCAATTGAAATCTTCTAAGAATTTTTCTGGATTTGCCTGAGCCTCTGATACTTGAGGAGCTTCAGTTTTAGGAGCTTCAGTAGTTGCTACTTCAGCTTGTTTTGTTTCTTTTTCAGACATGTGCTGAATAAAATTTGTATTCTGTATGTTTAGAAAGAATTAAGCGATAACACACAGAAGCGTTATTATTTATAATTGCTTGTTCCTTTTATCTTCCCAAGATTCGCTAAAAGGAGTGCAAAAATACGCTTTATTTACTATAAAACAAAATAAATATGACATTGTCTAACCATTTGAATTTCAGAATGTAAAAATGTTAAAAAATCTTACAATTGAGCTTTAATTTTTGGCACATAAATTGGTATATTTACGATAGTATTAACACTAAAATTAAAAATAAATATTATGGTAAGATCAAAATACCAAAGTGTATTAGACCTAGGAGAATCATTAAACATCGAAAATGGTGATGTGAAAGAAGAAAATGGCGTATTAAAAGTAACTGGAACAGCAAAAACTCAATACGAAAAAAACCTTTTATGGGATGCAATCAAAGCCGCTGGTGGTGACAACCCTAGTGATATTATGGCAGACATTGCAGTAGCAGATGAATCTGTATATGCAAGACATACTGTACAAAGCGGTGAAACTTTGGGTAAAATTGCAGCACACTATTATGGTGATGCGATGAAGTACAAAGACATCTTTGCTGCTAACAGTGATATCTTGAAGAACCCTGATTTAATTTATCCAGATCAAGAATTAATTATTCCAAATTTATAGACTTTTTGGTATATCGAAAATTAAAGCGGCCTAGTGTCGCTTTTTTTTTGGTTTAATTTTATTTTTTCTTCTGAAAGTTCTAAAACCACTTGGAATTGCTCTTCAAGGGACATATTAGAATTGTCTACCTTCATAGCATCTTCTGCCATCACTAATGGCGAATCATCTCTTGTAGAGTCTATGCGATCTCTTGTTTGGACATTTTGAAGCACATCGTCATAACAAACATCATCACCTCTTTCTACAAGTTCTTCATAACGTCGTTGCGCACGCTTTTTTGCTGAAGCTGTCATAAATACTTTCAACTCAGCATCTGGAAATACAACGGTTCCTATATCGCGGCCATCCATAACTACCCCTTTATCTTTTCCAAAACCTTGTTGTTGCTTAACTAATTGCTCTCTAACTTCAGAAACAGTAGAAACCAAACTTACAAACTGAGATACTTCTAGTGTTCTAATGTTAGATTCTACATTTTCTCCATTAAGGTAAACTTCGGCAAAACCTAAGGTCTCATTAAATTTAAAGCTAATCTCTATGTTTTCTAATTGAGATATCAGGCCATCACTATCAAAACAATCTGTTTCAATAAATCCATTTTGCATGGCAAATAATGTTACCGCACGATACATCGCTCCCGAATCTACATATACATAACCCAACGCTTTAGCTAAGCGTTTCGCAACAGTACTTTTTCCTGTGGATGAAAACCCATCTATGGCAATAGTAATTTTGGTCATTATCTTAAATCTATTTGTACCCCGAAAAAATTGGCATTACTAGCACCAGAATACCTAGCATGTGTATAACTAAATCGCGTTTTATTAAGTTTAATACCTACGCCAAATGATAATCCTGAAAAATTTCGTTGTTCTAAGATACGTAATTCTTCTGCTCTCCTAAAGTTATAAGCCATTCTAATATTGAAACCTCTATCAGGAAATAGCTCTGCACCAATTATGGTATGTCGTAATAATTCTCCTAAAAAACCAACCTTTTCTTGTGTTTGATTACCGTCCAAATCTGTAGTAGCTCTCGAAGGATTAGAAAACCGAATTGGCCAAGCTTGCAAGTTTTCAAAAGTTAAATGCCAGCGTAACGGCATGTTTTCTAAGGTTTGTGATAAACCTAAATTAATTTCTAGTGGTAATTTTTCATTCTGACCAGCATATGTTACAATTTGAGTTCCAAGATTTCTAACAACTAGCGCCATTTGAAACTCTAAACGCTCATTGATATACATGGCGCCTAAATCTGTAGCCACACCAATAGAATTGTATTGCTCTAATTTGGACGTAATGAGTTTTAAATTAGCGCCCAAATAAAAATCAGTAAATGGAATCTGATAAGCATATCCAGCCGATAATGCCGCTTCATTACCCGTAAATGTTCCTGTTGAGACACCATTAAGATCATAACCATCAAAACTTCCATAATTAATATAGGTCATTCCAACATGCAAAGTTTGAACATGTCTATCCCAAGTGTAGGCATATGCCGCAGACCCATAACTAATGCCTCCTAAATAGCTAGAATAGTTGATTGCCAACTGATTATCCATTTCGGCATTTATAGTTGCTGGATTAAATAATCCTCCAGTGACGTCATAATCATAATTAGTAATTACCTTTCCTCCTAGAGCAGCTTGTCGAGGTGATGCGATTAAGTTGAGAAATTGATACGTAGATTCGCCACCTACTTGGGCAAAAAAAGTAGTTGTTATCAACAGGCAAAAAATAGTGGCAATTTTCTTTAGCATATAAGTGTGCAAAGTAACTAAATCTATCTTAAAACGCCTATATGTCTATTTTATTTTTTTAAAACGAATGAATTCTATTTTAACTGTAGTTTTTGTCCAACCTTAATCAAATTACTACGTAAGTCATTTAAGGTTTTAATAGCTGCAACAGTCGTATTAGTCTTTTTTGCAATACTATATAAAGTGTCTCCTTTTGAAACAATCCAAATGTTAGTATTATAAAGTTCGTCCAAGTTGCGCACTCTTAAATTCTGACCAATTTTTATAAGTGTTGTTTCCAAATTATTAGCACGCTTAAGTTCTCCTAAACTTACATTATATTGTTTAGACAAAGCGTATAAGGTCTCTCCTCGTTTCACCATATGGTAATCTGAATCGGTATCATCTTCTGTACTGCTTGAAGACGTATCATATACTAAGGTAGTTGCTTTTTGCGCCTTCTCTGAAGTACTAAGCTCCGGGGTTTTATTAGTAGTTTTAGTGGTCGTTATGCTATCTGAACGTGTTGCGGTAAAAACAGTTCTTTCTGTTTGTAGACTATTATTGTATACAACGACCTTTTGATTTTTAAAATACTCAGCTAGCGTGTCTGGTCTTTTTGTTACAATTACCAATGTACTATCTTTTACTCCTGTCTTAGTATTCTTGGTAATTAAATTAGATTGAATTTCAGTTTTTTGGGCGGTACTATCTTTTTTTGATTCTTTTGATTGTACCGACTTCGAACCAACCAAAACAATTTCACCTGTTTTAGTGTTAAGTTTAGCTGGCTTTCCGTTGAGAAGAACATCTTTATAAGTTTCTGTTTGTGCAACAGCTCCAAAAGTTGAAGCTGTAAGCACAATAACAGTTACTATTAATTTAAAGCTTTTTAGCATTTTTAACTTTTTGATTTGTTAGTGCAAGCTTTAAGACATCACTCATGTCTTTGACATAATGAAACGTAAGCCCTTTTAAATATTCTGGCTTAATTTCATCAATATCACGCTTGTTATCTTCACATAACAAAATCTCTTTAATTCTGGCACGCTTAGCGGCAAGTATCTTTTCTTTGATACCGCCAACTGGTAACACTTTACCTCTTAAAGTAATTTCACCGGTCATCGCCAAACTATTTTTGACTTTGCGCTGTGTAAACAAAGATACTAAAGAAGTTAACATAGTCACACCTGCGCTAGGACCATCTTTTGGAGTCGCCCCTTCAGGGACGTGAATATGAACATTATAGTTTTCGAAAACCTCAGAATCAATTCCAAATTCATCAGCATTGGCTTTTATATATTCCATAGCGATAGTAGCCGATTCTTTCATCACTTTTCCTAGGTTACCTGTAATAGTTAGGTTCCCTTTTCCTTTAGATAGTATGGACTCAATAAATAAGATGTCTCCTCCTACGCTTGTCCAAGCTAATCCTGTCACTACTCCTGCAACATTATTATTTTCATATTTATCACGTTCTAATCGCGGAGCTCCCAACACGTCTATAACATCTTCGTTTGTTACTTTTATGTTATAATCTTCTTCCATTGCAATATTCTTAGCCGCGTGACGTACAAGTTTAGCTATTTGTTTTTCTAATCCTCTAACACCAGACTCTCTAGTATAACCTTCTACCACTTTTTCAAGTTGTGGTTTTGCAACTTTCAGGTGTTTTTCAGACAATCCATGCTCTGTTAATTGCTTAGGCAACAAATGGCGTTTCCCTATCTCTACTTTCTCTTCTATAGTATATCCAGTAACATTAATAATTTCCATACGATCTCTTAAAGCTGGCTGAATGGTATTTAAACTATTAGACGTTGCAATAAACATTACCTTAGACAAATCAAATCCCATTTCAAGGAAGTTATCATAGAACTCACTATTTTGTTCTGGATCTAATACTTCAAGTAAAGCCGACGATGGGTCTCCTTGGTGTGTATTTGAAAGTTTATCAATTTCATCCAAAACAAAAACAGGGTTTGAGGTTCCTGCCTTTTTCAAACTTTGAATTATTCTGCCAGGCATTGCACCAATATATGTTTTTCGATGGCCTCGTATTTCGGCTTCATCTCGTAAACCTCCCAAAGACATTCTTACATACTCTCGTCCTAAAGCCTCGGCTATCGATTTCCCAAGAGAGGTTTTCCCAACGCCAGGAGGTCCATATAAACAAAGTATTGGAGACTTCATATCATTTCGCAATTTTAAAACTGCTAGATATTCAATGATTCTCTTTTTAACATCGTCTAAACCATAATGATCACGATCTAAGATTTTCATGGCACGTTTTAAATCGAATTTATCTTTGCTAAATTCATTCCATGGTAGGTCAAGAAATAAGTCTAGATAATTGCGTTGAATAGAGTATTCGGCAACTTGCGGATTCATACGTTGCATTTTCGCCAGCTCTTTATTAAAGTGTTCGGCTACTTTATCGTCCCATTTCTTAGTCTTAGCACGTTGACGCATCTCCTCTATCTCCTCACCAGACGATACACCTCCTCCAAGTTCTTCTTGAATGGTTTTCATTTGTTGGTGTAGGAAATATTCACGCTGTTGTTGGTTCATATCACTTTGAACCTTAGACTGAATATCATTTTTAAGTTCCAATTTTTGGAGCTCTGTATTCATGTACTTTAAAGTTGCTAAGGCACGTTCCTTTAAATCATTAATCTCTAATAACTCTTGTTTCTCCTTTACAGAAAGGTTCATATTAGAAGACACAAAGTTTACTAAAAACGAATTGCTTTCGATGTTCTTAATCGCAAAAGAGGCTTCCGTAGGAATGTTAGGACTATCCTTAATGATCTGTAAAGACAAATCCTTAATAGAATCTATAATTGCCGTAAACTCTTGATTTTCTGTGGCAGGTTTAGCTTCAGGAACATCTTTAACTGTAGCCGTAAGATATGGATCTTCAGAAACGACATCTTGAATTTCAAAACGCTTCTTCCCTTGAATAATAATTGTTGTATTTCCATCTGGCATTTTAAGAACTTTCAAAATACGGGCAACTGTCCCTTTTTTGAAAATATCATTAGCATTAGGATCTTCTACAATTTCATCTTTTTGTGAAACAACACCTATGACTTTACTTCCACTATTGGCGTCATTAATGAGTTTAATTGATTTATCTCTTCCAGCAGTAATTGGGATTACAACTCCAGGAAACAAAACGGTATTACGTAGCGGTAAAATTGGTAATGAATCTGGGAGAAGCTCGTTATTTATTTCTGCTTCATCTTCTGGTGTCATTAAAGGAATTAATTCTGAATTTTCATCAAAATCCTGAAATGACAAACTGTCAAGCTTTAAAAATTTAGACTTTGCCATATTATTTTTTTGGTCATTCTGTCATTAAAACAACAGAACTATAGATTTATATTTATTAAGTTAATTGCTGAAATCACTGAAAATCAAGTTCTTATGAGTTGTTAGCAATTATATACCTTTATATAATTTCAATAGTTATGCCATTACGTGTTTACATATTAAAAACTTTTTTTACCAAAAGTGTAACAAACAAAGTGCGTTTTCATCTCTATATAAAAGCATTTGTTTTTTGACACTAACCAATCAAAATATAGAGCAGTTATTGCAGCTTTGCAAATCGGGCAACCAGAACGCGCAAATGGAGGTCTACAATAGATATTACAAAGCGATGTATAATACGGCACACAGAATTGTAAAAGACAGTTTTGAAGCCGAAGACATCATGCAAGATTCCTTTTTAACCGCTTTCACAAAGTTGGATAATCTTAAAGAGATTAAAACATTTGGTTCTTGGTTAAAACGAATTGTTATCAATAACAGTATATATCACTACAAAAAAAGTAGCAAATATCAAGATGTGCCTTTAGACGATGTGTTATATAAAGTTGAAGACTGCTCAGGTGTAACCGAAGATTATGAATTTAATAATCTGAAAGCGAATCAGGTTCTGGAGACCATGAAGACGCTAAAAGATAATTATAGAATGAGCTTAACGCTCTATTTAATTGAAGGTTACGATTATGATGAAATCTGTGAAATAATGAATATTTCATCTGCCAATTGCAGAACGATGATTTCACGTGCAAAAGAAAGTCTGCGTCAAAAATTAGAGCCTCTGGTTCAATTTTAACGTATGAAATCTATAAATAATGATAAGGATAAACTTATGAAAAAAGATACTATTAATAGCTTATTTGAAACATTGGAGGACAGTTTTGATGTGGAGCAGCCTAACACTGGTCATGAAATCAGGTTTTTAGGTAAACTTAAACAACTCAACAATCCAGTTGCAATAAGTGAGCCTAAGAAAACAACCAGTTATTGGAAACCTCTTTTGGCAGTTGCAGCATCAATACTGATATGCTTTAGCATTTTCACAGTGATGCAACAACAAGATTCGGAGTTAATGGATTTGGCGAGTGTATCTCCAGAATTATCTCAAACACAATCCTTTTTTACGTCAGCAATTGAGCAAGAATTAACCTTATTAGAAGCAGAACGTACTCCAGAAACTGAACAAATGATTTATACCGCAATGAGAGAAATAAATACTCTTGAGGAAGAATATGAATCACTTAAAATAGATTTAACCGAAAGTGGAAACGATCAACGTGTTATCTATGCAATGATCTCCAATTTTCAAAATAGAATAAACGTTTTAGAAACTGTTTTAGAACACATAGAAGAAGTTAAAAAATTTAAAAACAACCAAAATGAAAACACAACTACTATATAAGTTAATATTCGCTTTTATTTTAATTCCGGCGATCTCATGTGCAAATAATGTCCATGATAAATGGAATGGAAAACATACCAAAGAAAAAACTATTAAAAAAGAATTTTCTGTAAGCTCGGATGCCACTTTAAAAGTTAATAATAGTTACGGAAACATAAACATTACAACCTATGAAGGTTCTACAATTTCAATTGAAGTTAAAATCAAAACCAATGGTAATAATCTTGAGAAGGTTCAGAAAAAACTAGACGATATTGATGTAGAATTTAATGCAACAAGTTCTATGGTTTCTGCAAAGACAAAATTTAGCAAGAACAAATCTAAGTCTATTTGGAATTGGGGCAAAAACAACAATGTAAATATGGAAATCAATTACATTATTAAAATGCCAATAACTAATAACGTTGACCTTAATAATGACTATGGAAGTATTGATTTAGACAAACTAGAAGGACGTGCATATATTAGTTGCGACTACGGAAAAATAACGACTAAAGGGCTTATGGCTAGCAATAACTCTATATCGTTTGATTATTCTAACAACTGTTACTTTGAATACATTAATAGCGGAAAAATCAATGCAGACTATAGTGGTTATACAGTGGGAAAAACTAAAAATCTAGATATCAATGCCGATTATACCAAGTCTGAAATTGAGCTGGCTGAAGATATTAATTATAACTGCGATTATGGTTCATTAAAAATTGGTAACGCAAACAACGTTGTTGGTAATGGTGATTATCTAACCTTAAGATTGGGGACTATTTATAAAAACGTAGGTATTAAGGCAGATTATGGTTCTATCAAAATTGAAAAAATGGCAGCAAATGCTGGAAACATAGATATCGAATCCGATTATAATGGCATCACTATAGGCTACGCTCCTGATTATAATTTTAGTTTTGATATTGATTTAGAATATGCTTCATTACGCGATGCTAGTGATTTCGAATTTACTAAGAAACGTATCGAATCATCAGACAAGTATTACCAAGGTTACCATGGGAATGCCAATAGCGGAAATATGATAAGAATTAAATCTGAATATGGTAGCGTCACATTTAAAAGAAATTAAACACAACACAATAAAATTTAGAACAATGAAACATTCAATATTAATAATAGCAGCTTTATTGAGCTTTACGGTCTCTCAAGCACAATGGAAAAAAATAAAAGGCAACGGAAACGTAACAACAGTAACACGATCAACTTCGGATTACGATGTTGTAAAATGTGCTGGAAGTTTTGATTATATCCTCGTTGCTGGAACTGAAGGAAAAATCACATTAGAAGGAGAATCAAATCTCTTAGAATATATAGTTACAGAAGTGAAAAACGGAAAACTGGTTATTAAAACTCAAAAGGGTAAAAATTTAGACCCAAGTAGAAACAAAACGATTAAAATTACCATCCCATTTAAAGATCTTGATAAAGTATCATTATCTGGTTCAGGAGATTTATGGAATGAAGATAAGATAACATCAGATAATCTAGAGGTGTCGCTTTCAGGTTCAGGAGATGTTGTATTAGATGTGCAAACAAAGTATGTAGCTGGTAAAGTTACTGGGTCTGGTGATCTTACGCTTAAAGGTTCTACAACCGATTTAAAGGCTGGAGTTACAGGTTCTGGAGATTTTCATGGTTTTAATCTCAATGCTACTAATACAGACGTTGCTGTGACTGGGTCTGGTGATGCTGAAGTAGTTTGTAACGGAAACTTTAAAGCAAGAGTTACTGGGTCTGGTGATATAGAATATAGAGGAAATCCTACAAAGGAAGATACAAAGGTATCTGGATCTGGTAGTATCGAAAACTAGTTAGTACAAGTTATAAAAAAAGCCACTAACGTTTAAGTTTAGTGGCTTTTTTTTATGTATGAGGTTTATATCATTGCTTCGTATATACTAAAGTTAAATCTTGTGTAATAATTACAGTTCCATCTTCATTTGAAGTTCCAAAACCTTCTGGAATTGTAATTGACAATTCGTTGCCACTTAATGTCCAATCTGTTGTTCCAAAGGCATCAGTAATCGATATTGTATTTCCAGATTGTATCCAAGTCATATTAGTATTTTCAACTTCATCAATACAATCAATTGTATATGAATACTCATCTGTAGTTCCAACAACAATTTCAAAAGTAATCTCAGCAAAAGATGTACTCATCGCTACTCCTGTACCATCATTATTAAAAACTATAGTCTCGTTATTATAGCAGTCCATTTCATCTAAAAAATTAGCACTACTCGTTCCATCATTATTAAGGTCTATTGGTTCTTCTCCTAACCATGCTGTAAGCAACCAAGTGCCTTCAACTTCAGTAGCTTCTGCATCATTTGTACAATCGCCAAGCGCATCAATAGCTGTTTGAAGTGATCCGTCTTCATCACCACATGCCTGTAATTGCGCTTCTAACGCATTACGATAAGCGATACATAATTGTGTATAATTATCATCATTTACACCTAAAAAATTTAAAGCAGCTTGAGCCGTATTAGCAATAGCTGTTTCACAGGTTAAGCCACCAGTTACAAAATCACCTTCAAGAGGTTCATCTTCACAAGACACAAATGTAAATACAACAGTGCAGATTAATAGAGTAAGTAATTTTTTCATAATACAATAAATTGGGTTTGTACAAACATACTAATTTATTTTAAGAGCCCTAATAAAAAAAAAGTTCCTCAAAGTAAGGAACTTATATATTAACTATTTGTTTTCCTTTGGAACACGATATAACAATACAATACCCACAAAAAAGAAGATAAATAAAAACAATATAGCGTTACGCATACTACCAGTTATTTGGTCGATTGTTGCAAAAATCACCATTCCAATTACAATACCAATCTTTTCGGCAACATCATAAAAACTGAAATAGGATGTGGTATCATCCGTTTCGGGTAAAAATTTAGAATATGTCGATCGTGCCAATGCTTGAATTCCTCCCATAACGAGACCAACTAAAGACGCCGCTATATAAAATTGAACTGGAGTTTCCATAAAATAGGCATAAACACATAAGGACATCCAAATAAAATTGATAACAATGAGTGTTTTAATATTTCCGAATTTCGACGATGCTATAGAGGTTAAAACGGCTCCCAATATGGCTACAAGCTGAATCACCAAAATACTCACAATTAATCCTTGAGTTTTGGCATCAGAACTGCCCCATGCAATTTCTTCTTCTCCAAAGTATACGGCAACTAGCATAATGGTCTGTACTGCCATACTAAATACGAAAAAAGCAACGAGATAACGCTTTAAACGCAAGTTTTGTTTTAATTGATTCCAAACTAGTTTTAGTTCTTTAAGACCATTAAACACAACTGCCTTAGTAACTTTATGTCCGTTCGAAACACCTTTTGGTAATATATAAAATGTGTATTGGCTAAAAAGAATCCACCACAATCCAACCGTTACAAATGAAATACGCATGGCTTCCATAGACGCACTACCTTTTGCATCTTTTAAAGCCTCGGCAATTTGAGCCTCTGTTCCAGTTTCCTTTAAACTTTCAGAGATACTAATATCAAATCCAAACCAGTCTGGTTTCATAACCATAGCCAAATTTAAAAGTAGTAAAATAACACTCCCAATATATCCCATTGAAAAGCCTTTAGCACTTATGGCATCTTGCTGTTCAGGAAAAGCTATATCTGGTAAATACGAATTATAAAAAACCAAACTTCCCCAATAACCAATTAAGCCCATAAAATAAAATAGAAGGCTTAAATGAATATTATTGATACTAAAAAAATACAATCCAATACAGCCCAATCCACCAACATAGCAGAAAAACTTCATGAAATTTTTCTTATTCCCTACATAATCGGCAATACCAGATAAGATTGGAGATGTAAATGCTACAACTAGAAATGTAAAAGCCGTAACGTAGGTAATTAATGCGGTACTCTTAAAAACCATTCCAAAAGCGGGAACTGTTTTCTCTACTTGACCTAGAAATAACGCCGAATAAAATATTGGAAATATAGATGATGCAATGGTAAGAGTGTATACAGAATTTGCCCAATCGTAAAAAGCCCAAGCATTAAGCAGTTTTTTACTGCCCTTTTCTAGTTTAGCCATACTATAAAATTAAAAAAGCTGCCCTTTATTGGACAGCTTCTAAATTACTATAATTTTTAATCTTTACAATTAAAAATTACCTAAAGGTCTAAATGAGTCTACTCCAAACTTCTTGGCTTCAGCTCTGGCCTTTGGTGCCCATTGCTGTAAATTACTAATCCTAGTGTCGTTTGAAGGGTGTGTGCTTAAGAATTCTGGCGGAGCTTGTCCTCCACTGTTAGCTTTCATACGTTTCCATAATTCGGCGGCTTCATCGGGATTATATCCAGCGATCGCCATAAGGTATAATCCTATCTCATCAGATTGCGTTTCATGACTTCTACTAAAAGGTAACATTACCCCTACGTTACTTCCAACACCATACGCCTGATTAAAAATATTTCGTGTTTGCTCATCTTTAATAGCCACATTTCCAGCAACAGCTCCTAACTGCTGAAGCATTCCTGCACTCATACGCTGTTGTCCATGGTTAGCCAAGGCATGCGCTACTTCATGGCCCATAATTGCCGCAATGCCTGTTTCGTTTTGTGCTATAGGTAAGATTCCTGTATAGAATACAATTTTGCCACCTGGCATACACCATGCATTTACTGTTTTATCATTTACAAGATTGTATTCCCATTTATAATCTTCTAAATAGCCTTGATGTCCATTTGCATTTAACCAACGTTCTGCGGCAACAGCTATACGCTGACCAACGCGTTTAATCATTTCTGAATCGGCAGTACCAGTAATGACGTTGTTTTCAGTTAAAAACTGGTCATACTGCGCAAAAGCCGTAGGAAACAACTGAGAATTTGGGACTAAGGCCAAAGTCTTTTTTCCTGTAAATGGGTTTGTTGTACATGATAGAAATAATGCTAAAATACCAATAACAACTATATTGTTTTTAATGTTCATAATTTAGAGATTTTAAGTGTAAGCTAAATTTACAAAATGATTCTATTTATTATGACACAAACCTATGGAATTTTGTCACATCAAATTCAATTTTTATTGATAATAGTAAGTTCAAACTTTTTATTTCGACATAAAAAAAAATAAAAACCTTTATTTAACAACATGAAAAAGATTTTAGCATTACTTACGATTTCATTATTTTTTAGTTGCAACTCTTCTGCACAAAAAAAGGATATCAAAGAGACAAAAGTATATCCAGTGACAAAAACAGACGCCGAGTGGAAAAAAGAACTAACTAGCGAGCAATATTATGTATTAAGAAAGGCTGGTACAGAACGTTCTTTCTCTAGTCCGCTTAATAAAGAATATAGAAAAGGCACCTTTCATTGCGCAGGATGTAACACGGCTTTATTTAAAAGTGAACACAAGTTTGATTCTGGTACAGGATGGCCTAGTTTTGACCGAGAAATTGAGGGCAATGTAGAATATTCTGTAGATTACAATTTAGGATACGCAAGACATGAAGAACATTGTGCCACTTGTGGTGGGCATTTAGGGCACGTATTTAATGATGGCCCAAGAAAAACCACAGGAAAACGTCATTGCATTAATGGAGATGCTCTAACGTTCGTTCCGGAGAAATAGATTAATAATTCACATACTTATAGCGATATAAAATCTAACTATAGCAATATATAGTTCTAAAGATTTTGTATCGCTATTTTTATGGAACAAAATCAATTATTATGGAACATTCTTATTTAAGTAGTACGCTTAAACAATTTGAGTACTATAAGTCCTTAGGTGATAAAACAATGGATCAGCTTTCTTTTAAAGAACTACAACACGAGTTTGTAGAAGATTCAAATTCTATCGCTATAATAGTAAAACATATTGTTGGTAATATGCTGAGTCGATGGACTAATTTTCTTATCGAAGATGGCGAAAAGGCATGGAGGCATCGTGATAGCGAATTTGAAGATACGTTTCAAACCAAAGAAGAATTAAAACAGTATTGGAATAAAGGATGGGCATGTTTATTTGATGCCATAAGACCATTGTCTCATTCGAACTTAGAGCAAATCATTTATATAAGAAACCAAGGGCATACGGTCACAGAAGCCATAAACAGACAATTGGCTCATTACTCATATCATATAGGACAGCTTGTCTTTTTGGGCAAACTCCTCAAAGGAAAAGACTGGATGTCATTGTCAATTCCAAAAGGAAAATCTAGTACTTACAACCAAGAAAAATTCAGTAAAGAAAAAGGTCGTAGACATTTTACAGATGACCTTTAATATTACGATTAGGTTTTGTAACTTCGTAACCTTAAAATTTAGACAAAAATAGACTCATGAGTAAATACGATATTATAGTACTTGGTAGTGGTCCTGGAGGCTACGTAACAGCAATTAGAGCCTCGCAGCTAGGCTTTAAAACAGCTATTGTAGAAAAAGAAAGTTTAGGAGGTGTTTGCCTAAATTGGGGTTGTATACCAACCAAAGCTTTACTTAAATCTGCACAAGTTTTTGAATATTTAAAACATGCCGAAGATTACGGACTTACAGTAAAAGATGCTGGTCATGATTTTGATGCCGTTGTTAAACGTAGTCGTGGTGTTGCAGAAGGAATGAGTAAGGGTGTTCAGTTTTTAATGAAGAAAAACAAAATTGATGTTATTAAGGGCTATGGCACACTAAAAACAAGAAAGAAAGTTGAGGTTGATGGCAAAGACTATAGCGCAGATCATATTATCATTGCTACTGGTGCACGCTCTCGTGAATTACCTAGTTTACCACAAGATGGTAAAAAAGTAATTGGTTATAGAGAGGCCATGACTTTAGAAAAACAACCTAAGAAAATGATTGTTGTAGGTTCTGGTGCCATTGGTGTAGAATTTGCATATTTCTACAATTCTATTGGTACAGAAGTTACTATTGTTGAATATTTACCAAATGTAGTTCCTGTTGAAGATGAAGATGTTTCTAAGCAATTAGAACGTTCATTTAAGAAAAGTGGTATCAAGATTATGACCTCTTCAGAAGTCACTAAAGTTGATACGTCTGGAACAGGGGTTAAAGCCACTGTTAAAACTAAAAAAGGCGAAGAAATATTAGAAGCCGATTTAGTCCTATCTGCGGTTGGTATAAAATCTAATATCGAAAATATTGGTTTAGAAGATGTAGGGATTGCTGTTGATCGTGATAAAATTTTAGTTAATGATTATTATCAAACTAACATTCCTGGGTATTATGCCATTGGAGATGTTACACCTGGTCAGGCTTTGGCTCATGTTGCCTCAGCCGAAGGTATTTTATGCGTCGAAAAAATTGCTGGACAGCATGTTGAGGCTATTGACTACGGAAATGTGCCAGGCTGTACATATTGTTCTCCAGAAATTGCAAGTGTAGGATTAACCGAAAAACAAGCCAAAGAACAAGGTATCGATATAAAAGTTGGTAAGTTTCCATTCTCGGCTTCAGGTAAAGCTAGCGCTGGAGGAAATAAAGATGGGTTTGTAAAGGTTATTTTTGATGCTAAATATGGCGAATGGTTAGGCTGCCATATGATTGGAGCTGGTGTAACCGATATGATTGCCGAAGCTGTTTTAGGTCGTAAACTTGAAACTACTGGTCATGAAGTACTAAAAGCTATTCACCCGCACCCAACTATGAGTGAGGCCGTTATGGAAGCTGTAGCAGATGCCTATGATGAAGTGATTCACTTGTAAAATACTATATGATTAAAAAAAATGCGATTCTAAAATGAATCGCATTTTTTTTTTAGAATTTATATCCAGCCCCAAGGAAGAGTCCATTTGGTGAAACCTCTGTAAAACCAACGACAAACTTCATATGAAGATCAAAGGACTCGGTAATATTAAATGCAGTTGCGATGTCTCCTCGTACCTTGAATTTGTTTGTAAAAAAATCGAAAAAATAGTTTAAACTTGGACCTGCCATAAAGTATAATCGCTGAGACAGCTTAAACTTAGCATAAATTGGTGCGTTTAAAAACTTAAAATCGCTCAAATTTATATACAACAATTCAGGCTGTAACGACACCGTATTATCTATATCAAAATCGGCAAAAATACCGCCATAAAATCCAGTTTCCGTGTCTATTGTATTTCCAAACTCAGCCTCTTTCACCTTAAAAAAAGTAAGGTTTAATCCACCCTTCACACCAAATTCAACATTAGACTGTGATGAGGCATAAAAGTTAGAAACTAAAGCACTAAGAACAATAAATACAATCTTTTTCATAGGATTATTTAAAATCTTCTAAGTTAATTTCAATCTAAAAAACTTTGAATTGCAAGTTCATAACTTTGCAACCCAAAACCTAAAACAACACCTCTTGCATTAGGAGAGATATAAGATTTGTGTCTAAATTCTTCCCTAGAAAACGTATTAGAAATATGTACTTCAATTACTGGAGTGCTTATTGCTTTTACAGCATCACCAATACCAATTGAAGTATGTGTATAGGCAGCAGCGTTTAAAATAATTCCATCATAATGATAACCTACCTCCTGAATTTTATCTATAAGTTCACCTTCAACATTAGATTGATAATGTTCCAAGGTCACATTTGGATACTTATTAGTGATACGCTCAAAAAAGTCACTAAATGATAAATTACCATAGATGTTGATTTCGCGTTTTCCTAACAAATTTAGATTAGGCCCATTAATGATGATGAGTTTTTTCATAGAGTAAAGATATTAAAATTTGGGCACAAAAAAACCGAAGCATATCACTTCGGCTTTAGCTGTATTTAAGAGTTTACTAGAGATTAGTAAAAATAAGACCAACATTAAAACTGCTTCTACCATTTCGTACTGAAGAGCCAAGGTTATTGGCAAAAATATCAGATAGACCCGATTGGGCATCATACTCTACAAACAGTTTTGTGTTTTCGGCAATATCAAATTTATGGCCAATTCCAAGAGCAATTCCAAAATCTGTTGAATTAAAAGCGTCCTTGACATCTGTCCCACCTCTGTCTTCTTCAGCGTTTAGAACAAACCCAATATATGGACCAAAATTTAAATACCATCTTCTGGTAGAACCAAAATGCCAATTAGCCATTACAGGCACAGTAAGGTAATTAACATTATAATCTGTGGTATACGACTCATTGGTATTCTCATTTTCAAAAAAACCATCACCCCAACCTTTTGAGTCATACAGAAGTTCTGCCTTGATTCCCCAGCGATTAGAAAAATAATACTCTCCTGAAACACCAAAGTTAACGCCTATTTTAGAATTCGTGCTATTTTCGGCACTAGATCCAACGACAACATTAGAAAGGTTTAACCCCAAGCCTACACCAAGTTCAAAATCACCTTTATCAGATTGAGCGTACATATTAAACACGCCTGATATTAAGAGGGCAGTGCATACAATTAATTTTTTCATATTAGATTTAAAGTTTATTGTTAGGCTACTAATCTAAGATTTTACTTACAAAGAATTGTGTAAAACATCGTAAAATTTTTAGAATTATGATATAAAAAAAACCGAGGGTATTGAACCTCGGTTTTTATGATATGATGTTAGTTAATTAGAATTTATAAGTTACTCCAAAATTAATATCAGATAAATCTAAGTTTAAACCAAAAGCATTAGCAGATTCTGCTCCATCTACATCTGGTTTAGCGCTTGCATATGATAAGGCTCCAATAGATGCTCTTAAAGCAAAACAATCTGATACGAAATAGTTAAGACCAGGGGCTACAGCGATAGCAAATGCATTCACTTTAGTCTCTGTACCTCCATTTGGCTCAAACTTGGCATTTGTATAAGCAACTCCTGCTCCTACAGTAAACGAAAATTGGCTAGCTGGTGTAAAGAAATAAGTTGCTCCTAACCCTGCACCAAAAGTTGATGTTTTATCATCATCAGCATCTTCCGATGAACCAATAATTAAGTTAGCCTCTAAAGCTATGTTTTCGCTAACAAAATAACCTACAGTTGGCATAAAATCAAATCTGTTTGTTTTAAAATCTCCTTCTTTTGTACTGTTGTACCCAACTGTACCAGAAACATAAACATCTCCTTTTTCAAAACCACCAGTAGTGTTTTCATCTTGAGCGTTTACGTTTGAAAATCCGAAAACTGCAACTGCAGTCATTAGTAATAATTTTTTCATAATTGTTAAGTTTAAATAATTTGGTTTTAATTTTATTTGGTCGGCAAACATAGAAGATAATTTTAATTCCTACAAGAAAAAACACATAAATTAACGCATTTCATCGATAATATCATGTATTTCAACGGATTATTGATAAAAAAAGGAAGCCCTAAGACTTCCTTTTTACTAAACTATACTTAGGTTACAAACCGAAATTCACACCCAAATTAACGGTTGAAAAGCTACCTCCATCAACACTAATACCTCTATAAGAGGCCGTTATCTGTGTATTTTCAGATACGTTATACCCAACCATCGGACGATAATAAAAACCTCCATCTCCATCGCCTACTGCAATTGCATATCCAAGATCTGCTCCTAATACAAAATCATCTGAAGCGCTATACCTTGCAGCACCAGCTAAAGGAATGTATTGGAAATCGTCTCCGTTAAGATCCGAATCCAAAACAGAATGGTTATAGCCAGTAGCAACACCTGCCTCAAACTCTTCAGATATGTCCCAGAGTGCGTCCAAATCTATTCCTACGTTAAACGTATACAAATCACCCGCATCACCTATAGGAAGACCTACGGTAACACCTGCACTGTAACTTTGAGCAAATCCGCTCGTTAATCCAAAAACTGCAACAACAGTTAATAACATTAATTTTTTCATAATATTTTATGTTTTAAAATTGATAGAATCAAATTAATTACTTTTCTTTTCGGTATTAAACAAAAATATTGATGTTATCAACAATTTTATAAACATTTCAACACAGTATGCTAATTGTCAGGTGTTTAAAGAATACAGTTATTAACAATTTATTTTTTATCCGATAAATTAAACCGTAATTATTGCACTCTTAAATTAATATTTTGCAGTATTTTTAGCATTATAATTCTATTGAAAACATCAAATTAATCTCATGAAATGGCAGGCCGCGCTTAGCGATTATAAATACTATTTAAAAATAGAAAGAGGTTTATCTGCTAATTCTATTGCCAATTATGAATTAGATGTCCAAAAACTAATCAACTATCTAGATGTCAACAACATAACAATTTCTCCTGTAAAGATTGATTACGAAACTATTCAATCATTTATTTATGAAGTTTCAAGACAACTAAATTCTAGATCTCAATCTCGATTAATCTCAGGACTAAGAAGTTTTTTTGGTTACCTCGTATTTGAAGATTACAGAACGACTAATCCTTTAGATCATATTGAATCTCCAAAAATTGGTAGAAAACTACCGGATACGCTTTCTATTGATGAGATAGATGCGCTTATTAATGCCATTGATTTAACAAGAGAGTTTAATAATGTAAGAATTGGAGAACGCAATAGGGCCATCCTAGAAACATTATACAGTTGTGGGTTAAGAGTTAGTGAGCTCATTAATTTAAAAATATCGGATTTATTTTTTGATGAAGGTTTCATAAAAGTTACTGGAAAAGGCAATAAGCAACGCTTTGTCCCAATAGGCTCTAACACACAAAACTATATTGCGATTTGGAAAGACATTAGAGCGCATATTAATATCGACAAGGACTACAAAGACACCTTATTTCTTAATAATAGAGGTAAGCAACTCACTAGAGCTATGATTTTCACAATCATTAAAAACCTTGCAAAAGCCATCAATTTAAACAAGACCATTTCACCTCACACGTTTAGGCACTCATTTGCCACGCACCTACTAGAAAATGGTGCCGATTTAAGAGCCATACAACTTATGCTTGGTCATGAAAGTATAACCACAACAGAGATTTATATGCATGTTGATCGCTCACACCTAAAAGACGTTTTAATGTCATATCACCCAAGGCAGTAATTTGTGTAAGATAATAGTGACATTTTTAAAACTATGGTGTCTTAATTTAAAATTGCACCTATGAAAATGCTATGGAAAAAAATAATAGGTTCTAAATCTAATAAAAAGACGTCTCCTAAAATTTCGACAGAAGAATTAAAATGGCAAATAGCCTTAGAAAATTCTCATGTTGGCGTATGGGATTGGGACTCAAGAACAGATAAAGTTTTTTATTCTAAAGAATCTAAGCAAATATTGGGTTATGACGACCATGAATTGACCAATTCTGCAATGGAATGGAATCGTAGAGTTCATCCTGAAGACAAAGAAACTTATTTTAAAGATTTCAATCTGCATATTAACGGTAAGTTGGATACTTATAGAAATGAGCATCGTATTTTATGCAAGGATGGTAAGTATAAATGGATTTTAGATAAGGGTAAAGTTGTAGACAGGGACAAGAATGGGAAACCTATCCGCATCATTGGGACTCACACAGATATCACATACAGAAAAAAGAGGGATGAGCAATCTGAAAAAAACCTTCAGCTAATTACAAGCCAGAACAAACGCCTTCACAATTTCACACATATTGTTTCACATAACTTAAAAACTCATATTGGTAACTTCAAAAATATACTGGAGTTTTACGATGAAGCAGAATCTGAAATTGAAAAACAAGAACTTATTACGCATTTAAATACAATTTCAGAAGCCTTAACATCTACTATTGTTGATTTAGACGATATCATAAGTATCAAATCAAAATCAAATACAAATGAACTCAATGAACGCGTAAACATTTTCAATTGTGCCGAAAAAGTAATTGATAGTTTAGAAATTGAAAGTGCAAATAATGAAGTAGCACTTTTTAATTCTATAAGAAAGGATGATTATTTAGTCGCAAATAGATCTTATTTAGAAAGTGTCATTTATAATCTCATCTCCAATGGGATAAAATACAAACATCCAAATCGTAAATCAAAAGTGATTTTGCAAACGATGCATACCAAGGATGCTTTAAAAATTTTGGTATCCGACAATGGTATCGGAATTGATATAGACAAGTTTAAAAACCAAATCTTCGAGATGTATCAAACATTTCATGGCACAAACAGAGATGATTCTCGTGGTGTCGGATTGTACATTACAAAAACTCAGGTCGAGGCTCTTGGCGGAACCATCGAAGTAGAAAGTGAACTCAACGTAGGCACAACGTTCATTCTACAGTTTAAAAAAATAAAGCACTCTATGTAGAGTGCTTTATTTATAATATAACTGTATGCATTTATTTTGCAATATTTACAGCTCTAGTCTCTCTAATTACGGTCACTTTAACCTGACCAGGATAGGTCATATCTGTTTGAATCTTCTGAGAAATCTCAAAAGATAAATTCGCTGCCTGTTCATCTGAAACTTTTTCGCTTTCTACCATAACGCGTAATTCACGTCCTGCCTGAATAGCATAAGCCTTATTAACACCGCTAAATCCAAATGCCACTTCTTCAAGATCTTTAAGACGTTGAATATAAGAGTCCAATACTTGACGTCTTGCTCCAGGCCTTGCTCCAGATATAGCATCACAAACTTGAACAATAGGCGATAATAATGTGGTCATCTCTATTTCATCATGGTGGGCTCCAATAGCATTACATACTTCAGGTTTTTCTCCGTGCTTTTCTGCCCATTGCATTCCTAAAATAGCATGTGGAGTTTCCATGTCTGCCTCAGACGACGGTACCTTTCCTATATCATGTAATAAACCAGCTCGTTTTGCTAGCTTTGGATTTAGTCCTAATTCGGCAGCCATAACACCACAAAGTTTTGCTACTTCACGTGAATGCTGTAATAAGTTTTGGCCATAAGACGAACGATACTTCATACGCCCAACCATTTTAATCAATTCTGGATGTAATCCATGAATTCCTAAATCAATTACAGTACGTTTACCAACTTCGGCTATTTCTTGTTCAATTTGTTTTTGTGTTTTTCTAACAATTTCTTCAATTCGTGCAGGATGTATTCTTCCATCAGTCACTAATTTGTGGAGTGATAGACGGGCTACTTCCCTTCTTACAGAATCAAAGCATGACAAAATAATAGCTTCTGGCGTATCATCAACAATAATTTCTACACCAGTTGCGGCTTCGATAGCACGAATATTACGACCTTCTCGACCAATGATACGACCTTTAACATCATCAGATTCGATATTAAATACAGAAACGCAATTGTCTATCGCTTCTTCCGTACCTATACGCTGAATTGTATTAATTATGACTTTCTTAGCCTCTTGTTGTGCCGTTAACTTGGCTTCCTCAAGAGTATCCTGAATATAGCTCATCGCATCGGTTTTAGCCTCACCTTTGAGAGATTCCACCAATTGAGATTTTGCATCTTCGGCAGATAAACCAGAAATAACTTCAAGTTGTTTGATTTGGCTTTTATGCGCTTTTTCTACCTCGTCTTTCTTTTTTTCAAGGAACTCTAGTCTAAAATTGTAGTCTTTTATTTTATCATCTAAAGATTGATTTGCCTTCTTGTTTTTAGCTAATTCACTCGATATCTGCGACTCCTTGTCTCTAGTTCTTTTTTCGGCTTCAGCCATTTTTTTGTCGCGAGACAAAATTACTTTCTCATGTTCTGCCTTAAGCTCAATAAATTTTTCTTTCGCCTGAAGAATTTTATCTTTTTTGATAGTTTCTCCATCATTCTTGGCGCTTTTTAAAATTGAATTCGCCTCAGATTTCGCATTTTTTATAAGTTTCGAAGCATTATTTTTCTCTAATGTTTTTGCTATAATATATCCTAGTACTATGCCCAGTACTACGCCTCCAACAATCATTAAAATTGTATTCGTATCCATGTTTAGTTAGTGTTTATATATAAAAAAAGCCTACATCAGTTTTGGATTCTGTATAAACTCCTTAAAAACAAGTTTAGGGCTAACAAGCTGATCAAAAATCTGCCCAAATATTAAATACATAATATTAGCAGCACGGTTTTACAACTTCAACTCACCCTTTTTAAAGAATTAACGTTGAGTTTATCAAAAATAAATAACTAATGTAGGCAGTAACCTATTGTTTATTTTAAAGAACGTTACGCACTTATATGTTCGTGAAGTAATTGATTTAAAGCATTGAGCTTTTCTTCAACTTCTTCACTTACATTGGCTTTATCTATTGTTTTCTGTTCTACTTGAGATGCAAACTGCAAAGCACACATGGCTAAAACATCTTGTTTATCTCTCACAGAATAGTTTTGCTCAAACTGACTAATCATGGCTTCAATCTTTTTTGCCGCTTTACGCAATCCTTCTTCCTGGCTTGGCGCAATCGTTAGAGGGTATACTCTATTTGCTATAGATAGCTTTATTTTAAGCTGTTCTGCCATTTTACGTCGTTTACATTACTCAGATAATTGCGCAATACAATGATCAATATCTCTAATTAATGTGTTTATTTTGAGCTTTGTTTCTCTGTTATTCTCGTCACTGCCCAGTAATGAATTTGCCATTTTGAGTGATTCGTATTTTTCTACCCAAGAACTTAATTCTTCTTGTTGTTGGATATTCTTTTGTTGTTGTATTGCTAATTCTTCGGAAATCTTAGCATTAGTTTGCTTTAAAACTTCAAGTTTATGCAAAACTTTACTGATTTTGTTCTCTAAAGAATCTACAATATCTTCAATTTTACTCATTTACAAATTTCAATACTGATGTAACAAAGTTAACATACTATGTGAAAAATCGCAATTGTTTTTCTATTAATTTTGAAATTTATAGAACTTCTTTAGTGATAATGCCTAATGGTTAACAATTTAGAATTGAGCATCACACCTTTTTTACAAGTTTTTGTTTATTATTTTCACTTTTTTTCAGATATTCACTGGCAAATAGAAAAATAGCATTTATAGAATATTTTCTATATTCAATTTTAATCAATATTTTTACGTTATATAATCACCAGCGTAAAAAAGCACTTATGAAATACCTAATATTACTTTCTTTTGTTATTACATTTTCTTTCGGACAGGCCCAAAACCCATATCCACAAGATTATTTTAGAAACCCATTAGACATAACCCTTGTTCTTTCTGGTACCTTTGCAGAACTCCGTTCAAATCATTTTCATTCTGGACTAGATATTAAAACACAACAACGTACAGGTTTAAAAGTATACGCTGCCGCTCAAGGCTATGTGAGTCGCATCAAGGTGTCTCATTATGGTTACGGTAAAGCCCTGTATATTACACATCCAAATGGCTATGTGAGTGTTTACGCCCACTTAGATAAGTTTTCTCCTAAAATTCAGAAATATATAAAGGCGTGTCAATACGAAAAAGAAAGTTATGAAGTTGAGATGTTTCCATCAGTAGATGAATTGCCTATTTCTCCAGATGAGGTTGTTGCTTTTTCTGGAAACACCGGAGGTTCTGGAGGTCCGCACTTGCATTTTGAAATTCGGGATAATGAAGAACGCCCAATTAATCCGCTTCTATTTGGTATAGATATTAAAGATACGAGAACGCCTTTCATTTTGGCTGTGCACGCTTATACTAAAAACGAAAACGCTCATGTAGATGATCATAAAAAGCGAAAAGAACTACGGTTAATTCCTCATAAAAATGGCGATTACAGCACAGAACCAGTCGAAGCCTTAGGCGACATAGGATTTGGTATTGTGAGTTACGATAAACAGGATTTAGCAAATAATAAAAATGGCATAAGCAACATCCAAACCTTTTATAATGGTAATAAAAATTTCGAAATGGATTTCAAACGATTTAGTTTTGCCGAGTCAAAACACATCAACCGTTTTATTGATTTCGAAGTCTACAAAGAAAAAAAATCTAGAATACAAAAACTATTCGTCCAATCTGGCAACAGCCTTAGCATGTTAAAAGATGTTGATAATAATGGGTATGTAACAGTGGAAGACAGTACAAATACGGTTTATAAAGTGCGTGTTAGAGATTTTAAGGGTAATGAATCTTGGTTGTCGATTCCTATTAAAGGGCGACCAGCTAAGGAGGTTTTAGAAGCGCCAGAATTAAAACCTAATCATTACATTCAAGCAGATCAAATCAATGAATTAGAAGACGGAAATGTCGCTGTCTATTTTCCTAATAAAACGTTTTATGAAGATTTCTATATTGATTTTGGAATCGATAGTGATACCTTAAATTTACACAAAGACATTGTGCCGCTAATGAAAAGCTATACCATTACTTATGACATTAGCAACTATAGCGATGAAGATAAAGACAAATTATTTATTGCCAAATTATACGGTTATTACAAAAATCCAAGTTATATAAGTACAAAACGTCTTGGTGATAAATTATCAGCCAGAACAAAATCATTAGGAACCTTTGCTTTAGCAAGAGATACTATTGGTCCCACCATTAAACCTAAAAATTTTCAAGATGGCAAATGGTTGAGTAAACTTAATTACCTTAAAGTAAAAATTGACGACGATCTTTCTGGTATTAGTAACTATAGAGCCACCATCAATGGAAAATGGATTTTAATGGAGTATGATTACAAAAAAGATACGTTAACTTATGACTTTGGCGATAACATTAATACAGAGACCGAAAATAACCTTAAAATAATTGTTACGGATAATGTTGGAAATAGTACTACATTTGAAGCAACCTTTTTTAGAAAATAAAAAATAACCTTTTGAAGCTAAATATTACACTACTCATTGCCTTATTAGGCTTTTCATTCTTAGGAATATCTCAAACTGCTACCATTAGAGGCATCATTTTAGATGAAGGAAAATTACCAATATCAGGTGTTAACATCAAAGCTGGTAGTGATGGAACAACAACAAATGATAACGGATTTTATATCCTAAAAATCCCTGCAAATACAGATGTTACCATAATCTATACTCATATAGGGCACAAACGAATTGAAGCTACTTTCAATCTAAAGAATGGTCAGGAGATAGAATTCAATCCTGTAATGAGTGTAGAAATAGAGCAAATTGCTGCAGTGGTGATTAATGGCAACACAAGACAGTCTGTTGATGGTGTAACCACGATTACACCAGAAATAATAAGAACTGTAAAAGGAGCCAATCCAGGTGTTGAAAATTTATTAAAAACATTACCTGGAGTTAATATATCTAATGAATTGAGTACCCAATACTCTGTTCGAGGAGGAAACTTTGATGAGAACTTGGTTTATGTGAATGAGATAGAAGTGTATCGTCCATTTCTAATTCGTTCCGGACAACAAGAGGGTTTGAGTTTTGTAAATACAGACATGGTACAAAACGTAGATTTTTCCGCTGGTGGATTTCAAGCTAAATATGGCGATAAGTTATCTTCAGTATTAGATATTACTTATAGAAATCCAGTTCGTTTCGGAATACGTGCAGATGCTAGTTTGCTTGGTGGAAGTATTACGGCCGAAGCTGCAAGCAAAGACTCCAAATTCTCTGGCATTGTAGGTTTACGTTATAGAGACAACAGTCTTTTAATTAACTCATTAGAAACTGAAACTAATGTAAATCCAGTATTTGCAGATGCTCAAACTTATTTAACTTATAAGTTTAGCGATAAGTTTCATTTGAATTTCCTCGGAAATGTCTCTTTAAATAAATATAATTTTCAACCTAAAAATAGACAAACCAATTTTGGTACCCTAGATGAACCTGTAGCGCTTTTAGTCTTTTATGAAGGGCAAGAAAAAGATCAATACCTCACAACGTTTGGGGCTTTTAAAGCCAACTATTTTGCAAGTGATGATCTTACTCTAAAATTAATTGCATCGGCTTATCATACTACTGAAGAAGAATACTTCGATATTTTAGCTCAATACAGATTAGGTGAAGTAAATAGTAGTATTGGGGATGAAAATTTAGGGGAAGTTGAGTTTTCAGAAGGTATTGGATCTCAACTTACACATGCAAGAAATGATTTGGACGCCGTTATTGTTAATATAGAGCATAAAGGTGATTATAAATTAGATGAGGAAAGCACACTAGAATGGTCTGTAAAATATACACATGAAGATATTAGAGACCGATTAGTAGAATGGGAAGTTATTGACAGTGCAGGTTTTTCAGTAAGGCCACCTATTTTTGATATCCCTAACAACCAACCTTACGAACCATTTGAAGGCCCTCTAGTAGCTTTTCAAAATGTAAGAGCTACCAATGCGGTTCAAATTGACAGGCTTCAAGCCTATGCGCAATGGAGTAAAAGATCTATGCTTGGGAGTAACGAAGTGTTTTATAATGCAGGTATTAGAGTTCATAACTGGACTGTAAATAGTGATATACCAAATCAAAATGGTGTCTCCTCCTCTACTCAAACCGTGTTTAGCCCTAGAGCACAATTTGCCATTAAACCTAATTGGGAAAAAGACATGTTATTTCGTATTGCTGGAGGTCTATACTATCAACCGCCTTTCTATCGCGAATTAAGAGATTCATCCGGAACGGTTCAACCTAATGTAAAGGCCCAAAAATCGTTTCATATTGTCGTAGGAAATGAATATAGTTTCGAAATGTGGGATCGTCCATTTAAATTGGTGTCTGAAGCCTATTATAAAGGCTTGAGCGATGTAAACCCTTATACATTAGAAAATGTAAGAATTCGATATCGAGCAAGAAACAATGCAAAGGCGTACGCTTATGGTGTTGATTTCCGTCTTAATGGAGAGTTCGTTCCTGGTACCGAAAGTTGGTTTAGTTTCGGGTACTTAAAAACCGAAGAAAACATTGATAACCGAGGTTATATCTCTAGACCAACAGATCAACGACTGAAGTTTGGTGTACTTTTTCAGGATTATGTCCCAAACATTCCTGATTTAAAAATGTATTTAAACCTTGTTTATAACACGGGAGTCCCAGGAGGTTCTCCAAGCTATGCAGATCCCTACGATTTCCAAACTCGTCTTCGTGACTATAGACGTGCCGACTTAGGAATTTCATATGTAATCGTTGATAAAAACAAAACCTACACTTCTAAGTGGAAACAAAAATTTAAGGAACTAACTGTAGGTATTGAGATTTTTAATATGTTCAATGCTCAAAACACCATCACCAATACTTGGGTTCGTGATGTGTATAGCAAACGTCAGTTCGCTATTCCTAATTTCTTAACACCGCGTGTATTTAATGTAAGACTGTCTACGCGATTTTAAATGACATTTTTAAAATATCTTATACTATGTAGTTCTTTGCTGGGCTTTTCCCAAGAAACAGTCTTTAAGTTTACTGTGAACCAACTCAATAAAGAATTAAACATCTATGCCACCCAATCTGCTCATGGAGCAGAAAACTTTGCTGTAAAAGATTTAGAATTGTCCGAGATAGAAATGCAAATCTATTTTGAAAAGGAAGAACAAATAACCAGTACAGATTCAATAAGTATGTACGCTGCGATCTCCATTACACAAAGTAAAATCAATGCGCTTCTTTTTATATTAATGGGAAACAAAGAAACTGCTAAACACGATTTAAGACATGTTATAAATGATGAACTTGCCATTGTCAAATCTGAAGATAATAAGCTCTACAACTTCTCTTTAGATCAAAAAACAGGTGGTTCATACAGAAGTCGAATCTCATGGATGTACTACTTGGAAGATCATGCTTATATCGATATAAGTTCCTCTTTTGATTCTGACGACAATATGAATTCAGATTCCATATTTTTTCCTGATGGTTATCATGACATTAAAACGTTTAATAGTCATAATAAAACTTGGTATCTGCTTTTTGGGAGCGTTAGAGGCTGTGGCGCTTGTTTTGAAGAGTACGTTACCCTTACCCATTTTGAAGACAATACGCTTCAATTAGACTTTGAATACTCGGTTGTTTCTCGCGTAGCTGAACAACGAATTTTCTATGAAGCCTTTAGTAAGTCCCTGTCTGTTTTCTATGATACAGATGACTTAACCACTGATTGTTATTGTGAAGATCAAGATTTGAATAATCGAATTCATGAAGAAGATGACACTGAAGATATTCAGGAGTCATCTACATATTCTTGCAGTTGTTTATTCGAATTCTCCAAGGATACCTTCAAACTTTTAAAGCAATGCGCAGAACGGATTAAAGGTTAAAGAACTCCTATTCTTTCTTATCATTTCAAAAAGACTTATTTTTATAGATACTATTAGCTATCAACCATTTAATAAGTTCACAATGCGCATCAACAAATTTTTCTGTGCTATCATCTGTTTCTTTACTTATGCCTTATGTAATTCTCAAAACGACATTTATAGCGAGGCAGATTTAGATAGTATTTACAAGCGCTTTAAAGCAGATATGGGAAGTGCCAATACAGATGCCTCTTTTTTCAAAACCTTAGACCTTTCAATACAACATATTAAAACTGATACTACTGCGGCTCTGCTATATCACAAGTTTGCTAACCTCAGGTTAAATATGGGCCATTGGGATAGCATTGCCGAACAAATGCATCAAAATGGATACGATCGGTTGAAATTGACACAATACCAGTGCAAATTGGTAATAAGCCAGTTTAATCTAATACGGTTTTCTTTATTTCAAGATGAACCTGAAACTTTAGATCGTGCGAAACACAGCCTAGAAATCGCCAAAAAATGCGGTGAGTTAAAGCAAATTGCACATGCACAATCTTACATTGGAGCCGCATACATTAATTTAAGTGATTATAAAAATGCGTTAACAAACCTATTGGAATCTGAAAAAAACTACACCGCTATTAATGATTCAACAGGCATTGCGATGGTGAACTTAGATCTTGCTATCGTATACACTCACTTTCAAGAGGATTTAAAGTCTATTGCTGCAACGAAAAAAGCTGCTATGATTTATAAAAAAGAAGGCAGACCCATGAATTATGCTGTTTCTTTAATTGATATGTGTTCGTCCTATTTAGACATCAAAGAAACAGACAGCGTTTTAAAATACTTACCTATTGCTCATAAAATTGTTGAAGATAAGCATCAGCTTGCTAATGCGTACGTGCATCAACATTATGGCAACTTATATGGGCAATTAGAAAAATATGATGATGCCATCTCTCATTTAGAAACCAGTCTTGAAATCAATAAGACCATCGAGGATAGAAGTTTAAATGTTAATTTGTACAACTTTCTGGTTAACAACTACAAGAAAAAGGGTGACCTTAATATCGCATACAATTATGCCCTTAAATCTGATTCGGTTTCTAAACTAATTGACGATAAGTATGAGAAGCTAAAAAGTTTATTAACATTAGCAAATACGAGTTATGATGTTAATAAATACCAGCAAAGTCGTGATGCATTTCTAAATTACATCAAACTAAAAGACAGTGTTTTAGGCTCTGAAAAACTAAAAGAAATTGCAGCTTTAGAAAAGTTCTACGAGGCTGAAAAACGCGAAAATCTGATAAAAATTCAGCAACAAGAAAACGATCTTCTAAGCACCAAGAATACGGCCAGCAATAACCGAAACATTGCCTTAATTATTTCATTGCTTCTATTAGCAGTACTAGCTTATGCCTTAATCAATAAATTTAGATTAAAAGCATCAAAACAAGAAACACTAACAAAAGTTAAGGAACTAGAAAACGATAACCTTAACCAAAAAATAGAATATCAAAAAAGAGAACTTGCTTCTAAAGCCTTACATATTGCTCAAAAAAACGAAATGTTACTTGAGCTCAAACAAGATTTAACAGCCATAAAAAAAGATAGTAGTAATACTACTAAGGTAAATCACCTCATTAGCAAGTTGCATATAGATAGACAAATAGACGACAACTGGGAACAATTTACGAATCAGTTTATTGAAATGAACCCTGATTTTTATAAAAACATAACTCATCTTTACAGCAACCTTACCAAAAATGATATTAGACTCATTGCGTTATTAAAAATGAAATATGATTCAAATTCAATTGCTTCTTTATTAAACATTTCGTTAGAAGGTGTAAAAAAAGCACGTTATAGACTTCGCAAAAAACTCAACCTTGCTTCCGAAGAGAATCTTGAAAAACACATTATGAGTTTCTAATATTGGTTTAGTCTGCAAATTCTTTTAGGACATTAACAACATAGTCAACCTCCTCTTTAGTATTATAGCTACTAAAAGAAAACCTTACAGAAGGCCTGCCTAAATGTGCCTCATCTAATATTTCAGTAAGGACATGAGAATTTTGAGAGCTTCCACTTTGACAAGCACTACCTTTAGAGCAAGCAACTCCTTTTAAATCTAATTGAAATTGAAGCAATCCTGCCTTATCTGCCGAAATGGGCAAACACACATTAACTAAAGTATAGGTGCTTTTTTCTAAATCACCAGATTGCCCATTAAATGTCACATTGGGGAGCGCTTTACGCAACTGTTCAATAAAATAAGATTTTAGGTTTTGTATATAGGCTTTTTCATTATCTAGGTTTTCATAAGACAACTGCAAGGCCTCATCTAATCCAACAATATTATGAATAGATTCTGTACCTGCTCGTAATCCTCGCTCCTGTTCACCTCCTAAGATCAAAGGTCTTAGACCGCTATTTTTCCGAAGAAAAGCAAAACCAACGCCTTTTGGTCCATGAAATTTATGAGCGCTAGCCGCTAAATAATCAATAGGAATATCTTGAAGATCTAACCTGTAATGACCTACAGACTGAACGGTATCGCTATGAAATAAGGCATCATTTGCTTTACATAAATTTGCCACAGTTTTGATATCAAGTTTATTCCCTATTTCATTGTTAACATGCATTAAAGACACCAACTGTTTCGCTTCAGATTTTAGCAAATCTTCTAGGTGAGTTAAGTCTACATCTCCATTTTCAGTAAGATTAACATAAGTAATCGTTATTTGATACACTTCTTTAAGACGATCAATAGTATGCAAAATTGCATGATGCTCAATTTTTGAAGTAATAATCTCGGTAACCCCTAAGTCTTTAACCGCACTTTGCAATACTAAATTATCGGCTTCCGTACCACCAGAAGTAAATACAATCTCGGCTGCAGACACATTAAAATGTGATGCCACTCGCTTTCTCGAAGATTCAATCAAAGATTTAGATTGCCTTCCGTAACTATGTGTAGACGAAGGATTTCCAAAATTTAATTTCATCACATCACTCATACGATTAATTACGTCTTCTCGTATTTGAGTTGTTGCGGCATTATCAAAATAAACGGTCTTCATATCAATTAAAATTCTAATGCAAAGATGCAACTTTCTAGGCGTTTTTAAAACAACCAATCATCACGTTCAAAATTATTTGTTAAAGGGACTTATTAAATAATCAAATCTTTTATTTTTGTTTAAAATCTATAACCATGCGACAACTCATTTATATATGTTTAATTGGATTATTAGCACTCTCTTGTGATGATGGCGATGTGTTTGAAGTCAATTTGGAATTTGATCAAACACTCGAACTTTGTATTGATGCAAACGCAGGTGATTACTTGTTATACGACACAAAAACAAGTCCGAACGAATCCTTATCCTTGCTCTTTCCCATAAGTGGTAACGAAGATATTTTTAATCCACCAATGACAGGGTTTACAGAAACTTTAGGCATTAATAACACTTCGGTCATTTTCAATTACAGAACGTATAGTGGAGATCCAAATGGCTTGATTTGCCAGGTTATACCAGATCCAGGAACAAATATTATTGAAGACTACCCTGCTGCTGCTGGCGCTTCAGCCGAATTTACTACGCTATTTGATGATGATGACAATGATGGTATCCTATCTGAGTTTGAAGGTCGTGGTGCTCAAGCCGCTGACGGCTCATATCCAGACGCCATTGACACAGATGAAGATGGTATCCCAGACTACATCGATCAAGATGATGATAATGACAACATTCTCACCATTAATGAAAATGCCGATCCTGACGGAGACGGCAACCCTTCTGATGCTGTCAATACAGATTTAGATTTTGCTAATGGAGATGACAAGCCAAATTATTTGGATAATGATGACGATGCCGATGGTGTTTTAACTATCAACGAAGACGAAAACAGTAATTCGTCATTAACAGATGATTTTGATGAATTAGGTCCTAACCCAAATACAGCGCGTTATTTAAACCCTGATGCAGCCCAATCGTTTACAGCAGGCGTCATGGAAGTTAATGAATACACCAGAACATTTGTTATATCTGTTATGATTATGGATGCCAATATAGGTATTGCAAATATTGACGATATTGATATGGGGACTTACACTTATAGCATAACGTTAACTGAAGAATGATATTTAAATTAGGATTATTTTACGTTCTGATAGATATATACTTCGGTAGCTCCTAAACCATATTTTTGATAATCTGCGGCATAATATTTTACATTATCGTAACGACTTAACAGATATTCTAGCTCGGTTTTAAGAACCCCTTCTCCAACACCATGAATAAAAACAACCTTTTGAATACGCTTTTTTATCGCAAATTCTAATTTATGTCTAGCCGTATCCAATTGTAAATTAAGCATATCAAAATTACTCATATACTTATTCTTAGTTGTAATTTGATGAATATGGAGATCAACTTCCATAGCAGATAAATTACGCTCCTTTGGTTTTACTTTAACAGATTTTGGTTTATGTGATTGTTCTTTTTCGGTAATTACTGCATTGATATCATCATTTGAAAACACATTAGAGGAAAATGATTTCGTTTTTATAACTTCTGAAGACTGGAAATCCATAGGAAATCCATCATCTGTTTCAATGGTAATAGTATCTCCTGATATATTAGTGATATATCCATTAATGTCTTCGTCTAAGACTGAAACAAAATCGCCAATTGTTAAGTGCATTAGGAATGGTTTTGATCATCATTATCATCGCTATCATCTCTGTCATTTTTACTTGGGATATTACGTGAAACACTATAAATCCCAAGCATTAAAACCACTATTCCGCCAATTAATATGTATTGGTTTTGTTGTTCTTGAGCCTGAGCATAAATTGCGATTATTCCTCCTATAACGATTAAAAAGTAGCTTACGGTTCTTGGCATAATAGTCTATTTAGTGACAGTTAGTTATTCGCAATCGAATTTACGATTTTAGACTTTCAATTTACAACTCAAATTCACTTTTTTTAAATGGCTATTATATTTAGCCTTAACTCCAATGGTACTTATCTGGCAATTTTATTATTTTTGGGGCAAACACATGCTATGATGTCTCCAGAAGATTATATGTTACCATGCCTAAATAAAAAGATCTTTGGTCTTGATTGTATGGGTTGTGGCTTACAACGATCTATCGCGCTTATTCTAAATGGTGAGTTCATTGCAGCGTTTTACATGTATCCTGCAATATATACGTTAATAGCGTTTTTCGGGTTTGTGATTTTAAACATGTTTAAAAAATTTAAACATTCTAATAAAATTATTGTTACCTTGACGGTTATTAACCTTGTACTAATTATAGGAAATTTTATTTTAAAACTAATCAACCAAATTTAACATATTATGGAACAACAAAAACTCAATCCTGTCATTGTTTATGTATTAGCAATCATTGGTTTTCTGTGCTGCTGTATTGGTGGTATTGGATTTATCTTTGCCGGTGTTGCTTTTTTCATTGCTCAGAGCAAACTAAAAGAAGCTGCTCAAAATCCAGAAGATTACGATCCGTCTTCGGTAAGCGCAATGAACACAGCAAAAATAATAGCGTTGGTGATTTTAATTATCAATGTATTATATCTACTGTTTACAATCTATCGTATTTACACCATTGGTTGGGACGAATTAATGCAACAGTCTCAAGAGATGATGGAAGAATGGCAGAGACAGAACGGATAGTTTAATGACATTATAAATAAAAAAAACCTCAATGCATATTGAGGTTTTTTTTATTTATAATTCTAACATGTTTAGACTTCAAATTGCTTCAAGGTCTTAACAATAATAGATACACAATCTAACAATTGCTCTTTATCCATCACTAATGGTGGCGCAAAGCGAATGATATTTCCATGTGTTGGCTTTGCCAATAATCCGTTATCACGAAGTGCTAAACAAATATTCCAAGCAGTATCACTATCTTCGTCGTCATTAATTACAATTGCATTTAACAAACCTTTTCCTCTTACAAGATTAACAATAGAACTTGTTTCGATATATGCATTTAACTCACTTCTAAACAATTCTCCCAATTGGAAAGCGTTTTCAGCTAAATCTTCATCGCGCACTACCTCTAAGGCTACGACAGCAACTGCTGCTGCAATAGGATTTCCTCCAAAAGTACTTCCGTGATTTCCAGGTCTAATAACATTCATTATAGGATCATTAGCTAAAACTGCGCTTACAGGATATGCGCCTCCTGACAAGGCTTTTCCTAAAATCAAAACATCTGGTTTTACGTTTTCATGATCTACAGCTAACAATTTACCAGTTCTTGCTATACCAGTCTGAACTTCATCTGCAATAAACAATACATTGTATTTTTCACACAATGCTTTTGCCTTCGTTAAATAGTTATCGCTTGGTACATAAACACCAGCTTCACCTTGAATAGGCTCTACCAAAAAACCAGCTACATTACTAGTACTAGACAAAGCATCTTCTAAAGCCTGAAGGTTGTCATATTCAATTTTAATAAACCCATCTGTATATGGTCCAAAATTTTGTCTAGCTACTGGATCATTACTAAATGAAATAATTGTTGTTGTTCGTCCGTGGAAGTTATTTTCACAAACAATAATTTGAGCTTGATTCTCATCAATACCTTTTACTTCATAAGCCCATTTTCTACAAAGTTTTAAAGCCGTTTCTACAGCTTCAGCACCTGTATTCATAGGTAATAGTTTGTCAAAATTAAAATACTCAGATGCAAACTTTTCATATTTCCCGAGCATGTCATTATAAAATGCTCTTGACGTTAAACTCAATGTTTGAGCTTGCTGCGTCATAGCATTTACAATTTTAGGATGACAATGCCCTTGATTTACAGCAGAGTAAGCAGAAAGAAAATCATAATACTTTTTCCCCTCTACATCCCAAACATACACACCTTCTCCTCTACTCAGTACTACTGGTAATGGATGGTAATTGTGTGCACCATACTTGTTTTCTAAATCGATCGCTTGTTGCGAAGTTAATTGGTCTAAAACAGCCATTTTAAAATAATTTAAAGGTTCATATCCAAACAAATGGATATCTAAAATGTCCATTCCTTCTGTACCTTTATTCTTTCAAAAGATTTGAAAAAGCAGCGTGGGAGAGAAATCATCCCTAGGGCTTGCAAATTAATAAATAATAGTTGCTTCTAAAAATGTTTGATTATAATTTTCCTGATAGCGATGAAACTTGCAACTCTAAACGCTTTATTTCTCTTAGCAGGGCATTTTTATCCATTTGCATCCAAGCAAATACTTTCAACATACTAACACCTATTAAAAACACAAGACCTCCAAGTCCCCATTTTATTAATTCGTTCGTTTCTCTAGTATCAAAAAATTGAATCGCACAATACACAAACAAGCCAAAAAAGACTAATGTCATAACATTCATTAGAATGATAATCCATTTATTTTTTCCTTTAAAAAGACCTGTTATCATTCCAAGAACATTTTGCTCTTCTAAAGAATCATAAAACTTAGTTTCTTCCTCAGTTAATGTATCTTTTATTATTTGGTCTATATCTTCCATATTTGTTTTCATAATCGTGTTGTTTTAATATCCGCAATAAGCGAACGTATTATTAATATTTAACGCTTTATTTCTTTTAATTTGATTTTTAATGTTTCTCTCGCATGGAACAATCGCGACTTAACCGTTCCTACAGATATACCAAGTAAATTGCTTATTTCTTTTAATGCATAACCTTCTACATAAAACAACTTTATAACATGTTGTTGCTGATCAGATAAATTAGATATCGCTTTTAAAAGCGTCTTCTTTAAAAGTGTGTCGTCATCTTCAATATCACATTCTAGCGAAACTTGAGTCTTTTTATAATCCTCCCCTTTCTTCAAATCCCTCTGCCGCTGTCTTAAAGCATCTAGTGATTTAGAATACACAATACGAAACGCCCAACTTTTAAAACTCGATGTTTTTTGCAGTCCAGGCAATTTTTCAATAATAACTTGCCAACTCTCTTGTGCAATATCTTTAGATAGATGAGCGTCTTTAACTAGCCAGAACGCTTTTTGGCAAAATATAACGTGCCAACGTTTCACCAATTTAGCCATAGCATCTTGGTCTCCTGCCAAATAAGCCTCTATCAACTTTACGTCTATTGCCCTATCTTTTTTCAATTAAGCATGTTTAGTTTGAAACGATTTGCTTTTATAAAATTCTCTTAGCATCTGTACCCATAAACTATGTTGCGATACTTTTTGTACTTCGGAAACGTAATTTTCAACCTTATCAAAGGCATCTTCAATTAATGCATTGTGCAACCATTTAATTATAAATAACCAATAGAAACTTGCTTTTAAGGATGTTCTTGCATTTATAACATGACTAATTTCACATTCATTTTCTGAAATAGCTTTTATGTTCAAAGCGTGTGTACCATAGAACCCATCAGGTTTAGTAAATTCAAATTTGATATGTGTACATTCATCAAATTCAACTATTGTATAACGTATACGTCCGTGACCTCCTTTACTCCCAATTTTTAATCCGTTTTTAAATCGTATCGCCGGCCATTTATCAATAGGCCAAATAAGATCGTTTGACGTTGCTAATGTTCTAAATAACGCAGAGACATTATCTTGAGATGCTCTAATCTTTCGTTTGTGGATATTAATGACTTTCATACTCTAAAGACGTAGAAAAAGAAAAAAGGTTCATTTATTATTAAAAATAACAACTATTGTTTGAGTTTAAACCATATCAAACCATAACTTTTTCTAATTTTGCAAACATTAAATTCTAACACACCATGCCTCGAAGAGAACGAAATAAATTTGTAAAACGCGGACAAATAATTGAATTGCGTATAGAAGACTATGCTTTTGGCGGAAAAGGTATTGGTCGTATTAGAAATGAACATGGTGAATTTGTTGTATTTGTTCCAAACACATTGCCTGGTCAATTAATAAAAGGACAGGTAAAAAAGTCGAGCAAAAAATATGCAGAATGCAAATTGATTGAGGTCTTAGAGTTTTCAGATGATGAAGTGAATGTGCCTTACCAAGACATCCCTGGCGCTCCATATATTCAGCTTCCAATAGATTTACAACATCAGTACAAAAAAGAAAGCACTTTGTCTTTATTTAAGCGTATTGGAAAAGTTGAAAACATTGATGCTCTTTTTGATGAATTAATACCCTCTCCAAATGTATTTCATTACCGCAATAAGATGGAATACGGTTTTTCTGCTATTGGCTATGATAGAGTTCAAAAATCTGATGTAGACGAATTTACACTAGGTTTTAAACGACGCGGCACCTGGTGGATGGGAGATAATCTCAATAAAGATTCTGGGCTATTTGACAAAGCGGTTGAAGACAATCTAAAGCACATTAGACATTACTGTGAAGCCACGGGATTAGCGCCATGGCATGGTCCAAAAAAAGAAGGTTTCTTTAGATATTTAGTTGTTAGAAAATCTTATAAAACTAACGAGCTTTTATTTAATTTGGTAACGACTTCTCATGAGTTAGCCAATTTCAATCTCAACAAATTTGCTGCGTTGTTGGTTGATATTTTTGGAGAACGATGTGCTGGTCTATTGCATACCATAAATGATGAAATTGGGGATAGAACAATTGCTACCTCTGGCAGTATCAATCTTGTCTATGGAAAAGATAAAATAGTTGAGGAACTTTTAGGTTTAAATTTTGAGATTAGTATGAAGAGTTTTTTTCAAACGAATCCAAAATCTGCCGAGAAACTATATACTAAAGTTGTTGATTATGCACTGGAGAAAAAAGAAGCCGTGGACAACTCAGTAGTTTTAGATTTATTTTGTGGCACAGGAACGATAGGACAGATTATTGCTTCTAAAGCTAATAATACGACAATTGTTGGTGTGGATATTGTGGCTTCTGCTATTGAAGATGCTAAAGAAAATGCAAAACGCAATAAAATTGATGGTTTAAAGTTTTATGCTGCAGATGTAGGTAAGTTTTTAACAGAACATCCAGAATACACTAACAAAATAAGGACCATAATTTTGGATCCGGCACGTGCTGGAATAACACCAAAAACGCTTAAAAAAATCATAAACCTAAATGCAGAACGTTTGGTTTATGTATCTTGCAATCCGGCAACACAAGCCAGAGATGTTGAACAGCTGATGCTTTCTGGATATGCAGTAAAAAAATTGAGTTTGGTGGATCAATTCCCTCATACAGCCCATATTGAAACCGTAATGTTACTAGAAAAGCATTAATAGTTAATACACAAAAAATTGAAAAGAATTATAACATTATTAGGCGTTGTATTATTGATTGCTTTTATAGCATGGAGTTGCGAACGCGACGATATTTGCGCAGAAGGAACAGCAACAACACCTCTTCTCATAATTAGATTTTATGATGTCAATAATCAAGACAACACCAAAGAGGTTCGTCAATTAGAGGTAAAAGGTCTAGGTGATGATGGTTTGCCTTTTTCAGAAACACCAATTGTTTCCAGAACAAATACAGACTCTATTGCTCTTCCATTGCGATTTACAGAAGAGGGCATTGAAACCATAACGAGATTTCAATTGGAAAGAGATGCCGATTTTGCCGATAATACAGATCCTAATGATGACTCAAATATTGATATTATTACTGTAACCTATACACCAGAATTTATTTATGTTTCTCGTGCTTGTGGTTATAAGAGCATTTTTAACTTTGGCGCCACTGGCGGTGTTACTAGAGAAGTTGATGGTGATGATGATATCTGGATTACTAATATTGAAATTGTAAACGAAACTATAGACAATGAAAATGCAGCACAGGTTATTTTATATCATTAATAGCATTGCTGTGATGTTATTTTTTTCGTTAACATCGCAGGCTCAGGACAATGCGACAACTTCAGACACGCTTGTATACAAACAGAAATACGGATTAAGACTTGGTGGTGATATTGGTAAACTTATTCGCGCTGCCGTTGATGACGATTATTCTGGTTTTGAAATAAATGGTGATTATAGACTTACAAAAAAGCTCTATATAGCAGGGGAACTTGGTACTGAAGAACGTACAATTAAAAATGAGTTCCTCGATGTTACTGCTAAAGGAAGCTATTTTAAAGCTGGTGTAGATTATAACACCTACAAAAACTGGTTAGACATGCAAAACATGATCTATACTGGATTTAGAGTTGGATTTAGTAGTTTTAGTCAGACTACCAACAGCATTACTATTTATAATACCAATCAATACTGGGAAGCGCCTGCTACAATTGATACACCTAGCGAGGTTGACGGTTTAACAGCTATTTGGGCCGAATTGGTTATTGGACTAAAAGCCGAACTATTCACAAATTTTTATGGCGGACTTAATGTTCAGCTAAAAGCTATGGTTAGCGAAGATCAGCCCACCGGTTTTGAAAACCTCTATGTACCTGGTTTTAACAGAACCTATGACAGTGGTCGTTTTGGTATCGGATTTGGATACACCTTATCTTACATGATTCCAATCTATAAGAAAGATAAAAAGGTAATTGTAGATAAAGAAGATAAATAAGTCTCTAATTGAAATCGTCACTAATTTTAATCTGGTAACCATCTATTGGATACTCTTTACCATTAAAAGTGGCTTTTGCTCTAAAAAACATGGTATCCTTAACAGTTCGTAGCATTTCAATTCGTAAACCTCCATTTTTATCAATTGCTCTATCAATATCAGTAAGTCGTTTTGATGGTGTTTTTTCTACGTTGGTTTTTAAAACGTAATTACAATCATCAATCCACTCTATATCCAATACTATATAATCATCTTTAGAGATAGATTCAAACTGAGACGTTTCAGATCGTTTTAACGTAGATTTAGGAACATGCTCTGTTGCAGGAATCACAAAAGTTCCAGTTCTAAATTCTTTACATTTTAGTTCTTGTCCAAATGAAGTTGCCATAGCAAAAATCATGAAACTTAATAAGAGCACTTTTTTCATCATTATGTAAATTTAGTTATTCATATACTTACCTTTCTTACTTCCCTCATACATTACATACTTTACTAACCTTGATTCTAGCTTAGCATTAAATAAGTGAATTTTACGTGAGGGTCTTAAGCCTACATGTTTTAAAGCATCTAAATTAGATGTAATAAACCAAGCATCAGTTCCTGGGTATCCTTGTTTTAGCGTATCTCCGATTTCCTTATAAAACGTTTCCATATTAATATCTAAACGCTCCCCATAAGGTGGATTAAAGACCATGTGCAACTTATTCTCTCCAGCCTTTTGAGTTTTAAAAAAATCTTCATGTTGGATGCTAATAAACTCATCTAAATGCGCATTCTTTAAGTTAGCTTTAGCCTTAGTTACAGCACTAGGTGATTTATCATAACCAATCATTTTATGATGAAAATCTCTAGTTTTACTTAGCAAGGATTCTTCTATTTTTTCGAATAAATCTACATCCCAATCTTGCCAACGTTCAAAGGCAAATTCTTTTCGCATTAAATTTGGAGGAATATTACAAGCAATCATAGCAGCTTCCGCCAAAATAGTACCACTACCACACATAGGATCCATAAAATCAGATTGTCCATCCCAACCAGATAACATTACTAGTCCTGCCGCTAACACTTCATTTATTGGAGCAATATTAGTGGCTGTTTTATAACCACGTTTATGCAGAGATTCTCCCGAAGTATCTAAAGAAATCGTACATACTTGACGATCTATATGAACATTAATTTTTAAGTCAGGGAAACGCAAATCAACATTAG
Source organism: uncultured Psychroserpens sp. (assembly GCF_947492715.1). Taxonomy (GTDB): domain Bacteria; phylum Bacteroidota; class Bacteroidia; order Flavobacteriales; family Flavobacteriaceae; genus Psychroserpens. The sequence continues at coordinate 59,008 of NZ_CANLNS010000004.1, forward strand.
GTCGCTGGCCGTCTGTGCTTCTAAATTTGTCAACAATGGCGTCTTTTGTTTTTAACGCAACATACTTAGAATGTGTAAATACCTTAGAATGAACAGTGGCATCAACAGCAAGACTTCCCGTTGGTTTTATATAATTACTCCACGACATTTTATAGACCTGATCATACAAGTCCTGTTCGTTTAAAACACGAAATGTTTTTATAGGTTTTAATATTTTTATCGCAGTTCGTAACGCTAGGTTGGCTTTATACATAAAGCCCTTATCACCAACAAAGCTCACATTTCTAACACCTTTCTTTACGTCCATCGCACCCAATTGAATGAGTTCTCGCTCTAATAATTCTTCAAAACCATATAAGGTTTTTGCTACCATTTTATAATTATTCTCCATGCTGTACGACTAATAGATTGCAAAAATAAAGTATTTTTGTGGCTTATAAGAAGAATTAAAAATGAGATTCCTAATTTATTAGGACCTAGATATGACAAAAGACACGCAACATTGGTACGCTTCATGGTTTGACACACCATTCTATCATATTTTATATAAGGACAGAGACCATACCGAAGCACAAGTGTTTATGGATAATCTCACAGAATACCTCAATATTCCTGAAAAAGGAAGCATCTTAGACTTGGCTTGCGGAAAAGGAAGGCACTCAGTATACCTAAATAGTTTGGGGTACGATGTTACAGGTGTAGACTTATCTGAAAACAGTATTGCATATGCCAAACAATTTGAAAATGAAACGCTTCATTTTGAAGTTCATGACATGTGCAAACCTTATAAAAAGCAATTTGATGCGGTTTTTAATCTGTTCACCAGCTTTGGTTACTTTGAAAATGAAGAAGACAATCTAAGAACTATCGAAGCCATTAAAGCAAATTTAAATGAATTTGGGTTTGGTGTTATAGATTTCATGAATAGTCAATACGTCATTGATCATCTTGTTGCAGAAGACACAAAAACGGTTGAAGGCATTGATTTCCATCAGAAAAGAAGATTGGACAATGGATATATCATTAAAGATGTTTCTTTTACTGCAGAAGGTCAGGATTTTCAATTTCAGGAGCGCGTTAAGGCATTTATGTTAGAAGATTTCGAGATCCTTTTTGAAAAAGCAGGTGTTTATTTGCTGGACGTCTTTGGTGATTACAAACTAAAAAAGTTCCATAGCAAAACGTCAGAACGTCTAGTAATGGTTTTTAAATAACAGGTATGAATACTTATTTATTTCCAATTTATGCGGTTGTATTAGGAATCCTAATCGTTGTTATATTTAAACAACAAAGGAACTCTTATACAAAGCTGCTATTGTCTTTTAGTGGTGCTTTTTTATTAGCTCTTACGCTTTTTGATCTTTTACCAGAGGTTTATCATCATCTTGATACCAAGCAGACAGGACTATTCATTATGTCTGGTATATTACTTCAAATCATTTTAGAGTTTTTCTCTAAAGGTGCCGAGCATGGTCATGTTCATATTCATAAAAATGAAACCAACTTTCCATGGTTACTATTTATAAGTTTATGTATTCATAGTTTTCTAGAAGGATTTCCAATCCACCAACACAACGATATGGTTTATGGTGTTCTCGTTCATAAAATTCCTATTGCCATACTCTTGACAATGTTCTTACTACAATCTAGCTATAGCAAACTTCAAATTATAGTCTTTTTGACTGTTTTTACAGCGATGACACCTTTAGGTACTTATATTTCAAACGCAACAAGTTTAAATGCCGAATATTTGAATATGATAAACGCCATTGTAATTGGTATCTTCTTTCATATTTCAACAACAATATTATTTGAAAGTAGCGAAGGCCATAAATTTAACTTGTCTAAATTAGTGGCTATTATTCTTGGTGTAGGTATTGCTTATTTTATCTAGTATTATGTTTTCAAAAGAAGAAAGTCGCCTGCTAAGGCAAGAGTTTTGGACAAGTTTTGGGAAATCATTTCCTCGGAAATGGATCTTATATGACACCAAAATAAAAGGACTGTCCTTTAAGTTTCATTTTGACACAAAAAAAGCATTGGTTGCTTTAGACTTAGAAGATGATTTAGAAAATCGAATTTCTTGTTGGGAAAAACTAGAATCATTACAATCTATTTTAAGAGATGATTTCGTCCCTAACGTTATATTTGAAGAAGAATTTTACCTAGAAAATGGTAAAGAAATTTCTAGACTATACTTGCCTTTAGATAGAAAAGTTTCTATTCACAATAAAAATTCTTGGCAAGAGGTTATGGTTTTCTTTAATGAAACCATGGGGAAATTTGAAGCCTTCTTTGAGGACTATCGCGATATTATAAAAAGTTAACATCCTACAATTACAAATTGTAATGTTCATTGGTATATTCTTAATAAACCAAAGTGCTTGCCGCATAAAATTCATATCTTTAAATGATTAACTTAAAACAAAATAATATGAAACTTGGAGCCTTTTCAATTAGTCTAGCTGTAAAAGATATTAATGCCTCTAAAACATTTTATGAAACCTTAGGATTTACTGTGTTTGCAGGTGATATTGAACGTAATTATGTTATCATGAAAAATGGAAACGCTTTAGTAGGTTTATTTCAAGGAATGTTTGACAATAATATATTAACGTTCAATCCAGGTTGGGACGAAAACGCAAATACTTTAGACGAATTTGATGACGTGAGAAGTATTCAAAAGCATTTGAAATCTAAATCAATTGACCTTCAAAGTGAAGCCGATGAATCTACAACAGGACCTGCTAGTATAGTGATGTTGGATCCAGATGGAAACGCCATTTTAATAGACCAGCATGTTTAGTGACAAGCGTCTACAGCTTCTTTAAAACGTATGAGCGCAATCTTGAGATTGAATTCAATATCGTAGAGAATCTCACTAAAATTTATCTTATTGAAAACTTTAGCAACCTCTTCATTATATGTAAAAGGCACTATACCTAACGATTGATATTCTGAATCATCTTTGTTATGTACATAGTTGTAATACCTATTGAAATACACCATTTTCAATTGAAAACTCGAAACTAAATTCGATTAAACCAATATAGTCATCTGTTTTATTAACGCGATAAGGAAATTCCCAAGTTCCTTTAACAAAAGATACTTTAGAATCATCTTCGCTTATTTCAGTTTCAGTAACACCAACCATTATCATATTGTCCAGAAAGCATTGAAAAAGATCGGCATCAGCAGTTTCAGAATCGATACGATACGTTCCTTTTGATTCAAGGTGACCTTCCTTATTTGCTGAAAGTTTAACTGTTTCAATAAACGCTCGCTTTTCATATGGGTTTGTTTCAGAAATACTAATTAATTGATCTACGACATAATATTGTCCGTTATATTCCACCATTCCGAAGGAAAAATATTTATGTTTCGAATGATCGATTGTTGCGATAACTCTTTGAATCCCCATATCTTTCTCTATCTTATCAGTACTTTCTAAGACTTGATAGTTTGTGATATCTTTTGAATTCAATTCAAAGATTTGAATTTTACTAGTTAGGCTAAAAAAAGTCATCATAAAAGAACCTTCAACTAAACCTTTATACATTTCTGGCACTCTAGTAAGCGCTTGTTTTAGCTGCTCATCTGTACATTCTGTTTCACAAAGTTTCTTTACCATTTTAACGTAAAACTGCTCTGGGACAATAAGAGATTTAAATGCAATTGTGTCGTTAGCGACAGCAGATTCAAAAATTGCATTACCAAGAGCTTCATACGCTTTTTCCTGTGAATTCATTGTAAAAGGCAACAGCAAGAAGCAAAGAATTAAGTGTAAGTAATGATATTTCATATACAATTAAATGACATAGAAGTAAACCATAAAAAAATGACAAATTGCTCCACCTAGTACAAACAAGTGCCAGATTACATGATTATATGGGATTTTTTCAATAGCGTAAAAAACAATTCCAACCGTATATAACAAACCTCCTGCAAATAGCAAATACAGTCCGTTAGTATCCAACCTATCTGCCAATGTGGAGAAATCAAAAACAATAAGCCAGCCCATCACAAGATATAATAGCGTAGAAAATGTTTCAAACTTACCTGTAAAAAATAGTTTAAGAATCACACCAAAAGCGGCAATACCCCAAACCACCCAAAAAAGCAGCCACCCTAAGCTATCGGGTAACATAATAAGAAGCACTGGTGTATAGGTTCCAGCGATAAGCAGATAAATGCTAATGTGATCTACAATTCTAAAATAGTGCTTTCTTTTATCTCCTTTAACAGCGTGATAAAATGTAGAGGCCAGAAATAAAACGATGATGGATATCCCATAAACAATAACACTAAACAAGCCATATGGCGTTTCTCGCTTTAAAAAAACAATAAGTAAAACCAAGCCTGCAATACCGAGAGCTGCACCAATACCATGACTCCAGGCATTTAAACGTTCTTCAAAAGGCGATTGGGTGCGCATTAATTTTTAGTTTCTGCAGTAGCTTTATTTTTCAACCATTTATCTGATAAATCGTAGTAATCAAAATCGATTGCTGGTTCTTGGCGCTCTAAGTGTCTATCCTGAAAAGCGCGTTCTAAAATATCTTCGATAAAGAAATCCTCTTTCACTTCCATTGGATTGAATTCACGTTTTAAGGAAATGTCAAACAACTTGGCAGTACTGTTAAACCAAAAAGCACGCCAACCACTTCGTAATTCTTTGATGAGTTGGAACGTTGTTTTTCCTGTCTGCCGATGAATTAATTTAACTAGTATCTGACCTTCAGTACGTGTTAACTTTTTCAATTCTGCCGAGAATTCATCTTCAATGTACTTTTGAATCTTTTTAGCGTACCGTTTTTTATCTCGTTTTTTATCGAGCGTTTCTAAGCGCCGTTTCAAAGTTGTTAACCGATCTGCAGCTAACTTCGCATAAGGGTAAACCTTTAAAGTTTTTCGCTTTAATATTAAATATTGAACGCGCTCTTTTCGGTCTGAAAAATTAATTTTGTTTAATACTAATACCTCATTTAGATCTATAGCCTCCTTTACAATAGAATCTCCTTCAACATAAATATATTGCACCAAGGTGGAATCCTGCTCCACGGGTTCAATCTGAGCAAAAAGGCACAAAGGAAAACACAAAGCAATGTATACTAATAATCTCATATGTAAACTTACAGCCAAAACCGTTCCACTTTAGATATTCAAAATTAATTATTTGTTAGTTTAAAAACCCTTATTTCGTGTTAATATTATAATTATATAAAAATAAACAGAAAACCCATAAACGAAAGTGTTTATGGGCTCTATCTTAAATAGTTTTTAAGGTTTTAATTTTTTACGGTTATCATCAGAGCGCCTATCAATTAATTTATTGTAAGGATCCACACCAACTTCAGCTGGTTTTTCATCAACTATGATTGATATTTTGTTGTTTATAGACGTAATCTTATGCTTCTCCAAATACAACATTCGTTCTTTCTTTTTTCCATCAACATCATCTTCCGCAAAAATCCCAATATCTATATAATCCTTTAAAGGCACAGATAACAATGGCGTATCTTTTCCTTCTGGTGTAAATGATATTGAATCTTTATCTGCTTCAGAATAAAAACGTCTTCCTTTTTCGTCATTGCGATATTTACTCACATTAAATTCAATATCAACCTTATACTTACCATTATCCATTTCCGTAGAAGTTGCTTCAACAATGCTATTGTCATATAAGGTGATGGTCTCAAACATATCTTTTATGACATATTGTAAGCTATCTGGAGTAACGGCTTTAATGTGGTCTACCATATCAATAGAAGTTGTATAAGGTGGTTCTTGAAATTTCACCTTTTCTACATATGTTTTAAGCGCATTATTAAGTACATCTTCACCTATATAATCACTCAAGGCGTAAAGCACTAATGACCCTTTTTGATAACGTATATAGCCTTGCCCATCATTATACATTAACGGCTTCTCTCGTTTACTTTCAAAAGTTCTGAAGGTCAAATAATCGTCAAGTGCTTTCTTTAAAAATTTGCGCATTTGTGCTTTCCCGATTTCTTTTTCAAGAACTTTTAGGGACACATATTCCGACAGACTTTCAGACATGACTGTAGCTCCTAAAACATCGGCTCCAATCACTTGATGAGCCCACCACTGATGCGCGACTTCATGCACTGTAATTGCATAAGTATAATCTACACCTCCTTCATCACTATCATCTACATCAGCAATAAAACCAGCATCTCCTGAAAATGGAATCGTATTAGGAAACGACTGTGCAAAGCCACCTGCTGGAAACTCTATAATACGCAATTGTCTGTGTTGATACGGACTGAAATTCTCACTATTATATTCTAATGATGCCTTCATTCCACGCATCATTCTATCTAAATTGTATTCATGACCTTTATGGTAATAAATTTCTAAATCAACGTCCTTCCATTTATCGCGTTTCACTTCATATTCGGCAGAATTAAATGCATAAAAGTTTAAAATTTTACTATCCATTTTATAATGAAAGTAACGACGTCCATCTTCTACCCATTCCTTTTGTAAATAGCCTGGTGCAATGGCAATTTGGTCCTCACTAGTACTAACCGTAGCTTCGAAATCAACCCAATCACTATCTTTAGAAATATAGGTATTACCAAGAGCTGTAGAGTCACTTGGATGTGGTTTCAATTTGTTTGGTGGCAAATCATATTTCTTACGTGTTTTATCATCTGTAAGTTCTCGACCTCCATCATAACCTAAACTTGGAAATAATTGGAAATTATTGATAAACGTTCCATTCGCTATAATCGGTGAATTCCTAGTAATTAGAGTATTTGGTTTGTTTTTAACCGTAAAGTGCAACTTCATTGTGTCACCAGGCATTAATGGACGTTTAAGCTCATAAATATCAAAATCATACAAGGTATCCTCAGACACCAAAGCATTAGCTCGGTCAAACTCGAAAGTACTTGGGTAGTCATTATGATTTAAGAAAATGCTATCAATGGCCTGGTTTGTTTTATTAACCATAACATATTCTCCAGAACCACTAAAATCTCTTTTCTTCGGAAATATATCTAGGTTTGTTTTTACCGAAATAATTCTTGGTTGTGCCGCATTCTCATATTTTTTATAAGTCTTCTCCCAATCTACTCTTAGTTTTTCGACCTCTTTTGAAGAAAATGCTTCATTTTCAATATTGGTCTCTTTATAAATTCGAAAGCCTAACAAAATAAAGCCTGCGAAAAATGCCAACAACGTTAACACTACTGGTAGTTTAAATCTTGAAATCGAAAGCCTAAAACGTTCTCCAAAAGAATGCGGAAGTCCTCTCACCCAAAATAAACCAGCAACCACAAATAATACTAAACCTCCAAAAACCCAATAGCTCTTATAGAGTAAGTAACGGCCTAAAGAATCGCCATAACCATTCATGTCGTTATATCTAAATCCTGGTCCTTCATTATATTTAAATAAATCATTTTCAATTCCTGCTAAACTCAAAAATGGTATTCCAGCCGAAATTACAATCAACACGAATAAACCTAAATATAGATTTCTAAATAATGTATGAATAAAAAGAGCTAATAATGCCCAAATCACATAGTTTATAAGTCTTAACCCTAACAGTTCTTTTAAATACAATCCAATTTCTATATCATAATATCCTTTATATAATTGGAATAATATTCCTGCAATCATAACAACGGCCAATAACAATATTTGCATTTTTATAATCGCAATAAATTTTGATAAAAACAGTGACCAATTAGGAATAGGTGTCACATCTTCAATACCATTCATTCGTGCAGTTTTACTGCGATTTACCAAAATACCTGCATAAAGAAACGTACAAATATTAATGGCAAGTGTAAATCCACCACTACCTCTTAACATTCTCCAAGTTCTGGGATACGTAGGAGTTCCGAAAGGATTTGCAATATCAGAAAGTCCAATTAAGACGATAATTAAACCAACCAAAACAATGCTAATAAATGGCCAGCTTTTAAAAATATGCTTGAATTCTACATTAGAAATACGCCAAGTGGTTTTCAAATTCTGAAGAAAAGAATAATCAAAATTCACTTTAGGTAAGTTGATTCTCGTAATACCACCAAAATTACTTTTTATAGAGCGTTCGCCTTTCTGTTTTTTAAATAGAGAAAACGACAGCGCGTTTTGGCTAAACTTAAAAAAGCTAAATACAAGTCCAAAAACGACACTCGCAACCCCTAACCAAATTAGACGGTTGTATAAAATCACTTCTTTAATAGGCAAGTGCAATTCATTTTGTTCTGCAACTGTCCAATATCGTGTGTAATATTGCATGGCAGCACCTCCAAAAGGATCGGCTAAAGCTGCTAAATATCTATGTTCAGGATCAGATAAAAAACTCTCGGCTACACCTTGAACAAACAATAACAAGATAACGGTTATAAATCCTGCCGCGATATTTCTGCTGAATGTAACCACACCAAATACTATGGCTCCAAAGAGCAAGATGTTTGGCAAAATAAACAACCAGTAAGAATTAAAATATGATGTAAAATCAAAAGCTGTAACCAAATCTGAATTGGTACCAGGTAACCTAAATCCAATAAACATTCCAAAACCAATAGCCAAAACAATACAAGTCACAATAAGTATCGAACTAAAGAACTTGGCAAACAGATAATTGGTCTTAGTAAACGGATAGGAATACAAAATCGTATGCATCTCACTTTTATAATCGCGATAAATAGACACGCCTATAATGGATGGAAATAAAAAGAAAATAAAAATGGACAATGAAATAAAAAGGTTTGCAACACCAACAGGTGAATTTACAATTCGAGACGAACCTGTTGTTGCTGTCAAACTATCAAATATCCCTGCATTAGCGGCTGCAATAAACAAAGCTAACGCAAAGAAAATTGCCATGTATATATAGAAAGCTGGTTTTTTTAACCAATGCCTTAATTCATGAAAAAATATAGTAGAAAACATAGTGTGTGTTTTTAAAGTTTAGCGTGAAATTTAATTAGTTCATTACAGGTTCATCCTGCTTTAACGCTATAAAATACACATCATCTAATTGTGGTTCAACAGATTTAAAATCTACATCTGGTAATGCCTCAGCATGCACTCTAATATTCAATGTATTGTCCTCATTATAATTTGAAGATAGTACATTGTATTTCGCTTCATTCTCTTCTAAATTGTCGCGATCGATAATTTTAGTCCAAATTTTTCCAGACAATTCTTCTCTTGCTTTTGACGGCGTTGAGTGTTTTAATATTCGTCCGCCATTTAAAATGGCCATTTCATTACATAACTCTTTAACATCTTCAACAATATGCGTTGAAAAAATCACAGTACAATTAGTTCCTACTTCTCGGAGAACATTTAAAAATCGATGTCTTTCAGCAGGATCTAAACCTGCAGTAGGTTCATCTACAATAATTAATTTAGGGCTATTCAACAGAAGTTGAGCAATACCAAAACGCTGCTTCATTCCACCAGAATATCCTGCGACATTTTTTTTACGAACATCTGTTAGGTTTGTAATTTCTAAGACTTCGGCAACAAGTGCAGCTCTGTCTTTCTTTGAAGTCACACCTTTTAAGGATGCAAAATAATCTAACAAAGCCTCGGCAGACATTTTAGGATACACACCAAATGATTGCGGCAAATAACCCAGAATCTTTCGAAGTGACATTTTATCTTCTAAAACATTAATATCTCCAAACATGATTGAGCCAGAATCTGGACTTTGCAACGTAGCAATCGTTCTCATTAATGACGATTTACCCGCTCCATTTGGGCCAAGTAACCCAAACATTCCAGTTCCTATTTCAAGATTGAGATTGTCAATGGCCTTGACTCCATTTTTATATGTTTTTGTTAAATCCTTAATGACTAGCTTCATCTGTTTTTGTTTAAATTTAATATATAAGGTGATATGTGTAAAAATAGTTCATTTTGTTACAAAAATTAATTCAGTAAGGTTTTAATACTTAATAAATCCTTTTATTTTTACGGAAATACAAATATTAAAACACCTATGGCATCAAAAAGTATCTTGAATAAAAAATCATTAGATTTCCTCGAAAAATATTTAAACAATGCCGCTCCTACTGGTTATGAATGGAACGGACAAAAAGTTTGGATGGATTACTTAAAACCTTATGTAGATGAATTTATCACAGACACCTACGGGACAGCCGTTGGTGTTATTAACCCTAAAGCCAAGTATAAAGTGGTTATTGAAGGGCACGCCGATGAAATCTCTTGGTATGTTAATTACATCTCTGATAACGGACTAATTTATGTGATTAGAAACGGAGGAAGTGATCATCAAATCGCACCAAGTAAAATTGTTGACATACATACCAAAAAAGGAATCGTTAAAGGTGTGTTTGGCTGGCCTGCGATTCACACAAGAAGTAGAGCAAAAGAAGAAGCGCCAAAACCTACAAACATTTTTATTGATTGTGGCTGCTCTAATAAGAAGGAAGTTGAAAAATTAGGCATTCATGTTGGGTGCGTTATCACTTATCCCGATACATTTCATGTCCTAAACAAAAACAAATTTGTATGTCGTGCCTTAGACAATAGAATGGGTGGTTTTATGATTGCCGAAGTGGCACGTTTATTAAAACAAAATAAAAAGACCTTACCTTTTGGTTTATATATTACCAATTCTGTTCAAGAGGAAATTGGATTGCGAGGTGCTCAAATGATTACCGAAACTATTAAGCCAAATGTGGCCATAGTTACAGACGTAACTCACGATACTACAACACCAATGATTGACAAAAAGAAAGAAGGTCATTTAGAAATTGGTAAAGGACCCGTTGTTGCTTATGCTCCAGCAGTACAGCAAAAATTGCGTGACTTAATTACTGAAACAGCCGAAGCAAAAAAAATACCGTTCCAACGCTCTGCATTGTCAAGAGCTACAGGAACAGATACAGACGCCTTTGCTTATAGCAATGGAGGTGTTGCTTCTGCTTTAATATCATTGCCTTTACGTTATATGCATACCACTGTAGAAATGGTACATCGCGAGGACGTTGAAAATGTAATCAAAATGATCTACGAAACACTCTTAAAAATTAAAGACGGAGAGACGTTTTCGTATTTTGAATAAATAAACTATGAGTACACAACATCAAAAACATCTATTTAGTATTTCGGAAGAGGTTACCTATTTAAATATTGCTAGCCTCTCCCCTTCTTTTAAGGCTATTGAGCGAGCAGGTTTAGATGCGGTCCTTCAAAAGAGTAAACCTTATACTATACCTATTTCAGATTTTTTTGATCCTGTCATTGAACTCAAAAGTTTGTTCGCAGAACTTATTGATACAGATGAACCAGATAGGGTTGCTACAATTCCGTCAGTATCTTATGGAATGGCAACCGTTGCTAATAACGTTAAACTCAATTCGGGTGATGAAATTTTGGTAATTGATGAGCAATTTCCGAGTAACATTTATGCGTGGAGGAAACTAGCAGCTACTTATGACGCCAAAATCACCACTATTGAAAGTCCGAATCTAGAAAACAATAATGGCAAACAATGGAATCAAGATATTCTCGATGCCATTACAGCGAATACGGCTTTAGTTGCTCTTGGAAATATTCATTGGTCTAATGGTACTATATTCGATCTTAAGGCGATTAGAGAAAAAACCAAACAGCATAATGCTTTACTCATAATTGACGGAAGCCAAACTATAGGTGCTTTTCCTTTTTCAGTTAAAGACATTCAACCTGACGCCTTGATTTGTGCAGGCTACAAATGGTTATTTGGCCCTTATGGTTGTGCCTATGCTTATTATGGGAATTACTTTGATAACGGAGAACCTATAGAAAACAATTGGGCAAACCGCTTGAATAGTGAAGATTTTGCAGGTCTTACCAATTACGAATCAAGATATAAACCACTAGCAAATAGATACACAGCTGGTGAAAGTGGAAGTTTTATTTATGTCAAAATGCAAATTGCAGCTCTAAAACAAATCATTGATTGGTCGCCAAAAGTCATTCAAGAGTATTGCAAGGCTATAGCTTCCAACGCAGTAAATGAACTCATTAATTTAGGATGTAAAATTGAACACCCAAACTATAGAACACATCACTTATTTGGTGTTAAACTTCCAGAAAATTTAGATCGCGAAAAACTCAAAAAAGCCTTGAAAGAACAGCACATATTTTTATCGTTTAGAGGACAATTTATTCGCATATCATGTCATTTATTTAATACCGAAGATGACTTTGACAAACTTGTGAACTGTATAAAATCTGTATTGTAAATAGAACCATTTTGGAAGAGCGTATTGACATTGTCGACAAACATGGAAAGTTAATTGGTGTTTCGGCATTAAAATCTGAAATCCATATTGAAGGTCATTTCCATCACACAGCACATGTATGGCTTTTTAGTTCTGAAGGTGAGATTTTACTGCAACAACGTGCAGCTACCAAACTCATTTGCCCATTACTTTGGGATGTTTCTGTTGCTGGTCACGTAGATTCTGGTGAAACCATAGAGCAAGCTGCGGTTAGGGAAATTAAAGAAGAAATTGGTATTGCGATTTCGGAAAAAGCCCTTATAAAAATTGGTGTTTTTGAATGTTTTCAATCATACCCAAATGGTATTGTCGACAATGAATTTCACAATACCTACATTGCGAAAACCAATTTAACACTAGATGATTTCAGTCCGAATAAAAATGAAGTCGAGCGCCTAAAGTTTGTATCTATTGCCGAATTTATCAAAAAATTAGAGTCTAGTGATGAAATCAATTATTTCATTTCTAGTAATAAACCGTATTATTACTATGTTTTAGAAGCTATAAAAAAGCAGCTCTCAACATAATTTTCATTACTTTCATCCTATGATTAATTTATTGCTTTTAGCTCTTGGCCCAATTTTTATCATTATTCTTTATGTGTATTTTAAAGATAAATATGATAAGGAGCCAAAAGGATTATTATTGTCAAGTTTTTTATTAGGTGCCGTCGTAAGCATTATTATTACAACGCTCATTTATGTCGGATTTGATATTTTATTGCCTCTTGAAGACAAGTACAGTGTGCCACAACAATTTGTAAAAGCCTTTTTAGTTGTTGCACTTACTGAAGAGTTTAGTAAGTATATTATTGTTAGGTTTTTTGCGCAACCAAGAGATGCTTTCGATGAACCCTTTGATGGTATTATGTATGCCGTTATGGTGTCTATGGGCTTCGCCGCAACGGAAAATGTACTCTATGTTCTTGAAGGCGGTTACGCCACAGGTCTTTTAAGAGCTTTTACAGCAGTTCCTGCTCATGCAACTTTTGGTATTCTCATGGGGTATTTCATGGGGAAAGCTAAATTCTCAAAACATCGAATTAGATTAAATCTCTTAGGACTATTATTAGCTGTTACATTTCATGGATTATATGATTTTTTCCTGTTCATCGAATTTGTTCCTGGAATTTGGGTTGGTGCTTTTATATCACTTATTCTTGGTATAATCTTATCGCACAAAGCCATGAAAATCCATCAAGAGAATTCTAATTTTAATCCTAAAAACGATCAAACGAAAGTGCTATAATTTATTATCTTTATGCCGAATTAAAAAAAGTATAATGAGCCAATCCTTTAAGGTTAATGTCAATAAATCATTCAATTTTGATATTTCAGAAACAGATAGTTCCCATCTTAATAGCGTTAAATTATCAAACAATAATTATCATGTTTTACATGACGACTCTTCTTATAAAGCTGAAATAATTACTGAAGATTTTTATAAAAAATCATTTGAAGTAAAAATTAACAATAACACCTATAATATAAACATTAACAATGAGTTAGATGTTTTAATAAAGGAAATGGGGTTTGAAATTGGAAGTTCAAAAATCGTTAACAACATTAAGGCTCCAATGCCTGGTTTAATTCTTGAAATTAATGTTGAAATTGGTCAAGAAGTTAAAGAAAATGATACCCTTTTAATTTTAGAAGCCATGAAAATGGAAAACGTTCTATCTTCTCCTAGAGCAGGCATCATAAAGTCTGTTTCTGTAGAAAAAGGTGATGCTGTTGACAAAAACCAATTACTTATTGAATTTGAAGCCTAATAACCTGTAAAGTACATGAAGAAAATACTAGTAGCAAATCGTGGAGAAATTGCCATTCGTGTCATGCGAACTGCAAAAAAAATGGGAATCAAAACTGTAGCTGTATACTCTACAATAGACAGACAGTCACCACATGTTAAATTTGCCGACGAAGCCGTTTTAATAGGCGAAGCACCTTCCAACCAATCGTATTTGTTAGGAAATAAAATCATTGAAGTTGCTAAAAACCTAAACGTAGATGGTATACATCCTGGTTATGGATTTTTAAGTGAAAATGCAGATTTTGCAGAACTATGCGAAGCGAACAATATTACTTTTATTGGCCCGAAATCTAAAGCCATAAGAGTCATGGGAAGTAAACTTGCGGCTAAAGAGGCTGTTAAAGCCTATGATATTCCAATGGTTCCAGGAACAGACGAGGCCATTACAGATATTTCAGAAGCGAAAAACATAGCAAAAACCATTGGTTTTCCAATTTTAATTAAGGCCTCTGCTGGAGGTGGCGGAAAAGGAATGCGTATTGTAGAAAAAGAAAGCGAGTTTGAATCTCAAATGGATCGTGCTATTAGCGAGGCAGTTAACGCCTTTGGTGATGGTTCTGTATTTATCGAAAAATATGTGACCTCGCCTCGACATATCGAAATACAAGTTATGGCAGATACCCATGGCAACATCATTCATTTATTTGAACGAGAATGCAGTATTCAACGTCGACACCAGAAAGTGGTTGAAGAAGCGCCTTCGAGTGTTCTTACTCCAAAACTACGCGCTGAAATGGGAGAAGCTGCCGTTAGAGTGGCAAGAGCATGCGACTATGTTGGCGCTGGAACCGTTGAGTTTTTATTAGATGATGATCACAATTTCTATTTCCTAGAAATGAATACGCGCTTACAAGTTGAGCATCCAGTTACGGAAATTATCACTAATACTGATTTGGTTGAACTACAAATTCGTGTAGCCAGAGGTGAAACATTACCTATAAAGCAAGACGATCTTAAAATTCATGGTCACGCCTTAGAATTAAGAGTCTATGCAGAAGATCCTCTAAATGATTTCCTACCGAGTGTAGGCACGCTGAATACTTATAAACTTCCAGAAGGCGATGGAATTCGTGTAGACAACGGGTTTGAAGAAGGTATGGAAATTCCTATTTACTATGATCCAATGATCTCTAAACTCATTACATACGGAAAAACAAGAGACGAGGCCATTTCTTTAATGCTAAAAGCCATTGAAAATTATGACATAGAAGGCATACAAACAACATTACCTTTTGGAACTTATGTTTGTCAACATGATGCCTTTAGAAGCGGGAATTTTGACACCCATTTTGTTAAGCGATACTATGCGCCAGAAGATTTATTAAATCAGCAAAAGACCGAGGCAGAAATCGCAGCGCTATTAGCCGTTAAACACTATTTAGAAGCGCAAAAAGTACTACGTACACCAAAACATTAAACTAAATTATTCAACAACATACCATATCTTATGGATTCTAAAATACAAACACTTAACGACAAACTTAAACAAGCCTATTTAGGAGGCGGCCAGAGTAGAATAGATAAGCAGCATGAAAAGAAAAAGTTAACTGCTCGTGAACGTGTCATGTATGTTCTAGATGAAGGTTCTTTTGAGGAAATTGGAGCATTAGTCACACACAGAACTAAAGACTTCGGTATGGAAAATCAAAAGTTTTATGGAGACGGTGTTGTTACTGGTTATGGTACCATTGACGGAAGATTAATCTACGTTTTTGCTCAGGATTTTACCGTGTTTGGGGGTTCACTCTCAGAAACACATGCCGAAAAAATTTGCAAGGTGATGGATCTCGCTGTTAAAGTGGGTGCTCCTATAATTGGATTAAATGATTCTGGAGGCGCTAGAATTCAAGAAGGTGTTCGTTCACTTGGAGGTTATGCTGATATTTTCTATCGAAATGTACAGGCGTCTGGTGTAATTCCACAAATTTCAGCAATAATGGGGCCTTGTGCTGGAGGTGCCGTTTACTCTCCTGCTATGACCGATTTTACAATTATGGTTGAAAACACAAGTTATATGTTTGTTACTGGACCCAACGTTGTAAAAACGGTAACTAATGAAGAAGTCACTAGTGAAGAACTTGGAGGGGCTAGTACACATTCAACAAAATCTGGGGTTGCCCATAAAACGTCATCAAATGATATTTCATGTCTAGAAGATGTTAAAACGTTGTTGAGTTATTTACCACAGAACAATACAGAAACTCCTGCTTTACTTCCTTTTAATTTGGAAGACGAAATTAGAGATAGTCTGTCATCGATTGTTCCTGATAACGCAAATAAACCTTATGACATGCACGATGTTATCCAAGGTATCATTGATGAAGATTCATTTTATGAAATTCATAAAGATCATGCCGAAAATATCATTGTAGGTTTTGCCCGTTTAGGAGGAAGAAGTATTGGTATTGTAGCTAACCAACCTATGTTTTTAGCAGGTGTGTTAGATGTAAATAGTTCTAAGAAAGCGGCACGTTTTGTGCGCTTTTGTGATTGTTTTAATATTCCATTGTTAGTATTAGAAGATGTCCCTGGTTTTCTACCAGGAACAGACCAAGAATGGAATGGCATCATTGTACATGGTGCAAAATTATTATATGCCTTTAGTGAAGCTACAGTTCCGAGAGTAACGGTCATAACTCGAAAAGCATATGGTGGCGCCTATGATGTTATGAATTCAAAACATATTGGTAGCGACATGAATTTTGCCTGGCCTAGCGCAGAAATTGCTGTAATGGGAGCCAAAGGTGCAGCGGAAATCATCTTTAAAAAAGACATTAAAGCTGCCGATGACAAAGAAGCTAAATGGAAAGAAAAAGAAGCCGAATATGCCGAACTATTTGCTAACCCTTATAGTGCTGCAGAGCGCGGGTTTGTTGACGAAGTTATTCTTCCTAACCAAACAAGACGCAAACTTATAAAGGCATTTGCCATGTTGGAAGACAAGGCTGTTGATCGTCCTAAACGTAAGCATGGAAATATTCCGCTTTAAGTTGGTTTTCAACTAAGTCTTTTCGGTAATTGTATTCATATATGCAGTAGGAGTTTGATTTGTGAATTTCTTAAATGCGCGGTAAAAACTTGTTTTATTTCCAAACCCACATTCTTCCCCAATGGCTTGTATGGAAAGCTTTGATGCCGTTCCATTTTTAAACAGACGTTTTGCTTCTTCGACTCTATACATATTTATAAATTCATAAAATGACATTTCCATTCGCTCACTTAACACCTGTGAAATATGATGAGATGGGATGTTAATTGCTACAGATAAATCCTTTATTTTTAAATTGTGTTTGAGATGCAACTTTTCAATCTGAACGGCATTAATTAGCTGATCCTTAATTGTATTTTGTTCAGATACACTAAGAGGAGACGTTTCATATTTATCTTTATTTTTTGAAAATACATCTTTAATATCTACAATAGAATAGCTTAAAAGTAATAAGGTAATAGCCAATAAACTTGCTAATACAATTTCAGCAGTTATTGCAGCAACACCTGTTATTAAAAACCCCGTTTGAAACAACATATACATTACACACAAAAGAATAAGCGTCCATGAAATTCGTTTTAAAACCACCTTATTTCCATTATATCTAGCTTTGATTAGTCGTAATGAAAACATGATATACGCGAGAAATAAGATGATAAATGCATTGGCCGCTAGCCATGTCATGAAAGAAACATTTCCGTCTGGCAGATGTTCGTAATAGTACGTAATAACTTGGATTTTGTATGCTCTTGAACTGATTAAGTATTTAAAATGTCCTATAAATGCAATTAAAAAAGGAATCGCATGAAGTAGATCTACCGCCTTTAACTTGAACTGTTTTACTTTAAAACTTTTAACGAAAAAATAATATACAGGTCCCAAAAGAAAAAGCGTTGGGTAACTAACTCCTAGTAAATTGGGGTATTGTTTTATGATTTCCGTTGTAAATAATAAAAAGGTATCTAAATGTAAGATCATAAAAAAAAGCAGAAAGGCAAGAAACCACCTTGAAGCTCCAAGAGGCTTAGCTTTAAATAAAATCATAATTACAAAGAGACCTATTAAAATCGTCCCTCCTAGCAAGAAAGTAAGTACAAACGCTGTTGCTCCTAAATTATCCATATCAAAAAGTTAATGCAATATAGTAAGCCTTTATTAATTGCTAATACCTTTTTGTGTTTTGACTCTAACGAATTGGTTTCAATTAATTAAGCGTGTCTTATTTAATGCCGAACGACCAGCACAATCCTCTAATTTTAGATCAAAATTATATTCAAAATGATACGTAAATTATTAAAATGGACTTCAATTATTATAAGCAGTTTAATTGCTATAATCTTAATTTATGGTGGTTCACAATACCCTAAGGCGAAAGGAGTAAACCATTTCATCTCTGAGCGAATTATAAACGCTCCAAAAGATAAAGTCTGGACAATCATATCTGACGTTGGCAATTACCACAAAGTAACCGCCGCTGGTATTGATGATGTCAAAATCATAGAAGGCGAAGGTCTTGGTTTAAAACGTGTATGCGCAGATCCAAATGGTAATAGCTGGGAAGAAACTTGTACAACATGGATTCCTGAGCAGGAATTTAGTTTTAAAGTGAACACTCAAAAAGAAGATTACCCTCTACCCTTTAAATCATTATCAGCTATTTGGAAACTAGACAGTATAAGTCCGAATACCACTAAAATAACTATCGACATGAGCTACGAATTTAAGAATGCATTCTTGGGAGGATTATTTTTAAAGCTAGGAGAAAAACAAGCACATATAGATTCTAACATTCTATTGAATAACTGGCAAAAAATGGCCGAAACAAATTAATCAATTAAAAATCAAACATTATGAAACACACAATTAAAATCATGATATTGTTTGTTATATCACAAACAATGGCACAAAATTCATCTACTGTACCTAAATGGTTTCAAAAGAACATGGAAGGTTCTATAGGAACTTGGATTGCAGATAATGCAACTTATAAAAATGAAAGTGAACCTATGACCAGTTATGCTATGGATTGGGAATGGGGTGTTGGAAAAAGTTCAATAACAGGACAACTATATGGATATATTGGAGACAAAAAAGTTGGTCCTTTTTGGGAGTTTAGACAGTATTGGGATTTCGAAAAAAACCAAGGCATCCTCATACAATACGGGATAGATGGAACCGTTGGCATTGGCCCATTAAAACAAATATCTTCAAACGAAACAGAATTAACTCAAAAATTCACCAGTCCTTCTGGTGTATCAAATGTTCATGGCCACAGATCAACGTTAAGTCTTAACTCTTTTACATCGAGCTCTTTTAACATAAATGAGAATGGGAAATGGGTTGCCGATAGATCATACACTTGGAAACGTGCTAAAAAGAAAGCATCTACAGAATTAGGGGCCTTGTCATTATCACTAAACGTAAAGGATATTAAAACATCATATTCTTTTTACAAGGCGCTAGGCTTTAAAAAAATTGATGGGAATCTAGATCACAATTGGATTATACTATCAGATGGTCATTCTAAAATTGGACTATTCCAGGGCATGTTCCCTAATAACACCATTACATTTAATCCGAAAAATGTTAGGCAGCTTTATTCAAAAGTTAATAAAACTGATATAAAAATCGTGATGAAAACTGGATTGGATAAAAAAGAAGGTAAGGCATCTTTTATGATTACAGATCCTGATGGGAATCCTATACTAATTGACCAACACGATTAATTATTTTATTTAGGAAATAGGCTTTTATCCAAACCTGGAACAATGCGAAGTGCATTTTTATAATACACTTTTTTAAGCACTTCATCTGGCAGATCTAGGCCATACATTGGCCAAAATGCATGATATTTCTTATGATAAGGAAAGTACTCGTCCGCACTTTCCAAAACTCTAAAATAAGTTGGAAACTCATTGGGTTTCCAACTATCTTTTCCGAACAAAATGCGATCTTGATATTTTATAAAAAATGCTTTGGCAAATCGAGGTTGCCTCCCTAATTCAGCTATAATAGCACCAATTCCTACGTTCATATTTGGCATCTCATCTAACAACTTACCAAGATGTCCTAAATTATTTGCAAACCATCCCATATGTGCATTAATAAAAGTTGTTTTAGGGTGCGCTTTAAACATATTATGTTGCTCCTGAATAATCTGTTCCCAAGGTGCTGGATTATTAGCATCTCGCTTACGGCGAGGATGAGTTTTAAGTTCTAACCATCGCTCGTTATCTCCATCAAATTCATCCCAAAACGACTTTGGGTCTGCGGCATGAATTAACACAGGAATCCCAAGAGTGCCGCAGGTTTCCCAAATTGGATTCAATCTTGGGTCGTCAATAGCTAAACGCTTACCGTTAACATCTTTATTTCGCAGGCCTAAACTTTTATAAACTTTTAGACCACGAGCACCATTTTTTACATCTTGCTTTAACTGTGCAACTTTTTCTTCAATCCACCCCTCTGCTCCTGCTCCTTCGAAATTAATATTACAAAATACCACAAAGCGGTTAGGAAAGTTATTCTTAATATTTGCCACAGATTTTACGAGATCGTCTCCTGTACGACCGCTTAGATTAACCATGATTTTCATGTTTAGAGTATCCATTGCAGCCACTACAGGTCTTAGATTTTGAGTTGGCATTTGATATTGATGTCCATGAACATCGATAAAAGGAAATTTTGCCTTTTTAATAGGTTGACCAGGAACCACAAGAGTTGATTTTGGATTATACGCTTCGAATGACATTTCTTGCGAAAATGTTAGACATGATGTAGCAAGTAGCATAACTGCAAGTATGTGTTTTTTAGCTTTCATATTTGTAATTTATCTTCTAAAGTTATTAATCATAAATGGCAGACAGATAGATTTGGCATTGGTTTAACATCTTAAATAAAGACACGTCCGTAATAATTTAAATCTACAATGTCGCCTTTAGTTGTTCTATAGTCGTTGCGTATGGTACCCTCCAAATCGAAATTATTATTTAAGGCAACACGAATGCTTCCTGTATTCTTACTTCCTACACGACAGAGCAATTTTCTAAACTTATAAATTTCAGTAAGATAATCAATGACAATACCTACAGCTTTCGAGGTAATATTTTTCCCCGAATATTTTGAATCTATAAAATAACCTAATTCCGCCTTTGGTACATTCCAGTCGATATTTTTAACATCTACGAGCCCAACAAATGCGTTGGTATTGATGTCTATAATCATATAAGGAAAATATGTTTTGCTTTTGATACGTGTTTCAATCTCTTTACAATAAACAAGAGTATCATCTAACGTTCTAGTTTTAGAAACAGTTCCTGCAAAGAAGTCTTCGAGACGTACTCTATTATTATCTATTAAATTGAAAAAGGCCTCTCCTTCATTAGCCTGCAAAAGGCAAATTTTAAAATCGTCAAAAACCATAATACATTCTAATTCACAATCCAATTTATAGCTGTATCTAAAGTATTCTCTACCGAAGTCTCTATTTCAGGATCAATTTGTTCTCCAAATAGATTTAAATCTCTGTCGGCAAAATATGCCGTAGTAAGTACTAATTTACCTCCATCACTTAATACAAAAGGTGTATTTGCCGTTGATAAACCACAAGTTGCGTTTCCAAAAGTTCTTGTATTTGGCCTATTAATAAAACTCACAGCAATGGCCTCTCCAGAACTCGCTACACCGTTATCTAATAATACAGCCACTTTTGGATTTGGATTTATGAGTGTGTATGAGTTTGTTAATTCCATAACTACATTACCATCTAGTATCGACATCCCATTATCAAAACCAAAAGACATTTCAACGTCGTCGGCATCAACAAAATATCCAGATGTTCCGTTACCTAAAATTGGGCCAACTCCAGTAAGCATTGGCCACATATTACCTCCCGTATTTGCTCTCAAATCAACAATCCAACCTTCAACATTAGAGTGATCCTGCGCTATAATATCATCTTGAATATTTTGAGCAAACGTCATCCCATCAAGATTGCTAGAACCATTAAAGTTTGAAATTTTAACGTAACCTATATTATCAGGTACATCTACATTTGAAAATGACACGCCTTCACACATATTACTATGCGGATTGATGTAGCTTCCTGTAGACGTAATAAATAAACTGTGATTATCACCTAATAAGGCAATAGCCTTAGAAATTCCTGGATAAGTATCCTCTATTGTTTGGGCATTCACATCTAATTCCCCAAACGCTTCGTGACGCAACTGGTTCCAATCGACGGTATATTTATTAATTGAATTATTTTGCATAACAGCAATGACCTCGTTAAGGTAATTTCTCGCCACCAATGATATGTTGTTGGTGTTATCCGTTTCAGCCGATGTACCTGTTGCTCCTGCTGTAATTTCATTGTCACTGCACGAGAACATTACGGCTATTAGCAAAAAACAAACTCTAATTTTACTCATCATTTTACATTTCAATAGTTAGACATCCAATAACCGTCTGTGGTAATTGATCTGCCCTAAATGGTAAGATAAATGCATGGTTAAGTGGACAAGAAAATACTCTGTGGTCATCGTATCTTCAGATATACGTCTTTTATACTCCTTTTGCAAATCAGCTTCGGTTAATGTTTTTAGTACCTCCGAAACAACAACGATTGTATCATCAACTTGTTTGATTAGTGTTGCTCGAGGAACGTTTTTGAGAGAAAACTCCAATTCCCGCTGTCGCACATATCCAGAATTCCCTAAAGTTGCACCAATAAAATGATTGAGGTTTCCAACAAGGTGTAAACATAAATTTCCCGAACAATTGGAAATCCCTTTGGTAACCAACCATAGGTTTTTCTCATCCTGATAGGTGTTTATCTCTTTTTTTAAAGCGTTTAAATCTCTCGTAAATAGTTTGACTAATGTGTTTGTAAGCATTTTCAATTCAGTTATAAAATAATACTATAATTACACTATAAAAATAGTCAATAATTGACTTACTTTTGCTGCATGCAAAATAAACCAACCTTTAAAATTGAATTTATTGCGCTTATGGCGTCGTTGATGTCTATCGTCGCTTTGTCTATTGATGCTTTATTACCTGCATTGCCTGAAATAGGTAACGCTTTAAACGTAACTAACCCTAGTGATAATCAATTGCTAATCACAATGATTTTTTTAGGCTTAGGATTTGGTCAATTGGTATTTGGGCCATTATCGGATAGCTTCGGAAGAAAGCCTATGGTGTATTTCGGATTTGCCGTTTTTGTAATAGCCAGTATTATTTGTGTAACGACCGAAAGTTTAGAAATGATGATTGTAGGCCGCATTTTGCAAGGTGTTGGTCTGTCTTCACCTAGAACCATTGCTATTGCGATGACACGAGATACTTATAGCGGTGATTTTATGGCTAAAATATTATCCATTATCGTGATGTTTTTTATATTAGTTCCAATTGTTGCACCAGCGTTCGGGCAATTACTTTTAGATTACTTTAATTGGAAAGCTATTTTTAACGCCAACTTAATCATTGGTCTTATTATCATTCTTTGGTTTTGGAAGCGACAACCAGAAACTTTAGAAACCACAAATAGAATCAAATTCTCTCCTTCCATATTTATTTCAGGTACAAAAGAATTCTTAAAATTTAAAGAAGCTATAGCCTTTACATTAGTTTCTGGATTTATTACTGGGTCGTTTATGGTGTATCTAAGTACATCTCAGCAAATCTTTCAGGAGCAGTATCAATTAGGTGATGTATTTCCATATATTTTTGCAAGTACAGCGTTCTCAGTTGGTTTTGCTACGTTTACAAATAGCCGTTTAGTAATTCGATTTGGTTCATTCAATATTGCATATATGGCGACCATAGCTTATGCCGCCATATCTATTTTATATGTGGTCTTATTTTATTCAGGACACAATCCTAGTGTTGGTGTACTCATTACCTTTTTCTTGTTGCAATTCTTTGCTGTTGGTTTTCTCTTCGGAAATTTGCGTTCATTAGCCATGGAGCCTTTGGGTCATATTGCAGGTATTGGTGCTGCAATTAATGGTTTTGTATCCACAGTTATGGCTGTTCCAATAGCCAACTACATCGGGAGTTTTGTAAAAACGTCTGTACTTCCCCTCTTTATTGGGTTTTCGATTTTTGGCATCTTGTCTTTAGTTGTATTTTTAGTGGTAAAACGCAGACGTAGATTGATAAATACATAAAATCAATGATACATTAATACGCTATCTAATTGCTTTTTAACCTCTTCCTGATTGAGCCTAAACTCTAAGGAACGTACAGCGGCTCTAGATAAATAACGTCCTAATGGAATAACAGGTTCTATAGTGCCATCACTCTCCGATAAGGTTTGAATCATTCTAGTAATAGACGTGTTATCTACCGGAATCTCCACACGTTTTGATTGTATGGTAATGACATTTGTATAGGTTTTTTCACTTTGTTTTGGGTGCGCAAAGGTGGCGTTAGCAATCGTAGATAAAGGTGCTAACAACTGACTACTATACACAACTTTATCTGGTTGCTCGGAATAATTAGAAAGGACTAAATTCTTAATGACATACTTCTTACTAAACGTACTGTCTATACGGCTTACAGAATCTAAAGCCCTAACCAATGCAACCCTAAGACGCTCTGCAACCTCTCCTCCTACATTATTGTAATAGCCTGCATCTCCAAACTGCCCAACATCAGTAATTCTCGCAGACGGACTTACATAAGGAAAACGCGCATTCATTGACATCGCAGTTGAACGTTTAATCATCCTATCCTGATTAGGATAGACCGCTAAAAGGTCTTTAAAAACGCCCATATTATGGGTGTCTGACGCTACTGAAACTGGGCTAATCACAACGCGTTCACCAGATTGCAATTCGGTGACATTGGTGATAATTAGCGGACGAATATATCTATGTTCTCCTACCTTTGGCATTAGATCTAGATAGGCCGCTCCAAGTGGATTACCATCACGCTCAAATGTCTCTTTAAACTGATCTTCCCACTGAAATTCCAATAACGCTCCTCGATCATAAAACACACCAATATCTGTAATATTTTTAAACAAATCTCTTCCCATAACACTAGCCACAGAACTCGACAAATAATCTTGGTTATAAATCGTACTCGCACGATATTCAAAACCAGAGTCATCATCATCACAATTATAACCTGGAGACCAACTAGAATATCTTAACGGTTTGGCACTAGAGTTTTCTAACAGCTCATAAGCCTGTGTGTAAAACATATTGTTTCCAACTCCTCCTCCAGAAGCTCCACTCATTCCAAATAGATGTTTTTCAAAATAATCTGGATTATTATCAAATAGATAGCTCTGCACTAAGAACGACCAAAGCCCGGCTCTAGAACCACCACCTTCAGCAGATACGATAATAATAGGAAACGGTTGCGTTGAATCTTGTGTCTTTATAAGTTCCATTCGATCTTGAACCCATCTCGCACTATAAGCATTGAGACTAAGACGTTCAGATGGTTTATGCTTTATGACATCTGTTGACGAGGCTTCGTAATGATTAAAATTCTCTTTGTTGGCGTTATAAATCGCCAAACAAACAGCAATCAATAATACCAAACCAAGAACTGGTAATTCTAAACGACTTCCTATTATTTTAAGAATGTTGAACGTAGCATAAATACCTATAACGCATATCATTATAATTGATATCGGCGTAAAGACTTTTAAGCCCATAGGGTTAAAGAATAAAATGAAATAGGAAATTAATATAATACCTATAAATGCAATAATAAGTTTGCCTCCAATTTTTCGTTTTATATAGAGAATATAGCTGTTATAGGACAAACTTATTGTAAGAAATAAAACAGCGAGTAACACAAGAGCATAGAATAATCGATAAGAATCCCCTTTTGTTCCTCCTCTATTCAAAAACCCAAGAATAACAATGAGAATAAACGATATAACAGTAATAACAATGGGACCATATTTGGCAACTTTAGGAACCCGCGAAATTAGAGATAGAACCCATTTTGAAATACTTTGATTGAGCATTAATAACATCAAAACAAGGACAACGATAAAACTCCAGTCGCCACCAATTACAATACTTTCGCCATTATAGACTTCGGAAAATGTATGATTAATGGCAAAAGCGGCGACTAGGATTAGAATGGAACCCAAAACTTTGGGAAACACGCGTCTTATATACTGTCCTCGACCTTCTTTAAATTCACTGGTTTGAGCGAGTTCATGGCCATTTCGTTGCGCATCAACAAATACTTCTTTAGCATCTTTTGGCAATTGTAAATATTTAGATCTTTTGTTTTGATACATAGGAAACGCACCCTTTTTAGTATATAAAATATCGGGTGGTGAAAAATAATCTCCTGTAGCGCTTATAAAAAATGCAAATACTATTAATGATGTAAAGAACATTGGAACAGCCAACCAATGATTACAGGTTTGATTTAAAACCAAAATGAGATCATTTATTTGAGGAACATACCATAACATTATAAAAATCAACATTATAAAAATGATGGACATCATTCGGTTTTGCATTTCCTTAATCAGAAATACAAACCACGAACTAATTTTTTCTGTAGGAGCTGAAATATATTTCATAGTACATTGATTTGGTTATTTATTTGAAATGACGAGTTTTTCATGTGCAATTTCGAGCGAATCAATTGCGACTTCATTCCCATCAGATTTTAAGTCGGTACTGGTAATCTTTGTAGGCCATGCATTATGAAGCGTCCATTTCATTGTAACGCTCCCCTTTTCATCTAGTAATTTTATAGTGACTGTCCGACGCTTAATCGTATTCATAGCAATCTCTGCGTGCCAATCCCAAAACGTACGATCATTTAGAACAACGCCACGTTTCATGGTGACATTGCCATATTTAACAATTCCTGGCATTTTTTCAGTCGAAAACAATTTACTATTACTTTTTCGATATTCGATGATTTGATTTTCAACATCCATTCCAGAAACTTCCTGAAAGGCAACGCCTTTTAATTTTGTTCCTAAATCGACTTCAAACCTAAAATTTGGCAATGGCCATAAATCACTTTCGGTACTCCTTTGTTGTGCCATAATTCTATCTAAAATTTATTCATTTAAGTTACTAAACACTATTTAGACCACCAAACCGCTTTAGGTTTAGGGTTAGCGTTAGACACTTCGTAGAAGGTTTCTTTAATATCGGAGCCATTTATATCGATAACTGCAAAGCCATTGAGTACGCGCTCTCTTTGTGATAATGTAGGATGGCTAGCGTCTAAAGGTGTGTGCGAATAATATTCTAACTCGTCTCTCATTATTTTCTGTCCTCCCTTTTTGGTATAAAACCCTGAACCGTTGCCAAATGGAATTGACGCATGGCCACAGCATCGGAATTGAGGTGTTTTTCCTGTAGTTGACTTTGGTATTTTAGTATTTGGAAAACTTAATTTATCTGTGTTATAAACAATGCCATTATGAACATGTCCCCAATACCACATGTCTGGCATATTTCCATCTAAACACTCTTTAACCTGGTCCCATAACTTGGTATTTACAGTGAAGTTATGATCCTTAATACCAATACCATTATGATGCGTCATTAAGAAAATTGGTTTTCCTTGCTTTGAGAGATCGTTTAAAAATTTATACTGATAGCTCGTCTTTTTATCTTTGTATAGAGAGCCTTCCATATACAAGGCACTATCATCAAAATAGGCAGAATCCAACCCAACAAGAATCCAATCACCAATATCTATTGAAAAAAAAGTGCGCCCAAGTTGCTCTGAAAAGAGCTGACTTTCTAAAGCCACATCGTACAATCCATTGGCTCCGTCATACATCTCATGATTGCTATTCATGGTATACAACTTCCCAAGTGATTTCCCTTTGAGAAGACCTAAAAGATTATTGCGTTCTTCATTTGAAGTTCCTGCATAGTAAACGTCTCCTAAATGAATAACATAATCTGGCTTCAAAGCCTCAACGCCCTCTATAACCAATTGAGCAGGTGCTTTAGGTAAATCTCCATCTTTCCAAGCCCCTGTTCCCCAATCTCCAATAATGGCTATTTTAGCATTTAAAGGAGGTAAGACCGGAGTTTTATTATTCTTAATCTGAGGGTTAGGTTTTACAACAAATGAATGTACGCCATATGGATCGATGTATTTATAAAACGCATAATACAATAACACCACCGTCCACATGACATCTAATTGGCAATATTTTGACATAAAATAGAGTGTACCGTCTTCAGCAACTAAAAAGTCTAAGATAGAATTAAAAATGGACTCTAGAGAGGTCTTGTCATCTGTTAACGGCAAGTTTATTTTACTCTGCGGTAAACCTAATGCCCTAATGTTAGACGTTAAATACCCTTCATCAATTAGGAAGTTAATAATAAACAAAGACAGCATATTCTCCATGTCATGGATATAGCCTTCAGTTTTATAGGTTTCATTTAAATGATAACTTTCGCATTTCTGTAAATACGACCAAAAGTCTTTTAAACTTTTATCTAAAGCTGAATTTACATTGGTTGATTTTGTAGAATTGAACAAAGCGTTAACTTCTTCTAACTTTTCAAGGTCCTCTTTGGAGAAGGTGAACAGACTCATAACTTATTGATTTTTAGACTATCAAGGTCTAAATAAAATCAACACAAAACAATAGGTATATTTACGTGTTTTGTAATTATTAATTGTCTTCAAAGAACTCTTGTCTCGAAAAACGCGAATCATTTATAATAGATTTATAAAGCGCATTTGTCTCGTCATTAGTGTCTCTAAGCAATGATAACATTAGACTCCATTCTCTAGGAACTGTTAAGAATTCTTTTTCCTGAATTTTCCAGTACCAATTATAAAGAAAGACCTTATCCTGAACAAAATTGTATTTTATTAAGGCTTCAATAATGGCATTTCTTGTAAAAGAGCCATGATCTGGTATCTTTTCAAATTCTGGTGAAAACACAGTTTTTGCCCTATCTAAGTCGATTTGCACCAAAAGTTCAGCTATATAATATTGCATTGCCCATGAGATAAAACGATTATCCCAATAGTACTTGACTATATTGAAAATTTCATCGCTATTGGGATGTGCCAAGATCCTCTCCTTTTGGGTAGCTAGTAGAAAGCTTACAACGTATTTATAATCCAATAAATCTTCGGTTTTCAAAGTGGTTTCATACTTAATAATTGTTGAAGGACTTAACATATCATATAAATCGGCAGCAGGTATATGATCTGCGATATCAGAAAGCATATGAAGCGCTCTCATCACATTTTTATTGTATTCTGAATCTAACGAATTATAGGCTCTTTTTTTGATGGATTCATCATAAGGTTCCTTATCAAAGTCTTTATTATTGAACGCTGTAAAAGCCATTAAACTATCAACAATGCCGTCATAAGAATTGTAACGATAAGCTAAGCCGCTATTATGCTCATCAATGTCATAATACTGATTTGTGAGAATAAGAATTTCTAAAAATTTTCGAGGCATTTTTAATAAACGCTCAAAATCATCGGTATTCATTTCGCTGGCATATTTCCAACGTATAAGGTAATTGCTATCTCGAAGTTGCATCCATTGGTTATAATCGTCAAGAGATAAAAATTCTCGTTGATATAACATCCCATAGCAATTTAAAGCCAATTCTTGAGATGTTAATGATCTCAATTTAGATACTGTTCTTTTTTCTTCTGAATTAACAACAAATTCAGGTAAGTGTATATCATCATACTCCAAATGTGTTAGTTTTTGTTGCAATTTGTCATCAACAATATCGAGGTTTTCTTTGGTTTGAGATAAAAATAGTAAAGCCAAACTATTCAATTCGTTTTCCCCTTTTATGATTTTCTTGGCTTCATTATTTAGATTAAACCATCGCTCTTCATTATCCCAATATTCCCATTGTTTATAAACCCATGATGGCAAACTCAACATCAATCTATTATCATTGTTTTTCTTAGCCAATTGTATCGTTTCAAGTATTCTTATGAAATAAACGTTTGTATCTAATTTTGAAAAATCAATGCTATCAATATCGGCGTTAAGTTTTTTCCAAACCCCTTCAATAATAAATTGAGATGCACTTTCTGGATGAATAGAATCTGAACCAAGGTTTTCGGCACATGATTTTAGTAGTTCTCTGTTACCTCCCCAAAGATTAAGACTAGCTCTAATTTTTGCCCCCCAATGTCTATGGAACATTATTAAGTCGTTAAATGGAACATTTTTAACATATACCCTATTGTCTTCATCCATTAAATTATAGATGTAAGTAACAGCTTCCAAATAAGTTTCTGGTTGTTGAGTAGGGACATTTGATGGTAATGCCGAACATGAATAATTAAAAACAAAAGAAATATGAAGAAATAGAACACATTTGAATTTCATAGTATGGCTAGCTTCTTTAAGCTAAACGATAAAAACATTGCTTTCTTATTGAATTCTTATTTCTTTTCTTCTTTAGATTTTATAATAATAGACTTTAAGCGTGTTTTTCGAAGTTCTTTTTCGGCCTTAATTCTATTCTTTTTTTGAGCAATCAGTTTTGAATGCTTTGCTTTATTTTTCCCGTTCTTTTGTCCTTTAGGTTTAGGCATAATACCAAATTGAATGTGTGCTTAGGTGTTATTTAAATCTTATTATCTTACAGTGCATTATCCATAATACTTTGAACAACTTCCGGATTTAATAATGTGCTAATATCTCCTAAATTATCGGTGTCTTTATGTGCTATTTTTCGAAGAATTCGACGCATAATTTTCCCACTTCTTGTTTTTGGTAGCCCATTAGTAAACTGTATTTTATCTAACTTAGCAATTGGACCAATTTGTTCGGTAATAATTTGATTTATCTCATTTCGAACATTATCGTGTTTTCTTCCTTCTCCAATATCCTTTAGAGTGACATAACCATACAAGGCATTCCCTTTTATATCGTGAGGAAATCCTACAATTGCACTTTCAGCCACCGCAGGATGCTCATTAATCGCATCTTCAATAGGAGCTGTTCCTAGATTATGACCAGAGACAATAATAACATCATCTACGCGTCCAGTAATTCTATAATAGCCTACTTCATCACGCAAGGCACCATCTCCCGTAAAATACATTTGATTAAACGCTGTAAAATACGTGTCTTTATAGCGCTGATGATTTCCCCAAATAGTACGAGCCATACTAGGCCAAGGGTATTTTATACACAAACGACCATCAACTTGATTACCTTGAATTTCCTCGCCATTTTCATCCATTAATGCTGGTTGAATACCAGGGAATGGCAATGTTGCATAGGTTGGTTTTGTTGGTGTCGAAAAGGGAATCGGAGTTATCATAATGCCGCCCGTTTCGGTTTGCCACCAAGTATCTACAATAGGAGCTTTCTTTTTACCAACATTATCATCGTACCAATGCCATGCCTCTTCGTTAATAGGTTCTCCAACCGTACCTAAAACTTTTAACGATGATAGATCATATTTTTCTAAATGTTCAACTCCTTCTTTAGCTAAAGCTCTAATGGCAGTGGGCGCTGTATAAAACTGAGTAATTTTATGTTTCTCTACAATTTCCCAAAACCTCCCAAAATCGGGATAACTTGGTACGCCCTCAAACATTACAGTCGTAGCCCCATTTGCTAATGGGCCATAAACGATATAACTATGTCCAGTTATCCATCCTATATCAGCAGTACACCAGTACACATCATTTTCTTTATATTGAAATACATTTTTAAACGTATAAGCACTATAAATCATATAACCTGCTGTAGAATGTACCATACCTTTAGGTTGCCCTGTTGATCCTGAAGTATATAAAATAAATAATGGATCTTCAGCATTCATTACTTCTGGTGAAAAATCGACATAAGCCTCATCTAATAGTGGTTGTAGCCACAGATCTCTACCTTCTTTCATCGTAACATCAGAATCAATACGCTTAACAACTAAAACGGTATCAACTGATTCGCAATTTTCTAAGGCATCATCGACAATTCCTTTGAGGTCTATGGTCTTAGCTCCTCTATAAGACCCATCACTCGTAATAACCATTTTGCAATCTGCATCATTGATTCTTGTTGCCAAAGCGTGGGCAGAAAAGCCTGCAAAAACGACCGAATGAATTGCACCTATACGAGCACAAGCTAATACAGAAACTGCCAATTCAGGAATCATTGGTAAATATATACATACGCGATCTCCTTTATTAATACCATGCTCTTTAAGAACATTTGCAAATCGGCACACACGTTCATGCAATTGCTTATATGTAATATGTAGTGCTTCTTCGTCAGGATTGTTAGGTTCGAAGAGAATCGCCGTTTTATCTCCACGAGTATATAAGTGTCTATCAATGCAATTTTCGGTAATATTCAATTGACCGCCTTCAAACCATTTCACCTCAGGTTTAGAGAAATCCCAGCTTAAAACCCTATTCCATTTTTTACGCCACATGAAATGTTCTTCAGCAATTTCTTCCCAAAACACTTCAGGATTTCTAACAGATTTACGATAGACTTGAAAATATTCTTCTAAATTTTTAATATGGTAATTACTCATATATTTTAATGATTTATGGGCGCTCCTGCTTCTGAAGGGATCCTAATATCCTCAACAATTTTTTGAACATGACCAGGAGGGGCTTTTGTAAATTTCATAACACTAATTGATACAATAAAATTAAGCAACATTGCTATACTACCAAAACCTTCAGGTGAAATTCCAAACCACCACTCGCTTTTATCTGGCAATACCTCATCAAACCAGCCTAGTTTGTATTTCATCATATACAACAACATGGTGACGATACCAACTATCATTCCTGATATTGCGCCTTCTTTATTCATTTTTTTATAAAATATACCTAATATAATTGCTGGAAAAAACGAGGCGGCAGCAAGACCAAAGGCAAGTGCCACAACAGCCGCTACAAAACCAGGTGGATTAATACCGAAATACCCAGCAACACAAACTGCTCCTATGGCAGATAGTCTCGCTGCTCGTAATTCTCCTTTTTCTGTTATTTTTGGATTGATTACTTTTTTGATAAGATCATGAGATACAGATGCCGAAATCACTAATAACAAACCAGCAGCAGTAGACAAGGCCGCTGCCAAGCCTCCAGCTGCGACTAGAGCGATTACCCAATTAGGTAGTTTTGCAATTTCTGGGTTTGCAAGAACCATAATGTCCCTATCAACAACAAGTTCGTTTTTCGCTTCATTTGCTAAATATTGAACTTTTCCATCGTTATTTTTGTCAGTAAATGAAATTAGTCCGGTTGTTTCCCATTTTTTAAACCATTGAGGCATTTCGGCATATGGCTTATCAGATATAGTTTCAATCATATTTGTTCTTGCAAAAACAGAAACAGCGGGAGCTGTACTATATAAAATTACAATTAACAATAGTGCAATTCCAGCCGATTTTCGAGCATCCTTAACTTTTTTCACAGTAAAGAACCGAACAATAACATGAGGTAATCCTGCAGTACCAACCATTAATGCCAAAGTAATTGCAAATACATCAATTGTTGATTTTGTGCCTTCTGTATATTCTGAAAAACCGAGCTCAGTACTTAAACCGTCTAATTTATCTAATAAATACATCCCAGAGCCATCATTTAACTCTGCTCCAAATCCTAATTGTGGTATTGGATTCCCAGTCATTTGAATCGAGATAAAAATTGCTGGCACCATAAACGCAAAAATGAGAACACAATATTGTGCAACTTGCGTATAAGTAATTCCTTTCATTCCTCCTAAAACAGCATAAAACAAAACGATAAGCATTCCAATAATAACACCTGTTGTAATATCTACTTCTAAAAATCGGGAAAACACAATACCAACGCCTCTCATTTGTCCCGCTACATAAGTAAAAGACACTAATAATGCGCAAACAACAGCGACAATTCGAGCCGTGTTAGAATAGTATCGGTCTCCAATAAAATCTGGAACTGTAAATTTTCCAAACTTTCTTAAGTATGGTGCTAATAATAAGGCAAGGAGTACGTATCCGCCAGTCCATCCCATGAGGTAAACTGCACCATCATATCCTGCAAACGAAATAATTCCTGCCATGGATATAAATGAAGCTGCGCTCATCCAATCGGCGGCAGTTGCCATTCCATTTGCTAAAGGAGACACACCACCTCCAGCAACATAAAAATCTTTTGTTGAACTAGCTCTAGACCAGATGGCAATTCCAATGTAAAGTGCAAAAGTTAACCCTACCAATATATAAGTCCAGTTTTGGACATCTAAAAGCAATAGCATAGAAAGCTTACTCGTCATAACCATATTTTTTATCAAGTTTATTCATGATTCTTACGTAAACAAAAATGAGTATTACGAAAACGTACATCGCTCCCTGTTGGGCAAACCAAAACCCCAGTTTAAATCCGCCAATTTTAATCGTATTTAATTCATCTTTAAAAACAATTGCTGCGCCGTAAGAAACTAAGGCCCATATAGCTAAGAGAATACTAACATACTTTATGTTTTCTCTCCAATACGCTTTAGCTTTATTAGGTTTTTTGACATTTTTATTATCGTCCATTAGATTTTTTAGTTTTTAATTTATGTGTATAAACTTTTAATTCTTTAACAACTTTAGGAGCTAAGATAATTGTGGCAATCATTGTAGGAATAGCCATAAAAGCAAATATACCATCAATAAAATTAATCATGACTTCAAACTTCGTTGTGGCTGCCAATATAATGCTCAAAATATAGATGTAATTATAATAATGTTTATTATGAGCTCCTGCTAAAAACGACATGCATTTTTTACCATAATAGGCATAAGAGAAAAGGGAAGAAATACTAAAAATAAATACACATATCATGAGTAAATATTGCCCAAATCCCGGCATTGCGTTTTGAAAAGCGGACGCTGTCAAACTTACCCCGTTAAGGTCTCCAGTTTTCCATACTCCTGTTACCAATATAGCCAAAGCTGTAAGTGTACAAACGATTAGCGTGTCAATCACTGGTCCTAACATAGCCACTAATCCTTCACGTACTGGTTCATCTGTTTTTGCTGCTCCATGTGCCATTGGAGCCGTACCAATACCTGCTTCATTTGAAAACGCTCCACGTTTAATCCCTAAAAGGATTAGAGCACCTAAAACACCTCCTAGCACATCTCTATAATTTTCTTCTTTTAAATGACTAGGCTCAAAAGCATCAGAAAAAATCATAAAGAAATATTTAGGCACTTCAGTATAGTTTAAACAAAGTATGATTAATACTAATATGAAATATAATATCACCATAGAAGGTACCATCTTAGAGGCAATATTGCTTATCCGTTTTAAACCTCCTAGAATGACCACAGAAGTTACAACAACTAAAATAGCGGCTATAATAAGGTTAGTCGAAAAGCTAACGTCTACTCCATTTGGGATAAGTATAATATCATTTATTGCTTGCTTTAATTGATTCACATTAACAACAGGCAAAGCTCCTAACATTCCGAAGAAAGAAAACATAATAGCCAAAAACTTCCAATGTTTGCCTAGTCCCTCTCTTATAAAATACATTGGGCCACCTTGTAAATCGCCATTGCTATCTTTTCCTCGATACATAATGGCAAGCGTAGACGTAAAAAATTTGGTACTCATTCCAACAATAGCACTTACCCACATCCAGAACATGGCTCCGGGTCCACCAATAGCTATTGCCAGAGCAACACCAGAAATATTACCCATACCGATGGTTGAAGACAAAGCAGTCGTTAATGCCTTAAAATGACTAATTTCTCCAGGATCATTTGGATCGTCGTATTTTCCGCGTAATACTTTTATGGCATGTCCAAAATATCTGAATGGCAAAAAACGGGAAAGCACCAATAAATACAGTCCGCCACCAATTAGTAAAATAAGAAGCGGAATGCCCCAAGCTAGCGAAGAAAATTTTTCTGAAATTGTATTTAATTGTTCCATCGATACTTACGAATTCGTCACCTAAGATATTACTTTCTATTTAGTGAAGCTTAAAAATTAAAGGTATATTTATACAAACCAACCAACTCTTGAAAATCAAACGACTCTTTTTTATTGATGCCGTTCGTGCCTTCGCAATTTTAATGATGCTACAAGGGCATTTTATTGATACACTTCTCAATCCAATTTATAGAAATCAATCTAGTCTTATTTATCAAATATGGCATTATTTTAGAGGTATCACTGCTCCAACTTTCTTTACTATCTCAGGTCTTGTGTTTTTATATTTATTATTACGAGCCAGACATAAAGGAGATGACCGATTTAGAATAAGGAAGGGATTATATAGAGGGTTATTACTCATACTAATTGGCTACTTACTGCGAGTTGATATCTTTGGATGGTTTCGAGGCGAATTTAAAACATATTTCTTTGTTGTAGATGTTTTGCAATGCATTGGACTATCACTCATTTTATTAATAGGTTGTTATGTACTATTGCGGAAGCATATAAAACTTTTAGCAGCTTTATTCTTAACATTGGGCTGTTTAAGTTTCTTAACTGAACCCTTGTATCAATCACTTGATTTAAGCGATGTTCCAATAGCATTTGCCAATTACATGACAAGAAGTTATGGTTCTATCTTTACTATTTTACCTTGGTTTGGTTACACAGCTTTTGGAGGTTTTCTTGCTACAATATTCTTCTCTCAAGCCCACAAAGAAAAGTTTAGATTGGTCACGGTTATTTCTTTCTTTATAACCGGATTCCTGCTTATTGAATACTCTTCATGGTTTTTAATGCGCTTACATTACTGGACCGATATTCAGTTATTTAAATCGTCTGCCTATTTTAATTACCTCTTTACACGCTTCGGAAATGTGCTTCTATTATTTGGTGTTTTTTATGCGGCTGAGCCTTATTTAAAAGGTTTTTTGATTGGGAAAATCGGACAAAAAACCCTATCCATTTATGTTATACACTTTATTATCATCTTTGGAAGTTTTACTGGATTAGGGCTTAAACATTTTTATTACAAATCTTTAAATCCAACTCAAGCCATACTAGGAGCAATTGTCTTTATACTTGTGGTCTGTTTTATATCATTTCATTATGTAAAAACAAACGCATTTATCTATAAAGGGGTTAGGAAACTAATAAGGACCATTAAAAATTAAATTATGAATTTAGAACAAAACAAAAGCAACGCTATCGCATTTTACAGAATGGCATATGAAGGTAAACCACAAAAGGCAATAGACACTTATGTAGGAAAAGAATACATTCAACACAATCCAGATGTTGCCGATGGGTTACAAGGCTTTGTTGATTATTTTGACCGTATGCAAAATGAATATCCTAACAAATCTATTTCATTTGTTAGGTGCATTGCTGAAGACAATCTGGTTGCATTACATACACATCAGATATGGCCTGGAAACGATCAATATGTGACTATGGATTTTTTTAGGTTTGATCTCAATGGAAAGATCTGCGAACATTGGGATGCTATTCAACAGATTCCTAAGACGTCGGCTAACCCCAATACTATGTACTAAATTCTAGAGTAAAATCTTCAATTTACAACAAGCTACAAAGCCGCGTGCAATTTCATAACTACGCATGATTTTCGCATTTTAAATAGCAATGTGATTAAATATTAAAAGTTTTTTTAGGGTAAATTCAATTATACATGTTAATAATAGTATAAACCTAAAAATTTAACTATTGATGAATCCAAAACTACCCCTTTTAGTGCTGTTCCTATTTATAGGAACTTTAGTTCATGCGCAACGTTCATGTGGCATGGTGGAGCTTATGCAAGAAAAAATGCAAGATCCAGAATATGCTCGCCAGTATAAGCTGACGCAGGCTAAATTTAAAGCCCAGCTGACGCAAAACTTGCAAATAAATCAAGCTCAGCGAAGAATGGAACCTATTATAATTCCCGTAGCTGTTCACTTCCCTTCAGGTCAAGAATCTGACCGCGCATGTTTGGAAGCCTTAGCTCAAAATCAAATTGACATTTTAAATGAAGATTTTAATGGTGCCAATGCAGATATTTCAGGTTGGACTGCTGCTGCGCCATTTTATACAAGTACAAATACAACCACAGGTAATGCAAACTTTTTATTCTGTATTGCTACAATGAATCATCCTACAGGATTAGACGCTGAAATGGTAGAAGGTGGTCCTGCTGTAACTATTGGATACAATTTTGGTAATGGTGGAGAAACAGATGCTAATTGGAGTGGTTATATGAATTTCTTAGTCAAAGATATTGGAGCAGGATTATTAGGCTTTTCTCCGTTAGGAGGTAGTATTGCCAATGGAGATTCTGTTACAATGAACTTAGGTGCTTTTGGTTCTGGTGCTGGTTGCCCAAATTCTGGCATTGTTCCTGGAGCACCTTTTAATTTAGGTAGAACTGTTACTCACGAATTGGGTCATTTCTACAATTTAGATCACGTATTTACAGGAAGTTGTGCTACTGATGATGGTATAGCAGATACACCAAATCAAAGTAATCCAAGTGGTGGATGCCCAACTTTAGGTGCATCGCCTGCCTGTGTTAATGGTGAACAAAGATTATTTCAAAGTTTTATGGACTATACGGATGATGCTTGTATGATTATGTTTAGTAATGGGCAAACAACCGTTGCCGAAGCCTACGTGATGTCTATACAATCTACATTTAAGCCAAACGTTGTAAGTTGTAGTGCTTCTCCAGATTTCGTGATTGCAGCAGAAAATGCCACAGAATATAGCTGTGAATCAACAAACTCAACCAGTTATACAATAAATTATACCGCTACAGGTGGAAATACGGATCCAACAACGTTTTCAGCATCTAATTTGCCATCAGGAGTTACGGCTACATTTAGCCCTACATCTTTAAACGATTCTGGAACAACAACATTAACTCTAAATAATTTGGGTGGCGTTTCTTCGGGAAGTTATACTATTTCTGTCACAGGTACAGGTGTTGTAACAAAATCTATTGACGTCGATTTAATAATAGAAGGTGCGGCACCAAACGCTCCTGGATTAACAAGTCCTGCGAATAATGCAACGGATATTGCTTTAATTTCTGATTTAGTTTGGGCAGCTTCAGCAGAAGCTACAAGTTATACAATTGAGCTTTCTACCAATGTTGGTTTTTCTGCCATTGTTGCATCTAACACATCTGCTAATACAACATTTACAACTCCAGAACTAACATCTAATACTCAATATTTTTGGCGTGTAAAAGCAGAAAACAGTTGTGGTGATTCTTCATATTCATCAATTAGAAGGTTTACAACGGCCGATGTCCTTTGTACAACGTTTAATTCAACCCAAAATAATTTAAACATACCAAGCGCTGGCGCTGCAGAACATGTTGTAACATCTACTTTAAACATTACCGATGATATTACAATTTCTGATATTAATATTACTATAGATATTGATCACACTTGGGCTGGAGACATGGAATTAGTTCTAACCTCTCCTAATGGAACTTCAGTAGTATTATTAGCAAATAGTACATGTGATGATGGTACAAATGACATAAACGTTACGTTTGATGATCAAGCTGCTGGTCCTGTAGCATGCAGTACTTCTGCTCCAGCTGTTGGAGGCACAATTCAACCAGCCGAAGTATTATCTGCATTTAACAATGAAAGTGCATCTGGTGATTGGGTTTTAACCATGACAGATGGTTTCCCAGCTGAGGATGGTGGTACATTCCAAAGTTTTAATTTAGAAATATGTGGTACATCAAGTTTAAGTGTTGAAGATTCAAATTTATCTGACTCTTTAGCAATCTGGCCAAACCCAGCAAAAGAAGAACTTAACGTATCGTTTAGTACATTAAACAATAAAGATGTTAATATAAAATTATACGACTTAAGAGGTCGTGTGATAAATAAATATACCTACACAAACAATGGTGGATTATTTAATCAACGTTTACATTTTGGGAACCTAGAAAGTGCCGTTTACATTTTGAGCATTGAGAATGATGGTCAAGTCGTAAACAAACGCATTATTATAGAATAGTACGTATTTGCTCATATTAAATAATTAATCATGAAAAGGCACCAAATTTGGTGCCTTTTTTTTTATTACAATTGATGGCACGATTATAGTGGCCTATGTAGACATAACCAAAATCATATTGGAATGAAGCAATTTGTACTATTATTTCTGTCTTTGACAACATTTTTATCTTGCCAAGATTCAGAATCGCAAAAGCCCCTTACTTTGACTCAAGAAAAACCACAAACTCCCTTATCTTTTTCTAATGTCACCCTTATTGATAAATTTAAAGATGAGTTGGTTCTAGATACATTAAGCTCGTCTAAAACAGCAAAATTTTCGGCATTGTATATGGGGTCACTAAGTGACTCTATTGTGATTAATTACAGAAATGCCGATCAAAATCATCTCGTAAGAGTATGGGAAAAACATAGAACACCAAGTAAAGATGAACTCTCCATTTATATTGACACGACAAAACACATTGGAAGTCCAACTGATTACATGTCCTGGCGGGAGACATCATCAATTGCTCCACACAGAGCTTTGTCCTATCCAATATTTATTAGAAATCATTCAAAAGACACACTCAGAATAGGTTTTGGAGACTATTTTCCAATGATTACTGAAGCCAAAGATTCTACAGGACTGTGGATTCCAATTCAAGAGCGTTTTATATACATGTGTGGCACTGG
Source organism: uncultured Psychroserpens sp. (assembly GCF_947492715.1). Classification (GTDB taxonomy): domain Bacteria; phylum Bacteroidota; class Bacteroidia; order Flavobacteriales; family Flavobacteriaceae; genus Psychroserpens. The sequence continues at coordinate 99,717 of NZ_CANLNS010000004.1, forward strand.
GGTTCCATCAATAGTTCTGGCTCCAAACGAAATTGCTTTGACATCGATTAAAAAAGGTTGCGCCAAACAGTACACCAAATTAAGAATTAGGTTTGAGCTTTATAATGAACAAGATATTTACTCAAATGAAATAAACGCTGCTGTTAACCATGATTAACCGCGCTTAATGTTTCAAATAGTCTAAAACATTGGCTTCTATCCTACTTTGGATATCACTTACATCGGCTTTAATAAAAGTCTCTCCCATAATATTCTCATAGAGTTCTATATAACGGTTACTTACCGTTTCAATATATGCATCACTCATTTCAGGAACAGTTTGTCCTTCCAAACCTTGAAAATTATTAGAAATAAGCCATTGACGCACAAACTCCTTGGATAGTTGTTTTTGAGCTTCATTATTGTCTTGGCGGTCTTGATAACCATCCGCATAAAAATAACGTGAAGAATCTGGCGTATGAATCTCATCAATAAGGACAATTTTCCCTTCTTTAGTTTTGCCAAACTCATATTTGGTATCCACCAAAATCAGTCCTCGCGACGCTGCAATTTCTGTTCCGCGTTGGAACAACTTACGCGTGTAATCTTCTAGAATGATATAATCTTCTTCGGAAACAATACCACGCTTTAAAATGTCTTCACGAGAAATATCTTCATCATGATCTCCCATTTCTGCTTTAGTTGCAGGTGTGATAATAGGTTCAGGGAATTTGTCATTTTCTTTCATACCTTCAGGCATTTCAACACCACAAAGTAAGCGTCGTCCTGCTTTATATTCACGAGCTGCATGACCAGACATGTATCCACGAATAACCATTTCAACTTTAAAAGGATCACATAAATGTCCAACTGCCACGTTAGGATCTGGCGTTGCCGTTAACCAATTAGGTACTAAATCTTCGGTTGCCTTCATCATACTGGTTGCAATCTGATTTAGGATTTGCCCTTTATACGGAATTCCTTTTGGCATCACTACATCAAAAGCCGATAAGCGATCTGTTGCTATCATGACAAGCTCGTTGTCATTTATATTATAAACTTCTCTTACCTTTCCTTTATAGACACTTTTTTGATTTGGAAAATTAAAATTTGATGCTGTTATGGTATTTTTCATTTTAAATATTGCTATAAATATGTTTAATATATAGATTCTATGGTATAAAAAGGTTTAAAGTTATTAGATATAGAATCTTGACAAAGGTGTTTTATCGGAAAAAAGCAATCCATTATTAAATTATCAGTGTTCAATGTATTAAATAATTCCATTTTTGAGATGCTTATGGTATCAGAATAATTCAACTTTGGAGATACTCTTAATACCTTTTCTTCTAATTTCAATACTATTGTATCTTGAGTAAAACTAATGACATCATATTCTAAAAAATCTTTGTATCCACTTCTATGGACTTCTATGGAATACATATGGTTTAAACTAGGATGATGTATTTTATTTATTATCCTCTCCTTCTTTGCTACGTAAAACTCATAATCTGTTTGCGGTTTATTTACTGTAAACAAACCTCCTAAAATATTGAAAAGCCAAAATAATATTGGAATACAAAATATAATACAACCTGAAAAAGACCAAAACGGATTTTTTATCTTTAATTGTTTTAAGGTCAATTGATGTCTTAATGATGCATCTGTGTTAACGAAGTCATTAGAATATTCATCTTTTATAACCCAAAACTTTTCCAACGGAAAAAATGGAATTAAGAGTATATGAAAAACTTTGACATATACTAGAAAAGTATAATTTGAATACTTTTTCTCATCCAAATTCAAGTCCTCCTCATTAAAAGTCTTCAGTTTAATAGCATAGGTGCCAAAGAAAAATTTCATCTGTTAACTTTTACTTTCAAACTAAACCTTCAAATTCTTAGCTTAATCTCTATTTTCTATACTTTTATAGGCTGCGATAACTTTCTTAACCAGTTTATGACGAATAACATCCTTGTCATCCAGGTATATCATACCAATTCCATCTACATTTTTAAGCACAAGTAATGCCTCTTTTAACCCAGAAATAGTTCGTCTTGGTAAATCAACTTGACCAGGATCACCTGTAAGAAGAAACTTTGCGTTTTTTCCCATACGAGTTAAAAACATTTTCATTTGAGCATGCGTTGTATTTTGACCTTCATCCAAAATCACAAATGCATTGTCTAATGTTCGTCCGCGCATAAACGCTAAAGGTGCAATTTGTATGGTGCCATTTTCAATAAAACTAGCTAATTTCTCAGCTGGAATCATATCACGAAGTGCATCATACAACGGTTGCATGTAAGGATCTAATTTCTCCTTTAAATCTCCTGGCAAGAAACCTAGGTTCTCTCCTGCTTCTACAGCTGGACGCGTTAAAATAATGCGTTTAACTTCTTTTGCCTTTAAGGCTCGTACTGCCAGCGCAACTCCTGTATAGGTTTTACCTGTTCCTGCAGGACCAATAGCAAAAACCATATCATTTTTGCGCATGCTCTCAACTAACTTACGTTGGTTAACCGTTTGCGCCTTTATAATCTTACCGTTAACACCATGAACAATAGTTTCGCCACTCTGTTCAGAGGTTGTGTAGTCATCGCTACTTTGGCTCGTTAGTACACGTTCGATAACATTCTCATCAATTTTATTATACTTACCAAAATGTTTCATAAGCATGTTCATACGACGATCAAACTCTTCGAGCAAATCTTCATCTCCATAAGCCTTAATTTTATTGCCTCGGGCTACAATTTTAAGTTTTGGAAAGTATTTTTTAAGAAGTACGATGTTGGCATTTTGAGCTCCAAAAAATTCTTTGGGTGTAATTTCTTCTAGTTCTAAAATAAGTTCATTCAAAAGCGATGGGAATTATAAATTAATCTGTTTTGTTTTATTAGTTTTGTGATGAGACAAAATGAGTCTCATTTTGATAACATCTCAATCAAAAATAATTAAACTATTTTATTCTGTAGGTTTAGCCAAGGTTAAAATATGATTAGTTTTTAACAGTTTTGTTTAAGATAAAGAAAGAGGCCCATTAATTAAACTTTATTTATAGCTAGCGCATGGCAATTATCACATTAACAACCGATTTTGGCGAAAAAGATCACTTTGCAGGAGCCATTAAAGGAGCTATTTATAGTGAATTGCCAGATGTACGAATTGTTGATATCTCACATTCTGTTGCGCCATTTAATGTTCCTGAAGCAGCTTATATTATCCAGAACGCCTATAGCAGTTTTCCTAAAGGCACAATACATATGATTGGCATCGATTCTGAGCTCAATCCAGAAAACAAACATATTGCCGTAAAATTAGACGATCATTATTTTATTTGTGCTAATAATGGTATCATGAGTATGATATGCTCTGATATTGCACCTCAAAAAATTGTTGAAATTAACATTCATGATCGTGTTGCTACTAGTTTTCCAGTTTTAGATGTGTTTGTAAATGTGGCTTGCCATATTGCTCGTGGCGGCACCTTAGAAGTTATTGGCAAACTTATTAATACAATTAAGCCTATTAAAAATTTGATTCCGTTTGTTAATGATGATAAAAATCAAATTATAGGAAGCGTCATTTATATTGATAACTATGGCAATGTAATTACCAATATAAAGCGTAAATTTTTTGAAAGTGTTCAAAAAACACGAGCTTATGAAATCTCAGCAAGGAGTTACAAGTTTAAAAAAATACATGACAAATATAGTGATGCCATTAATTTCGAAATTCCAGAAGACAAACGCTACGATGCAGGAAAAGGCTTGGTAGTGTTTAATTCATCTGGCTATTTAGAAATTGCTGTTTACAAAAGTGACAACGCTACCGTTGGAAGTGCCTCAAGTCTTATGGGACTTAAGGTCATGGATACTGTGACCATTAATTTTTCAAAAACATAAAGTATGTTTGTACGTATTGTAAAAATGAGTTTTGTACCTTCTAAAGTTGATGAATTCCTTGCAAATTTTGAAGCCAAAAAAGAGCTTATCAGAGCATTTGAGGGCTGTGAGTTTTTAGAACTCTATCGCGACAAACACAATACAAACGTTTTTTTTACGTATAGTTATTGGCAAACTGAAGCTGATTTAGAACTTTATAGACATTCAGATTTATTTAAAGGTGTTTGGGCAAAAACGAAACCTCTGTTTAATGCAAAGCCCGAGGCATGGAGTGTAGATAAGTTAGCTTCTCTTGAGTAAATTATCTTTTATGAGAAAAATTTGGTTTTTAATTCTTTGTGTACAACTATCTTTCGCCCAAGAAGTTGTATTAGAATTGTCTTTGCAAAATATTGTCATAAGGGGTATTACAAACCCCATTAGAGCAAGTATTGAAAACACTAACTGTAATGATGTTATTATCACCAGTAAAGCAGCTAAAATAGAACGTTATAAAGATTGCAGTTTTAGTTTGGTTACTTTGTCTGAAAATAGAGAACTCGTTGTAAATTTCTATAAAAAAACAGGGAAAGACTCTGTATTTGTTGATAAGAGAGTGTATCGGGTTATTGATTTTCCTGACCCTATTCCCAATATCGCAGGATTTCGTGAAGGAGACATTTCCGAGGAAACATTTAAATCGTATTTTGGTATTGCTAGACTCAATGCCTATAGCGAGTATGTGTGCATGGATTTTAAAATGACAGAATATACCATGATGGTCATTAGAGATACAACTGCTGTTGGAATTTCAAAAAACATTGGCAATAGAGCTTCTGAAGAGACCAAGAAGCTAATTGCATTGGTGAAACCTGGAGATCAAGTGTACATTACCAATTTAAAATGTAAAGTTCTTAATGAGGAAAGAGAACTAGATGAAATGAAATTTTATATAAAATAAATTAGACATGCTCGGGAAGTTCCATCTTTTTTTTGGCATTGCTATCGTAATCACATTTATTTTGACAGGTCAATATATGCATCATAGATATGATCATTTAAAAGATATGGAATTGATGAATAGAGCGTTATTTCGAGCAGGACACCTCTATATTTTGTTGTTTGGTTTAATTAATGTAGCACTCGGGGCGTATTTTAACCCCATAAAACACCATCTTTTAAATAAGATTCAGTGGCTTGGTTCTGTATCCATTATTATTGCAAGCTGCCTTGTGATCTATGCTTTTTTTACTGAACTTCCAACTGATGATATAGAAAGACCACTAACACGTTTAAGTCTTTATGTAGTATTTTTTGGTGTAACTATACATGGTTTAATATCTTTGGTGAAAAATAAAATCGAAAACCCTAAAAATTAGTAATGTTAGCAATTCTCAAAAAAGAAATAAACAGCTTCTTTTCCTCTCCTATTGGTTACTTAGTGATTGCGGTATTTTTATTACTCAATGGGTTATTTTTATGGCTCTTTAAAGGTGATTTTAATGTTCTAGATAATGGGTTTGCAGATTTGTCTACCTTCTTTTTGTTAGCTCCATGGATTCTCATATTTCTTGTTCCAGCGGTGACAATGCGGAGTTTTGCCGATGAGAAAAAACAAGGTACTCTAGAGTTATTACTTACAAAACCAATAAGTCATTTACATATTGTTTTAGGAAAATATCTTGGAGCTCTCGTCCTTATAATTATAGCTTTAATTCCAACACTTTTATATGTCTTTACCATTTCTAAGTTAGGAAACCCTGAAGGAAACCTCGATATTGGTAGTATCATGGGGTCGTATTTCGGACTGCTATTTCTTGTTGCGGCTTATGCCGCCATTGGCGTATTTGCATCAAGTCTAACAGATAACCAAATTGTAGCATTTATCATCGCAGTATTTATTTGTTTCTTTTTTTATTTTGGTTTTGAAGGTCTATCAAACTACAACTTATTTGGGGACACCTTTTATGTTGAAAAACTAGGCATGGAATCGCATTTCAAAAGTATGAGTCGCGGCGTTTTAGATACACGAGATATTATATACTTTTTAAGCATTACAGTATTATTTATTGTCTTAACAAAATTAACTATTAAACGCGCAAACACATGATTATTACGACGCCTTTAGTGGTTATGATGTGCATTATATTTGTACTCGTGTTTTTATTTGTGAAAACCATAGATAGACGGAAATGGCTTACGGCATTAGTAAGTTTAGCCATTACACCATTTGCTTATTTTTATGGCGTATATCCAATGATAAATATTTTTAGCAATTATCATCATCAGAAATATTTTTCTTCAGAATTATGGAAGAACAAACCTGCATTACGTTATGAATTATCTGATGATATGATAGCTTCTGAAATTTTACTTGGAAAGTCAAAGCAAGAGGTTGAATTACTACTAGGAACTGCCGAATGGATGTCATGGAGCGAGGCACTAAAAGATCATAATGCAAACAAGTGGAATTACGCCTTAGGTATTGAACCTGGTGCTTTTAATACTGAAAAAGAATGTGCGCAAATCACATTTAAAAACGATACAGTTGTAGACATTAATATTTACAAAGAAGCCATAACATTTGATGCTAAAGACTAAAAAAAATATCATTGCCATAGCCATAACACTTGTGGCACTTATTGCTGTTAATTTAATATCGAGTAAGGTTTATAAGCGTTTTGATCTTACTAAAGATAAACGCTACACCTTATCTAATGAAGCACTACAAACTGTTGAAGATGTTGATTCTCCCTTAATCATTGACGTATTTTTAGAAGGTGATTTTCCATCTGAATTTAGACGTTTGCGGGATGAAACTCAACAATTGCTTGAAGAATTTTCATTATACAACAGCAACGTAAAATTTGGTTTTATAAATCCTTTGGCTGATGAAAAAACACGGAACCAAAACTTGCAACAACTGGCTAAACGAGGTTTACAGCCTTTTCAAATTAACATAAAAGAAAATGGAAAGACATCTCAAGAGTTAATTATTCCTTGGGCCTTGGCTAGTTACAACGAACAAACAGTAATAATTCCATTAATTAAAAATAAAATTGGAGCTACAGACCAAGAATTAGTTAATGGATCTATTCAAAATTTAGAATATGCCTTTGCTGAAGCATTTAAAAAATTGGTAAAGCCAAAGCAAAATAAGATTGCAATATTGAAAGGTAACGGACAATTAGGTGACATCTATATTGCAGACATTCTCAAAACATTAGGAGAACATTATTTTCTTGCTCCTTTCACTTTAGATAGTGTTTCTAGTAACCCGAAAAAGACACTTCAGGACATTTCGAATTATGACTTAATTATTTCTGCAAAACCTAGTGTGGCTTTTTCCGAAGAAGAAAAATATGTTTTAGATCAATACACTATGAATGGTGGAAAGAGTCTCTGGCTCACCGAAAGCATAATTATGGATAGAGATAGTTTAAATAATCGTGCAGGAACTGCTGTTGCTATTATGAAAGACTTGAATCTTAATGATTTCTTCTTTAAATATGGTGTTCGTATTAATCCTGTTATTGTAAATGATTTGTATTCGGCCCCTATTCCTTTAGCCATTGGAGAAGGTAACAACGCTCAATTTCAACCTGTGCAATGGCCATACTCTCCATTAGCTGCAAGTAATCCCAACCATTCTATTACAGCAAACTTAGATCCAGTAAAATTTGACTTTGCCAGTCAGATAGACACCTTAAAGAATGATATAGACAAAACCATTTTGTTAAGAAGTTCTCAACTGTCAAAACTACAAAGTATTCCGCGTGAAATTAGCCTAGATGTGGTCACTCAAGAACCTGATCCAGAAACCTATAAAGAACCTTTTCAAACCCTCGCAGTTTTGTTGGAGGGCGAGTTTACTTCTGTGTATGACAAACGTGTAAAGCCTTTTAAAATTTCAGATGACAAAACGATAAGCAAGCCAACCAAAATGATTGTAATTGCAGATGGCGATGTGATTAAGAATGAAGTTATAAAAAACAGACCTCAAGAGTTAGGTTTTGAGTTCTTAACCAAACGTAAATTTGGAAATAAAGAGTTTCTTGAAAATGCCGTGAACTACCTTCTTAATGATGACGGACTTATAAACATTCGTACCAAAGAGGTGAAATTGGCATTCTTGGATACAGCAAAAATTGAAGATCAAAAATCGAAGTGGCAAATTATAAATATTGTCTTACCACTTGTTATATTAGGAGTTTTTGGTTTTGTCTTTAATTATTTCAGAAGAAAACACTACACCAAATAGTCCCTTTTTAGACGCCAGAAGTTGTTAATAAGTTTGTTTTATAAAACAATAGCTTTAAGATATATTTGTAATGCACAATTAGTTGTGATAATTTTGAAAAAATTTTTATAAGAACGTATGAAATTTATAGTATCCAGTACATATTTACTTAAACAATTACAGGTTTTAGGAGGTGTTATCAACAGTTCGAACACGCTACCTATTTTAGATAATTTCTTATTCGAATTGAAAGATTCTAAATTAACTGTTTCTGCTAGCGATTTAGAAACAACGATGTCTTCCACTCTTGATGTAGAAAGCGATAAAGATGGTAGTATTGCATTACCTGCGCGTTTATTGTTAGACACTTTAAAAACATTCCCGGAGCAACCTCTCACCTTTGTTGTTGAAGATAACAACACCGTAGAAATTAGCTCTAATCATGGTAAATATGCATTGGCTTATGCCGATGGCAATGAGTTTCCTAAAGCTGTTGAACTAGATAATCCTAGCACTACAACCATAGCTGGAGATATTTTGGCAACTGCGATAGGAAAAACTATTTTTGCCGCTGGTAATGATGATCTGCGTCCTGTAATGAGTGGTGTCTTTTTTCAATTTTCAACTGAAGGTCTCACCTTTGTTGCTACTGATGCTCACAAACTTGTAAAATATACACGAGAAGATGTAAAGGCTAATCAAGTAGCCGAGTTTATTATGCCTAAGAAACCTTTAAATCTTTTAAAAGGAATATTGGCTGCTAATGATGACGCCGTTACTATTGAATATAATGATTCTAACGCTAAATTCACTTTTGAGAATTCTGTGCTTGTATGTCGATTGATTGATGGGAAGTATCCTAATTATGAAGCCGTAATTCCTAAAGAAAATCCGAATAAATTAACCATAGACAGAACGCAGTTCTTAAACTCTGTGCGTCGTGTGAGTATTTTTTCAAATAAAACAACGCATCAAATTCGATTAAAAATTGCAGGTGCCGAATTGAATATTTCAGCAGAGGATATTGATTACTCAAATAAAGCAGAAGAACGTTTAACATGTGACTACCAAGGTGATGATATGCAAATTGGTTTTAACTCACGTTTTCTTACTGAAATGTTGAACAACCTCAATTCTGATGAAGTGCAACTAGAAATGAGCCTACCTAACAGAGCTGGAATATTAACGCCTATTGATGGTTTAGACGCGGGTGAGCATGTGACCATGTTGGTAATGCCAGTGATGCTAAATAGCTAGTCAAAATTAAACCTTATATAAACTAAGCCAATAACGTACTGTTCTTGGCTTTTTTAATTTTTCTATACATATGAGTCGCTCAGCAATTGCCAGACAGTACTTAAAACACCTTGAAGACGGAGACATGGAAGCTGTTATTGCTCTTTTTTCTGAAACAGGAACAGTAGCCTCTCCTCTCTACGGAAATAAACTTGCTTCAGAATTTTATAGACTTTTACAGAATGACACTAACGCTTCTAAATTAAAGTTGAAGGGGATTTATGATAATAACGACACTAATACTCTAGCGCTTCACTTTAACTATCATTGGACTTTAAAAACAGCCAAAGAAGTGAACTTCGACGTTGTAGACATTATAGCATTTGATGATACTCTAAAAATAAAACATCTACAAATTATCTATGATACTGTCGTTAGTAGAAACCTTATTTCTTAATAATACTATTTTACGAATTAGCAGGAATAAATATAGATTTTATTCGGTCTATAACACCTTGCAGCATACTAAACAAGGCATCCGATGAAAAACCTCCAATAAGTGCGAGTACGCTTTTATTGAATAAATTGACATTATCCGGATTGGTTATATAAACCGATAAAATTTCAGACAATACAAGACCAGCAATGATTCCAAGTACAATTTGAGCCATATACTCAATAGACTCTTCAGGTAACAACGTTCCTTTCTTTAAAGAATTACTCACATTTTTAAGTAAGTAAAAAACCACTCCTAAACCAGAAATAGAGCATAAGTAACCAATATTGAGAAGTAACTGTTTGCCATGATTATTCATAATTCCTTTATCTAGAGAATCATTATTCACATCAGACGAAATACCTGTTACAATAAAAATAGTTAAAAATACTAAGGCCAAAATAACAAGATTTCGAACCAAAGGAAGTCTGCTCAAAACAAGTTTGGTGTTGTCTTTAGAATGCAGTTTCTTAGTAAACTGAATAGATTTTGGTGTAGCTGGAGCTACATTTTTGCACAACAAATTATGAGCGTTAATTAAGTCATCAACACTACTGTTTTGAATAAGAGCATTCACCTCTGTATTTATTGTAATACCATTAAATACAGCATACGACAACATGTTATTTATTTCGGAACTTAATTCGTTAATGATTTCTTGAGAAATTCCAGGTTTTACAACCTTTGATGTGTTACTATCTTTAGGTGTTTTTGTATTAGAGTCTGATACAGTTTTGGCCATAACGTCTTATATTTAAAGTACATCTAAAATACCTTATAACACACACAAAAAACCACGTAAAAACACCCAATTAATAGAGTGCGTGGATATACTATATATAACTAAAAAACGCTCACTTAGTAGTGAGCGTTTTCATTTATCCCTATGTAAAATAACTAACTAATAAAATTAAGAGATAAAGGATATCTTGGAGTTTCGCCATGGCTTGCTCTAATAGCATTTATAATTGGAAAAATAAACGATAATATACATAATGCTATTAATCCAAATATGCCTATTAAAACAAATACCAGAGGAACACATATTAAAGCATAAACTAATAAACTTAGCTGAAAGTTGACAATATTCTTACCTTCTTGGTCCATGCGATACACATTTTCTTTTTGAGTAGCCCAAATAACTAAGGGCACAATAAGTCCGCCAAATCCAGTAATGAACGTGAGTAACTGACTCAAATGTGTTAATACTATAAGTTGATTATCTTGTCGCATTGTATTATTATTTTGATTGAACATCTATTGGACGTCAAAAGTCATAAAATGTTACACCACGTATTTACTTTTAAACGAAGAGAAGTGAAGATTATTCTTTTATCAACCTAAAAAAGAGCTCATTACCCTCTCTTTGAGAGATTGAATTATAGCATTTTTCCATAGTTTCAATATGAAAACTTTTTTCAAAATAAGATACATAAAGCGCTTTATCTCCTCCAAAAGGTGGCTTGTCTTTATAGAGTGGTAGATTAAATAGTAATCCGACTAAACTGCCATTTTCAACTAAGAGCTCATTCATTTTTAAGACATACTTTGTTCTAAGGTTTGGATGAAGGGCGCAAAAGAAGGTTTGCTCCAAAATGAGATCAAAAACCATGTCTAATTTAAAAAGATCTAAATGTATTAGTTGTGTTTCAGGAAAATTTGGAACTCGTTTTTTTATATTATCAAGAGCTGTTCTAGACACGTCAACAACATAGACATTTTTAAACCCTTTGCTAAACAAATATTCTGCTTCATAAGAATTACCTCCTCCAGGAATTAAAATACGTGTCTCAAGATTATTAAGTTGATCTATAAAGGCCTTTATTGGAGGAGACACCTCTCCTAAGTCCCAAGGATCATCATTCTTATCATAGCGATTGTTCCAATAAGACGCATCTAAGTTTTCCAAATTATAATAACTCTTTTAAAATTATATAAATGCCCATGATCAAAACAAACCATCCAAAACTCTTCTTTAGTTTTTTACCGTCAATAAAATTAGAAAGGTAGCTTCCAATAAAAATCCCAACTACAGAAATTGCTGTAAATACTAGTAAAAACGACCAATCAATTTCAAGATTTTCTATATCCCCAATAAATCCAATTAACGACTTAACAGCAATAATTAATAATGACGTCCCAACTGCTTTTTTCATTGGAAGTTTTGCTAATAACACCAAGGCTGGAATTATTAAAAATCCGCCTCCCGCGCCTACTATTCCGGTGAGTACACCAACCGCAAGGCCTTCAATAATAATAACAGGGTAATTAAATTTTACGTTGGTTGGAGATGATTTTGGCGTTACTTTTCTCTCTTTAATCATTGATATAGAAGCCAATAACATAATAATCGCAAAAAACACCATAATACCAATGTCTTTTGTTAAGATAAAATCACCGACTGTAAAAATTGTTTCTGGAATGGCTGGTACTATAAGTTTTCTTGCGAGATATACCGCAATAAAAGCAGGAATTGCAAAAACAAGGGCCGTTTTAAAGTCAACTAATCCTTTTTTTATATTTTGAATGGTTCCAAAAACCGAAGACACTCCAACAACAAAAAGTGAATATGCTGTTGCCGTAATTGGATTTACAGACATTAAGTATACCAAAATAGGAACCGTAAGTATAGAACCCCCTCCGCCAATTAAGCCTAAAACCAGACCTATTAAAAGTGCACCAAAGTATCCGAAAACCTGTGAGATATCCATGTACACAAATCTAATTATAAATTATAACTCGTGAAACGTAAATATCACATTTCCTTAGAAATTCTATTTGGTAGTTTCTCTTAAGATTAAATTGGTTTTAATCGTTTTTGTGATTTTAGCAGTACTACCTTTATCCTTTAAGCGGTTTATAAGTAATTCTACAGAGGCCCTACCAATATCTACAGTGTGTTGAGAAACAGTTGATAATTTAGGGTCAGTAAACTGAAGCACATTTTCATCTGAAAAACCAATAATAGAAAGATCATTAGGAATGTTATAATTGAGTTTTAACGCTTTTTGAAGCGCAACAACACCAGAGGTATTGTCGATTGAAATAATGCCATCAACCGATTGGTGTTTTTCAAAGAGTTGCTGTACGCCATCTTCTACAGAATTGTCTTTTTCGATTGTAATAACAATAGGTTCATTTTCATAATTTGAAGCCTCTTCTAAAGCAGCCAAATATCCATTTACACGCAGCTTTCCTACACTTAGTTCATCTATATTACTAATGAGTACAATATGAGTTCTTCCTTCAGAAAGCAAATGTTTAGTGGCTTCATAGGCCGCACCGAAATCATCGATAATCACCTTATCACTATGTATATCATCTGACACTCTATCAAACAATACTACTGGAATATTTTGTTGTAGTATGTCGTTAATATGACTCACATTATTTGCAACCTGCGTTTCTTCAGCTAAAGACAAAATAAAGCCGTCTACACTACCATTTGATAATAGTTGAAGGCTATTAATTTCTTTAGATTGTAACTCATTAGACACACAGGTTATAATATTATAACCGTGCTTACTAGCCTCCATTTCAATAGCATATAAAGCCTTAGCAAAAAAATGATTTAGAATATTTGGAATAATAACACCTATTGTATTGGTCTTACTATTTTTAAGGCTCAATGCTAGCTTATTTGGTTTATAGTTTAAAAATGCTGCCAAATCCTTGACACGTTCAATGGTCTCTGGGCTAATTTCATCACTATCATGTAAGGCCTTAGATACTGTAGATACAGAAACATTTAATTGTTCGGCTAATTGTTTTAGTGTTACCATAAGTGCAAAAGATAAAAGGATGTATTTTAATGTAAAAGTAAATGCTTTCGTTAGGATTAGAAAGTTATATCAAAAGTTTTACTCATTGAACGGTTTTGATACTAACAAAAAAAAGCCACATTGCATATAGCAAATGTGGCTTTTAACATATTAGTTAGTTATGCATTATTTTTTTATCAATTTGATTGTTTTGCTTCCTGTTGCCGAAGAAACTTTTGCAAAGTATAACCCAGTTTTTAAACTAGATGCATCAATCGCTACTTCATTTGCATTTGGTGTTACATTAACCACCTGCTTTCCTAAAACATCATATACTTGAACAGATTCTATAGTTTGAGTTCCAATAACTGTCCAATTATTTGTTGTTGGATTAGGGAATACAGAAAACTCGTTTCTCGTAACGTCATCGACTCCTAACGTATTTGTTGTACTAAAGAAAATGTTGTCAATAAAAACTGTTCCATTTCCAGTAATCAATGTTTGCTTGATATCTGTTCCATCCCATGTACCACTTACTAATGGTGGATAATTCGCAAAATGAGATAATGGAATAAATACACTAACCCATTCTCCTGTTAACAAAGGAGCATCCACACCAAACCTAAAAAATGGTTCTTCCGGATTTCCACAACAAATAGTAGCGCTCAATGAATCATCTACTAAAGAAAAATTAAACGCTGTCGCCGTTGTAGCATAATAATTTAAATGTACATAGCTATATGTTCCTGTGGCGTCAAAGTTTTCACCTAATCCACTTCCAAAGAAATCTAAATTATCTACTCTAAGAACTGTATCACCACCAAGATCAGGTTGCGAAATTTGAGCACCACCTGCAAAGTCAACTAAATTAAATCCTGCAAAGTCTGATGAGTTCATATTTCCGCTTAATTCACTATAGATATAAAAATCAGTTCCTGTAGATCCATTATTCACAGGTCCAGATGTTGGATCTGCTGCAGGACATGCAGGGCAAGAAGCGCCGCCACAATCAACTCCTGTTTCATCTTGATTTTGAATACCATCATCGCAAGTCTCTGGACACGTTGGGCACGAAGCTCCACCACAGTCAACTCCTGTTTCATCTCCATTTTGAATACCATCATCACATGTTGGGTCAGGTGCTCCTACTTGTATAATGTCATCAAAGTAGTATACACCACCTACTGCTATAGTTGGGCAGCTTCCACCTTCACAAGAGATATCGTAGTCTGGTTGAATTACGATCACACTGTATTGTTCTGATCCATTAACTTGGCTCGTAAAATCAAACGTTAACTCAGTCCAAGTATCTGCAGTCGTTACCGTTTGGATCACATTATAAGATACCTCTCCTGGTCTTTGCACTTCAAATCTAATAGGCAAATTAGCCTTTGAAGATCTTACTTTTAATGTAAATGACGTACCGTTGGCCATATCGGCTAAAATTGGTCCATCAGGAGCTCCATAACCAAATCCTCCAAACCATTCTGCTCCCATTGGCTTATTCACCTCTAATGCACGCATTGACGTGTTCGGAGCTGTCATATCAGGATTAACAACATTACCAAAACCTAGACCACCAAACTCAAATGTTGCAGTCGTAGTTGTATCTTCATAATCAAGTGGCAATGCTTGGCTAAAAACCATAGCCGTTGCCAATAAAAAAGTAATTAGTGTAATTTTTTTCATAGTTATATGTATTAGATTAGTAATTATTTAAATTAGACATTAATATATTTTCATTTCTATAAATTTAAGCACTCTATTTTGAGATTATCGCAAAACGCACCGCTACAAAAAACATACAGAATCAAATAATTTTATTTCTGTTTAACTATTTCGACAAAACCAATAAACAAAGGCAATTCAAGCGTTTTTAATTATTAACATAACCAATCTTTAACACAATTTTAATTGATGTGTTGTGGTAATGTTGTGCTAATCTTTACAGTTGTATTGTTCATTATTTGTTATGTTGTAGCATACAAATCTCGGTATGCACTAAATTGACCTAAATTCAATCTTAAAACTTGAGTTTTTCATGCTTATCCCAGAGTCCCCAATATGCACCAACATCACCTTCATCTCCTGTTTTCCAAGACTCATCAAATGACGAAAAATAGAACACATCTATATTAGCTTTGGTAGCCCAAACTTGCGTATTAATAAAGTACTTCATTGCATTTTCCTCAGAGGAAAATGCACCTTTTAAACTACCTCCTTGACTTGGCCAACCTGTCTCTGTAATGATTACTTTTTTTCCACGTCCTGCATCTGATGCCTGACCAAACATTTGCTGCATATGGTGTAAAGCGCCATCGATATGGCACCCTTCCCAATATGGATAACAATTACTTAAAATGACATCACTAATTTCTACAAGCTCTGGATGCACTGAAAATTCATAATACGCATCGACATAGCCAATTGGAATACCAGGTAGAGCTTCTTTTACTCTTCGGATATATCCTAATAATTCATCTAAAGTCAAATCGTTTCTGTAAAGTACTTCGTTACCCACTGCGGCGATATCAACCACTCCTTCTTTAGCCAGCTGAATGAGTCCTTCTATTTCCTTTTCATTTTCATCTTTATCATCGCCAAGCCAAGCACCAACCAAAGTTTTCATTCCATGTTTGTGCGCCATACGTGGTATATGTTCATTTCCTTCTATACAAGAAAATGAACGTATCCATTTCGAATATGGTTTTAAAATTTTAACACGTCGTTCTACCTGTGCTTCGGTAATAACATCGCCTGGTTCCTGACCATCCTCATACATACTAAAACATATGCCGTGCATTCCTTTTTTGAGCGTTGCTCTCCAAAGCGTTTTTAATTCTTCAATAGAATATGAACCGAAATCAATCCCAGAATGTTCTGTAAAACTGATGCCGTTGTAAGCGTGATATTCTTCCTCTCTATATGACATTTAAAATCTTTAATTTATAGTTATAATTCTCCTCTTCGTTCAATGAGTTCTTTCTTTATTTCTCTAGCTCTATCTTCATTTAAGTTGTATTTCCACATAATCCAAATAGCAATAGCTGCTGTTATGGCTGGTATTACAATGTCGGCTATCCGCAACCGTGTCATGGTTTCAGCAGTTTGAGACACAGCTCCTTCGTCAAACCCCACTAAGGTTAATATGGCACCTCCAAGCACCAAAGCTATGGCTTGTCCTAGTTTCACCATCCACCAATATATTGCTCCAAAAGTTCCTTCTTTTCTAGGCATCCCATTCTCTAATTCATCTAAATCACAAACATCCGCTGTCATACTCATCATTAATGTGAACAGCCCTCCTAAACCAAAAGCCATAAGTGGAATAGGCAAGAACATTAACCATGGTCCTCCTTGACTTGTATCCATGCTAAACCAGGACATTCCTATACTATCTAAAAAAGGATTAATTGTTTCGAATATGGAAGCCACAAAACTATTTAAACTCTGACCGTAGCTCGATTGGTTGAATTCGGCATTTAAGGAATTATCAAATCCCCACCATTTTAGAATATATCCAGCAATAGAAATAACAGTTGAAATAATAAAGGCTTTTCGTTTTCCCCATTTATTTGCTATTCTAGAAATAATAGGAATAACCATAAAGGCTGTTACTACTGCTGTTAAAGAAGCAAACCACGCAGGCCAAGTACCAGCTTGACCGTAATCACCATTATAAATATAAAAGACAATTATAAAAAAGCTAAATGAAGCTACCATTTGAAATCCATTAAACACCAAAAAGGTAGCGCCACACAATTTCATAAAAGGTTTGTTCTTTGATACTGTTTTTATACCATCAAATAATTCCTTGAAATTTGATGATAATGTTTTAAAACTAATTTTCTTTCTATTTTCCATTTTACCAGGATCCATACCTTTGCAAAATAGAGCAGGTAAAACCCCAAGAATAGCACATCCTAGCCCAACCAATAGTGATAATTGTCTTACGCCATTAGCCTGTAATTTTTCATCTGTTATCTTCTGCAATTCATCACCTGTAAGTCCCATTTCACCAATCGCCCTTAAAGTCTCTTCACTAAGCGGGAATACAGTAGGGTCTGCAATGACAACCCAAAACCATGGCACTAACATCCATGCTATTTGACCAATTGTATTAGCAAATGCCATTAATCGTGTTCGCTCATTATAATCGGAAGTCATTTCATATCCTAAACCAACCAATGGTGTCGCGAACATGGTATTTCCTATAAGGAAGAATAGAGACATTAGTAGGAAATACCAGAAGTTAAACATGACTGAATTGTTTTCACTCAACTGAAATAAAAGTGCAAACAATATTCCACTCAATACTGCGCCAACTAAAATATACGGTCGGCGTCTCCCCCATTTTGACTTAGTATTATCGGAAATAAAACCCATCAAAGGATCTGTTAAAGCATCAAATATTCTAGGCAATCCTCCTAATAAACCAGCTAAAAATGGATCCATACCAAATGCCGTAACCAAGAAAAACATAAAGACGGCTAAGGCTCCTGGTAGTAGATTTAACACCAAATGTCCTGAACCGAAGGCTGTTTTTTGTACAAACGGAACTTTATCTTTTGCAGCTGTTTTAATTTTTGACATAGTGATTTAGTTTAGTTAGTTATTAGTGATTTATACTTTTGGCACAACAATCGTTTGAATGGCCTGTGCGCTAATTTTAATATCTACATTGCTATTGTTTAAATTCAAAGTGAAATTCTTTGCTGTTTTTCCCTCATTAAAAAGAACTACAGCTATAGAATCGTCAGGGTTTTTTACCGCAGTTACCATTAAATCTTTGTCTGGATTTTCAACATCAATTACCACCGCTCCAGGTCTCATATATTTACTAAAATGAGCCATGGTGTAGTAAATAGGTGTGAAATAGACTTCATCGGCTTCTGGATCAACAATAATTGGAGCCACACACCAATTTTTAAACCAGTTAGGTCCTCCTTGTCTGTCCAAAACCATGTTCCAGTCTACCCAGCCATCAACCCAGTTGTTCAAACATCCAATAATATCTCTCGCATAGCGGTTAACAGGCGCATATTTCGGATGCAAATATTTTTGGTCTTCGGCTGCCCAATCCCAGCCCCAATCTGTAGCTTCTTTTTTCCAGTACCATGCATCATCTTTCCATTTCGGTACTTCAGAGTCTACACAACCTTCAGTCTCAATCAGATATTTGTTAGGAGCCTTATTATGCGCATATTGTAGCGCTTCTGGGAAATAATCATAGGTACTCTCATACCAATGAATAGCAGTTCCGTCATAATATTTTGAAGACGCTTCTGTGGCATACATGACATCTACCCATTCTTTAAGCCCTGCTCTATTTTGATCATAGCCTAGAATGATTTTATCACCTTTGCCATCGCTTTCCAATTTTGGTCCTAAATGATGTTGAACAAATTCGGTCATTTCTTCTGGTGTAAAGTGCATACTCTCCCAGTTATTTCCATTTCCGTGAGGTTCATTTTCTACGGTGAATCCCCAAATATCAATACCTTCTGCTTTATAAGCATCTAAATATTTTGAAAAGAACAATGCCCAAGTATCATAATATTTTGGGAGCAATTTCCCACCTACCCATTCGTTATTATCTTTCATCCAAGGTGGTGCTGTCCATGGAGATGCAAAAATATCAAAGCCATCTTCAGAGACTTTCATCGCATCTTTTATCATTGGAATTAAGTCATCCATATCATCTTTTATGGTGAAATGGTCTAAAGTCATATCATTTTCAACAGGCGCATAAGAATACTGGCTCAATGAGAAGTCACAAGAATTCATATGAGTACGTGTTAATGAATAATTAGCTCCTTCTCTGCTGAAATAGGCTTTTAATATTTTAGTTCGGTTAGCTTCACTGAGTTGATTTAATAAATAGGCTGAAGATTCAGTGAATGCTCCTCCAAACCCAGTTATAGTTTGAAATTTTTTATCTGGATTTAGCTTTAAAACCGTTAATGAATCTGAAATTGGAAATTCATCAATTTTTGTAAGCTGATTTCCATCTGCGGATGTCTCATAAACTTCTACTTCAAGTAATGTCTGTCCTGTTTCTTTTTTTTCATTACAACTTATCATAAGTACTATTAAAAGGGAATAAAAAATGTAGTTTACTGTTTTCATACTCGACTGTTTTCTTGATCCTGTCTATCGATTGGCCATTATTTCATTTAAAGCTGGTGGTACTAATACATCTTTCATTAGTGCTGCTTTGTCTCCATTATATGTTTTAGATATGGGATTACCATTTCTTGTTAATCCGTCAAAAACATTCGTATCTACTAAATCCCATATTGGATATTTAGCTTTTCCGTCAATTGTAAATAATCCGAAATGATTTTCAGAACCATTTGGATGCTGTGCATCTTTCCATTGCTCATTAAAGGCTTCAAAATAGAAACATGAGATTCCGGCAGAATTGGTCCATTCTCGCATAAGTTTATAATACAATCCCTGCTTATATTCATCTGTCGCCTTAGAACCATTTGGTCCATAAAATCCTTTAGATACAGTTGCCCAGCCTGTTTCACCAATATGGATTGGTTTATTAACACCAATGCTTTTCATATAATTGGTTACACTATCATATTGGCGTTTTGAAAATTGGATAGCGCGCTTTATGGCAGCATCAATTTTATCTATATCAGACAAATCATTTTCAGCTTCGGGCACACCCCAAAATTCTGGATTATAATGTGAGTTATGATATGGGTAGCTGTGCATTGAAATGTAATCAACTGCTTTAATTAGCTTTTCTAGATCTTCAACATGGTATTGCTCTTCGCCTCCACCCCATGACGCAAAATCATCCGAACTAGTTATCCATATATCTTTTGGTAGTTTTCCGTTTTCTTTTAGTTCTTGCAGATATGTAACCCATTTTAAAATAACGCTAGGTTGGACGTAATAACTTTCTGCCCATTTAACCATTGCTTCATTACCAACAGCTAAAACTTTAACAATATCTGGATATTGATTGGCCAGTGCCACCGCTCTTTCAATTTCCGCAGTATTGTTAGGACTCTCAACATCATGATCTATAGGTTGATCTGTCCATGCATTTAGACAATCGATCCACGCACCAAGCATCACATACATCTCAAAATTATCATCATCTTCTTTAAGTTCTGTAATTGCTTTTAAAATATTAGAAGCGTGAGGCAATTGCACATTATATGTGCGCAATACTTTAACACCCATTGCCGACAATAATTTCATATCATCCTTAAGCTCCTCTAGTGTTGGTTGGCTATCTCTTGATTTTTTACGATAACCTCCATAAGATATTGCCAGATAATTAGGATTCCCTAAGATATCTTTAGCAGTCACTTGTTTTGCTGTTTGCATGTGTTTTTTTGATTTTGGGTTTTGATTACAGGCACACATGATTATTGAAACAATAGCAATACATATTATGTTTGTTTTCAATTTCATGCCTATTGGTTTTACTTTAAAACAGATTTATTAATACTCACAACAACTTTCTCAACCAAACCTGATCGTTCAAAAATTTCTTTACTAATAATAGTATCAAGGGCTAAACTATTGAGTGTTTTTAGTGAACTTTGGGTTGTTTCAATTTCTATCCAATCTTCATAACCCATTTTATAAATTATAGGAACTTGGCAGTAAGTAAATGCCATAGAATGAGCCTCCAGCTCTATTTCCTTCCATTTCATATTTACATCGACATACTTAAACGTTTTAGGCTCGGTTAAGAATTCTTCTTCTCTCAACAAACAAGGGTTAAAAAATAATCTGCCTTGTGTCACAAATATTCCTAACTCCCCAAAACGACTTAAAATATCTTCTTTTACTTGGCCTGTCATTCCGGGCTGCTGAGCTCCTTTTCCTCCAGGCGTATGAGAATAGGGATCTGTTGGAAACGCCCCATACAACGACGGAGATTTATGTACCCCAATTCCTTCGTTAATCTCATAAAAGTGCTCCAATAAATGTCCTATTACTATGTCGTTCTCCTTTTCGGTAACTGCTTTAATACAACATTCTTGGACCGCTAATAATAACTTAGAAACCATATGCCAATAAATGGACCCTAAACCTTCATATCCATAAAATGTTCCAGACCTTCCCGTAAATGCTTTATGGTTAAACACGTCTTCAAAAGCCTGTAACACTTTTGGCGTATCGGATGCCAATAATGATTTATACTTTGTTTCAGAAAGTGCTTCTAATGCTGCAGAAACATCATTAGCATTTTTAAAGTTTCCGTTGAAATGGTATTCCCCATTTACATCGCGTTCTATAATTTGAGTATTGCCATCATTCAATAAGTCCTGAAGTAATTTTGATGAAAAAATGGCGTCTTCTGAAATTGTATTCTTATCTAAGAACCCTTTTAGTTCTTTATTAGGATACAGCATGTAGCTGTATTGATCTTCCCTAAAAAGTTTACTTTGCTTTAAAGCATTTAGAACGTTCAGAGCTTCTGTTGCATTTAAATAGCCCGAACTTAAAACGGCTACTTGTCCTTCTAGCATTTCGCTTAAATAAGAAATAGAAATCGAATTATCTGTATTTACAGTCATTAAGTTGTACGCATGATATAAATCATCTGCCCGCTTATTTGCCTTAATAGAATGTTCTAAATAGGATTTGCTAATTGCTATAAAATCTTTCAGTCTATCTAGTGAAAGTGTTCTTTTTCTTCCTGAAAATGCATGATTATAAATATGCGTTCTAAAATCACTTCCTGCTTCTCCTAATTGATCTAAGATTGATTTTTTATCGATATCAGAAATGCTCGCAGATAATAAGGATTTATGATTTTCAAATGTTTCCAAAACCTTATTAAGAAAGTCAAATAATTCGACAGAGATTTCGGTTTCATTAACATTTGTGGTGTCAAGTAATTCTTCGAAAAAGTTAAAAAATCTGCGCAGATAATATAGCGTAACCATAGACACGCCATTACCTACCAAAGCATTATTTGCGTCATTCCATTCTGGGCGTTGTGTATTCATCCATATACCACCCTCTGGGATGAAGTTAGATAACTTTGCTAAAGATGTCGCCAAGATTTTTTCAATAAAATTGGCCTTAACAATAAACCTGTTTTCATCTCTCAACAAAGCTCCATCAGCTCCTAATTGTGAGCGTTCTTCTTGGATTTTACGATCTAAGTCTTCATCAAAAATGATAGTGTCTTTTGGATCTTTTAATAAGTCTTTATAAGGCTTTATTTTATAAGGAACATTCGCATAAACGAAAAGGTCTTTCGTAAAAAAGCGCTCTAATCTACCAGGCTTGTGATTATTAATGAATTCTAAAAATTTAAGTAAATAAATGATTTGGTGATCACCCCAATACCCAATATAAGACCAAGGATCATCTGGTTCAATTGTTTCCCAATCAAAGCCCCCTTTTGTTACTCTATAGGGATTGTAACCATCAAAAGTTGTAGCATTCAAAAACTTATGAATCATGCTCTCAATAAATTCTGGATAAGAATGTGCTAAGGCCTCCCAGTTTTGAAAAATATCACGCCAATTCCCTTCATAATCTAATATTTTAGATCCATCAACTTCACTTCTTGTATTAATTGAAAATTTATTCCAAGGGCGACTCGGATCTCCATGTCGGCGACTAAACTTTAATGGCATGTATTCCAGACAAAGACGTCTGAAGTTTTTGTCGTCACTAGCGTATGCAATTTTTTGGATTTCTGATAAAGAGAATACATCTGGAAGATGTTCTAAAGTCTTTTCTGACGTGCGCGCAACTTTCTTGTTTGCATTGAATAAGTAATTACTAAAATCCCATTTTTCAATTTGATATCCATTGTCAAAAATTCCACCACGCATAATATTGAACAACGTATTGGCAAAATGGCGTGTATCCCTTAAACTATCTGCTGAAACTTGAATAGCATCTGAAGCCGCATTTAGTTCAACCAAACGTTTCGTGCCTGCATCGATATTGGCATTAATTTGATCAATTAGTGCATCATTATCTCTAATTTGTTTTGACAATAAAGCTATGTCAGAATGGTTTTGATTAACGTTAGCAACAATCATCCATTCTTTATAATCGTTTGCCGACAGTTCAATTTCTGAAGACACTAAATAGGCTCCCTTTTCGGCTTTAATATCGACTTCCTGTACAATGTCTTCGCCTGATCTGAAATTGTTAAGCTGTAGAGCAGATAACAAGTGTTTAGGGTTATCTAATCCTAACGACCAAACAACATTGGCTCTTAAGGCTTCGCTAGCCTCGGCCTTATCAACAAGAATTGAGCTTAGAGCGTAAATTCCAAGGCCAGTGGCTTCCTCCAGTTCATTTCGCTTGTATGCATCCACAAGGTTGCTCGATTGGTTTTGGATATCACTACCAATGCTGGCTGGCATAATATTTTGAATACCATCTAAGAGTGTTACTTGAACAGTATCTGCTCCTACATTAATGAGTTTAGATTTTTTTATAAAACCGAACATATTACTAGAACTCCATTGGTATCTAAAAATGAGTTCTAGATCATGATTAATCTCTTCAAAAATGATTTTGTTCCCAAACCTGTTTTTATACAAATTTTGAGTTGTAGAATACCTACCCAAAGACCTTATGGCTAATGGTTCCCACATGAATTCTTGGTTATTCTTAACAACTTTAAAAATCGACTTATTACCAGTAATATCTGCCGACTCTGTAATCTTATCATCTGTATAATATGGAAAGAGTGCATATTCAGAGTTTTTACGTCCCGCCGTTAGTCCTCCATTACTTGATATAAACATCCAGTGATTGGAATCACTCACGATACTCATAAAAAATGGACGAATTTCATCACTATTTGATATCTTATAATAAGACTCATTATCTATGACCAAATCAGTTAACCTGATTCGTTTTTCTTCAGAAATAGTATTATTTCTCATTAAAGTTGTGTCGTTTATCATTATCTATATGCTTAATAAAAGTGCATGTCTTTTTTCTTAAAGCTGAGTATCCATGATATGAATACATTCAACCTTTACTATAAATCGTTTGATAGTTAAAATTTCAAAAATTACTATTGGTATACCCTTATGTAATCTACCAACATGGATTGTGGGAAAACAGAATTTTCGTTTGGAGGACCTGGATAATTACCTCCAACCGCAACATTCATAATAATATAAAATGGCTTGTTAAACACCCATTCTCCAGTAACATCCTCTGGTGTAATTTGATTGTACAATACGTCATCTACGTAGTAGTTGATATAATTTGGACCCCATTCGATACCGAAAATGTGAAACCCTGTATCAAAGCGATCGTTTTCCAATTCGAATGATTTTGTAATTGCTTCGCCAGCAGAATATCCTGGGCCATGAACACTACCATTAATTAATGTAGGTTCTTGACCTCTGTTTTCCATAATATCAATTTCTCCTGTTAATGGCCAAACTACTTCATCAGAATCCGATCCCAACATCCAGAACGCTGGCCAAAGCCCCTGACTCCATGGTAATTGGATTCTTGCTTCGAAACGCCCGTATTGTTGTTCGAATTTATCTTTTGTTTGTATTCTAGCTGACGTATAACCAGACCCTTCAAAAGATTCTTGTCTAGCCGTTATTCTCAGCATTCCGTTTTCAATGACTACATTCTCGGGACGATCTGTATAGTATTGCAATTCGTTATTACCCCAACCTGGCAATCCGATATCTGAGCCATCTCCTATGTCATAAGTCCAAATTGTTGGATCAGGAGCTCCGTTGACATCAAACTCTTGAGACAATGTTAAATTATTCAAGGTCGTTACTGTTTGAGTCTCATCTGTGTTACAATTTGTAAAAACAAACACTATTAGTAATAAACAAGTTATAAGAGAGACATTTTTCATTTTAAAATATTTTTTATCTGTTCTAATTAGCATAACCTTTAACTTTAGTTAATTATTTGTATATCATCATAATAGTAAGTGCTTCCATCTCCTGGCACGCCAGGAATAAATTCAAAGAAAACAACAACTCTAACATAATCTGGAGCGGTATTCATTCCTGAAAAATCCCACTCTAATTCTTCCCATTCATTACTTGTTGTTGTATTCGCATCTAATTCGATACCAACAGAATTATCAGCATTTTCTAACCTTACTCTAATTGGTATACCTAGTTTAGGTGACCAAACTTTCATTCGTAATTTTTGAGATGTTGAAAAATCAATTGGTGCATCGAGATTGACAAAAGTTCCTGCAAAGAAATCGGCTCCAACCGTTTTTGTAGTTCGCATAACATTAGCCGTAGGATTAATTCCAGTTGGATCTGGATTGGCTTCAATTGCAGGATCAGAACCTGCAAAACCTAAAAAGTCATATGTTAATGTTGTAGACTCCCAACCTATTGGCAATTCTACTTGAGTTGCACCAGAATCATCTACATTGGGCGAAGGATCTATAACCTCTTTGTAATAATAAATATTATCAACATAGATATTTGAAACTGTTGCATCTGAAACGAAGAACAAAAGACCTAATTGATCCCTAACACTTAAACCTGCAAAGTCACCTAATGCAATATCAAAACTCGCCCACCCATTTGACACGAGTTGTGAACTATTTAATGTCACCGATCCAGATATTTCATCTGGAGTTTGAACACCATTGAGTATTTCTAATCTTATAAAATCCCCTGCATCTATTGCTTCTTGTACATTAATATCAACATGGAGGTGTGTCATTTGCGTTGCATCTATTGGAGATACGTTTAAAAATGTACCGACACCTACGAAATTTAAATCTGTATAATTAATAACTTCCTCACCACCAATATTTAATGGAGGTGCACCTCCTAGTGTCGTTTGAAATGGCGCAAAAAAGCCGTTATAATAATCTACTGGTATATTCGTGTAAGCATCACTAAACAAAGATATCACGTTTTCAGGATCTCTATCTGGAATTGGCGCTTGAGTAAACTCTCCTAAGGATTCTAATGTTAAGGATCCTGCAGCATCAATACCACCAAGCGTGGCAGTAATTACGGTAGTTCCCATTCCAACAACATTTACAACGCCTAGTTCATTTACAGTTGCTACACTAGGATTTGAAGATGTAAAATTAAAATATCCAGGTGCCGCTTTTACGATTTCATCAATACCTGTTCCTAAATTAAATGTTTGTCTTAAACCAGTTAGCGGACGTTGAGAACCTATAAAGGTAGTTTCGTTTAAATCATTTCCTTCAAGAATAGCAGGTCTTGGCTGTGCAATAGTACCCAACTTTTCAAATTTTACATCATCTAGCCAAAACGAGAATCCTGTACCACCCTCAGGTCCTTCGGCATACCATAGTAATCCTCTTTCTTCAGTTAATTTTGAAGGGTCTGGAATAGGTATAATATATTTTTTCCAGTTTGTCGTAAGTTGAAGCGATCCTGTAATTTCAGCTTGAAACTTATTCTCACCAAAATCTTGTCCGAATCCAATATCATTTATCGTTCTAGCTTCAGAACCTTTTGCATAAAATGTTAAGGCATCAAATTCTGATAAGTCACGTCCAGAAGATGTGCGGAAAATAGCACCAGCATAACCACCATCAGGATTACCTTCATTAGGTACATCAAATCGCATTGAAGCATCGCTACCACCGAAAGTGGTTTCGGTATCAACAGAAAACGCTTCGAAAAACGAATCTCCAAAAGGAAAGTAATCTAACCCTGCACTAAACCCATCAATAAAAACATCTCCGTTTTGTGGAAATCCAGCTTCTATTGCATCATCAGAAATATCTCTATCACAGCCTACTACAGCCATCGAAATACACGCTAGCAATAGTAAAACCTTTGAATTAATAAACTTTATATTTTTCATTTTTCTAATTTTTATTTTCCTATATTAATATGTACATATGTTCTAATTTCCCATTCAGAACCATCTGGGAATCCAACTGCGCTAACAGGAGGTACTCCAAACTCTGGTGCTTGGTTTGGTAAATATCTTGGAGAGAATTGATCTAAAGATCTCCATGTACCTCTAATACCAACTGTGGTACTAGGAAGAATAAACCAATCTGGTTTACCTAAAGATGTAGACACATCTAACATTAACTGTAGCGGAAATGTTAAGTTAAAATCTCTGTGGTAATCAAATGGTCCCCAATCATTAATTTTAACGTGAGTCTCGAATTTCATTTTCTTATATATCATTCTGATATCTCCCCCGAAACGATCAATTGTTCTCTGACTGTCACCATTAGCTTGCCCATTTCCATAATAAAAATTACCAATGATCCCTAGATCAGGTCCAAGTTTTGACACCATTCTTGAGTGTAACTCCCATAAATCTTCTGCTGGTACAGATGTTGGAAAAGCAAAAAATGTACGATTAGCTAAGAAACCTATATGAGCATCTTGTGTTGTTGGAAGATGGCGAAATACAAAGCCTAAATTCATAGCAAACTTCGCATCTTCAGCTCGGTCGTTATTCCATTCATAGAACCATGTTCCTGGTTCAGGGTCATAGGTGATTAAAATTTCACCTGCCGTTGTTTCACGATTACCTCCCCTTACAGCAAATGGATCATCTATAATATTTCTTAATCTACCAGGTGCTTCTACACCGTCTGGCATTGCATCAATCAAAGGCTTTTGCCACATAAAATTTGGCGCAATTTGAAAATCACCAACAGAGTACGTGAAACCTGTAAGGAAATTGGACATGTTACCACTACCAGAATCTTTTAGTTTCCATCCAGTAAATGTTAAAGTTTGGTCGGCTCCTCCATTGGCAACTAATCCCATTACAGAACCTTGTGCATACCAATTAAATCTGCCACCTGCATAGGCAATCTTCGCTTTTCCTCCCCAATTATCTCTTCCTTCAATTTTATCTTCTACAACTACACCACCTCTCATTGCTTGAAAAGAACTACCATTAAGCGGACTTCCACCCCAGAAACCGCCTAGAGTGACATCAACTTTACCAAATTCTCTTTCAACAACAAGTGTAGCACGCTCAGTTGGCCATGCTGGAATTACACCACTTCGCACCTGATTAGCATCTAAAATACGTCGACCGTTTTGATCAAATTCAATGTCGGTATCAAGATCTCTATGATAGATTCCTGTAATATCGTAATGTCCAACTTTTCGTTGGTATTTTAATAAAGTCGTTGGGTTAGCTCCCCACCATAATTGTGGTCCGAAGGCCGCTTTAAGGCCATCTATTGCTCCCTTACCATCTATTTCGAGCCCTAATATTTCACCACCATAAATATCTAAGTTGGGCCCATAATTAGCCTCTGGATACAAGCCAAAGAAATCACCTTCATATCCCCAGTGATAATGACCCGTACGATAGAATCCTCTTAAATCGAAGTCTTTAGCATTCCATTCGAATTCCGCTTGGTAAACTCTTAATCTATTAAAATCTGCAATTTCTACATCTGTATTATTTCCGCCATCGACGCCAGTAACTGTAATTGGTCGTCCTGCGTTTTCATAGAATATTTCATCAATAGGATTTTCTGCTACGTTTCCTAATATATTAAGATTAACCTTTGCCCTCATATTTGGAGCAGGATTCCCTTCAACACCAATAAAGTAAGATTGCATATGGTCAAACCCTAATTGGTTAGGAAATGCATTCACATTTGGATCTTCATTATCTGGTGTTGTAATCAAAGAACCACCAGTGCTAAATGTTGTAAACTTTGCTTGTAAATTGCTAATCCTTATTTTCTGATCTCCTCCTCCTTCAAGTGCAGCTTTATCACCTCTAGCTCTCAAAACAGCATCCATTAATTGAATATTATCAAAATATGTGCGTACAGCCTCAGCTGTCATCCCCTCGGCATATGGGTTTAGCTGATGCGCCTCTTTCAAGGCATAATATGCGGCTCTTGGATATAATTCATAAAGCCCTCTTGGATCCGTTGGTCCTTTTGCACAAATTCCGAACCATTCTTCATTCATATTGTTATCACCTTCGGCAATTTGATCTCTGGAGTATCCTCCATTTGCCCAAGATGCGTTATTATCATGTACATCCGCATTTTTTCTGTCGTCAAAACCAAATTTCCACCAACCATCACTAAATTGAAAAGTAAAACCTCCAATTGAATTTCCAGTTTCACCTAATCCGGCGGCATTTTCGTAAATCTCTTTCCAATTTCCTACCATATAATAGGCTTGAGAGTATTGATCCTCTTTATTATCTTTAGCACTAAATGCGTCTGCACCAAATTCTGTAAACATTACAGGAATGTTTAATTCATCTTTTACGGTTTGAAACATATCTCGGAAAGAAACACCTCTATAGGTATTTGTACCATAGATGTCAATATCTGGACATTCCTCAGCAATGATATCAATAAACAAGACATCACCGTTACAAATGGCTACAGGGTGATTACCATCAATAGACTTCATAGCTTTGGTGACTTCATTCATTAATCTATACATTGGCCTTCCTCGATTTTCTCCCACTGCTCTTTTTTGTTCATCTCCTTCAGGAAAATCTTCTGTCTCGGCACCAGCCCAGAATAAACCGTAGTTATTCTCGTTACCTAATAAATACATTAATAAACCAGGGGTATCTTTATACTCCTCTACAAGACTTGTTAATTCATTCATTAAAAGTGTTTGTGTTGCTTCGTCATCATATATTGTTACCGGAGTCCAAACACCATCTATAGTTAAGCCATATCGTCCAAAAGAATGGTTTAACATCGTATAAATACCATAATTTTCATAGATATACTGAATCCATTTGGCTGGCACACCAGTATATTGACGTATTACGTTAACACCCATATTTTTTAAGAGTGCCATTTCTCTATCAAGAGCAGATTTAATAATATCATCAGACTTTTTAAATAAGTTGGCATCTACGACATCATTACCAATAGGAATGTAATCCCAATTCATACCATTGATCATAAAATCTTTCCCATCTACTTTTAATCTCATCCCATCACTGGCACTATCTACATAGACCTTATTGGACTGTGAAAAAGTTAAAAATGTGGCGGCGAAGAAAAGAAAGATTACAAGAATGTTGTTCTTCATCATTTAGTTGTTTTAAATTAGTAATTAAGAGTTGGAACCTCTAAGTTTAATTAATGACTTAGATTTAAGTTTAATAAAACTCCAAAATCTATTTTGAATACTTGATAGGTAAATTTACTCCTATACATTAAGAAAAAGCCAAAAATGACCTCAACAAAAAACATACATCGCAAAAAAAACGCTCTTTTTTTGAGAAATACTCAGTTTTTCGTTTGTTTAATGCTTATTACAGCTACCTTAAACAATTTAACTATAACGATGTAAATTGACAAGAAAGGAAATGTGTATAGGTAATGTATAGGCAAAAACAGCCCATGTATAGTGTCTAAATTTCCAAAATATAATTTGTTAAGCTAGATTCATGTGGTAAATCCATTTTTTTGCGAAGTCTATAGCGTTTCACTTCGACGCTACGAGAGGAAATATTTAACAATGGAGCAATCTCTTTTGAAGATAAATTTAGTCTAAGATAAGCGCAAAGTCTAAGATCGTTTGGTGTTAAGGACGGATGTTTAGCCTTTACTTTTTTAAGAAAATCCTTATCTGCATTATTGAAAGCCTCTTCAAAGAACTTCCAATCGTCTGTATTGTTTAGGTTTTTATCAATAATTTTTATAACCGAGTTAAGACCTTCCGTTTTATTAACACCTTTGAGCTCTTCTTTAATGCTATTTAGGAATTCATTCTTTTTAATAAGGCTCATCGTCGAAATTGCAAGTTCTCTATTTTTATT
The DNA here is from genome assembly GCF_947492715.1 of uncultured Psychroserpens sp. Lineage (GTDB taxonomy): Bacteria > Bacteroidota > Bacteroidia > Flavobacteriales > Flavobacteriaceae > Psychroserpens. Next base: position 131,058 of record NZ_CANLNS010000004.1, read on the forward strand.
ATCAATATCTTGCTTTAACTGTTCATTTCTTAGCGACATGAGCTGTTGTTCATTTTCTAATTCTTTAAGTTCTAATTCACGTTCTGCCTCTATAATTAGTTTATCTTTCTGTTTCTTGTAATTTCTTTTGTAAATATTATGAGTAATAATTGCGAAAGCTATCAGCGACAACGCATAAATAAGCACCAATAGATTTGACAAATACCATGGTTTTTTAATAGAGAACGAATATTCGGCAGTGTTTTCGGTTATTTGATTTCCAACGCGACCTCGAACATAAAACGTGTAATCTCCAAAAGGCAAATTCTTAAACAGCTCTGATGAGGACTTAGACCATGAGCTCCATTTATCATAATCTCCGTCTAGCTTGTATTGATATTCAGACTCTAAATATTTATCGAATTCCGCAATACTATAAGTGAATTCGAAATTGTTGCTTTTATTATGAAATTCCTTATTCGTTTTGGTTTCTATTGTTCGGCTTTCGGAGTCTAATGCATAATTAGATATTGAATTTATTTGGATATTATAAGATCTATTTCTCATTTTATTCAAATCCACAACAATGTACCCAAATGAAGAACCGATAAGGTATTTCTGATTATCTATAGGAATAATATTCTCATATCCAGTTATACTTTCTCTCAATTCGCTTGATAACGGTATCCTTGTAATTTGTGGTGTATCACTAAGCAACCCAGGCGATATAAAGTTTATGTTTCTTTTTGAAAAACTCCAAAGTTTACCTGGTGTATTCACCAATTTACCAGACACATACGTTTTAGGGTTATAAACTTCACTTAAAACAGTGTCTTTTTTAAACAGGTCTTCACTGCTATCAAAAGCATAAATACCGTCCTTGTATGCATATAGAATATCAGAATTGAATCTAAGCAAACTAGCGTGTAATCCCTTATTTACAGTGGTATCTTTTTTCACCTCCAACACTTCTTCATAGCCACTATTAACATCTAATTTATAGACACCTTTATACTCGTGACTCACAAGAATATGATTTCTATCTAGTAGCTCAAAAAATTTAGAAGATATATCGAATCCATCAATTTTATTTCTAAGTTGCCAATCGTCGTTAACTTTTTCTAAAATGCTCAAACCATTGTAACTTCCCTTTAATAAAAGGTTTTCATTATGAGGTATCTGTTTTATGCCCCAAGTACCTGCGACATCAAATATTTGCTTCATACCATCGTCGTTAATAATAAAAGTACCTAAATCATGACCACAAAAAAGAGTGTCATCATATACTTCTAAACTCCAAACTTGTCCTTTTGTTCCATCCACAAGTTCGAACTCTTCAAGAACATCAAGTGGTTTAACAAATAATCCTTGATTTGTTCCAAGGTATAATTTATTTCGGTAGACTTTTGCTGCATGCACAGCTCCCAATTGTCCTTTTTCGTCATTATATACACTAAACGGAGATGAGCTGTTAATACAATTAATGCCGTTATCTAAACCAAGCCAAATATTGTCGGTTTTATCTTCAAAAACGGAAAGAACTGTATTATTGGACAAGCCATTTTTTTGATTATAACTATAGACTATCCTACCTTCGTTGTTAAGTACAATAATACCATTAGAAATTGTTCCAATCGCAAAACTTCCGTCTTTTAATCTCATACTGCTATAGGTCGTGAGACTTGAAACAACTTCATTTGACGGAACATCCCATTTAGAAAGCACACCATCATCTAAAACAAAAAAACCTTTTTGATTTGTTTGAATGATAAAGTTCCCGTCAATACTGAATAAGTTTATAATTCGGTTTGTTTTCAAAAAATCATCATCTGAAAACAATGTTTCTTTACCATTTTCAATTTTAAAAACACCTTGATTCAGTTTTTGATAATAAATGGTATTGTTAACTTCAACCATCTTAGTTAAAGTTGTTTCTGAATTAATAACATTGAACACTTTCGATTTTGTGTTGTAACTATAAAGCCTATTTAAAGACTGAAATACTATAAATTCATCCAAAGCAATAATATTCCATATCTGTTCATCTTCAATCATTGGTGACTTAAGGTCTTTAGACAAAGAGGTATATCCCAACTGGTTAAGACTATCGCGCTTCCAATAACCAAATTCCATATAACAACCAGTATATATTGTGTTTTCAACAGCTTTTACAGAACGTAATATTGTTTGATTGGGCGTCTTGTATAACTTCCATTTGGCACCATTGAATTCTAATAAACCAATGTTATTAGCGACATAGATATAATCATTTTCAGATTGGCTAATAGACCAGTTTTGAGTTTCGGCATTATAGACCTCTGGCAAATAAACCTGAATAGGTGGTATTTCTTGTGCATTAACAGATATTGTAGTTAATCCTAAGAATAAAAAAAAGATGCTCTTGTATATTGACATTTGGACCTAAATAGATGAATTGAGTACAATATACGATTTTGTATGGTTATATAGACAAGGAATATAGTACCTATACAAAAGACGTCAACTGCCCATACATTTAAACATAAATATCAACAAACAAGAGGGTCAAATCAATTCGCTCGCTGATCCTTATCATATTTCATTAGTTCTAATCAGGGTTTAAATCAATATCTTGTAAAGAAGCGTCTCTAATTTATTTGTTTAAAACAGTTGTTATTTTCCGTTCAAATTCTTCAAATTGTTCATTCAATACCTTTATAGACTTCTCCTTATCCTTCTCATCCATAAATGAATAATCAATACTATTATAGACATATTCCTTAATCGTTTCATAGGACGGTTTATAATTCGTAGCCAATAACATATATTCATTTGACAAGTTATTTCTAGACACGCCCGAATCGTCGGTTGAAATGACTAAAGGTACACCATAGTTTGAATAAATTAAATAGGGATGTTCTCTACCTTCAACACCAAGGATGAACTTGTTACTGGTTAAATTAATTTCGATTGCAGCTTGATTTTTAAGTTTAGATAATAATTTATATGATTCATTTTCATAGGGTAGATCAACACCGTGTCCTATTCTTTGCGCACCTGCTATATCTAAAGCCTGATTAATATGAAATAATAAATTCTTTGGTCTTACCATTCCGATTGTAAGTTCACCTGCATGTAAAGCTCTATTGACATCTGGATATTGCCTTTTAAGGTAATTATACATTTGCATATGCAGTGTATAGTTTTTTAGAGCAACATAGTTGTTTTCAGGAGCTACAATATTAACACCTACTAGTAAAGGTGTTTTAGTATTGGCAATATATGCTGAAAGAAGATCTGTATATACCTGTAATGGTTCTAGAACTCTAACGCCATAGCTTTGGAATCTCATGGTGAAATTATCAGTATCAATACCCTCATGATCCTTAACTATTTTATCTACAAATGTATCTATCTCATTTTCGAAAGCTGTATTGTTTAAATAGACCTTATCTATTTCTTTTAGAATTTCATCTACATCTTCCTGTGTCTTTACTAGTTCTAATAACGTGTTGAAGTCGTTATCTTGAGGAAAATAATCACTGCTAGACACACCCACTGCACTTAACATGGTTTCAATGTAGGATACATTTTCATTAATAGCTCTTTCCTTTAAAATATTCAATCCTATATTCATGTATTCGTCAGAAACGGCTCCAAAATAACCAAACGTATTAAAGAATTGTAAATCTGGTGGCGGTTCAGAATGATCATGATTTGCAAAATCTAGATCTGACCAAAGTTCTAACAACTGCCTATATAGTGCTGTGTTTTTTATAACCTCATCTGCTGTTAATAGCGTACAACCTTGGGTTTCGGAGACATCCTTAATTATTTTTAACGAACAACTATCTATTCGCCAATTCTTATCTCCTACCCAATCTAAATAGGTTTCTGCATATATGGATCCTGTATAATGATGATGAATATCACCACCTTTAGGCATATTAGTAAAAAATTGATTTAACTCTGCGATGTCATTTGTTTCTACCAGTTTCTCATAGAAATCTGATGTTGTTTCAAAATCTAACTTATCATTTGTTTTTTTACAGCCTAATATGCACAGGCAAAAACTCATTATTACAATATTTTTCATAAGACTAGTCATTATCTTCTACATTTGCTTTTAACTGTTGCAATACATAATCATAAAAAGCATCTGAGTTTTTCAAATTAAAATAAACAGATTGTGCATTTCTATTTTCCATTTGATGTATCCAGCCCTGAGTGTCATTTCCCCATTCTTCTATTGTTAAAGATATCTCTTCTGGATCTGCGAAGATGTCATTTGCAGCAGTTCCTAGGAAACATGTGGCTAAAGTATTCCACATTTCATAAAATGGCTCATCTTTTACCAAACCATAAGCTTCACTAACAAATTGTGACAGATTAAAATCCTTTGCCTGCGCGGCAAGTTCAGTTTTAAATGCATCTGTAATCTTTGCCTTATCTGTAATGTCCAGTGGAAACATATGAATCCCGCTAAACGTAGTAAACAATTCGTTAACCGCAAAAGGATCCCAAAAGGCATTCCATTCGGCTTTATCATTTGCTATTTCCCGAGGCACAGAAACCGTTTTATCATACAAATTTCCTTTCACAAAAATGGCACCTCCCATCCAAATAACTTTCTTAATTCCTTTAATAAGTTCTGGGCGCCTTTTTAACACTGTGGTAATTGCTGTAATCGGACCTGTAGCTAATACAATTACAGGTTCGCTCATTATCATGGCCTCTAATAACAATACTTCTATCATATCTTCTCCAGATTGATATGGCGGCGTTACATGACTCTTAAAAGGATATAAGGATTCTATAGTGCCCATTGTAATGCAATCTTTCCTATAAGACCAAGGAAAGGCGTTCCATCCTCTAGCCATACTTAAAGTTAGTGGAATATTCTTTTTCTCTAAACCTAGAAATTGATGTACTTTACTAGATGTATCCATAGCTGGAGTAGCAATACAATCGGCATTGGTTACAACAATACCTTTAATATCTATATTTGGCATTGAACTAAGCACTGCTGTGGACACAAAATCATCAATTGCGGCACTATGATTAAAAATTACTGGTGTTGGTTTTGAAGTTGTCATATTTTTATTTTTTTACTAAAGTTTATTTAAGAGTCATTTGATCTAATGCCACATGGCAAGCTGCTTGTATTTTAGGTATTGTTGCAGGTGCTGTCATTTCTACCCATCCTTCATGGCCGACTTCTTTATAAAATGCAAGTATGGCTTGTTTGATAGCAAAAAACACAGAGTTGGCAAGTACTAAAGGTGGTTCTCCTATACCCTTTGAAGATTTCACAGCTCTTGCTGCGAGTTTTGGATCTAATCTTTCTTGTGGAGTCAATCGATCATCAAATATCGAAATTCTAAAATCTGTAGGTATGGATTTTGTCCCTGGAGGTTTATAATCCCAGGTATTCACAGAAGTTATGGCTTCTTTTGGAATACCTTCAATTGGTGTCTCTTTTGGTCCTTGTTTAATCATTTCCTCGGTCGTTAAATACCCCAATCCTTGAACAAACGCACCTTCTAACTGACCTACATCAATTAAAGGGTTAAGACTTTTTCCTAAATCAAATAAGATATCTGTTCGTTTTGTTTCGAATTCTCCTGTTAGAATGTCTACTTCAACCTCACTTACAGCGGCAGAATATGTAAAGTAAAAGAAGGGTCTGCCTATTGGATCTGTGTTATCTACAACATCATGATGAGGGGCTCTATATCTAGCAGACTCACTTAAGTTTATTCGACTTGAATAGGCCCATTCTATAATCAATGGCCATACCTCAGACCAATGGTCTCTCCAGTTACGTACAATAGTCTTAACTTTTAAGGCATCCTGAGAATCGGCCTCTACAGCTTCAGCAAAATATAGGACATTATCTTCTAGATCAATACACATTTGTTCTAGGCGGTTTCTCAGTGCTAAACACGCTTTTTGAACTGCACCTCCATTAAGATCAGATCCTGTAGATGCTGCTGTTGCAGAGGCATTATTAACAATATTAGTATTCGTTTCTGCCATTTTAATATATGAAATTGGAATACCCAATGCTTCTGCAGCAATTTGAGCCATTTTAGTTTGAATACCTTGCCCCATTTCAACGCCACCATGATGTACCAAAACAGAACCATCTCCAGAATAAACTAATACATAAGCTCCTCCTTGATTTAAAGCTCCTCTCGGACCATTAAAAGAAATCCCATATTTTAAAGGAATCATAGAAATTCCTTTCTTTTTCCATTTATTATTGGCGTTAAATTCTTCAATGCTGGCTTTTCGTTTTTCAAAGTCTGAGGACGTTTTTAAGTCGGTCCATATCTGATTGATATTGTTCCATTTCAATCCTGCTAAATATGGCGTATAATCGTAAGATGTGGTACTAAAATCTTTTAAAGTGATAAGTTTATCAATATTTGAAGGTCCTATTAAACCTTCAATATTATGACTATTTATAGCCATTTCTAATTCAGTTTCATCCTTATACACTACATCCTTTAAAACTTCCAAACTATGCAATGTTGATTTATCAAAACCAAACATTTCTAAGACACTTAATGTCCAATCTGTAATTTGAAAACTTGTCCATTTAACTTGTCCATCTTTATAAAAATTGCGCTCTCTAATTTCTTCTGGGCTAATACCACACTCAAAAGCCGTTCGTTCAATACATTCTTCGAGTATGTTCATACTTTGAACCAAACCAAAAGCTCTAAATGCTGTGTTGCTTATCTCATTAGTTTGACAGACGTTACCAGTAACTTTTAAATGTTTAATATTATAGGCATTATCGCCACTTAATACAGATAAGTCCATTACGGGAAAAGAAAGGTCATAAGTATTTCCTCCATTGGAAATATAATTCATTACCATTCCTGTTATTTTACCAGACGGCTCAAATTGTGTTGCAAAGTGACCATAAAACGGATGTCTATTTCCACACATAATGAAGTTAGTTTCTCTAGACATTTTTAAACGAACTGGGCAATTGTGCTTATGAGAAGCGATGGCAATTGGTCCAGCAATAAATCGAGCTCTAGATTGCCTGCCTCCAAATCCGCCTCCAAGTCGCTGTACAGTTACTTTTACATCAGCTGCATCGATACCTAAAATACTCGCTACAACACTCTGGTCGTCGGCCAAATTTTGCGTTGTAGAATACAATATCATATCTTTATTTTCACCTGGAATAATTAGACCAGTCATGGTTTCCATGTAGAAATGGTTTTGATATCCTGTGGCATGATTTCCGTGAGAAAAACTGTGTTCAATATTAGTATCTCCATGAGCTAATCTTTCTAAGTTTTCAAGAATAGCAATATCACTACCTGGTCTAATCATTTCTTCAATATGACTTAAACCTGGATTTGTACTTGGAGATTGAGGAAAATAGTGTTGTTTTTGTAAGGCTTCATCAATGTAAATTCCTCGTTGCTCTTCATACTTTATGCAATGTCGTCTTATATACTCGGCAATGGTATTTGATAAGGCTTCGGTCTTTGCTAAAACAATGGCAAGAGGTGCCCCTATCGTAGTAATCTCTTCAGGAAAAAAGACCTCAGAATCTTCTCCTTTTTTAAGAATTAGTGTCGGTATTTGATCATCTTCCGAAGGCACAAATAGAGGATCGTCTAATCCCGCTCCTCCCCAATTATTTAAGCGATTATCCTCGTGAATATCAGCATAAGTAATTAAATCGGTAAAACCTGAAAACTTATCACTTAAGAAGTGTACCAATTCCTCTACACTCACTTTTTCTTTACGTGGTAGACAATAACCAAAAGTTCCCTTTGAAATTGTACTGTAGACAAACGCCGCTTCCAAAGTATTTGGAGGTGTTAATACGCTGGACGTATAGATGGCTTCTCCTGTAGCCTGCATGAAAGCGGATAGCTTTACAAAAGGTGCTGATACTGGTAGTTCATCTTCATATGAATTATAAAACTGAATACCTGATGAAATATCGTCGTGCAAATTATCATTCAACGAATCTATATGTTCTGAAACTTTAATATGTCGTTGTTTACATACTGAAACAAAAAATTTATAGAATAATGAAGACACCAAATTTTGACGATAAGAAAACGGTATTTGATTGATCTCTAAAAGTTCATTACAATCATTTTTTGGTGGTTCATAATTTCCAATTTCATCTCTAATTAAATGCAATGCATTACTTAAAGTATCCTCATTCCATGGCATTCCAGATAACATTTTAGACACATGAGATAAAATGACAGGTTTAAATTTGAGTCCCTCGGAAGTATCATCATAGCTAGCATTGATTCCATTTACGACAAAATGACTTTCTACGACCTGTTCATTATTATCCAATGTCACCTTAAATCCAGCATTTACTATGGCATGACAATCTTCCACACGCCTGCGAATTTTGAAGGTTTTTATGTAGTCATTCTTCTTTGTATAAGGTATTGTAATGGCATAATAAATAGCATCTTTACCTAACTCTGAAGCCTTTGGCAATTTCAGAATTGGATATGTTACTGTTGAAGTATCCTTACTCGTTTTCACCGTTATTGTCGCCTCAAGAGTTGCTAAAACCAAAACCAAATCTGAGAGAAACCCTTTGTTGGTTCCAATAAAAATATTTCCAGCTAGAGTTGCTTCATTTCGCACTTGCAGATTGGCTACTTTATGAAGATGTTCCTTTAAAGCGACAAGCCCCTTACTTAAAGGTTCTTCCAGTTTTTCTATTTGATTTTCAAGCACATTCAAAAACCTAGACAACGTAATTTGCCCGCCAACAGTTAAGCTATTCTCTGTAGATTTAACAGATTGTAGTTCGGTGATTTTAGAAATATCAATAATACATTTTGGATCTTGATAGGCTTCATTATAATTTGCTTTGGTAGGATAAATTCCAACTGCTGTATTACCACTCATCAGCTGCAAGTTAGGACCTACAGGACCATACTCATCTAATAAACCAAATAACTCTGGGAGTACTGTTGGTCTAAAATAACTATAGTCATTCTGGCTAAAATGAAGGCTGTCTGGGTTTTCCATATACTCTGCAAAGTCTTTAGGAATATTGATTTTCGTGGCATGTGGTTGTGCCTTTGGTTTATAATTAGGATCTAATTCTATTTCTGGTATATGCTTTGGTGGTTTATAATTACTCGCCAATTTTTTAAAGCCATCTAATATTGGACGATACCCTGTACATCGACAGATATTCCCATCAAATAATTCCTCAACTTCCCTTACATTTGGCTTTGAATCTTCCTGCATTCTTGTAAACATATTCATAACAAAACCTGGCGTACAATAACCACATTGAGAACCATTATTAGCAGCAATAGTCCATTGTATTTCGTCTACTGCTGTTTTAACATTACCAATGCCTTGAGTGGTTGTTATCAATGTACCATCTATAGAGGATAATGGGCGTAGGCATGCATTAATAGCTCGGTTGGTTATTCTTCTCAGCACCTTGTCATAACCCGTTAACATTACAGTACAAGCACCACAACCTCCTTGTCCGCAAGCTATTTTGGTTCCGCCTTTTCCAATCTCGGGCAAATGCAAAAAATCTATAAGTCGCATTTTGGGAGACACATTAAACAAGGTCCTTTTTTTACCATCGAGATAAAACGTAAGGTGATTTTTATACTCAGAAACTTCCATATAATTTGTATTAATTAGTTTAATGAGGACATGAATCACCAGTTTCAGGTGCCTTGTTAGCTGCACTCATATGCGGACAAACAACATCTTGCATGACTGGCCCTAATAAATCCACTTGACCAGATAGATCATCTCTTGGTTGACTATGATCTGTGAGAATCATTGCCGCCGCTGATCTGTCTTCTAAAATCCGAGCTAGAAAATGTAATGCTGGATCCACATCTGTAAGATTAGTTACAATCAAAAGATGCTCATCCAAGGCTTCTTCTCCATCTGCCATTTCAGGTAAAATACATTGTGCAATTGAGTTTAACTTTCGGGTTACCCATTCTCCTTGAACGATAACGTATAAATTTGCCCAATCTTCTTCAGAAAATGTATCTCTCCATGTTTGCATTAATGTGCTTATTCCTAATTGCTGCGTTGATGCTGCAATCACTTGGGATTGTACGATAAGTTTATAGAGTGTATCATCTGGATTATCTTTATCGTCGCTGGTCATGTTACACCATTTTTGAAACACTTCTGCAGGGGATTCGTCGTCACTTAATTGGAATGCTGTGTTATCTACAAAATCGATTGAGGATTTTAACAAGTCTTTCATCACTTTAATGACATGAGGCACTACTGTATCTTCGTCTAAATGAGGTGGCGCATCGTCAAATTGACCAGTGACATTATTTAAATCCATTACCAATTTCCGCTTTAATCTATCATCAATTTGATAGCCCTTTTCAACATCAATATCATCTATCGTTGACAAGGCCTTTGCTAATACATTTCTATAATCTTCCATTGGTGCTCTCCAGCCTTGATTTTTGGGGTCTGTACTATAAGGACCAAAGCATCCAAAAATACCAAGAGGCGCATGCGCAATAGATTTTGCCATATAAAACAATCTGGCTACAGGCTCAACAGTATATCTGGCCTCTTCTCCATATTCATCTCTAACTAAAGTAAATTTTCCGCCGCCAGGCGTAAATTGAGCAACAATTACCGGTTGAAATTTTGTTAAATCGGCTTGGACTCTATCTTGTAAATCGTCCATATGAGCCAACATTTCTGTATCCACTTTAATGACGTTTGCAATAGCTTCTGCGTTTAAACTAGAATCAACAATTGAGATGTGATCCTTCCAGTTAAAATTTGAATTCGTTTCCATTTGAAATAGTATTTTAGTTTATCGGTTAGTAATCTGTATGAGGAACAACCTTCCATGTATTGAAGGCATCCAGTGAATTTGGTGTACTGCATTGAAATACTTTCATACTCCTTTGATAATACGGTTTTGATAGTTCGTTATAAATTTCTTCATCAGAAAAGTTAACACCTTGCACAGCGGCATCGTAACGTGTGGCCGAAAAATACATGTGTTTCAAACTTGCCCAGCTAATCGCTGAAAAACACATTGGACATGGTTCTGCAGAACTAAATATGACACAATGAGATGTTTCGCTTTTTTGAGGTAACTTAGAATGGCCTTTTTCTATTTTAGACAAATCAAAAACACCTAGAGATGCACAGACGCTCCGAATCGTCATCACTTCGGCATGTGCCGTTGGATCGTTTATAGCGGTAACTTGATTATGATTTTTCCAATAACGAATAATCTCTTGAGTATCATCATCTATCTGAACAATTACGGCTCCAAATGGCCCTCCTTCTTCTCCTATAGATGCTTTGGCCTCCTCACAAGCCATTTCTATCCATTTATTACTTTTAATTCTAATTTTTTCATAGACTTCGTCTACGATTATATTTGATGTTTGCGCTGGAAAATATTTGCATTGATCTTGATCATCTAAAGTACATTTTGGAACAAAGCCGTTCCAAGGTTGTGTGGCAGATGGGTCTATAGGGTCATGTTCTACATGAAATAGTTCTCCATTGCCAGGAATAGGTTGCGAGAGGTAAGGTTTTTTTTCGTTTGATGAAACCGATTGCTTTTTTGAGTCCATAATGTCTTATTTAGTTTGAATGTATACAGGTTAATGTGCTATTATTTAGCTTACTCAAAACACAAATATTAAGCTCAGTAACTATAAAATTAAAGTCACGATTAACTTGGAGTCATCTCAAAGGTATAGCATCGCATAATGCGAAACAATAGGTATATATACGTGTATTTGGCAGAGTGGTTTTGAATAAAACACTCAAAACAACGGGCAGTATTCTGCTACAGAATGTACTACCTTGGCCTTTTAAAGAAAAAAACTATCGACTGTTATAAATAGATATATATTGGAGATACCATAGACATTTCGGTATTCGTTTTTATAACTTGCAATTGGCTAGGAATTGGCATCGGTAATCCTTTAAATAAAATTCTCGATATTTTTACGCCCATTTCACTTTCAGTACAAACCAAATCAAAAGTATGTTTAGGAATTTGACTAAGTACAATATTGTCTCCTATAGATGTAAAAGCAATTGCTTTTTGTCCATTGTTTAACACCACTTCTTTTCCTGAATCAAATTCTACTTCGGAGTTGCTCTTAATTGAGAGTTCGTTATAGTGTTCCTGGCTATTATTTATGATATTATATTGCCATTTTGTGGCTCGTGAAGAAAAGTCTATTCTATAATGACCTATAGCATCTTTAGCTAAATGCATTAAAATGTCAGAGAATTGTATTCTTAACGTAAATAAATTAGCAGAGCGCTTCTGAAATTGTTGGTTCAAAACTATAAAGTCTCCTTCTGCATGACTCTGTTCAGAATCAAATAAGAGTGTTTTTATATCATCAAGAGGTAAATTTGTATACTGATAAAAAACTTGGTCTGTAGACTGAGCATTAAATTCGAAATAAGAATGCTCTGTGGCCTTAGTTATATAATTGAGAAAGGTATCAAAAGGTACTTTTCCTCTCGAATAAAACTGAAAGCCTTTATCGATATTCAAAACTTTAAGATTAAATCTATCCATCAATTCACTTGTAGATTTCGATGGTTTATAAGTTAGCCCTTCGCAAAAGCCTGTTTTAAAGTAAGTATGAGTAACCAGTAAATCGAATAGTATCCTATAACTATTATTCATTTTTTAACTGTATTATTAAATATCTGTGCTGCATCAAAAATCGATCTATCAATTTGACGATCGGAAATTCACATCATTAATGCATAAAAAAAAGAAATTATAGGTCTGGGATAAATCTAGTAAAAATTACTCAAGTATTAAAACTAAATAATCAAGAATAACATTGAACAGTTAAAGCAAAGGAATTAAAGTATATAATAGTTACTTTTCTAAGGAGAAATTAACCTTATAGGCTTTATTAACTTTTCTATGTTTAGGGTACAAATTTGGTACAGTAAAATAAAAAACAGTCAAATTAGACATTCAAGTAATATTATTTTAAAAATAATTTATTTGAATTATGTTGATGAAAAGTTAGAATCAAGAATAGACGAGCTAAAATAATGATGAAAACTGATTTAAAAGAATCATCCAACATGGTCAATGAATCTCATTTCGGTATTTGTTTTTTTTAGGATAAACGGTCTGATTAACGTATTTTACATATTAACCTTCGGGTAGGCTCTCACCCAATATTGAAGATAGAGCACTTTACCATTTTTATCTTTAAAAACACCATAACTAGTAGAAGGTTTATTTTCACGAATTGTTACAATGTTATCTTCTCCTCTTTTCTTTAACTCATAACTAGGCCCTCCATCAACGCTCATAACAAAAGTATCCTCCTTTTTGAACACTTTAATCCTAGCTCCAATCCCTTGAGTATATGTTCCAATGAGTTCTTGGCCTTCCTCTTCTGAAATATCGGTTAGTTCGACATTATTACTAATTAGTGAACAGTTGCCATTTATTACAGTTTCTACTGCTTTTTTTATAACGTTCCATTGATTAATTCCAGAACCATTAGCCAAAACAGTCACAGAAAAACTCTGTTCTGGTACACTTAAAAATGCGGCTTTATATCCAGGCATGCCACCACTGTGCCATATTGCATTGGTATTACAGTAGGTAGAATGGAATAACCCGTAACCATATTCCCAATAAGCGCCTGTCATTTTTTTGTTTGAAAACACTTCCAAAACAGCATCCTTTAATTTGTTATCAAATTGATCTTTATGATCTATTTGTAACCACATTAAAAACTTATTTAATTCTTCGGCTGTTGTCAATGCCATACCTGAAGCTCTTCCTCTTGCATTATCTGGAATTGTAGTGTTAGTAGAATAGTTTGGACCTGAACCACTATGACCAAAAGCCACATTTTTAGGATTAGCAACATCAAATCTATAAGTAGTAGCTTTCATGTTAAGAGGCTCGAAAACAAGTTTCATCATAGCTGTGTTAAAATCCCAACCTGTTAAAGATTCGATTACGGCTCCCGCTAAATCATAATTAGTATTTGAATAACTAAAAACCATCCCAGGCTCACCAAAGAACTTATCACTTCCCAAGGTTTTTGCCATTTTAATTTGCTGTGAAAGTCCAGATGGCCCAAAATTATCTGATTCATCTTTTAGCCCTGACGTATGTGTTATTAATTGTCTAGTCGTTAGTTTTCCTATTTCCGAATTTAATCCAGAGATATAGGTAGATATGTTCTTATCTAAATCCAGTTTACCAAGCAACGACAACTTTATGGCTGCATAGGCGACAAAAACTTTTCCTGTTGATGCATTTTTAAACAGGGTCTTGTTATTCGCTTTTATTTTCTTATTAAAATTACTGTAACCAAAACTTTTGTTATAGACTTCTCCGTTATACATAATTGATACCTGAATACCAGGAGCTCCTCCATTACTCAATTCGTTAAGAAGTTCTTTTTCAAAAGAAGAAAAGATATCGTTCACATGTGGACTAGGCTGTGGAATATTTAGTGTATGAAATTGCGCGTATGATGTTGTAAATCCAAACATCATTATTATTAAATTCAATTTTAGTTTCATTATATTATTGTTTATTCGTTTGCTCAAATTTAGCTTTACATTAGTTTTTAGGCTTCCGTTTTTTTAAAAACAGGACATAGTTTTATGACCTTTTTAACAATTGGTCAAGTGATTTTAAAAAAAGATTTATTGGTTTAGTTTTATTCATTATAAAATTATTTAGACTCTAAATTTATCCAGCAAAGAAGAATTACCTTTTTAAAAACTGAAGTATAACTAAGATGCATTTAATGGTTGACTTTCCTTTTTCAGTGAAACTGGAGATTTATTTGTGAATACTTTAACAGATGAAAAAATAGCAGATTTCATACTTTTATATTTCATAATTTAGTGCTTATGAATCTAGTTGTTGCTTTAACTATGTTTTCGGGTATAGCCGTATCAAGTTGTTTGTTTATGTCTATCTATTTCTTCTTTGTTAGAAAGGAAAATAAGTTTCTAGATATTACTATTGGACTAATATTTTTTTCAATGGCGATGAGAATTTCTAAATCTATGCTAATTTACTTGGTAAATGGTATGTCGTTAACCCAAATATCAATAGTACTCTTGGGATATACTATTGCTGCGCCTCTTTTACTCCTTCATTTCAAATATTTATTTTCGGAATCGAAAAAATTTAAGGTTTATAATCTAGTGCATTTTTTAGGTCCAATAGTTCTTTTTTTAATACTAATAACTGATAGTTATAGAGCTAATGACGTATACATTTGGGGTAATTATTTCTTCTTGATATATCTTATATACATTGGAGTTAAGTACATTTTTAACTCTAAATATAAGTCCAAACTCACAAAATGGCACCACTATTTATATTATGGAATGTTTGGATTGATAATAGCCTTTTCAATTCAAAATTTTTCAAGAGGTCAAACTAATTATACTATTGGATTGATAATAGCCTCAACTATTATATATGTTCTATTTTTTGTAGCATTAAATTCACCATCCGTTATAAAGAAAAAGTATTCGGCGAAAGTCACTCATGAGCTTATTGAAAATATTAAGATTGCACTTGAAAGGGATAAAATGTATTTACAATCAGGAATTTCTATTGCTCAACTCTCAAAGACATTAGACAGCCCTGAATACTTAGTGTCTAAAGCCATTAATGCTGTATATGGAAAAAACTTTAAAGATGTGATTAATGGTTTTAGAATAGCAGATGTTAAAACAAAACTGATTAATCCCAATTTTTTAAATGAGAAAATTGAAAATCTAGCTTTTGATGTTGGTTTTAACACGTCTTCAGCTTTTTATAGTGCTTTTAAAAAGGAAACCTCAATGTCTCCAAGGTCTTATCAAAAATCACATCAAAAATTTGAATAGCTATTTATTTTTATCCAGATAACTAATGATGTACTAGAATATATTGAATACATCTTTTAGAACTATTTCATCGAAAATAAGTTGTTTATATATTTTTCATTAGTTAAAGATTTAAAAAATCTAATAAATACACTACTCTCAGAGAACCTTAAGAGGTAACTTATCTCTTCATTAGATTTTTGATTTTCCTTGAGGTAGGTTTTAACCAATCTTAATTGTAAACTATACTCAACGTTTTTAAAGGGTATATCTAACTTCCTTAGCTTTCTTTGTAAAGCTCGTTCAGAAATATGAAGTTTTTCTGAAGCCTTATCAATTGAAATTCGTTCAGGTTTCTGACTTAGTATACATTTTTTTAATTTATAGACTAACTCATCCTCTGTTGGCAGGTTATTCATTTCATTTTCAACTTTAGTCTTTAAATTTTCAAGAAGACCAAATTCCACATGCTTAGAATGTTTGCCTATTATGTTTTAAACTAATCCAACAAATTTAATTAAAAATTTGATGCCTGAACGTCATACAGAACAACATGTAAACGACTCAAAAACAAGCATTTAAACAAAATAAAAGTAACATGAGTTTAGTTCAATCAGAAATATTCACAACATAAAAAAAACACGATAATATAATTTAGAACTTTAAAATATTATGAGCGCATATTACAATAACGAAAGTATCATATACCAACAAGAAGTTTTAGGAGAACGTAAAAGAAATCTATCAAAAGCCGTATGAGTCAATTAAATAAATACAGTAAAACAGTGACGCAAGATCCAACACAGCCAGCTGCTCAAGCGATGTTGCATGCTATCGGATTAACCAAAGAAGATTTTTACAAACCTATTGTGGGAATTGCAAGCACAGGATACGAAGGCAACCCTTGTAATATGCATCTTAACGACTTAGCCAAATTGGTCAAAGAAGGGACGAAAAATGAAGATGTAATAGGTCTAATTTTCAACACAATTGGTGTGAGTGATGGTATTTCAATGGGCACACCAGGAATGCGATATTCATTACCATCAAGAGATATTATTGCAGATTCAATGGAAACTGTAGTACAAGCCATGAGTTATGACGGATTGGTAACCGTTGTAGGTTGTGATAAAAATATGCCTGGTGCTTTAATGGCAATGATTCGTTTAGATCGTCCTTCAATTTTAGTTTATGGAGGTACAATTGATTCTGGATGCCATGAAGGTAAAAAGCTAGATGTTGTTTCTGCATTTGAAGCTTGGGGAAGCAAGGTTGCCGGTACCATAACTAAAAATGAATATCAGAATATTGTAGAAAAGGCATGTCCAGGAGCTGGAGCATGTGGAGGTATGTACACTGCAAATACAATGGCATCTGCAATTGAAGCACTAGGAATGACATTACCCTTTAATTCGTCTAATCCAGCATTAAGTGATGCGAAAAAACAAGAATCTGTAAGAGCTGGAGAAGCGTTAAGAGTACTATTAGAAAAAGACATAAAGCCTTCAGATATTATCACAAGAAAGTCAATTGAAAATGCAGTAAGACTAGTTACCATATTAGGTGGCTCTACAAATGCTGTACTACACTTTTTAGCAATTGCAAGAGCAGCTCAAATAGATTTTACATTAAAAGATTTTCAAGATATAAGTGATAGCACACCATTTTTGGCAGATTTAAAACCAAGCGGAAAATATCTCATGGAAGATGTACATGACGTTGGTGGAATTCCTGCAGTTATGAAATACCTACTTAAAAAAGGACTCATTCATGGCAACTGTTTAACTGTTACAGGAAAGACAATAGCTGAGAATTTATTAGAGGTAGATGATTTAACTGAAGGACAAGATGTCATTAAACCAATTGAGGAGCCAATTAAAATCTCAGGGCATTTAAGAATGTTATACGGCAATTTAGCTACAGAAGGAAGTGTCGCGAAAATCACTGGTAAAGAAGGACTAAGTTTTAACGGAAAAGCTAAAGTTTTTGAAGGAGAATACGCAGCAAATGACGGCATTAGAGATGGAAAAGTAGAAAAAGGAGATGTTGTTGTTATTCGTTATGAAGGCCCAAAAGGAGGGCCAGGAATGCCAGAAATGTTAAAGCCAACCGCAGCCATAATGGGAGCAGGTTTAGGTAAGGATGTTGCCTTAATTACCGATGGAAGATTTTCTGGTGGAACACATGGTTTTGTTGTTGGACATATTACTCCAGAAGCTCAAGAAGGTGGAACAATTGCCTTTGTTAAAGATGGTGACATTATATCTATAGATGCAGAAACCAACACTATTTCAGTTGAAGTTTCAGAAATAGAATTACAAAAAAGAAGACAAAATTGGAAAGCACCAGACTTAAAATTTGAACGCGGAGTTCTTTACAAATATGCAAAGACAGTATCATCTGCTTCGAAAGGTTGTGTTACTGACGAATTTTAAAAGACATTAAAGATGAAAGAAACTCAAACAATACAAAAGACATATAATACTGCACAAACTACAGAACGAATTTCTGGTAGTGAAGCCATTGTGAGATGCTTACTTGAAGAGGGTGTAAAAGTACTTTATGGTTATCCTGGAGGGGCTATTATGCCTGTATATGACGAATTATATAAATATCAAGATAAGATCCATCATGTACTAACTCGTCATGAGCAAGGTGCTACGCACTCAGCTCAAGGCTATGCAAGAATTTCTGGAGAAGTTGGAGTTGCTATGGCAACTTCTGGTCCAGGTGCTACGAATCTTATCACAGGTATTGCAGACGCTCAAATAGATTCTACACCTATGGTATGTATTACCGGACAAGTACCTTCACATTTATTGGGTAGCGATGCATTTCAAGAAACTGATATCGTTGGTATTTCAACACCAGTTACTAAATGGAATCATCAGATAACTAAGGCTTCTGAAATTCCAGAAGTTATGGCTAAGGCATTTTATATTGCCAAAAGCGGGAGACCCGGACCCGTTTTAATTGACATCACTAAAGACGCTCAATTTGAGGATTTCGATTTTAAGTATGAAAAATGCACTGGGATTAGAAGTTATAAACCTGTTCCTGAAACCGATAAGTCATCATTAGCAGCAGCAGCAGAATTAATTAACAACGCAAAAAAACCAATGGTGGTTTGGGGGCAAGGTGTCATTTTAGGTGAAGCAGAAGAAGAATTTAAGGCCGTAATTGAAAAAGCGGGAATCCCTTCTGCATGGACTATTCTTGGTGCTTCTGCAATTCCAACGTCTCATCCCTTAAACATTGGAATGGTTGGGATGCATGGAAATTACGCACCTAATGTTTTAACTAACGAATGTGATGTACTTATTGCAATAGGCATGCGTTTCGATGATCGCGTAACTGGAAATCTTGCTACGTATGCAAAACAAGCCAAAGTCATTCATTTTGAAATTGATCCTGCAGAAATAGATAAAAATGTAAAAGCAGATATAGCAGTTCTTGGTAATGCTAAAACGAGTCTTGCTGAAATACTTTCTTTAATAAAACCAAATTCGCATACAGAGTGGCATCAAAAATTTAAGGACTTATATGATATTGAGTATGAAAAAGTTATTAAGAGCGATTTGCATCCAACAAAAGAAGGTCTAACAATGGGTGAAGTATTGAAAGAAATTAACATCCAAACTAAAGGAGAAGCAGCCATTGTAAGTGATGTTGGTCAGCACCAAATGATTGCCTGTCGCTATGCTGAGTTTAACAAAACTAAAAGTAATATTACTTCTGGAGGTTTAGGAACTATGGGGTTTGGTTTGCCAGCTGCTATTGGAGCTAAAATGGCTGCACCAGAACGAGAAGTTATTTCTATTTCTGGAGATGGAGGTTACCAAATGACCATTCAAGAACTAGGCACCATTTTCCAACAAAAAACAGCCGTAAAAGTCGTTGTACTTAATAATGATTTCCTAGGAATGGTAAGACAATGGCAACAACTATTTTTTGATAGACGTTATGCGTCTACTGAAATGACAAATCCAGATTTTGTAGCTATTGCAAAGGGGTATTATCTCAATGCAAAGCGTGTAACCAAACGAGAAGAATTAGCCTCAGCTGTTGAAGAAATGATAGCTAGTAAAGAACCATATTTCTTAGAGGTATGTGTAGAAAAAGAAGATAATGTATTCCCAATGGTACCTTCTGGTGCTTCGGTTTCAGATATAAGATTAGAATAAACGTCAGTTCGAGTGAATTTCAAAGAAGTGCAACGGGTTTGAAAATTGTATCGAGAACAATCTTATCTCGTACCTCAAAAAAATCACTTGAAATAACGAAAAGAAAATAAAAATGAATTCAGAAAAACAACATTATACAGTTTCGGTATACACTGAAAATAACATTGGTCTATTAAATAGACTTTCGGCTATTTTTCAAAGACGACATATCAACGTAGAGAGCTTAAACACTTCTGCTTCAGAAATTGAAGGGGTTTCAAAATTTACAATTCTCGTTAATGTAACGGAATCGCAGATTAAGAAAATTATAGGGCAAATTGAAAAGCAAGTCGAAGTTATAAAAGCATACTATCATACCGAAGAGGACACCATTTATCAAGAATCGTGCATTTTCAAAATAAAATCAGATTTATTGTTTGAAGAGCGTCAAATTCAAAACATCATTAAAGAAAGTAATGCCAGAATTGTCACTGTAAACAAAGAGTTCTTTGTTCTAGAAAAATCTGGAAGGCGACAAGAAATAGAATTATTGTATAGAGAATTAAATGCTTTTGGTATTATGCAATTTACACGTTCAGGCAGAATTGCAGTAACTAAAGACGAAATGAAAATATCAACAATGCTACAAGCATTTCAAAATTAAAAAGAGTTTAAAAAAATAGAGAAAAACATGTCAAATTATTTCAGCACATTACCACTAAGAGAGCAATTAGAGCAATTAGGAAAATGCCGCTTTATGGATGCTTCAGAATTTGAAGATGGTGTAAACGCTTTAAAAGGAAAGACAATAGTTATTGTAGGTTGTGGAGCACAAGGACTCAACCAAGGTTTAAACATGAGAGATTCTGGATTAGACATTTCTTATGCTTTACGTCAACAAGCTATCGATGAACAAAGAGCATCATATAAAAATGCAACGGCTAATGATTTTAATGTTGGCACCTATGATGAGTTAATT
Source organism: uncultured Psychroserpens sp. (assembly GCF_947492715.1). Taxonomy (GTDB): domain Bacteria; phylum Bacteroidota; class Bacteroidia; order Flavobacteriales; family Flavobacteriaceae; genus Psychroserpens. The sequence goes on from NZ_CANLNS010000004.1 coordinate 152,049, forward strand.
CCAAATGCCGATCTCGTTTTAAATCTAACACCAGACAAACAACATACCAATGTCGTAAAAGCTGTAATGCCGTTAATGAAAAAAGGCGCAACCTTAAGCTATTCTCATGGATTTAATATTGTTGAAGAAGGCACAAAAATTCGTGAAGACTTAACAGTTATTATGGTTGCACCAAAGTGCCCAGGAACTGAGGTTAGAGAAGAATACAAAAGAGGTTTTGGAGTACCTACATTAACAGCAGTACATCCAGAAAATGATCCAGAAGGAAAAGGTTGGGCACAAGCCAAAGCCTATGCAGTAGCCACTGGTGGGCATAAAGCTGGCGTTTTAGAATCTTCATTTATTGCAGAAGTGAAATCTGATTTAATGGGAGAACAAACCATTTTATGTGGTTTATTACAAACAGGAGCCATTTTATCCTTTGACAAAATGGTAGAAGAAGGTATTGAACCCAGTTACGCCGCTAAATTGATCCAATTTGGTTGGGAAACAATTACAGAGGCTTTAAAACATGGAGGGATTACTAACATGATGGACCGTTTATCCAATCCAGCTAAAATCAAAGCTTTTGAATTATCAGAAGAACTTAAAGACATTATGCGTCCATTATTTAATAAACATATGGACGACATCATTTCTGGTCAGTTTTCAAAAACAATGATGGAAGATTGGGCAAATGATGATATCAATTTATTAAAATGGAGAGCTGAAACAGGAGAAACAGCTTTTGAAAAGACAGCTTTAACTACAGATCATATTTCTGAACAAGAGTATTTTGACCATGGCGTATTATTAGTAGCTTTTGTAAAGTCTGGAGTGGAGCTTGCTTTCGAAACTATGGTAAGTGCAGGTATTATTGAAGATTCTGCTTACTACGAATCATTACACGAATTGCCGTTAATTGCAAACACAATAGCAAGAAAGAAACTATTCGAAATGAATCGTGTAATATCTGATACGGCAGAATATGGGTGTTATTTATTCGATCATGCCTGCAAACCGTTGCTAACAGAATTTATGAAAACCGTTGATACATCAATCATCGGAAAACCATATTCAGATACAACTGGTATTGATAATATTGAACTCATCGCAGTGAATGATGCCATTAGAAATCATCCAATTGAAGCGGTAGGACAGCGCTTAAGAGCCGCAATGACAGCAATGAAAGTCATTAAAAGTGCTCCTACTGAAGAATCCGTTTTAGCTTAAACAGATCTTGATATTCTTAACTCGATTTTAGGATTACTCTAATATGAACAACGTAACCACCTCATACAAACCATCGCTAAAAGCTGTTGAGTCTGCTGCGGAAAAATTAAAAGGGATTGCTTCCGTAACACCTTTGATTAAGAATGTGCAGTATTCAAAACAGTTTGATGCCAATATCTTCTTCAAAAGAGAAGATTTGCAACAAGTACGTTCTTATAAAATAAGAGGAGCCTATCATAAAATGTCCTCATTAAACGCCTCTCAAATTGAAAATGAGATTGTTTGCGCAAGTGCTGGTAATCATGCGCAAGGGGTTGCTATTTCTTGTAAACTCTTAAAAATAAAGGGAACAATCTTTATGCCTTCACCAACACCAAATCAAAAGATTGAACAGGTAAAAATGTTTGGTGAAGACTATATAGACGTGGTTTTAGTAGGCGACACATTCGATGATGCCTATCATGCCGCAATGACAGCATGTGAGCGACTTAACAAAACGTTTATTCACCCTTTTGATGACGAAAAGGTAATTGAGGGACAGGCTACAGTTGGTTTAGAAATCATAGATCAAGCTAAAACTCATCCCATACATTATGTATTTGTTCCTATTGGTGGAGGTGGTTTATCGGCTGGTCTATCTAGTGTATTTAAGACTTTATCGCCTCAAACTAAAATTATTGGTGTTGAACCTAAAGGTGCTCCTTCAATGTTAACTTCAATTAATAACAACAGAAACACAACATTAAAATCTATTGAAAGTTTTGTAGATGGTGCCGCTGTAAAACGTGTTGGTGATTTAAATTTTGCAATTTGTAAAGAAACACTAGACCATGTCGTTACAGTTGATGAAGGCAAAATTTGCCAGACGATTTTAGATCTATATAATAAAGATGCTATTGTTGTAGAGCCAGCTGGCGCTTTGAGTCTTTCTGCTTTAGAACAATTTTCTAAAGCTATTAGAGGTAAAAATGTTGTATGCGTCATTAGCGGAAGTAATAACGACATTACGCGTACTGCCGAAATAAAGGAACGCGCCCTACTCTATGCTAATTTAAAGCATTATTTTATTGTGAAATTTCCACAACGTGCAGGTGCATTAAGAGAATTTGTGACGACTATTTTGGGACCAGATGATGACATCACTCATTTTGAATATACAAAAAAGGTAAACAGAGAAAAGGATGTTGCTGTAGTAGGTTTGCAATTAAAATCGCATAAGGATTTAGAACCTCTAATTACCAAAATGAAACTTCATAATTTCTTTGGAGATTACCTCAATGATAAACCTGATTTATTTCAGTTTTTGGTTTAGTTTTACAACCAAATTCATTTACTTATGAAAATAGCAATAATTGGAGCAGGAAACTTAGGCTTATCAATTGCCAAAGGATTACTATCTGGCAATGTATTAACATCATTATACCTTACCAAGCGACATATTAATGACATAGAAGGTTTAAAAGCTAATAAAAAAGTTAGTATTACTAGTGATAATACATTAGCCATAGAAAATTCTGATGTTATCATTTTTGCAGTACAGCCTAATCATCTGCCAGCTGTGTTACGTAAAAACGCATCGGCTTTAAAATCTCGTCATACAATAATCTCTACAATTACTGGGTTTTCAATTGATAAAATAGAGGCTATTATTGGAGAAGGGTTTACCATTATTCGGGCGATGCCAAATACGGCAATTGCTGTTGGTAAGTCGATGACATGTATTTGTAGTAATAAAAAAGCGCAATTAAAACTCAATATAGCTCATAAAATATTTAATACACTTGGTACAACCTTAGTCATTCCTGAAAGACAAATGCAAGCGGCTACAGTCGTTTGTGCTAGCGGCATTGCATTTTGGATGCGCTTTATTAGAGCTTCTACTCAAGCCGCAATACAAATGGGATTTGACGCTTCGGAAGCTCAAAAATTAGCAATGCATACTTGTGAAGGGGCAGCACAATTATTAATTAACACACAAAATCATCCAGAGCAAGAAATAGATAAGGTAACAACACCTAATGGCTGCACAATTGAAGGATTAAACGAAATGGAACATCAAGGTTTGAGCTCATCTATAATTCATGGCATGGTAGCCTCTTTCGAAAAAATAAATGGTATAAAAGAGCGGTTTTAAACGCTAAGGAAATAGTCTCCATCTTTTAAAGAAGCGCATCGAAAACTAAGTGACGGAACCAAATGACGCTTATGAACCTGAATTAAATAAAATCGCTAAAACTGAAGTGTTTTACCAAAAATACTTAACAGGTTATATTAGCTTATTAGTTGTGGCATAAAAAATAGCTTCTGATATACTAGACACTTGTATTTTGTCAAATAATTTTCGACGATGAAATTTCACCGTATCTGGTGAAATAAATAATTTTTCAGAGATTTCCTGCACCTTAAATCCTTGTGCCGAAAGTTGTAAAATTTCTTTTTCACGCTGAGAGAGTGTTGGCTTTTGCTCATCTTTCCAGCAATTATCTATCAGACAATACGATTTTATTTGATTACTATTAGATTTATAAACCTTGATATTACCAGATGTGTTATTCTCTGCCAACGAAACAATACAAAGGGCTTTCCAAACTTTTCCTTCTTCTGTAATAAAAATAGGTGTTAGTTTTTGATTAATAAGAATAGAGGTGTTTTCCTTATTTTTTAATCTAAAATCATAAGCAATCGTATAAAGTTTACGTTCTTCTAAAGGTACCTGATCATAAAGATCAAATCCTACTTGATTAATCTTTAAAAGTAATCGTAAATCTTCTTCAACCACATTTTCAAAATAAAATTGATATCCTAAAACTTTAACTTCTTCTGGCGTCTTTCCGCATAAAAACAGAGGGTTATCTGAGACATACTCGAAAGACTGCTTTTCATAATCTATAACATAGATACTTTTATAAGTTGTACGCGCAAAAGCATCAATAACACCGAGGTAATCTGACAGTTGCTTATTATCACTCTCTGTTAAATTTTGAACGGTATTTTTAAACGAAAAAAAGTCTTTTTCACTATTCATATGAGCAAATATATAGATTAAATAAAAACTACCCTTCTGGGTAGTCAATTTTAAAAAATAATTGATTAAGAATATCAGCTCATTATTTAAAACTACCCTTAGGTGTAGTCCATAAAAAAAGAATAGCCATTAGTTTTGAGTCATCATCAATCAAAAAACGAACAGTTAAAAAGTCGAATAAAATGAGCCATAATAAATCTTGACACCAAACAAGATCTTTCATGGTGAATTACATCTAATAGAAAAAATGATAAAATTTAAACCTATGAAACAGTTACTATTTATAGTTGTCTTATGCTCTTATTTAAGCGGAATTTCACAATCAAAAAAAGCCTACCTAAAACAAAATCGCTTTGATCTTAATTCTGAAACATTCAATTTTCCACAAAAGGATTTTAATATTATTGGTTTTGGCGCTTATCACGGCAGTGCTAAAACGGAAGACGTGGAGTTAAAGTTATTGCAGTCATTAACCAAAGATGGTACTATAAAATATTATTTACCCGAAACAGATTTTAGTGTGGCTCATTATTATAATGAGTTTATGAAAACCGGTGATACACTATTATTAAAAGACCTCGTTATTCAAAACGGAATGCATGTAAGGCAAGAGCGTACCATTGAAGTATATGAAAAATGGAAGACTCTTAAACGTCTAAATGATAAGCTCCCAAAGCCTAATAGGATTAAAATTCTAGGCGCTGATGTTGTGAGCAATTATAAATATAGCTCTAAGCATATTCTAAAACTCATAGACGAATCTTTCAAAACAGAAGTATTAAGTGAGCTTCGTGAAATGGTGAAAATAGACACTACAAGTTATGCCAGAGGCGAACTCAGTTATGCTCATGGTGTATTAGATAGGTTAATTAAAGACTATGAAGTTAATACAAGTGCTTATAATACTAAGATAAAAGACCTAAAAGTATTTAGGCATATCATAGATGGTATTAAAAATTCAATGGCTAAAAAACAACGCGAACCATCTATTTATGATAACTATCTTTTTTTAAAAGAGCACTACAATTTTGAAAACCAAAAGCCATTTATGAGAATAGGTTTTTGGCACCTCGAAAAATCGAGAGAAGGTAAAAACGCTAACCCTCCATTTTTTACCAAGCTAATAGAAAATGAGATATATCCAAAAGACAAGGTTATTTCAGTAATAGGATATTTTACAGAAAGTGAGGTCGTTTGGAACGAACTTTATGATGATAATGGAAATTACACAGGATATACGATAGAAGGAGGATTTGGTATTGGCGATTATGAAAAAGAATATTTTAGAGGCATCCAAAATTTAAAAAACACCAAACTGTCTGATAAAACTTTATTTCGCTTAAATAGCAGTAACACTCCATATGCTAATAATGAACCTGATTTAATAGATATTATAATGACCGATGAAAAGTCCAACAGTGAAGCCGTAAAAGGGATGCCCACAATTGATTTTTTAGATTATGCTATTTTAATATCAAACTCAAAAGCTTCCACTCCTATTTACGAATTGGACCATTTATAATCAACATAACAAAAACACAAGATCATGACAACACTTATAGAACTCATAATTAATATTGTTTTAATTCTACTATAGACAACGACCATTACTTTAAACCTATCTTTAATAATTTATTTAACAAAAAAAGCATCTGGAAACAGATGCTTTAAAATTCTACCCAATAATAAACTTGCCCTCAGAATTATTATAGCGATAGAAACCTTTAATTCAAAATAGTTATATACTTACCAAATCTCCATCAGTATTTTTAGTGGCTAAATCAGATTTACCCATTAAATAACTATCCACTTGCCTAGCCGCTTCTCTACCTTCAGAAATTGCCCAAACAATTAAGGATTGCCCACGTCGCATATCACCAGCTGTAAAGATATTTGGGATATTCGTTTGGTATTTACCATAAGACGCTTTGTAATTTGAACGTGCGTCTTTATCAATGCCTAATTTATCCGCTAGTGTAGATTCAGGACCAGTAAACCCTAGTGCCAATAAGGCTAAATCACAAGGCCAGGTTTTTTCTGTACCTGCAATTTCAATAAGTTTTGGACGCTCACCAGGTATCGTTTCCCATTCTACATTTACCGTTTTTAGAGCGGTTAATTTTCCATTTTCATCCGTAATAAATTCCTTTGTATTAATTAACCAATTGCGCTCAACACCTTCTTCATGAGAAGTAGAAGTTTTTAACTGCAATGGCCAATATGGCCAAGGTGTGGTAGGTGAACGATGACCTGGTGGTTTTGGCATAATTTCAAAGTTAATAACCGATTTTGCGCCTTGACGATTAGATGTCCCAATGCAATCACTTCCTGTATCTCCTCCTCCAATAACAATTACGTTTTTATCCGTTGCTAGTATTTGATCTTTTATATCCTGACCAAACACCACTTTGGTTTGTTGGGTTAGAAAATCCATGGCTTGAACGACGCCATCGGCATCAATGCCAGGAGTTGGCAAACTTCGTCTTTGGGTCGCTCCACCACAAAGTACGATAGCATCAAATCCTTTTAATTGCTTGACATCATAGTTAACACCAACATTGACATTAGTTTTAAATACAATACCTTCTTTTTCAAGTATGGCTAAACGACGATCTATAATGCCTTTTTCCATTTTAAAATTAGGAATACCATAACGTAGTAAACCTCCAATAGCATCATCACGTTCAAAAACTGTAACCGCATGACCTGCCCTGTTTAATTGCTGTGCTGCTGCCAAACCTGCAGGGCCAGAACCAACAATAGCAATCGTCTTATCTGTTCTTATTTTTGGAGGTTGTGGTTTAATCCAACCTTCTTTAAAAGCACGTTCTACTATGTTTTTTTCAATATTCTCTATGGACACTGGATCTTCAATAATACCTAAAACGCAAGATTGCTCACATGGCGCAGGACATAAGCGACCTGTAAATTCAGGGAAATTGTTTGTTGAATGCAAAATCCAAGAAGCTTTTTTCCATTCACCTTGATGCACCATATGATTAAAATCTGGAATTAAATTCCCAAGCGGGCAAGCACTATGGCAAAACGGAATTCCGCAATCCATACAACGTGAACCTTGTTTTGTAAGATCCTTATCATTTATAGGTATTGTAAACTCTTTATAATGTTTTATACGATCCTCTACTTGCTTGTACTTTTCGTCTCTTCTTTCGAATTCTTTAAAACCTGTTACTTTTCCCATCTTTTTCCTGCTTTCTAATTTTAATTTATATTGCCTGTCATGCATTTTGAAAAATTCGTCAATCCGAGTGGTTGTCCTGAGTTCAATTCAGGAAAAGCTTGAACTGACGTTTTTTATAATATATCCAATCAAAATGTATAATTGGTATTGTCTAGTATCTTCAAATTATTAGCTGACTATACTAATGCTTCAACCATTTGTTCTTCGGTTTCCAAGCGTTTTAATGCGCGCTTGTATTCTGTTGGCATAACTCTTACAAAATGACCTAAACTCGTTTCCCAATCTGCTAATAATTGTCTTCCTCTTTGACTGCCTGTGAATTTTACATGCTTCTCAATTAAGGTTTTTAAATCATTAGTATCTTCTTTTTCGATAGCTTCAAACTCGATAGTTTCCGTATTACACAAACCGTTTACAAATTTGTTTTCTGGATCGTAAACATAAGCCACTCCTCCACTCATACCAGCTGCAAAGTTTCGACCAGTTTTACCAAGAACCACTACTTTTCCGCCTGTCATATATTCACAGCAATGATCGCCAACACCTTCAACAACTGCAGTTGCACCAGAATTCCTAACTGCAAAACGTTCTCCAGCAATTCCATTAATATAAGCCTGACCATTAACTGCACCAAACAAACACACATTACCAATGATGATATTGTCTTCTGCTACAAAATCTGCCTTTGCTGGTTTCTTTATGATGAGTTTTGCTCCAGATAAACCTTTCCCTAGATAATCATTAGAATTTCCTTCAAGAATAAAACTTAATCCATGCGCACCAAAAGCACCAAAACTTTGCCCAGCAGAACCTTTAAAATTGATGTTTAACGTGTCTTCGGGTAGGCCTAAATGACCATATATTTTAGAAATTTCGTTGCTCACAATGGCACCAACTGTACGATTGGTGTTCTTTATTGCATAAGACAAATTCATTTGCTCTTTTCGATACAAAGCGCGATGTGAATCTTTAAGAATTTTGAAATCTAAGACATTATCAAGGTTATGATCCTGCTTTTCAGTATTCTTAACAGTCATCTGATTATATGCTGCTGGTCTGTGTAATATTGATGATAAATCTAAACCTTTTGCTTTGTAATGCTTAATCGCTTTATTAGCATTAATCTTGTGGGTTTGGCCAACCATTTCTGACATGGTTCTAAACCCTAATTCTGCCATAATCCCTCTTAATTCTTCTGCGATATAGTAGAAGAAATTAATCACATGTTCAGGTGTGCCCTTAAAGTTTTTGCGTAACTCTTTATCTTGTGTTGCAATACCAACAGGACACGTGTTTAAATGACATTTACGCATCATTATGCACCCTGAGGCCACTAAAGGTGCAGTTGCAAATCCGAATTCTTCAGCACCCAATAATGCGGCAATAGCGACATCTCTACCTGTTTTTAGTTGCCCATCGCATTCAACGACAATTCTACTTCTTAAACCATTAAGCACTAAAGTTTGTTGGGCTTCAGCTATACCTAATTCCCATGGCAAACCAGCATGTTTTAATGATGTTAATGGTGAAGCTCCAGTCCCTCCATCATAGCCAGCAATTAAAACAACATCTGCTTTTGCTTTCGCTACTCCTGCTGCTATAGTACCAACTCCAACTTCAGAAACCAATTTCACATTTATTCTAGCATCCCGATTGGCATTTTTTAAATCGTATATTAATTGTGCTAAATCTTCTATTGAATAAATATCGTGATGTGGTGGCGGCGAAATCAAACCCACAAAGGGTGTCGAATTTCGAGCTGCTGCTATCCAGGGAAGCACCTTTTCTCCTGGCAGCTGACCACCTTCACCAGGCTTTGCTCCTTGAGCCATTTTAATTTGAATTTCTTTGGCATTAGTTAAATAATGAGAGGTTACACCAAAGCGACCAGATGCAACTTGCTTTATAGCAGAGTTTCTACTGTCACCATTAATATCTGGCTGAAAGCGACTACGATCTTCTCCGCCTTCACCAGAATTGGATTTCCCTCCAATTCTATTCATCGCAATTGCCAAATTTTCGTGTGCTTCTCTAGAAATTGAACCATAAGACATGGCTCCCGTTTTGAAACGTTTTACTATTTCTGTCCAAGACTCTACTTCCTCAATTGGGATGGGGTCGATATTATTAAATTCAAATAAGCCACGAATGGTCATTAAGTTTTTAGATTGTTCGTTGATATTTTTTGCATAAATATCATAACTCGTTTGATCACTCAATCTAACAGCTTGTTGCAATTTTGCCACTGTAGTGGGATTAAATAAATGACGTTCTCCATTTCGTCTCCATCTGTAGTCTCCTCCAATGTTTAAACCTAAACTTTTATCAATGTGCTTGGTCGGATAGGCATGTTGGTAGCGTTTATCGATTTCCTTTTCGATTTCATATAGACCAATACCTTCAATTCTAGATGCTGTATATGGAAAATATTTCTCTACAAACTGTGAATTAAAACCAACGATTTCAAAAATTTGAGAACCTCTATAGGAACGTAAAGTTGAGATTCCTATTTTATTCATCACTTTCAGAATCCCTTTTCCTATTGCTTTGTTAAAATTATCAACGGCTTTTTGTTCATCCATAGCAGTAATGAACCCTTCTTTCACTTGTATTCTAATAATTTCATTTACCATATACGGATTTACGGCACTGGCTCCATAACCAAATAAAGTTGCAAAATGATGTGGTTCACGCGGTTCTGCAGATTCAATAATAATATCGAAATACGAACGCTTTCGTAAGCGATTCAACTGATGATTTACATAAGAACAGGCTAAAAGTGCTGGTATTGGCGCCTTCTTTTTACTGACTCCTCTGTCAGATAAAATAATGATGTTTGTTTTTCGATCTAGCGCTTTTTCAATTTGAATGATAATATTATCTAACGCATCTTCAAGTCCGTTAAGACCTTTTTCTTTTGTATATAATATTTCTACAGTTTCTGCTTTGAAACTTTCAACTGTAATGTTCCTAATTTTCTCTAAATCATCATTTGAAATTACAGGATTTTGAATTTTCAGTTTTCTACATTGTCGTTCTGTAATACTAAAAATATTTCTATCCTTTCCTAAAGACAGGCTAATATCTGTTACAATTTCTTCACGAATACCATCTAAAGGCGGATTAGTTACTTGAGCAAATAATTGTTTGAAATAATTAGAAATGAGTTGTGGTTTGTTAGATAAGACAGCCAAAGGTGTATCAATTCCCATAGAACCCAACGCTTCTTTGGCCTTTTGAGCCATTGGTGTAATAACTTCCTGTATATCTTCAAACGTATAATTAAATAATCGCTGTCTTGTTTTAATATCTAAGGTTTCTACAGGACAGCTTGTTCCTGTATAAGGAATATCTTTTAGATGTAACCTTGTTTTATCTAGCCACTCTTGGTATGGTCTTTCTTTAACAATTTTGCTTTTTATTTCTTCATCATTAATGATTCTGCCTTGGTTCATGTCTACTAAAAACATCTTTCCTGGTTCTAAACGTCCATGACGTTCTACATTTTCAGGCGCAATATCTACAACACCAATTTCTGAAGACATGATTAGTTTTCCACTTTTAGTAACTGTATATCGTGACGGCCTTAGGCCATTTCTATCAAGTAATGCTCCAATATAGTTTCCATCCGTAAAAGGAATAGAAGCTGGCCCATCCCAAGGCTCCATAATACATGCATTATAATCGTAAAAAGCCTTACGCTCTGGCGACATCGTGGCATGTTTCTCCCAAGCTTCGGGTATCATCATCATCATTACTTCTGGCAATGAGCGCCCTGTATGTGTTAATAATTCTACGACCATATCCATGGAAGCTGAATCTGATTTCCCAGGTAAAATGATTGGAAATAATTTATCTATCTGAGGACCAAAAACGTCACTTTTCATAATTTCTTCACGAACACGCATGCGACTTACATTTCCGCGAAGTGTATTGATTTCTCCATTCTGACACATAAATCGGAACGGTTGCGCTAACTCCCAAGTAGGCATTGTATTCGTTGAAAAACGCTGATGTACTAAAGCCAAACGCGTAACCAAATCGTCTTCTTGTAAGTCTTTATAATAGGCTCCAATATCCTCTGGCATAATGATACCCTTATATATTAAGGTTGTCGTTGACAAGCTAGACACATAGAAATATGAACTTTGCGACATTTTAGAATGTCGAATCGTATGTTCAGTTATTTTTCGTGCTGCATACAATTTTGCATTAAAATCTGATTCTGAGACTTCATTAGATTTTCCAACAAAAATTTGTTCTATATTAGGTTCTGATGCCAAAGCAATTTCACCTAATTGCGTTGAATCTACAGGTACCACTCTCCATCCTATTACAAAGAGCCCTTGAGCAATAATTTCTGCTTCGAAAGTGTCTTTACAGAATTTATATTGATTTCTGTTTTTTGGTAGGAATACCATACCAACAGCATACTTTCCTTTTACAGGAACTTTAAAACCGCAAACACGTTTAAAATAGATATGAGGAATATCAATTAATAAACCAGCTCCATCACCAGTTTTACCATCTGCACTAACACCTCCTCGATGCTCCAATTTCACAAGAATTTCTAAAGCATCATGGATAATTTGGTTGGTCTTTTCTCCTTTAAGATTACAAATAAATCCTGCACCACAATTTTCGTGTTCAAATTCTGGTAAATAAAGCCCTTGTTTCTTTAACATAATTGATGACATTTTGATGGTTTCTACACCTTAATATATCTGTAATATATATTGTAAAATTCGATTTAAAAAAAAGCCGAAACACTTTTCTCATATCGATAATTAAGAGCTTTCAAATTGAAAATTTGACAATATTATTGAGCTTTAATATGAAATCTGCAATTAAAAAATATTCAATAAAAAAGGAGCTTTGTTACGAAAACGTTTTCGAAAACTTACTTCTGTTAAATATTATTCATGAAAAACCAAAAATATATGCATTTTTCAAAAATCACGATTTCTTAAATTTCAAAAAATAAGCGATAAAATTATTGTACCCCTATTTTTTATGGGTATAAAATATCAAAAACATAAAAATCAAACAAAATACCCCCTTTTTTTATGGGCATAGATGTCATTTATATAGTTTTGAATTGAATTTAATCAACAAAATATAATCATTATGAAAAAATTATTTACCATTTCAATGTTCTTAATTACCTATAGCCTAATTGCTCAAGATGATGCAGCAACTGATGATAAAATAGACTTTGGATTGAATCTCAACCACGACGCTTTTTTTGGATTTAATCCCATGATGACATTTGGCTACACCATTAATGAAAACAGTGCAATAACTGCCTATGGTATTCAATGGGGAGCTGGCACAGGGAGTGCTTGGGGACAATGGACTGAATTTGGCTTAGGCTACAATAAAACCTTAGGTTACTTTGATATTAATCCTCAAATAGGTTTTACGATGGGCAACTTACTTTCGAGTGGAGCAAGCCAAAAAGGTATTGTTGGAGATGGTATAGTGCCGAATCTTACAGTTAATTATGATTCCAATAAACTAGAAGGTCAAATTTACTTTGGCTATTATGCTGCCTTGACTGATAAAACAGAAGTAGGAGATGCAACAAATAATTACATACACTACTGGGCTAATTTTGGCTTCAAAGTCGCATCATTTTTATCACTAGGAGCTCATTTCGAAGAACTCTATTTGAGCGGAGGAGATATAAATGGTGGTGGAGAACTCGATAGAACAGATGGCTACAAATGGCTTGGACCTTATTTAGAATTAAAAAAAGGATCATCAGGTTTAAGGGTTTCGCTTGGAGCAAATTTAGCTGACGAAGATGACAGATTTGCCCAAAATGATTTCTATAAACTTACATTTTTCACCTCTCTTTAAGTTGTTAATCTAATTTTAAATATCATGAAAAAAGTTGAAGCAATTATTAGGAAATCAAAGTTTTCTAAAGTAAAAAGAGCGCTCCACGATGTAGGCGTAAATTTTTTCTCTTATTGGGATGTCACAGGGCTTGGAAACGAAAAAGAAGGTCATGTTTACAGAGGTGTTTCTTACAGCACAAGCGATATACAAAGGCGATATCTTTCTATAGTTGTAAATGATGATTTCGAAGACATCACTGTAAAGACTATTCTCGATTCGGCATATACGGGAGATGTTGGAGATGGCAAAATATTTGTCTCTCATATCGAAGAGGTTTACAGAATACGAACTGGAGAAAAAGGAGGACAAACTTTAAAGTAAACACATGGATTTATTTACAATAAACAATGTATGGATGATGATCTGTACAGCGCTCGTCTTCTTTATGCATTTAGGTTTTGCATTTTTGGAAATCGGGTTAACACGACAAAAAAATACGATAAACATATTATTTAAAAATATGTTTATCATCACTGTAGGTTTACTACTTTATTGCTTAGTAGGTTTTAATCTTATGTATCCTGGATTCGAATCTGGAGATTGGGGAATTCTAGGTTCGGCTGGTATTGGTTTAGATTCTCCTTTAACAGAAGCAGGCTCTTTAGACTTAGCTTACAATGAAGGCTACACCTATTGGACAGATTTCTTATTTCAGGGTATGTTTGCAGCAACGGCGGCAACCATAGTTTCTGGTGCGGTTGCAGAACGCATGAAAATTGGTCCGTTTATGATTTTCACCATAATCTATGTTGGATTCATTTATCCGATTGCAGGATCTTGGAAATGGGGAGGTGGATTTTTACAAACACTAGAAACTCCATTTTACGATTTTGCTGGTTCTACATTAGTACACTCGGTTGGTGGATGGGCCGCTTTAGTCGCTGTATGTTTACTAGGTTCTAGAATTGGTAAATTTAAAGATGGAAAACTACAAGCCATTCCAGGACACAACATTCCAATAGCAACAGCTGGTGTTATTATATTATGGTTAGGTTGGTTTGGTTTTAATGGAGGGTCTGTTCTATCTGCCAACCCTGAATTAACATCACTAACTTTAGTTACAACATGCTTGGCAGCTGCCGCTGGAGGTGTTGGCGCTGCAATCGCTTCAGTTGCTAAGTTTAAAAATCTAGACTTAACCATGTTTCTTAATGGTATTTTAGGTGGGCTTGTTGCTATTACAGCTGGAGCAGACCAAATGAGTCCTACAGATGCTATTATCATAGGCGCCATTGCTGGAGTAATAATTGTATTTGCAGTATCTTTAATTGACCGTTTAAAACTAGATGACCCAGTTGGTGCTATTGCAGTACACTTAGTATGTGGTATTTATGGAACACTAGCTGTAGGTGTCTTTGGAAATCTAGCAGGTGGAACTCAGTTTTTAAGTCAACTTATTGGAGTCGTATCTTATGCTGCTTTCAGTTTTGTATCGGCTTTTTTAATCCTCTTTATCATGAAGAAAACTATAGGTATTAGAGTTTCTGAACAAGAGGAGCTTCAAGGTTTGGACAAACATGAACATGGTATGAGTGCGTATTCAGATTTTAGAATGAATGAACACTAAAAAAGTAAATTTTAAATTTATTGGTAATTAACTAAAAACCCTCTAAAGAATTCCTTAGAGGGTTTTTATATGGTTATACAGTTAATTTATTCTCCCATAAATGGGTAACTAAGCCGAATTTCGACTTGCGTTGATATTACCAAATAATGAGCGAGTTACCATGCTAGTATACACTTTCATTTCCTCATTATCAGGTTTTACACCAGATTTTTCAAGTTCTTGAATCTTCTTTAGCGCATACTGTTGAATCGTTAATAAAGGTAAAACGATAGACTCTCTAACTGCAATAGATGCTCTACCTGCTGGTTCTTCTTGCATTAATTCTTTATATCCAGTAAGTTTAAGGATAAGACGCTTTGACGTTTCATATTCATTATAAATGATTTTCCAAAATTCTCCATACTCTGGATCATCAGCCATATATCGTGTTAAATCAAAGAAAGACTTTGACAATGACATCATACTGTTCTCAATAAGTGTTTTAAAGAAATCTGAAGTTTTAAATAGCGTTTGCACTTTTTCAAACTCTCCAGAATCCTCATAATGTTTTAAAGCTGTACCTACTCCAAAAAAGCCTGGCACATTTTGTTTTAATTGGCTCCAAGAACCCACAAAAGGAATAGCTCTTAAATCTTCAAAGACTAAACCTTCAGACTTACCACGTTTTGATGGACGACTTCCAATATTTGTCTTGGCATAATACTTAAGCGTACTCATATGTTCTAAATATGAAATAAACTTTGGATGCGCTTTAAAATCTGAATAGGCTTTATAACTTCGATTAGACAAATCTGCCATTACTTCTCTATTCTCATGAGTCATACTTAAATCTGTCTCACTGATACTATTATGAATTCCTGAACTAATTAATTGTTCAAGATTATACTGAGACGATTCTAGAGTTCCAAAATTAGAACTAATTGTTTGTCCTTGTATGGTTAGCTGTACTTCTTTATCTTCAATAGTTGGCCCAAGAGATGCATAAAAATTATGCGTTTTTCCACCACCACGTGCTGGTGGTCCTCCACGACCATCAAAGAAAATAACAGTCACACCATAATTTCTAGACACTGTTGTTAAATTTTCTTTAGCTTTATAAATAGCCCAATTTGCCATTAAATAACCACCATCTTTAGTACCATCACTAAAACCTAGCATTATGTTTTGCTTATTTTCTCTAGATTTTAAATGCTTTGCATATTCTGGATTTGTATATAAGGCTTCCATGACTTCTGGCGCATTCTGTAAATCCGTTATGGTTTCAAAAAGCGGTCCAATATCTACTGTCAATTCATCTTGAAATGCCACCAATTTTAACATTGCAAATAATTGCATAACATTAAGCGTGGTCTGGTTGTTACTAATAATATAACGATTAGCAGCTTTCTCGCCATTAGTCACCTGAATCGTCTTTATAGCTTTCATTGTTCGTAAGGCTTTCAAGGTGTCTTCATCTTTGATTAATGATAAATCAACCTCTCCCTTAACTTTAGACAAAAACGTTACCTGTTCTTTTTCTGATAAATCGTGATAATTCTTTGGAAAAATATCGCTTCCGCTTTCAATCAAGGCATTAACCATATCATTAAAGAATTGATTATGCTTACGACTGTCTTGTCTTATATCTAAATTTGCGAAATGAAACCCAAACAAATGGATTTTATTAAGCAAACTATTAACCTCTGACACATAAAGTGATTGATGCTCGCTTACAATACTATTTTTTATCTCTTTTAGCTCTTCTGCAAACGTCTGAGCTGTTAGGTTGGAATTTTTGTTCGTAATAATTTTATACAATTCTGTTTCTAAAACTACTATCCGCTCTTCCACACCAGCAAAGGTTAGTTTTCGTCTTAATCGACGTGCATCTCTGTAATAGTTTTTAATAACTGTATCTCTTAATCTTTTTGCAACATTTAAGGTTATTTCTGGAGTCACAAATGGATTTCCATCTCTGTCACCTCCAGGCCAAAAACCGATATTTATAATATCGTTTTCAATTTGTTCGCCTTCAAATATATTCTGCTGAATATAATCATATATTGTCCCAAAAGACTTATAAAACACATTCTCTAAATACCATATTAAACTCACGGCTTCATCATAAGGAGTAGGCTTTTTATGCTTAAAAAAAGGCGTCTTTCCTAGCTGAGCTAATAGGTTATTAATTCTAAGCAAATCATTTTCTCGAATGGCTTCAGTTAAATCTGTAATGATCCCTAGTACCGAACCAGGATAAAACTGTGTTGGATGGGCAGTTAAAACAATACGAACCTTAAACTCTTCTAAATATTTTCTGAGCGTATCGAGTTTATTATTTTTTGTTACCGATTCCTTCAAACTTCGAAGTGTTCCAATACCATCCATATTATTTACAACAGGAAACGCTGCATCTTCAATAGCATCGAACAAAACGACTTGGCGCTCTATATACTGAATAAATCGAAATAGTAAATTAATTTGACTTTTAGGAGATCTTCTTGCTTGGTATTTTTTAAAGAATGTATCAACAATTGTTGTTGGATCTTCTTGATTGGCAAATCCTTTTTTACAGGTCTCATGAAACAAAGGCAATAAGACTCCTGTTTTTGTAATCGTATCAAACGGTAAGGTCATAAATATACTGTTGTATATCTGATACTTGGATAATACATTTTGATTGAATCTCGTAAGTTTTGGCTGTGTAGGCATTTAATTTATATAATAGTCGACTGACCTAAGTGAATATTTGTAAAGTTCATATTACTGTCATTAGGATTATTGATGAAATCTTCTATAAACTCTCCTACTTTACCCGTAGTTATATTATTGTATTTCATATTAATGTCTGGTGTAGAAACATCTAGTTTCAGAGATTTTTCTACAGCTTGTTTTATCAATTCAGATTCAGCAAATAAATCAAAATGCTCCAATAACATTGCTGCTGATAAGATTGACGCAATTGGATTAGCAATACCTTTGCCTTCTGCCTGTGGAAATGATCCATGAATAGGCTCAAACATGGCATATTTATCTCCAATTGAAGCAGAAGCTAACAATCCAATTGAGCCTCCAATAACACTTGCTTCATCACTTAAAATATCACCAAACATGTTTTCAGTTAAAATAACATCAAACTGTTTTGGGTTTAATATCATTTGCATAGCAGCGTTATCTACAAACAAATAATCTAGCTTAACGTCTTGATATTGTACAGCAATTTCGGCAACAACTTTTCTCCAAAGTCTTGAGCTTTCTAAGACATTAGCTTTATCCACTAAAGTTACTTTATTTTTCCTGTTTTGAGCAGCTTGAAACGCTAAATGTGCAATACGCTCAATTTCTTCTCTAGAATATGAACACAAATCGGAAGCCCTATTACCATCCTCGCTTAAGTCCTTTTCGCCAAAATAGATCCCTCCTGTTAACTCTCTATAAATACTAATATCAGTACCTTGAATAATATGCTTTTTTAAAGGTGATTTACCTAATAATGTTTCATACGCTTTTACAGGCCTTATATTAGCATAGAGACCTAGTTCTTTTCTTAATTTGAGTAAACCTTGTTCTGGACGCACTTTGGCAGTTGGATCATTGTCATATTTTGGATGCCCAATAGCTCCAAACAAAATAGCATCAGACGATTTACATAAATCCAAAGTTTTTTCTGGCAAAGGATCGTTGTATTTGTCAATGGCCATAGCTCCAACATCTCCGGTTACAAACTTAAAATCATGATTAAATTCGAACGCAATTGCTTTTAATGCTTTTACTGCTTGGTTTGTAACTTCTGGTCCTATACCATCACCTGGCAAAACGGCTATATTTAATTTCATATTATGTTAGTATATTTTATGAGCTTCAAAAGCTTCGATTTGTTCTTTATTATTAATTAAGTAATCGATATCATCATATCCATTTATCATACACGTTTTCTTGTAAGCGTCTATTTCGAAATTCTCAGAAATGTCTAAACCCACTATTGAAATCCTTTGGTTCTGAAGATTAATTTCGAGTTCTGTATTTGGGTTCGACTCAATTCTATTTAGCAAATTGATTAGAAACGACTCGGAAACTTGAACTGGCAATAAGCCATTGTTTAATGCATTACCTTTAAAGATATCTGCAAAGAAACTAGATACTACGACTCTAAAACCGTAACCTACAATAGCCCAAGCAGCATGTTCTCTACTCGATCCGCAACCAAAATTATCTCCTGCAACTAATATACTTCCAGAATATTTTGAATTATTTAATATAAATTCTGAGTTTTCAGAACCATCTTTATGATACCTCCAATCCCTAAATACATTATCTCCAAACCCTTTTTTATCCGTTGCTTTTAAAAAGCGAGCTGGTATAATTTGATCTGTATCAACATTCTCAATATTCAATGGAATAGCTGTTGATTTTAATGTTGTAAACTTCTCCATTAATTTAAGTGTTTCGTAATATCAATTATTTTTCCTTCGACTGCTGTAGCAGCTGCGACGAGAGGACTTGCCAAAATCGTTCTAGATCCTTGGCCTTGTCGTCCTTCAAAATTTCGGTTTGATGTAGACACACAATATTCACCTTGTGGAATTTTATCATCATTCATGGCTAAGCACGCTGAGCATCCAGGTTGGCGTAATTCAAATCCTGCTTCATCAAAAACAGTTTTTAAACCCTCTTCTATAATCTGAGCTTCAACTTGTTTACTTCCAGGCACTAACCAAGCCGTTACATTATTGGCTTTTTTCTTTCCTTTTATAAAATCTGCCGCCACTCTAAAATCTTCTATTCTAGAATTGGTACAACTTCCTATAAAGACATAATTGATTGGTTTATTAATTAGACTCTCACCAGCCTCAAAATTCATATATGCCAATGATTTTTTAAATGAAGGATTTTCATCTTTAGGAATCTTTTCTGAAATTTTAATTCCCATTCCTGGATTAGTTCCGTAAGTCACCATGGGTTCTATATCTTCAGCTTCAAAATGATATTCTTTGTCAAACTGTGCTCCATCATCTGTTGGTAAGGTCTTCCAATAGGCGACTTTTTTAGCAAAATCTTCACCCTTAGGTGCAAATTTCCGACCTTTCACATAATTAAAAGTTGTTTCATCTGGTGCAATCATTCCACCTCGTGCTCCCATTTCAATACTCATATTACAAACAGTCATACGTCCTTCCATACTCATCTCTTCAAAGACATTTCCTGCGTATTCACAGAAATATCCTGTACCAGAATTGGTTCCTAATTTTGAAATGATATAAAGAATGACATCTTTTGGCAGCACGCCTTTCTTTAATTTTCCATTAACGGTAACCCTTAAACTTTTAGGCTTAGTAAGCAATAAACACTGGCTCGCAAAAACTTGCGCCACTTGACTTGTTCCTATACCAAATGCAATAGATCCAAAAGCACCATGAGTTGAAGTATGACTGTCACCACAGACCATAGTATAACCTGGTTGCGTAACTCCTAACTCTGGAGCCATTACATGAACAATTCCATTATATTGATGTCCTAGTTCATATAAAGTGATGTTGTTTTTTTTACAATTTTCAGACAACTGTGCTAATTGATTTCTAGACAACGCATCTTCAATTGGCTGATCTTGATTTATAGTGGGCGTATTATGATCTGCAGTTGCCACAATTTGGTCTGGTCTAAAAATAGGAATTCCACGATCTTCTAATTCGTTAAAAGCTTGCGGACTTGTAACTTCATGGATTAAGTGTTTATCGATATATAATATCTGTGGGCCATTTTTTATACTACTAACCACATGAGCATCCCACACTTTATCGAATAATGTTTTTTTACTCATTATGCTGAAAGAATTTCTTGATATACTTTACTTGTTTCTATGATTTGATGGATATCATTATCATTTATTTCTTTGTTTCGATCTGCAAATTTTAAAAAGTTAGCATAGACTTCATCCAATTGTAACTTTGTTAATTCATAGCCAACATTTTTAGCTCTATAAGCTAAGGCTGCACGACCACTTCTTGCAGTTAAAATAATAGCCGAATTGGTAACACCAACATCTTTTGGGTCAATAATTTCGTAGGTTTCACGATTTTTAATCACTCCATCTTGATGAATTCCTGAACTATGTGCAAAAGCATTTGCACCAACAATTGCTTTATTAGGTTGTGTGTAAATTCCCATACTATCACTCACCAATTGGCTCATTCCATAAAGCATTGACGTATTAATGTTTGTATCTAAATTTAGGTAGGGATGTTGTTTTAGCACCATCACCACTTCTTCTAGAGCAGTATTTCCTGCTCGCTCACCAATACCGTTAATCGTACATTCAATTTGGCGCGCTCCATTTATAACGCCTTCTATTGAATTTGCTGTTGCTAATCCCAAATCATTATGACAATGGCATGATAAGATTGCCTTTTCTATACCCTTTACATTTTCTTTTAAATACTTAATCTTAGCGCCATATTCACTTGGCAAACAATAACCGGTTGTATCTGGAATATTTAAAACAGTGGCACCTGCTTTGATAGCTACTTCGCATACTTTTGCTAAATACTCGTTATCCGTTCTACCTGCATCTTCAGCATAAAATTCTACATCTTCTACAAACGATTTGGCATATTTTACAGCATCAAAAGCACGCCTTAAAATATCTTCTTGAGTCGTTTTAAACTTATGAACGATATGTGATTCAGAAGTTCCGATTCCTGTATGGATTCTTGGTTTAACTGCATATTTCAACGCTTCTGCGGCCACTTTAATATCATTTTGTACTGATCGTGTTAAGCCACAAACCGTTGCATTTTTTACAATTTTTGAAATTGCTTCAACGGATTTAAAATCACCTGGACTAGAAACAGGAAAACCTGCCTCAATAACATCTACACCAAGCCTATCTAACTGTTCGGCAATTACACTTTTCTGATCTGTATTGAGTTTGCAACCTGGAACTTGCTCTCCATCGCGAAGTGTTGTATCGAAGATTTGAATATTGTTATTTGACATTTATCAAAATATAGTTTAGTATTGTCTTACGAATTTAAGTTTTGGGTTTATTTAAATACTTAAGACTTTCTTCGTTTATACGATGTTCAAAAGCAAACTTTAACAGCAATGTTTTGATTATCAATTAAATAACTTATTATTATTTTGACAACTAAAGATCAAAAAGATTATTTATTTTCACTTGTAAAGTCTCTAACAAAGTCTGAGAAACGACAGTTTAAACTTTATGTAGGAAGGCTTGGCGTGAATTCTGATTCCAAGTTTTTGAATTTATTTAACCTATTAGACAAAACAAAAACATATAATGAGGCAGCCATTATAAAAACTGGCATTGTAAAAAAACAGCAACTTGCTAATGTAAAAGCGCATTTATACAAGCAGATTTTAATTAGTCTTAAATTAAACCCAGCACACCAAAATATACGCTCACAAATAAGAGAGCAACTGGATTTCGCTTCCATTTTATATCATAAGGGTTTATACAAACAAAGTTTAAGAATTCTTAACAAAGTCAAAGATTTGGCCATAGCTAATGAAGAAAAAAACATGGCCTTTGAAATCGTTGAACTCGAAAAAATAATAGAGTCTCAATACATTACAAGAAGTATCAGTTCTCGTGCAGATGAACTGGCAATTCAAGCACGCGATTTGAGTGCGCAAAATGTAATTACCAGTAAACTCTCTAATTTATCATTACAACTTTACAGCATTATCTTAAAAACTGGTTATGTTAAAAACGAAGATGAATATAAAATAGTGACACAGTATTTTACCGATAGGCTTCCAGAAATTACTTGGGACAAGCTAGGGTTTAGAGAGAAACTGTGGTATTACAAGGCCCATTTATGGTATAATTTTTTACGTCAAGATTTCTTAAATTGCTATAGGTATGCTGCAAAATGGGTTGACCTATTTCATCAGAATCCTAGTATGATTAACCTTAACCCTGTATTCTATTTAAAAGGAAATAACTACTTATTAGAATCTCTTTATTTCATTAATAATAAACCCAAATTTGTAAAAAAATTAGAGCATTTTAAAACAACTGTAGACAGTCCGAGATTTAATAAAGACGGAAACGTTTCTACTTTAATTTTTTTGTACACTAATTTTCATAGCATCAATCAACATTTTATTGATGGCAGTTTTGAAGAAGGACTAAAATTGATTCCAAAAATCGAAAAATCACTAGTGCTTTTTGATAGTAGAATTGACCCTCATCATAAAATGATTTTTTATTACAAGTTTGCTAGTTTACATTTTGGAGCTGGTAACAATAAGGCTTGTATTACATATTTAGATAAAATAATTTCTAACAAATCGCTCTCTATGCGTGAGGATCTTCTTTGTTTCTCTAGAGTTTTAAACCTTGTTGCTCATTATGAAGCTGGTATAGATTATCATTTAGAAACACTTTTAAGAAGCACATATAAGTTCTTAATAAAAATGAACGATCTACACGAAGTACAAAAAGAAATGATTAAGTTCATTAGAAATCTACAAGATATTTACCCTCATGATTTAAAAAATGCCTTTAAAAATTTATTAGAGCGACTCAAAATTTATGAAGACCATCCTTTTGAGCGTAGAGCTTTTTTATATTTAGACATTATTTCTTGGTTAGAAAGTAAGATTGAAAACAAGCCCGTTGCGGAAATAATTCAACATAAATATTTAGTAAAATAACTATCATAATTTTCTGAATCTAGCAAAATTGACAATGAAAACATTAACTTTAGCTAGAGACTGTTACTTCCCAATACAGAAAATGAGATTATAGATTTTATAAAAGCCTAAAAATTGAAGATACAATTTTGATGTCTCTAATTTCGCAAAACAGAACCCATAGTCTTCCCGTACTATGGGTTCTTAAAAACAACCTCCTTATTTAAAAAATAAGGAGGCCTGGCACAGTCGCTGGGTTACCCCTTTTATAATCCCAACGACTTATTTTATTATCAAAAAAAACCCACAACCTTTCAGCCATGGGTCTATCAAAACCTCTTGCCTCAAAATAAAGAGATTTTTCACTATTAAGCCTAATGCATGTTCATTGTACAGTTCTTATTTTTAGCCAAAAATTAAATAGACTATATAACCGATTAGCATGTAAAATATCATTAGGAATAATTCTAACTTATACTGTTTCAAATAAGTTTCCATTACTTTATTCCTTTACGAGCTTAATCGTAGTAATTGATCCAGTATTACTTTCAAGTTTCAATAAATACACTGCAGCTTCTAACTGACTAACATCTATACGCTCAAACGATTCTATTTGTGATAGCATACGTTTTCCATTAATATCATAAATCTCAATACCGATTAACGCATTGATGTTTCCTCTAAGGAAAACCTCATCTTGTGCTGGATTTGGGTACAAACTAACATCTAGTACCTGAGCTTCTACCTCCTCTGTTGACAAAGTATCAAAACTATATGATTTTGTACCACTTATAATATTAAACTCATTGGTAAAGTTTACCATCGAATCATCTGTAATATCAACCTGCATAAAAGCATCCAAAGATCCATTAATCGCTGGATGACTTGCCAAGTTGGAATCATTTTCTAATAACCTAATTTCTCCTGAAGTCGGTGTTCCGTTTACGGTAATACTCACCAAAGGAATCACTTCGCCACTTCCATGAGCGCTTAATGTTCCCCCTGAAGTATCAGTTGTAATTAAAAACAAGTCTTTATCTGCCATACTTGGGTCAAGTCCTGCTACATTTGCCCCTGGTATAGGAGTTATTGTTTCACTTGTTCCTGCTGGAAATACTTGATCTATGGTTATAGTAACACCATCAGGCAAAACTAATACAAAGCCATAAGACTGAGTAATTGGTGCAAAACCTCCTGAATCAAATTGTGATACTGCAGCTACTGTAAAACTATAATCACTGTTCTGTATCAACGTAAAATCATAATTTTGTGATATACTTTTTGTCGACAGCATACTCATTACTAGTATAACTACCATTTTTAAAGGGGTAATTGTTTTCATTTTTAAATAATTTAAAGTGTTATTATATATCAATTGAATGTTCATTGGACCTAGTATTTATTATTCTCAAATTCATTTCTGCGCTGCATGTATCTTGCCATACTACCTGATGGTAACTGGGCATTGATAGGCCAAGTGCTTAAGCCTAAGAAATTACCAGGGTAGCTAATTACATTTTGGAGTATAAATGGGAGTTCGGAATTACCTCCTGCATATTGAATAATACCATCCATATTGACATCTCTATTGGAATATCCGCTTGATTGATGCGTAGGTAAACCTAAAAAGTTAGTACCATCATTAAGCACATAAGATAAAATGCTTGGATTGTCTGGAAAACCTCCTGAATACTGGACAATACCATCACCATTGGCATCACCAGCCCACATACCAACAATACCTGTAGGCATACCAAATGTAGTCTGGGCATTGCTGCCATAAGTTGCTACACTACCATCTGTAAAATCTACTATTGTTGATGTACTACTTAAAGCAATAGCACTACTACTCATAATCCCCAGATGATTACGATGTTTGATTGTTATATAATAATCATCTTCTGGTTGTTCAAAGACCAATGCTGAAATACCATCTACATCTACCATATCACCATCACGTTGTAATAAGGCGGATTGGCTATCAACAACTATTGTATTGTCATTTTTATCTCTTAATTCTACCCATATCCAATCTACGATATCATTATCAATAACACCAGAACCAGAAGTTCCACCTGTATTAAATACCGAAGCTTCACAAATTGAGTTATCTGCATACGGACTTGTGGTAGGTATTAATCCAGCAACGCGTAAATCATCACGCATTAAGTGTTCTTCTCCTGCATTTGGATTTAAACTTGTACCTTGTAAATAGACTTTTGGGGAAAGTTTAATAGGTTCTTCTACAGTAACATTAGACAAACAACTAGAAGAATTACCATTATCTTCATATGCAAATACATTAATTGGAATTGTAGTACCAACATCAGAGGAATCTACTATTAATAAAGGTTTATTTATATAAATCATTTCGGAACTAAAAGTTAGCGTTCCATCAAGAAAACTATTTGAAACTGTATTAGCAGCAGTTAAATAATATGTTTTATCACTCTCTAAAGTAAATGTATTTGAACCTGATCCGTTAGAAACAGTTCCATCCTGATTAAAAATAGCAATACCTAAATAACCAGGACGCGTATCAAAATTACCTCCATTTTCATTAAACTCTCCTTCCCAAATAATAACAAATGATTGACCAAATTCTGATATTATATTGAATGTATAGTCTCCTGTAGTAGGTGGTTTTAACTCAAACAACTCGTAAAAGTAAGATGAGCCAGCAGTAAGAGCGTCACTTGGGTTTTCATCATCAATATTAACAGGAATTTCTAAACCTGTACCAAAAGCAAGGGTAGGTGTTGATAAATCACTAGTAGCACTTGCAAGTTCAGCAGGTGTTAAATCATATGTACCATCAGCAGATAAGGTAACTGTTGGCGATTCACATGTTATTACAATTGTATTACAAAGACTATCACCATTAATTGTCCAACCATGGTCATCTATAAGTGTTTGTCTATCATTTTCTGATAAACAGTATATTAAACCATATGCGCCCAAAGTAGCACCTGATGGGATATCATCAATTCCATCATCTATTAAAGGACTAGTATCGTCTGCCCAACCTATTAACAAGGCATCATAGTTTTCGGTAGAGAGTGCTACATTGTTTAGCATACCTGCAGCATTCACTAAACTTGTGATATCCCAATCTCCTAGATTTTGATCAAAAGAAGTTGCGCTATCAAACATAAAAGCCATAGCATTAACATTAGATACATCCCAATTATTTAAGGGTTGATTAAAGTCTGTACAACGAGAAAACATTCCTGCCATTTCTGTTACACTGCTAACATTCCACCCAGAAATATCACTATTAAATTTTACAGCATCTATAAACATAATACTCATATTTGTAACATTAGATACATCCCAGTTATTGAACGAATCATTTCCTACTAGCGATGCACATGAATTAAACATGTTTTGTAAGTTGGTTACATTAGACAAATCTGGCGTGTCAGAAGCGGTTACATTTAAATTGCCACAACCTGTAAAAGCATTTAGCATAGTAGACCATTGTATATCTCCCCATTGGGTAACTTCTTTTATTTTGGCTTTATTTGCTTGTGAAGAACTACTAAAATCTATTCTTGGAAAATTGCCAAAAACCTTTACTTCATATTCATTTGCAGAGGCAAACGTATGAGATGTATCGCCAGTTATGCCTTGGTCAATAGTACCATCTCCCCAATCTACTGTATAATTATATCCACCACCTGTGGTAGGAATGGTTATACTTTCTCCAGCTTCTACGTTCCATTTGGTAATAAAAGGTTCAAAACCACAGAGTGGTTCTTGGTTACCATCGTTAATAGTCCAACCATAGGTGTTCTCTAATTCGATTCTTGCAGCTTCTCCATCACAGTATTGACTACCACCACCATTGAATTCTAAACCTGTTGGTATTGGTCCTTCTCCTGCGTCTTGAGTTGCCCATCCTATTAATAAAGCATCATAGTTTTCTGTAGAGAGTGTTACACCAGCAAACATATTATTTATAATATCTAAACTTGTAATATCCCAATCGCCTAGATTTTGATCAAAAGAAGTAGCGCCAAAAAACATATAACTCATATAGGTTACATTAGATACATCCCAAGAATTAATATCTTGATTAAATGATTCTGCTTCATAAAACATTACACTCATATGGGTTACATTAGATACATCCCAAGAACTAATATCTTGATTAAATGATGTTGCTCCTAAAAACACTCCATCCATATAGGTTACATTAGACACATCCCATGAATTGATATCAGTATTAAATAATTCGGCTTCATTAAACATATAAGACATGTTATCAACATTAGATAAATCTGGTGCATCTGTTGCGTTTACTGTTAAGTTTTTACATTTAGAAAAAGCATAATGCATAGAAGACCACTGTATATTTCCCCATTGGTTCACCTCAAGTATTTTTTCTGGACCAGATGGATCGAGAAAAGCCTCAAAATAAATTCTAGGAAAATCACCATAAATTTTCACTTCGTAAACACCTGGTGTAGCATACTCATGAAAGGCGTTACCGGTTAAGCCTTCGTCTAAAGTACCGTCTCCCCAAAGAACCGTATAATTATAAACTTCTCCAGGAAATGTTGGTATTATAATTGAAGAAGAGTTAGATGTCCCAGAAACATCTGTATTCCAAGTTGTTATAAAGGGTTCAGGATTAACACATGTTGGGTCTTGTTGACCATCATCAATAGACCAACTAAAATTTGTTATTAAACGAGCCCTTTCAATTTCTCCATTACAATAACGACTATTTCCTGCATTGAAATTAACGTTACTTGGTATTGGGCCTTCTCCTGCTTCTTGAGTAGACCAACCTATTAACAAAGCATCGTAATTTTCTGTTGAAAGTGTTACACCTCCAAACATACTAGAAGCATTATCTAAACTTGTGATATCCCAATTATCTATATTTTGGTTAAAAGAGATTGCATTATTAAACATGTTTATCATATTAGAGACATTTGAGACATCCCAATTGTTAAACGAATCATTTCCTACTAGAAATGTACATGAATTAAACATGCCTTGTAAGCTGGTTACATTAGACAAATCTGGCGTGTCAGAAGCGGTTACACTTAAATTATTACACTCTGTAAAAGCATTTAGCATAGTAGACCACTGTATATCTCCCCATTGGGTAACTTTTCTTATTTTACTTTTATTTGCTCCAGTAGAACTACTGAAATCTATTCTTGGAAAATCGCCATAAATTTTAATTACGTATGTACCTGGTATGTCATACTGATGAGAAGCATCACCCGTTTGATCATATTCTACAGTAGCATCTGCTAAATCGCTACCATCACCCCAATCTATTACATAATCATATCCGCTACCAGTTGTTGGTATTTCTATAGTTGGAAAATCACCTGTAAGTTGCCATTCGGTAATAAAAGGCCTTCCTAAACCACAAAAGTCATCTGGACCATCACCAAAAATGTTCCAAAAATGATTAAACAATAAATTTAATCTAGCATTTTCACCATTACAATATGTATAGCCATTGGCAATGAATGAAACGCTATTTGGTATTGAACCTTCTCCTGCTTCTTGTGTTGACCAACCAATTAAGAGCGCATCATAATTATCATAAGAGAGTGCTGTATCTGTAAACATATTATTGGCGGTAACTAAACTTGTAATATCCCAATTACCAACGTTTTGATCGAGATTAGTTGCTGATTCAAACATATTATTCATGTTTGAAACATTAGACATATCCCAATTATTAAACATATCATTTTCTGTTAAAGAAGTACAATCTTTAAACATAGATGACGTATTTGTAACATTAGATAAATTTGGTATGTCAGTAGCTGTAACTTTTAAATTACTACATTCTAAAAAAGCACCTTCCATTGAAGACCACTCTATAGCGCCCCATTGTTTAACTTCTCTTATTTTAGCTCTATTTGTAGATGTTGAGCTTCCAAAATGAATTCTTGGGAAATCTCCATATATTTTCACATCATATTGTCCAGTAGAAGTATACTCATGAGAAACATTACCTGTTTGATTATAACTAAAAGCACCGTCACCCCAATCTACTTGATAATTATAGCCATTTCCATTTGTAGGTATTTCTATAATTCTATTACCATTTGCATTCCATTCGGTAATAAATAATTCTTCTTCAGTAACACCACAAAATGGATCTCGGCCACCATCGCTAATAGCCCAACCGTATGTGCTCATTAATTCGGTTCTTGCAGCTTCCCCATTACAATAGAGACTCTGAGGTGCATCAAAAGCTGAACCTGTAGGTATCTGCGTTTCTCCTGCATCTAAATTTGCCCAACCTATTAATAAATTATCATAATTAGTAGTTGATAAGCTAGTATTACTAAACATTGCAAAAGCATTATTTAATGAGCTGATATCCCAAGCTCCAAGATTCTGATTAAATGATGATGCACTAGCAAACATACCATTAGCATTAACTAAATTTGATGTATTCCAAGTAGTAACATCTCCATTAAACGCATATGCATCTAAAAACATTCCAGTCATGTTAATTACATTAGATACATTCCAGTTATTAAGAGGTTGATTAAATTCTGTGGCGGATAAAAACATTCCTTCCATAGTAGTTACATTAGATACGTTCCAGCCATTTAAAGGTTGATTAAATATTGTGGCAGAAAAAACCCCTTCCATATCAGTCACATTAGATACATCCCAGTTACTTATATTTTGATTGAATATACTTGCCCTAGCGAACATATGATTCATATTTGTAACGTTAGACAAGTTTGGTGGCGTGACTGGCAAAGATTCTAGGTTACTACACCCATTAAATGCCTCTAACATGGTTTCCCAAACATTATCTCCCCAACTTACTACACTTTTTAATATTGGAGCATTTGCATCATTTAGATCTACATCTGAGAATCTGAAATAGGAAATATTTCCATATACTTTTATAGTATACTCTTCTGCAAGAGCGTAATTATGGTTAGTATATCCTGTATGTCCTGTTGTAGATGTTCCATCTCCCCAATCTACAGTATATGTTTCACCCGTATATGGCATAAATGGCAACTGAAAATCCTGGTTTGCTGTAGGTGATATAATTAATTCTATTGGGCAACTAATATTAGATACAGATACTGATGCCGTACAAGTATCTGTATTACCACCTCCATCAATAGCAGTAATTGTAACATCATCAATATTTACAGTGCTACAATTAATAAACATTGGTAAAGACGAACTTATGCTTGTGTCTACAGACATTGTTCCTGTTAAATTCTCAAAAGTTGTACTTGTACTTGATGCTGCATATATGTGCATATAGTATTTTACACCTGCACTTAAGGTCGTGGTTGTATTTCCACTTACAACTTGACCTGTAGCAATATCAATTGTTGTATCGGCTATAAGACCATCTCCATTTTCTGTAGGCGGAATATCCCATATACTATATCTAAATTGAGGCACAAACGTCCCTACACCTCCATCGTTTTTGGTAAGGTTAAAATCAAACGTATACGCTCCATTAGATGGTACCATGAAGATTGAAGATTGATGGTATAAGTTTGAATGTACAGGACTTGTGTTGTCTATATTAACGTAAAATTGATCATACTCTACTAAAAAATCTAATTGACTAGAATTATCGGTAGAGCCATTGTCAAAATCTGAAGGTAAAATGATATATCCAATATCTGTTGTTGGGAGTTGTGGAAGAGTAACATCTTGACAACTAATTGTTGGTCCTTCTGTATCTTCTACAGTTATAGTAAATGTACATTCATTTGTATTTCCAGCAGCATCTGTAACTGTAAAGGTTTGGATGGTCTCACCAGTTGGGAACAATTCTCCACTACCCAATCCACTGGTTTGAGAGATTTGTAAATCTTCTGTTGCTGTACAATTATCAGTAGCATTAAGCGTAAAATTAACAATAGCACCTGTACTGTTTGGATCTATATCAACAGTAATATCTGTAGGGCAATCTATAAATTCTGGCGCTACTGTCTCGGTAACATTTATACTTGGTATACAACTAGTATTTTGCCCATTATCTTCATATGCATACACACTATTAGTTGGTATAATAGTTCCGGCATCAGAACAATCTAAATCTAAGGTAATTGAAGAAGGCCCATTTACATAAATTAATTCTGAGCTAAAAGCTAGTGTTCCTGTAAAAAATAGATCTTCTCCATCTTCTACCACAGACATGTAATAGGTCTTATCTTGCTGTAAGCTAAAGGTATTGTTGTTACTTCCTTGAGCTAGCGATCCATTTGCATTAAAACTCGCAAACCCCACATAACCTGGTCTTAAAGCAAAATCTCCTGTGTTTGGATTAAAACTATCTTCCCAAATAAATAAATTACTCGAATTATTACCAGACAAAGTAAACGTATAACTTCCTGTAGTTGGCGGTATTAACTCAAATAACTGATAATGAAAACCTGTTGGTGAATTAAGAATTTGATCTGTAGGGCTATTATTATCTAATACAACCGGAACTTCTGTTCCTGTACCAAAAGCAAGATTAGCAGTTGCTGATAAATCGTTGGTAGCATTTGCAAGTTCATTTAGTGTAAACTCATATACGCTTATATTTTCATCGACTATAACAGAAGGTGATTGACAAGTAATTACAGGTGGGTTGTCAATAACTACATTATAACTACAAATACTACTTTCATTTCCGCTAGTATCTACGATACGATATTGTACTGTAAAATCTGAAGTAGGCACTGTACCAAAAGCAGGACCAGCATCTACTCGTTCTATAACCAATTGACTGTTAGCATCATAATTATCACTACTACCAGTAAGACTAGGTTCTTGTAATGTTTCGCCTTCTAGTAACACAACATCTGTAGTTGGACATCCGCCAAGTACAGGTGCTTCTGTATCATTTACAATGACATTGAAGGTACACGATTGTTCTTCTCCGTAATTATTAGTGTACGTATAAGTAACTTGTCTTGGTTGACCTATAAAATATGTAAAACCAAAACCAGTGGGACTATATGCGTCTGTGAATGTATCACTAGGGCAAGGCGCATTATCATTAATGGTTATGTTACTCCCATCAAAGTCTGCCGGAAGAATAGTGGTAAAACTTTGACCAGGATCGTTACCAACAATATAATCGCTACATTGTAGGTCTGCATAGTTACCGCTAATAACTGTTATTGTTGCAGTACAACTATCAGTAAGACCGTTAGAACTAATGCTTAAATCAATAAAATTATTACTTCCAAGGTTAGAACAATCAAAATTAATATTTCCGTTATAGATTATAAAGCCACCTTGAGTAGTAGAACCATTGTTAACATCAGATGCATTTATACTTGCCTCACCATTAGCATCTAATATTACTGTAAGGTCTCTACAACGAGCTATTGGAGGTTCATCTTTATAATGTATATGAAACTTCAAATCTCTGGGTATCCAAGCATTTGGCACTCTAAAATCAGAAAAAATAAACATATTTCCTTGTGCATATGGGTTACTATCATCATGTTTTATATCTATATGACTATTAGGACTATCTTTTATGATTCTAATTCCATACTCTGTCCCGGATTCTACTTCTGAAGGATTATCAAATAAAACATATTGTTCTACTCCTTGATTAGAAGCAGAATGGGTGCTGATGTTTCTTGTTCCGGTTGCCAATAACTCAGGATTATTACTAAAAGGGTTTTTGTACATCTCTACTGTTACATCATTTTGTCCTTGTAGAACTTCATGAGTCCAAAAGGAAAATGCTTCAATTTCTCCATCACAAGTTGCTATAAATGAATTTCCCATTATATCGATGACCTCATCACGATCATTGGCACCTGACTGTACAATATCATGTACCGGACCACATTGTGCTTTAACATTTTGTGGGCTAAAAAAAGAAATGAGAATGAATAAGGCCGATGTAATTAAAGGGGTTTTTGCTTTCATGATTATTTTATTTAAATCATGTGCAAGTTAGATTGGGTATTAGCTTTATAAAATACGAGACGGCTCGTAAATATTACGTACCAGTACGTATGGGTAAAAACTGTTTATTGCTAATTATGTATACTCAATCACTGGAATAAACAAAGTTTTCAATTAGACATATCTTAGGAAATGGTATAATTTTGAGATAATGTAAATTCTATTTTATGAAAGTCTTGTTTGTTATTTTTCAGTATCAAAAGTTTAGACTTTATACCTTTAAAAATCAATGCGTTTTGAATGTCTTCTGCGCTTAAATTGGGTAGATCTTCTTCAACTATTATAAGCTCACTATAGTTTTGAATGATGTATGCTAACGCCTTAAAACCGTCATCAAATACTTGAACATTTTTTAGATGTTTTTTTAGAATCCCATTTTTTAATTTATTCGTATATTTTTTATTGCTATGCGCTAGTACAATTTGCATATTCTTATCTATCATAATTGGAAAGAACTGCAATATAATATGAGGATGGCTCTTTTGGTATAAGTGCTAACACGTAATTATTACGTATTACTACTTATATTATTGGGATAGAATAATACTTCTATTCACTAAAGCCCAGTTTGTTAGTGTATTATTTTCCTTTTTAAGATTTAATTTGTCTATAATATTACTGCGATGTTTTTCAATAGTTCTGATAGATAGTGATAAAGAGTCTGCTATATCTTGATTAGAAATCTCTTGAGCTATAAGTTTTAATATTTTTGACTCTGAAAGGGTTAATAATTTTAAACGCTTGAGTTCTTCGGTTGCCAAATTAATGGGTTGCTCATCAATAGATTTACTGAAATATATATGACCATTTAAGACTTCATTTATACAGTGTTCGATTTCAAAAAATGTATCTTCTTTAAGCAAATACCCATCAATTTGAAATGTTTTGGCTTGAACAATATAGTAAGACTCTTTGTGAAATGACAAAATAATAAATTTTGTTTTAGCCCCTTTTTCTCGTGCCATTTTTATGACTTCAAAACCAGTAAGTATGGGCATATCAATATCCAAAAATGCTATTTGAGGTTGCAGTTTTAGAATAACTTCTAAGGCTTGAATTCCATTACTAGCCTGACCAATAATATTATAGCCATTTGATAGTAGCTCATCATTCAAACCTTTTAAAAGCATTGGATGGTCATCTGCAGTTACTATAGTAATCTCGTTTTTATTCATCTTAAATTGGAATGGTTAATGTCATTTCTGTTCCTTTTCCTTTGTTGCTATTAAAATTCATTTGCCCTCCTATCATTTTTGCACGTTCAAATAAGGTTTTTAACCCTAAAGCCATACTTTTATATTTAGACTCAAAATCAAAACCTTTACCATTATCACTTATAACAACAATTAAACTTTCAGCAGTATTATCAACTTTCATTTTAACGGCTTTCGCTTCTGAATGCTTTACAACATTACTTAACGTTTCTTGAATAATCCGGTAAAGATGTAATTCGGATTCTTTGGAAAGTACATCATCAATATTATCTATCTCATCAGTAAAAAACAAATCTGTATTTACATTAATACTATACACTAATGCATTAATAGATTCTGTTAAGCCCAAGCGTTCAAGGTTGGAAGGATGTAAGCCTCTTGAAATACTCCGTATTTCTTCTAATGTAGAACTCGCTAAATTTTCGGCATCTATACTGCCAAGAGTTTTTGTGGTCTTAGATAGCAACATGAGCTTTTGACCAACACTATCATGTAATTCACGAGCCAGTCTAGAGCGTTCTTTTTCTTGAGTCTTAATAAGGTTATGTGAATATTCCTCCTGCATCTGATTTTTGAGTTCATTGTGCTTTCGCATCTTTTTAAAATGAAAGTATCCAAAAATGATAATTGCAATTAAAACCCCTATTACGATAGACCAATAAATCCTTGCCGATTTTCTTTTTAAATCTAATGCCAGGTTTTCTTTTTCAATAGCACTTATAGCTTTCTCTTGCTTAAGCGTATTCTTTGCGTTTTGAAGACCTATTTTCCGAAGTAAAAAAGCATCTTCAAGTAATTGTGCTGATCTGTTAGAATTTAAACTGTCCTGAAGTTTAAAATGAGTTTTTACTAAAGTACTAGCTATATCAAATTGACGTGTAGCATATGCATATCGTTGCTGTATCTTAAGTAATAATAATTTTGATTTGAAATATTCCTCAGGGGTTTCCTTATAATTTGTTAAGTTATTAAAATGGTTTTCAATTTCTGACAGTAAGCTTCTTGCTTTTGTATAATTTCCTAATAATATTTCTACATCAGCATATTGCAAACCCGCTCGAAGCCATCGTTCTCTCCATTGATAGCCTTTTCTAAGTTTTGAAAAATACTCATAATTCTTTTTAAAAAGCGTTCCAGCTTCTGCGTATTTGCCTTGCTCCATATATACCAGAGCTATATTATCTTTGATGCTAGAATCTAAGGTAAGTGTTCCATTAAATACTGAATCTGGATACCCATCTCGCTTATTAAAATAATATAATGCCGAATCATATTTTTTAAGGTTGAGGTAATAGTGATAACCTAAATCATTATAACTACCTAATCCTGAAAAGTTTGTAGGTTTTATCTTATTTATTTTAATAACTTCTTTAAACGCCCAGGTTACGCTATCGTGCTTCTTTAGCTCTAAATAATTATTTGCCAATTGATTATAGAAAAACCTAACATCTATATAATCAGGCACTTGTCTTCCTAGTTCAATTCCTTTCTTACATAGATAATTTGATTCATCGAATAACCTCGATTTACTCAGCCTTAAAGAGAAATCATCATAAAATTTAAGTTTTAGTGTGTCTTCTACCTTATCTAACAACTCCAATCCTCTATAGTAGCGTATAAAAGTATCTTCTAAAGTATAAATATCTTCTTTTTCAGAAGAATGGATATCTCTATAGTTATAAATAACATTTGTACTAAAAAAGGTATTAACATCTTCATAATCATCAAGTAAAGTCGTTTGCCCATATCCTAAATGCACAGATAAAAACGCTAAAATCAAAACAAAACTTATAGGTGATTTCATTGTATTATTAAATTAAAGTGAGGCCGTCTTCCATGCTTTTGAAGATACAAAATGATAACTGTTTTTATTTTTTGTTAAAATAATATCATTAATCATTGAGAGTGCTTTTTCAAAATTACTATGAGATTGTATAGGATCAATTCATAATTCTCTAATCTCTTATGTTTACAGTATTTAAACATCAAGGCCATCGTTTTTAGCGCTCAACCTATTAACAAATTTACAATAAAACACAAAAACATATTATACGTATCAGTACGTGTTTTATACGTAGCGGTACGTATACATATAAACCCCTAAAAACAAAGAATTTACCATCAAGACAATTTGACAATTAACGATAGAATTTTATAAAGTTTACGTCAGTTACTTTCCGATAGATAAAGTAAAGCTACATTGCCTATAAAATATTAAAGATTGAAGATACAATTTTGAACAAAAATTATATAAATAATTGAATACTAATCAAGGTAATACATGCTCATAACTAGGCCCTCCGTCAACGCTCATAACAAAAGCATCCTTCTTTTTGAACACTTTAATCCTTGCTCCTATCCCTTGCGTATATGTTCCAATTAGTTCTTGGCCTTCCTCTTAATTGCCTTTGTTTTTTAGTGAATTAATAATTTCAGCGCTTACCCAGTAAATATCTTGATTACTTGTATAAAATAAATATTTGCCATCTTTAGATACAAAAGGACAGAGTTCATGGCCTTTTGTATTTATTTTCTCTCCCATGTTAATGGATTTGGTCCATGTTCCATCATTATTTTTGAAACTAATATAAAGATCGCCTCTTCCTAGTCCTACAGGGCGATTGGCACAAAAAATAATATAGGATTCATTTGGATCAACAAAAACATCTGCTTCATAGTTATTTGTATTAATAGAATCGCTTAAGGCTACTGGTTTTTGAAATTCTCCATCAATAAATTTTGAAGCGTAAATATCAAAGTTAGATCCATTTTTGTTTGAAGAAAAATACATAGTTCCATCATTGGTAAAAGAAATATAATATTCATCTCCTTCGGTATTAATATTTGGTCCTGCATTGATAGGATCTGACCATTTATCATCCATTTTCTCTACATACCATATATCATAATCTTTTGAATCTCCAAGACCATCTAAAGTTCTCTGGGAGATAAAGTATAATCGATTCTCATCAGGAGAAAGAAAGGGGTCATTATAACCATATCGCTCATGTTTAAGAATAGTTTTTGGAGTACTCCAACTATCTCCAACGAGCTTTGAAAATCGAATCTCTTCTTTCCCTTTAACATTTACTCCATAAAAAAACTCTGTTGCATCCTTATTAAAAACCGATCCAAACTCATATACTCCCTTTTTAGAGATAAGATCAGGGGCAAATATCTTTGGTTTTATAGATGGCGGCTTTTGCTTAAGATATTTAAGATGGTCACCTATTTCCTGAGAATAGCTTATCATAGGAATTAATAAACACAAAAAATAATTAATTGTTAAACGCATATACTTTCGGTTTTGTTACTTCTTAGTTAATATCGCTGGTAATATATAATCAGTCATCATTTTATCAACACTGGCATGAGTGCCTGGTTTACCATATGCTGAAGTAGTGATAACCACTACAAAAGGAATGTCTTTAAAGATAAAGATTTTATTACCTCCATTCCCAGCAGAAAAAGCTACTTCATAATCTTTATCATCTATTGTATATGTTTTATTCCAAAAAAGATAACCATAATGTAAACCTTTTATTCCTCCATAATCCTGTGATACTTGTTTGGCTAAACTTTTTTCTACCCATTCTTCTGTGAGAATTTGTTTGCCCTTCCATGTTCCTTTGTTTTTATAAAGTTGTCCGTATTTTGCAAAATCAATAGCTCGAAGTTGTATTCCACCACCAGTATATGCAATATTTTGAGGGGTATAAAACCACTCATAATTGGTAATTCCTAACGGCGTAAATAATTTTTTATCAGCATAAGAAACCAATCCATTTGGAACAGATTTATGAACGATATCCCCTAACAAATTAGAACCAGCAGTAAAGTAGTTATAGTCTTTACCTATTATTTTATCTTTATGCATGGGTAAATCTAAAGTGAATTTCACCCAATTATCAGAAGATTGCATTTTATATTCAGTCCCAGGACTGTCATTGTCACGGTCATCACCAACAAACCCAGAACTCATTGTTAAAAGTGATTTCAGTGTTACAGAATCTTTTTTAGTGCTATAATTCTTATATGACTTTAAATCGTAAAAGTCTTTTAATAACGTATTTTCGTCTTTTATAAATTTTTCTTTAATGGCAATTCCTAGTAGTGTAGAAGCAAATGATTTTCCCACCGACATAGGGTTGTGTAAACTGTCTCTTGTTGCGCCATTAAAATATTCCTCTATTAGGAGTTTATCTTCTTTTATTACCACAATTCCGTTAATATCTTCATACCTACCTTCTGCAATTTTCCTATTGAGTGCTTCAATTTTGTTGTTATTAAAATTAGCTTTAGAAATTTCCCAACCACTATTTGGTCGTATTTTTTGAACAGGAACTAAATTTTCATCTATCACTATTTTAGGGACTTCTACAGCAATACTTCCTTTTGCCAAAAGAGGGCCAACTTTTAATGTACCCTCTCTTAAATAAGGTCTTATTTCAATACTTAAGGTGTGACTCCCTTCGGTAAGCGCATCTTGTCCGCCATTAATTTTAATAAATCGTTGCCACATAAACCAACCCCAAAAACCTATTTGTTCTGGTGTTACTAATGGTATTACTTGTCTGAGTTTTTCTGTTTTACGTGTTTTTGGTCCTGCTCCGGTGTTTAAGTTCTCTACATAAATTATTTTC
Source organism: uncultured Psychroserpens sp. (assembly GCF_947492715.1). Taxonomy (GTDB): domain Bacteria; phylum Bacteroidota; class Bacteroidia; order Flavobacteriales; family Flavobacteriaceae; genus Psychroserpens. The sequence continues at coordinate 191,398 of NZ_CANLNS010000004.1, forward strand.
TCATCGACTATATATGAAAATTGAAAATTTCCTTTGTTTAATAATTCATCTTCAGATAAGGTTGGAGCTAACCCTTGAAGGCTTTGTATCAATGGTTTATCTAAGTTAAAAACAATACTAAGGTAGTTGTCGTTATGTAAATTGAAGTTTTTTGAATATGCTTCTGAGGAAATTTTAGCTTTTGTAAAGTCTACTGTTGAAAAGTATACGTTCCCAATTTCGTTTGCTAGTGTATTGCTTGATTCTGATTGACTATTATTCTTGCACGATATTAATATACATACAATAAGTACTAAAAAATGATTTGATTTCATGTTTGTGATTTTTATGTAAAGAAAACTTTTTTTTGTCATCAGATGTAACAATTGTAGTTATTAGATGTCCTAAACTATAGTATCAGACTATTTTTTAGTCCATACATAAATAAAGATCAAATTCTAACTAATGAAATGATAAAAAATAATAAACTTATTTTCATGTTAAATTAAAATATGACAATATTAAAATTTTAAGTAGATGAGTATATCGCTATATGAGCTTTTTCTGGTATTGGTTATTGGTCAGTGTATTTTTTTGATTTTTGCCATTCAGTATATCCCTAAAAAACATACAGGAGCAAACAGGACAATACAGTACTTATTGGCTATTTATTGCTTTTTTTTATTCGAAAGAGCTGTAGGCCATGAATTTGAAAGAGACTTTTTGAGACGATATGGTAATATCATTAATGTCTTTTATCTTTTTATCGGACCTTTAGTTTATACTTATATTAGGCGGTTACTTTTTTATAAAAATGGAAACTATCAGTTAGCATACTATCACTATTTACCAGGGATATTGTATTTAGTATACTGTTTTTATCATATTTATATTTATGATTCAATAAAAGATCCTAGCAGCTATTTTAACACTTTATTGTTTTGTAACGACGTCATGTTTTTTGTTTTTATCTCGGCATATTTATTCAAATCTAATAGACTATTGAATTACTATAAGAAAAATGAAGAAGAAGAACTATCCTTCAATCAAACTATTATAAAGTATATAAAGATTATGCTCATTTGCTTGATGGTTTATATGTTTTTTTGGTTGCTAGGCATTGTTGAACGCTTTGTTATTAAATTACCAATCGATATTAGAATGATCTGGGATATATCGTGTTTACTCTTTGGTATACAAATTTACATCGTGGCTTTTTATAATTTAAAACATCCAGAAATATTTAAAATTCGTTTTCCCTCTAAGAATGAAAATATCCCTAAAAGAAAAAATAGACTTGACGACAATGAAATAAGTAAGATTCAAAATCTAGTTGATATCTTCTTAGAAGAAAAGAAAGGATATTGCCGACCAGAATTAAGTTTATCAATTTTAGCTAACGACATTAATACTACAACTAATAAATTATCATGGGTTCTAAATAATATTTATAAAAAAACGTTTTACGAACTGGTTAATGAATATAGGGTTAAAGATTTCCTAGAAAGAATTGATAACAATAATCATAAAGAATTGACTTTAATTTCTATTGCACTAGATGTTGGATTCAATTCAAAGTCTACCTTTTATAAGGCTTTTAAAGAGATTACAAAAATGACCCCTTCAGAATATATTCGGGAAACCAAAAACTCTAATCAAGTAGATAATAAGTAAATTCGCGTCATTTAATCTCATCTATAACTTTGTTTGATACAGTTTGTGCTAGTTACTTTCCAATACAGAAAGTGACTTATCATTATTAATAGTACTTTAAAGTCCAAAGAGATAAATTAGGCGCAAAAATTATATAATAACTGAATACTAATCAAGGTAATACATACTCATAGTAGAACTCGTAACACAGTTAAATGAACTCAAAAAATAAGATCTTTAATATTTACAATTGACAATGGTATGTCGCCATGACTTAATAATTCTAAATGAAACTTCTTATAGTTGAAATTTTCTTTTTGTTTTGCTAAACTCAACATATCCGTAAACTGATTTGCACCATATTTATATGTTACAACCTGTGCAGGCCAACGTTTCATTCGTGCAATTTCACGCCTAGCAATATCATCTTGATTAGCGATGTGTTTTTTCCAGAAAGCCATTGCTTTATCATCGGACCAACCATAAAAATTAAGTCCAACATCTAAAGCCACCCTTACAGATCGTATTAAATCCCATTCCCATTTTCCATATTCATCATATATGGTTTTGTATATACCGAGATCTTTTCCAAGATATTCTACATAAGCTCCCCATCCTTCTACAAATCCAGGATACCAAAAAAGTTGTTGAATCTCTGTCCGCTTCACAATATTGTTAACCATAATTTGATAATGGTGACCAGGGATACCTTCATGAATATAAATCCAGTCTATTTGTCGTTTATTAAATGGTGCCTCAAAATAATTGAAGTAAAATGTGCTATTATTATAATACGCTGGCACTTGTGCTAGTGAAGCGTTAGAGCCTTTAGCAATCTTTAAATCTGAGATATCCTTTATATGTGGAAAAACATATGAAGATGATTTTGCAACCTGCAATTTGACATTATTAAAGGCTTTTTCAATGTCTTTCAGGTTATAGTAATAAAACGAAGAGTCTGTTAAATGAAGATTAAATGCTTCCTTAGGTAATTTTGATAGTTGCTGTAATTTTTCCATTTCGGTCTTGACAGTCTCTATTTCATTTAATCCAAACTGAAACATATCATCCGGATTAACTTCGGCATCTACCCAACGTTTCAATAAATAAACATACCATTCCTTTCCATTTTCAATAGAATAAATACTTAAAGAATCATTAAGTACTGTGGTATAATCCCATTCCTTTTCTAAGGATAAACGTTCTAAATTTAAACCAACTTCATAGATCATAATATCATAATCTAAACGTTGATATTTATTGAGATCATTTTTATTTATATTACTTAATTGGTGTTTAACATTCTTAAAGAATGCTTCCTGCGATTTAATACTTTCAGCTGATTTTATAGCGTTTAAATTCTGGACATAATTAACTTGTAAATTTGGAATACCCAGACCTAAATATGTTTCCAAAAAATACGCGCTCAAATCATCAAAATCATCGCTTTGCGAAAAACATGATTGAATCATTATTACACATAAGATTAATAGTTTAAATTTAGTTTTTTTCATTTCTTTAATTATTAATTGTCTCTATAAAATAATTCAATGAAGCCGATTCAAAAAACATTTTGTTTTCTTTTTTTATTGAAATGTCCTATTGGACCTTTAAGTTAAGATCTTTCCATTTTAATGCTGTTAGCTTTAATTGATTAGAATCTTCCATGTTATATTTAAGAAACACATCATTAATATCTGTGGAAAGTGTGCCTTCAGATAAAAAATACAATTCGGTAGAAATCTCAAAGAAACTCTTCATTCTTCTCTTCATAGTTAAAAACAAACGTCCATTATTTTCTACTATGCTTACTTTTCTATCTTCAATTTTATAGGTGCCAATTAGTTTGCTTTTTAAGTCATCTGAAATAGCATTTTGTTCTTTTGTTACTGTATAATTATCAACTAAAAACAACCATGGATCTTTATGCTTGCGTCTGTCCGTATAATTATAAACAACCTTCTCATCAGGTAACAAAACAGTACTTGAGTTTTCATTCCAACTTGTAGGCCAAAGTTTATGTGTTAAGGAAACCTTTAAACCTGAATTAGGTAATGTGATATATTTTATATCTCCAACAGTATTTGCGCCTTCAGCAGTTGGTTCTCCTACAATAACTGCTTTAGTGTTTTGTTTTAAAATTGAAGCTAATTCTAATAACGTACCACGAGTAGCATTACTTGTTAGAACAAATAGCCTTCCTCTCTGATTAATGTTTTTTGAATCTCTCAAGGCATCTGTTAAAGGCTTTAACTTAAAACCATTACCTCCACCTCCATACCTTACATCTACAATAACTTTAGTGGTTTTATTTTTTGCTAGAATCGTTTCAATACTTTTTACAAAATCAGAAAAAGAATCACCAGAATCGTTATTAGATATGTGTTGTAATTGTACAAATAGTGTTTTAGTTTTAGGAATGTACTCAAACCAATAGTTTTCTTTGACGTGGGTTGTATTTGAAGCACTAAAAAACTCGTCATTAGCTAACCCTCTAGATAGTGCCGAATATGATTCTATGGAACCACTTTCAATTGTTTTAATCTCTCCTGAAGCAAACTCCAAAGTCACTTCATCATTGCTAGTCCCTAAATCAACAGTTTTTAAAAGAGATGGTATTAATCCATATGCCTGAAATAAATATTTCTTATAATAATCATTATCTGCATTTAAAACTGGTTTTATAGTATTGAATACGTCTTGAATATTGATGTTATTTATTTTTACAATTTGTTTATCAATTATTTCTTTATAACCGTTACTTGCATCAAGAATATATAGCCCATCATTAAACCAATATGTTTTTATAGGTAGAATCTTTAAGTCAACACCTTTTTGAAACAATGGCACATTACATCCTTCATCATTTAACGTATTCAATAATCTTTGTAAAGCAAAAACAACCTCTTCTTTTTGATTACCCATTTCTGATGAACTAATAATTTCATAAATATTGTCAAACGCTTTTTTGTTTGTATCATTTTTATATTGAGGCACCATTTTCTCCACTTTCTTTTTCAAGAAAACGAAGTCTTCTTCCCATGAGCTTTGATCAATATTAAAATTAACCTCTTGAGCGCTTCCTGAACAAGAAAAAACAAAACCAATTAATAATGCAATAATCTCAATTTTCATAATTATTTAAGATTTAAAAACATCCAGTTAGTACTTTCCTTACCTAATGTAGTACTATAATTATCACGTGCATGTACCATATAGCTTCCATTACCTAGCGTTTCAACATTATGCTGCATAGAATTAAAGTTTACAAACCCATGATCTGCGTTTTCAATCAGGATAAAATTGGCTTTACCTCCATTTTTGTTCACAATATCTGCAATCTTTTGTGCACCAGCAGGATGTATTGCTTGTATATCAAATTCTCCATGCATGGCAAATACATTAGTTTTAACCTTTGACCACGCTTTAGGAATATTAATATCTGCTAAATTTTGCCAAAACTTAAAATGACGTCCTATATATTGGTTTCTTTCAAAATCTGATGCATTGAAAACCTCCACATAGCTTTTGTTTTTCAGCATGTCTTCACCTGATAGCTTTTTAATTAAAAAATCATCATTGAACTGTAAACTTACTTTACTATCCTCTTTAATTTGAGCTTCAGACACGCCAAAATGTTTTGGTTGAATGGTGTATAAATCTATCATATAGTCGTACCAGTTTTGCGCAATACTACCATAAGTTAAAATACCTCTTGGTTCTTGAAATTCATTTAATAAAGGTGCAATTACACCTCCCATGGAGTGCCCAAACATAAAAATGTTATTCGTATCAATCGATTTTTGCTTTAATAAATCTTTATAGCCTTCTTTAAACGCTAAAAGTTCTTCAGTAAAGCTTATTTCAGAACACGTTTTTTTACTTTGACTGTCTCCAACACCTGGCTTTTCTATTCGATATACAGCAAATCCAGCATTAACCCAATCACTTAATAGTTTTTTCATCGGATTATCATTAGAAACCGTTTCTACAGAACCGCAGGTATATCCTTGAAGAAAGTAAACCACTGGAGCATTTTGCTTATTTTTTGGAGTTACCAAAATACTCCTTAACACATTGTCTTTATAAACGACTTCACCATAAGTAACACTACCATTTTCGAATACTTCAATGGGTCTGCCTTTTAACGTACTCGAATTAGTTTGTTTCTTTTCATTAGAAAAGTATTCTGCCTTTAAAATATCTCCTTCATATAGTTCACTTGTAATAGCTAAAACATCTTGAATTGTATTTACTGGTCTATTATTTAATGTTGTGAGTACATCACCTTGCTTTACTCCTAAATTTGAGAATGTTGAATTCGGCATTACTGTAGTAATGTACACTCCAGAATTTAGTTTTAAATTATGTTCATTGGCAATACTATCGTTTAATGTTTGCATCATAATACCCAACATTCCTTTTCTTTTGAGGATTTGAGCTTCTGAAATTTGATGAACAAATAGTAATGCGATCGCAATAGATATGTATGTAATTGACTTCATATAATATTTTAATTATAGTTTGTAAGTTCCTGTTTCTACTTCTGATATAATTTCGTCCAGCCTGTTATGAAAGCGTTCTGGAGCCGTTTCTTTTACTTTTTTGATGTCTTTTACCGATTTTTTTATGTTTCCTAAAAAGTATTGACTTAGACCTCTATTTAATTGTAAAGACCAATACTCTGGATATTGCTCAAATTTTGAATTATTATAATCATAAGCATCTTGGTAAAATCCATTGCGCAATAAAAATATACCAAACGCATTGGCTTCATTTGCTGAAGCAAAAAGAGATTTAGCCTCTTTAATTGCTTCTTCCATATCTGTAGTTTTATTCAGCTTTTTTAATAATTTAATTTTAGTTCCGAGATTAGTAAGGTTTTTATCGGCAGCGAAACCTCCATAACCTCCATTTATAGACCGATTTACCCAATCTAAAGCTTCTTCTAAATTGGTGTCATGATTTAGACACCAATTTGCAGCATCATTCCAGGCTTGCCAATGGTAAGTATTTATTCCTCGTAGTTCACTTCTAAAACTTTCAATCGTAGTTGAATTTAGATCTACTTCAACCTTAAAGGGAAGTCTTCGATTTGCCCACTCTAAACCAATGATCAATGAATTCTCAGTGCGATCTAAGAACTCATAATCCAGTTGTTCTGAAAACGGAGATTTTACAGAGGACACATCAACACTTAAGCTGACATCATCTTTTATATCGAGATAATAACTTCCCCATTGATTATTATTATGTGCAAATAATAAAGTATAAACATCCTTTTTTGGAATGACATGAAATCCATAAATTCCCGGTTTTAATAATTGGCCCTCAATTAACACATCTGTATTAAATTCAATAGTTGTATTCATATTAGCACCTGCTCTCCAAGGAATAGGGTTTCCGTCTTGAGGAATAATATTCGTATTACTCCAAACATCTCTCCCTCTTACAGATGGACTACTATATTTAATAGTGATATTAGTAACACCTAATTTTTGGGTTTCTTGAACTTCAGGACTTGCTTGCGGAATGCTTAGTGTATGAAATTGTGCAAAGGCAAAAACCGATACTAATAGTAAAACTGAAGTTGTGTAGTACTTTTTAAACATGTTGTATATTTTATTGATTTCTACAGGCAAAACTACCAGCATATTCTCTATGAAATCTCCTAATTCGTGAAATATAGAGATAGATTTAAGAGCATTTTAACAAAAGTGAACCTTGTTTAACTCCTATATTTGTAGAAAGGATATAAAACATGAATTCAGCCATTGTACTAATTATGTTTTCAGGTGTAGCAGTAACGTCTTGTGGGTTTTTGGCAAGCTATTTTTTATTCATAAAAAATGAACATAAAGTTAAGGATGTAACATTAGGTTTGCTTTTTATAGCCATAGCATTAAGGATTTCGAAGTCTATTTTTTATTATGCCTTACCTGAAATATCTGCCATTGGAGTTGGTATAGGTTTTTTTGGCTTTGCATGTATTGGTCCGTTAGCACTAGTCTATTTTTCAATCAATAATTCTAGCGCTTTTAATCTAAAACTTATTCATTATTTCCACCTTATTTTTCCTGTTTTGGGTTTTATTATTATTGTAGCAAACAGTGATTATGCTTATGATTTATATCTATTAGCCAACATTAGTTTAGCAGCTTATTTAGGGTTTATTGCAAATCAATTTGTGATATCATCTAAATCTCCGGAATTATCTAAATGGCACAAAGCGCTTTTTGTGTCTTTAATTGGATTAACTGGAATTCTAATTTATCAGTTACTAGGTGAAACTATTAACGATTATGCCATTGGCATTGGATTATCGTCTCTAGTGATGTACTTTTTATTCTTTTATGCACTGCAATCACCAGGATTGGTAAAAAAATCAAACCCCAAGTCCTTACCTCATGAGTTATTACAAAAAATCAAGGTTGCTATAGAAGAAGATAAAATCTTTATGCAACCTGCAATATCTTTATCTCAATTTGCCGAGGCTATAGACGTTCCTACGTATTTGGTTTCAAAAGCTACCAAGTCCTTATATAATAAGAGCTTTCCTGAGGTTATAAATAGTTTTAGAATTAGCACTATAAAACAAAAATTATCTCAACCAGAATTTGCCAACGAAAAAATTGAAGATTTAGCTTATGATGTTGGGTTTAATACGGCTTCTACCTTTTATAATGCGTTTAAAAAGGAAACAAACATGTCTCCAAGAGCTTATCAGAAAGAGATTCAGGAACGAACAATTAGCTAAACCTCTAAGAAGTTTTATCAATTATTTCTTTGCTGAAACTTCGGTCTTATTTTCCAATACAGAAAGTGACTTATCATTATTGATAGTACTTTAAAGTCCAAAGAGACAAATTCGTTACAATTCAAAATCAAAATAGATTAAAATATTGAGCATAGAAAAGCCTCAGAAATTATTAATCTGAGGCTTTTATGCTTAATCAAATAAGTATGGGAAAACGTACTATTTAGAGTATCTTTTAGGTTTTCGCTATTAATCCATTAATGTTTGATAAATCTTAAGTTCTGTTTTCCTATTACTGTTTGTATTTCTAGAAAGTAAACTCCGCTATTTAACTGACTCACATCTAATTGCTCTTTTGCTTCAGACATTTGAACCAATCTACCATTGACATCTCTAATCTTTAAATCTTCAATAGTGTTGTTTGAAAGCCCCTTTATGTTTAATATATCTCTTGTTGGATTTGGAAACACCTGAAAGTCTAAAACCTCTTTTTCCTCTTCACTCAACGTTACAAAATTAAAGCTGCTCATTCCTGACACTCCTGCTCCATTAGGGTCGACAACATTCGCAAACTCTGCCATACCGTTATCAACCATATCTGCCTGCATAAAAGATTTTAATGGCGTAACTGTATTAGCTAAAGATGAATTGTTCTCTAATATATACATAACTCCTGATGTTGGAACACCATTTACTGTAAACGTATACATGTCTGAATTCATTCCCGATGATGGGGCTGATAATGAAATCGGACTCCCTAAGGTCTCTGTAATCAAATAACCATCAATAGTAGGTTGTGCTACATTAACTCCATCAAAGAAAGTTGAAGAAGCTCCCGATCCTAAAGAAGTGTCTGGTGTAATTGTTACTCCATCTGGAAGGATAATGGTGAATCCATAACTTTGTACTGAAGTAAGAAAATTATTAGTACTTGTATTTGGAACAGCCTGAATTGTAAAACTATAACTCCCATTATGCTGCAAAGTGTAGGTATAACCATCTTGTGCATTTAATTTACTTGTACAAAGCATAAACAGTAATGTAACTAAAAGAATTTGGGTAATTTTTTTCATGATTTTTGTTTTTGGTTTATTATTTAATTTTCTGGTAATTGCTCCTCTATAGCGTAAGTACTAAAATTTAAAAAATTACTAGGGTGAGCTAAAACATTTTGTAAAACAAAAGGAGTGTCTGGTGTGACTCCTGAATATTGTGTGTTTCCGTCCATGTTAACATCATATACACTATATCCTGGTACTATATAGGTAGGAAAATTTAAAAAATTTCCTGGGTCGTTAAGCACGGTTGATAATATAGAAGGACTGTCAGGTGTAGTTCCTGAATACTGAGTTCTGCCATCTCCATCAACATCTCCAGCCCATAACGCTGTTACACCATTTGGCATACCAAAAATCGTTTGAGCATTTGTTCCAAACGTAATTTCATTATTAGCATCTGTATAATTCACTGCTGTAGCCGTATTAGATAACGCTACTGTACTGGCCGTCATAACACCAAGGTGATTACGGTGTTTCACAGTAACATAATAATTCCCTGCTACAGTTGCGTTAAAGTATACTGGCGAATTTCCATCAACATGTACTATATCTCCATCTCTTTGTAATAAAGCCGAACGAGAAGCGATAATTGTTGTATTATCTGAACTAGCTCTTAATTCTAACCAAATCCAGTCTACAATCGCATCGGCCCCTTCTTTAACGAATAGCAATTCACTACATGTCATCCCGTCTGAATATGGACTTGTTGTCGGTATTATATCATTAACTCTTAAATCGTCGCGCATAAGGCTTTCTTCTCCTGTATTAGGGTTTAAGGCCGCGCCTTGTAAATAAGTTTTTGCATTTAACCCTGTATTACAATTATCTAATATATCTTGTACACTGTCCCATTCTGTTGCGTTTATACCTGTAAACGATAAGGTTGTTGCTCCGTTACCAGCAGTCATATAATTATATAAACCACATAAACTTGTTATATTTGGCTGGTTTTGAATAATGAATGTATCCGTAACATTATTTAACGCAAATAGATTCATACTTTCTAACGCATTATTATTTCTAATAGTAGAAAAACTTGAGCCTGTTAGTGCTGTTAGATTTTGTAAAGCATCAATCTCAATTAAATTCCCGTTAAAACTGATTCCTAAAGAAACTAGAGTAGTTAACGACTCTAAAAACGAATTACTTAAAGATGTTATTTCTTCATTTCCTGAAATGTTTAAAGATCCAAGTGACGTAATATTTAAATTAGGAAATCCTTCAAGATTAGTCACGCTGTCACAATTTGTTAAATTAAACCCCCCTAAACTGGTTAAGTTATCCATTCCTTGGATAGAAGTTAGCTGGGTTAAATCTGTTAAAGAAAGCCTGTTCCCTATACTAGTAACACTTTGAAGAAAATCTAAATTAATCATTGCAATTGTATCAAATTCTGCATCTGTACCAATAGTATCTAAAACCGTTACTGTTATGGTATTTACTAACGGGCAATTATCTATAGAAAAATCATTATCAATACTCGTTAAATTTGGCAAATTAATAGCCGTTAAATTAGCGCAACCTCCTATTAATACTCTACCTGAACTACTTAGCAATTCGGGGGCATTAATAGTCGTTATACCTGTAAGGTCTGTTATGATAAAGTTTCCGCAATTTTGTAAAAGTGGAAAGGCTATACTAGATAATCCTGAACCAATATTATTCATACGTACTTCTCCTGACACTTGTGTTAATTGAGGTAATGAAACTGAACTTAATGAACTAAAATTAATTACAAAATTCCCTGTTAAGGTTTGCAACTGATTAAACGAAATGGTATTTAAAAGTGTATTACCTGTAATTGTTATGCTATCAATACTATTTAATTGGTCTAAAATAGAAATGTCTGTTAATGCATCTAAGTTGTTTACTTCAAAACCTCCGCCTAAACTCGTGATATTAGAAAATGAAGCAATACTCGTTGTATTGATCATATTCTTTAAAGTAAAGTCGTCTCCTATAGTTGTTAAACTAGAAAAACCAGATAAGTCGTCCACTATATCACCTTCTAGGTATAAATCTCCAGAAATGGTGTGAATGTTAGAAAAGCCAGAAAGGTCTGTAATTGTACCGTTTATAATAACATTACCTTCAATAACACCACAAGTTCCTAAAGCTGTGGTATAAGTGTCGACTTCTGCTTGTGTCGTTAACGTTACACCTCCTGCAACCACACAATCGCAGGCTTGAGATACATTGTTATCTGAAGCATCTATCCAGTTACTGGCACTTCCATTTAGAGCAAAGTTAGCCAGTGTTCCGTTAGTATTATTACCCGAATTATCTGTTAATGTGGTTACTGTACTATTATTTAAGGTTGCAATACCTTGATTAAAGTTATAACTTAATAATAAATCATTTTGTGCCATATCTGCGCTACAACCGTTAAGATTTTCTACTTCAAAAGCCGTTAGTGTTTTAGTCCAAAAACGTAACTCGTCTAATTGTCCATCAAAATAGCCTCCACTATCTCCTGTTGGAGTATCTGTTGCTGCATAGCCTATTTGTATGTCTGCGGTTGTAGAAGCTGCGGTTGCGGTTCCATCCCATCCGGTAGAGCGGGCAAGTGTTCCGTCTATATAGCATCTGGCATTACCAGAATTAAGTGTTACAGCAACATGATGCCAGTTATCATCTGCCACATAAGTATCTGGGCTTAATAGCCTGGTAATATAATTTGAGCCACTAGCATAGTAATAAAATTCAATTCTTCCTCCATCTAAATTAATACGCCATCCATTATCTCCATTAGGTGTAAATTTATTTATAACCCCTCCTATTCCGTCTGTAGTTTTTATCCAAAAATCTACCGAAAAGTTCAAGTTGTTTTGTGAAATATCATGAGGAATCGTAACAATATCGTCTGTACCATCAAAGTCTAAACCAGAACCTTGCCCTGCTCCATAGCCTTGGATTGTAAAGGTGTAAGCTGGTTCATCACAGTCATTACTATTAACCATAACAATTGCTGTTTTTGTTCCAGATGTTGTAGGATTAAAAGTAAACCTTAAAGTTGCTGACTGTCCCGCCAGAATAGCATTTCCACTAGGGTTTTGTGTTATGGTAAAATCATTTGTATCTCCAGTTAACGTTACACTACTTACCTGTAAATTGCCCGTGCCATCTGTATTGCGTACAAAAAAGGTCATATCCTTTGTGTTTCCAACTTCCACAATCTCTGCATCTGTATTATCACTAGTATTTGGGGTATCGTCTCCCGAGAGTATATCTATACCATCTCCTTGAACATTGATTTCTGGAAAAGCAACCGAACAAGTTTCTGAAATTCCATTGGCTGTAGTATCTGTCCAGTTGGAAGCACCTCCGGCTAAATCAAAATTGTATAGTGTTCCAAAGAAATTATTTGTTGAACTATCTGAAGCAATGGTCTCAGAAAAATTATCACTATCAACTGCTCCTTGATTAAAACTATATTTTGCCACTAAACCTGACACGCTATTACTTAGCTCACAATCTTTTTGTGCACTGATTTCATCTAAACATAGAGTTCTCGACCAAAATCGGACTTCATCTAAATCACCATTAAAATGAACGTTATTAAACGCAGAATATCCTATAAAAAGTGATTCTGTGTTTGTTGGTGCATTGGGAACATTATTGAATGTAATTTCATTGTCTAAAACACCATCTATATAATATTTAAGTTCGCCATTTCCGAATGCTAAAGCTATATGGTGCCAGTTACCATCATTAAGCCCAGAAGTAATAGAATTAATAGTTTCTTCAATATTTGATACTGCGTACTCAAATCTCATCCTTCCAGAACTGTTTAAGAACAAAGAGAATCCATTAATACCTGTGGCATCGTACTTACTTATAATAGCTTGCCCTCCTGCTGTAGATGTTGTTTTAAAGTATGCTTCTATTGTAAAAGTATTGACATTAAATGCTGAATCATTGCTAACTTCAATACGATCATCAGTTCCATCAAAATTTAATCCAGTTCCAGACAAAAAGGCCTCTCCTCGAACATCGAAGGTATATGAACCATCACAATCATCGCTAACTACCGTAACTGTAGCAGTCTTAGCACCTACTGAACTTGGAACAAACCCAATTATTAAATTACTTGAACTCCCAGAGGTGTTTACGCCAACTGGAGAAGTCAATATTGCAAAATCTGAAGCATTAGTTCCAGTTATAGTAACATCAGTAATAGTAGCATCCCCTGTTCCAATATTTGATACGTTATAGGTATTATCAGCTGGAGAAGCATTAATGTCTTGAAGTCCAAAATCTGTAGCATCAATTCCACTTGGTGTAGTGTCCCCATTAGTTATTGTAATTCCTGCGCCACTTACAGATAACTCAGGATAAGTACTACAACTACCTAAAACCATATTGGATGTAGCATTTATCCAGTTAGAAGTCGTTCCATTCAAAGCAAAATTCATCAATATACCATCTGGAGGAGCTCCAGCACTAATGGTATGATTAAATCGTAAGATATTGTTCATAGGGAAGTTATTCCCATTAGCCTCTCCATTATTAAAATCATAATAAGCCGCTAAATCTATTTCGTTCCCAGCTAGTTCACATAGCCTATTGTTTTGTATTCCACAAATACCAATTGCTTTATCCCAAACGCGTAATTCATCTATAATACCCTCGTAAGCAAAACCGCTTCCTTGAGCTATATCTCCTAACTTCAAATTGTCAATACTGTCTAAAACAGCATCAGTCGAATCAAGTGTAGCGTCTAAATTTCCATCGAAATACATCTTATAGGTTGCACCATCGTAAGTAATTGTAAGATGTTGCCACTGGTTGGTTAAAACCGAATTACTTATTAATGTTTGAACTCCGTTTGAAGTGAAGAAGGTGAATACCAAGTTTCCTGTTGTATTAATTAAGATTGCGTGTCCCGAAGCACCATCTATTGTATCTAGGATATAATGATCTGTAGTTAAAGAAATTTGGGGTTGTATCCATAATTCTAGACTAAAGTTTGAAGAGATGATGTAATTTCCATTAGGAAAATCGACATAATCATCGATTCCGTCAAAATGCAATCCTGTTCCTCCCTGAATAGCAGTTCCTTGAATAGCAAAACTATAGGATGGTGTGCTTGGATCATCACTTTCAATAGTAATTGTTGCAGTTTTTATACCTTCAGTTTGCGGTGCAAATAGAATAAACAGTCCTTCTTGAGCACCTGAAGCTACAATTGTTGGAGGAATTCCGTCCATACTAAACTCACTTGCATCAGCGCCAGTTATTGTAATGTTAGAAATATTAAGATCTAAAGACCCATTATTAATAATATGAAAAAAAGAAGGATTAGATTGGCCAGTAGCAGTATCCATAAATAGTGTCCCATCCAACATATCTGGTGTAGTATCTCCATTAGTAATGGTGGTCATTGTGTCTGGTCCTGTTACAGAAATTTGTGGAACATATATGGTTTTTGAAAGTAATGTTTTGATACTTTTATGCTCATTCCCAAAAGAAAAAACATAAACTAACAATAGCACTTTGGTAAGTAAAAATTTTCTCATGTGTATGTAGGTTAAGGCTTATTATAAAATTTTGGTTATGCGATAGTACAAATCAATTTTCATATTTGTCTTTGTTTTATAGTTACAAAAAGTTTCATCCTAGCATTTATAAGCCTTTACGAATGATTACAATTTGTTAATTACGTCTAGTTTCGAATCAATATTTCTATATTTGCAGTACTCTATTTATCGTATATATAACCGATGAGAATTATATTTTTTATCATATTTTTATTCTGTTTACTTCCTGTATCTAGTCAAGTAAAACAAGACTCTTTAGAAATTGAATTAAGACAAAAGGTTAACGATGCAACCAATGATTCTCTAAAAGTGCATTATCTCTTCGAACTTAGTCAGATAGTAGAGCAATACAGCATAGATCAAGGAAGGGATTTGATGAACCGAACTCTGCAGTTTATTGACAGCATTTCACCTCCTTCTGATCACTTTTTAAAACAAAAAGCACGTGTTTTGGATGTGTTGGGAAAATATGAATCCAGGCAAACCAATTATAAAAACTCTCTGGATTTCAGATTACAGGCTTTAAAAATCAGGGAGGAATTGCAAGATTCTTTTGAAATTGCAAGGAGTTATCATAGCATCGCTATGATATTTAGATATCAAAAAGAATATGATAAGTCAAAATCTTATTTTTTAAAATCTATATCCTTACAAGAAAAAAATCTGGATAGTTCTCAATTGGCTCGCACCTATAATATGCTGGGAGTTATATATTATTATACCAAGCAGAATGATTCTGCTATGCATTACTATCAATTATCTAAAAATTATTCTCCAACACTTAAAGATAAAGCAAAGTCGAATGATAATATAGCAACTATCTATTATACCACAGGCAAGTATGGAAAAGCCATTGCTTTATATGAAGAAACTATTGATATTTTTAAATCAACAAAAGATTATAATTTCGTTTCTAATACATTAATGCACCTTGCCAAAATTCATTCGGATTTAGGTAAATATCAAGAATCTTTGTCCTATATGGATGAAGCTCTCGATTATGCTAAAAAACAAGGTAACACCTCTAAATTTCCTATTATTTATCAATTAAGGAGTCATATTTATGAGCAGATGGGTAATTATAAAAATGCACTTGGTTATTATAAAACCCACAAATATTACTACGATTCGATTTTTAATGTCAAAAATGCCAAGAAGATTACTACCCTTGAATTGAATCATAAATTTCAAAAAGAGAAACTCGCAGATAGTCTCCAATTTGCAATTGAAAAACAAGAGATTCAATTGAAGTCTGAAACAGAAAAAGCAAAGAACGACTTCTATACTGTATTACTTATTCTAGCAAGCATAGGTATAATAGCGCTATTAGTGATAATGAAAAACAGGAAAAAACTTACTACTGAACGTTTTGAAAAAGAACAATTGGAAAAAGAGTTACTAGACGAAAAACTAAAACATACTACATACCAAACCAAACAGTTAATTGCAGATAATAAAATGCGTTTGCACTTTAAACAGGAATTTCTAGCTAAATTAAAAAGCATAAAGCAGCATACTCGTAGCATCGACAATTCAGATGTTCAGACTTTAATAGCAGACCTAACCGCACAAATTCATACTGAGAGTAAATTTGACTCAATTGGTGATAATATTGAATTAATTGATGAAGAATTCAACAAAAATTTATGGAAATTATATCCAGATCTCACAAAATCTGAAAGAGAAATCTGTGCCTTAATGCGAATGAATTTAAGCCTTAAAGAAATTATGGTTATTCGTAATGTTACAATGGGTTCAATAAAAGCATCAAGACACCGTATTAGAAAGAAACTTGGGTTAGAAAGAAAGCAAGAATTGGGGCAATTTATTCAACATTTATTCTTAAAGGACTAGCCTACTTCCCAATACAGAAATTAGCAAAAATATTACCCAATAAGTCATCATTGGTAATTTCGCCTGTAATTTCTCCAAAGTGAAATAGCGCTTGGCGAATATCTATGGCTAGTAAATCTCCTGAGAGCCCTGTTTCTAAACCATGTTTTACTTTTTGAACCTCTTCAAAAGCCTTTAGTAAGGCATCATAATGTCTAGAATTGGTAACAATAGTTTCATTATTACGAAGTGCTCCTGTGTTGATTAACTCTAAAAGTGCATCTGTTAACCCCTCTACACCATCTCCTGTTTTAGCAGAAAGTAATCGTATTTGCTCAATCTCGCTTTTAAGATTAGCACGTTCATTATGGTCTAATTGGTCTATTTTATTAGCAATAATCAACAGCGGTTTTTGTGGATACTTATTTTTTATCTTTTCAATTTCTACCTGAATCGTTTTTAAATTGGCAATAGACTTCGAGCTATCAAACAAATAAATGACTACTTGTGCCTGATCGATTTTTTCAAAGGTTTTCTTAATACCAATACTTTCAACTACATCTTTGGTATCTCTAATACCTGCTGTATCAATAAATCTAAACCCAATACCTCCAATAGAAATTTCATCCTCAATGGTATCTCGTGTCGTACCAGCGATTTCAGAAACAATAGCACGCTCTTCATTTAAAAGTGCATTTAGAAGCGTAGATTTTCCAACGTTAGGCTCACCTACTATCGCAACTGGAATTCCATTTTTTATAACATTTCCAACGGCGAACGAATCGATGAGACCTTTTAAAACAAAAGTAATTCTGTCGATAAGTTCCTTAAATTGAGAACGATCGGCAAACTCTACATCTTCTTCCGCAAAATCTAGTTCTAGCTCTATCAGAGAAGCAAAATTAAGCAGCTCTTCTCGGAGCTTAGCTATTTCCGAAGAAAAACCACCACGCATTTGTTGCATAGCCACTTGATGTGATGCCTCATTATCACTAGCAATCAAATCGGCTACAGCTTCAGCTTGCGACAAATCTAATTTTCCGTTTAGAAATGCGCGTAATGTAAACTCCCCAGCATTTGCCATTCGGCAACCTTTCCGTAAAAACAATTGTATTATTTCTTGCTGAATGTATAAACTTCCATGACATGATATTTCAACAATATCTTCACCTGTGTACGAATTGGGGTTTTTAAATACAGAAACTAGCACCTCATCAAATACGCGTTTATCTTCTATTATATGACCCAAATGAATGGTATGCGTCGCTTGCCTTTTTAAGGTTTTATGACTTATAACCGACTTAAAACAGGCATCTACAATGTCAATGGCATCGCTCCCCGAAAGCCGTATTACAGCAATGGCTCCGCTTCCTGAGGCCGTAGCTAATGCAACAATTGTATCTTGATGAGTCATTCTATAGTTTTTTACAAAAGTATTGCAATTTTACTTTTATAGAATAATTTTATCCTGTTCTTTAAGTTTTTATTAGTAGTTATGGTTGATTTTCTTTTACTGAACTTATTATATTTGTAATACCAAAATTTTTAAGCAATGAAAAAAATAGTTACACTGTTATGCCTAAGCCTTTTACTCTTTGCATGTAAAACAGAAGGCTCTGGCTCAACCGAAGAAGTACTAAGAGATACGTATTTGATTACAGGTGAAGCACCAGGCGTTTATAATGGCATTAGAGCACATCTCCAAACCACAGACCCACGTGGAAGAAAGATTAATGTCGATACTGCTATTGTAATGAATGAGCGTTTTGTATTTGAAGGTAAAGTTGATACACCTCAAATGTGGAATTTAAACATTAATAGCATTAAAGGAAACCTACCTCTAATTGTAGAAAACAAAGCAATTAGCATTGCTGTGGATAATACGAATCTATCAAAGTCAAAAATTACAGGGACTAAAGCAAATGCCGATTTGATGTCTTTAAATGAAAACATTGAAGTGTTAAATACAAAGGCTTCAAAATTAAATGAACAAATTAGAGCAACTAGTGATAATACGATAAAAAGTGAGCTTGCCCAAGAATACACAGCACTAACAAGAGAAATGAAAGCATTGCCAATAGCCTACGCTAAAGACAATAAAAATAGCCTCTACTCTTTAGTTGTTATAGACAACTTATTTAAAACCAAACAACCTGATTTAGATAATATTTCTTCGCTTTTTAATGGACTCGATGATACTATTAAAAACACAAAACTGGGTGAAAGCATTAAAACAAGATTAGATCAGTTACTAAAACAAAGAGCGCTTTTAAGTGCTACTGAAATAGGAAAACCTGCGCCAGATTTCTCATCTACAAGACCAGATGGCAGTAAATTAGCGTTAAAAGATGCTATGGGAAAAGTAACTATTATTGATTTTTGGGCGGCTTGGTGTGGTCCTTGCCGACGTGAAAACCCAAACGTTGTTAAGGTTTATAATAAATACCATGACAAAGGATTAGAAATTATTGGAGTATCTCTTGATGGGACTTCAAGGCAGAAAGATCCTAAAGAGGCTTGGTTGAAAGCTATCGAGCAAGATAAATTAACTTGGAATCATGTATCTAGTCTTAACTATTTTAACGATCCTGTAGCAAGAGCATATAATATTAGATCGATTCCTGCGACATTTATTTTAGATGAAAATGGAACCATCGTAGCCAAAAACTTAAGAGGCCCAGCCTTAGAAGCGAAAATAGCAGAGTTACTTAATTAGTAAACTTTCTAAATTATATTTAAGCCTTTAATCTTAAAGATTGAAGGCTTTTTGATTTAGATCTTTCCCGTCTTATGCAGCACGAATAATATGACAATAGGAATGGCTAACAAACCAACCATTTGCAAATCTGTTTCTAACAATGTAGGTCGCAAGATAAGTGTTAGTATATAACCACCTACTGCACCTCCAAAATGGGCATCATGACCAATATTTCCAATACGTTTTTTCATACCATATATCGAAAACAAGAGGTATATAATTCCAAAGATATAGCCTGGAATATAAAACGGTATAAAAAACATACCAATACCTCTATGTGGATCTAATAAAATCGCCGCATATAACACACCCATAACCGCTCCACTGGCACCAATAGCACTATAATGATATTCATCTTTATGAAAATAAAGAGAAATGAGACTCCCTAAGCCTAAACTTCCAATATATACAACTAAAAAGCCAAGTTGACCCAACCCACCAATAACAGTATCTGCGAAAAAATATAAGGTCATCATATTAAACAACAAATGCGTGGTATCTCCATGTAAAAAGCCAGAGCTAAACATTCTAAACTGTTCACCACGTCTTATGCTACCAACGTTGAATTTATAGCGTTCAAAAAAGCTAAAATCTTCGAACCCCTTATACGATATTATTACATTTGCTGCAATAATGATAATTGTAAACAAACTTAAATCACCCATAGACTTTTATTACATATATTTGCCACTGCAAATCTAACATATATTAATGCAATTTATTATCTACATTTTAGTTTATCCATTTTTATGGTTAATATCTATTCTTCCATTTAGATTGTTATACGCATTCTCTGATATGTTATACCTTTTTATCTATCGTATTTTTGGATATAGAAAAAAAACAGTACAGGATAATTTAAGGCTCGTTTTTCCTGAAAAGGATGCAAAAGAAATCAATACTATCACAAAAAAATTCTATCATCATTTATGTGATATGATTGTTGAAGCTATCAAATCTTTAACGATTTCAGAAGCAGAGATGAAAAAGCGATTCACCTTCTCCAATGTGGAGTTGATGCAAGGTTTAGAAAATCTAGATAGAAGCATTGTTCTTATGTGCGCGCATTATGGCAGCTGGGAATGGATTTTTATTCTTCAAACCTATGTTAAATCAAGAGGAAACGCTGTTTACAAGCGTATACAGAATAAATATTTTGACAGATTAGTAAAGCGTATTAGAGCGAAGTACAACAGTCATTTAATTACGACCAAAGAGATTATACCAGAACTTCTTAGATTAAAAAACGATGGTATTTGCACAATTAACGGGTTCGTTTCTGATCAAAGTCCGAAACCTCAAAAAGCATTTCATTGGACTGAGTTTATGAATATTAGGGTTCCTGTTCATACTGGCGCCGAAATGTTGGCTAAACGCTTAGATATGTCTGTTGTGTTTTTTAAAGTGAAACGTCTAAAACGAGGTCATTATGAGACTACATTTAAGACTTTGGCTGAGCATCCTAGAGATTATAAAGATTATGAGATTACAGACCAATTTTTAAAACTTGTTGAGCAACAGATCTATGAAGCTCCTCAATATTATTTGTGGACACATAAACGCTGGAAACACAAAGACAAATCTCCTGAGGATTATAAGCCAAAAATCAAAGATTAGATAAATTACCTCATGCTTATAGCCCCAAAATAAAAAGACCAATAACATAAAGGTTATTAGTCTTTTTAAACCAATCTATCAAACAATATTTGTAATAAAATTCTATTCAGCTGTTAGTATAAATCCCCAATCAAACTCTCCATTTCCGTCGGTAGACTTTATGGTCATTTGATTTGCTGATCTATCTAAGATGATATATTTATGATCACCTCCAATGTAATATCCCATAAAAGCTAATCCCGATAAACTTATCGTTTCAACGCCTCCTGGAGCAGATAAAGACCATTGTTCAGCATAATCGCTATATTCTAAATTTATAATATCGGCACCATCAGCTTCACCACCAGTTCCTCCTAATTCATCAATTAATACTTCGCGTCCAAACACTGTTCCGCTCGTATCTTCTACAGGATCATCATTTGTACCATCTGTTATATGCGTAAATGTTCCATCTTCATTGAAAATATAACGGTCATCATACATCCCTACTCCTGCTTTAGATTCTGGAGGAGCTGCAAAGAAACTAAAGGGATCGCCACCTGCAGGACCTAATCCAAAATGACCAGGAGCATCAGATTTTATACGCCATACTCTAGATCCAGATCCATATAGCATTTCTAATAAATCTTCAGGCGGTTCATAAAGAGACAACACGTCAACTAAAATACTCTTACTTGTAGACAAGCCTCCTGTGCCATAAGCAATTACAGTTACAGTATATGAGTTCTCTCCAAGTAATGTAAAATCATGAGACACACTTCCTCCTACCGCTAGTTTTGTTTGGTTTTGAATGACATAATGAAATGTAATTGCATTATCGGCCGTTGCCGTGAAATTAACAGTTCCGCTACCATCTCCATTTGGATTGTTAACATCAGCACCTACTTTATCGACTTCTATTTGAATGTTTGATGGTGCTATTAAGTTACCTATTTCTTGGTCTTCATCTTGGCACGTATAAAACGATCCCAATACAAAAGAAAAGATTATTAAATATTTTAAATGTTTCATAATAAAGTTATGTTTCAAATTAATTGGTAAGTGTGTATTCATCAAAATAGTACACCGAATCATCTCCATTGTTTCCAAAATCAAAGAATATGACTACTCTAACATAATCTGCTGCAGGAGCATCTGAAAAATCATATACTAATTCTTCCCAACCATTAGCAACAGCGTTTGTAATATCTTTCTCATGTGTGATACTCGCATCTGCATTTTCAAGTTTCAATTTAATTGTAATTCCACTTGTTGGAGACCAGGTCTTCACACTAATTTGATTATATGTATTTAAATCTAAAGGATCGGTTTCAAAAAATGTACCTGCCCATACTTCAGAGCCAGCCGTCTTTGTTAATTGAGCAACATTAGCAGTGGTATTGATTCCAGACATATCTGGATTAGCTACAACCTGTGTATCTGCGATATTTCCGAATACTGTAAATGTTGGTGCCGTTCCCTCAAAATCTTGGAAAGAAAAATCTTGTTGCGTTCCTACCAGTTCTATATCGTCATAATAGTACAACGAATCATCACCAGGATTACCAAAATCAAAGAATATGACTAACCTTATATAATCTGCCATAGGCGCTGCTGTAAAATCATATAGCAGGTTTTCCCATTCATTGGCAACAGTAGTAACAACATCGCCTTCGTAAGTTATGCTGGCATCTGCATTTTCTAGTTTAAACTTCACTGTAATTCCAGCTGTAGGAGACCATGTTTTCACATTCATTTGTCCGAAAGATGCCAAATCTAATGGCGCATCTAATTCAAAAAATGTTCCTGCCCATACTTCAGAGCCTGCTGTTTTTGTTAATTGTGCAACATTAGCACTCGTATTGATTCCAGACATGTCTGGGTTTGTAACAACTTGTGTATCAGCAATATTTCCAAATACTGTAAATGTTGGAACTACACCTTCAAAATCTTCCACAATTTGTGATACAACAACACCTGCAAAATCTTGTCTAATATTGTCTAAGTAAAATGTCCAATCTGCACTACCATCACCAGCAGTTCCGAGATCAAAGAACCAAACTATTTTTTGAAATGAATCTGTTTCTAAATTGGCAAATTCACTAAGATCAATTGAAACTTCTTCCCATTGACTATTTCCAACTAACGGAACTCCAACCTCAATAAAAATATTTGGATCTGTAAGGTTTTCTAATTTCAAAGTAAATGTTCCACCTGGTCTTGGTGACCAAACATCAAACTTCATAACTTTCTTAGTACTAAAATCGATAGGAGCTGACAATTCAATTACGTTACCTGCCCACACCTCTGGAGCCCCTTTAATTATTTGAGCAACTTTGGCCGACTCATTTCCATTGGTATCCGGATTATCAATAACTTCACCAGAAGCCCCTCCAAATCCGAAGAATACGGTAGAATCAAAAATTTCAAAATCTATAGGTAATTCCGTTGGAGTTGTTATTGTTACCATTACTGTATCTTCAGATGATTCAACCCCTCCACTAAGTGCAACCACTCTAATTGTGTAATCACCAACTAAATCATATTCAAAACTCACTGTACCATCTAAAGCTAGTGGTGTTGCTTCTTCGTCTACATTGGATGTATCGAAATAAACTTCAAAAGACGCAGCATAATCTGCTACAGCAGACACATTTACTTGAAATGGGTTGGAAGCGTCAACTTCAGCAGTTATGACCAAATTTTCTGGTGCGCGAAAGGATACGACCAATTGTTGCGTTGCTTCTGTAGTTAATCCGTTAATACTAACCGCCTCAATCGTTACTGTATAAGTACCTTCTTCATAAATATGTGTTGTGTTTTCTCCTTGAGCCACAGATACAGCCTCTGCTGTCCCATCGCCAAGCGTAATATTATAATTTACGGCGCCAACTGCATTAGGCGTAATAATAACTGTTCCTGTATTATCCTGAGATATATTAAATACTGCAGACACCTCAGATGGTGCTGTTATATCATTCAGAGCATCTAAATTGTCGTCATCATTTTGGCAGCCAGTGAACAAACCTACCGCTACAAAAAGACCGAGTATGTATTTTATTGTTTTCATAATATCATTTTTTTTTAGTATCCAGGATTTTGTTCCCATGTATCACCTGCAAGTTGTATTTCGATTAAAGGAATTGGAAATAATTCATGTTTTCCTGCCTGAAATCCATCAATTTCCATAGCAGCCCTTCCAGTTCTAACCAAGTCAAAGAAACGATGTCCTTCGCCAACTAATTCTACACGACGTTCGTTATAAATAGCATCTGTTAAATTAGTTCCTGTAAATCCAACATCGGCCAATCCAGCTCTATTACGAACTCTATTTAGATGCTGTTGTGCTTGCATATCATTAATACCACCACGATTTAAGGCTTCTGCAGCCATCAATAAGACATCAGCAAACCTAATGGCTCTATAGTTATTTGGATTAGTCAGGTTAGCATCACCTGTATTTAAATCGCCTTGACGTGATATATACTTTCTATTAAAATATCCTGTATGTTCAAAACCAGTTGCAAAGGTGGCTCCTGTATCAGCAGCCCAGGCATCAATATCAAGAATAGCCACATCCTTACGAAGGTCACCATCTTCAAAGGCATCTACAACCTCTTGAACTGGGACATTAAAACTGAATCCCGATTCAAATACTGGTCCGTTATAGTTTCGAATACCATTAAATCCAACAGCAACATTTCCTTCGCTACATTGCAAGCAACCAAACCCTGCTCCTTCTGCATCTGAGTATTGTACTTCAAAAACAGATTCTATATTATTTTCATTATCATTTTCAAACATTGTTGAATAATCTGCTAGCAAATCATAAGGTCCACTGGCAATTAAGTCGCCTAATACCGTTGCTGCTTCAGCAAATTTATCTTGGTACAGATATACTTTTCCAAGTAATGCCTGCGCCGCACCTTTTGTGACTCTGCCAGTTTCTGAAGCTGTATATGTTAAATTATCAGCAGCAAAAATTAAATCGGCCTCCATCTGTGCATATATTTCAGCTTTTGGTGTTCTCTCTATTCCAAATTGATCTCCAAAGTTTATTCTTACATCTACAGCAAAAGGAACATCACCAAACCATTTTACCAATTCAAAATAGTAATACGCTCTTAAAAATCTAGTTTGAGCTAGGACTGAATTTTTATTCGGAAAATCAATTTTATCTTGAAATTCCATAATGAAGTTCGTTCTATTAATACCACCATACATCCAACTCCAAATATCTCTTAGTTGCTGGTTGGTTGGTGTGTGGATCATATCATCTATTTCTTGAATACCTGGCACATCGGTTGCGCTTTCGCCACCGGCCAATGTATTATCTGAAGCAATTTCTCCTAGCATTACATTTAAATAAGTTGAATGTAAAGGGTCATATGCTGCAATTAATGCCGATTGATAATCATCTTCTGTATTGAAAAATGTATCAGAACTAGCATTTTGGGGATCAACATCGATAAAGTCATCTCCACAAGAAGAGAACAATATTAATGCTAAGACTACTATGCTTTTTATTTTTATCTGTTTCATAGTGTTTTAAAATTTTAAGTTAACTCCTAGTAAATATGTTCTTGGGCTA
The DNA here is from genome assembly GCF_947492715.1 of uncultured Psychroserpens sp. Lineage (GTDB taxonomy): Bacteria > Bacteroidota > Bacteroidia > Flavobacteriales > Flavobacteriaceae > Psychroserpens. Next base: position 217,163 of record NZ_CANLNS010000004.1, read on the forward strand.
GGATAAAATCCTTGATCTATCCCTCCTCCAATTGGTGCTCCTGTTGAAGCTGTTGGGTCATAACCTCTATACTCTGTTAATGTAAACAGATTACTTGCAGAAACATAAACGCGTAGGTTGTCTAATTTTGAATTTTCAAGTAGTTTATCAAACGTATAACCTAACTGTACATTTTGTAAGCGAACAAAAGATCCGTCTTCAACAAAATAGTCTGAAAACAATCCATTAGATGTTGGGCCAGTAGTTACACGAGGATCGGTATTACTTGTTCCAGGTCCTGTCCAACGATCCAAAAACGTTACACTTCTATTTGTCAAAGGTTGATTACGCTCATAGTTTCTTACAATCTCATTTCCTATTGAAGCAAAAGCATAAGCGGAAAAATCGAAACTTTTGAAATCTATCGATACGTTAAGTCCCATCGTTGCATCTGGTATTGGGTCACCAATATAAGTTTTATCATTATCATCAATAACACCATCGTTATTGATATCTACAAATCTTAAATCACCTGGACGAACTTGATCATTGATTGTTGTTGATGCATCAACTTCTGCTTGTGTTTGGTATATTCCGTCTGTTTTAAACCCTCGAAAATATCCGATAGGAAAACCTGCTTCCATTCGAGATGGTGGATCTTGACCAACTCCAAATACACCTCCTACGATAAATCCTCCCTCTGTATTTACAGAAAGTACTTCATTATTAATAGTTGTCACATTATATCTCACACTAAATTTGAAATCATCAGAGACTCTATTGGTATAGCCAATGGCTAATTCAAATCCTGAGTTCTCTACTTCTCCTCCATTAACTACTGGAGGTGCAGCTCCGGGAGCACCCACACCTAAAATTCCTGATACCTGAGGAGTAACTAATAAATCTTCAGTGTTACGCTTGAAGTAATCTGCAGTCACATCGAATTTATTATCTAAAAATCTTAAATCAATACCAATATCAAATGTTTTTTGCTTTTCCCATCTAATTTCTGGGTTAGCAACTGGTCCTAAAGCCGCTCCAGAAATAATACCATCATTAAAAACATAAGTTCCTTCTCCATCCAACAGCGATACAAAACCAAAATCTGCAATTCTATCGTTACCCAGTATACCATACGATGCTCTTAATTTTAGAAAATCGATAACACTGCTATCACTTAAAAAGTCTTCATCTGAAATAATCCACCCAACAGATCCAGATGGGAAATAACCAAATCTATTTTCTGGTCCAAATTTTGTCGAACCATCTCGACGAATAACACCTGAAAATAGATATTTACCTTTATAACCATATTGTACTCTTGCAAAATATGATAACAACCTAGAATCAAATCTTGGATCGAACCCGAGTTCTTGGTTTATACTTTGCACTTCTTGTGCCTGTGATATATTTGCGTTTTCAATACTGTTTCCTGGAATATCAAAACCTCTATTTCCTGTAAATATTCCTGTAGTCTGAAAGATTGAAGTTCCCAATAGAACTTTAAGGTCGTGCGTATCGTCAAAATTGCGTTCATAAGTTAGAAACGCATCAAAAGTATAGTCCCTAAATATATTTGAGGTTTCTACGACTTCACTTCTATCAATATTAAATACTTTACCACTACCAAAGTTTGCAATAGGTCTAAATACTTTTCCTTTGACCTCTGCATAATTTGCTTGAATATTAGTTTGAACTGTAAAATGCTCTAAAAAGTTATAGGATAAACTTGCATTACCACTCAACTTATTAATTTGAGTTCTATCATATGTTCCGTCCAATTGCGCTATAGGGTTAATAACCTCATTCCCTAATCCTTCAGCTATTGAAAAAGCTCCTGAAACATCCCTTACACCCCTTGTAGGATCCATATTCAATGCATTGAACAATATTGACCCAAGGGCTGATTCACTTAAATTTCTTTTATTAGTATGCGTATATATCAAGCCTGCATTAAACTTAAAATTCTCTAGAAAGTCCACACTATAATTTCCTCTTTTCGTAAAACGTGTAAAGTTTGATTTATCGCCACCAACAATACCATCTTGAGACAAAAATGAAGACCCGAATGCATAAGTCGACTTTTCTTTTCCGCCTTTAATCGTGATAGAATTATTAAATATAGGAGCACTCTCAAAAACTTCATCTTGCCAATCTGTTCCAATTCCTAGATTAGAAATATCTGTAAATTGAGGATCCTGACCACCAGCTACAAATGCTTCATTAACCAAAAGTGCATATTCCGTAGCGTTTAATACGGGTATTCTTCGCGTGGTTTCTTGTACACCACCATAAGCACTATATTCAACGGTTAATGGCATTTCCTTTCTTCCTGTCTTCGTGGTAATAAGAATCACACCATTAGCGGCTCTAACACCATATATACCAGCAGTAGCATCCTTAAGAACATTAACGCTTTCAATATCACTCGGGTTGATTGTGCTTAAATCTTCTATAACATTACCATCAACTAATATTAATGGTCTAGAATCTCCATTAGTGGAAATACCCCTTATACTAATTGTTGATGCCGCACCAGGTGATCCAGAGTTTGATGAAACATTCACTCCGGCTACTTGTCCTTGTAAGGCCTGTTCTACTCTTGTTGGTTTGAGTTTTTCAATGGTTTCTGCACTAACAACAGACACAGCTCCTGTTGTTTCTTTCTTTTTCTGTGTCCCATAACCTATAACTACAACTTCATTTAATGATTCTGCATCTTCAACTAAAGAAATAACTAAGGGATTAGCATTAACTACAACAACTTCCTGATTCTTATATCCTAAATAGGTAAATACTAAGGTAGCATTAATAGATACATCTGGAATTGTAAAATTCCCATCGAAATCTGTTGATGCGCCTTTGGAAGTGTCTTTGACCAGAATATTAACTCCTGGTATTGGTTGTCCGGTTGCTTGATCTACAACTGTACCTTTTACTGTTACATTTTGGCCAAATGCCAAAGCTGAGAACAGTAAAAATACTAAGGAAAATAGTTTTGTTGTCATATAATTGATTGTTATGACGTAAACTTACAAGAGGTAATTGACAATTCAACAAAATAAGCCTATACAAAAAATATACAATTCAAAAAAAATCATAGTATTTTAAGAAATCCCTAAAAAACAAGCCTTTTGAATATCATAAATGCAAATAAAGGTGTCAATATAAAAGATGATGTCATCAAAAAACCAGGAATGTTGTGGTAATGTATAGGTGTTATTTGGTTTTTTAACAGCAAATTGTACAAGTGTATAGCTAAAACAAAAGGCTACAGTTTAAACCAAGCATTAATTACGTTGTTATCTGTAGATTTTTCAGAAGCGACAGACTTGTGAATAAATTCATTGGTTTGCCCTTGATATTCATAATCTTCTGACCAATCTTTATGATGTCTAGCTAAAGATTTAATACTCTCGCAAACAAAATTCATTTCTTCATTGGTAGTCGTAGGGTGAATAGACATGCGAATCCAACCCGGCTTACGGACTAAATCACCAATAGAGATTTCGTTAGTCAACTCGTTACTAGTTTGTTGATCTACATGAAGTAAAAAATGGCCATAGGTTCCTGCACAGCTGCATCCGCCTCTGGTTTGAATTCCAAAACGATCATTTAAGAGTTTTACGCCTAAATTATAATGTAGGTCATCTATATAAAATGAAATCACTCCTAAGCGATCTTCATGTTGCGCTGCAAGAATGTGTAAGTTTTCTTCGGGAGATAACTCACTAAACACTTTACTAACTAATTCATGCTCGCGTTCTAGAATATTTTCAACACCCATTTGTTCTTTTAACTTGATCGCCAAAGCCGTTTTTATGGTTTGCAAAAAACCTGGTGTACCACCATCTTCGCGATCTTCAATATTGTCAATATACTTATGCTCTCCCCAAGGATTAGTCCAACTCACTGTACCTCCTCCTGGGCAATCGGGAATCATATTTTTATATAATTTCTTATTGAAAATTAAAACACCTGATGTTCCTGGTCCTCCCAAAAACTTGTGAGGTGAAAAGAAAATTGCATCTAAATTTCGAAGTTCATTTTCGGGATGCATATCAATATCAACATAAGGTGCTGAACATGCAAAATCTACGAAACACACGCCACCATGTTTATGCATTAATTCGGCAATATCATGATAAGGCGTTTGTATGCCTGTTACATTAGAACCGCCAATTACAGAAGCAATCTTTAACGTGCATTCCTTATACTTATCTAACAGTATTTCTAAGTTTTTCAAACTGAATAGTCCCTGTTCATCTGGAGGAATAACCTCTACTTTGGCAATCGTTTCTAACCAAGACGTTTGATTCGAGTGATGTTCCATATGAGTAACAAAAACCACTGGTCGAATTTCATCTGGAACGGAAGTATATTTTCTTAAATTTTCAGGTACTTTTAATCCCAGAATACGTTGAAATTTGTTTACCACTCCAGTCATCCCATTACCTGAAACAATAAGAACGTCATCATCATTACAATTCACATGGCTTTTTATAATATTTTTGGCCTCGTGATACGCTTTGGTCATTGCAGTACCGGAAACTGTTGTTTCGGTATGTGTATTGGCCACAAATGGTCCAAACTCATTACACAGTTTTTCCTCTATTGGTCGATATAGACGTCCTGAAGCCGTCCAATCTGTGTAAATAATCTTCTGCATTCCAAAAGGCGATTCAAATTCTTGATCTACACCTATAATATGCTGTCTGAATTGATTAAAATACTGCTCCAATCTTGAAGGTTTCTCCTGTGTAACTTCCGTAGAAATCATATTAAAAAACTTTGGTTAAAGATACTAAATATTTGCTATTGCCTTAATTTCATTTATAATACGATCGGCTAAATCATCAGCATCTTGCTGACTAGGCGCTTCCGTATATATTCTAATAATCGGCTCTGTATTACTTTTTCTTAAATGTACCCAAGAATCACTGAAGTCAATTTTCACGCCGTCAATGGTTGTCAAATTTTCATGACGGTATTTACTTTCCATAGCGTTTAGCAAACCATCAACGTCTAATTCTGGAGTTAATTGAATTTTTTTCTTACTCATAAAGTAATTTGGGTATGACGCCCTTAGTTCACTAACAGTCATGTTTCCTTCAGCTAATAAACTCAAAAATAGAGCAACTCCAACAAGTGCATCTCTACCATAATGTAATTCAGGATAAATAATACCTCCATTTCCTTCTCCACCAATAATTGCATTATTTTTCTTCATTAGACTTACAACATTTACTTCGCCAACAGCACTAGCTTCATAAGATCCGCCATGTTTTTCTGTAATATCACGAAGTGCCCTAGTTGAGCTCATATTACTCACAGTATTTCCAGGTGTCTTACTTAGTACATAATCTGCACAAGCCACTAAGGTATATTCTTCACCAAACATGTCCCCTTTCTCATCCATAAATGCCAAGCGATCAACATCTGGATCTACCACAATCCCGAAGTCAGCATTTTCTTTTACAACGGCTTCAGATAAGTCTGTTAAGTGTTCTTTTAAAGGCTCTGGATTATGAGGAAAATGGCCATTAGGCTCACAATACAATTTTATTGGGTGTACCCCTAAGCGCTCTAATAGCAAAGGAATAGCTATACCTCCAGTTGAATTTACTCCATCTACAACCACTTTAAAGTTAGATTTTTCAATGGCTTCTTTATTCACTAAATCCATAGCTAACACTTCGTCGATGTGCATATCAATGTAAGCATCATTAGTAGTTATTTTACCCAAATTATCAACATCAGCAAAAGACATATCGTTATGTTCAGCTAATTCTAAAATTTTAGCACCTTCTACTCCATTTAAAAACTCTCCTTTAGCATCTAAAAGTTTAAGAGCGTTCCATTGCTTCGGGTTATGACTGGCCGTTAAAATTATACCACCATCGGCATGCTCCATAGGTACGGCAACCTCAACTGTTGGTGTTGTAGATAAACCTAGATCAATCACGTGTATACCAAGTCCTACCAAAGTATTCATTACTAAGTTTTGAATCATCTCTCCAGAAATGCGAGCATCTCTACCAACTACAACACGATAATTTTCTTTATTCCTTTGTTGTTTAATCCATGTGCCATATGCAGAAGCAAATTTCACAGCATCAATTGGCGTCAGGTTATCACCAACATTTCCGCCAATAGTACCACGTATTCCAGAGATTGATTTTATAAGTGTCATTATCTAAATTTTGTTTTCAGTTTTAAAAAATAGGTTTCAAAATACTTGTAGGACAAATGCGCAAAAAGTATCGTTAATGCAAAAGTCAATATATTAATTAAAACTATTGTTATTGTATCATTAAAAATTTTGTGCTCTTCAACTTTCAATATAAAAAACACCACAAAATTCATTGCTATCACATGAAACATATATATCCCATATGATATATGCCCTAAATGGTTTAAGAATTTACTTTTAATAATAACTCCAAGGTTATTATGTGCTAAAGTATGCACGAATAAACAGAATAAGACCATGGTCACTAAATTTGTGACCCAACGTTCGTCAAACTGAAATATATTGGTTGTAAAATAGAGTATTGTTGAGCCAATTACTAGCATTGGAATAACCATAAAGCGCTTTAAAAATTCTAACCTATTCTTTTCTTCCAAAATAGCTACGACACCACCAGAGAACAGAAAAAAGTAAACAAACTTGAATTTAACTAATACGTAAAAAATATCTAAATGAAATATAACGAAATAACCAATCGTTAGTATTACCAGAGCAATCAATAGTCGTGTTTTTCTTAAAAAGAACAGTAATGGAGCAATCATTAAATAAAACTGCTCCTCAATTCCAATAGACCAAAGTACTTCTAAAATCCCACCTGGTTCATACAATTTTCCAAAGACATTTGGTAAGAAAAAAGTGGTTAACAACACGCCATCTTTCAGGTTGTAGTTATTCTCAAAAGGAATATTCAAAGCAGGTAAAATCATCCAGTAAAACAGAAAGCCAAAAATAACAATGAGATAATACAATGGAAATATCCTCAGCATCCGTCTTATGTAAAATTTCTTAATCGAAAATGCATCACGCTGTTTATATCGATAAATCAATCTAATAATCAAAAAACCACTCAAAACGAAAAACATATAAACGGCCTCAGTACCACGATTAAATATGGCCGCTTCAGAAAAATATGGGAGTCCTTGATTTCTACTCAGATGCGGAATGTGAAAAATCATCACCAACGACGCCAAGATAAAACGTAAGGGATCTAAATTAGGTAATCTGTCCAAGAATAAACATTTAGAACTCAAAAATACATATATTTATTGAATGAATTTTCTAGCCCATATTTATCTATCTAACAACGATGATTTAATCACTATTGGTAACTTTATTGCAGATGGTATTCGTGGAAAACGTTATAAAAAGTTTCCAATCGAAATTCAAAAAGGAATTCTATTACACAGGCAAATTGACACCTTTACAGATGCGCATCCAACAGTAAGACAAAGTACTAAACGTCTTCATAAAAATTACGGACATTACAGTGGCGTGATTGTAGATATTCTATATGATCATTTTTTAGCCAAAAATTGGAGCACATATTCTAACATTCCCTTAGACAATTATGTCGAAAACTTCTATGATCTCATGGGAACTCATTTCGAAATACTACCAGCTCGTATTCAAAAAATGATGCCGCATATGATTGCTGGCAATTGGTTATTGAGTTATGCTACAATTGATGGTATCCAAAAAGTATTGGATGGTATGAACCGAAGAACACAAAACAAATCGGGCATGAATACAGCCACCGAAGAGCTAAAGGCTTTTTATAGCGAATTTGAACGTGAGTTCACTTCCTTTTTTGAAGAGCTACGTCTATTTGCTAAAAACACATTAGAGGATATTGAAAAGCAGTTATCACATGAGAATTAAACTAGTTATCGTAATTGCATCTATCATTGTTTTATCCTGCAATCAAGATGTTACACCAACACAAGGATTAATAACCCAAAAAGCTATGGTTGTATCGGCCAGAGCCGAAGCCTCTAAAATTGGAAGTGATATTCTAGAACAAGGTGGTAATGCTTTTGACGCTATGTTTGCGACCGAAATGGCTTTAGCAGTGACTTACCCTTACGCTGGAAATCTTGGCGGAGGCGGTTTTATGATATATCGACTTAACAATGGTGAGATAGGCGCCCTCGACTATCGCGAAAAAGCACCATTGGCAGCAAGCAGGGATATGTATTTGGATTCTCTCGGAAATGTCATTCCCGATAAAAGTACTGTTGGTGCCTATGCTGTTGGCGTTCCAGGAACCATAGCTGGTATTTTTGCAGCACATGAAAAATTTGGAAGCCTACCTATAGAAACACTTCTAAAACCAGTAATTGCATTGGCCGAAAATGGATTTACAGTTACCCAAAAACAGCATAAACGCTTTATCAAATATGACAGTATAATTACGGCTGTTAATGGCAAACAAACACCAATTAATAAAAACGTTTCGGCACATACTATCTTCAAAAATGTTGCATTAGCTGAAACCCTGAGACGTATCTCAAAAAATGGCAGAGATGAGTTTTACAAAGGAGAAACTGCAGACCAAATCGTTCGGTTTCTTAATCAAAAAGGAGGAATTATCACAGCTGAAGATTTAGCGCTTTATGAAGCACAATGGCGCGATCCTATTCAATTTACATATGATAATTTAAATATCATTTCCATGTCTCCTCCTTCAAGTGGCGGACTTTGCCTCGCGCAAATTATGAAAATGGCCGAACCTTATGATGTGAGTCAGTATGATCAAAACAGCTTAGAGGCAATTCAAGTAATGGTTGAAGCCGAAAAGCAGGCGTATGCGGATCGTAGCTATTATTTAGGCGATCCAGACTTTGTCAACATTCCTATAGACCAACTTTTGGAAGATAACTATCTAAAAAATCGTATGACTAATTTCTCTTTTGAAAAAAGCACACCTTCAAATAGTATTACTTATGGCACGTTACCAAATTATACAATGGAAATTAGAGAAACCATACCATATCAGGAACATGAAGAAACTACACATTACTCTATTGTTGATCAATTTGGAAATGCCATTGCAGTAACAACAACACTTAATGGTGCGTATGGCTCAAAGCTCTATATCGATAACTTAGGTTTTTTTCTAAATAATGAAATGGATGATTTTAGCAGTAAACCAGGTGTACCTAATGTTTATGGACTTCTTGGCGGAAAGGCCAATGCCATTGCGCCTCAAAAACGTATGCTCAGTGCTATGACACCAACTATTGTAGAAAAAGATGGTGAACTATATATGGTTGTTGGAACGCCTGGAGGATCTACTATAATTACGTCTGTATTTCAAACTATACTAAACGTTCATGAATTTGGAATGACAATGCACGATGCTGTTAATGCTCCGCGTTTTCATCACCAGTGGTTACCCGAAGAAATTAGAATGGAACCTAACCGTTTTGATCCTAAACTTCTAGAACAACTCAAAGCAAAAGGCTATACAATAAACGAAGAGCGTACTCCCGTAATTGGGAAGGTAGACGCTATTCTTGTTTTAGATAACGGAACCTTAGAAGGAGGTGCGGATAGTCGCGGGGATGATACAGCTATAGGATTTTAATGTTATAACGATATTAGTCAATATGAAACCTCCAGAGTATTTATATGTTGAATACAATTTTTAAGAACATAGCACAAGAAGAAAACGCAGATCTCGAGATAGTTGAAGACGTTGTTTCCTATTCTGATGGCTCTAGGAGTCCGCATTTAATTTATAAAATGTATATCCCTTATAAAGGTTGCACCATACATTTTGTAAATAAAACGGGAACCGAATTTTATGGTATCGTCGTGTCCAATTTCCCTAAGAAAATGGAAAACTTAGAATTTGAAATCTCCGTTAGAAGTCACTTCATAAGTCTTTTTACAACTAAAATTGACAGGATAAGACTAGACACTAAAAGTGCTCTTGTAAGTTCTTTTTTTAAACAAAGTAGTGCCTTTAAAACCTTGAGTCAAATTTCAGAAAGCACAGTGTTCGAACCATCGATTATAGGCGCTAATAATGAGGACATATTTAATGTAACAACAAAATATTCCTTACAGTTTTCTGACTGGACCAAATCTATTAAACCAATAATTCAGCTTCAAAAGCAATTTATAGATTTCTTCATTTAAGAAACATTATAAGCCGCATTTCGTTGTGATTTATTCATAAAAATGAAGAAAAAAATTATATATACATTATTAATTGTACTTATCATTCTTGGAATAGGGAGTGTCTTAATTTCAAAGTATGTTTTACCATATGCCATTATTCAACCACCTAAAGTCTCTTTAGACATCACTCCTTCTGATTTAAAATTAAATTATTCAGAATTGGATATATTAACAAAGGATTCGATCAAACTTAAAGGGTATTGGATAAAAACAGACTCTATACCACCAAAATCAATAGTGATCTTCGTACATGGCATTGGAGGTTGTAAAGAGCACTTTTTAGATCTATCAAAAAACCTCACTGAAATAGGTATAGAATCCATAATAATGGATAGCAGAGCTCATGGAAAAAGCGAAGGTCAATTTTGTACTTATGGGTATAAGGAAAAAGAAGATATTTCAAGTATTGTTAACTACATAAAAAACAAAAATGACTCAATTCCAATTGGTATATGGGGAAATTCAATGGGTGGCGCCATTGCCATTCAAGCTCTTGAACATGATTCTCGTATTGAATTTGGAATCGTAGAAAGTACATTCACAACTCTTAATGATATTGTTTATGATTATCAAAAAGCAAAGACATATGGTATTGGTTTAAGTTTTTTATGCAACATTGCCTTAAATGAAGCAGGTGAACTCGGACAGTTTAAGCCAGATCAAGTGTCGCCAATATCATCGGTCAAACATATTGAACAGCCCATGTTAATTGCACATGGAGACCATGATGAAAACATAAAATTTGAATATGGAAAATTATTATTTGAAAATTTAAAATCGACCAACAAAAAGTTTATTGCCGTAAAAAATGGTGGTCATTTTGATTTGAGTCAAAAAGGAGGAAATTCTTATAAGCAAGCTATTAAAAATTTCCTAGTCATGAATTCAAAACAATTACAAAAGTCTAGCAAAAGCCCTTAAATCTTTCCTTTTTTATTAACTTGGTTCTAAATCACATAGACATACATAACACGATCTTTTAAAACAATGAAAACCATATTTATTTTATCTTTTTTAATATTTACATGTAGCACACTTGAGGCTCAAACAATTCAAAACAGTAGTTACGGCACAACTGGGTATATAAAAAGTGATGGCACAATCCAAAATAGTAGTTATTCAACCATAGGCTACATTAAAAAAAATGGGACAATCCAAAATAGTAGTTATGCTACCATTGGCTATATTAAAAGTAATGGAACCATTCAAAACAATAGTTATTCTGCAGTAGGCTATGTAAAAAAGGATGGGACAGTTCAGAACAACAGTTATTCTACAATTGGCTACATCAAAGACGACGGGACTGTTCAAAATAGCAGTTATTCTACTATTGGATATGCAAAAGGTGTAAAAAAAGAATGGGCGGCAGTACTCTTTTTCTTTTTCAGTTTCGATTAGAGTATAATAATGAACTAAAGCGTTAATTCTTGGAAAACATGGTTCCTGAATATAATTTCAATTATAAAATTAGAAATGCAAAAAAAGAAGAATTTGCGAGAGTTGGAAAACTTCTGGTCACGGTATATTCTCAACTAAATGGCTTTCCAAAAATTAAGGAACAGCCTCATTATTACGATATGCTTAGAAAGGTTGGAGAATTAACTAAAAACCCTAATATAGAATTATTAGTTGCTGTGTCTAAGCAGCATGACATTGGAGGTGCAGTAGTTTATTATCATGATATGAAAGATTATGGCTCTGGAGGCACGGCTACACAAGAAAAAAATGCCTGTGGATTCCGATTGTTAGGTGTAGACCCAAAATCTAGAGGCTTAGGATTAGGAAAAGCACTAACCCTCTACTGCATTGACAAAGCAAAACGTAGCAATAGCCAAACCATGATAATTCATACAACAAACGCCATGAAATTAGCTTGGAAAATGTACGAAAACTTAGGCTTTAAAAGAGCTCATGATTTGGATTTTATGCAGGCCGATTTGGCTGTTTTCGGATTTAGACTTGCATTAAAAAATGAGATACATACATAATACACTCGTCTTTTTTAACACTTCCACTCCCTAACCCTCTTCTCATTTTCGTATCTTTAGGTGCTTAAGTTAACATCTTAAAATCAACCACAACATGAAACGATTACTACTCACCTTTCTAGGTGTATGCACTATTACTGCATCTGCCCAAACCAAGTTATTACGTCAACCAACCTTACACAATGACGACGTTGTCTTCATTTATGCCAACGATCTTTGGAAAGCATCTGTAAATGGTGGCACAGCCATTAGACTCACTAGTGATGATGGCTATGAATTGAGCCCGCATTTTTCAAATGATGGAAAGTGGGTTGCTTTTTCTGCTCAATATGATGGGAATTTTGATGTATTTATAATCCCAAGCGAAGGCGGGGAACCTAAACGTCTTACCTATCATTCTGCTGGCGATTTTGTTGAAGGTTGGACACCAGATGGAGAGGTTCTATTTCGATCGAGTCGTGAAGGCCGTCCTACTCAAACTAATAAGTTTTTTACTGTTTCTACTAAAGGCGGACTTCCAAAAGCGGTCGATATTCCTAGAGCAGCTTTTGGAGAAATAGCTCCAGATGGTAAACACATTGCTTATACGCCAATAACATCATGGGATCCGGAATGGCGGAACTATCGTGGTGGTCAAGCCATGCCCATTTGGATTGTTAACCTAAAAACAAAAGAACTTACTACAACGCCTCAATTAGATAAAGAACGTCACTTATACCCTGTTTGGATAAACAATATGGTGTATTATTTATCTGAGCGTGATTATACTAGCAATATATGGTCTTTCGATCCTGCAACTAAAACTGAAAAACAATTAACGTTTCATAAAAAGTTTGATGTTAAGAGCCTCGATGCAAGTGCAGATAAAATTGTTTATGAGCAAGGTGGTAGATTACACTTACTAGACCCTGTATCAGGAAATACCAAAACCCTTAACATCGATGTAAAAGCCGATTTAAATTTCTCTCGTCCAAGATGGGAAAATGTAACTGGCAGACAATTGTCTAACCCTAATATCTCCCCTAATGGGAAACGAGCTGTTTTTGAACATAGAGGTGATATTTTTACAATCCCTAAAGAAAATGGAACATGGCGCAACTTAACCAATTCGTCTGGAGTAGCAGATCGCGCTCCTATTTGGTCGCCGAAAGGTGATAAAATTGTATGGTTCTCAGATAAAACTGGAGAATACCAAATGACAATTGCAGATCAAGATGGTCAAAACCAATCCGTTATAAAACTCCCAAATAGCACATTTTATTTCCAACCAGACTGGTCTCCAGATGGTAAATATATTGCTTACACTGACACCGATTTCAACATCTGGGTGATCAACTTAGAATCAAAAAAAGTTGTAAAAGCAGATACTGAAGGTTATGCTCATCCTAACCGATCTATGAACCCCGTTTGGTCACCTGATAGTAAATGGATTGCCTATGCGAAACAAAATGAAAGTAATTTCAAATCTATTTACGCCTACAACATAGACACTAAAAAAGTCATTCCAATTACCGATCCAATTGCAGATGCTATCAGCCCTGTTTGGGATGCTTCTGGAAAGTACCTATATACTCTTGCAAGCACAAATTATGGGCTAGCGACCGGATGGTTAGATATGAGTTCTTACGATCCAGAAACGACACGTAGTTTATATGCAGTTGTTTTAAGTGCTTCAGATAAAGCGCCAAACCATATTAAAACAGACGAAGAAACTGTTACTAAAAAGGACGATAATACAGATGATGAATCTAATGAGAATAAAAAAGACAGTGCTAACTCAGGAGTTTCTGTTACTATAGACACCATCGGCCTGTTTGATCGAGCAGTAGCCCTTAATCTTCCTAACGGAAACTATGTAGCTTTGGCAAAAGCACCTAAAGGATTCGTTTTTGTTGCCGAAGCCATAGATGGTGGCAATGGTGTCAAAATTCACAGTTTTGATACTGAAAAAGACAAAGCCAATGATTTTGCCGATGGTATCCAGCAATTGGTAGTTTCCGAAGATCGAAATTCAATACTACTTAATAAAGCTGGACAATGGACCATTTCTGGTACTAAAGGCAAACCTAATTTTTCAAAAGACAAAATAGATACAAACCTAAAAATAAAGGTCAATCCAAAAGATGAATACAAGCAAATATTTAAAGAGGGATGGCGCTTTATGCGAGATTTTCTTTATGTAGATAATGTCCATGGCGCACCATGGGATGATGTCTATAAATGGTATGCGCCATGGATAGAACACGTTAGACATAGAACTGATTTAAATTATGTTGTAGATATTATGAGTGGTGAGGTGGCCGTTGGGCATTCTTATGTATCTGGTGGAGATTTGCCAAATGTGGCTGTAGTTCCTGTTGGTTTATTAGGTGCAGATATTAAGGCTGTAAATGACAACTATCAAATTACAAAAATCTATTCTGGTGAACGTTGGAACCCTGGAACTCAAGGTCCTTTAGCTCAACCTGGTATAAATATCAATGAAGGTGATTATATTCTCGAAATTAATGGAGTTAAAACATCTGCAACTGTAAATCCGTATCAGCTATTAGAACAAACGGCTGGTCGCGAAATTAATATCACTATTAACAGTAAACCTTCTATGGATGGCGCTCAAACTTATCTTATTAAACCTGTTAGAAGCGAACGAAATTTAAGATATGTAGATTGGGTTGAAAACAACCGTCGTAAAGTAGATGAGCTTTCAAACGGAAAATTGGCATATGTCTATGTGCCTAATACTGGCGGTGGAGGTTTTACATCGTTTAACCGTTATTACTTCTCACAGCAAGATAAAAAAGGAGCCATAATTGATGAGCGTAATAATGGTGGTGGATCGGCAGCAGATTATATGATAGATATTATGAATCGTCAACTTTTTGGATATTTCAATAGTAAAACCGAAAGTAATAGACCATGGACAACTCCAATGGCAGGAATTTGGGGTCCAAAAGTGATGATTATTAATGAACGTGCAGGGTCTGGTGGTGACCTCTTACCTTATATGTTCAAAATGGCAAATATTGGTCCGCTAGTTGGTACTCGAACTTGGGGTGGTCTCGTAGGAACTTGGGACACACCACGTTTTATTGACGGAGGTCGTATGGTTGCTCCTCGTGGTGGCTTTTATGATATCAATGGAAACTGGGCTGTTGAAGGTGAAGGAATTGCTCCTGATATTGAAGTTATTCAAGACCCTAAATTAGTTCTTCAAGGCAAAGACCCACAATTAGAACGTGCCGTTCAGGAGGCCATGAGATTACTAAAAAACAACGAATTTGAATTAATGCCAGAACCTAAGGCTCCTATAAGGTCTAAACGTCCTAAAGGATATAAAAACGATAACTAATTTGAATACATTATATGATGTGGTTATCCTAACAGATAATCGCTACCTTAACGATTCTAAAACCGACACTTACAAACATAATGTCTACTATGAAGACCGTTTGGTGTATCATGCCCTAGAGCAACTTGGCTTAAAAACCTTACGTCTTGCTTGGGATGATATGTTTTTTGACTGGTCTACAACTAAGGCAGTCCTATTTCGTACAACTTGGGATTATTTTGACCGTTTTGATGAGTTTTCAGTATGGCTAGAAAAGGTTACAAAACAAACAACACTTTTAAATTCGGAAGCGATTATCCGTTGGAACATTGATAAACATTACTTGCTCGATCTACAAAATAACGGTATCCATATTGCCGAAAGTCATTTTATAGAGCAAGGTGCTCAAGTCTCCTTGACCCAACTTCACGATATTCTTAACTGGAAAGAAACTGTTCTAAAGCCTTGTGTTTCTGGTGCAGCTAGACATACTTACAAGTTAAATCGGGCTAACTTAGCCGAGCATGAAAGCCTCTTTCAAGAACTCATTAAAAACGAGGCTATGATGTTACAACCTTTTCAATACAACATTGTATCTAAAGGAGAAGTCTCTATGATGGTTTTTAATGGCACATTTACACATGCCATCTTGAAAAAAGCAAAAGATGGAGACTTTAGAGTACAAGACGATTTTGGTGGCAGTATTGAAGATTATACCGCTTCTTCAGAAGAAATTGCCTTTGCAGAGGCTTGTGTGAGAGCGTGTTTAGAACAACCTATTTATGCTCGTGTTGATATCTTTGAGGATAATCAAGGACGTATTGCGCTTTCAGAGTTAGAACTTATAGAACCCGAACTGTGGTTTAGACGCCATAAACCATCAGCTATGATGTTGGCCAAAGGGATTAAAGAAAAATTAGATTGAGGTGTTAACCTGAATTTGTATTCAAAACCTAATTAGAATTAAGATTCATTATTCAATACATTTGTAAAAACAATTTCAAAGTGCCTAAACCTAAAAAAATCTTTAAAATTATTGGAGGTGTTATCATTTTCTTTACATTACCTACACTCCTATTCTTTGCTTTTATGTATCTGAAATATGATGAAGATTTGCCAACAGGCGCGCAAGGAAAAGCTGCAGATCAACTTGCCGTTAGAATGCTTAACGCACTTAATTACGAGGCTTACCAAGCTACAGATTATATAGAGTTTACTTTTAAAAAGCGTCATCATTTCAAATGGTATAAAACTGAAAACAGATGCGAAGTGTATTGGAAAAATATAAAGGTGAATCTAGATTTAGCCAATCATGATAATTCTGAAGTTTTTGTTTCTGAAGAACCTTATTATGGTGAGGATCTACATGAGTTTATTCACAAAGCCGAAGATTTATTTAATAATGATACATTCTGGCTGGTAGCGCCTTACAAAGTGTTTGACGAAGGTGTAGAGCGTAGATTGATAAAAACAAATAACGGTAAAGATGCACTTTTAGTGACTTATACTAATGGAGGTTCTACACCAGGAGATTCTTATTTATGGCATTTTGACGATAACGGAAAACCTAAAAGTTATCAAATGTGGGTAGACATTTTACCTATTAACGGACTCAAAGCGTCGTGGTCTAATTGGACAACAACACAAACTGAAGCCCAACTTCCTACGTTTCATAAACTATTAGTTATAGGTCTAGAAATTGATGATATTAAAACAACTCCTGAAGTCAAAACAACTTATTATTATCCTTATAAAAACTTTATTGAAGAAGAAACATCAAAATTAGACGTCAGCTTGGATTCTTTAGACAATTTCAATGGACTTATTGACCGTCTTTCAGCGAACTGTAAAAACGAAAAAGAAACCATACTTAATTTTAAAAATGAGGCCTACAACTTTAAAGTAATGGCTAATTATAACTGTAACGTAGTTATATGCCACAAATACAGAAATATTCTTCAAATTAAAAATGAGACCTTAAGACATGCGGCAATTAATGATAAACCTCTAGATAGCCTATATAAGTATCTCCATATTCAAGCCACCAATAAAGGCAAAGACCCTAAATTCTCTATGAGTAAGAATGTTGTAGTTGTGCAAATTAGCCAAGACTCTTTAACTCCAATAACGCAAACAAAGTCTGTACTTATTAATTTGCTTAAAACATTTAATCAAATTAATAAAGAGCAAAACGATTCGTTGTCATTGTTTATAGATTTTCGTAAATATTTCATCACCGATTTTCCGGCACCACCGCCACCACCTGCTAATATTGAACCAATTCATTTAATAAATTAAGAATGAAAGAAATCTTTGATCTTACCTATAGATTTCTCATGTTTCTATCTCGATTAACAGGCTTTAGTTATAAAGAGATTAACATCATAGTTTGGTTTATTGTTATCCCATTTTCTTGGGCGTTCCTTATAGATAAAATAAGAGAGAAGCATTATTTTAAAATAGGCTTCGCTTTAATTACAACAGTTGTTCTAATCTTCACTAAAGATTTTCAAGAATTCTCCAATACACTATTCGAAGTCTCCGCAAATTTTCTGAGGCGTTTTGATGGCATAGGAAGTAATTACATAACGTCCTCAGTAATTATCTGTTTACTGATACCATGTATTATTTATATTATTTTGATTAGAAAGGCGTATTTTAAAAAAAGTAAGATCTAAATCATTTACTTTTCTGCCCTACAAACTGTTGCGATTTCAGTTTAAACAAAACATTAAATGTGGTTAAACTCCCATAACTACGAGTAATATATTGTTGCAAGTCAATCTTTTCTTGCTCATCTAGATTTTTACTAGAGTTAATTTTTTGTTCCATAACACGTAAGCGATCACGAACCATAGTAATCTTATGAAAAAACTGATTGATAGGCAGTTCCTTTCCTTGCAAACTTGTATCTCCTGGTTCCATTACGAGCTTTCCTCCTCTCCATTTATCTGCTATAGGTACCACCTCAGAAACATCACTCCAACGTTTTAATATATGAACAAGACTACTTTCTACTTCAGCAAAACTAATCGTATCCACATCATCTTCGCACAACTCTATCACCTCAAAATCACTGTCGATATCAATAGTCTCTAATCCGTTATCAATAAAGGTTACCCAGTAGTGTTTTGATGTCACATTGGTTACAACTCCTTTTCCGTACTCATTATGGTTGATTCTTGATCCTATTCCTAATAATTGCATTTGTATTCTAATTTTTTCCTGTTAATTTTTGTATAACAATGATACTAATAAAGCATAAGATTTACTAATTTTATAAGGTTGTCTCTAAAATCTACTTATGACCTTTACTAATTGAAATTCTATCTCAAATGAAATTAAAACATCTCTTCTTTTCTGTATTTGGCCTTATTATTTTTAACTGTCAATCTCAAGAGCAACACGTCTGTTCTTTCGAGCAACAAATTAACGTAAATCATGATCGCTGTGGCTATGTTGATGTTCCTAATAATTGGGACAACAAAAAGGATGGGACGACAAAAATAGCTTATATCGTTATTGCATCAACATCTGAAAACCGTAAAGACGATCCTTTAGTTTTTATTCAAGGTGGTCCAGGTGGTAGTGTTTTACCGTATGCAAACGTTTTCAGCGGATTAGCACTTGATCCTGATCGCGACTTTATTATGTACGATCAACGTGGTATTGGGTTTTCAGATGAAATTTGCCCTAACTTAAGTGCGACCTTTTTAGAAGTTATGTCTGCTGATATCAGTTTAGACAAAGAAGATGAAACTCTGCTAAGCGTGAGTTCGGACTGCATGAAATCTCTAAAGGATCCAAACTTCAAAATGGCGTTTGGCACAACTCAAAGCGCAAAAGATTTAGAGGCTTTAAGACAGCATTTAGGCTATAAGCAAGTTAATTTATTTGGCGGTTCATACGGAACGCGGTTAGGATTAAAATACATGGAGTTATATCCTAAAAGTATCAGATCATCTATTCTGTCTGGCCTGTTTCCTCCTGAAATAAGACTCTACCAGTACATATATACCAATTTAAATAGGTCGCTACAAAAACTCTTTGATACTTGTGCAAATGATAGCAATTGTGCCAGCAAATACCCAAATTTAAAAGAAACATTTGAAACTGTTTGTAAGCAATTAGACGACAAAGGACAATCGTTTATGATTAATGGGGACGAACTTATTTTGAATAAACAAGATTTCTTGTTACTTACCCAACAACTGTTGTATGACAGACAAACAATTGGGCAAGTCCCATCATTTATTACAGCATTTAAAACCAATGACACCTCATCAATTATCAGGTCAGTTCAAGCCTTTGCATCACGTTTAGGCGTTATCAATGTTGCGACATATTGGTCTGTAAATGTAAAAGACGAAGGGGCGTTTAAAAATCAAAAATTCATTGCTAAAGACGAAAAGAAACATCCAAGTCTAGCCAATGGTATTAGCCTTTTTGCTTCAGACCCAGAGGTTTTAGAACTTTGGCCTTCAAAACGAAATTCAAATACCAAAATGCTTCCTGTGGTTTCAGATATTCCAACATTTCTGATAAGTGGAGCGTGGGACCCAATAACACCGCCTTCAAACGCCGATAAAGCCGCTAAATCATTAAAAAATTCTAGCCATGTCGTTTTCCCATCAGATGGCCACTGTCCTATGAATAGTTGCTTCTTTCAAATGGCTCGAACGTTCCTAAACAATCCTATGCAAAAGGTAGACGATTCTTGTACAAAATCGTCACAACCAATTGTATTTAACTAGATAAATTATTTAAGAATCTGAAATACATCCTTGCATCTGAAACATTCCTGTGACTTTCATTCCTTTTGTTAAGGTTTCGAATCTCATGTTTTCTGGAGTAACGTACATATCAATAGTAAAAAAGTCTTTAATCTCGTCATTGGTGATTAGCCTAACAGTCATGATATAAGCTTTTAAACTATGATCATCTAATAGACTGGTCTCTCTAAAATCTTCAACGTCTCCTATAAAATCAAAGCACCCAAAATTTGGGATGTCTTTACTAGGAAAATATCCTGTAAACTCATCACTATATGACACTTCACCAGACTTATCATTAGTATGAATATCTAATACGAATGCAATACCGCTAATATGAATATCCAAGTTTTTCTCGGTAAGATACCTACTTCTATGTTCAGCATAATCGGTTGCATAATACCAAATCCCAAAGGTATCTCTTGCCTTACCCGAAACAATAGCTTCTAAATTGTCGACATTTTCCCATTCTTGAATATCACGATGTTCAACATCAACAACGTATTGTGTTTTAATCACAGGCATTAGTGTTATAGGATCTCCTGCTTTTAATACGCCTTTAAAATCCACATCATCAAAACTCACATTAGATGTCACAATCCCAGAGTTCTCATCATCGTCTACTCCAACCATCGCCAAGGCAAAATACTCTTTTAGTATTTGACTTCCGTCTTTATTATTAAACCTGTCAAAACCAAAAATTCCGCTCCAAGTATTATTTAAACCATGTGCATTAGATTTAGTTATTGTAAGTCCGATATCATTAGTAACCGCTGGGATTTCCATAGTAACTCTATCCTGGAAATAATCCTTCTCTTCGAGTTGTGTTTTAAAAACCGCATTATTTTCTTCGTGAGAATATCCAAATAGTCCGTGATAATTGATGCCCTCTTCATCAAAAGTGTAAGGCATAGCAATATGCCCTTTTTCAAGATGACTAAAACCATAGGCAATTGAAATAGATTTAAATTCGTTGTCTTGAAGTGCCACATCATGACTTTTATTTTCTGAATCAAACTCAGAGTGATATAAAATAGCATACGATTTAATTTGACCTGTCGCTAATTCTTTTTCAAAACGTTCTTTCATGAGTTCTACAACAACGTCCGAATTAAGTGAATAAGCACCACTCTCATCAAAAACATATAAGAAACCAACAAGCTCTCCATTAGGCTTTTCATATGCTGAAATTGGAGCATAATTACCCTGCTGTTGCATTCCTGTATAACACATCAAATAAGCATAATAAGGTTCTAACGGTTTAAATAATTCATTTTCAGAAGTATGTTCTGTCTTGTTATTTGGTGTGTTTTTGCTGTTTTTTTTATTGAAAAAATCGAATAATCCCATACTAGTTTTCTATTGAAAATTACAGAAACCAAGGTAATAAAAAGCACAAATTTTTAACCATAAAGTGTCTAAAATTTAGAACAAACTTTTAACAAAACCCTAAATGACTCAGGCTTACTTTTTAAGCCTAAAATCAGTACCTTTGCAACTTTGCTATTTAAACAAACAATTTCAATATCATTTATGACCAAGTTTGACGACGCTATTGAGGTAAAAGGAGCCAGAGTACATAACCTAAAAAACATTGATGTTACAATTCCTCGTGAGCAATTGGTCGTGATTACTGGTCTATCTGGTAGTGGAAAATCATCGCTCGCATTTGATACTATTTATGCCGAAGGTCAACGTCGTTATATTGAAACCTTCTCAGCTTATGCACGTCAGTTTTTAGGAGGGTTAGAACGTCCAGATGTTGATAAGATTGACGGCCTTTCACCTGTTATTGCCATTGAGCAAAAAACAACAAGTAAATCTCCACGTTCTACTGTGGGAACCATCACCGAAATTTACGATTTCCTGCGTTTGCTCTATGCTAGAGCTAGCGATGCCTATAGCTACAATACTGGAGAAAAAATGGTGAGTTATAGTGACGAACAAATCAAGGAACTTATTAAAGATAGTTACAAAGGAAAACGCATTAACGTATTATCTCCTATTGTGCGTTCTCGTAAAGGTCATTATCGTGAACTTTTCGAACAGATTGCAAAGCAAGGGTTTGTCAAGGTTAGAACAGATGGCGAAATTCGGGATCTTGTTAAAGGAATGAAACTAGATCGTTACAAAACACACGATATCGAAATTGTTATTGATCGTCTAAAAATTGATGATACTGACGACAATGACAAGCGCCTTACCGAAACAATAAACACAGCCATGTATCATGGTGATGATGTGCTTATGGTTCTTGACCATGACACTAATGAAACGCGCTATTTTAGTAGAAATTTAATGTGTCCGTCCTCTGGTGTTTCTTACCCGAATCCGGAGCCAAATAATTTCTCTTTTAACTCTCCAAAGGGCGCATGTGCCACCTGTAATGGTATAGGTACTTTGTACCAAGTTAATGAGAATAAAATTGTACCAGACGAGGCCATATCTATTAAAGCAGGTGCTTTAGCTCCGCATGGACCACAAAAAAACAGCTGGATATTTAAACAGTTCGAAACCATCGCTCAACGCTTCAATTTTAATCTAAGTGATGCCTTTAAAGACATTCCTGAAGAAGCCAAACAAATGATTTTGTATGGTGGCAACGATAAATTCTCAGTTGAAAGTAAAACCTTGGGCGTTACTCGTGAATACAAAATAGATTTTGAAGGTGTTGCCAATTTTATCGAAAGTCAATATAAAAATGCCGAAACAACGTCTTTAAAACGTTGGGCAAAAGATTATATGGACAAGGTAAAATGTCCAACTTGCGAGGGGTCACGTTTGAGAAAAGAATCCTTATATTTTAAAGTTAACAATTTAAATATTGCCGAATTAGCGCATAAAGATATTGTTGATTTAGCAGATTGGTTTAATACCATACATGAAAATTTAACGGATAAACAATTCAAGATTGCAGAAGAAATAATTAAAGAAATTAAAGCGCGATTGCAATTTTTATTAGACGTTGGTTTAAACTATTTATCACTTAATAGAAGTTCAAAATCGTTATCTGGTGGTGAAGCTCAGCGTATTAGATTAGCAACCCAAATTGGGTCACAATTGGTAGGTGTGCTTTATATTTTGGATGAGCCTAGTATTGGATTACACCAACGCGATAATGAAAAACTCATCAATTCACTGGTAGCACTTAGAGATATTGGAAACTCAGTCATCGTTGTTGAACATGACAAGGATATGATAGAACGCGCAGATTATGTCATTGATATTGGACCTAAAGCAGGAAAATATGGTGGTGAAATTATAAGTATTGGTGGCCCGAAGGAATTATTAACACATAACACCTTAACAGCAGATTACCTTAACGGAACGAAAGAGATTCCTGTTCCTAAGAAACGTCGAAAAGGCAATGGTAAAACTATAGAGCTAAAAGGTTGCACAGGAAATAATCTTAAAAACGTTTCGGTGAAATTTCCTTTAGGAAAAATGATTGGAGTTACTGGAGTTTCAGGAAGTGGCAAATCAACACTTATTAATGAGACCCTCTACCCTATTATGAACGCCTATTATTTTAATGGTGTTAGAAAACCTATGCCTTATAAGAGCATTAAAGGATTGGAACATTGTGATAAGGTTATAGATATCAACCAATCTCCTATTGGTCGTACACCTCGCAGTAATCCTGCTACTTACACAGGAACATTTAGTGAAATACGAAGTTTATTTGCCAAAATCCCTGAAGCCATGATACGTGGTTATAAACCAGGACGTTTCAGCTTTAATGTTAAAGGAGGTCGTTGTGAAACCTGCCAAGGTGGTGGACTACGCGTTATCGAAATGAATTTCCTTCCAGATGTCTATGTTGAATGCGAGACATGTCAAGGAAAACGTTTTAACAGAGAAACCTTAGAAATTCGCTATAAGGGAAAATCAATAAGTGATGTTTTGAATATGACCATTTCCGAGGCTGTAGATTTTTTTGAACACATTCCGAAAATTTATAAAAAACTCAAAACGATAAAAGACGTCGGATTAGGTTACATTACACTTGGTCAACAAAGCACAACACTTTCTGGTGGAGAAGCGCAACGTATTAAATTAGCTACAGAATTAAGCAAACGTGACACAGGTAATACCTTTTACATACTCGACGAACCAACAACAGGTTTGCATTTTGAAGATATACGCGTTTTAATGCTTGTGCTCAATAAATTGGTAGATAAGGGCAATACGATTTTAATTATTGAACACAATCTAGACGTCATTAAAATGGCAGATCATATTATTGATATTGGTTATGAAGGTGGTCAAGGCGGTGGAAATGTAGTCGCTAAAGGAACACCCGAAGAAATTATAAAAGATAAAAAGAGTTACACTGCGAAGTTTCTTAAAAAAGAACTAAATTAGCAGGTTGACTTAAGTTTAAAAATAAAGACAAAGTATATATATGAGAAAAGAACAACATCACAAAGGTTGGAATGAGATTAAAACAAATGACTCTTGGGCAATTTTTAAAATCATGGGTGAATTCGTAAATGGTTACGAAAAACTTAGTAAAATTGGACCATGTGTCTCTATTTTTGGTTCGGCTAGAACAAAGCCAGATCATAAGTATTATAAATTAGCAGAAGAAGTTGCCTCAAAAATAGTAGAACATGGCTATGGTGTTATTACTGGTGGTGGACCAGGTATCATGGAAGCTGGTAACAAAGGGGCTCATATTGCTGGCGGAACGTCGGTTGGGTTAAACATAGAATTACCTTTTGAACAACATGACAATCCATACATTGATAATGATAAGAGTTTAGATTTTGATTATTTCTTTGTGAGAAAAGTAATGTTTGTTAAATACTCACAAGGTTTTGTTGTTATGCCAGGAGGCTTTGGAACACTTGATGAACTTTTTGAAGCGATTACCTTAATTCAAACAAATAAAATTGAAAAATTCCCAATTATCCTTGTCGGTACCGAGTTTTGGAACGGCTTAATGGATTGGGTTAAACAAACCTTACTTGAGGCACATAATAATATTAGTGCTAAAGATTTAGATTTAATTCATGTTGTAGATACAGGAGATGAAGTGATTAGCATACTCGATAAATTCTATAAAGAGTATGGCCTGAGTCCTAATTTCTAAATAGACAACTACAAAATTTCAAGATTACCGCTATGATTAAGAAATTATGTCTTACTGTTTTTTCGTGTGCCTTAATGTTTCAATCACTTAATGCGCAGGAAAACTTTAAACTTATGTTTTATAACGTATTAAATTTTCCGCTTGGAAATGCAGTTCCTAATCGTTTACAATACCTAGAATTGGTACTCGACGATTATAGGCCCGACATATTTATGGTTTGTGAATTGAATAATTTAAACGGAGCGAACACTATTTTAAGTTCATTGCAATTTATAAATTCAGATTACCAAAGTGCAACTTTTGAACTTAATACCTCAGACGACACTGGAAGTAATCAAAATGACTTACAACAGTTGCTTTATTACGATAGCTCAAAATTCATTTTGGAAAGTCAGAATGCAGTTACTACTATTTTTAGAGATTTCAACCATTATAGGCTAAAACTTAACTCGATAAATCAAGGTTCTAACCCTGTCATATTAGATGTTATCGTGTGCCACTTAAAGGCCTCTCAAGGTGTTGATAATCAAAATTTACGTTTGCAAATGGTAAATGATTTGACAGCTTATCTCAATTCATTTCCAGCAAATAGTAATGTTGTGTTAGCTGGAGATTTTAATGTATATACCAGTTCAGAGCCTGCATTTCAAGAGATTATTGATACAGCCAATAATAATACTATAAAATTTATTGACCCTGCAAATCGCATTGGGAGTTGGCATAATAACTCTAATTATATTGATGTTATGACACAGTCTACAAGAACTCAAACAGGCTTAGGCGGTTCTACTGGTGGTTTTGATGATCGATTTGATTTTATAATGACCTCTTCAATAATGAGCAGCAACCCAGAATTATCATATGTAGATGGGACTTATGATGTTTATGGAAACAATGAAAATCCAACATGCTATAACCAAGAAATTAACTCTTCTGATTGTTCTGGCACAGACTTTTCATTTAACATTAGAGATGCCTTATACAATTTTAGTGATCATCTTCCCGTTACATTAGAACTCCAAACCAATCAATCGCTAAGTGTTAGTGATAATTTGGTTGAAGATACCATCTCTATTGTTGGCACAAACGTTGTTGATGAAACTCTAAAACTTAAAATCAAAGGGAGCTTGCAGCAACAAATATCATTATCGATATTTAATAGCTTAGGACAGGCCGTAAAAACCATTAACGTAGATAATACGTTAATACAAATAGACGCTTCGCAGCTTGCTGCTGGCATATATTATATAACAAGCTCTAAATTTCAGTTTGAACCTTTAAAATTTATAGTCGCGCATTGAAACTAAATCGGGTTTTATTTATTGGTCTTCTTTTATGGAGTACGCTTGCTACTGGTCAAAACAAAATCGACCTGAAGGCTGCTATAGATGTATACACTAAAACCATAAAAATTGATCAGCGTATTGTATATCACAATGAAAGCAATGATACGTTAAGATCTATTTATTTAAACAATTGGAATAATGCTTATTCAACCAAAACAACACCTTTAGCCAAACGTTTTACCGAAGAATTTAATGATAAATTTCATTTTGCAAAAAGTGAACAACGTGGCTTTACACTAATTACTAAATTAGAAGATAACGCCAATCAAACCTTAACATTTTCATCACTTAAAGCACATCCAGATATTTTAAAGGTAAACCTTAAAACCCCTATACTACCTAATCAATCGTATGATATTACCCTGAGTTATAATGTTGTCTTACCCGATGATAGTTTTACAGGTTACGGTATTACTCCAGAAAAAGACTTTAACCTTAAATATTGGTACATCACTCCGGCTGTTTACGATGGGCAATGGCAATACTATAGCAACAAAAACCTTGACGATTTATATATTCCTGCTGCAGATTTAACGTTTCAAATTGAGTTCCCTTTGAACTATCAACTCATTTCCGAACTCAACACTATTGATATTAAACAAACTAAAGATTATCAAACGTTTTATCTCTACGGAAAAAATAGAGTAAATACCCAGTTGATACTAACAAAGTTTTCAGATTTCAAATTTGTACAAACTGATGATTTCACTATTTTCTCTAATTTATCTAATGAAGGTGTCCCTTCCGAAGAAAAGGCATTGATTACAGATAAGGTTACACGTTTTATTACGGAACATTTAGGAAAGTATCCGCATGAACGTTTATTAATAACCAAAGGGGATTACAAAAAAGATCCATTATACGGATTAAATCAGCTTCCAGATTTTATCAGACCTTTTCCAGATAACTTTCAGTATGAACTAAAACTTTTAAAAACTGCTTTAAATAATTATTTAGAGAATACCTTATTAATAAACCCAAGAAAGGATTATTGGCTGCGTGATGGTATTCAAATTTATTTCTTGATGAAATATGTCGAAACGTACTATCCTGACACAAAATTGTTGGGAACATTAGCAAACATTTGGGGCATACGTTCTTTCCATGCCTCTGATTTGGATTATAACGACCAGTTCAAACTATTTTTTATGCAAATGGCCAGAACTAATCGTGACCAACCACTTACGACATCCAAAGACTCCTTATTGAAATTTAACGCCAACATTGCTGGAAAATATAAAGCGGGTATTGGTTTACGCTATTTAGATGATTTCATTAACGAGGATATCATGGAACAAAGTATTTCAGAATATTTAAAGACCAATCAGTTAAAAATTACGAATTCAGAATATTTCCAAAACCTCATCACATCTAAAACTCCAAAAGATATCAATTGGTTTTTTAAAGATTATGTTGACTCAAGAACAAAAATTGATTTTAAAATAAAAGATGTCGAAAAGACCCAAGATTCTATAACACTTACTATTAAAAATAAGAGAAAAAACACAATGCCTATATCTTTATTCGCACTGAATAATGATTCTGTCCTTTCTAAATCCTGGATTGAAAATGTTGGCGGCCTAAAAACCTTAACCATTCCTCGAGATAGCACTAACAAGTTGGTTCTCAACTATGATAATACAATTCCCGAGTTTAATTTAAGAGATAATTACAAATCATTAAAAGGTTTCTTTTTTAACAACAAACCTTTTCAGTTTAGGCTTATCAAAGACGTAGAAGACCCAAATTACAACCAAGTCTTTATCATGCCTCAAGTAGAGTTTAGGAATATTTATGACGGACTAACATTAGGTGCCAAATTTTACAACAAAACGGTACTCAGAAAAAAATTGAATTATAAAATATCTCCTGTTTATGCTACAAAATCAAAATCGATAACTGGTAGTAGTAATATTTTTTACACTCACTTTTTAGAAGATACAGACTTATATAATATTACTTATGGCATATTTGCCAAATACAACTCTTTTGCCGAAGATTCGTTTGTAACGATTTTAACGCCTAGTTTAACCTTATTCTTTAGGGATAACAACGATTTTAGGTCTGATAAATCAAAATTTTTAAATTTAAGATACCTCAGCATTTCTCGAGACGTTGGTGAGAATGCTATCATTGATGATCTATTAGAACCTGATTATAGTGTATTTAATATAAGATACATTAGCTCAAATCCAGGACTGGTAAATTTCAACAAATGGTACTACGACGTTCAGTTTGCAAAGAAATTTGGAAAGGTATCTCTAAATTACGAATACAGGAAGTTATCAGAGTCAAATAGGCAATTTAACGTACGGTTATTTGCAGGAACATTTTTATACAACAGAACCGATACGAACTCAGACTATTTTAGCTTTGCTCTAGACAGACCAACAGATTATCTCTTTGATTATAATTATTTAGGTAGGTCTGAAGCCTCTGGAATTTTCAGTCAGCAAATTATTATTGCAGAAGGTGGTTTTAAATCTAAATTAGAAACGCCTTTTGCCAATCAATGGATGACTACTGCTAATGTAAGTACAACCATTTGGAAATATATAGAAGCCTATGGTGATGTTGGTTTGGTTAAAAACAAAGGCGTTAGTCCTGCTTTCGTATATGACTCCGGAATCAAACTAGACCTCGTTACCGATTATTTTGAATTATACTTTCCTATCTATTCTAATTTAGGTTGGGAAATTGGACAACCTAATTACGATCAGAAAATTAGAATCAAATTTACAGTAGACCCTCAAGCTTTATTGGGTCTTTTTAGAAGAAAATGGTATTAACATATTCTTAGCTAGAATGTCTTTTTTTGAGCTTTTTTAAAAATATTATAAAAAAAGCATCATTTTTTTGACAAATCTTTAATAATATAACAATATCCAATGTTGTAACATAAGCAAAAAATAGCTAAATTTGCAATGCTGTCTTCAGAAGAAAACACGCATCTCGCAAAAATAATTCACAACTATGTCTACAAAAACGAAAGCTACTACCGATATGACTTTTGAAGACTTCAAAGATGAAGTCTTAAACGATTATAAAATCGCAACTACAAGTAGAGAATGTAGTTTGTTAGGTCGTCGTGAAGTACTTACGGGTAAGGCAAAATTTGGAATCTTCGGAGATGGTAAAGAAATACCGCAATTAGCATGGGCCAAAGTATTTAAAAATGGGGATTTTCGTTCGGGATACTATCGCGATCAAACCTTTATGATGGCTATAGACAAACTTAATATCCAACAATTTTTTGCAGGGTTATACGCGCATACTTCTATTGAAGCCGATCCAATGAGTGCGGGACGACAAATGGGAGGTCACTTTGGAACTCATAGTCTTGATGACAATGGTGAATGGAAAAATTTAACTGAGCAAAAAAATTCGAGCGCAGATATCTCTCCAACTGCTGGTCAAATGCCAAGACTCTTAGGTTTAGCACAAGCTTCAAAAATTTATAGAAACGTAGATGGTATTGACACTACAAAATTTTCAAAAGAAGGAAATGAAATAGCATGGGGAACTATTGGTAATGCAAGTACTAGCGAAGGATTGTTTTTTGAAACAATTAATGCAGCCGGCGTTTTACAGGTACCAATGGTGATTAGCATTTGGGATGATGAATATGGTATTTCTGTTCATGCTAAACATCAAACAACTAAAGAAAATATCTCAGAAATTTTAAAAGGTCTTCAAAGAGATAAAGACAATAAAGGTTATGAAATTCTCAAAGTAAACGGCTGGGACTATTCTGCTTTAATCGACACCTACCAACAAGCCGAGAAAATTGCTCGAGAAGAACATGTACCAGTCATGATTCATGTAGTAGAACTCACTCAACCTCAAGGCCATTCAACATCAGGATCTCACGAACGTTATAAAAGCAAAGAACGCTTAGAATGGGAAAGGCAATACGATTGTATCGTTCAAATGCGCCAGTGGATGATAAGCAACAATATTGCAACTGAAGACGAATTAGACGCCTTAGATAAAACCATTAAGAAACAAGTTAGAGATGGAAAAAAAGCCGCTTGGAATGCTTATCTTGAACCAATTTTAGATGAACAATCACAAGCGATTACATTAATTACTTCTGTTGCAGAGTCTAGTGCTAACAAAGTGTTTATTTCAAAAATCATAAACGATTTAAAGGACATAAGCGAGCCAGGTAGAAAAGACATTCTTTCTGCAGCTAGAAAAACATTACGTTATCTTGTTGGTGAAACATCTACTGAAAAAGTGGCGCTTCAAAATTGGATCAATGCTTATATCGAAACTGTACAACCAAAATATAGTTCACACTTATATAGTGAATCCAAAAAATCTGTTTTAAATGCTTCGGAAATCGAACCAACCTATTCGGACGATTCAGAGTTAGTTGATGCGCGCTTAATCTTGAGAGATAATTTCGATGCCATTTTCAATACTTATCCTGAAGCCTTAATCTTTGGAGAAGATTCTGGAAATATTGGTGATGTTAATCAGGGTCTTGAAGGTTTACAAGAGAAATATGGCGAATTGCGAGTGGCAGATGCTGGAATTAGAGAAGCCACCATACTTGGACAAGGTATAGGAATGGCTATGAGAGGATTAAGACCAATTGCCGAAATTCAATATCTAGACTATATTCTGTACGCTCTCCAGATTATGAGTGATGACTTAGCAACTTTACAATATAGAACAAAAGGAAAACAAAAAGCACCGCTAATTGTTAGAACTCGAGGCCATAGATTAGAAGGAATTTGGCATTCTGGTTCTCAATTGGGAGGTATTATTAACCTGGTTAGAGGAATTCATGTCCTAGTACCACGAAACATGACAAAAGCTGCAGGTTTTTATAACACGCTTTTAGGATGTGACGAACCAGCACTAATCATCGAGTGTTTGAATGGGTACCGTTTAAAAGAAAAAATGCCATCTAACATAGGTGAATTCAAAACGCCAATTGGTGTAGTAGAAACGATTAAAGAAGGAACAGATATTACATTAGTATCGTATGGTTCTACCCTAAGAATTGTTGAGCAAACTGCAAAAGAACTATTGGAAGTTGGTATAGACGCCGAAGTTATTGATATACAATCATTGTTGCCATTTGATATTAATCACGACATTGTAAAAAGCGTTGCTAAAACAAATCGTTTAATGGTCATCGACGAGGACGTTCCTGGAGGAGCTTCTGCCTATATCTTGAACGAAATCGTAAATACTCAAAATGCTTTTCAATATTTAGATAGTCAACCAAAAACATTAGCAGCACAATCACATCGTCCTGCATATGGTACTGATGGGGACTATTTCTCAAAACCTTCAGCAGAAGATATTTTTGAAGCCGTTTATGGAGTGATGCATGAAGTAAATCCAACTGATTTTCCTGAATTGCGATAATATAGGGTAATAAATTAGAGTCTTGATTAAACCTTTTCATCTAAAAAAGGTCTAATATCAAAACTAATTTATGCGAACAGTACTCCTACTTATAATTTGCTTATGCCTATTGTCATGTAGCAATGATGATAATTTGGTATCCATTACAGAAAACGACGTTTTAAATTTTTCGGATATCTTATCCATAGATTTTGAAAATTTACCAAACTACAGCAACCAAGTTATTCCGTCTTATATCACAAAAGACAATACCACGTTCGGTTCTAATATTACAGATGAAGCTGCAACTCTAGGTCGCGTATTATTTTATGATAAACAACTATCTTCAAATAATACAGTCTCTTGTGCTAGTTGCCATAAACAAGAATTTGCATTTAGTGATAATCTACAAGTGAGTAATGGTGTAAATGGGGTCACAGGAAGGCATTCTATGCGTTTGGTAAATGCCCGATTTTCGGATGAAACCCGATTCTTTTGGGATGAGCGCGCAGAAACTTTAGAAGTGCAATCAACAATGCCAATTCAAGATCATGTAGAAATGGGTTTTAGTGGTGAAAATGGAGACTTAAATTTTGGTGATCTTATTAGCAGACTAGAAAGCACCAATTACTACCCTGCCCTATTCAATTTGGCCTTTGGTGATACGACAATATCAGAAGATAAAATCCAACTGGCTCTAGCACAATTCATTCGAAGTATTCAATCATTTGATAGCAGGTTTGATGAAGGCAGATCTTTGGTTAATAATAATGGAACTCCATTTCCCAATTACACGCAACAAGAAAATTTAGGTAAACAGTTGTTTATGCAAGCTCCAGTTTTTAATAATCAAAGCCAAAGAATTGATGGCGGTATTGGTTGTGCAGGATGCCACCAAGCTCCAGAGTTTAGCATTGACCCAAACTCACTTAACAATGGCGTAATTGGTTCTGCCGATAATTCTGGTGCAGATGTATTAGTAACACGTTCTCCTAGTTTGAGAGATGTGGTAAAATCTAACGGCACAGCAAACGGACAATTTATGCATATTGGAGTAAGTAGTAACCTAGTTACTGTTCTTAATCATTACGATAACATTAATTTGGCAGGAAATAACAACCTAGATCCTAGATTAAGACCTAACGGAATAGGCCAACAACTGAACTTAACTCAAGATGAACGTGATGCCGTAATTGCATTCATTCAAACATTGGCAGGTAGTGACATTTACACTAACAACAAATGGAGTAATCCGTTTAATGATTGATGCTAATAGAGCCTCTGAGTCCTTAAATTCTATTATGGTCCTAAAAACAGTTTGAAACTCTAGGAAAAACATGTTTAAAATTCATTGCACTCGTAATGGATTTTTTATATTTATACGAAAGAGACTAACCTATGCTTTCAAAACAAAATAAAGAACAACTAAGAGGTACAATTTTCAGACATCTTGATGGTATTGCAACTGCAACTTCGGCATTTGCACTCAATAAAAAAGGTGTTCTAGATTATATCATTCAACATAAAAAAGTGCAACTTAGCACGCTCACATCAGCATTTAATGCGAACGAAGGATATCTAAACGTGGCTCTACGGATTTTAGCCTCACAAGGTTGGTTAACACAACATTTAAGCATTGAAAAAAATGAAGTCTTTTTTGAAACAAACGATCTAAGTGAACAGGCTTTTAAATATGTTCCATTATATGAAGAGGCCGTTAATTTACTTCACTACTCTGTTAGATTCCCGGAAGAACGTATAGGACCAGATGCCTTTAGCGCCTTAGAAAAAGTATTTCAGTCGTTCGAGCGTCAATTCGGAATTAATAGTCCCAGTGAAACTTCAGTAGAACATCAAATTTTAAAGCACATTGAAGGCTGCATTGTAGGTCCAATTATTGTACTCTTAGGTGTTAATGGACTATTTCATAAATATTTTATGGAAGCATCATTTACTGCCGAAGAATACCATAAAGACCCCGAAAGTTTTAAAAAAATACTCGATTTTTTTGCGCACTTAGGATGGTTCAATAAAAAAAAGAACACCTACCAATTTACAGACGAAGGTTTATTCTTTGCAAAACGAGCTAGTGCTTATGGTGTTACTGTTTCATATTTACCAACATTTATCCATTTGGATGATCTTATCTTCGGAAATGCAAACATCTTGAAAACCGAATCTCCAGATGATACCGAAAAACACGTTCATCGCGAAATGAATGTTTGGGGAAGCGGCGGAGCACACTCTACCTATTTTAAAGTTATTGATAGCGTCATTATTAAACTTTTTAATAAACCAATTGATGAACAACCGAAGGGTATTTTGGATATGGGCTGTGGCAATGGAGCATTTATTCAGCATATATTTGATGTTATAGAATATCAAACATTAAGAGGAAAAATGCTGGATGAGCACCCATTACTTTTAGTTGGTGCAGATTTTAATCAGGCCGCTTTAAAAGTAACTCGTGCTAACTTGATAAAAGCCGATATCTGGGCAAAGGTAATTTGGGGCGATATTGGAAGACCTGATATATTAGCTAAAGATTTAAAAGAAGATTATAACATTGAACTTAGAGACTTACTTAATGTTAGGACATTCTTGGATCATAATCGTATTTGGGAAGCACCAAAACATTCAACAAGTCGTGTAAGCAATTCAACAGGAGCCTATGCTACTTCAGGCCAAAGAATACCTAATAACTTGGTTGAAGATTCGTTATTAGAGCATCTCAATAAATGGAAACCTTATGTGGAACGTTTCGGTTTATTAATGATTGAATTACATACAGTAAAACCTGATCTTGTAGCAAGTCATATTGGAAAAACTGCAGCAACAGCATATGATGCAACGCATGGTTATAGCGACCAATATATTCTTGAAGTTGATGTATTCAATCGAGTTGCTAAAGAGGCTGGTTTATATCCTGATGAAAATTATGCTTCAAAATTCCCAAACAATGAACTGGCTACTGTAAGTGTCAATCTATTAAAAGGTAATTAACCAAACCATTATAACTATGAAAAAAAATTATACAGATTTAGCTTTACTATTGTTAAGACTAGGTTTTGGTGGATTTATGCTAACTCATGGTATTCCAAAATTGAAAATGCTCTCTGATCCCTCTGGTTTTCCAGATCCATTACATTTGGGATCTACAATATCCTTAATTTTATGTCTTATTGGTGAAGTTATTGCGCCTATTCTAATTATTGTAGGTTATAAAACAAAATTGGCAGCCATACCAGCTGCGCTAACCATGCTGATAGCCGCCTTTATCGTTCATGGTAAAGATGATTTAGCAACTAAAGAACTTGCTATACTTTACATGGTAGCATTTCTGGTTTTATTTTTAGCAGGTTCTGGTAAACACGCTTTAGACGGATTAAGAAAATAATGGAAGAAAACAAAACACTTGTCACGCGCGATTGGTTAGCTATAGAACGTACCAAACTCGCCAACGAACGTACTTTTCTTGCCTACTTTAGAACATTCCTCGTTTTTTTGGGAACCGGAGTTACTATTCTAAAACTTAAGTTTTTTTCAGACTTAAGGTCGTATGGCGTTATATTAATAATTGTGTCTGCCATTCTATTGTTCATAGGAATCTATAGATTATTTAAGGTTAGAAGAACTATTAGAAAGCATTATAACTTATAATAGATTTTGTAAAAAACTCATTACTATATCATTGTGGCGTAATTATTGTATTTTCGTCTGCTGTATCTTCTGAACACTTCAGAAGACACTACTTAAATCAATGAATTCTATTATGAAAAAAATTATCCTAATGGCCTTAATGGTCATCCCTATGGTAACTTATGCTCAAAAAATTAAAGTCAAAAAAGGGGTTGTCACTTTTGATGGCAAAGAAGTCGCTAAAGTAAATACAGAACTACGCGACAATTATTTATTTTCAACACTTTCTGGAGAGAAGGCCTTTGATGTTGTTTTTAAAGGATTATCTGCCTCTAATACAGAAGGATTTCAATGGCTAGAATTAACTTCTGCCAGTGGGCAAAAAACCGAAATTCCTTATGAGGTTTTAATGACTTCTTTTAGCTCTACCAAACTCATTATTAAGCTCCTTAGTGCCAAATACGGCTTGATTACTTCAAACGGAATTGACATGGCACAAGTAGACGATTTTTTTGCACAGGAGCGTGAAGTTCTTAGCGATAAATACATGAAAAATGTGGTCTCAGCAAAGGCAGATCAAGCCGAACGCAAAGCCAAAATTGGACGATATAACGCTTTTGTAAAAGACGATGGAACCATTGTTTTTGGAGGTTCAACAGGTTCGAAAATCATGGGACGTGTGTCTTATGGAAACAATACTTACAGCGTAATTGACTTAGATGGCATAACCGTTGGAACAGCAAAAGGGTGTTCAACGTGTACAACCGTAAAAGCTAAAACATTTACGGATGAAGAGTTTGAGTTTGATTATGGCTCAAGAACTATGATGACTGGACGTTTTTCGAGATCATTCGGACAAATATTTGTTGAGGAACTCTTGGGAAGAGACTATAAACTTGGTCGTGAGGCTAAAGCCTATAAAGCACGTTTACATAAAGAAAAAGTAAAAGTTGCTAAAGAAAATAGCGTTAACCTATATGGTGTTCCAGGAACAGTAATTGATGATGATGGGAAAAAATATACTGGAACGGTTTATATGATTTTTGAAAAACTTCAACTAGATCCTACTCAGCAAGAAAGTGACCTATACGACATGAATTCCATAGATAAATTTGGAAAATTTGTAAGCGTTAAATACAAAAATGATAAAGGTAGACCACGTACTAAAAAATTTGCTGCCAGAAATAATATTAAATTTTGTGCTAGCGATGATGGTGTAGAGAAGTGCTTTATGGGAATGAAAACCAAAGGAAATGCCCTTAAGAAATTATCTAATGCAGGTAGTTTAGGTTTTGACAACTCATATTTCTATGAAATCATCTACGATTCTAATGGCCACATGGTACTGTCAAAACCTGGAGAACCAAATACTTATGTTTTAAAATTTACCGACAAAAAGGTCGGTTTTATGATTGATGAACGTAAAAACGAGAAAATCTCTGCAGCTTTGGCTAAATTTATATCCAATTGTAAATCACTTTCAGAAGATTTAAATAACAACGAGTTTGACTTGAGTAATCTCGAAAACCTTAAAACAATTATTAATGAATATGCAACTTGTAAATAGTTGTATGTATTAGATAAACTAAAAAAAGGCTACCAAAATGGTAGCCTTTTTTTAGTATCTTGACCTATCAAACAAATGCGACAAATATTAATTCATGAAAGCTGTTTCCGTTGTCACCATAAGAAAAGAACTTAAATATAAATCCAACGAGGAATTAGCAGAATTGTGTCTTCGTTTATCACGTTTCAAAAAAGAAAACAAAGAACTCCTCACCTATTTACTCTTTGAATCTGATAGTGAAGAAGGTTATATTGAAACCGTTAAAGCTGAAATAGACGAACAGTTTGAACTCATAAACACCAACAGCTACTTTTATATCAAGAAAAGTGTTCGTAAAATTTTACGAAATACAAAAAAATACATTAGATATTCACTTAATAAAGAAACCGAAGTAGAACTCCTGCTTTACGTTTGCAAAAAATTAAAAACGATGCGTCCTTCCATAAAACGAAACACAACGCTTTGTAATATTTATGAACGCAATATGGTTGCGATCAAGAAAAAAATACTTAACCTCCATGAAGACCTTCAGTATGACTATAGCGTTATGGTTGATGACATTGAAACATTATAAAATGATAAATTCAAAACACTTCAAAAATGCATTAGGAATCAAACCTATAAAGCTATTGATTATAACCTTAGCTATTAGTATTCTCCCAGCATTAAGTCTTGCTCAAGATGATAAAACACCTGTTCTTGAAGCCTACTTTTCTGCCTTAATCGTAAATGACATGGACGTATCACTAGCTTGGTATACAGACGTTATCGGGCTAGAAATATTAAATACGCAGGAATCTCCAGACGCAGGTTTTAAACAAGCCAACTTAAAGCTCGGAAATATTTTAATTGAACTCATTGAACTCGACAAAGCTCAAGCTGTTGAAGATGCTATTCCCAACTATACTTCGAAAACACGTATTGAAGGTTTTTTTAAAATTGGTTTTTCTATGAACAATTTCGATGCTTGGATAAAGCACTTAAAATTAAAAAAAGTAGCGTTTCATGGTACGGTTGTAACCAATAAAACATCTGGAAAAAGAATGGTCATTGTTAAAGACCCAGACGGAAATCGCATTCAGTTTTTTGAAAAATAAATGTCGAGTTGCTAAGTCATCTTTTGAATACAAACGTTTCTCTCAAACTTAGCATTGAGATAATTAAAAAACTTATTTCTCTTGCAAAACTAACTCTAAACAATTATAATATAAGACGTTAAACTTTTTTAAAGAACATATGAATCCGTCACAACCCTCCAGAAGTCCTATTACCTTACCAAGAATTAGAATTGATTTTTCTGATTTAGATTTTTATGGCGAAGAAGTATCAGGCTTAAAATTTGAAGATAGTCATTTAGAATATAGAAATGGCGCAGACAATGAGTTTCATAAAAAAAGGCTTCTTGGCTTAACACCTTACCTCTATATTTACATAAAAGGAGGCACTTTTAAATACACGTTTTCTGAAACTGAAAAGGAGATAATTGACAAAATCCTAAAAGAGGAAAATAAGGCTACACTCAAAATTCAGGTTGATGATCCAGAACTTAAATCTTGCCTAGAATGGACAATTCCAAAAACGTTTCCTAAAAAAGTTAAAGGCTTAAAATTTAAAGAAGATACCGGTTTAATAACTATCGAAGAATTGATATTTGAACATAAAGGTATGAGTGTGAATGAGTGTCACCAAAAGCCATAGTACAATCCTTTTCTTTCTTCATTCAAAATTCTCGCATATTTAGTATATTGCTTAAGTCATAATAATACACTCTAAAACTTAAAATCTTATGTACAAAAACACACTAACCATCTTATGCATATTGGCTTTTAGCCTATGTATCACTGCTCAAGACAGTAAGGCGCCTTCAATCAAAATTGATATTGAAGTCAATGGAGAAAAATATCAAGTGGAAGATGGTGGATCCATCAAGGTTGACGGAAAAACGATTACTGCAAAGACATCGGACTATCTATCATTTGATTTTGGTGCTCTAACCTTTGATTACCCAAAACATTATGCCTATGAATTTGAAAAAGATTTAGGCTATAGAAACTGGACATTAGATGGTAATGATTTTATATTCATGTATTTTGAATATGAAGAAAATATCGCTCTTAATCTTTTTATTGAAGCCATGGTACAGCGTTTTGGTGAAGATAATTGTAAAGTATCTGATAAAAATACGCAGCTGGGCAAACTTAGGCTTAAAGGTAAGCGTATAGATATTAGCTTAATTGGTACGCTTCTAAGTTATGACATCTACGAATTAAACACCAATGATGGAAAAACACATTTCATATCATTTCAAGACACCAAAAATGACGATGGCACTGCATCTACAGAATCTAAAGAAATGATGAAAATAATAGACAAAACAGTTAAGATTAAATTGTAATCAAGTATGCGCCTCAACTTAGAACTTAACTGTGTTTATATAGATTATGAAAACTTCCTTTTTAGCCGAGTGCTTTCCCGTTCTTGAAAAAGAGCTACTCGAAGATATTGAAAAACACTCAACTGTAGCATATTTCGATGTTAACGAACATATTGTGGAGCAAGGCAAATACATTAAATTTTTGCCTATAGTACTTAAAGGAAATGTGAAAGTATATAGCCATGAAGATGCATTTGAGTTTTTACTATATTATATCTCATCTGGCGAATCGTGCATCTATAGTTTTGCTCACACATTTAATAATCAGCCTGCCGAATTTTCGGCGATAGCCGAAACCAATAGTGAGTTACTAATGTTGCCGATAGCTAAGGTAAAACAGTGGCTAAACACCTATCCATCTTTTGGAAATTTAATACTATCTGATTATCAAAGACATTATAACGACTTGCTACAAACTACAAAACAGATTACTTGTTATAATTTAGACCAACGTTTGTTAGATTACCTCAGACAAAAGTGTAAAATGGAAAAATCGAATATTTTAAGTATCTCACATAAAACCATAGCCAACGACTTAGGGACCTCGAGAGAAGTTATTTCTAGAGTATTAAAAAAACTAAGAACAGCTAATAGTGTTGTTCAAATAGGTAGAAAAATAAAAGTCCTGTAAAGTGACTAATGTTACAGTTTTTAATTAGGCAACTCGTTAATTTTGGAACCTAAATAAAAGAACATTATGTCAAATCAAACACAATTAATACCTGGAAATTCGCTCATCACCAATACGCCTGAAGAAGGTAGAGCGTTGGCCATAAAGATGGCTAGACTTAGTATTAAAATTACACAACCAGATGCCAAAATAAGAGAACAGTTACGTCCTGTATACGCTAACGATGCAGCTATGCTAATTGCCATTGGACAAACAGTGGCTATGGAATTTGCTACTATAGCTAAAGCAAATAATTATTGGGCTAATTAAATATTCTAACCAACAGTTCTTTAAGTAGATCCCCTTGAGGTACAGCATTAGAATTTACACCTTTTCCTCTAACGTCGAACTCTCTTAAGGTAGACACTACTTTACTTACTTTTCGCATTGGGTAATGGCGCGCCGCAGAGACGTATTCATTTACAAAATAAGGATTGATTTTTAAGGCTGAAGCTACATTTCTTGGGTTCTTATCATGTAACCCATGAAAATGTAAAAGTTGAGAAAAGAAATTAAACAACAAGGACACTGTAACTACCATTGGGTTATCCTTCGGGTTATCAGCAAAATA
Organism: uncultured Psychroserpens sp.; assembly: GCF_947492715.1. Lineage (GTDB taxonomy): Bacteria > Bacteroidota > Bacteroidia > Flavobacteriales > Flavobacteriaceae > Psychroserpens. The sequence continues at coordinate 258,132 of NZ_CANLNS010000004.1, forward strand.
ATTGATAATCTTAAAGGCTTTTACACTATCACGTTCGCCTATAGCTTTGCGTAATTCGAAATTATTATAATCCTTACTTATACCAATGTTCTCCTCAATATGTTCGGCAGAAATTTGAGTGCCTTCTGGTAGTACAATCTTTAGCTTTTCTAACTCGTTGTTAATTTTACTGAGATCAGTGCCTAAAAACTCAACAAGCATTTGAGATGCCTTAGGGGAAATAGTATATTTTTGTCCAGACAACACACGACGAATCCAATCTGCTACCTGATTTTCATAGAGTTTTTTGCTTTCAAAAACAACACCCGATTTTTTAATGGTTTTATATAAAGCCTTACGTTTATCTATCTTTTTATACTTGTAATTCATCACCAAAACCGTCGAAGGTTGTGGATTTTCAGCATAATTGGACAGTTTTTCTATAGTTCTTGATAAATCTTGAGCTTCTTTAACAATAACCACTTGACGTTCTGCCATCATTGGATAACGTTTGGCATTACTAATGATATCATCTACAGAAACATCACGACCATACAATACCATTTGGTTAAAACCTTTCTCTTCTTCGGCAAGTACATTTTTTTCAATAAAATCTGAAATAGCATCAATGTAATAAGGTTCCTCTCCCATTAAAAAATAAATGGGCTTAATGTTTCCGTTTTTAATATCAGCAACTATTTGCTTTACGTCATCCAAATCTTGAAAAATTTCAAATTTTAATTACAAATTCCAAAAAAACTAATTGGGCTTTGGTTTTCAATTTTAGTAGAGTAACTTTGAGAAAAATCTCTTTACGTCTTGATGCAAGAACTCAATTTTCCGAAGTTTTCATTCCGTTTCAAAAATAACGAAAATAAAGTTTCTATTTTCGATGAGATTCGTAAAAAATTTATCATTTTACAACCCGAAGAATGGGTGCGTCAACACTGTGTTCAGTACTTAATTCAGTATAAAAAATACCCAAAATCCCTTATCAATGTTGAAAAAGAGCTCAAAGTTAACGGATTAACAAAACGCTACGATATCGTTATTTTTAATCCAGATGGCAGCATTCACCTCATTGTAGAATGTAAATCACATAAAATTAAGATCGACCAAACCACCTTTGACCAAATAGCCCGTTATAATTTAGTTTTAAATGCAAGTTATTTGATGGTTACTAATGGAATTAATCATTATTATTGTGTGATGGATATTGAGGGTGAACGTTATGATTTCTTGAAAGATATCCCTGAATACAAATGAAAATAGCTGTTGTCATACTAAATTGGAACGGAAAGCAACTGCTCGAGCAGTTTTTGCCTTCAGTGATTAAGTATTCTGAAAACGCCGTGATATACGTAGTAGACAATGCATCTACAGATAATTCTATTGCCTACGTGTCCCAACATTTTAAACAGGTAAAACTTATCAAAAATGCAACAAATGGGGGTTACGCTAAGGGCTATAACGACGCTTTACAACATGTGAACGAATCACTATTTTGTTTGCTTAACAGTGACATTGAAGTTACGGCTAATTGGCTCGCTCCAATTATTTCTGAATTTGAAAGTAACCCAAAAACTGCCATTATTCAACCTAAAATTTTAGACTTCAAAAGGAAAACATATTTTGAATACGCAGGCGCAGCTGGAGGTTTTATTGATAAGTATGGTTACGCTTATTGTAGAGGACGTATTTTTGATAGCATTGAAGAGGATCAAGGTCAATATAATGATAGAACACCTATTTTTTGGGCATCTGGAGCATGCTTATTTATAAGAAAATCAACCTTTGAAACGCTCCACGGATTTGACGAAAGCTACTTTGCCCATTTTGAAGAAATTGACTTATGTTGGAGAGCCTTTAATGCTGGATATCAAACCATATATGTTGGCGATTCGACAGTTTTTCATGTTGGAGGCGCTACCTTAAATGCAGCAAATCCAAGAAAAACCTATCTCAATTTTAGAAATAGCCTATTTACACTAACAAAAAATGCGCAAGGATTTCTTCCTGGAATACTACTTAGTAGACTAACTCTAGATGGTATTGCTGGTTTAAAATTTATATTTCAATTCAAATTGAGTCATACCTTAGCTATAATAAAAGCACATTTTAGTTTTTACAAGCATTTACCTAGGCTTTTAAAAGAGCGCAAACAACTTCCAAAGAAAAAAAAGTATTATGAAACGACCTCTATCGTGTGGTCATACTTTGCACGACAACGTTATCGTTACTAATTGTTCATAAAACTGTTAAAAATATAGTTAAATACTGTCAATGCGTGTATTCTTTTCTATAATTTTGGTACGTTGAATAACAACTAATTATTAAACTTTATTATGAAAAAAATAATGCTATTAAGTGTTGCTGGGATGTTAATTTTAACGTCGTGTGTGTCCAAGAAAGAATTTATGGCGCTCGAGGCAAAACAAAAAGAGACTCAAGATTTATTAAACACGGCTACTGTTAAATTAAATAGTTGTTTGTCAGACAAGGCAGCTTCTATGGCACGTGTTGAAGCGATGAAAGAGCAATTAGCCGATTTAAGAAAGGCTAATCAAGATTTAATTGATACTAAAGGAAACTTGACGACATTAACTCAGAAAGGTGCGGAAAACTTAGAAAAGTCGTTAGAAAGTCTAAAAGAAAAGGATTTAAAAATATCACGTTTACAAGATGCATTAACTAAAAAAGATAGTGTAACATTAGCTATCGTTACTAGTTTGAAAAAAGCTGTTGGTATTAACGATCCAGATATTGAAGTTAACGTTGAAAAAGGTGTTGTATTTATTTCTATTGCTGATAAACTATTATTCAAAAGTGGAAGTTACAATGTAACAAGTAAAGCAAAAGATGTACTGGCCAAAGTAGCTAAAGTAATTCAAAGTAAACCTGATTTTGAAGCCATGATTGAAGGGCACACAGATAGCCGTACTTATAGTAAAGGTGTTCTTGTAGACAACTGGGATTTAAGTGTTAAACGTTCTACATCTATTATTCGTGTATTACAAGAATTAGGCGTTAATCCTAGTCAGTTAATTGCCGCTGGACGTAGTAGTTATGTGCCTTTAGCAGACAATGACACTTCTGAAAACAGAGCAAAAAACAGACGTACACGTGTTGTTGTATTGCCGAAAATCGATCAGTTTTATGAAATGATTGAAGAAGAAATGAAAAACTTATCTGCTGAAGAGTAGTCAAGTAAAACATATTTTTAAAAAAGCTCAATCTTTAATGATTGGGCTTTTTTATTGTCATACGTCTAAAAGATTTCTAAATCTCCTTTCCCTTCTCTTAGTACTACTGGTTGGTCTTCAGACAAGTCGATTACTGTAGAGGCTTCATTACCACCATAACCTCCATCAATAACGATATCAACAAGATTATCCCACTTCTCAAGAATTAATTCAGGATCTGTTGTATACTCAATCACATAATCCTCATCTCTAATAGAAGTAGATACAATTGGATTACCTAGTTGTTTTACAATTTCCAACGCGATAGCATTGTCTGGCACACGAATACCAACAGTTTTCCTCTTCTTAAAAGGGTTTGGTAAACTCTTAGATCCAGGCAGAATAAATGTATAAGGACCAGGAAGAGCTCGCTTTAAAATTTTAAATGTGGTCGTATCTATTTGTTTAACATAATCACTGAGGTTACTCAAATCCTCACAAATAAAAGAAAAATTAGATTTTTCAAGTTTAACTCCTTTAATTCGAGCTATTTTTTCTAAAGCCTTTATATTTGTAATATCGCAACCTAGACCATAAACCGTATCGGTTGGGTAAATAATTAATCCGCCACGTTTAAGAACATCAATAACCTTCATAACCTCCTTAGGGTTGGGATTATCCTCATAAATTCTTAGTAATTCAGCCATAATATGTATCTTACAAATGCGTTTACAAAGTAATTAAATATTTCATTATGAAGACTATTAAATACGCTTTACTACTCATTTTTGTATCCATTAGTCTCATCTCATGCTCAGATGACAGCAATTCTGAGAGTCCAGCAGATGAAACGCCATTAACTTTCCGTCAAGAATTAAATGTTTCTTACGGAAGCGATAGCGATCAAGTTTTTGATTTGTATTTACCTGCAAATAGAACCTTAAACACTAAGGTGATGATTTTAGTTCATGGCGGTGGGTGGACCTCTGGCGATAAAGAAGATATGAATCCGCTAAAGGATTTAATGCTTCAAGATTTACCAAACATTGCTATTGTGAACATTAATTATCGATTGGCAGATGAAAACAATGCACCATATCCAATGCAAATTGAGGATATTACAACCATAGTGAATATGCTAAAAACCAATCAAAATGATTACGTTATTTCAGATGATATTGGTTTCTTAGGTACAAGTGCAGGTGCACACTTATCGATGCTTTGGAGTTATGCCTTTGATACTAATAGTGATGTCAAAATGGTAGCGAGCATTGTTGGGCCAACAAATTTCACAGATCCAGCTTATCTCAACAATCAAAATCCGGTATTGCAGGAGTTAATTGATACATTTGGTATTGATACCACCAACACATTTCTTGAAGAGGTAAGTCCGTATCATCAAGTTACTGCAGACGCACCTCCAACCATTTTGTTTTATGGTGGTCAAGACCCTCTTATTCCTACAAGTCAAGGTGTAGACATGGAAGCCAAACTAGCCAGTTTAGGTGTTACCCATCAGTTTACTCTATATCCTAATGCTGGTCATGGTTGGATTGGCTTAGAGCTATTGGACACATGGACCAAACTTAAAGCGTTTACTCAAACTCATTTAGAATAATGAGCTGTAACAATAAGAAAAAATAAGCGTCTATACGATATGCGAAACGGTCTAATTCTCATAGTAATATTAACTACCTCTTTTCGGTTATTTGCAGAGGATAAACCTCGGGTAATTACATTTCCTAGGGCCGAAATTTTAAGCGAGCATACAACTAGGATACCGTTTAAACTTATAGATAATCTCATAGTAATTGAAGCCGAGCTTTTAGATCGTAAAGGGAATTTCATAATAGATACTGGATCTGAAACATTAATTCTTAATAAAGTTCACTTTAAAACAAGACAGCCATTTTACAATAAAAAGAAAGAAACATCTGGCGTTATTGATGTTATAGACAACCCATTAGAAAAACGCTTAAGAGAATTTATCATTAAAGATTTAATTGTTGAGGATACGAACTCGGATGTTATAGATTTATCGCATATTGAACGCAGCAAAAAAATTCATCTTTTAGGTATTATAGGTTTTGATATTTTAAAAGACTATGAAGTTTTTGTTGATATGTATCTTAATCAAATTACCCTTTCTCGAGTAGATTCTAAAGGACAAAAGCTAGATCAAAGAGCGTATCTAGAAAAAATTGTTGATACCATTGATTTCAAACTAAAAAAGCATACTATTGTCATAGAGGCCTATGTAAATGATCAAAAATTAAAATTTGGTTTAGACACAGGCGCAGAGTACAATCAGCTTAATAAAAGAACGAGCAAAAAGGTCTTAAAATATTTCTATCCTTCAAAACGATTAATGTTGGTTGGAGCGAGTGGACGAAAAATTGAAGTTCTGGCAGGAAAGTTGTATCGTGTAAAACTGTCTGATAACATATTCTTTGCTCCAATGGAAACCATGTTAACCAATCTCAATCAAATGAATGAGGCTTTCGGCACCTCCTTAGATGGTGTTCTCGGCTATGAGTTTTTTAGACAACAGCGTACAATTATAAACTATAAAAAAGAGAAACTTTACTTTATAAAATTCCCTATAAATAAGCAATGAAAACCCTAAAACAACATATCATTATATTCCTTCTTGCAATGGCATCAACACTGTCTTTTGCTCAAGGTGAAGATAAAGGTTATCGCTTTGACGGGAATTATGTGGTGTTTACATTCAACAAATTTGATTATGAGAAATTTTCCGAAGATGATTCTGATATCAAGATTAAATTTGAAGATTTAACAATAGATAATGTTGTTGTTGCTGGAGAGTTTAATAATTGGTCGAAATATGGTTGGAAAATGGAGAAGGTTAATAACACAACCTATGAATTGAGAAAGCATATCAATAATTTTAGAGATGAATTTACTTGGGAATTTAAATTTGTTGTCAATAATAAATATTGGGCAGAACCTTCTGAGTTTGATGCTAACGTTGAGCTCGCAAAGAAAAAAGGAACTCACCTTAATGTATATAATCTAAGAATGTCTACAAAAGCCGCAATTCCCGATGAAAAGGGGAATGTTAGATTTAGACTTCGAGGTTATGAAGATGCCCGTAAAGTTATAGTTGCTGGATCATTTAATAGATGGGATGAGCATGAATTTAAAATGTATAAAACTAAAGACGGTTGGGAGCTTAAGTTGGAGATTAAACCAGGCGAATATGAATATAAATTTATTGTTGATGGCAACTGGATGGAAGACCCTTCAAATCCCTCAAAAGCATTGAACGAGTTTGGTCAATTTAATTCTCTCATTAACGTTGGAAAATATGTAACCTTTCTACTTAAAGGACATCCTAATGCAGAACGTGTTATTCTATCAGGATCGTTTAATGACTGGAACGAAAGTGCTGTTAGAATGGAGCATACCGAAAATGGCTATTGGAGATATCGTCTACCTTTACCAGCTGGTAAGCATTACTATAAATTTATTATTGATGGAAAATGGATTCTAGATCCCGAAAATCCAGTAAAAGAATATGATGGCAAAGGAAACATCAATTCTGTTTTTATGGTCAAGTAATTATCCTAATACGTCTAACTTTGCAAACCGTAGTAGTAGTTTTTTAATACCTCCTACTTCGAAGTTGATTTCTGCTTTGACATCTGCACCTTTGCCTTCTATCTTAAGCACTTTACCTTTCCCAAAACGCGCATGCTCTACAATATTTCCAACGGTAAGTTTACCATCAAAGAGATTGGTATTATCTGATGGCGAACTTTTAGAGACGCGCTTTAGGTTTTTAGGTGCAACAAACTTTGCAGGTTTTACGTCAGATTTGCGTTTTATAGGTTTTTTAAACCGAATACGATTAGGCTCAACATCTCCAAAAATATCAGCACTTAACATCGGGTTTTGTCTTGGCTCATGAACTGGTGTTATAATATCTAAATATTGGTCGTCAATCTCTTCAATAAAACGACTAGGTTCTGCATCAATCAATTTTCCCCAACGATAACGTGACAGCGTATAGGTTAAATAGGCTTGTTTTTCGGCTCTAGTTAAAGCCACGTAAAATAAACGTCGCTCCTCCTCTAGTTCACTTCGCGTGTTCATACTCATAGCACTTGGAAATAAATCTTCCTCCATTCCTACGATATACACATATGGAAATTCAAGACCTTTGGCTAAATGTATTGTCATTAAAGCCACACGATCGTCATCACCTTTATCATTATCTAAATCGGTTGCCAATGCGACATCTTCCAAAAACTCTGCAATATTTCCTGTAGCATCTGCTATCTCAACCTGTCCTTCAACAAAATCTTTAATACCATTTAATAGTTCTTCAATATTTTCGAGTCGAGCAATATCTTCAGGCGTACCTTCTTTATTAAATGCTTTTATAATACCAGTCGTTTTAGTAATATGTTCTGCTAATTCAAAAGCATTTGCCGTTTGATTCATCACCTGAAAACTCTCTATCATGGTCACGAAATCTTTAAGTTTCGTTCTTGTTCCTGCATTGACATTGACTTCAGTTTTATCAATGTGTTTCATTACCTCGAATATAGAACGATTGTAACCATTAGCCGCAACCACCAGCTTATCTATTGTAGTTTGCCCTATACTTCGCTTAGGAAAATTAATAACACGCTTTAAAGCCTCTTCATCTGCCGGATTAATAACTAACCTCAAATATGATAGAACATCCTTAATTTCTTTTCTCTGATAGAATGATAGCCCTCCATAAATTCGATAAGGAATATCACGTTTCCTTAAAGCGTCTTCAATAGAACGCGACTGTGCATTTGTTCTATACAATACAGCAAAATCACTATCCTTAAGCTGATTTTGCATTTTATTTTCAAAAATAGAACTGGCTACAAAACGACCTTCATCTCCATCAGTCATTAAGCGATTAACCTTTATTTTAGCCCCTTCTTCATTAGCCGTCCAAACAATTTTATCTAATTTGGTTTTATTTTTATCTATAATCGAATTGGCGGCATTAACAATATTCTTGGTCGAACGATAATTTTGTTCTAACCTAAATACTTTTACATCGTCATAATCGCGTTGAAAATTCAATATGTTATTGATATTAGCTCCTCGAAACGCATAAATACTTTGTGCATCATCACCTACAACACATATATTCTGAAAACGGTCAGACAAAGCTCTCACAATTAAATATTGCGAATGATTGGTATCCTGATACTCATCTACCAAAATATATCTAAATCGATCTTGATATTTAGCTAACACATCTGGAAAACGCGTTAGTAACTCATTGGTTTTAAGTAACAAATCATCAAAATCCATGGCGCCTGCCTTAAAACATCGGTCAACATAATTCTTATAAATATCACCTAATCGTGGTCGTCTGGCTGCTGTATCGGCTTCAATAAGTTCTGGGTTTTGAAAATATGCTTTAACCGTAATTAAACTGTTTTTATAAGACGAAATTCGGGATCTAACTTGCTTGTATTTATAGACATCTTTGTCTAACCCCATTTCTTTAATTATTGAAGATATAAGTCGGTCAGAATCTTGTGTGTCATAGATGGTAAAATTGCTTGGGAATCCCAAGCGATCCGCTTCGAACCTCAATATTTTCGCAAAGACAGAGTGAAACGTACCCATCCATAAGTTTTTAGCTTCACTTGCACCAACGATATCAGCAATTCTCCCTTTCATCTCACGAGCCGCTTTATTGGTAAATGTTAATGACAAAATATTAAAAGGATCTACACCTTGATGCATTAAATACGCAATGCGATATGTCAGCACACGAGTTTTACCAGAACCTGCTCCAGCAATAACAATCATTGGTCCATCTTTTTGCAAAGTAGGCGCTAATTGTGCATCGTTTAACTGACTTAAATACTTCTCCAATTCTAAAAACTTTTAAGTCGTGAAATTAACCAAACTGTATGTTTTTAGTAAACGTTTTTGTAAATAATTATAAACAATTTGAATCAAAAATTTACTTAACTATTTTTTGAATATCTTTAAGCATAATCTTTAACCTTTTCAATATGCGTTCCTTATTTGTTTTATGTATTTTCTTCGGAAACTTAGTGGCTTTTTCTCAAGATCAATTAGAAAAAGATTTTATAGATATCGAATCTAAGGTCATTGAATGGCGCCATCATTTTCATCAAAATCCAGAATTATCAAATAGAGAATTTAAAACGGCAGAAAAAATTGCAGCACATCTTACATCCTTGGGAATTGAAGTTCAAACAGGTGTTGCAAAGACAGGTGTAGTTGGTATCCTGAAAGGAGACCAGCCAGGAAAAGTAGTCGCTTTAAGAGCAGATATCGATGCCCTACCAGTAACAGAACGCAATGATTTGCCTTATAAAAGTGAAGTACAAACCGAATTCTTAGGAACAAAAACTGGCGTCATGCATGCTTGTGGTCATGATACTCATATTTCGATACTCATGGGTGTGGCTGAAATTTTATCAAAACATAAAGACAAAATTAAAGGAACTGTTAAGTTTATATTTCAACCAGCCGAAGAAGGTCCTCCTCCTGGTGAAGAAGGTGGCGCAAAATTAATGATTAAAGAGGGCGTTTTAGACAACCCAAAGGTGGACGCTATTTTTGGATTGCACATTAATTCTGAAACACCAGTAGGCACTATAAAATATAAGGCTGGCGGTATCATGGCATCAGTTGAACGTTTTGTTATTACCGTAAAAGGAAAACAAACCCATGGTTCTCAACCTTGGTCTGGCGTTGACCCCATTCTTATATCTGCAAAAATTATTGACGGTCTGCAAACAATCATTAGTAGAGAATCTAAACTTACCAATGAAGCAGCCGTTATAACTGTTGGAAAAATTACGGCAGGTACTCGCTTTAACATTATTCCAGAAAGTGCCGAAATGATTGGTACAGTTAGAACATTAGACCCGAAAATGAGAGCTCATATTGAAAAACGAATGAAAGAAATGGTAGAAACTATAGCGAAGGCCTATGGCGGAGAAGCCACAATCACATTCCAAAATAATACATCAATCACTTTTAATGATCCTAAACTTGTAGACCAAATGTTACCTACACTTCAAAATGTTGCAGGTACCGAAAATGTTGTATTAAGAAAAGCGACAACTGGAGGTGAAGATTTCTCCTATTTTCAAGAAATCATCCCTGGTTTTTATTTCTTCTTAGGCGGCATGACTCCTGGAAATACAGAAGCATTCCCTCACCATACACCAGATTTTAAAATAGATGACAAAGGCCTTTTATTAGGTGTAAAAACCATGACTAATTTAGCCATAGACTATTTAAACCAATAAAGGCAATACCTCTTTAATTTATGTACCAATCTATTGTAGACAAGCTGAAAATTTCAGCTGAAGATTTGCTGGACATCGATGAAGCCAAAATTATCAAGTTTGAAAAAATTGTTAAGTCCCAAACGATGCTCGATGATGCTCATTTTAAAACTGACGAAAACCACAGTATTATTGCGACACTCAGAGATTCCGAAAAGCGAAAATTTATTTATATCATTGAGAAACATCCAAGGCTGAAGTCGTTTTTATCAAATGGCAAACTTTTAGAGTCTCAAACACTAACAATAGACCAAGATATTGTAGCGTCGGTAAATATAGATAATGCCGCTTTTAGAACATTTATAAATCCTTATCTCAATGCAATTTTAATTCCGAAACTAAAAAATGCCATTAACGCTAATCAATTTTTTTATGTTTTAGATAAAATTAAAAATGATTGGCTCTTTTCAGAAGGTATTAAATTTCAATGTCAAAATATACTCCGACATAAGATAGCAACAACAATTCATCTCTTAAAAACAAAGCAACACGTAAAACCCATAAAGTATACTCAATCCAGTGGATTTGGTGCTTTAATTGCATATAGCGTCTCTAATAATGGGCTCGATATTACCAAGGAATACCTTGAAGTTCTGGTTAAGCAATTAAAGCACGTGCATTCAAGAACTAAAATAGCAAGTCATTACCACAAGAGTTTGGTTGCTATTCATAATGCTAAACCTGATAATGAGGCCATTAATCACTTTGTAGAATCCCACATAAATAATCATATTTCCCGTGTTATTCTTGACAAAAAAACGCCAAATGAATGGGGCACACAGGTATTGCTAACTATTGCCGTTTTATTGGTAGCTGTAATTGGTGCAACGGTCTTTAATCATTTTAATGAAAAAGAACGCGTTGAGCCATACTCTCTAAAAGATGTTAATAATTTTTATACTTCGTTTAATACGCTATATGGGCCGCATATTACAAGAGACGCTAACGGCGTATTAAAAAATATTGAGGGTCAGCTCATATTGAAAGCCTACAAATACCCATATGACATCAATAGTGAACTTACGCATTCTATATTTTTCCCTTTTTATAAACCATTTCCTGAAGTGAACTCTCCGTCCCAACACAAACTCACTATAGAAAACTTAGATAGAGACAAATCATTAATTGTGTTTAGAAAAAACAATTATAATCACTGCACACTTTTAAGGCCTCGAAGTAAAATAACAACATTCGTTGCACCTAGAGATTCTCTTATTTTTTACAGAGGAAAATTTCTAAATGTAAGCGATTATGGTGGGCTCTCAGCCTTTAACGGAATTTACAAACACTCTAGTAAAGCAGATCGCTTGCGATTTTTCAACATATATGTTGTGGATTCACAGCATGAAAGTGACCATGCTCTTATACAAATGAAGGATTTTGGTAAACTCATATTTCAGGATATAAAGACCACAGAACATACAACAAGTTATGTTGGTAAAAATATAATCGACATCAATATTTTAGACACCTATTTAGACTAAAATAAATATCTTTACCCTTTAATTAAATACAATGGATACCTTTCTAAATTTTATTTCAAATATATCGTGGTGGATGTGGATTCTAATTATAATTATATTCATAGCCATTCGTGATGTATTCCAAAAAAAGCATACAATACAACATAACTTTCCTGTTATTGGACACATCCGATACTGGTTTGAAAGTATTGGTCCAGAAATTCGTCAATACTTTGTGGCTAATAATAGAGAAGAATTACCTTTTAATCGTATAGAACGTGGCTGGGTTTATGCATCTTCTAAGAATGAAAATAATTATGAAGGTTTTGGAACCGATAGAGATATCTATGCACATCAACATATTTTCGTAAATAATGCCATGTTTCCTTTTAAAATTGGAGCAGAGCATCCAAACACCATCGATAAATCGTTTTTGCCGTGTGCAAAAGTTATGGGAGCATTCAACAAGCGTAAACGACCCTATCGACCTGCATCTGTGATTAATGTTTCTGCCATGAGTTTTGGTTCACTATCTGCTAAGGCTGTGGAGTCTTTGAACAAAGGAGTGAAAATAGCTCATGCCTATCACAATACAGGCGAAGGTGGATTATCCCCTTACCATAGTAATGGTGGCGATGTCGTATTTCATTTTGGAACAGGTTATTTTGGTGTTCGTGCAGATGATGGAGGATTCTCAATGGAAAAAATGAAAAAACTGGTTGAGGACAATCCTTTCGTACGCGCCATAGAGGTAAAATTATCACAAGGCGCTAAACCAGGCAAAGGAGGTGTATTACCAGGATCTAAAATCACAAGAGAGATAGCCGAAATTAGAGGCGTTGAGGAAGGTAAAACAGTATTATCTCCACCAAATCACAAAGCATTTTCTACAGTTCCCGAATTGGTTGATTTTATTGAAGCTATTGCAGAAGAAACAGGTTTACCAGTTGGAATAAAAGCAGCTATAGGGAAATTAGACCAATGGAAAGAACTAGCAGATATTATGCTAAAAACGGGCAAAGGACCTGATTTTATAACAGTTGATGGTGGCGAAGGAGGCACAGGTGCGGCCCCTCCAAGTTTCGCCGATCACGTTTCACTACCTTGGGTCTATGGGTTTGGAGATTTATATAAATTATTTCAAAGAAAAGGACTTTCAGAACGTATTGTCTTTATTGGAAGTGGTAAGTTAGGTTTTCCTGCAAAGGCCGCTATGGCATTTGCTATGGGAGCCGATTGCATAAACGTTGCACGTGAAGCTATGATGAGCATTGGTTGTATTCAGGCGCAAATTTGTCATACAAATAAATGTCCAAGTGGTATAGCGACACAAAGCAAATGGTTACAAAATGGAATCGACCCTACATTGAAATCGGTGCGGTTAGCCCAATATTTTAAGACATTCAGAAAAGAGCTTATAGAGATTACTCATGCCGCTGGATATGAACATCCTTGCGAATTTACAATGGACGATGTTGAAGTCAATGTAGATGATCATAACTTATCAAAAGAATTGTCCAGTACATACATGTATAATAAAACTAAAGTACCTTATACATCCATGCAAGATTTGAAAGATTGTATGTATTTAGGCGGAAAATGTTAAAACAATAATTTAAAAACAATTAAGTTTACAATTAAAACGAAATTAAATCAATTATGGAACAACAACTAGTCAATCTATTAATGTTCATTATCCCGTCTTTAATCACAGGAGCAGTTGCCTATTTATTTTTTAGAGAACATGTGGAAAATGAAAGTAGACGACGAGACTATTTAATTCAAAAAGATTTACAAAAAGATGCATTACCTATGCGTCTTCAAGCCTACGAACGTCTGTCATTGTTCTTAGAGAGGACCAAACCTGCAAAACTTCTTGTTAGAGTCAACCCAACATCCTCATCAAAAGAAGATTATGAATCTTTACTTATAGCAAATATTGAACAGGAATTTGATCATAATTTAGCGCAACAAGTCTATGTCACTGATCAGTGTTGGAGCATTACTTCCACTGCCAAAAACGCAACAATTCAAATGATAAGAAAAGTGGCCTTGTCAGACAAAGTAAATTCGGCAGATAAGCTGCGTGAAGTGCTATTAACTGATATGATTGACAAAAGAGCTCCTAGCGACGCTGCCTTATCTTTTATCAAAGAAGAAGTATCTAATCTCTGGTAAAGATCAAATCCTTAAGACTTATCTTGACTATGCTTTTCTTTAGCATAGTCATAGCCTTGAGCCCACCATTTCACCATGAGACGTTTACTAAAAATTAAAGAGTTTTCAGTTAAACTCGTCGGCGTATAATACAGATTGAGCTTTACATTTTTATTTTTTGCAGCAAGCTTCCCTATAACAACATCATTTTTTTCAACCTGATCCAAAAGATGTCCAAATAAATTAAGCATTAAGGAAAATGGATTTTTCCCTAACACTTTCGTTCGCTCCATAGTTTCAGATTCTAAAACAATAGCATCAACCTCTGTTGCCCCTCGTAAAATAGCCTCCCTTATAGGAACTACACAGCCCAAGCCACCATCTGCATACTCATAACCATTAACTTTAGCCAATGACATAAACGGTATGTAGTTACAGGAAATCCAAATCCAATTACAAAACTCTTCATAAGTATACTCCTTTATAGATTTATACTCCACTCTATTCATTGATAAATTAGAAACCGTAACCACGACATCCTCCTTGGTGCTTATAATTTTATCAAACTCTGCCCTTGTAAAGTTTTGCTTTATATTTCGCTTTAAAGCCTTACTCTCTCCAAACGTACGTTTCATTCGTATAAACTGCCATAGCGAGTTTATAAAGTCTATCGAAACAAATTCTCGATCTCCTTTTTTCCTTTGGACAAACGGACTAATACTAAAAATATCATGCTGCTGAACGTTAGTAAAAATATCATACAACTTCCCAATGTCATTCACCGCTAAATGTGGCACCAATAAACTTCCTGTAGATGTTCCCAAAAACATATCATAATCTCTACCCTCGCCTTCCATTAGATATTGAGCAACTCCTCCAGCAAACGCTCCTTTGCTTCCTCCTCCAGATATAACCAATGCTCTCAAATTAGTTTGTTTTTATTGTATTAATTAACGATTTATAACGCTCACTTGCCTCAAGCTCCGCAATCATGTTTTTAGCATATTTTGAAAATCTCCAATTATGATGTTTACTAGCCTCTAAAAGACTTTCTATAGATTTTCTTTCAAAACCTCCAAGTAGTTTTAAATAATTAAAGGCGTTTAAACGCAACTCAAAATGTTGCCCAGGTAAACTATATGATATCAGTTCATTTAAGACCTCTTGTTTGTTTTCGGGTTGGTACTCAAGCGTATTTAAATGCAACGCCAACCAAAGCAATCTTACATTAAGATCATTAAACCCCTTAATCTCTTTGGTTTTCTGTAAGTATTTTACACGATCCTCAGGAAAACTAGCCCATAAATGATACATTGCATTTTCAACGGTAATATAAGACTTATCATCCAAAAGTGATTCGTAGGCTTCTTTAAAATCTAGAGGAATCTTATCGACGTGCCTAGCAATAGCCTGACGCACTTCTAAATCATTTTGAAAAGCACTAAGTTCTATTTTATCTGGAATTTGACTAATCACTTTTACTTTCGCTTTATCCGAAATATAAGATGTTAGATATGCTTTGCATTTTGATGTATAAGCCTCACAGTCAACCATAAAATATTCTTGCATAAATGGAGACTGATTTAGGCTTTTAACCATAGCATCTTCTGGAAGCGTTTCATCTTCAAGCCATACTTTAACAAATTCTGACAGATCTAAACCACTAGCTTTTTCTATTTCAGAAATAAAATCTGAAGTCTCAACATTAGCAAATTGATGCTTTTCCAAATAGGCTTTTACAGCAACCCTAAAGGCCTCATCACCAACTTGCTCTCGCAACACATGCAAAGCCCAAGCTCCTTTCTTATAAAACGTTGTACTGCTAGATTTCGGATCTAACAGTGATGTACTTTGTCCTGCTGTTTCTTGTGCAATTAACTCTTGAGCATTTTCAAATAACTGCCAATAATAATGCTTGTCCCCAAAAACATCTCGTTCTGCCAACAAAGCATAGTATGTTGCAAATCCTTCCTGCAACCAATGATGCTCTCCAGATTTTGCTGTAACATAATCACCAAACCATTGATGCGCTAATTCATGTGCATTAACAGTAATGTAATTTTTATCATTAAACGCTGTAGAATCTACTACAAAACTATCTGAAAAAATAGTAAGCCCTGTGTTTTCCATACCAGAATACAAGAAATCCTTTACAGGAACTTGTTTGTAATTTTGCCAAGGATAAGCTACACCTATTTCTTCCTCTAAAAAATCGAACATTTGCTTCGTATAGCGATAAGTAGGTTCAACTTTAAGCGAATCTTCAGGATAATAATAGTATTCTAGAGGTATACCACTTTTTGAAGTCTCTGTTTTTTTATCATATTTACCAATCACCAAAGCCACGAGATAACTTGACATTGGGTTTTTCATATCGTATTGCCATTTGGTTGAAACATCTCCAACCTCTTTTTTTACTAACATTCCATTAGCCAAAACTTCATAATCATTCTCAAATGTTATTGTGATATCAAATTCAACTTTATCGTTAACATCATCAATACTAGGCAACCAATTACTTGTATATTTTCCTTGACCTTGAGTCCAAATTTGGTCACCCAAGGCATATATCGCTTTTTTAGGTTTATGAGCAACCCAATTAATTTGCAACTCATAGACCGTATTGGCTTTAAATTTATTTTTGACAATTATATGTTCTCCGTCATATTCATGTAGTCGCGTTTTACCATCCAATGCAACGGCATGCTGTTGAAAATTCCTAGCATCAAGATAAATTGAATCTACATCCTTAAGTATCTCGAACCTATAATTTGCCTCACCGCCAAACTCATCTAAATCATGATTGACACTATACAAATTAACCTTGACAGTTTTAAAATCCACATACTCAGTTTGCTGGGCAAACATATTTCCGAAGGCAACCAAAAACAAACATTGAATTATTTTTCTCATGCGTATTATATAGCAAAAACGAGACCAGTTTAATCGGTCACTACAGGTTTAGTAATTGGCGTATTACTTTTAACAACAACAAAAGTAGAGGTTGCATAAAAAGCGTTTCCGTTTTGACCATCATTCGTCCAACCGCCTTCATAAGTATACTCAAAGCCAAAAGTATTTCCAGCCATATTAGTTGCAAAATCGTCAATTCTATAAGGCACCACCATACCTGGACACCAACCAGCACGATCTGGCTGCCAATTTCCTGGCTCTTGATTATTAACAGGGTTAGATGCGCAATCTAAAGGCCCCATATCATGCTGAAACGTATTCACGCCGTTAATCCTAACATCATGAGTTCTAAAACACCATTCGGCACAAGTTCTTCCTCCAATTGCCGGAGACGCTTGCCCCCAACCAGAAATAACAGTTCTTAAGTGGGTACTTTCAGCATTTGCTGGTATCGATATCGTTTTATCCAAATCCATACTATGTACAGTGCCATAAGGCACACCAGAGCTAGACCAATCATCATAAGCAATAACTCTAGAAATCGCATAATATGGATAATCTGGCGTCCCTTCGATGAAATCAAAATCGACAGTTACCTCATAACCTCTAGCGTTCCAGCACTCTGTTCTAATTCTTAATTCTGCTGATCCAGACAACAGCGATTTAAAATCGGTGACATCAAACTCAAACCCTCTATCTAACTGACTATTATCATTCCAATAAGGCGTGATGTAACGTCCCAACTCATACAACTCGCCAGATGCATCATCCTTTATTTTAACATTAGCATACACGTCCCATTCGTCGCAACCTCCAGTTGGACATGTTAATTTCACATACATTTTTATCGTCTCAATATTGGACACATCATCATGAAGACTAAAGGTTTGCGTAGCCGACTGATTAAATCCACCACCAAAAGCCAAACGCTCTTTGTCGAATGTGAGATAATTATGAACAATAGGAATCCCTGTACCAGACAACGCTACTTCAGCCGTTTCTGCACCTTCACTCTCCAAACTCAAAACTCCCATAGCGTCTCCTAACTCTGTAGGTGCAAAACGCACAAACACCGTCGTTTGGTTATTTACAGTTCCTGATGCTATTTGCTGAACATCGGAAAAACTCGTACCATCAAGCGATATCTCAAAGCCTTCAGAAACACTCAAATTAATTGCAGCACTAAGATTATTGCCATCAACAAAAAGAGCTGAAGCGGCAGATTGCTGAGCTATAGGTGTGTCCTGAAAATTGAAACTAGAAACATTAATATTAATTATTGGAGCAGTACTCAAACCAACACCTGTGAGACTTATTGTTCTTGTTGTCGCCGAATTACTCTGCAAAGACAACTCTCCCGAAACAGGGCCCAATGCACTAGCAGAAGGCGAAAATCGCACAAAAAGTGTTTGATTTCCTGCATTCGCTACATCCTTACTAATGGTCAACTGGTTTGAAAAACTAGAATCATCTAAAGAGATTTCAAAATTAGCCGTAGAAGAAATCGCCACATTAGCACTTAAATTATCTCCGCTTACTTCTATGCTCTGTGAGGCAGAATGCGCCAACACATTCACTTCTCCAAAAGCCCCAATAGAACCTGTAATCACAATATTTGACGATGTTGTTCCTCCATCAGAACCATCTTCACTACTACAATTAACAACAATTAAAACAATAATTAGCACTGCAAATAAGGCAAGGCTCTTTTTTAAATAAACGGCTTTCATATCTTTAAAATATTTTTTTCTACAATGTATAGATTATAATAACTCCAAAAAAGCAAAATTGATAATAATACATTAGAAAAAAGTGATAATTTTGACTAGATGAGCGTTAATTTACAAACTCCAATAGATTATCTTAAAGGTGTTGGCCCCAATCGTGCTGATTTACTTCGCAGCGAACTTGGAATTCATACGTATCAAGATTTAATCAACCTTTTCCCTAATCGCTATTTAGATCGCACTAAATATCATAAAATCAGCGAATTACAGCGCAATAGTGCTGATGTTCAAATTGTTGGAAAAATTACAGGGTTCAAAGAAGTTGCGCAAAAGCGAGGAAAACGCCTGATTGGCACATTTCAGGATGATACGGGAAAAATTGATCTTGT
Organism: uncultured Psychroserpens sp.; assembly: GCF_947492715.1. Classification (GTDB taxonomy): domain Bacteria; phylum Bacteroidota; class Bacteroidia; order Flavobacteriales; family Flavobacteriaceae; genus Psychroserpens. The sequence continues at coordinate 277,297 of NZ_CANLNS010000004.1, forward strand.
ATGGTTTCGTGGGCAAAAATGGATTAGAGACAGTATAAAACTCAATACGCCCTATGTTATCTTCGGAAAGATTAATTGGTTCAATGGCGTCTATAACATGCCACATCCCGAATTAGAATTGCTAAGTGATCACAAAAAAAGTCTTCGCTCTTCAATGCAAGCCGTTTATCCATCAACAGAAAAATTAGCGAACAAAGGAATCACAAATCGTGTACTGACGAAAATCATGCAAAGTTTGTTTTTAGAAACTAAAGGACGCTTCTCTGAAACACTTTCAGACCACCTTATTTCTGAGCTTAAATTATTACCCAAAAGTGATGCTCTTTTTAATGTACATTTCCCTAAAAGTCAAAAGCTATTATCGCGGTCAGAATTCAGACTAAAATTTGAAGAACTATTCTATATTCAATTGCAGTTAATTTTAAAAAATCTTATTCATAAATCAAAAATAAAAGGCTTTCCATTTAAATCTGTTGGAGATTATTTTAACAGCTTTTACAAAAACAATTTACCCTTCGATTTAACCAATGCGCAAAAACGTGTTTTAAAAGAAATTAGACATGATTTAGGTAGCAATGCACAAATGAACAGATTATTGCAAGGAGATGTAGGTTCTGGAAAAACGATAGTCGCCTTCATGTCAATGTTAATGGCGCTTGACAACGGTTTTCAAGCCTGCTTAATGGCTCCGACTGAAATTTTGTCAGTCCAACACTATCAAGGATTACTTGACTTATCTAAAGAATTGAATATCAGCATTAAACTGTTAACTGGCTCAACTAATACTTCAGACAGGAGGAAAATTCACGAATCACTCGAAAATGGCGATTTACAGATTCTAATTGGCACGCACGCATTGCTCGAAGATAAGGTAAAATTTAAAAATTTAGGGCTCGCAATTATTGACGAACAGCATCGATTTGGAGTTGCACAGCGTTCGAAATTATGGAAAAAAAACACCTCTCCTCCACACATTTTAGTAATGACTGCAACACCAATTCCAAGGACTTTAGCGATGTCTGTTTATGGCGATTTAGACATCTCAATTATTGATGAATTACCGCCTGGAAGACAAGCCATAAAAACTGTTCATCGCTATGATAAAAATCGCCTTAAAGTTATGCGATTTATGCGTGATGAAATTGAAAAAGGACGACAAATTTATGTTGTATATCCATTGATCCAAGAAAGCTCTGCTTTAGATTATAAAGATCTAATGGACGGTTATGAAAGTATTGTTAGAGAGTTTCCGCAGCCCAACTATCAAATATCCATAGTTCACGGAAAAATGAAACCTGTCGACAAAGATTATGAAATGCAACGCTTTGTTAAGGGAGAAACCCAAATTATGGTCGCAACTACAGTTATAGAAGTTGGTGTTAACGTTCCTAATGCCTCAGTTATGATTATTGAAAGCGCCGAACGTTTTGGTTTAGCGCAGCTTCATCAGTTAAGAGGTCGTGTTGGTCGTGGTGCAGAAAAGAGCTATTGCATTTTAATGACAAGTCACAAATTAAGTGAGGACAGTAAAACACGGTTAGAAACCATGACGCGCACTAGTGACGGATTTGAAATCGCAGAGGTTGATCTTAAACTTCGCGGCCCAGGAGACATTATGGGAACACAACAAAGCGGTGTTTTAAATTTAAAAATAGCCAACATCATTAAAGACAAAGATATTTTACAAAGCGCTCGTTTTTATGCTAAACAGATCCTTAACCAAGACCCTTCTTTAGGCTTGCCAGAGCATACAACTATCCTTAAAACCTATCGCGAACTCAGTAAATACAAGAACATTTGGAATTATATTTCTTAACATGTAATTGTCAGGTCTAAACAAGTTATTAATTGTTAGACATGCTTTTATCCCTAACGATTTTGTATTCTGACCCTTCATTCCAGTTAGGCCAAGCAGTTGAATTTGCTAATTCTAATCCTGTTAAAAAATTAAGCTGAGCATCAAAAGTTATATTAGCACAGTTAAATCCGTCGTAAAATTCATCTGTGACCTTATGATAATGCGTTGTCACAAAAGTCATTATTTTCTCTTCCTCTTTTTTATCACCACTTAATGGGTCAAAATTTCCAACATTCCATACGGCTGGCACTCCTTTTTTTACAAATGGATAATGATCAGATCTCTGAAAAACGTTACCAGGCAGCTTCTCCCCTTTCGTTTGAACAATTTCCCTTCCAAGTTTAGATGCAGCCATATTAACTATGGTATCCATTTCTGTATGACTTTCGATAACATTAATAACCATACGCATTTTATCTACCGCAAAACTGGCATCGGCATTAATAACACATGCTGTTTTGTTTAAAGGGTACAATGGGTTATTAGCATAATGCTCTGCTCCAAATAATCCCATTTCCTCTGCTGAAGTAAACAAAAACAAAATAGTACGCTCTGGTTTCTTCTCTAATTTTGAAAACGCCCTTGCCACTTCAAGTTGCATTGCTGTACCAGAAGCATTATCAATGGCACCATTAAAAATCGAATCGTTTCCTATATGTCCAGCCCTAAAACCAACATGATCCCAATGTGCTGTATACAATACATATTCATCAGGTCGCTTTGCTCCTTTTATCATTCCTACAACATTCTTAGTGCGCATTACATCCTCATATGTTGCACTTAACGATAAAGAAACCTTAGCTTTCAAAGGATATGGAGAAAATGCTTTAGATAGGGCTTTTTCAATATAGTTAGAATAATAGTCCGAGTTTTTAAATAGATCATTAGCTAGTCGTTTAGAAATCAAACCAGAGAATTTCAAATTATCTGAAGCCAACTGTGGTTGACCCTCTATAAAATTTGGAGCATCAGAATCATCCTTTACTGCCTCCCAATCGATGGCGTCATCATGAATCATTACAAGACCAATTGCTCCGCGTTTTGCGGCCTCCTTTTTCTTATACTTTACACCTGCATAATACGTTGGATTTTCCCCTTTAAAAAGTTTTGGATCTTTTGAATGATATCCAGGATCACTAAACAAAACGACAACAACCTTACCTTTTACATCAATATCTTTATAATCATCCCAACCAAATTGAGGCGCTACAATACCAAAGCCTGCATACACCATCTCTACCCCTTTTACATCAATAGTTTCATCTAATTTGTAAGTCGTTTTGGCATAAAAGTCCTTTTGAAAACTATAATCGCTAGTTTCATTTTCGAAATTAATAGTCATATTACTGCAATTAGAAGATTTTACTTTTTGAATTTTGAATTCTTGAAAATAGCTACCCTTATTCGCTGGAAGCACCTTGAATTCTTCCAATTGAGACTTTATATAATGTATTGTTTTTTCTTCGCCAATTGTTCCTGGCTTCCTTCCTAAGAATGCATCTGAAGCTAGAACCTTAATATGTTTTTCAACATTTTCATCTGTAATTAAAGATTCTGGGGCTTCAATTTGAGCATTACATGACATTGCAGCTAATAACAATATAGTAAGTAACGTTACATGATTTTTCATACAGTTTAGTTTAAAAACCAAACATAAATCATTAAAAAGCAAAAGAATTGTAATTTTTAGACATCAGAAACTTTACCAGCGATCATTGATAATATTTAAATACTCGCCTTCAGAAAGGCTACGGTCTTTATTAAAAAACTGTTTCGGCGTTAATGATGTAAACTGTTTAAACTCTTTTATAAAGTGAGATTGATCAAAGAAACCATTGCGATAAGCCATTTGAGTTAAGTTCTCAGAAGCATAAGTCATTGTAGATGAAATACTGGCATTAAATCTTATGATTCTAAGGTATTGCTTTGGTGTTAATCCGAGGTATTTAAGAAACAAGCGTTCCATTTTCTTGTAGTTCAAACCAAAATGAGTTGTTAATTGATCAAATCTTAAATTCCCCTTTCTTTCATGGATAAAACTAACAATAGCCTCCATTAATTCAAAATTTGTATTGAACTCTAATACTTTAAGTTTTTTATACATATACTGCTCTATAAGTTTAATCTTATCAAATACAGTCTGAGCTTCGAGTATCTTGTGCTCCACATCTAATAAATCTGTATCGCTTAAGGTATCTATATTCGCAAACGTGTTTTGCAATACACGTATATCCTTTGTAAAAAGCGATATTCCACAAGGCTTTATCTTAAGTCCAAATACTTTTGAATTCACAGAGTTTAACTCATAATTTACGGCATGAGTTTTTTGTCCGAATATTGAAGCATGCTTTAATGGCAAACTTGTAGTCGATGTACTTAAACTTCTTCCTAAAGCATCATCGCTTTCAATAAAAATAAGACCAAAAGTACCATCTGGAATTACAAGATCTTGAATGGATGTTTCTAGAAGATTCATGTTCATTGTAAAATAACAATCAACAAACCTTGAAAATAATGGACTCGGTATATATTTTTTAAAGTACAATAGTCAAACTTTTAAAACAAACTTAAACGTATTAAGAACTGGTCTCGTTAAATTTCAGTTAAAAAAAGCTCAACTTCTTTAAAAAAGTTGAGCTTGAAAACATGAATTCATGTTTTTTATTGATTTGATTGATTGATGAAATCTTTATAATGCACCTAATTCTTTTAGATGCTTTTCAGAATTTGCTTTCACATTAGCTGAAGGATTCATAGACAATGCTTTTTTGAAATTCTTGATTGCTTTTTTCTTATCACCTATCGTTTTATAAGCCTCTCCTAAACTATCATACACATTCGGATTTTCCGGATCTATCTCTACGGCCTTTTTAAAGTATTTCATGGCTCTATCATTGTCTTTCAAGCTAAGCATTTGATATCCCATTCTATTTAACTGATTGGAATTAGCTATCGCTGCGGCTTCATCTAAAGCAGCTTCAAACTCTGCTGTTTTTCCTAATTTATTAAGCAATTGCGCTTTAATAGCAACATTATTAAATGTTTTCTGGCTAAAAAACTGTCCAGAAATGGCTTTGTTAATCCATCCTAAAGCCTCGTTATAATCTCCACCATTATTAAGTGCGAAATTAGCCGCCTGCTCCCAGTTTTGTCTTTGGAATCCTGCTTGACCTTTAGATTTTTGTCGGAAATCGTCTAATACAATATTAGTGACATCAAAAGACACGTTAAAAGGGAATGCTTTTTCTCCCCATGCCAAAGACGCTGTGGCAGAATTTGCCTTTACATCATTGAACGCAAACGTTAATAGCTCATGATGAGGCACAGAAGTGGTAGTAATATCTGCGCGTAAAGCGTCGTTATTTTTATCATAGAAATAGCTTCCCCAAGCATCAGTATCATTAGATAAAATCAAAGTCGCTGTATTATCGGGTTTAACCTCTAGATGCAGGCCATAAGTTCCTGCTTTAATCGACTTTCCTTCAACCTCCGCATCATGTGAAAAGGTAATAGTAGTGTTCTCATTGGCTCCTGCTCTCCAAGGCGCCGCCGTTGCAGTTCCAAATCCAAGATTATTCATACCATAAGGTACGAGCTTACCCCAAAGTTCACGGCCTTTAACACTAGGTCTTGAATACGTAATAGAAACGTCAGACACACCTACGCGCTGTGCAACTGTAGCTTGTTGACTGCCCCTTGGTGTGTTTAATTGAGCAAATGTATCTGCGCTTATAAAAAGCATTAAACACATAAATAATTTAGTAATTGTTTTGTTTTTCATGATTTGATTAGTTATAAATTCGAATTGAAGTTAAAAACAAAAGAAGTCTAGCTGTGTTACAATCTTGTTAAAGTGATAAGCGTTAATGTTAATTAACATATTTTTATAATACGAGACACAATTAATTGTAATCTCAAATCAACAGTGAGCAGTCATCCAAAATTCTAAGAGACATTTACCTATTTCTTTCGTTAAATTTTTTATAAAAACTAAGAATAACTAAATGCTTGAAATATATTTATCTCATGACTTTGTATTCAACACTTTTTCTTTTAGGAGCTTTTAACGGTCTTATGCTGGCCACTATTTTGTTTCTAAATAGTTCAAAAAAACTAGATAAGAACACATGTCTTGGAGCGCTACTTATTATCATCTCTGGATTTCTTTTTAATCAGTACCTCATTGAACAATTTAGTATTAAGGCATTGCCTCACCTTATTGGCTCGTTAATACCGCTTCTCTTTTTAATTGGTCCATTATTTTACTTTTTTATTAAATATGAAGTTCATAAAAACAACAAATGGAACACCGCAAACTACTTGCATTTTTTACCAGCAATTGGCAGTCTATTACTAATTTTACCGTTTTATTTGAAATCAGGTGTTGAGAAGTATGCAATCTACATAGAAGGCCATCATTACTTCCCATATAAAGGTCTTTACTATTGGTGTTTTGGGGTGCTCTTACTTTTTTACAGCTATAAATCTACACTATTAGTATATGACAAATTGGGTCATGTTGATAAAAGAACACACAAAAACAATAGTCACAAATGGATAAAACATTATGTATGGCTCTTTTCATCTATTTCAGTATGTTATTTTATAACACTTATTATATTATCCTTCTCTTGGTATCATCACTCTAATGTCTTTTTAAGTACATTTCTGGTATTTTCAACACTTATTCATTTTGTTGGTTTTTGGTCTATTAAAGAATCTAAATTTACAAGCGTAAATTCCAATTCAAACAACAAACCCATACTTAACAATGAAAAAATCAATCATATTAAGAATGAAATCATTTATTTATTAGAACAAGAAGAAGCTTTTAAATATGACCATTTAGATTCTAAATTTTTCTGTAAAAAACTCGAATTAAATTCGAAGTATCTTTCACATATTATAAATAGTGAATTTAACTGCAGTTTGACATTTTTAGTAAATTCTTATCGCATCAAAGCAGCAAAAAGCATGATGAAAAATGAAAATTTTGATCACCTCAACTTTTTAGGTATTGCTATGGAAGTTGGTTTCAACACCAAAAACACGTTTACTCGTGTTTTTAAAAGACATACCGGAATGACGCCTACCGAATACAAAAACAGCATGCTATTAACGGCATAACGCTAGTGTTATACAAACGTTAAAAACATGTCTTTTTATCACCAATTCAAAAATTGTGGCTTTTAATCTTTCATTTTAGATGTCATTTATTCTAAATATTTGAAACTCACAAAATGAAAACTAAACATCTTTTAATTCTATTCTCACTTTTAGTAGCATCAAAAACATTTAGTCAGGAACTCATACATACTATTGATTTCGGCAACACGCCATATAAGGCTAAAATATCTCATGACGCTCTGCAAGTATTTGTGGCTGGAAAAGATTCTACAGCTACAGTTTGGACCATTGAAGGGAAAAGAATTTTGAAATTAACAGGTCATGAAAGTTCGGTGTCATCGGTTCATTATTATGACAGTACAAAAACAATCCTTACAGGTGCTTATGATAATAAAGCCATTTTATGGGATATGAATGGAGATATCTTATCCAGGTTTAACGGTCATACAAATGGCGTTATAAATATTACTCAAAATGGTCCTTTCATTGGCACAGCAAGCAGAGATAAAACTGCCAAAGTATGGCATAGAGATGGTTCTCTTAAATTCACTCTTGATGATCATAAAGAACAAGTGAATTCGATTGAATTTATTCCTCAAGAAAAGAGAATTTTAACCTCTAGTTGGGACGGCTCCTTAAAACTATGGGACTATAATGGAAAACTCATAAAGACAATAATAGGTCATAGAGAAGGGATAAGAACGGCTGCAATTTCAATTAAAAAGAATAGAATTCTTGCAGGTCATAGGGACGGGAAAATATCAATATTTGATTTAAACGGTAACAAGATTCGTATCTTAAACGCTCATAGCGATATGGTAAGTGCCATAATATTTATTGAAAATGACAATATCTTTATTAGTTGCGGTGCAGATAAATTAATTAAAGTTTGGAAACATTCTGGAGAATTAATCTCTTCTTTTCAAGGTCATCAATCTTGGGTGAGCAGTATATCATATGCAAAAGGCATTTTAGTTACCGCAGGCGACCACCCTGAAAATAACGTAAAAATATGGAAGCTAAAACTTTAAAAACTATGAAGCCAAATACTATAAAAATCATCTTTCAAGCAGCCATAATATTATGGTTTCACTTTGCCATTTCTCAGCAACCACAATTCACGTGTAAAAACAAAAATTACGATTTCTTAAAATCAACAACAGGCACGTGGTTTGTCACCACCAAAGACCGTACCTCGCCTGGAAACTATGAAGACAATCATGGTACAGCGATTATTACAAATTCTATCGAAGGTTGTGGAATTAAAGAATCCTACAGAGGTACATATAGAAACAATCCCTATGCACGTGAAGTTGTCATTACCGGTCAAGACTCTACACGTGTTCAAATGATAGCATTAGATTCAGAGCATGGTTCTTTTTCCAACTTGGAAGGCACCATACGAAACGACACAATGACAACGTACTGGTACAGAAACAAAGACATTAGAAAAGTACAATCTAAATATATACTTACTCTAAATAGCTCTAATAATTTTGAATTCTCTTCATATCTCTCAACAGATTATGGTAAACAATGGGCATTAACTCATCAGAGGGTTTATCACAAAATAGTACATTCAGAAATAACCTTTGACACAAAAGACAGCATCACAGTTTATGGTGACATGTACACAACAAACAAAGCATGGTCTACAATAATTTTAACACATCAAGGAGGTTCTAATGCTAAAGGAGAGTATCAAACCATAATTCCTAAATTACTTAATGAAGGATTTAATGTTTTAGCCATAGATCAAAGAGTTGGAGGTGCATCATATTATGGCGGTCATAACAGAACTGTCGACAACTTAAAAAAGAATGATTTTGACTATTGTGAGGCTTACCCAGATATAGAAGGCGCATTAGACTACTTAATAAAAAACCAATATATCGGACATAAAATTTTATGGGGAAGTAGTTACAGTGCTGCTCTAGGCATGCAACTTGCCAGTAACCGCTCTAATGACATTTCGGCGATATTGGCATTTTCTCCATCAACAGGTAATGCAGTAAAAAACTGCCACCCCAATCCGTATTTGAAAAACATATCAATACCGCTCTTATTACTAAGACCTCAAAGAGAAATGGAAAGGCAAAGTTCAATTGACCAGCTTAAATTAGCAAAAGGACATAACCATCAAACTTATATTGCTATAAACGGTGTTCATGGTTCATCTATGTTGGTCAGTGATCGCGTAAAAGAAGATGTTAGTGAAACTTGGAAAATTGTATTAACTTTCCTGAAGCCTTATTACAAACCATAAATTAAATAGTTACACAATTGTAAAACAGCGTTATGAATACAAAACTAATCGCTTTAATTATAATACTGAGTACATTTTTATTTACAACGGAAAAGACTCTTAAAGACACTCCTTGTCCTAGAAATCAACCTGTAATTGCTTATCATAAAACAGATAATATTATTTACCTTTTTGGAGGCTACTGCTCTACACATAAAAAAAGACTCAATGATCTCTGGGCTTATGATGGTAAGAATTGGAATCAAATAGAAACACCAACCTCTCCAGAACCTCGAAGTGGCCATACGATGGTTTACAATAGTGAAAATCAAAGTTTGATTCTCTTTGGAGGAAAAAATGACAACCAAGAATTACTTAACGATACTTGGGAATGGAAAAATAAAAAATGGACACAGTTAAAAATCAAAGGCCCTCCGAAAAGACAGTCGCATAGCATGACCTATCATTCTACGGATCATGGTATTTACATTTTTGGCGGATCTAATATTGAAAAAGCGTCTTTAAATGACACATGGGTTTTGAAACACAATATGTGGACACAATTAAATTTCATAACAGATCCCCCTCCTCGACTTCAACATAAAACCGCATATGACGCATCGCAAAACAAAATAGTTTTATTTGGAGGATTTAACCGCACTGAAAATGAAAAACATGTTTATGGAGACACTTGGGAGTTAGATAAAACGGGTTGGACATTAAAATCTAATACCAAGGAACTAGCTAGAGATCATCACGCCTTGGTCTATAATCACACCATTGAAAAAGTTATTTTATTTGGAGGTTATAACAATGGTTATTATGGAGATACACAAATTTGGAATGGCAGGAATTGGACTTTAGACTCTACAAACGAAACACTAGCAAGAGCAGGAAAACCGGGGTTAATATATCATGATGCCCTGAAAAAAATCATCCTGTTTGGTGGATGGAATTCTACCAACAAACCTTTGACAGATTTTTGGGTTTACAATATTGAAAATAAGAATTGGGAAACATATTAAACAGTATCTTTACTAAAAAAGTAAAGCATGCTACATCTTAAATTGGAAACAGATCCACGTTGGACAACAATAGCCGAGAACAACATAGAAGAAATCTTAACAGATCATGCTTGGTGCGAACAAAAAGCCTGTACAAACGCTATTACGATTATTACACATAATCCCCAATATGAAGACCTCGTGACCGATTTATTAGAATTGGCTAAAGAGGAATTAGAGCACTTTCAAATGGTTCATGACATCATTAAAAAGCGTGGTTATACCCTAGGCCGAGAACGAAAAGATCATTACGTTAATCAACTTTATAAGTTTATGAATAAAGGCGGAAATCGTCTTCAAAGCATGGTAGATAGACTGTTATTTTCAGCGATGATTGAAGCCAGAAGTTGCGAACGTTTTAAATTGCTATCTCAACGAATAAAAGATAAAGAACTTGCAAAATTCTATTACGATCTCATGGTAAGTGAAGCTGGACATTACACTACTTTTATTACCTACGCTAGAAAATATGGTCAGGATATTGACGTTAATAAACGATGGAAGGAACTTGTAGCTTTTGAAGGTGAGCTTATTAAGAGTTACGGTACTTCAGAAACCATACACGGATAATTTATGACAAAACATCAGTTATTTATTGTACTCATCATAGGCTTAACCATCAATATTAGCTTTAGTCAAAACAAACAAAAAAAAACTTACACTAAGGAAGAAATGGCTCAGTTTGAGACAGACTATAAGATTAAAAAGAAAAAGGACAAAGTTACCAGAAAAGGTTTAGAAGGCAAGTTACTCCCAGAACTTAATCTAAAAGACATTAATGGTAACACCTATACTTTAGACAGTATGAAAGGAAAAGTGGTGGTCATGAATTTTTGGTTTATCAATTGTAAACCCTGTGTTGCCGAAATTCCTGATTTAAACACATTGAAAGCCCAATTTAAAGATAAAGATGTTTTATTTTTTGCTATCGCTTTAGACAACAAAAAGTCGCTAGATAAGTTTTTAAAAAATACTACTTTTGATTTTAATATTATCCCCAGCGGAGGCTCCTTAGCGAGACAATTTAGAATCCCGCATTACCCTTATAATGTTATTCTTAGTAAAGAAGGTCGACTGGAGTATGTAAGCGATGTGCTAAGTTTCAATATCATAAATCGCTTAAAACGAAAAATTAATGGATTATTAAAAAATTAAAACAAAATACACCTCTATTACTCCTCTAACAACTCATCTATAAATTCGGAAAACTCTGTTTTGAATTCGATAAATTTATAGCCTGTCGCCGGTCCATTAAACCCTGTATGTATCTTACGTACTTTCCCTTTTTTGTCAATGAATATCGACGTAGGATATGATAACACATGATTGAGCATTGGCAATTTTTCTTGTGCTTTAGACTTACTTGAAGTTCCGTATTGCGCCAATAGAATTGGGTAGCTAATCCCAATATCATCTTTTAAACGTTTTATACTCTCAAAGGCCTTTTCTTTGGTTTTAGCGTATTCAAATGCTAAAGCAACAAATTCAATATCCTTTTCAGCATTATTATCATAAAATTCAGTGTAGTATTTACTTTCGTCTAAGCAATTAGGACACCAGGTTCCCATAATTTGAACAACCACTACTTTATTCTTAAAACGATCATCTGATAGCGATATTTGTTCGCCTTCAGCATCAGGAAATGTAAATTCTAAGGCGTCATAACCTTCATTTAAATAAGTCAGATCATTAGCATCAGGTAATTCATAAAGATCATTTCGTTTTGCAACAAAGGGCTCTTTCCAATGATTTCCAGAATAAAACATACCGTTCATGGTACTATCGTTAACTTCTGCAGTAAACAAAAAAGCGTGTGCTCCATCAAATGTAGATAACTTCATCGTTGTACCATCCATAACGCCTTCTAAATATCTATAGTCGCCAGTAGTTGTTCTGAAAGTTCCTGTGACTTTAGTACCTTCTTGTTTAAAAATACCTTTTGCAATATAGGCATCGTCCTCAGCATCTGGGCTAAATACGGTTTCCCAATTTCCAGAGACATTTACTATTGTCTTTTCTGTATTTAAATCGAAACGATTTTTTAAACCATATTTAGCAGAAAATGGCACCACACGATCTAAACTTTCTTTAATATAAAACCCCTCCAAGCTGCTATCTTTTGCTACAGCTTGTATATAACCTTCAAAAACGGGAGTTTTAAAAACAATAGTATCGTTAGAATAATTAACATCTGTGACCAGGATAACTTCGTCACCATTAAAAATTTTAAGAGCGTCTCGAGACGTCACTTCAAAATTAAATGGTAATACTTCTGTATCTGTTAGTTTTAATTCTGCTCTCCAAACACCTTCTTTAAGAGCTTCTGATCGATCCATGTTACAAGCTAAACAAAGTAATAGAACAGGTACAATAAGTAATTTTCTCATGCCGATTTTCGATTTAAAATAATGTAGTCTTAACAAAGATATAATTCTTACAAAGATGATGGAAATATTGATTGACAATCGTTAAGACTTTGATAAAAGTTATATTTCAGTAAAAAAAACAAGGATTCGTTTAATTTTTATGTAAATCGAAGCGTTGAAATTATTAGTATTATTATCTTTGGCCATTGATAAAATAAGATAATGAAGATATCATATAACTGGTTAAAACAATTTTTAAAAACGGACTGGTCGGCAGAAGAAACGGGTGAATTACTTACCGATTTAGGATTAGAAATTGAAGGTATAGAAAGCTACCAATCTGTAAAAGGAGGCTTAGAGGGTATTGTTATAGGTGAAGTATTAACCTGCGAACAACACCCAAATGCAGATCGATTAAAAGTAACAACCGTTAATATTGGAACCGATGCTCCTCTTCAGATTGTATGTGGTGCCCCCAACGTAGCGGCAGGACAAAAAGTACCCGTTGCCACCATTGGAACAACTCTATATACAGAAGAAGGTGAAGCTTGGAAAATAAAGAAAGGTAAAATAAGAGGTGAGGAAAGTCATGGAATGATTTGCGCAGAAGACGAATTAGGTCTTGGAAAATCACATGACGGAATCATGGTTTTAGACGAGAAAATTAAAGTAGGCACTTTAGCAGCCGATATCTTTGATATTGAAAATGATCAGGTTTTTGAAATTGGATTAACACCAAATAGAGCTGACGCCATGAGTCATTTTGGAACAGCCAGAGATTTAAAGGCAGGTTTACTTCAAAAGGATATTAATACCGAATTAATAACACCATCTGTAAGTTCATTTCATGTTGATAGTCGTACATTAAAAATTGATATCGACATTGAAGACTATGATTTAGCACCTCGCTATTGCGGATTAACAATTACAGGACTTAAAGTTGAAGATTCACCAAATTGGATACAACACAGGTTAAAAGCTATTGGTATAACACCAAAAAACAACATCGTAGATATAACAAATTATGTGTTGCATGAATTGGGACAACCGCTTCATGCCTTTGATGCCGCTAAAATTTCAGGAAACAAAGTCGTTGTTAAAACACTTCCAGAAGGCACAAAATTCACAACTCTCGACGACATAGAGCGCGAATTAAGCGCTGAAGATTTGATGATTTGTGATGCCGAAAAGCCAATGTGTATCGCAGGCGTATTTGGTGGGTCTCATTCTGGAGCTACCGAAGGTACTACAAGTATTTTCTTGGAAAGCGCCTATTTTAATCCTGTGAGCATTAGAAAAACAGCTAAGCGCCATGGTTTAAACACAGATGCTTCTTTTAGATTTGAACGTGGAATCGATCCAAACATTACCGATTATGCCTTAAAGCGCGCAGCCTTACTTATAGTAGATATTGCAGGTGGTGAAATTTCTAGCGATGTACTTGATTTTTACCCAAAAAAGATTGAGGATTTTCAGGTACGTCTAAGTTTTGATAATGCTAAGAAATTAATAGGTGAAGAAATTCCTAGAGAAACTATAAAAAGCATTTTGACGTCTCTTGACATTAAAGTTAATAATGTTACAGAAGCGGGTCTTGGACTTACGGTTCCTGCCTATAGAAATGATGTACAGCGTGAAGCCGATGTTATTGAAGAAGTATTACGGGTATACGGATACAACAATATTAATACTACTGAAAAATTAAACGCTTCTATTTCTAACACTTCTAAATTTGAAGATTATAAACTTCAAAATGTTATTGGAAATCAATTAGCCGCACAAGGGTTTTTCGAAATTCTATCAAATTCATTAACTACGCCACAATATGTAGAGCTTAGTGCTCAATTAAATGAAGATCATAACGTAGAAATGCTTAATCCACTTAGTAACGACTTAAGTGTTATGCGTCAAAGTTTATTGTTCTCTGGCCTAGAAGCTGTAAGTCATAATATTAACAGAAAGCGAGATAATCTAAAACTTTTTGAGTTTGGCAAAACATACCACAATTATAACGATGGTCGTCAAGAACACAAGCATTTATCTGTTTTCTTAACTGGAAACAAGAATAGTTTACGTTGGAATACACCAGTACAGAAAAGTGACTTTTTCTATATGAAAGGTATTATAAATAGTACACTCCAACGTTTAGGGATTTCTAGATTTAAGGTGTCTCCTATAAAAAATGATGTGTTTAGTGAAGGTATTAGTTTATCTTTAGGAAAAATAAAATTAGTAGAGTTTGGTATCGTCAATAAAAAGATATTAAAGCATTTTGGTATTTCTCAGGAAGTATTGTTCGCTGATTTTAATTGGGATAATGTGTTGGATATGTCTAAGCATAATTCAATTAAATTTAAAAGTATCCCAAAATATCCTGAAGTACGTCGCGATTTTGCTTTACTTTTAGATGATCATATTACATTTGAAGAGATTGATAAAATTGCCATGCAAACCGAAAAACATCTGCTTAAAGATGTAGATTTGTTTGATGTATATCAAGGTAAAAATCTTCCAAAAGGAAAGAAAAGTTATGCTGTTAGTTTTATGATTCAAGATGAAAACAAAACGCTAACAGACAAACAAATTGATAAAATTATGAATAAGCTACAAGCCAACTTTGAAAAGCAACTTGGAGCAGAATTAAGATAAAATCTATTGAAAATAAGAGTTTTAATTTTCGGAATAATAACACTAATGAGCGTTCAATTAACAACGGCGCAATCTTTAGATAATCCTCAACATCAAGACTCTTTAACCGTTTGGCAATTGGCCAAACACGACTTTAGATATACATTAAAAGGTGTTGGACATTCTTTAACGAGACCACTTCATTGGAAAGGCAAAGACTTTGCCAAATTAGGTATTCTTGTTGCTGGTACAGCGACCTTAACACTTGCCGATAACCCAACACGTGATTTTTTTCAAAACCAAAGAGAAGACTTCCCTAAGGTTATTAGAGACTTCGGATGGTACTTCGGCAGTCCGCAAAACTATTTTATGGCTAATGCAGGGCTATACGGATTTGGTCTACTTACCAAAAATGAAAAAGTAAGAAAAACCAGTGTTCTAATCATTTCATCATCTATTACAACTGGGCTTATCCAAACGTTTAGCAAAAATGCCTTTGGTAGAGCGCGACCAAGTTCTGGTGAAGATCACCTAGAATTTAGACCCTATGCAAATGACGCAGAGTTTCGATCATTCCCTTCTGGTCACACGATTTTATCAATTACTATGGCTCATGCCATTGCAAAACAATTTGATAACCCTTGGGTAAAAGCAGGTATTTACACCATTGGATCTATTCCTCCAATTTCGAGAATGTTAGATAACGCACACTGGGTAACCGATATCGTCTTTAGTGCAGCTGTTAGTATTATAGTTGTAGATTGTATCGACAAATTTTTATACAACGAAGAGGCCTATGATTACCCAAAGAAAAAGAAACAAATTTCATGGAATCTTAGATTTAGTCCTAATCAAATTGGAATTGTTGGATCGTTTTAAACGATTTTTTAGAGGCTATATGTTCTGTTAAACTATTGTAAAATATTATTACAACCTTGCCTTTAGGACTTAAATAATCCTTAATTTTAACATTCAAAAACAACAACATTATGGCTACAGTTACATTAGGCGGAAATACAGTACATACATCGGGAACTTTACCTGCAATTGGATCATTAGCTCCAGATTTTAAATTAACAGCAACAGATTTATCTTCAAAATCCTTGAGCGATTATGCGAATCATAATCTGGTGCTAAATATTTTCCCAAGCGTAGATACAGGTACTTGTGCTCAATCTATTAGAGCCTTTAATAAAGAGGCTAGCAATCTAGAAAACACTAAAGTACTTTGTGTTTCTAAAGATTTACCTTTTGCTATGGCTCGTTTTTGCGGTGCCGAGGGCTTAGATAATGTAGTGAGTTTATCAGATTTTAGAACTGGTGATTTTGGAAAATCTTATGGATTAGATTTTACAGATGGAGCGTTTGCTTCCTTATTATCAAGATGTGTTATTGTTGTTAATTCTGAAGGAAAAATAATCTATACAGAGCAAGTTCCAGAAATTGCCGATGAGCCAAACTATGAGGCCGCTTTAGAATCTTTAAAGTAATGTCGAAAAAAGAATCCTTTTTAGTAAATAGAGTTAAAAGTGTTGGATATGCCTTTAAAGGTGCTGTTTATTTAGTTCGTACCGAAGCAAGTATAAAAATCCAAGTTTTTTGCGCTATCGCTGTTACTATCGCTGGATTCTACTATGACATTTCAAAAACCGAATGGCTCTTTCAAATTGCCTTTATAGGATTAGTTATGAGTCTTGAAGGTATTAACACTGCTATCGAATATATAGCCGACTTTATTCATCCAGACAGGCATGAAACTATTGGAAAAATTAAGGACATTGCAGCAGGAGCTGTATTTATAGCTGCTGTTTCGGCTGCTATTGCCGCTTTAGTCATTTATATCCCGAAAATTTTCTAATTTATCGTTACAAGACTGACATTAATAATATCATTGACACCTAACTTAGGTACTAATGCATGATAAGTAACATTTGGAGCTTCAGCCGTTGCATTTAAAGTGAACGTTACGGCTAAAGAGAGTTGTCCGTTTTCACAATTCTTCACAAGACCATCATAAACAATACTGTCAAATCCATTTGTAAGCCCCTTTTTACCAATAAGTAAATCATAAGCTGTAAAATCAATTTGAGGCATGCAGTTTCCAGTAACTAAGTCGTCAAAAACCTCTTGAGACCTAATAATAATGAACTCTTCTGTTAAATCAATATCCATTTGATATGGTGTATTAATACACCCATATTCATTTTCTAGGCTAGTAATATCAAGAACTACTGGTGAGCACTGGTCATCATCTGAGCAAGAACTAACTAAAACAAACGATAAAATAACAACTATAAATTTTCTCATAATTTGATCGATATACTTACTAGATGCAAAAATCTATAAAAGGTTGCGTCAAATTTAAAACATCTCTCTAGGATTAACGTTAGTTATTTGTATTTTTGTTTTATATTAATTACCCTTTAATGGCCAAGAAAAAAACCAAGACTAAAAGAAAAACTAAGACCGTACCTAAATTAAAAAAACCAAACTTTAAATTATCAAGTCAGCAGAAATTGATTTTTGGTAGCTTATTAATTATTCTTGGGGTTTTAATGTTTATTGCTTTTTTGTCTTTTTTCTTCACTGGAAAAGCAGATCAAAGTACACTTACAGAAATTACCTCGCGCAATGTTGAAGCAAAAAATTGGTTAAATAAACTTGGGGCATGGGCAAGCGATTTATTTATTAATAAAGGGTTTGGTATCGCTTCATTTATATTTTCTGGACTGTTTTTTTTATCGGGTATTTATATCACCTTAGATATTAATAAAGCACGCTTACGACGTCATTGGATATGGGGAACACTCATTGTTATTTGGCTGTCTATCTTTTTTGGTTTTTTCTCACATAAATATGATTCTCTAGGTGGTACAATTGGTTTTGAAATGAATTCTTTTTTTCAAGATTACATAGGCAAAATAGGTACTGTTTTACTACTCGTTTTTGTTCTTATCTCGTATTTAGCCATTCGGTTTGGCGTTAATGGCGAATCGTTTGTGAAACTATTTAAACGTGCAAAGAGTGATATTAAAAATGAAATTAATACCGTAGATGAAGACCATAATTTCACAGTAGACAATGACTTATCTGCTGAAGCTGAAGATATTAAATCTGCCTTTGAACTCAATATCGAAGAGTCTAAACCAAAGGAAGAATCTGTAAAACCAGAATCTGATTTAAAGAAAGAACTTGAACCTCAATTAAAAGTTGAAACTAAGGCGGCCATTAAACAAGAGTCTGAACTCGACATTCAAATAGAAGCTGTTGAAGAGGAAGTATCTGAAACCGACAATCTTTCAGATAAACTCGTTGAGGATTTTGGTCAGTTCGATCCAACATTAGAACTCAGCAAGTTTCAGTTTCCTCCATTAGACTTATTAAAAAAATACGATACCGAAGGGATTACTATCAATCAAGACGAGTTAGAAGAAAACAAAAACCGTATTGTAGAAACACTTAGCAACTATAAAATTGGTATTGCAAGTATTAAGGCCACGATTGGACCTACAGTAACGTTATATGAAATTGTTCCTGAAGCTGGTGTTCGGATTTCAAAAATCAAGAACTTGGAAGATGACATTGCGTTATCTCTTTCGGCATTAGGAATTAGAATTATTGCTCCTATACCTGGAAAAGGAACCATTGGAATAGAAGTTCCAAATAAAAATGCAACGATCGTATCGATGCGTTCTGTGATTGCTTCTCAAAAATTTCAAAAATCTGAAATGGAATTGCCTATCGCTTTTGGAAAAACAATTAGCAACGAAACCTTTGTTGTAGATTTAGCCAGAATGCCACATATGCTAATGGCTGGTGCCACAGGGCAAGGTAAGTCGGTTGGTTTAAACGCAGTTCTAACATCCTTGCTTTATAAAAAACATCCTGCCGAAGTAAAATTTGTTTTAGTAGATCCTAAAAAAGTAGAACTTACATTATTTAACAAAATTGAACGTCACTATTTGGCTAAATTACCAGACAGTGAAGATGCGATTATTACAGATAATACAAAGGTTATTAACACCTTAAATTCGCTTTGTATTGAAATGGACAACCGTTACGAGATGCTTAAAAATGCAATGTGTCGTAACATCAAAGAATATAATACGAAGTTTAAAGCTCGTAAATTGAATCCAAATGATGGTCATCAATTCTTACCATATATAGTATTAGTTGTTGATGAGTTTGCAGATTTAATTATGACAGCTGGAAAAGAAGTAGAAACACCAATTGCTCGCTTGGCGCAACTTGCACGTGCTATTGGGATTCATTTAATTATAGCAACCCAACGTCCTTCTGTAAATGTTATTACTGGTATTATTAAAGCTAATTTCCCAGCGCGTATTGCTTTTAGAGTAACATCAAAAATTGACTCACGTACTATTTTAGATGGTTCTGGCGCAGATCAATTAATTGGTCGTGGTGATATGTTATACACTTCTGGAAATGATATTACAAGAATACAATGTGCTTTTGTTGACACACCCGAAGTTGAAAGAGTAACCGAATTTATTGGTGGTCAAAAGGCTTATCCTGAAGCCCATTTACTTCCTGAATACGTTGGTGAAGAAAGTGGCACAAGTCTTGATAATAACATTGAGGATAGAGATAAGTTGTTTAGAGAAGCGGCCGAAATTATTGTAATAGCACAACAAGGTTCTGCCTCTTTATTACAACGAAAACTAAAATTAGGTTATAATAGAGCTGGACGATTAATAGACCAACTTGAAGCTGCCGGAATTGTTGGTGGTTTTGAAGGAAGCAAAGCCAGACAGGTTTTAGTTCCTGATTTAGTGGCCCTAGACGAATTATTATCAAACGAAACTTAAATATAATATTCCGCGAAAGCGAAAAAAAATAATAGAGACCATGAAACAGATAATTGTAGTATTAGCATTTTTAATTGGAGCTTTTGGATTTTCCCAAGATTCAAAAAAAGCAGAAGCCTTACTCAATGAAGTCTACAACAAAGTAAATACATACGAGAATATTTCAATTGATTTTAAATACGTTTTAGAAAACACGAGTGAAAACATCAAACAAGAAACGCGAGGTGATGTTGCTATGCAAGGCGAAAAGTACTTGTTAAACATACTTGGTGTAACACGTTTATTTGATGGCAAAAATTTATATACTATAAGTCCAGAAGATGAAGAAGTAACGATTTCTTCAGATAATTCAGAAGACGAAAACACTATAACACCAAGTAAGATGATGTCTTTTTATAAAGACGGATATACCTACGCCATGGATATAATTCAAGACGTGAACGGAAGAAAAATACAGTTTGTAAAACTAAATCCTATTGATACTAATTCTGAAATAAAAGATGTATTCTTAGGTATCGATGCTAAAACAAAGCATATTTACAGACTTATTGAAATTGGGAAAAATGGAACAAAAACCACTTTAACTGTTAATTCTTTTAAAACGAACGAACCGATTTCGAAAACCTTATTTACTTTTGACAAAACCAAGTACAAAGATTATTATATCAATAAGCTAGATTAGGTTAACCATCCACTTATGAAAATACTAGATAGGTATATACTAACGACATACCTAAAGACATTTTTGAGCGTGTTTATTATACTCATGTTCATTTTTGTTTTACAGGCTATCTGGTTATATATTGGAGATTTAGCAGGTAAGGATCTTGACACTTTTATTATTCTTAAGCTCCTACTCTACATTACGCCAACGCTTATTCCGTTAATTTTACCACTTACCATTTTATTGGTATCTATAATGGTTTTTGGGCAGTTTGCAGAAAATTATGAGTTTGCGGCTATGAAATCTACTGGCATCTCCTTGCAGCGTGCTATGCGAAGTTTAAGCATCTTTATAGTGCTTCTAGGTGTTACAACCTTTATTTTCTCTAATAATGTTATTCCATGGGCCAATTATAGAGTATATAATCTTAGAAAGAACATCGCTCAGGTAAAACCAGCGTTAGCCATTACTAAAGGACAGTTTAATGACATCGGAAATTATAATATCAAAGTTCAGGATAAAAGTGGTGATAACGACCAGTTTTTAACAAATGTCGTTATACATAAGAAAAATAAAAACGGAAAAAACAAAACCGTTATCGTTTCTGAAAGCGGAGAGCTTAGAAGCAGTGAAGGTTCAAATATTTTACAACTGGTTCTATATAATGGAAATTATTACGAAGAGATTTTCACAAGGAATCCAAGGCAATCTCAAAAAAGACCTCACGCAAAAAGTTATTTTGAAGAGTATACAATAAATGTAGATTTAGAAGGCTTAAATGATGTTGATATTAATGACAAGAGCTACGAAAGTAGATATAACATGCTTGACGTTGCCGAACTAAACCATACCATTGATAGCCTTTATGACAAAAGAGACGAAACGCGAAAAAACTTCGCAAATGCGCTCTATAACAGAACATCAATACCTACATTAAACAACAATATGTCACCTAAAAAAGATTCTATTTTTAGTGGAGATATTTTAAGTTTGTTTAGTGATAAGACCAAAAATCAAATACTCAATTTATCGAAAAACACCATTAATAGTACCAAGCAAATTATAGATACCAACAAGCAAAATTTCTTAATAAATACCAAGTGGCGTAATAAGCATGTACAATCACTTCATGAGAAATATGTTCTTGGATTAGCCTGTATCATTTTGTTTTTCGTTGGAGCCCCGTTAGGCGCTTTAATTAGAAAAGGCGGTATTGGTTTACCTTTAGTTGTTGCTATTTTGTTGTTTTTAACCTATCACTTTATCGGAATTTTTGCACGTAATAGTTCATTAGATGATTCATTAAATCCTGTATTGGCTACTTGGTTATCTACTGCAATTATGTTCCCTTTAAGCATATATCTCACCAATAGAGCAACAAAAGACAGACCGTTATTTGAATCTGAAGGCATTCTAGAACAGTTAAAGAAACTCTTTGGTATTAAGCGAAAAACACTTACCTATAATACCGCTCTTTTAGATACTGGTTCTGAGGCGTATACAACATTAAGCGCCCTTGATGATAAAAAACTTATAGACGTTGTAAAGCATTATCGTCAATATGACTATGGTATTGAATATAAAAACTCATCACTAGAAATTTTAAACTCTAGAGGTATTACAGAACAAGAATTAAAATTTGGTGGCAACCTAACCGATCACAGTTATGAAGAATCTTTAAGACTTAAATATTCTTATGAGGAAAACTCTAAACTTGCATTTGTTCTTTATTTAATTGCACTTGTTCTAACGCTCCCTGGAGCCATACTAAGAAATAACGGATATCCTGTTATAGGGCAGGCAATTCTTGTTACAGGTATTATCGTTGGAATATTTTATTTGTTTGCTTTAATAAAATCGTTTATAGACTATTCTAACCTAAACAAACAGCTTGGCAAAAAGAGTATTTCGAACGCTGTAATGTTCTTATTTTTAGGTTTACCATTATATACACTTTTTTACTTTCTTCAGAAGAAAAAAATAAATGAAGACCTTAAAGTCAATACGGTAAAAGAAAGCACAAACACCTCTAAACATAATGTGGCTAATAGCCAACACAGTATATCTAAACGCAAGGACTATGATACATATTCGCGATTTGCTTTAATTTTCTTCTGTGTTGCACTGGTTTTACTTCTAACCTATTTCGGATTTAAATCAAGTGATTTATCTGCTGTAACTGCAGCTGCGTTAGAGTTATTCATGATTTCGACACTTTTATTTATAATCTACGCCATTGCTTCAAGCCTAAGTTTTAATAGGCTATACCATGAAGCGCATCACTTAGATAATTCTCAAAATATGCAGTGGACGATAATTAGTTTCATAGCATATCCTTATGTCTATGTTTTAAGACGGAATAAAATCGCCAAAGACTTTTCAGCATAGAAAAAATAAGCCATATCTTTGCATTTTATAAACAGAATATAATGACTACCAATACTGCACAACGTACAACAAACATTCAATTAAACACCATTGAAGAAGCTATCCAAGATATTAAGAAAGGAAAGGTGATTATTGTTGTTGATGACGAAAACAGAGAAAATGAGGGAGATTTTATAGCTGCCGCGGAAGCCGTAACGCCTGAAATGATCAACTTTATGGCAATGCATGGTCGTGGGCTAATTTGTGCGCCTTTAACAGAAGATCGTTGTGAAAAATTGGATCTCACAATGATGGTACAAAATAATACAGTATTACATCATACGCAGTTTACTGTATCCGTTGATCTTATTGGTCATGGCTGTACAACTGGTATTTCTGTTCAGGATAGAGCAAAAACCATAAAGGCTTTAGTAGATGATACCACTAAACCACATGATTTAGGTAGACCAGGGCATATTTTTCCTTTGAAAGCTAAAAACGGAGGCGTATTAAGACGTACTGGGCATACCGAAGCCGCTGTTGATTTAGCTCGTCTTGCGGGATTTCAACCTGCAGGTATTTTAGTTGAAATTTTAAATGAAGATGGTACGATGGCAAGACTTCCTCAATTAATAGATGTTGCCAAGAAATTCGATTTAAAATTAATTTCTATCGAGGATTTAGTAGCCTATCGTATGGAACATGATTCTCTCATTGTTAAAAAAGAAGACTTTAATATTGAAACACGTTTTGGCAAGTTTAGATTACGAGCTTACCAACAAACTACTAACGATCAAATTCATATTGCTTTAACAAAAGGAACTTGGACAAAAGATGATCCAGTGCTTACACGAGTAAATGCAACGCTAGTTAACAATGACATTCTAGGAACATTGACCAACAACGCAGATGAGAAGTTAGACGACATGTTTAAAGTGATTAATACTGAAGGTAAAGGTGCTATTATTTTTATCAACCAGCAATCGCAGTCTATGAATCTTTTAAAACGTCTCAGCATCTTAAAAGACACACAGGTTGACGGTAAAATTGTTAAAGCTCCAAGAATAGAAATGGATGCTAAAGACTTTGGCATTGGCGCACAAATATTGCATGATTTAAATATCCATAAACTTAAACTTATTTCAAATACACAACAAACTAAACGTGTTGGAATGATTGGTTATGGGTTGGAAATTGTGGATTATGTGTCGTATTAATTGACAATTATCTTTTTTGAAGTCATACGCTTTCCTGCATAAATTTTTAATATATATACTCCAGATTCAACGTGGGAAATAGGACACTGTTTTATGTCTCCCTTTTTCTTAAAAATTAGTTTCCCTAGAGCGTCATACATTTCAACCGCATCTATTTTGGTATTTGAAGTGATGTTAATATAATCTGAGGCAGGATTTGGAGACACAACGAATTCTTGAGCTAATGCGTCGCTAACGCTCAAATTATTCTGATAGACTCTAACATAATCAATAACCATACTGCTTTGAGTGAAATTTGGATCAATACTTCCTGCAATACCTCCCATAGCAATATTTAATAACATGTATTGGTCTTCATAAAAAGGCCAAGTCGTATCATCTTTTATAGCTGGATTGTAAGTATAGTAGGCTACATTATCAATTAAAAATGTGATTTGGTTTGGCGACCAATTCACAGAATAAAGATGAAAATTATTTGCAACATCACTAATGGCCATAGAGTTTGTATTCATCGTATTACCAAAACATCCAGCACAAGGTGTATGTAATGCGCTCGACACATGATTTACAGCGCCTAAACCATGCTCCATAATATCAATTTCGCCACATGCTGGCCAGGTCACATTACCATATTGATTATCCCAATAGGCGCCATCTTCATTGATATTCTTTCCAAGTGTCCATATTGCAGGCCAAGTTCCATCACCTAAGGGTAATTTTGCTCTAACATCAATACGTCCGTAAGTAAAGGCAAATTTAGAATTAAGTCGTGCAGAAGTATAGGCTTTTGTTTCGCCTTGATCGGAGAAATTTTCTTTAATCGCTACAATATTTAAAAACCCATTACTTACAAATGAATTTTCTATTCGGTTCGTATAATGCTGCTCTTCTCCATTAAACCAACTCCCTCCTGCTGGCAGCTGTGTTTGATGAAACCATTTACTAGCATCTATTGCTCCATCAGTATCAAATTCATCTGCCCAAACTAAGTCTTCATAAATAACATCCAAAGCATTAGGATCTCCTGGTTCGGTACCATCATCAATATCATCTATTAAATAAGTTCCAGGTGTTAACGTACCTTCATCAATGAATAGTGTTAGTCTATTATAAGAACCTGTTGCATTAACCGCTGTACCATCTGAGCTGTATTGCGCATTCGAAAAATCGAACGTAACAGTTATCCAGTTTGATGGCGATGGCACACCAAAGATCTCTTTAACCTGAACATCTGGTTGCATGCCATTTTCTAATTTTAAGAGGATGTTATGTTGGTTAGGATCAAACGAATAAAAGGATAAGGTAATGGATTGATTCGTATCCAAATTTATAGGTTGAACTAAGTCCAAATAGAATCCTTGAGAAAGTTCTGAACCATCATTAAAAAATTGACCAACGGCATCATTACCATCTTGCGGATTTACATTAAAAGCATAACCACTGTTACCGAAAGCTATAAAATTATCATTTGAATCTGAAAAATCAAGAGGTAATTGTTGCGAAAACGCCAACTGAGACATACATAAAAGCGAACAGCAAATAAGGTAATAAAACTTCATAAATTAAGATTTTCCGAAATTTATAAAATGTTGTTACCGCAGACTAATATTTAACCTATACAAAAGCACTACAACGCCCTATGAATATGTTAAATAAGATAAAAATGTAATTCGCCAGTAACTATGACTTGAGTGCGTCCTTAATTATAGACACCATGTTTTCTGCTCGTTTAGCGACTTCATTTTCTGTCCAAGACATTTTTATCAAACATGAGATATTTCGACCTATAAAATGATCAGACTGCTCAAATGTTTGGTGCTTTAAGTTTTCAAGGCCTTGCTTTATTTCCGCAGATAAAGGAAATAGTGACTTTTTATTTTTAAGATGCTCCCATTTTCTGATATAATGCCAGTTGTTATCATAATAATGGAAACATACATCAATGCCATTATCCTTAAACCCTTTGGATACTTTCCTTGCGATCTCTAAATCTGGTAGAAAGAAATTTAAAAACGCATAACTTTCCTCTCCTCCAGCCGGAACGGTTCTAAACGTCACCTCAGGAATTTGGGATATAGCATTACGAATAATGGTATAATGTTTTTTTTGAATACCTATAAATTCAGGTAAGCGTTTTACCTGTGCCAAACCAACGGCTGCATTCAATTCTGAAATTCTAAAGTTATAGCCTAAAAAAGGATGTGTCTCTGCGCCGCGATCATTTCCTTCATGATCATGCCCATGGTCACTGTAATGATCTGCATTGAGATAATAATCTGAATTATTGGTAATAACAGCTCCGCCTTCTCCGCAGGTAATTGTTTTTACAAAATCGAACGAAAAACAACCTAGGTCTCCAATACTTCCTAAAGGTTTACCATCATAAGTTCCGCCAATAGCCTGACAAGCATCTTCAACAAAGATAAGATCGTACTTTTCGCAGATAGATTGGACTGTATTTAAATCGCCCATACTACCACACATTTGCACCATCATAACGGCTTTTGTTTTTGGTGTAATGGCAGCTTCAACTGCTTTTGGATCTATAGCAAGCGTATCGTCTATATCGACTAAGACAGGAATAGCGCCAAGCATCATTATAGCTTCAAAGCTCGCAACAAATGTAAATGTTGGCATAATAACCTCATCTCCTGCTCCAACTCCAGCAGATGCAAGAGCGACAGAAACTGCTGCAGTTCCGCTAGATACTAACTGAACATGCTTAGTTTCAAAAGTTTTTGTGAGTTCGGCCTCTAGTGCTTTGGCTTTCCAATGACCATTTCGCATACCATCAAAACCATAGCGCATAAGCACACCATTATCTAACACTTCATTGACCTCTTTGCGCTCGAGGTCACCAAATAATTCAAATCCAGGCATTAGCTAATTATAAAGTTTCGTTCCACAAGGCTAAAAACTTCATCACTTTTTCTGTAGAAAAGTTTGAGGCAAGTGGATCTATAATCGCTTTTCCTTTGCTATTAATTAATGCCACTCCTGGTGCTCCATACTGTTTCGTATAATGAATCCCTAAACGTGCATTTGTAGAATTTTTATCTGAAACATCTAATTTCAGCAAAATAGACTTTGCAGCAAATTTTTTGAAGGTATCAGCATTAAAAAAGTTAGTCTTCAATTCTTCGGAAGCCTCTGTCTTTTGATTATTAGTTACAAAAACTAAAATAGGTTTGTTTTGAGTTTCTGCTTGTTTTAAAGCAACGGTATTATCCGTAATCCAATTAGATTGATCCTGAGCAAACACTTGAACTGTGAAAGCGAATAGTAAGATAAATAGTATTTTTTTCATAGCAATTTTTAATACATGCGACTCCAATCGCAATTAAGGTTGAAACAAATATAACATAATCAAAAACACATTGAAAGGTTTTAATTACATTTCTATAACAGCTTTATCAACTTGTTTCCTAACTTTTTTAAAAACTGCGAAGCTATCATCATTAGCCCTATAACCTACTGGTAAAAGTAAAACAGATTTAAGGTTTCGCTCTTTCAAGTTTAAAACTTTGTCATATTCTATTGGACTAAAACCTTCCATTGGACAAGAATCTATGTTCTCCATCGCGCAAACCGTCATAAGATTTCCTAACGCTATATACGCTTGTTTTGATGACCATTCCTGACGTTCTTCTAAGGTCATTCCAGTTATCATATGTTTTAAATCTTTACGATAAGGCTCCAAAATGGTTTCTGGAGTTGATCTTATAGACTTCACATTGTCAAAATGCTCATCTACATCCTCTGCTGTAATATTATCCTGAATACAAATCACTAATAAATGAGAAGCATCAACAACCTGCTTTTGATTATAAGCATGAGCCACCAAATCTGCTCTAATCGCCTTATCTTCAACCACAAGCAAACTAATGGTCTGTAAACCATACGATGTGGCTGTTAAATTAAAAGCTTCTTTGAGAATATTAAGTTTCTCTTCAGTAAGCTGCTTCGTTGCATCAAACTTCTTTGTGGCATAACGCCATTTTAATTTATCTATGGTTGTCATTTCGTTTTAATATTTACTGCAAAAATAAGACGAGAAGAATCATTAAACAGCCTTTGTTCAATAAAATATATCAATAGTTGCATTAATAACTTTAAAAAAAGGCATTTTTTATTTGAAAGAAATAAAAAAGGGTTCTATATTTGCACTCGCATTTGGGAAATACCCAATGAGGCACTCAGGAGAAATGGCAGAGTGGTCGAATGCGGCAGTCTTGAAAACTGTTGAGGGTCACACCTCCGGGGGTTCGAATCCCTCTTTCTCCGCAAAAACCCTTGTAAATATAGAATTTACAAGGGTTTTGTTTTTGAGTTGACAGTATTGTTGACAATACAATCGATTTAATCAATAGTCACTAAAGATTAATGGTCATGATTAGAATGGTCATTATCTTTCTCATCACCAGTTTGGTTCATTGCCATTTCGTGATCATATTTACAACAACCTGGTAAACCATCATAAGCTTCTAAATCACCAACAACTTTTTCTGTATCATAGCCTGATGCCGCTATTGCCTTATGAATTGACATTGCATCTGTTTTGGTATCATCAAAAGAGACATCAATTTTCTTTTTATCAACATCCCAATTAGCACTTGCAACACCATTTACACTGTTTGCAGCTTTTTCAATGGTACTTTTACACATTCCACAGTTACCTCTTACGCCAAAAGATAGGTCTGTCATTGCCATTTCTTTGGACATTTCAGTAATTGATGATTCAGTTTCTTTTTTGGTATCGTTTTTACAACTTGTTAAACCTAATGCTGCTACTATAGCTACACTTAAAATTACTTTCTTCATTGTTTTAAAATTTAATTAATATATTGAGTTTAATTCTTCATAGGTAAGTGTTACATCATTCATACACGATTAATTACTCTTATTTGTTTCTCAACTGAGCAAAATAGTAATATCCACTTGTAGTTAAATCTTTGATATCTAAATGTTTAAATTCATCAGACAAATCTTCTACCTTAAGCATATTGTCACTTAGAACTGATTTTTGGTATTTGATTTCAAAATCATTTGCTTCTAATAGCTGTAAATGCGTGGACAAGGGTTCTCGATTTATTAAGTTCACTCCACCAGTAATTATTTTCCATTCCAATTTACTGAGTGTCCAATGTCCATTCCATAATTTAGTTCTATTCAAACATGTCAAATCAATGGTATGCGACATACAACCACCACTTTTTAACCACAGGTTCATAGTTTTGTAATCATAAGGTAAATCGTGCAAATGCTGCAAAACAGTATGAGAAAAAATATAATCTATTGTATTGTTTTCAATAATATCTCTACTATTCCAAGGGATTATAGAATGAATATATATATTGTTCAAGTTTTCGGGGTCTAATAATTCCATGCGAATCGCATTAAGTCTTTCCTCTGTTAAACACTCTGACAAATATTCTTCGGTTAGAATATTCGAAGGAAAATCCATTTGCATCAAATCGTTGTTTTCGTCTTCATTTATCTGAATTGCCTGAGTCTTATCTCTATTTTTAAAAAAAATCACCAATTCATCAAAAACCCTAATGTTAGTTTCTATATTCCAAAATTGAGTTTTCTCTAATGCATAATACTTATGTGAGCCAGATATTAATGCTGCTAACCCTACACCTAAAGAATCTCCTGGTCCAATTTCTACAACAAATTTTGGTGTTTCGTTGCTAAGTCTAGACCAATTCTTTAGATGTTTCATCCAAATTCTATAGCAGTATAAACTACTACTACCTGCAACATTATCTTTTCTAAGCAACCTTCTGGCTACTGAAGAATTGGTCAATAATAATTTATATAACAATCTTGCTTTCCCTCTTATAAATCCCCATAATAAATTTATTGTTTTCATGATATTTATTTGTTTGTTAACTCGCTAATTTTAATCGTATTTACTCAATAACTTCTTTTACACTGCCACAATTCAACATAGCTTTTCCAAAGTATGGATTTAACACTTTTTCCTCTTTGCTTAGCCAATATGCACCGTTATTATTATCTGCCATTGGACAATATTCTACATACACTTTTTCCTTAACACCGAAAAGTTGCACAGCATTTACTAGGTGTGATGATAGATGTTTGAAATGATCCCTTTGTTCTTTTATATCTGACGTTTTAGAAATAGATGTTGCCGAAGATTGTATTTCTTTTACTAATGACATCCAATGTATATGAGCATTATTCTCTGATAATAATTTCATATCCACTTTACTTAAATTGTTTAAAAAACTTGTTGCATTAACTGAAGTTTTTTTTGAATCTTCTTTAACTAAAGCATCTTTTAAATTGATATAATCATTGTAAACAACTTTTAATTGTTCTTGAAATTTCTCTGACACTGTCAATCTTTCGTTCATATTAGTATGATCACTTTCTTTTTCTGATCCAATATTATCCACTCCTAAATGTCCTTCGTGACCTGTCATTGCTTTACCACCTTCCTTATTCATCATTGATTTTTTGCCTTGTAATTGAGCTGCTGCATCAACCGTAAATGTTCCGTTAGTTACGATTTCATTGCCAACAAATAATCCTTCTAAAACTTCATATTCATTACCAATTTGATTGCCTAAAACAACTTCACGCATTTCAAAAATAGTTTGGCCTGGATTGGTTTTTAAATAGACAATAGAACGCTCACCTGTCCAAAGTACGGCAGACGCTGGAATTGTTATTACCTCATTATTACTACTTGTAACTCGCTCAATATTTGCTGTTACAAACATTCCTGGTTTAAATACATCGTTTTTATTAATAAGTATCACACGTAATGTTACCGTTCTTGTTTTGGTATCTAAAATTGGGTCAATAAAATCTACTTTCCCTTTAAACTCCTTATTAGCATAAGCGTTTGTAGTCACTAAAACTTCTTGTCCCTTTTTAAATAAATTAATTTGATTTTCATAGACATCAAAGTTTGCCCAAACTGTATTAAGATTTGCAATTTTAAGCAATGGTTGACCTTGTTTGATGTAGTCGCCTTGTTCTACTAATTTTTCCGTAACTGTACCTGAAACGGTTGCATATACTGGAAAGTTTTCTTTCACTTTTTTTGTTTCTTCAATCTGATTGATTTGATTGTCAGAGAGCTTCCATAATTTCAATTTATTGCGAACCGCTTTGTATAATGCGGGTTGCGATTCCTTTAAAGATGCTGCTGTAATCAATTCTTGTTGTGCTGCATACAATTCTGGCGAGTAAATGGTTGCTAATAATTGACCTTTACGAACTTCTTCGCCTGTAAAACCGACATTCAATCGTTCTATTCTACCCGAAAAGTAACTGACTTGTACTGCGTTTGCTTCTTCATTTTCAGCAATTTTACCTGATAATTTAATCGTGTTGCCATCAACATTTCCTTTGCCTACTATGGATGTTTGAATATTGGCTAATGCCATCGCATTTTCAGTTAATTTGAATTGGTCTACTAATAAACCATCACTTCCACTTTCGGCAGGAATTAAATCCATCCCACAAATTGGGCAATCACCTGGTTCTGGTTGCATAATTTGTGGATGCATAGAACACGTCCACATTTGATTGGTTTCTATTGTTTCCGTATGATTGTGCTCTGTTTCTTTATTTGATGAGTTACCAAAAAGTATCCACCCTAAAAGTAGCCCTACAGCTAATATTCCTATATAAATGATATATTTTTTCATCACTAATTATTTTTTCTTCTTTTTTAATATTTTTCTGATTGATGGTGACGATGTGTACCATAGTAAAAAGCCACTCAAAACCGTTATTAAGCCTAACAACGAGAATGCTCTTAAAACTAATGTATTAAAGTTATCTCTACCTTCATAATCCATTGTGTGCGTCATCCATAAAAAATCGAACCAACGCCAACTACGATGTCTTACAGTTTGAAATTTTCCATCTTTTACGGACACATAAGCTCTTAATGCTTCGTCAGATTTATAAGAAATCACATAAGCTGGCAATAACTTTTCTCTATACTCGTGGTGCTTTCCAGTCTCATTAATTTGCTCTACATTTTCAACTACCAAATCGCTTTTCATATAGTTTTTTGCTATATAAAGTGCTTCATCTTTTGTGATGCTATTCTTTGGACTTCCATCAATAGCACTATATAATTGTTTTTTATTTACCCAATAGTAAGGTGTATTGTTAATGTCTCTCAATTCAATAGTATTGATGCCATTAGTAACATTGAGTTGTGATGGACTAATTAAATTATTGAAAGCTTGTGGTTGATAATCTAAATTCTTGAAATGGTCGCCGTGAATATCATCGATATTTGTCCAACTGAAATACAATCCACTAATTGTCCAAAACAAAAATTGAATACCCAAAAACAAGCCTAAATATCTATGGGTTTTTCTAATTTTTAATGCTGTATGCCTGTTTACCATTTTATTGATTTATTTTGAATGGAAAGCTAATTGTCACCTTTTCCCAAGCAAGAGAAATACTTCCCTCTGTTTCACTAATCTTATTTACTTTATATTCTAAATGCTCTGTAATTTTGTCTGAAATACTTGGTGTCACTTTAAATCGTATCACATCATCATTTACATTATAATCGTCTTTACCGTGTTGATTCCAGTTTTTATTAATCATTATAGTCCAATCCTCTTTTGAAGGAATCGTGAAAAACCCATATTTTCCTTTTGGAAGCACCTCACCATTTATAATTAAATCTTTATTGGTTTCAATCCACGTTGCCATATGTGCTCCAGCTTGCCAGACATTATCATAACCAACTAATCCACCAAAGATGATTCGCCCTCTAACTCCTGGCGATGAATAGTCTATATGAATATGTGCATCTCCAATCATTGCCATTGTAGATGTATGTGGGCTTAATGGTTTCTTCTTTGGTGTTTCTTTCTTTTCAACTTTGTGGTGTTGATACTCATCTTTTACCTCTTTTTTGGATTCGTTTTTACAGGCGAAAAGAAGTGTAATTATCACGGATATTTGTAGTATTTTTTTCATTCTTAAAAGATATTTAATAACATTAATATTGCCATTACAATCATTATGGCATTCTCAATAAAAGTAGCTTCTGTCATAGGTAACTTTAAAGCAGTACCTAGACAAGCACATCTGATTGACTTCTTATCTAATAGTGTTTTTGTAACTCCAACGGTTGTAATGCCTAATACAACTAGAGTGATGATTAAAGCAAGATTAACTTCAAATCGCATTAAAAACATTAATCCTAAAGCGGTTTCAATAAATGGATAAAACCAACCATAAGCAGGAACACGTTTTGCTAATGGGTCATACATTTTAAATGACTCTGGAAAGCCTTTTAAGTCCAACATCTTGAAGAAACTAAAAACAATATAGAATAAACCCATAAAATCGAGCATAAAATCATTCCAAGACCAATTTTTATAGTGAAGTAAAATGCTCGCTGAAGCGATATAAAAAATAATAAGCAGTAGAGGTTTTAATTGTTGTAACTTGCTTTTTTCTTCTTTCATTGGCATTGTCGACATACCTGAAGATGCAAACACATTCTTCTCTTTCTTTTCAGATAAGGTATACTTTTCTGGTAATGCATTTTGTAATATTTCAGTTGAAATATGAGTATTCATTTTCACTTCTGCCTCACCTTTTTCAAGATTAACAGACACCTCTGATACTTGGTCTATTTCTCTTAAATATTTTTCTACGGAAGCCTTACAGTTATTGCAGGTCATTCCTGTTATATTATAGGTATGTTTCATTATTGCTGTGTTAAATAATTAATAATCGCTGATTGCACATAATAAGTTCTGACTGACTCTATTTGGTTCATTTGAAACTTTAATTGTAGTTCTTGAATATCCAAAACATCATTAAAATCAATCGTTCCTGTTTCGTAGCTTTTGATTAAGATGTCCTCTGCATCTTTGGCTTGTTTTAAGTTCTTGGTTTGCGTGGTATAACTTATTCTTGCTGAAATACGTTCATTGATCGCTTTACTTAAAAGCGTTTCCAGCATATTTAATCGTTCCTGTTTTTGAACTGTAATTTCCTGCTGTTGCAACTCATTTTGCTTGGTTTGAGATTTATATTTTTTATTAAAAATCGGGATTGACACCGAAACCATAGGCATCACAATATCTTTTCCGTTATCCGAGAAATTCATATCTGGTCTTTCGGAAACATTGATATAGTCCAAACCAAAACCAATCATTGGACTGCTTTCTTTTTGGTTTAATAATTCTGATTGTTCTATGGATTGATATAGTTTATCATACTTCAACAATTCAGGATGTAATGCTAAATTTTCAGTAATGATTTCAAAGTCTTCCGAAGGCATCATTAAACTATCTACCACAGTAACAGCAACATTATTTTCTCTATTCAAAAGATTATTAAGATTCGTTTGTTCTGCTAAAAACTGTTGACTTAAAACATCTTTTAATTGTTGCATTTCATTTTGACGCATTTGTAATCGCAACACATCTACAGCTGATGCTTTACCAACTTCAAGCGATGTTAAAGCCAACGTTTCGTAGGTTTCCAAAAGATTAATATTCTCGTTTAAAACCTCCTGTTTCGCTTTGTTGGCGTATAAATTATAATAGGATTGTGATACAGAAGCCATCAATTTTCGCTTTGCAATAACAATGTCTTCATATTTTGCATCAGCTAATGAACTGATATAGTTTTCTCGTGAAGTAATTGTACCAAACCACGGTAACATTTGTTTAGCCGATACTTTAAATCGTTGCGCTCCTGTTCGTGTTTCTGGTTCGCTCACAAAGTAACCTACACCAAATGCGGTATTAGGAATGGTATTGACTTCGTTTACCTTTTCGGAAGCTCTTTTGTATTGCAACTCAAATTTTTGAATTTCTGGATTGTTATTTAATGCAACATCAATAAGCGTTTCTAACTCTTGACTTTGCACAGAAAGAACAAAGCATAAAGGACAAAGAACAAAGACCGTTCTTATATTCATTTTTATGTGTTTCATTTTGTTACTCTTTTAAGTTGAACTTCGGATTTCCAGCTGTATAATACTGGAACTACAAATAAGGTTATTAAGGCTATGAGCATTCCACCAAAACTTGGTATTGCCATTGGAATCATAATATCGCTTCCTCGTCCTGTTGAGGTTAGTACTGGTAACAATGCCAAAATTGTAGTCGCAGTTGTCATTAAACAGGGTCTGATTCGTTTTTCTCCTGCTTCTACTATGGATGCTCTAATTTCCTTTTTGTTCTCTGGTATATTTCTATCAAAAGTTTGCGTTAAATAGGTTGCCATTACTACACCATCATCTGTTGCAATGCCAAAGAGTGCAATAAACCCAACCCAAACCGCTACACTTAAATTAATGGGATGCATCTGAAATAAGTCTCGCATATTTTCGCCCAAGAAATTGAAGTTTAAAAACCAATCTTGACCATAGAGCCATATCATTATGAACCCGCCTGAAAACGCTACTGCGATACCTGTAAACACCATTAATGAGGTTGCCACAGAACGGAATTGGAAATACAGTATTAAAAAGATAATTGCCAATGCTAATGGCACTACAACAGAAAGCGTTTTTTCTGCTCGTAACTGATTTTCATACGTTCCTGTGAATTCGTAGTTGATACCTTTTGGAACTATTAATTCACCAGAATCTATCTTTTCTTGAATCAGTGCTTGTGCATTTTCAACAACGCTTACTTCTGCAAAACCATCCAATTTATCAAACAACACATAACCTACTAAAAAGGTGTCTTCACTTTTAATGACCTGTGGACCTTGCTCATAACGAATGGTTGCCAATTCGCTTAACGGAACAGGGCTGCCTTTTTCAACTGGCACATAAATCTGTTGTAAGTCTGTTGGATTTGCTCTTAATTCTCTTGGGTATCGCACACGAACACCATATCGCTCACGACCTTCGACCGTTTGGGTTAATACCATACCACCTACTGCGACTTTTAATACCTCTTGAACATCATGTACAGAAATACCATAACGTGCAATTTTCTCTCTATCAATATCAATTAACAAATAGGGTTTACCTACAATACGGTCTGCAAAAACAGCTTCTTTTTTAACACCTTCAGCTTGTTTGAGTATATCTTCCAATTGAACACCAAAGGCTTCAATTTGCTTTAAGTCTTGACCTTTTACCTTAATTCCCATAGGTGCTCGCATTCCTGTTTGAAGCATTACCAATCTTGTTTCAATGGGTTGTAGTTTTGGTGCTGACGTAACACCTGGCAATTTGGTAACTCTTACAATTTCATTCCAAATATCGTCTGGTGATTCAATTTCTGGTCGCCAATTACGATAGTATTCACCATCCTCATCTTCGATTAGTTGAGACCTTTTAACTGTGCTATAAGCAACATTTTCGGAATTATTAGGATTAGAAATAAAGCGACCATCTTTCAATTCAAACAAACCATCCTTATTTACTTTATAGCGTTGTCGTTCTCCATATGCATTCAGCATATATTCTGATTTATACTGAATGATGTTCTCATACATTGATAGAGGTGCTGGGTCTAACGCTGATTCTGTTCTACCTGCTTTACCAACAACTGTTTCAATTTCTGGAATACTGGCGACAGCCATATCTAATTGTTGTAAAACCCGTTTGTTTTCTTCCACACCAGAATGAGGCATTGAGGTTGGCATTAGTAGAAATGAGCCTTCATTTAAGGATGGCATAAACTCTTTGCCTGTGTTCTTCATGATGAAAAACCCTGCAATTACAATAGCTGTTGGAACAGATAGAAACAACAATTTATGATCTAAACACCACCTTAAAATATGTGTGTAATATTTGATGAATAATGTAAAAAGGCCTAATAAACCAAAGCAAATTACACTTACAAAAATGAGATTCCAAAAGATGCTTTTATCAACGCCTAATGGTCGCCAATATTCGGCTAACAGAAATATGATTGCTGATGCTGAAATAATGATATTGACAAGATTAGCTTGTTTGTCTGATATTTTATTTTGAAGATTTAGAAGTGCTGTAATTCCAAAAGCTATCAAAATCAATCCTAACCAATACCCAAAGACTATTGCTACGATTCCTGAAGCTATTAAAACACCATTTAAAATAGTTTTAAAAGTGTTTTTAATGCTTTTCTTTCTGAATAAATAAGCAGCAAACGGTGGAATTAAAAATAAAGCGACAATAATTGATGCAGTTAACGCAAAGGTTTTTGTAAATGCCAATGGTCTAAATAATTTTCCTTCTGCACCAATCATAGTAAATACAGGAATGAAACTAATTATTGTTGTCATTACTGCGGTTACGATTGCGCCAGATACTTCTGCTGTGGCATTATAAACTACTGTATTAATGGATTGTGTTCCATCATCTTCATCTAAATGTCTTATAATGTTTTCTGAAAGAATGACACCAACATCGACCATTGTACCAATAGCAATTGCAATACCAGATAATGCGACAATGTTTGCATCTACACCAAAGAACTTCATAGCTATAAAAACCATTAAAACCGCAACTGGTAGCAGTCCAGATATAAGTACCGATGCCCGAAGATTAAACACCATAATGATAATAACCAAAATGGTAATTAGAATTTCTAAAGTTAAGGCTTCATTGAGTGTGCCAAGTGTTTCTTGAATTAATTCTGTTCTATCATAAAATGGTACTATTGTGACTTGTGATGTTCTTCCATCTGCCAATACTTTTGAAGGCAATCCTGCACTTAATTCGTTAATTTTCTCTTTTACATTATTAATAACTTCCATTGGGTTTGCACCATAACGCGCTACTACAACACCACCTACAACTTCTGCACCTTCTTTATCTAATAAGCCACGTCTTGTTGCAGGGCCTAAAGAAACTTTTCCAATATCTTTAATTCGTATTGCTGTATAATCTTCGGAAGTAACGACAGCATTTTCAATATCTGCGATAGATTTCACATAACCCAAGCCACGAACTAAATATTCTGCATTATTGATTTCAATAGTTTGTGCACCAATGTCTTTATTACTTTCCTTAACTGCTTTTACAATATGATGCAAACCTATATTGTATTGACGCATCAATTCTGGATTAACATCTACTTGGTATTCTTGAACATAACCACCAATAGATGCTACTTCTGATACGCCACTCGCAGAGGATAGCGCATATTTTACATAGTAATCTTGAATACTACGTAATTCTTGTAAATCCCAACCACCAGTAACGTTTCCGTTTTCATCACGTCCTTCAAGCGTGTACCAAAATATTTGTCCTAACCCTGTTGCATCAGGACCCAGCGCAGGATTAACACCATCAGGTAATAAACCACTGGGTAATGAGTTTAGTTTTTCGAGAATACGACTTCTACTCCAATAAAATTCTATGTCCTCTTCAAAAATGATATAGATACTTGAAAAGCCAAACATAGACGAACTACGAATGGTTTTTACACCAGGAATACCTAACAAGGATGTTGTTAATGGATAGGTAATTTGGTCTTCTATATCTTGAGGTGAACGACCATCCCATTTGGTAAATACAATTTGTTGGTTTTCACCTATATCTGGAATAGCATCTACAGCGACAGGATTACTTGGTAAAAATCCTGTATCCCAATTGAAAGGTGCATTTACTGTTCCCCATCCTATGAAAAGGGCGAGTAGAAGTACTGCAACGAGTTTATTCTCAATAAGAAATTTAATTGCTTTATTAAGCATATATTTTGATTATTAAACAGTTAGACATTGGTGTTCTGAAAACACCGAATACAACAAATTATCCTTATGACATAAAGCCATAGGACAACACAGTCTATTGTTTAAAAATCAAATTAAATACGTCTCGTCGATCTTGAAGATTTGCCTGACGACGAGTGGTGGTTTGTATTCTTCGTAAGAAGACACATTGTTATCTAAACCTTCAAAAAGGTTAATATAGGTGTAAACAAATGAAGCTATGAATACTTGTTGCTCAAACGCAATTTTGTCAACTTGTAATTGTAATTCGTCTTGACCTTCAAATGCTAATTGTTCATCATCACAACAGTTTTTCTTCGTAATAGAACAACCTTCTGTTGAGGGCTTGTCCATTTCCATACCGCAACCTTTAGCTTTTTGGAAAATAGCCGTTTCCACTAAAGTATCTCCACAATAATGCATGTTTACAGTAAATGACATAGTAGAGAATAACACTACAAAAGCCATTATAAACGACATTATTTTATGAGATATATGCTTCATAACGACTACAAAGGTATTAAATTTTAATTAATGTCATTTTTGTTTAACAGAAACTTAAACATTCATCAATCCCAACTCATTCTTTGTAATCTTACTGCATTTAGAATGGCTAATAAGGCCACACCTACATCTGCAAAAACGGCTTCCCACATCGTAGCTAAGCCGCCTGCTCCTAATATTAAAACAATAGCTTTAACTCCGAAAGCTAATATGATATTTTGCCATACAATTTTTCGAGTAGATCTGCCTATTTTAATAGCTCTAACCACCTTTGATGGTTGATCGGTTTGAATAATAACATCTGCCGTTTCGATAGCAACATCGCTACCTAAGCCGCCCATAGCAATACCCACATCACTTGCGGCTAAAACAGGCGCATCATTAATACCATCACCAATAAATGCAATTTTATTTTCAGGGTTTTGTTTTAGAATTTCTACTTCATTTAGTTTTTCCTCTGGCAACAAACCACCCTTAGCATTTTTTATATGCAACGATTTAGCCACTTGCTGTGTTATCGAATTCTTATCTCCAGAAAGCATCATTATGTCTTTTATGCCCACTTCATGTAATGCTGTGATTGTGTCTTTGGCATCCTCCTTCAATTCATCGGCAATAACAACATAACCCACAAAGGCATTGTTAATGGCGACCAACACAATAGACTCCACAATAGATTCGGTTTCATTTGGCACCTCGATATTATTGGCTATCATTAAACTTTTATTTCCTATTAAAACAGTTTTATCGTTTACCGTTCCTTTTAGACCTTTTCCTGCAATTTCAGAAACGTTTTCTGCTTTATAATTACTTCCATTGCCTTTATACTCCATGATAGCCTTTGCAATAGGATGGGTAGACTGTTCTTCCATGGCTGTTAGGTATTTCATAAATTCGTGTTCTTCCCAACCTATAACCTTGATTTCCTTTATTTTGAAAACACCTTTGGTAACTGTTCCCGTTTTATCCATTACTAAGGTGTTAATTTTGGTCATTGCATCTAAAAAAGAAGCACCCTTAAATAGTATCCCATTTTTCGAAGCAGCTCCTAGTCCACCAAAATACCCGAGTGGAATAGAAATCACTAAAGCACAAGGGCAGGAAATTACTAAGAAAATTAAGGCTCTATACAGCCAGTCTCTAAAGACATAATCATCTACAAAGACATAAGGAAGAAAGGTAACTCCAATAGCTAAAAACACAACAATAGGCGTATAGATTCGAGCAAACTTCCTAATGAATAATTCCGTTTTCGATTTACGAGCTGTAGCGTTTTGAACTAAATCTAATATTCGAGCAATAGAACTGTCTTCAAAATTGTTAGTCACCTCAACTTCTATTACACTGTCTAAGTTAATACTACCTGCATAAACCTTGTCTTCTTTTAAAACTGAATTAGGTTTGCTCTCCCCTGTTAAAGCCGCTGTATTCAATGAGCCTTTTTCAGATAATAGCACACCATCTAAAGGCACTTTTTCGCCAACCCTAATTTGAATCTTCTCGCCAATGCTGACATCCTTTGGTGAAACGTTTGTGTAAGCACCATTACGATAAACATTTGCTTCTTTTGGGCGAACATCCAGCAAGGCTTTAATATTTCCTTTTGCTCTATTGACAGCAGCATTTTGAAATAACTCACCAACTGCGTAAAAGAGCATTACTGCCACACCTTCGGGATATTCACCAATAATAAACGCTCCAATAGTAGCAATAGACATCAAAAAGAACTCTGTAAACACATCACCTTTTTTTACGCTCTTCCAGCCTTCTTTTACAACGGGTAAGCCTACAGGTAGGTACGCTATACAGTACCAAATTATCCGTATCCAGTCCTTAAAAAAAGTAACACCAAAATAGTCTAATGCTATACCAGCGATAAGCATAATGAAACTTACAATAGCAGGAATATAGGTTTTAAAATCACTGGGAGAACCTCCGTGATTATGTCCATCATCGTGGCTATGTCCCGCTTTCGAGTCTTGTTTTAAATCCCGTAAATTGACCTTCTTTTTTTTCATTAGTAACTCATATTAATAAAACAAAGGTGCTCAAAAAACCCATGCAATAGAAGTGCATTTTTATGCACTGCATTTATCGCATAAACCTTTTACGACCAAGTTTATTTGTTCAGAAATAAAACCATCTGGCACTTTAATTTTAGGTATTTTATGGTCTGTTAAACAAATCGTTTCGTTGCAATTATTACAATGAAAATGCAAATGCAAATCGGTTTCAATTTCGCAGCTACAGTCCTGTTCACACAATGCGTATTTTGTTATTCCTGTACCATCGTCTATTTGATGTACTATAGCTTTCTCTACAAAGGTTTTAACTGTTCTATAGAGTGTTGTTCTATCTGCTTTCTCAAAAGCTTTCTCTATATCACTTAAAGTTGCGGCTACTTGCTTTTCTGCAAGGAACTTATAAATCAATAAACGCATTGCCGTTACGCGAATATTTTTAGATTCTAGTACTTGTTCAATTGTTTCCATAACTAGTCGTGATCTTCGTTTCCAAATGGTTTAATTATGAGTCCGACACTAAATATAAAACCATCTGTAGGAGCATATATTTCCGGAAAAACAGGGTTTTCGTGTGGTGGTAAAACCAGAGGCGAAAACCTACTTTGTCTTCTGTCTGTAAAGTTTTCGAAATTCACAAATACGCTACCCAATTTAAAGTTACGCATTAATAGTAAGCCCATCGTTAGAAAATCTGTTGTTTCAGTACCATTTGAAAGAAATTGCTTTCCTGTGTAATAGGTTTCGTAACCGATGCGCCACTTATCAGATTCGTACATTAATACACTACCTGCATTGTGTTTTGCTGTTAATGGCTTTTGTGGGTTACCTGGTAAATAATTTAGTTTGGTATCAATAAATGCATAGTTTAAAAACCATCTAAAATCTTTATAAGTAAATTTAATATTGGTTTCTGCTCCTTTACTAAAGATTTCATCAGGTGCATTTTCAAATTGAAATAAACCGTTTTCTGTTGAATTTAAAAGCAATCCATCCTTTATTGCTGTGACATAGAATAATTGATTTACAGAAAAACCAATAGCATCAGACAAACGTGTTTGATAATTCAAATCGAAATTAACACCATAAGAACGCTCTGCGTCTACTTTAGATTTATCAATGGCGAGCACATTTTCAAAATTAATATATTCGGCTTCTTCAGTGAAAATATCAGGGATTTTGTAACCTAAACCACCACCGATTCGACTTGAAAACCCGTTATCATTTTTATAAAGCAATGACACTCTGGGAAGAGGAAAGAAGCCAAAATCGTAATTATAATCGGCCCTCAATCCTGTTTCTAAAATCCAATGTTCTGAAATGTCATAAATATTATTCGCAAAAGCACCAAAGGTGACATCTTTTTGATCGCGCTGAAGGGTCGCATTGTCATTTTCATCAAAATTCGAGGTATATAGATTAGCTCCGAATATCCAATCGGTTTTTTCCGATGTCTTGTTATAAGTAATTTCAGTAAATGTATTCGTTTGCTTACCATCAAAGCTGAAATTTGGAACTGATAAATTTCTATCGAAAAAAGAGACACTATTTTTAAATTGTAATGAACGTAACTCATCTAACTGTGTTTGATACACAAACTGACTACTTAACCGTTTTGAGTTGTTTTCTTCGGTATATTGATGTATCCCTTCTTCACCATTCTCAATTTTGCTAATATCACCGCCTACTCTATCATCGTATGTCCCGTTTAATCC
This sequence comes from uncultured Psychroserpens sp., assembly GCF_947492715.1. GTDB lineage: Bacteria > Bacteroidota > Bacteroidia > Flavobacteriales > Flavobacteriaceae > Psychroserpens. The sequence continues at coordinate 320,593 of NZ_CANLNS010000004.1, forward strand.
AAGCCAAATCGTTGTTTTTTCCGATGGATAATAAAACAACTTAGGGTTAAATGAAATGGATGTCGTTTTAGGAAGGTTACTAAATTCATCATCTTCGGGATCATATACTTTTTGGTAGTGACCAGAACCGTAAAGCGAAAAACCAAATGTCTCATTTCGTTTACTGTAAAATATATTAGCGGTACTTCCCAGCGCTTGGGTTTGGGTAAGCATAATATCTAATTCAGGTTCCTCGTCTGGTGTTTTAGATACCATATTTACTAAGCCTGCTATAGCTCCACCGCCATAAAGTGTTGAAGAGCTTCCCTTAATAATTTCAAATTGTTTTAAATCTAAAGGAGGAATTTGCAAAATACTTAAACCGCTTGAAAAACCCCCATATAGAGGGAATCCATCCCTTAATAGCTGGGTATATCTACCATCTAAACCTTGAATACGAATGTTAGTACTTCCGCTACTTAAAGATGTTTGTTGCATTTGTATTCCTGTGCTTTCACGAAGTACCATGGAGATATTGGTAGGATTCATTATGGCCTTTTCGCTTAATTCTTCTGTACCTATAAACTCAATACGCGTTGGTATTTTTCTAACTGTTCTCGTACTTCTTGTAGATTGTAGTACCACCGCGTCTAATTGATTACCCCCTTCTTTTAGTTTAAATACTAATGCTGAAGTACTCGGGACTTGGATTGTAGTTTCTATGGTTTCAAATCCTAAAAAGGAGATTATTATTTGATGCTGACCGTTTGGTATTTCGGTAAACTCAGCGATACCATCAAAATTGGTAACAGCCCCTTTTTCTAATGCTTCAAAGTAAACTGTAGCACCTATTAACGGTTCATTCTCAGTTTCTGCGATAATTTTTATTTGTATGTCTGATGTTTGCGCCTTTAATGATAGGCAAAGTAATATAATGAGCGTTATGCTCAATGTGTATTTATTCATTGAAATATAATTGTAATTAACTAATTAATTGATTTAAAATCGCGTTGTTTTAGCTGATTACTTGTGGTGGTTGCCAAATATTCGAATGAAAATCAAATCTATATATAGATTGATATGAAGATGCTATTTTGGTAGAAATTTTATAATAATCAATGAGGTTGTAAGTTGCCAAAGGTTCGTAGGTAATTGCCGTACCGCAACAATTACAAATACAAGTTGCAGGACAAGAATCATCACTATCTTCTTGATGGTTATGATTAACACTTATATCTTCTTGGTGCAGATCTTCACTATTTTGACCATCAGAACAAGGTTTTGCCGAAAGCGATAATATTAATAATGACAATATGATTGTTACAAATTTCATTAAGGCAAAGATAAAAATTTAAAGATGCAATGGTTGTGCAAATACTAATATTAAAGGATTCTGAGTTACGAACTTTTAGTTTTTCCAATCGCTTACTTTAAATAAAAGTCTCCCGTATTTTCCATCACTAGTAAAGGAACCTTCAAATTAAAAGCAAAACTTTCTGCTGGATGTGTTATAAACAGCCGCTCTAAAAACGAATGTTTTCGACTCATCATTGCCAATAAATCAATATTATTAGCTGTCATATAATTAGTAACGGCATCAAACAAACGCTCTTCTTCAAGCATAATAAATGAATGATTCACATTTGAAAAGCACGAGTCTAAGAACGCTCTGTTATTCTCCTGATATTCACTGAGGCGTTCGGCTTCTTTAACATGAATAATATGAACGTCGTAATTATGATGCTCTACCAAATTGATTAGAGGTAATAAGTCTTCAGAATTATAAGCCGTATAGTAGTTAGACGTAAATGCAACGGTCTTTATAGTTCTATAGTTATAATCGTTAGGAATGGCTAGTACAGGGCACGAACATCGCTGAAATACACTTACTGTATGTGACCCAAACAGTTTCTTACCTATAATAGAAGCGCCTCTTGTTCCCATAACAATCATATCAATTTGATTCTTATTAACTACCTGTTGTATGGCATCAATAAAGTTATCGTAATCTACTTTGGGTTCAAATTCATGTAGCACATTTGCATATTGCTCTTCTAATTCCGTAATTAAGATTTCCAGTCTTTTCATAGAGGCATCTATTAAAGAATTAAATAATGTATCGGAAGGTCGCATCGCCATCAAATCGTCTGTTACAAATGATGACACCTTTTGAACATTCAGCAAATAGAACTTACAGGGTTCATATTGATAAAATGACATCGCGTAATGAATAGCGTTTAATGCGTTTTCCGAGAAATCTGTTGGTAACAATATATTTTTCATAATACAATGATTTTGATCTTACTCTAAATTACAAAGCATAAGACTAAAAAATCATGATAAATATCATCTGCTATACAAAGATTCAAAGTCAAAACTTCGAAAAAATATTAGTTAGAAATGATAAAGGATTGTATTTTCGGCATAATAAATGTTAGTATAATCGTTATTACAACTAAACGTATTACAATGAAATTTTTGATATCTACACTTATTATTTTGAGTTCATTTTTTTCTTTAGCTCAAAATAAAACTATTGCTGCTGGTGAAAAGCTAACCTATAGCGCATCGTATAATATGAATGGCATACTCAATGAATTGGCCGAAGTTACAATGCAAACTAGCGAAGTCAAAACATCAAAATCGACCTTACTAAAATTAAAGTGCACAGCGGTAACTTACAGTAATTGGGATAGTTTCTTTAAGATTCGTGATTTATATGAAAGCTATGTAAGTCCCAAGACATTAACCCCTTTTCTATATAATAGAGATATTTATGAAGGTGGTTACAAGAAATTCATGAAATATAAGTTTAACCATAAAACAAGAACTGTAGCAAGTTTAAAACGAAAAACCAGACGTGATGGTACCGAGTGGGAAGAAAAGAAATCGGTAAAAATAGGAGGCTCTACTCGAGACCTAGTTACTACGTTATATCATATCAGAAATTTAGATATTCATAAAGCAAGTATTGGTGATAGCCAGAGTTTTACGGTATTATTTGACAACAAAGAGTCTGTTGTAAGCATAAAGTATTTAAGCAAAGAAACTATTAATACTGCCATTGGTAAAAAAGAATGCTACAAATTGTCTATTTCAATTAACAATAGCAATGTTCTTAAAGGTAATAATGACAACCTACTTTGGTTAACGGCAGATGCCAATAAAATACCTGTTTATGCAAAATTCAAAATTGCCGTTGGAAATGGTGAATTAAAAATAAAAAGCGCAACAGGACTAAAACATTAATATCATGAAAAAGCTACTTATAATTTTAGGATATATAGCAGCAATTCTAGCACTAGTGTTAGCGGTGACACCTTTATTTAAAATTGCGTACATCCCTTCAATATTGGCTCTTATATTTGGTATTCCGGCCTTAGTCACATCAAAAGGGCAGCAAACAGGTAAAAGAGCTATTCAACTTGTATTTTTAATGACAATTATTGCTCTGGCTCTAACAACATACAAAGCAGTGTTTACCGAATCTGAAGTTGGAAATACAGAACAATTAGAACAAAAAGAAGATCAACTCGAAGAAGAATCCATTGATGAACTCGAGGGTCTAGATTTAGACGAGATAGATAACGAATAAATAAAATGAGGTAATACTTTCGATATTACCTTTTTTTTTATTTTATTTGAATCATAATCAGCCATTTATTAGTCCGCAAATGAAAGTTCATCTTGTTGCATTGTCCCTTACCCTTGTTGGTTCATGCGCAACACTTAGACATACAGAAAAGATAGAGCAACTTAAAGAAAGTATCTACTTTGACGATTCCGAAACAGTTCAAACCTACCTAAATACCATTACGGAAGATGAACTAAAAGAACATGTTTATGCATTTTCATCCGATGATTTCCAAGGACGAAGAGCTGGCGAACCAGGACATCACAAAGCCTCAAAATTTATTAAAGATTATTATATCCGTGAAGAGATTAAATCGCCTTTAGGTTCAAAGTATTATCAACGGATTCCTGAATCTTATTTTTCAGGAGATATAAAAGATTCCCAAAATGTTATTGCGTTTATAGAAGGTAGTACATATCCCGATGAAGTTATTATTATATCGGCACATTCTGACCATGAAGGGTACAATGACACCGAAATTTTTAATGGTGCAGACGACAATGGTTCTGGCACTGCAGCGGTTTTAGAAATGGCGCAAGCATTCAAAAAAGCAGCTATGGAAGGACACAGACCTAAACGTAGTGTTGTTTTTTTGCATTTGACGGGTGAAGAAGTAGGTCTTAATGGCTCTCGATATTACACGCAATACCCTGTATTTTCAATGGCAAATACAGTAGCCAACCTAAATATAGATATGATTGGACGTGTAGACGATGCTCACATCGATAATGAGAACTATCTCTACATTATAGGAGCAGATCGTTTAAGTACCGAACTGCATTATATTTCAGAAGAAGCCAATAATGAATTCACAAACTTAGAGTTGGATTATAGACTTAATAGCGACAACGATCCTAATCGTTATTATTACCGATCAGACCATTATAATTTTGCTCAAAAAGGTGTTCCTGTAATTTTCTATTTTAACGGTGAACATGAAGATTATCATGAACCAACAGACACACCAGACAAAATCAACTATTCTCTTTTAGAAAAAAGAACCAAGCTAATATTTGCCACAGCCTGGTACTTAGCAAATTCTGAAAACAGAATTGTTGTAGACAAAGATGTAATCTAAGCTGTTAAATTTTATTTAAAGACCACGCTACCATACTAGAAGTCACCTAGAAATTTCGTAATATTAGTGCTACAAAACTAAGTAACACTTAAATAATGAAGACGTCACTAAAAACTTTAGCTATCGCCTTACTCCTTGTAGGCTGCGGTAGTTCAAATCAAAACGCAACAAAGCAAGCAAATGCTAAGGCTCCTGTTGACCCAACAGAATACGGAAACAGCATTACTTCAGATGAATTAAAAGAAATGCTTTATACTTACGCTTCCGATGAATTTGAAGGTCGCGAGACTGGAGAACCAGGTCAGAAAAAAGCCGTAAACTACCTCAAAGAACAATATATGAAAATGGGAATTTCTTCTCCATTATCTGGAGACGACTACTTCCAAGAGGTTCCGCTTCAAAGACGAAAATCACCTGAAGCCGCATTAAAAGTCAATGGAACTAGCTTCGAGCAGTTTACAGATTTTATAGTCACTAGTGCCTCTGAATCACAAACTATCGATGCTTCAAACATAGTATATGTTGGATATGGTATCGACTCAGAAAACTACTCAGACTACACAGGTGTTGATGTAAAAGGTAAAATTGTATTGGCAAAATCTGGCGAACCCAAGGATGCCAATGGAAACTACGTGACTACAGGAACAGCCGAAGAAACAAAATGGAGTTCTGGTAGGTCTTCAATATCTTCAAAACGTAGTACAGCAAGAGAAAAAGGTGCTAAAGCTATATTTTACTTAGATGCAGCACTTTTCGAGAGGTACAACAATTATTATCGTGCCGTTGCACAGTCTGGTGAAGCTGGTAGAATATCATTAAAATCGAATGCACCTTCTGCCCCATTTATAATGATAAACCAAAATCTGGCTTTTAAATTATTTCCAAAAATCAATGAAGATAAAACATCTAAAAAAGCGCCAACTTCTGTAAAACTAGACATTAAGAGCCAGTCAGATAAAGTATCATCAGAAAATGTTGTAGCACTTATTAAGGGTACAGAAAAACCTGATGAAATTTTAGTAATTTCCGCACATTTAGATCATGAAGGTGTAAAAGATGGGCAAGTCTATAATGGCGCAGATGATGACGGCTCTGGAACAATAGCACTTTTAGAAATTGCCGAAGCATTTAAAAAAGCGGCCAACGATGGTAATGGACCAAAACGTTCAATTCTATTTTTGCATGTTACTGGAGAAGAAAAAGGGCTTCTAGGGTCTAGACATTATACAGATAACGATCCTATTTTTCCATTAGAAAATACGGTAGCCGATTTAAATATTGACATGATTGGTCGTGTAGATCCAAAACGTAAAGGCGACAGAAACTATGTTTATCTCATTGGAAGTGATAAATTAAGTACCGAACTGCATAACCTATCAGAAGAGGCCAATAAAAAATACACAAACATAGAGTTAGATTACACCTACAACGATGATAATGATCCAAATCGTTTTTATTACAGAAGTGATCATTACAACTTTGCAAAAAATAATATTCCAGTTATTTTCTATTTTAATGGAACTCACGATGACTATCATAGACCATCAGACACAGCAGACAAAATTGAATATGACTTACTAGAAAATAGAACACGATTAGTATTTTATACAGCTTGGGAGGTTGCTAATCGCGAAGGCCGACTTATAGTCGATAAAGCCGAAACCAAATAACGAGGTGGGCGTTACCCTACTTCGTTATAACGTCTTAGGGTCGCGCTTTCGGTAGTCGCTCTCTGCGAGGAGCTTCAACAAATACCTCAATCGCTAACGCAATCGAAAGGTTCAAGACAAATTTTTAATTATCTTGAACCTTTCTTTATATAATACACATATTATGAGTGAGAACAAAAGACTTAAAATTGGTGAAGGGAAAATTAGCGGATATCTTTCTATTTTTTTGGCCATTGTGTCCTTAGGCTTTGTTATTTGTGCCTATTTTCCAGATGTATTTACTACCAAAGATTTTAGAGACATTTACAACCCACAAATTGTGAAATGGTCTATTCTTGTAGTTCTAATACTTTCATTCATTTTTGCCTTTACGAGTTTCATTTTAAGCAAGAAAAAACGTTACGGTTTTATTTCCACAATTATCATTGCCGCTACAATTTTACTAGGATCGGCATTACCAGAAGGCACAGGTATTCAAGACAAAACGTTCACCATAGGTCTAGATTGGTTACTTATTGACGTCTTAGTTTCTGCCATTGTATTTGTTCCCATAGAACTCTTTTTACCAAAACGTACAGAACAGTCCAAATTTCATAGCGAGTGGAGAACTGATCTTGTCTATTTTATCGTAAGTCATTTATTCATACAAATTATTGGTGTCATTGTACAATATCCAGCAACAACAATGTTTAAGAATATTGGTTTGGAAGGTTTTCAAAACACCATTCAATCCATACCTTTTTTACCACAATTATTTGTAGCGTTATTGGTGTCAGATCTATTCCAATATACAGCACATTATTTCTTTCATAAAATACCTTATCTCTGGCGCTTTCATGCGGTACACCATTCTACCAAAAACTTAGATTGGCTCGCTGGTTCTAGAACTCATTTTTTCGATTTAGTAGTGGTTAGAGCAATGTCATTCATTCCAATATATGTATGTGGCTTCGATAGTTCTGTCTTTTTTACATATATCGTTATTGTCTCCTTTCAAGCTGTTTTAGCTCATGCCAATACAAGAATTAACTTTGGATTCTTAAAATATATATTTGTAACACCACAATTTCATCATTGGCATCACTCTGACGATCCCAAAGCGTATGATAAAAATTTCGCAATTCATTTTCCGTTTATAGATATGATTTTCGGCACTTATTATGATAAAGGTAAAGATTGGCCAGAAAGCACAGGCTTAGGCGATGTTCACTACCCAAAAGGTTACGGCAAACAATTTATATATCCTTTTGTAAAAAACCCACAAGAAGATTTAGAAGATGCCAGTGAGCGCTAATGAAAAATAATACTACAAAAAAAGCCTTTCACAAGTGAAAGGCTTTGTAATTTTGGGTGGAAGACCGGGTTCGAACCGGCGACTTTCGGTACCACAAACCGACGCTCTAACCAGCTGAGCTACAACCACCATTTTTATTTTATTTAAACTTTTAAAAGTTCCCAAAAGGAATGCTCAAATTAGCTGAAACCGAGCCACCATTTAAATTGGACTGCAAATGTAAATTATTTCGTAGTTTCTACAAAGACTTTTTTTAAATTATTACTTCAAATCAAACAAACTATCTACAGCAATATGTCTTTCTACATTAAATCCTTCGGCATAATCTGTTCCAATGAGTCTCCCAAGGTCTCTAGCTCTATATTTAATGCTATCTGTGAAGTTTTTACTCGAAATAGGTGTTTGTGGTTCATCGCTCTTTGGGTCATAAAACTGTGTTTTATAAGCTAAGACAGAAGCCATTTTTACATCAATATGTCCAGATATATCTACGGCCAAATCGGGTTCTAAATTCTTCCATTGAATGTAATGATACACCTGTTTAGGCCGCCATTTATCTTGATTCACACCATCAAGTGTTGTTTCTATTTTAATTAAACCACTTAAAAAACAAGCATCACTTACCAACTTACTTCCTCTACCATGATCAATGTGTCTGTCGTCAAAGGCATTACATAATACTATATCTGGCTGGTATTTCCGAAGCATTTTAATAACCTCCAATTGATGCTCTTTGTCGTTTATAAAAAAACCATCAGCAAAACCCAAATTTTCTCTAACGGTGACACCTAAAATATGTGCAGCATCACTTGCTTCTTGATCTCGAGTTTCTGCCGTACCTCGCGTTCCTAACTCACCACGTGTTAAATCAATAATTCCAACCTTTTTGCCGTTAGCAACTTCTTTCGCAACTGTTCCACCACAACCCAATTCTACATCATCAGGATGAGCGCCAAATGCCAATATATCTAATTTCATCTATTTAATTTAATAATATGCAAATTACAAATTCTGTCATAATTTATGAGTTCCAATCGCGTTGTTCTTTATCCGATAAAAATGTCCACGCCATGACTCTACTTATTTTATTTCCAAGTGACAGTTCTAATTTTTTAATTTTTGTAGCTCCTAATTTTTTAAGCGATGTCTCCATGGATTTAACATGGTCTTTTTTAGACACTAAACTCGTATACCAAAAGCAATTCTTTTTTAATTGAGAACTTTGGTACAAATAATTATGTAAAAATGCCTTCTCTCCACCTGGATACCATAATTCTTGAGCTGTTCCGCTAAAGTTTCTAACTATAGTATCGGTATTTTTCCCAAGACCTTTCAATTTCCGTTTGGTTTCTTCTAATGCTTCTGTTTCATTTTTATAAAACGGCGGATTACACATACTAGCGGCAACGCGTTCAGAAGGTAAAATCTCGTCATTTAAAATCCACTGTGGATTATTCTGAAATCGCAATGTAATAACCTCATCCAACCCATTCTTATTTATAATTTTTTGAGCATTTTTATAAGCTCCTTTATCTATTTCCGTAGCAATAAAACGCCATCCGTACTCGGCTTGTCCTAAGAGTGGATATATACATGTTGCTCCTGTTCCTATATCTAAAACAGTGACATCCTCACGTAACCCAGAGGCTACCAAGAGATCATTTAAAAGATGAATATACTCTACGCGTCCAGGAATTGGCGGACATAAATGATCATCGGGAAATTCCCAATACGACACGGCGTAATACAATGTTAATAATGCTGTATTTAAAGATTTAACGGCCTTAGGATTAGCAAAATCTATGGTTGATTTCCCATGCGAATTTGTGAATACAAATGTTTCTAATTCTGGAGAATTAGCTACTAAGACTTCAAAATCATAGCCTTTTGAATGTTTATTATGTTTATGCAAATGCGGCGACTTTAGTTTTAGTAATAGCTTGTTCGATATCTTTTTTAAGGTCCTTATAATTTTCTATACCTACCGAAAAACGTATGAGTCGATCACTTATACCTACAGCATCACGTTGTTCTTGCGTTAGTAAAGCATGAGACGTTTCTGATGGTAATAACATGGTGCTCTCTACTCCTGCTAAACTCATAGATGATTTAATTAAATGCAGTTGTTTTTGAAATGCCATAGCATCTATACCATTGGCTAATTCAAAAGAAATCATTGCTCCAAAATCATGCATCTGCGATTTGGCAAGTTCATGTTCTGGGTGGCTTTTTAAACCAGGATAGTAAACCTTGGTAACATCTGAATGCTTATTTAAAAATTTAGCCAATTTCTTGGCATTCTTTGTTTGTGACTTCACCCGAAGTGCTAATGTTTTCATGCTTCGTTCTAAGAGCCAAACTGTCATATCACTTAGGCTTCCTCCCAAGTTTTTAGAGACATTCCAGATCCGATCAATATGGTCTTTAGAACCTGCTACTGCTCCAGCCAGAATATCACTATGACCACCTAAATATTTGGTTGCCGAGTGCATTACTATATCAATCCCTAAGTCTAACGGGTTTTGATTTACAGGGCTCGCAAAGGTATTATCAATAGTAGTAATAATCCCTTTTGATTTTGCCAAACTGGCAATGGCTTTAATATCTGTAATTGTTAATAAAGGATTTGATGGTGTTTCAATATGAATCACCTTTGTATTAGGCCTTATCGCAGCAATAAAATCGGCTTCTTTATGACTATTAGTAAATGTATATTCTATACCATATTTATGAAACTCTTCACGAATAAAATTACTCGTCCCGCCATACAGGGTGTTTTGCACAACAAGATGATCGCCTTTTTGAAGAAATGCTAAAAACATATGACTAATAGCTGCCATTCCGCTTCCAAAAATCATGGCAGATTCTGCGCGCTCCAAAGCTGCAATCTTTTTTGATAAATGTTCTTGATTTGGTGTATTAAAATAACGTGGATAACGCTTTATGTCCACATTATCAAACTCATAAGATGTAGACATATAAATTGGAGAGATAGCACCTTTAAATTGCTCATCTTTAATTTCGCCAACATGTGTACAAATGGTATGTATCCCTAGTTTTTTCTTTGACATAGCTTTTAATTTGTGAACACTAAATTTACAAAAAGAAGACCAAAGAATTATGGATGCATTATAGTTTTAATCAATGGGAGATAATAAGACGTTTATTAGACAATCCAGCCTTCGTTTTAACGCTTACAAGATAAGTGCCTTCGGAAATATTAGATACTGGGATCTTAAGCATTCCAGATGAATCCGATTTCAAGTTTTTCCAATGTTTCACTTTTTTTCCTAAAATACTAAACAGTCTGATGTCTTGAATTTCTAAAGCATTAGTGGTTTTTATTCGTAACTCTTTAGTAGATGAAATGTAGCTAATTTCAGTAGTTTGTTGATTGAAGTCATTTACCGATAACTGACTATTAGCAAAACTCATTAAGTTGACATCATTTGTAAATGCAATAAAAAAACGATTTAAGTGATTTCCTTGCGCAATGGTTTCTACCAAATTACTATCGGAAATTGAAGTCACCGAATCATCCATAGCATCATAAATGTAAACATTTATAGTATCATCAAAATTTTCTAATCCTAACAGAGAAAATTCAACATCGCCAGAATCTGTCAAAAATAAACCTAAGGGATATGTTTTACTTTCATGAAACGAGCCAACGCCTTGAATAACGTAACGATTATCGTTGATAAGCCAATTGCAATCGTTATTATAATTGTCTATGTTTTGGGCATCATAGCCAAAATCAAAACCATCTGTCGCCGCATTATCAGGGGTAAACCCTAAAAGTAAGTGTCGGGTATAACCTAGTGGTGTTGTAATATCAATTCGAACACGTTGAATTTCAGAATTTACAGTGGGTGCATTATGATTTGCAGTAGCATGTACTGGTTCTAAAGTAGTGCATAACAGCACTGCTAAACAGATGTAGGCAATCGTTTTCATTACATTAGGGCTTTAATGAAAATTTAGTTTTAGTTAAGCGCCAATGTAGTAATTAAATATAAAAAAATCCATTAAATGCATAAATATTCGATGAAATGCATTTAATAGATTTATATTTGTAAGAATTTATATCATTCTTTAATAATAACTTTAGTGTTATAAATACCATCATTAGTGTTTACTTTGATGATATATGAACCTTCAGCTATATTCTTCACCGGAATTCTAATGGCTCCATCAATCACGAATGTCGATGTGTTATCCCAATTTTGAACTTCCTGGCCTAATAAGTTTATAAGTTTTATAGTCTTAACATCTGAAATGTTAGCCATATTCACATAAATTTCTTGAGTAGTATTAAAGAATGCAATGAGATGTTTGTTTAAGTCTTCCTCTGGAATAGATAAGGCTGTTTCCGAAGAAAATGTTACATAAAATCGATTCTCATAGGTATTTGCATCTAGCGCAATTTGAAAAGCAGTACTGCTTATATCAGCATAGTCATCTAAGAGAGCATCATAGATATAGACGTTAATAGCGTCTTCGAAGTTTTCTAAACCTATAAGGGATATTTCATATAATCCAGGAGTATCAACATAGACCACCAAAGGATATTCCTTGGTATCATCAAAATCACCAACACCTTGAGTTGTAAAATCTCCTTCCTGAATTCTAAAGAACATATCATTAGGAAATACCGAATCAGAATTTTCTGCATCATAGGCATAATCTATACCATCTGTAGCTAGATTATTTGGAACAAAACCAAGTAATAATGGTCGTTTGGCACCTTCAGTTGTTTTAAATTCTAGACGTACACGTTTAATATCTGTATTAGGATCTTCATCTGTTGAATACAAATTTGGATTACTGGATCTTATAAACGTTGAGCTTGCCGATGTTTCTCTTACAAACGTACGCTGACTATTTTTAAATTGAATATTACCACCAACATTACTCGCTGTAACAAAGAACCCTTGTGATACTGGTACGTATCGTCCAGGTAATTTGGTTGGTGTTCCATTCCCGCTTACTAATGGAGGCGATACTGCTGGATTTCCACCAGTTAAATTATATGTGGCATAACCACCTTCATAGTCTTCTAAAATATGCGTAAAGTTTGATGTGTAGTGCTCCCAGAAATACAAAGTTCCATCTGTACTTTGAGATGTACCTGGGTTTCCTCCCGGAATATTATCAAGAATAAAAGCATTGGCATCTATTGCTGATGGGTACGGGTTTCCAATTAAGGCTTGATTACCAATAGTTATTGGTGTTGTAATTGTTCCATTATTTGGTTTTCCTATAAACACATAATTTTGAACAGCGCTTACAGGATTTCCTACACCACTTCCTTTCATTGTAAAACTTAAACCTGTAGCAATATTGTCGGTCTCACTTAAACCTCTCCATGATGCATAACTATCGAAAGGATAATTTTCATAAGCAAATAACCAGTAACTACTCAAGGTAATAGGCGTTGTTGCTCCATTGGCGTCATGAGCTCCAGTCCATTGTAAGGTTTGAGGACTATTTGAATTCGATCCATCCCTTAAAATACCATTTACATTAAATGGATTATTGTTTGATGCAATGCTTAATGTACTTACAGGAGAACTCCAATAATTATAATTATATAGATTGGCTGTACCCTGTTGATCTCGTTCTAACTTACCAGCACTAGTAACATCCAAAATACTGCCTTCATCTTGTAGTAATTGAGACTCACCAAATAGGTCAATATCTCCATCTAACTTCAGGTAATGTGTAACTCGCAATGACTGTCCGTCGTTTGTTTCATCCTGAGCTGACCCAGGATCCTTAATATCAAGAACTTTATTTGGTGTATCTGAAATCAACCCTAAAACAGTAATATCTTTATTTCCAGAATTGATATCATGAGATATTTCAACAATATTCCAATCAATTGGTGTGGCATTATCAATACCTAAACTGTTAGGTGCATCCCAAACATTAAAGTTTGTCCATGTATTATCTGTAGCCCAATTTTGACCATCTACTCTAGACGTATATGGTAAAGGAGCGGTTTCTTGTTGTGCAGAAGTCATATTTCTTAATAGCCCTCTAATCCCTTTATTAGCCACTAGAGTACCACAATTCACATCCATTCTATAATATCCGTCTAAATCTGCCCAAGATAAACCAGCAATATCTAAAGGAACTACTGTCCCTCTTACTGCAGTATTATCTTGAATCTCCTGATTCATCATCTGACGAATTTGAGCTGTTGTCAACGCTGTATTCCAAATACGGAGCTCATCCATCCATCCATTAAAATAATTCACTGGTCGATTTGGAGCGTTATTAGCTTGATCCATTGCGCCTGCTAAACTATTCATTGTATTTGTTGAAGGGGCAGAACCTGCCACTGGTGTACTTACTTCGACACCATCAATATATAATCTATAACTACCACTATTATTAGTAACCGCTATATGATACCATCTATTTGTTGATATTGGATAAGAAGATTGAATTGAACCAGCACCATTCCAATTAAACTGTACTGTCGTTCCTACTAACCTTAAATCATATCCCGTAGATAAGTTATTGGCATCACGTTTAGAAAACAACGTTTGTGTTCCTGTAACAGATTCAGGCTTAATCCAAGTTTCAATACTAAACTGATTTGTTAGATTATAATTATCCTTGAACGTAATATAATCATTAGTTCCGTCGAAATCTATCGTTGGGCAACTCTGAATAATTACTTCGATACTATCTGAACAGCCAATAGTAGGAACGGTCCATGTTAATTGATATGTTCCTGGGTCTGCCGAAAATTTAGAAGTTGGACTACCAACATCTGAGAAAGTATAGTTCCCACCACAACCTGATGTTTGTGTTGCAGACCATACGCCAGCTTCTCCTGTTCCAGGATAAGTTCCTGTTGTAAACACGGCTGGATTAGACACACCATTGGAAACATTTTGAGCTGCTGTCAAGTTATTATTATAGGCGTTTAAGTTGATGTCCTCTCCACACTCTCCTATAATCTGGGTAATATCCTCCCCAGCATAAGCCAGAGATGCATTAACATCAATAAATTCGGTTCCTTCTGAACCTATGGCCCTACATCCATTTATTAGAGAAGTTACACCATAAGTCTGAATTCCAGGTGTTACAGGTGTAATCGTTGTTGTTGCTCCTGTTGTTACTACAGTTCCTGTACCATCTTCCCATTCAATAACTTCATCAACTGGAGCTTGAGGAATCGTAATGCCGTCAATAGCCCATGAACTACCAACTGTTGATGTGAATGTGAACTTTACTCTAAGGTTAGTTAGTCCTATATAGTTTGTTAAATCAAAAGACACAGCATTGCCTGCATCTTGAAGGTCAATCGTTGGTACATTATTAGCTCCTCCTCCTAAATTCACAAATCCACCTGAATCACCAGGTCCACTAAAGCTCATTAAACTTATTGGATATGTTGCGCCTCCATCAACTGATAACTCAACCATTCCAATGGCACCAGACTGTAGGTAATATGCCGATTGAAAATCAATACTAGCAGAAGACAAACCTAACGTATTAAATACGGCAGTCTCAAGTGTTGTTACAGGTGGTGACGGATCGGCTCCGTTAAAATCACCATAAGTTATGGCAAACTTACCTCCTCCTTGATTTTTATACCTTACGCCTTCAGTAATATTACTAGAATTATTCGCATTACCATTACTAATACCTCTCCAAGGGGTCGGTGATGTATTACTGCCTGAAGCACTCCACCCAGAGACACCGTCATTTCCATCAACTAACCAACCTGGTAAATTAGCTTGGTTAAATTCACCACCATCATTTAATTCTGGATTAGTAGCAAATGAGCTTTGGGCTACAACCGTAATATCTGCTCCTAAACATGTATCAAATGTATCTGGACCAACAATTGTTGGCGGAATGTCTGGTGGTATCACAACGACTCTAACTATAGAAGATGTCGCCTGACAAGATCCTATCTGTACAACAGCTCTTATCAATGTTGTTTCTAAAATATCAGCGAAATAATAAGATGTTGTTGTATTTGCGATGTTAGTCCAAATAAGACCACCATTAGTTGATGCTTGCCAATACGCCACATTTCCTGTGTGACCTGACAAATTAAACGTTGCATTTTGTGGTTCATCTGGACATGCCGTTACTTCTACCAAATTATCGGCGTCAGCTATAGTTTCTGTATTATTTAAGTAACCTAATACAGTCCCTCCTGTTATTGTTGGACTAACCACAGTCACTGTAGATGTACAAATAGCAGAATTCCCATTTCCGTCATCAACAGTAAGTACAATGACATTAGTTCCTATATCTGTACAATCAAATACACTTTGAGATAATGTGAAATTAACTGTACCACAGTTATCTGTTGACCCATCATCAATTTGTGCTCCTGTAATCGTAGCGGTTCCAGTCGTATTATCTAATTGAACAGTTAAATCCTGACAAACAGGCACTGGATCTGTAGTATCATTGATGACTACATTTTGAACCACATCAATTGCATTACCATTGCCATCATCAAAATTCCATGTGATTGCAAAAGATCCTTGAGTGTTATATACTAAAGGATTGCCTGTGGTTCCTGTAATAGTTCCCGAACAACCATCTGTTGTTGTTGGTACCGAAACGGTCGCACTACATTCACCAGTAATCGTTGGTAAACTAGGAGCAACTGGTCCAGTTGTATCATCGATAATCACATTCTGATCTTGCGTGCTTGTGTTTCCATTGCCATCGTCATAAGTCCAAGTTACTATCGTTGTTGTCCCTTCGCCTGAAATTGGAAGTGTTGCATTATGACTTACAGTTACTGTGCCTCCACAGTTATCTGTAGCTGTTGGTGCTGTTAAACTTGTCAC
>NZ_CANLNS010000005.1 GCF_947492715.1 uncultured Psychroserpens sp.
GTGGGAGAGTAGGTCGTCGCCTTTTTTGAAACCCTTTTCATATATATATGAAAAGGGTTTTTTGTTTTTTATATACTATATTGGGTAAAATTTATTTCAATTATTAGATGAGTATTAATGCCGAATTAGAACTAGCTTGGAGTTTTGTTAATAATACCGATAGAAACGTTTTTTTAACTGGAAAAGCTGGAACAGGTAAAACAACGTTCCTTCATAAGTTGAAAATGAACTCTTTGAAAAGAATGGTCGTTGTTGCCCCAACAGGAGTTGCTGCCATTAATGCAAAAGGAATTACAATTCACTCATTTTTTCAGGTTCCTTTCGGGCCAATTCTACCACATGATGATTTAAATAGTAAAACGGGTTTTAATAGAAAATTCAATAAAACAAAAATCAATATTATTAAATCTATTGATTTATTAATAATCGATGAGATTAGTATGGTAAGAGCAGATTTGCTCGATGCTATAGATAAAACACTAAGACGTTTTAGAAACCGAAATAAAGTATTTGGGGGCGTACAGTTATTAATGATTGGTGATTTACAGCAATTGGCGCCCGTTGTAAAAGAAAACGAATGGCAATTGCTAAAAACTCATTATAAAAACGCCTATTTTTTTAGCAGTTTGGCCTATCAGCAATGCAATGCTGTAACCATTGAATTAAGGCATATATATAGACAAGATAATCCAAAATTTATTAAAATCTTAAATGAAATAAGGAATAACACACTATCCAAATCTTCAATAAGTGAATTAAATAAACGCTATAGACCAGATTTTACTCCTAATAAAGATGAAGGTTATATCTCATTGACTACACATAATAGTAAAGCTGAAAATACTAATATTTCGGAACTTGAAAATCTTGATGGTGAGCAAAGAGTTTATAAAGCTACTATTAAGGGTAAATTTCCTGAATTTTCATATCCAAATAAAGAAGAACTAGTACTCAAAGTTGGGGCACAAGTAATGTTTGTGAAAAATGACAGCTCAGTTGAGAAACGCTATTTTAATGGTAAAATTGGTAAAGTTATTCTTTTGGATGATAATGAAATTATAGTAAAATGCCCAGACGACGATTTTAATATTGTTACAACACCTGAAGAATGGGAAAATATTAATTATACTGTAAATAAGGAAACCAAAGTTATTACCGAAAATAGAATAGGAACATATACACAAATGCCTCTAAGGCTAGCATGGGCAATAACAATTCATAAAAGTCAAGGTTTAACATTTGAAAAGGCCATTATCGATGCAAAAGGTGCCTTCGCTCATGGACAAACCTATGTTGCACTTAGTAGATGTAAAAGTTTAGAAGGGTTAGTACTTAAAAGTAAAATAAGTGAAAATCAAGTAATCAATGATGCTAATATCAAATCTTTTACACAGTCTGTAGAAGATAATCCTCCAAATGATATCACTTTGGAAAAATCTAAAATAGGATTTCAGCTCAATCTGATTTCAGAATTGTTCGATTATTATAATTTTTTGTATCCTGTTAATCGTATTCTAGATATTTATTATAACAATAAAGGAAGTATTGAAGGTGATTTAGAAGCGCCAGTGCAAATAATTAAGAAATCAATTACGGATTTATTGAAAGTGGCTAACGGATTTAAATTACAACTTTCGAAACTATCACTTGATAATCTGGTACCTGAAGAGAATAATATACTTCAAGAACGATTTATAAAAGCTATTGACTATTTTAAAAATCAAACACTCAATCATGTTTCTGAACCATATAAGAACTTAACGTTTTCAACAGATAATAAAGCCTTAGAAAAAGACATGAATAAACAATTTGATGCTTTTGAAGAACTATTGTCTAGTAAGCTGCTTTATTTCGAAGGTTTGAAGAAAGGGTTTAATGTGTCTAGCTTTTTAGAACTGAAGGCTAAATCTGTCTTTCTTGTAAAAGAACAACCTAAAAAAACAAGGAAATCTGTTATTGAAGGCACGACTAATATCGAGCTTTTTGAATTACTTCGTGAACTACGAAATACAATCGCTTTACGAGAGGATTTAATACATTATCAAATTTTTACTCAAAAAGCATTATACGAAATGTGTGAAAACTTGCCTACTAATAAAATGGAGCTTAATGCTGTAAATGGCATGGGGAAGGTGAGGGTTGAAAAATATGGAAATGATATTTTGAAAGTTATAAGGGCATATTGTGAAGATCATAATATTGAAACATCAGTTGATTTGGAGATTTTCGAAAAGCCTAAATCAAAACGAAAAAAGGGAGATACAAAAAAAGAATCTTTAGCATTATTTAAACTAGGAAAATCTATAGAATCTATTGCAGATGAGCGTGCATTAAATAGCAATACAATTTTGGGGCACTTAGCAAGTTTTATGTCAACTGGAGAGGTGAAGATTACAGATTTAATTTCAGAAGAACACTACAATGAATTAAAAGAAATTATACCAAAGCACAGCTTTGAAAACCTCTCAGATCTGAAGCATCAAATTGATGAAAAATATTCCTATGCTGAACTTAAGTTGGTATTAGAGGAACTGTCAAAATAAAAAGACCTCATGAAATTTTATTATCATGAAGCCTTATAATATATATTACAGTAATTTCTATGCTCTTATAACACCTCTAGAAATTACAATTTTCTGAATTTCAGAAGTACCTTCATAAATTTGAGTAATCTTAGCATCGCGCATCAAACGTTCAACATGATATTCTTTTACGAAACCGTTTCCACCATGAATTTGAACGGCTTCAACAGTTTGTTCCATGGCTACTTTTGATGCATATAATTTCGCAACAGCACTAGACATATCATAATTATTTCCTTGATCTTTATCCCAAGCTGCTCTCATGACTAACATACGGGCCGCTTCTATTTCGGTATACATATCAGCTAATTTAAATGCTATAGCTTGATGATTGCATATTTCAGTTCCAAAAGCTTTACGTTCTTTAGAATATTTAAGAGCTAATTCATAAGCTCCAGAAGCAATACCCAAGGCCTGAGCTGCAATACCGATGCGACCTCCAGACAACGTCTTCATTGCAAACTTAAATCCAAATCCGTCTTCACCAATTCTATTCTCTTTAGGAACCTTTACATCATTAAACTGTAGTGTATGTGTATCACTTCCTCTTATACCTAATTTATCTTCTTTTGGTCCAATATCAAAACCTTCCATGCCTTTTTCAACAATAAATGCATTGATACCTCTGTGACCTTTTTCTCTGTCTGTTTGAGCAATAACAAGATATACTTCAGCACGACCACCATTTGTAATCCAGTTTTTGGTTCCATTAATCACATAATGATCACCTTTATCTATGGCTGTTGTGGCTTGAGACGTTGCATCACTACCTGCTTCCGGCTCACTTAAACAAAATGCTCCAATGCATTGTCCTGTGGCCAGTTTAGTTAAATATTTTTGTTTCTGTTCTTCTGTACCAAAAGCCTCTAATCCATAACATACTAAAGAATTATTGACAGAAACCATTACAGATGCTGATGCATCAATTTTAGAAAGTTCCTCCATAATCAAAACATATGAAATTGCATCCATTCCGCTTCCACCATATTTTGGATCTACCATGATCCCCATAAAACCAAGCTCTCCCATTTTACGAACAATATCGTCCGGGAAAGTTTGTGTATTATCTCTCTCTATAACTCCGGGTAATAATTCGGTTTGTGCAAAATCACGAGCGGCATCGCGAATCATAAGATGTTCTTCGGTTAAACTAAAATCCATAGTATGTATAAATTATTGAATTGATAAAAAGTGAGTGCAAAGATAAGTCTTTATTAGTATATTTTCAATAAGGATTGCTATTTTTACTCAATATGATAAAATCTAAGTACAATGTTATTGGCGTTATGTCTGGAACATCTTTGGATGGAATTGATCTAGCCTATATTAAATTTGAGAACAATTCAAACTGGACATTTGAAATTCATGCTTCTGAAACCATTCCATATACCGATTCTTGGAAACAAAAATTGTCTAATCTTGTTACTTATAACTTAGAAGACCTTAAATTAATCGACAAGTTTTATACAATTCACTTATCTCATGTAATTAGGGATTTTATTCGGAAATATCAACTTAGTGATATTGATGCCATTTGTTCACATGGACATACAGCATTACATCAGCCCGAACAGCTATTTACTTATCAAATAGGAAATTTACCTAGCATATCATCATTAACGAATCATCTGGTAGTTTGTGATTTTAGAACTCAAGACGTTAGTTTAAATGGTCAAGGAGCTCCTTTAGTTCCAATAGGAGATAAACTGTTATTCTCAGCGTATGATAGTTGTATTAACTTGGGAGGATTTGCAAATATATCCTCTGAAATTAACTCCGAAAGAATAGCTTACGATATTTGTCCGGTTAACATAGTCTTGAACCGATATGCTAATCTTTTAGGTTTTGATTATGACGACGGTGGAAAAATCGCAAAATCAGGAATACTTAATCAATCTCTATTACAACAGCTAAACAGCTTGGATTTTTACAAACAAAAAGCACCAAAGTCGTTAGGGGTAGAATGGGTCGATAAACATCTATTCCCACTATTAGAAACTAGTCAATTGTCTGAAAGAGATATTCTAAGAACAATGATCGAACATATAGCCATTCAAATAAGTAATGTTATAAAAGTACATTCTGAAGTGCTTTTTACTGGAGGTGGAGTTTATAATAGTTTTCTCTTAGATCGAATTAGAACCTTAAAAGAGTTTAATCTAGTAAAACCATCTAATACCATAATAGAATATAAGGAAGCCCTGATATTTGGACTATTAGGAGTATTAAAACTAAGAGGAGAAACTAATTGTTTGTCTAGCGTTACGGGTGCAGATTACGATCATAGTTCAGGAGAAATTTATAATGTTTAAAATTATTGTAAAATTCTAATCTAGCGATTTTTAGTTTTTTATATTTGTTAAAGAATAACTAACTAATGAAGCCAGCAGATTCAAAATTGGTTTTTAGATCTTTTTTGAATGTTTGAGCGACATCTAAATCAACTGATAAAGTAAGAACTCTTAGATGAAAGAATTACTCCAAAAGTACGAAGACAAAGACCCTGAAATCATTTTTAATTGGAAAGACCCCGAAACAGAAGCCGAAGGCTGGACTGTAATAAACTCACTTCGTGGAGGTGCAGCTGGCGGTGGAACAAGAATGCGTAAGGGCTTAGATATGAATGAAGTTTTATCGTTAGCTAAAACTATGGAAGTTAAATTTACGGTTTCTGGTCCTGCCATTGGAGGCGCAAAATCTGGTATAAATTTCGACCCTAAAGACCCTCGTAAAAAAGGCGTTTTAGAACGTTGGTATAAAGCCGTATCTCCTTTATTAAAAAGTTATTACGGTACTGGTGGAGACCTCAATGTTGATGAAATACATGAAGTTATACCAATCACAGAAGAGAGTGGTGTTTGGCATCCTCAAGAGGGTGTTTTTGAAGGGCACTTTAGACCAACTCAAGCCGATAAAATTAATAGAATAGGACAATTACGTCATGGCGTAATTAAAGTTATTGAAAACCCTAAATATTCGCCAAGTGTTGCCAGAAAATATACAGTGGCAGATATGATAACCGGTTTTGGTGTCGCCGAAGCAGCAAGACACTTTTATGATGTTCAAGGTGATACAATTGTTGGTAAACGCGCCATTGTACAAGGTTTTGGTAATGTAGGTGCTGCTGCCGCTTTTTACTTGGCACAAATGGGTGCTAAAGTAGTAGGTATCATTGATATTGTTGGAGGTTTAATAAATGAAGAAGGATTTTCATTTGAGGAAATTACAAACCTTTATCTCGCAAAATCGGGTAATACTTTGGTAAGTGATAATCTCATTCCATTTTCAGAAATAAATGAAAAAATATGGTCTCTTAAAACCGAAATATTCGCCCCATGTGCAGCTTCTAGATTGATTACTCAAAATCAAATAGATCAAATGATTAATACAGGCTTAGAAGTCATTTCATGTGGTGCTAATGTGCCCTTTGCTGATAAAGAAATTTTCTTCGGAAGTATAATGGAGCATACCGATAACAAGGTAAGTTTAATTCCAGATTTTATTTCTAATTGTGGTATGGCAAGAGTTTTCGCCTACTTTATGGAACGTAGAGTGCAAATGACTGATGAAGCAATTTTTAATGATACTTCTGAAATTATTAGAAGAGCAATAGAAAAAGTTTACGAGAAAAATCAAGGAAAAACGGGAATTAGTGCATCTGCATTCGAAATTGCCCTTACGCAACTTATATAATACACAACCAGTATGGAAACAGTAATAATTTTAGTATTTGTATTTGGTTATTTAGCCATTACATTAGAACATAGTATTAAAATCGATAAACTTATACCGGCATTGGTAATGATGGCTATAAGTTGGGCATTAATCTCGCTCGGAATAGATTCGTTCTCGCAATGGTTTGATTCTGCTAATCATGGATTAGTGGATGGGTTTTCAGGATTAGAACACGAGAATAAGATGCATCTCATGGAGGAAACACTCCTTCATCATTTGGGTAAGACAGCCGAAATTTTGGTCTTTTTGCTTGGTGCGATGACTATTGTAGAAATTATTGATTATTTCGACGGATTTTCAACAATAAAAGGGTTCATTAAAACAAAAAGTAAAAAGAGAATACTCTGGATTTTTGCGATATTAGCGTTTATCCTTTCTGCAATAATAGATAACCTAACTGCCACGATAGTGCTAATTTCTATTTTGCAAAAAATTGTAAAAGATAGAAGTGTTAGAATATGGTATGCTGGTTTAATTATTATTGCTGCTAATGCAGGAGGGGCTTGGTCTCCAATAGGAGACGTGACAACCACAATGTTGTGGATTGGGAACAAAGTATCTGTTGGACATTTGTTTGGATATTTGTTTTTACCATCGCTCATATGTATGATCGTGCCAACATTTATAGCATCGTTTTTACCAGCATTTAAAGGTGATTTAGATATCGAGGAAGATTCAAATGATAAGCCTAAAAGTCGATTTAGCTCTACAATGCTATATTTAGGATTGGGTGCCATTGTATTTGTTCCTGTGTTTAAAGTGATTACACATCTACCACCTTATGTGGGTATGATGCTCTCTTTAGGGGTTGTAGCTATTTTTGCAGAAATTTACAGTAACTCTAAATTTAGTATTACTGAAATTAATAATGAAGAAAGTGAAGCGCATGCTCACCATAGTCCAGTTCATCACTCTTTATCTAAAATTGAACTACCGAGTATTCTATTTTTCCTTGGGATATTAATGGCCGTTGCTGCATTAGAATCTTTAGGAATCTTATTCAATTTTGCCGATTCTTTGCAGGACAATGTAAGTTTATTAGGAACAGAAATGGACGGCACAAGAGTTTCCGATTTAGTAGTGATATTACTTGGTATTGGTTCGGCCGTTATAGATAATGTTCCTTTAGTTGCCGCAAGTTTAGGAATGTTCTCTGAAGCAATGGATAATCAATTATGGCATTTTATTGCTTATTCCGCAGGAACAGGTGGAAGTATGTTAATTATTGGTTCAGCCGCTGGTGTTGTTGCCATGGGAATGGAAAAAATAGATTTTTTCTGGTATCTTAAAAAAATCTCTTGGCTAGCATTATTAGGGTTTTTAGCTGGGGCAGTTGTATTTTTATTTACGCGAACATTATTCTAAGAGTATACTTTAGGAAGAAAACAATCGTTATTACAATAGTTTAAAATTAATTTTCAATTTTATTAATATGATAATTCAAGATGGAGCAGAAGTAATTACTGATGCAGAATCAACCGAAAAAACATTATCCATTATAGAACTTATAAGTAGTGGAGGTACGGCAGGACAAGTCATCATTGCTCTGTTGTTTATTTTACTAATTGTTGCTATTTATATTTATTTTGAACGCCTTTTTGCAATTAAATCCGCATCTAAAGTAGATTCAAATTTCATGAATCAAATTAAAGATCATGTAAGTAATGGGAAAATAGATTCTGCCCAGATGTTATGTGCACAGGTAAATTCTCCAGTATCTCGACTAATAAACAAAGGAATTACTCGTATTGGAAAACCCTTAGAAGATATTAACACTGCAATTGAAAATGCTGGTCGCTTAGAAATTTATAACCTTGAAAAAAATGTTAGTGTTTTAGCTACGATTTCTGGAGTTGCACCAATGATTGGATTCTTAGGTACAGTAATTGGTATGATATTGTCCATTTTTGAAATTGCCAATTCTGGTGGTCAAATCGATATAAAACAACTTTCAGATGGGTTATATACAGCAATGACAACAACCGTTGCCGGACTTATTGTTGGTATTGTAGCTTATATGTTTTATAACCATTTGGTAGTGAAGACAGATAAAGTAGTCTATCAAATGGAAGCCAATTCATTAGAATTTTTAGATCACTTAAACGAGCCTATTTAATGAATTTAAGAGGAAGAAATAAAGTAACACCAGAATTCAATATGTCGTCAATGACAGATATTGTATTCTTGTTATTGATCTTTTTTATGTTAGCGTCTACTTTGGTCACGACAAATGCAATTGATATTCTATTACCAAAAGCAAGTGGTAAAACAGAAAACAAAAGATCTGTAGCCGTAAGCATCAAAAAAGATTTAACCTATTATATAGACCAAAAACGAGTTGGTGAAAGTGTTCTAGAAAATGAATTAGTGGCAGCACTATCAAGTCAGGACGAACCAACTGTAGTGTTAAGAGCTGAAAAATCAGTGCCAGTAGAGAATGTCGTGAAAGTGATGGATATTGCTAATAGAAATAAGTTCAAAGTAATTTTGGCAGTTAAACCAAATAACTAAGGTGAAACGAAACCTAAAACCGTTTATATATATAGGATTAGGTGTCGTTTTATTAGTAACGTTGTTTTATTTTAAATCCTTAACAGATAAAATACAGTACGATAATAGTGTTGACCTTGAATTACCAATAACAACACCTAACGATACGATACAAAACGATAATGTCGTTAATGTTTTTATAAAGGAAGATTTAAGCATTTATGTTGACAGTATTAAACGGGATATTAAAGACCTTGAAGGAATTTTGATTAACAGGGCTGTAAATGACAGTTTAACTATAGTTTTAGGAGCAGAAAAATCAGTGCCAGTATCAAATATCATTGATGTTATGACTGTGGCTAATAAGCATAAATTTAAAACCATATTGGCTGTTAAACCTGAAATGTAGCTGTTATAAACAAAAGTTTGGAATGAATCTTGTAAACTAACTAAATAGATTGTATAAATTGAAATAACCTCATGAAATACTTTGAAACCATACATGAACGAAATTCTGCAAAAGTCACAGCTTTGATTGTGGTCATTTTGCTATTGCTTTTATTTGTGGTTAGAGGTTGTGCATATCAAGATCCACCAATAGAATATGGAGTTGCTGTTAATTTTGGAAATTCGCCAGTAGGTACTGGGAATATCCAACCTACAAAACCTATAAAATCACAACCTGTAGAGGAAGTTGTTAAAAAGGAAACTCAGGCAGAAGAAACACAGCCAGAAAAACCTTCTGAAGCAAATAGTAAAGCAGAAGATGTTATGACTAATGAGTCTCCTGAGGCCATTGCAATAAAAAAAGCAAAAGAAGCAGAAGCTAAAGCGAAAGCCGAAGCTGAACGTCAGGAACAAATAAGAAAGGCTAAAGAGGAACAAAAAAGAAAAGAAGAACAAGCCAAAAAAGACAAATTAGATGCCTTAATTGGAGGCGTTAAAAATGCTGATGGCTCAGAAACTGGAGGCGAAGGCCCAGGTGACGGACCAGGCGATAAAGGTCAATTGAATGGAGATCCTTATGCTCCTAGTTATTTTGGTAAACCAGGAGATGGTTCTGGAGGTACAGGCTATGGCCTTAATGGTAGAGGAAGTGCAACCTACTCTAAAGTGCTACCAGACTGTCAAGAAGAAGGCCGTGTTGTTGTAGAAATTCATGTGAATCGCTCAGGAAAAGTGGTGAAAGCTATTCCTGGCAAAAGAGGAACTACAGGGGGCTCTTGCCTATATGAAGCTGCTAGAAAAACAGCTATGACACACAAATGGCCAGCCGATTCTAAAGCACCTACAACGCAAATAGGTTGGGTTAAAATAGACTTTACTTTAGGGAATTAATGAACTACCAAGATACAGTCAACTGGATGTTTAAGCAGTTACCTATGTATCAAAACCAAGGTAAGACTGCGTTTAAAAAAGACTTGTCTAATACCATTTGTTTAGCTAACTATTTAGGAAACCCGCATGATAAGTTTAAAAGCATACATGTGGCAGGAACCAATGGCAAAGGATCAACAAGCCATATGTTGGCTTCCGTATTACAAGAAGCAGGATATAACGTTGGTTTGTATACATCGCCTCATCTCAAAGATTTTAGAGAGCGCATAAAAATCAATGGTAAAGAGATAAGTAAACAATTTGTTATTGGATTTATTAGAAAGCACTCGTCTTTTTTTAAATTGAATAAACTCTCGTTTTTTGAAATGACCGTTGGAATGGCTTTCGATTATTTTGCAAAAAAAAAGGTAGACATAGCAATTATAGAAGTTGGACTAGGAGGTCGATTAGATTCCACGAATATCATAACACCAGAAATTTCTGTTATTACCAATATTGGTCTTGATCATACACAGTTTTTAGGAGAAACCTTACAGGCTATTGCTAATGAAAAGGCAGGTATTATTAAACCCAATATCCCTGTTGTTATTGGTGAAACTCAGGTTGAAATCAAAAAACTGTTTAACAATATCGCTCATAAGAATGCATCAAAGATTCAATTTGCAGATCAAAACGAGAATAAAAATTATCATACAGATCTCAAAGGGAGCTACCAGAAACACAATGTTAAAACTGCAGTACAGACTTTAAAAGTCCTCAATGAACTGCAATTTCCTGTTTCCGAAGTACATATTAAAAATGGATTGCTAAATGTTGTAAATAATACAGGTTTAAAGGGAAGATGGCAAGTGCTACAACAGCAACCCAAAATAGTATGTGATACCGCTCATAACAAGGAAGGACTTTTATATATTGTGAGTCAACTTAACGAAGAAATCTTTGAAACGTTGCATATAGTTTTTGGAGTTGTGAGCGATAAAGATTTAACCACAATTTTGCCATTACTGCCTAAAGATGCTGTTTATTATTTTTGTAAACCCAATATACCACGAGGCTTAGACGCTTCTAGTTTACAATCTCATTTTATTTCAAATGGGTTTAAAGGTTTAACTTACCCAAGTGTAAAAGCGGCAGTAGATGCGGCAGTTGCAAGTGCTACTTCGACAGATTTAATTTACATTGGTGGTAGCACATTTGTTGTTGCAGAGATAATATAAACTGCAAAAAATTGTATCTTTCAAATTCAATTTAATTTTTTAAAATGACAGAAATTATTAACCAAGTTTTTGCACTCGATTTGAAAATGAAAAAGGAGAATAATGATAGTGTGAAGCGATATGTAGATCGAATTTACCATGAATTTGAATCTATGGGATTTCAAATTGTAAACCCAATTGGACAATCCTATCGAAATGAAATGACAGATGTAGAAGCAAATATTTTAGGCAACTTAAACAAGAATTCTAAAATCACTAAAGTTTTGAAACCAGTTGTTTATAGAATTGAAAATAATGAAACCAGACTCCTTCAAAAAGGAATTGTAATTGTAGAATAACCTCAAATGAAAACCATAAACTTTGCTATAGATTTAGGTACAACTAATAGCCTCATTGCGAAATATGATGATGGTAATATCAAAATTTATAATAATCCGTTAGGATTAAAACAAACACTGCCATCTTGTATCGCTTTTCGCGGAAATAGAACCGTTATTGGTGATAAGGCACTTGACTATTTAGAAAAAGATGCTGAAAATATTTGTATGCTCTTCAAACGAAAAATGGGAACACAAGACACTTATTTTGTGCCATCTATCGATAAAGAAATGTCTCCAATAGAGTTGTCTTCACTTATCCTAAAAGAACTAAAAAACTTTGTTAACGATGAAGAATCTTTGGGGTCAGTCGTTATTACAATTCCGGCTTCTTTCGATACCATACAATCTAATGCCACAAAAAAAGCTGGTTATATGGCTGGTTTTAAGGAGGTTGTTTTGTTGCAAGAACCTATCGCTGCATGTTTGGCTTTTGCTAATACATCTCATATTGAAGTTGATGAAAAGCAAAATTGGATAGTTTATGATTTTGGAGGAGGAACCTTCGATGTCGCTCTGGTTGAGGTGAATGATAGAGAACTTAAAGTTACCGACAATTTAGGTGATAATTATCTAGGAGGAGCAGATTTTGATAACCTCATAGTTGAGCACTTAATTGTTCCGTTCATTGAAGAAAAACTTAAGTTAACGAATCTATGGAAAGATTTGAAGTCAAAAGAAAGTCAGTTTAAAGGGCTTTACTTTGAACTTCTAAAAATCGCAGAAGAAGCGAAAAAAGAGCTTTCTCATTATGAGGAAACCGAAATAGAATTAGATATTGATATCAATAACACCAATTTTTATGAACAATTTAGTATTAAACGCGAGCAATTTGAAGGGTTGATTTCGCCAAAAGTTGAGCAGACAATTGTGTTTATCCAGGATGTTATAAAAAATAATCAATTACTTAACTCTCAAATAGATCGTGTCATTTTAATTGGAGGAAGTACTTATGTGCCTTTGATTAAAAAGCGTATAGCCGAGGCTATTGGGGTTGAAGTTAATTCTAGTATTGATCCAACATCGGCTGTTGTTCATGGTGCTGCCTATTATGCTGGTTCCAAACCAGCATCCATTTTAAATGAGGTTGATGGTAAAGAAGAAAAGGAAGATTCTGGTAAAGAGTTACTTGATGTTAAATTGTTCTATGAGCAAAACACAAGGGATTTAGAAGAACTTCTTTCCGGAAAAATTAATTCTAAAGCGGTTAATAGTTTCAGAATTATGAGAAAAGATGGAGGTTATGATTCAGGCGTAAAAACTTTAGAAGACAGAGGGTTTTCTGAGTTTGTACCACTGTTAGAAGGACGACTAAATCAATTTAAAATTCAGTTATTAAACGAGGCGTTAGATGTCGTTAAAACGTTGGATTCTGTTTCTATAAATCAGGGCAGCTATAATGTTCAAGGGCAGCCATTACCTAACGATATTTGTATGGAAGTTGATGACTTAGATGCATCTGCCACACGACTTGAAAAGGTTTTTGCCAAAGGAAGTATTTTACCCCTAAAGAAAAAAATATACAAGACCGCTTCAAAAACGATATTGCAACAATCAAAATCAAATTTGATTATCAATATTATTGAAGGAAAGTCTAAAGGTTTGCCAAGTTCTGGACTAAGTATTGGCTATATCGAGCTTTCAGGAAAAGATCTTAATGAAGATTTAATAAAAGGAACAGATATCGAAATTGAAATTGAAGTTACAGAATCTCGTGATTTAAAAATTAATATCTTTTTACAATCTTGTGATCAAGAGTTTAAAAATGTCTTTAGCGAATCAGAACGCGCCATTAGTATTAGTAAGATTAATATGGAAATTAATACGGTTTTAGGTGATGTAGAAGATCTTATAAAATCAAATAACTCAGAAGAGAATTTTGAATATTCTCAACAATTAGAAACCATTAGAGTAGGGCTTATAGAAACCCAAATAGCGGCTTCCCTTATAGATAACAATGATGTCTCGGATGCTAAATTTCAGCTGGATGATAAGAAACGAAAGTTAATTCAAGACTTTGATGATTTAACACGTAATAAAGTGATTGCCAGAGAAATTGAAGAGTATAGTGACACAAAATTAAGTTTGGAATATCATTTAAATAAGGAAGAGAATGAACGTTTCCAAGACAAATATAAACGTATCATTAAAAATGAACGCGAAGTAGTTAACTCTGGTAATAAGTATCTAATTCGTTCAAAGATTAAGGAGTTGGATGAGTTGTATGATTCTATAATCCAGTCTAGCGATGAGAACTTTATTTCTTATTTCTTGAACCTAAAATTTTGTGAGAATTTTTCTAATCAAAGAAAAGCAGATCGTTTATTTAAACAGGGAGATCAGGCCATGGAAAAACAAGATTATAAATCGTTACGCTATATTGTTTACGGCTTATCTGCGTTATTACCAGACAATGAAAAGGAAAAACAGAAGAACTTTAAAGATGATAGCCGAACCGGTCTTAGTTAGAGCGCATCGCATCAATAAATGCTTTGTTTCGTGCCGCATTTAGTCCAATATTTTTATAAAATACATTCTTTAAAACTATAGAGTCCATTTTTTGCTTAATCGTTGCTGTTCCTGCCGGAATTTCTCGTGTCCTTGCTGGGTAAACATCTATGAAATGCTCTTTTGTGAAGCTGATACTATCAATGATATAGAGTGAGCTCATGTGTGCTTCTTTTTTGAAAAATCGAGACGATTTTGAAAAGCTCACAAAGTCATTACCAGAATAGAATATAATGGTGTCTTTAGCACTTATTTGCAGTGGAGCTTGTTCTCCATCTGGAATGTAAACAGATTTGTCATTGTTTTTATAAAGCATAAACATAATGAGGTCTTTCCCAGTTTTGTTGGTAACGTAAGTGTCAAATTTTGAAATATCCGACTTGGATTTAGGGGGATAAAATTTGTGAAACTTAGGATGGTATGGATTATCATATAAGTTATGACTTATAGGGACAACAGGCTTACTTTCACTTAGTTTTGGATAGACCGACCGAATATTGTTTAATTCAATAATGTTATTTTTACCAAGATCTCCCATCCAGTTAATGCCTCCGTTTGAAGATGGAAAATTACTGAAATTTGGAGTACTATTGTTGCTTTTTGCGGCCCAAAAGATAATTCTTAGCACAATCATTATAATAACAAAAACAGTCCAAGCTCCATATCCAGAACCCGTTTTTCTACTCGATCTAGAAGGGTAAGTATATTCTCTAGCAATACTTGCATTGGATCTTAAGGTTTCTTCTAGAAAAACATTAGAAGTGTCAAGTATAGAAAAGGCTACCATCGCCTTAGCCGCAAATCTAAACTCTTTATTATCTATATTTTTACGTTTTGAATTATAAACATCAATAACTTCAGAATTGAGCTCTTGTATGTCGTCGTTAAAACAATTTGGATACTCATTAAGACAATTTATAAAGACCTTGTTAGTAATAAAGGCTATTGGGTATTCCTTTCCTTTTAATCGGTTTTCTCTTAAATACACTGTAGCATAATTAAGTCTGGCTTTAAAGAAATTAATAACCAATTGATTGTTCTCTTCTGAAAAAAGCCGATTTTGAATAAGAACTTTTAATATCAGTACATATTTGCCTTTACTCAATGATTCTGATAAGAACACCTTTAAATTCTCTTTAAGAAATGGAGCAAGAAAGTATTTTAAATCGTCGAGGTCCTCTATTTGTGAATTATCAATAGTAACTTTCCCTTGCTTAATAGATTTATAATCACCAGAAATGAGCTGTTTTAACCAAACATGCTTTTCTACAAAAATATGATGCCGTCTGGTGGTCTCATCTTTTAACTTTTCGATTAAATTGGCAACTTCTCCCAAATTATTAGCGTCACCCAGCATAGCCTTAGCTTTGAGCTGTTTTTGAAGCTTAATAATACCGTTAGCGTCAATATCTGCTAATTGATTAATATCGATGCCTAATTGGTCAATAAATGAGATGTATTTCAAAGTATAATTTTATAAAACTTAAAAATATCAAAATAAATTAGAACCATAATATCAATGCTATTTTTTTGGTAATTAATCTCTTAAAAAAATTATTTAATTTTTTTTCAAAAAACCTTTTGGTAATTAAAAATCTAGACTATATTTGCAGTCCAATATTTAGGGCGCGTAGCTCAGTTGGTTCAGAGCACTTGGTTTACACCCAAGGGGTCAGGGGTTCGAATCCCTTCGCGCCCACAACAAAAAAAATCCACACAATTGTGTGGATTTTTTATGCGCTATACTTTAACGTTCAATGTTGGCAATCACAATAAATCTAGCACACGCTCCAACGCCATTCCTCTAGATCCTTTTATTAAAAACATATGGTTGTTAAATTGAAATGTTTCAAAAGCATTTTTTAAGGCCTCAAAAGATTTGAAATATGAGGCATTCTTGGATTTTGAATCCACATTATAGAAATTTTCACCAACTAAAATTACATGTTTCAAATCGAGTTGATTTGCAAAATCAGCAATTGCCTGATGTTCAAGTTTAGCATCTCTACCTAATTCGAACATATCTCCTAAAATGGCCACTTTGTTACTACCATTAAGCTGGTCAAAGTTTTTTAGAGCAGCTTGCATACTGCTCGGATTTGCATTATAGGCATCTAATATGATGTGATGTGCATTTTTTTTAATAATTTGAGATCTATTATTGTTAGGTATATAGCCTTCTATAGCTGATACAATGGATTCTTCTGAAACTTTAAAATATTGCCCTATTGCAATAGCAATGCACACATTGTTATAATTATAAGCTCCTGTAAGGTGTGTTTTAATTATATGGTTGTTAAATTTTAAATTGACATACGGCTGAGATGTCTCTAATTTGGTTTCTAATCCAAACGAGATTAGCTTTTCATAACTGCCAGCTTGTTTAACTTGTAATGCATCATTTAGATTAACAAATATGATTTTGTGATGAGTTTTTAAATGAGCATATAATTCAGATTTTCCTTTAATAACACCTTCAATACCGCCAAAGCCCTCAAGATGTGCTTTTCCAAAGTTTGTTATTAGCCCGTAATCAGGTAATGCTATACTTGTTAGGAACTCAATCTCTTTTTGATGATTAGCTCCCATTTCTACAATACCTATTTCAGTTGTGTTTGTCATGGACAACAACGTTAATGGAACCCCAATATGATTGTTTAAATTACCAACGGTAGCGTTGGTGTGGTACTTTTTTGAAAGCACACTATTAATAAGCTCTTTAGTAGTCGTTTTTCCGTTACTTCCGGTAAGAGCAATAATAGGAATATTTAGTGTTTTCCTGTGGAGTGTAGCTAAATCTTGTAATGTTTTTAAAACATCGTCTACTAAGATATATTGGTCATTTAATTGAAATTCTTTTTCATCGATAACAACATATGAAGCACCATTTTCGATGGCTTTTTTAGCAAAAGTGTTACCATTGAAATTTTCACCTTTTAGGGCAAAGAACATACACTTGTCAGTTATTTTTCTGGTATCTGTACTTACAGTTTTACACTTTAAAAAGTGCTTGTAAATGAGGTCTATTGTCATAAAATAAATGTAATAAAAAAAGTCCTAATCGTAACGATTAGGACTTTCCTTTTTATAATCTAAAATTATTTAGTTTCTTTTCTTCTTTCCTTGAGATTTAGAACCAACTCTAGACATAGCACATCTAAATCCAATGTAGTCTGTAGCCATATCCTGAGGGAAGTATCTACGCTGAGCAGGATCAATCCAGTAAGCTCTGTCTCTCCAAGAACCTCCTTTGTAAACTCGCACTTCATCATTAATTAATGAAGTCCTGTCATTAGAAGTATCATACTCTTTGATAATAGCTCCTAAAGAATCTCTTTCAACATTATGCTTTGGTGAGTTGTACATTTTACGTGTATTATTTACGTCTGCTTCTTCACCTTCTTCTTCAAAGTTATCTGCGTATTGACGTGAAGACCTTACATCACCATCTCTAAAGTTTCTGTTGTCACTCTTATCAAAATTTGTTCTTAAATACGTTTCGTTTTCATCAACTGGTACTAATGCAATTTCACCAGGAAGGTTTCTTGCAACTATTCTACCATTACTTAATGTATCATATACAATTTCATCAGGAGTGATAACTTTTACAGTACCATCTTCGTTTATAGCATTCTTATAATAAACATTACCTCTGGTGTAGTTAAAATCGTTGAATTCATCATCTACAATTGGTCTGTAAACATCAGCTACCCATTCGGCAACGTTTCCAGCCATATCATATAAACCATAATCATTAGGCTCATAAGACATTACTTGTGCGGTAATATCGGCACCATCATCAGACCATCCTGCAATTCCACCATAATCACCTTTTCCTTGTTTGAAGTTGGCCAATTGGTCACCTCTAGTTTTTCTTCTACCAGAACGTGTATATTGTCCATCCCAAGGATATTTTTTACGACCTCTATAAACATTATAACTTCTTAATTCACTTAAACCAAGTGCAGCATATTCCCATTCTGCTTCAGTTGGAAGTCTGTAGTCAGGAGAGAAGATACCTGATTCTCTTCTTGCATACACATTAATCGTATCTCCAGCTGCTGTAGTTTGCACACGACGTCTAGATTTTTCAGGATTAATAATAGAATCATTTCCGCCATATGTTTTAGTTGGAGCGTTAATATAGGTGTCTACGTTAAAGTTGCTATCTGCAGATGACGTTAAATGAGAATCTCTTTCTAGATATCCAGCATTTTGTAAATCCATTTCAGCAACTCTATCTGTTCTCCAGCTGGCAAATTCAACTGCTTGAATCCAACTAACACCTACAACAGGGTACTCACCATATGCAGGGTGACGTAAGTAGTACTCTGTCATTGTTTCGGCATAACCCAAACGATTTCTCCATACTAGGGTGTCTGGAAGTGCTCCTTCATATATTAATCTATAATTTTCTTCTTCTGGTGGGTATGTTCTTTTTATCCAATCAAGATATTCTGTATACATCTTGTTCGTAACTTCAGTTTCATCCATGTAAAATGATTGAACGTGTTGCTGATTTGGAGAATTATTCCAATCGTGCATAACATCATCTTGAACTTTTCCCATGGTAAACGTACCACCTTCTATAAAAACCAGTCCTGGACCAGTTTCTTGCTCTTGGAATTTGTCATTGTATTGAAAACCACCATTTTTATCGTTGATTTTCCATCCTGTAGCTCTAGATGAATTATTAGATGAGTTTCTGCTACAGCTAACAATTGTTAAAGATATTACTAGGGCTAATAGTATCCTTAGATTTAAGACGTTTTTCATATCCATACTTTTTAAGTAAGCTAATTTAATTTTTAGAGACGCAATATAGTAATTAAAGGTAAACTAACAACATTTTTTACGAAAATCCTGCAAAAAAAGTTGCATTTCATCCTCTTTTTTATACACAATAACGGATTTTTGGTCAGTTTATCGATGTATTTTGTCTTTAATAACGGTTGAATAAATCAATTATTGTTGTAATTTTGAATAAAAAATTGAGACTCTATACTATAGAGGGTTTATAGACGTTATTTGACTATGAAAAAATATTTACTATTTCCATTAATAGTGGCTTCGTTTTTTGGGTATTCTCAGCAAAAGCAGTTTGATGTTGCTTGGAGTGAACCAATACGTTTAGAAACTGGAACTTCAAGCATTGAAGTCCCAAGTTTTGATAAAAAGCACTTTAGTTTCCTACGGGAAGAAGGACTTACGTTCTATGCGCAATGGGAAGAAACATCATATATAAATGAAAATTCAGTAACATTAAGCCAGGTTACTTATCAGAACATAAGTGAATCCGAACTTAAAGGATTAGCACTTTCTACAATACCGACTAGCATGAAGGTGTCTCTGAAAAATGCCATTGATAGAGATCAAGTGTCTGCTTATTTGGAGGTTTCTCCAATTATAAAGGATAGAGGTGTTTATAAAAAAGTAATGTCGTTTACCGTAAATTATCAATATGGTAACTTGAATAGATCAGGTTTAACTAATCAAGAAATTACTAATTCTGTTTTGAGTTCTGGGACATGGCATAAATTTTATGTTGATAAATCTGGTGTTTTTAGATTAACAAAAGGGTTTTTAAATTCTATAGGTGTTAATACTAATGTTGATCCCAGGACTATTAAAGTTTATGGTAATGGTGGTGCCATGTTGCCCGCTTTAAATAGTGATTTTTATCCATTAGATCTTACCGAAAATGCAGTTCGATTTATTGGAGAAGAAGATGGTGTGTTTAATAATGATGACTATATTTTATTTTACGCTGAAGGTCCAAGAGAATATAATGAAGACAGTGACACGAACATAAATTTATTCACAGATAAATCTTATTATTTTATTAATACAGATGGCGGGGCAGGAAAGCGAATTCAAACTTTAAATCAGCCTGAAGGTGATGCTACTATTGAAGTGAATACATTTCAGGATTACCAGTTTCATGAAGAAGATGAAGCCAATATTGCGAAAATTGGACGTCGTTGGTTTGGAGAACGTTTTGACGTCGAAAACGAGAGAACCTTTAACTTTTCATTTCCTAACCTAATTACAACAGAGCCTGCTAAAGTTAGAGTATTAGCTGCTGGCGTTAGTGAAGGTCCTATTGCTTCTAATATGCAAATTGTTTTGAATGGAAATTTAGTAAGTACTTTAGGTTTTAGCGTAATAGATAATCCAGTACTAGCTTCAGGTAATACTTTTCAAAGTAATATAAATTTAACGTCTGAGGATGTAGTCATAGATTTGATTTTCAATAATAATGGAAACCCTGCAGCATTAGGGTACTTAGATTATATTTCAATTGAAGCAACAAGAGGATTAACTTTTGACGGGACTCAACTTATTTTTAAAAATAATGAAGTTGCGTTGAATCCAGGAATTGCGCAGTATACTTTGGATAATGCGAGTAATGTTCAGGAAGTTTGGGATATCACTGACAAATATAATGTTCAAGCCATTATTAATGCGGATCAAAGCCAGAATTTAATTTTTAAAGATGTAGCTGGTTCAAATAAAAGATATGTAACGCTTACAAATTTGGATTACTTCGACCCACTAAGAGATGCAAATACAACGGTAAATAATCAAAACATTAAAGGGACCATTTTTCAGAATGCTCAAGGCGAATTTCAAGATATAGATTATATTATTGTTGCTAGAGGAGGCTATGTTACCCAAGCCGAACGTTTAGCACAAATCAATAGAGAACAATATAATCTCAATGTAAAAGTCGTTGAGCTTGAAGCTATTTTTAATGAGTTTAGTTCAGGAAATCAAGATATAGCAGCCATTCGAAATATGGTGAAGTATGTCTATGATAATGCGAGTAGTCCAAGTCGACGATTAAAGTATTTGTGCCTATTTGGAGATGCATCGTACGATCCTAAGAATAGAATCTCAAATAACACAAATATTATACCTATTTGGAGCTCGTATCAGAGTTTCAGTTTAACCTCCTCCTTTATTTCCGACGATTTTTATGGTATGATGGATGAAAATGAAGGCGATATGAACGATTCTGACCGATTGGATATTGCCGTTGGTAGAATGTTAGCAGATACACCCCAACGCGCCAAGGAGTTAGTAGACAAGGTAGAAGGTTATTATGGAGAAGAAGCTTTTGGAAGTTGGAGAAATAACTTTATTACAATATCTGACGATGTTAACTTGTCTTGGGAGAAAATTTTACAGAATACCACAGACGAAATTGGAGATGAAGTCGTTCAAGAGAAACCATTTATAAATGTTGTGAAAATACATACAGATGCGTTTCAGCAAGAAGCAACAGCAAGTGGAGAGCGTTATCCAGAAGTGAATAAGGCAATCAAGGACGCTTTAGAGGTTGGAGCATTAGTGGTCAATTATTTTGGACATGGTGGAGAAGACGGGTTGGCTGGAGAGCGCATCTTTACAAAAGTTGACGCCCAGGATATTAGAAATGTGTGTAAGTTCAATCTTTTTGTTACTGTAACTTGCGAGTATACTAAATTTGATAACCCTCAACGATTTACTGCTGGTGAATTTACCTATTGGAATAAAGATGGTGGAGCCATAGGATTAATTACAACCACCAGACAAATTTTTGTTACGGCAGGAGTAGGATATAATGTTATTCTAGAACAATACTTATTTAGTTATGGGTCAAACGATTATCCAACAATGGCTGAGGCTTTAAGACTAACAAAAAATGATCCAGCTTTATCTGGGAATCCACAAAAAACATTGGTGTTTTATATTGGCGACCCTGCTATGAAGTTAGCTTTTGCAAGACCAGAAGTTCGATTAACACAAATTAACGATACGCCTTTAGATCAATTTAACGAACCTTTGAAAGCATTAGATCGTGTAAAAATGTCTGGAGAAGTTTATGACACATCTGGGAATTTTTTATCAAATTACAATGGTGTTTTAACAGCAACAGTTTTTGATAAAGAAATCGATAGACAAACCTTAGCTAATGATGGAACAACAGATAATGGTCAAGTTATTGTCCTAGATTTCAAAACCCTTGGCGAAACGGTTTTTAAAGGCCAAGCAACTGTCACAGAAGGCCGATTTGATTTTGAGTTTGTCGTGCCTAGAGATATTGGTATTCCTGTTGGTCCTGGAAAAGTAAGTTTTTATTCTAAACAGGATAATATCTTGGATGATAAGTCTGGCTATAACTTCGACTTTGATATTGGTGGTATAAATGAAAATGCAACTGAAGATAACGTCGGACCAGTTATTAACCTCTTTATGAATGATGAAAATTTTGTCTCAGGAGGCATAACTAATGAGCAACCAACACTGCTTGCTAAACTTCAAGATGACAATGGAATTAATACAGCTAGCGGTATTGGGCATGATATTATAGCTATTATAGATGGTGATGAAACCAACCCATTTGTACTTAATGATTATTATCAGGCCGATATTGATGATTTCCAACGTGGGCAATTAAGTTACCCATTTAGAGATTTAGAGCCAGGATTACATACGCTTTCGTTAAAAGCATGGGATGTTTATAATAATTCATCTACTGCCGAAATAGAGTTTGTTGTTCGTGATAAAGACGAAGAACTCGTGATTAGTAATGTTTTAAATTACCCTAATCCATTTATTGATTACACCGAATTTTGGTTTAATCACAATAGTTCGGACGTTTTAGACGTTTCAGTACAGATATTTACAGTGTCGGGAAAATTGGTAAGGACTTTAAATGGTCAAACCGCAGGAGGAAGCAAGGTAACGAGCTCTCTTTCTAAAGATATTGTTTGGGACGGTAGAGACGATTTTGGTGACAAAATAGGAAAAGGAGTCTATATTTATAAACTAAAAGTGAGATCTAATCGTTTAAATAAACAAGTTGAAAAAATCGAAAAACTTGTCATACTATAATAAAGATTTATATTTGCCTAATATATTCAATGTAGAAATGCCTTGATATGAACATGAATTTACAGATGAAAAAATACATTTTAGCCCTTATTACATTGTCGGTGTTTAACATTTCAAATGCCCAAGAAACCATTACATTTCCAAACCAGTCTACAGTAATTACAACTGGTGTACCCTTTATGCTAATTGCGCCAGATGCGCGTTCAGCGGGTATGGGAGATATTGGAGTAGCAACCTCGGTAGATGCTTATTCTCAGCAATGGAATGCCGCCAAGTACGCGTTTTCTGAAGCAAAATCAGGAATTGCAGTGAGTTATACACCTTACCTTAGTAAGCTAGTTAATGACATTTCAATTGCTTATCTAACATATTTTAATAGAATAGATGATAGAAGTGCGTTTGGTTTTAGTTTTAAATATTTCGGTTTAGGTGAAATAGAAATTCGTCCAGATGAATTTTCTGAACCATTAATAGAGAAGCCAAACGAATTTACTGTTGATGCATCATTTACACTACGACTTGCAGATCAATTTTCTATGGCTGTAGCATTACGTTATCTGCGTTCAGACTTAAGAATTCAAGCTGTAGACGCAAATGCAAGTGCTGCAGGTTCTTTTGGTGTAGATATTTCAGGATTCTACCAAAGTGAAGAAGAAGCATATAATAGCTTTAACGGTAGAACACGTTTTGGTTTTGCTATTCAAAACTTAGGTCCGAAAATTAAATATGACGATGGAGGAAGAGAGAACTTTCTTCCAACAAATATGAGACTTGGTGCTGGGTTTGATTTTATTTTTGATGAATACAATAAATTAGGTGTAACAGCAGAAATAACTAAACTTTTGGTTCCAACACCTCCTTTATTTGGATTTGTAGATACTAATGGTGATGGCGAACAAACATCTGACGATGCTTCAACACCAGATATAGATGAAAGCGAACCAACAATTATTACTGGAGGTCAAACAAATGATGTAAGTTTCTTGTCTGGAGCTCTTCAATCTTTTGGAGATGCACCAGGAGGGTTTAGTGAAGAATTAAAGGAGTTTACTTGGGCGTTAGGTGCAGAATACTTGTACCAAGAGTCCTTTGCCTTTAGAGCAGGTTACTTTAACGAAAGTGACGAAAAAGGAGCAAGAAAATTCTTTGCATTAGGTGCAGGATTTAAATATACAACCATAAATATTGATTTATCATATTTGTTCTCGGCGTCGAAAGTACAGAGTCCACTAGAGAATACACTACGTTTTTCTCTAACGTTTAATTTTGGAGATGGAACATATGACGAATATTAGTCGATGATATAATTCAAATTTAAAACTATTGTTTCTCAAAAAGCAATAGTTTTTTTGTCTAATACTGTTTGTAATGAAAGAAGTAAAAATAGAATCTACGTTGACAGTTTTTGAAAGTTTTGATGAGCTTCCAGAAGATGTAGTTGGTTTAATGAATAAAGCGTCAGAGGCTAGACTTAAGGCCTATGCGCCGTATTCAAAATTTTTGGTAGGCGCAGCTATTCTTTTAGACAATGGAGAGATAATTACAGGGAATAATCAAGAGAATGCATCTTATCCTTCAGGTTTATGTGCTGAGCGCACTGCTATTTATTACGCAGGAGCTCAATTCCCAAAAGCCAAAATTGTGAAAATGGCATTAACTGCAGGCTCAAAAATACAAAAAACAATGTCTCCTATTCCTCCATGTGGAGCTTGTAGGCAAGCCATTGCAGAGTACGAAGTGAAACAAGACTCCCCAATTGAAATCTACTTCATGGGTGAAACAGGAAAGATTGTAAAATCAACATCACTAGCTAATTTGTTACCACTGGGATTCGATAGAAGTTTCCTATAACGTTTTCGTAATAAATTTTACGATTTTCGGTTTTTTCATTACTAACTAAAGTGTTACTTTTGTTATTCGCTTATTTCAATTTAACATTGGAATGTCATAGCGAACACTTGAGATAATTTATCTGAAGTATTATTTTTGATATCAATACTGAACTAAATGCAAAAAATAACTAAAGAGGTTTACCTCAAATGGTACGAAGATATGTTGTTCTGGAGAAAGTTTGAAGACAAACTTGCTGCAGTATATATTCAACAAAAAGTAAGAGGATTTCTTCACTTATATAATGGTCAAGAAGCTGTATTGGCAGGAGCCTTGCATGCTATGGATTTGACTAAAGACAAAATGATTACAGCGTATAGAAATCACGTACAACCAATTGGAATGGGAGTTGATCCTAAACGCGTTATGGCAGAACTCTATGGTAAAGCAACAGGGACCTCAAATGGTCTTGGAGGGTCTATGCATATTTTTTCTAAAGAACACAGATTTTATGGAGGTCATGGTATTGTTGGAGGACAAATTCCTTTAGGTGCCGGAATTGCGTTTGGTGATAAATAC
Source organism: uncultured Psychroserpens sp. (assembly GCF_947492715.1). GTDB lineage: Bacteria > Bacteroidota > Bacteroidia > Flavobacteriales > Flavobacteriaceae > Psychroserpens. The sequence continues at coordinate 25,537 of NZ_CANLNS010000005.1, forward strand.
CACGATGTTGATGCAGTCACTATTTGTTGTTTTGGTGATGGAGCAGCGAGACAAGGTTCTCTTCACGAAACATTTAATTTAGCGATGTTATGGAATTTACCTGTTGTATTTGTTTGTGAAAACAATGGTTATGCCATGGGGACATCTGTAGAGCGTACTGCAAATCATACAGATATATGGAAATTAGGCTTGGGTTATGAAATGCCTTGCGGTCCTGTAGATGGAATGAATCCAATAAAAGTAGCAGAGGCCTTTGATGAAGCTATTTCAAGAGCAAGATCGGGAGGTGGACCAACATTTTTAGAAGTAAAAACTTACCGATACAGAGGTCATTCTATGTCAGATGCACAGCACTATAGAACGAAAGAGGAAGTAGAGGAATACAAAAAAATAGACCCTATTACGCAAGTAAAGGATATTATTTTAGAAGAGAAATACGCAACCGAAGATGATATAAAAGCTATTGATAAACGTGTTAAAGATTTAGTGAAAGAATGTGAAAAGTTTGCCGAAGAGTCACCATATCCTGAAAAGAACGTTATGTACGATGCTGTATATGAGCAAAACGATTACCCATTTATACAACACAAATTATAAGCTATGGCAGAAGTAATTAATATGCCTCGTTTGAGCGATACCATGGAAGAAGGGACGGTCGCTGCTTGGCTCAAAAAAGTAGGGGATAAAGTTGAAGAAGGTGATATTTTAGCCGAAATAGAAACCGATAAAGCAACTATGGAATTTGAATCCTTCAATGAAGGAACCTTACTTCATATTGGTATCCAAGAAGGAGAAACCGCTAAAGTAGATACACTATTAGCGATTATTGGAGATGAAGGAGAAGATATTTCAGGATTGTTAAATGGAAGTACTTCTGAAACATCAGAACCTGAAGCGAAAGCCGAAGTAACAGAATTGCCAGAAGTGAAAGAAGAAGTATCAGAAGCTCAAGACATACCAGAAGGTGTAACCGTTGTTCCGATGCCACGTTTAAGTGATACTATGGAAGAAGGTACAGTATCTACATGGTTGAAGAAAGTTGGAGAAGAAGTTGAAGAAGGAGATATTCTTGCTGAAATAGAAACGGATAAGGCAACAATGGAATTCGAATCGTTTCAGTCTGGTACCTTATTACATATCGGATTAGAAGAAGGTGAGTCTGCAAAAGTAGATGCACTTCTTGCAATTATTGGTCCTGCCGGGACTGATGTTTCTGGAATTGCCAAAAATTATAAGGCCGAAAGCCCAACTTCCGAAGTAAAACAAACAGAAGCTCCTAAAAAGGAAACTAAAGCCATGGAAACTCCCAAGGCAGAACCAAAAAAGGAAAAAGCAACTGTTTCAAAGACTAACACACCAAACGGAAGAGTGTTTGCGTCACCTTTGGCTAAGAAAATGGCTGAAGAAAAAGGCTTTAATTTATCACAAATTAGTGGTACTGGTGAAAATGGAAGAATCGTTAAACGTGATATAGAGAATTTTACGCCAGCAACGCAAGGTGCTTCGGTTGGCAAATTTGTACCAACTGGTCAGGAAGATTTTGATGAGGTTCCTAATTCTAATATGCGTAAGGCTATTGCTAAAAATCTGGCTAAATCTAAATTTAGCGCACCTCATTACTATTTGAACGTAGAATTTGATATGGAAAACGCGATTGCGTTTAGAGAACAATATAATTCTTTACCAGATACTAAAATATCCTATAATGATATGATCGTTAAAGCCTGTGCTTTAGCTTTAAAACAGCACCCTCAAGTTAATTCGCAGTGGTTTGATGATAGAATGCAGTTAAATAATCATGTACATATTGGTGTTGCTGTTGCCGTTCCAGACGGACTTGTAGTGCCTGTAGTTCGTTTTGCGAATGAGCAAAGCCTTCCACAAATTGGAGCTGCTGTAAAAGATTATGCAGGTCGAGCAAGAAATAAAAAATTAACCTTAGATGAGATGGAAGGTAGTACGTTTACCATTTCGAACTTAGGAATGTTTGGTATTGAAAGTTTTACGTCTATTATCAATCAGCCTAATTCTGCTATTTTATCTGTAGGTGCTATTGTGTCAAAACCAGTAGTTAAAAATGGACAAGTAGTTGCTGGGAACACAATGAAATTAACAATGGCCTGTGATCATAGAACAGTAGACGGTGCGACCGGAGCGCAGTTTCTTCAAACGTTAAAAGGCTATATAGAAAATCCAATAACTATGCTAGTTTAATATTAAACTAACATTTCATAATATTACAGCCTGTTTCATTTTTTTGAATCAGGTTTTTTTTATCTTTAAACCTTACTTAAAACATATCAAATGAATAAGATTATAGTTTCTTTCGTATTATGCCTGTTTATTGTTTCGTGTAGTGCGAAAAAGAAAAGTAAAGATGTTTCATCTTCTGAGCCTGAAAAGATAACAATCACTGCAAACGATGTTAAAACAAGTATGGAATACCTAGCTTCTGATGAATTAGGAGGTAGAGAAACAGGAAGTGAAGGGATTGAGAAAGCTGCTGTTTTTATTGAGAATTTCTTTAAGAAGAATGGCATAAAACCATATTTTGAAACGTATCGTGATTCGTTTCAGCTTGGGGATCTTACAGGATACAATGTCATTGGAATGATAGAAGGAAATGATGAAAAATTAAAAAATGAGTTTGTTATTCTTGGAGGACACTATGACCATATAGGTTATGGAAAAGCCGTTAATGGCGATAGCATCGCTAATGGAGCTAATGATGACGCGTCTGGAACAATTGCCGCAATGGAGTTTGGTCGTTATTTTTCGAAATCTAAATCTAATAAACGTAGTATTTTAATAACATTGTACGACGCTGAGGAAAAGGGTTTAAAAGGGTCTGCGCATTTAGCAAAAGAACTTAAGAAAAAGGGTATTAATGCTTATACTATGATAAACTTTGAAATGATTGGCGTACCAAGAGCGGATGGTAAATCTATGTCATATATGAGTGGTTTCAATCGCTCTAATTTTGCCCCAACTCTAAATAAATATGCAGGAGAAGAGATTGTTGGTTTTTTTCCTAAAGCCAAAGATTTTAACTTATTTATGAGATCGGATAATTTTCCGTTTTTCAGAGAGTTGAATATACCTGCACATGCTATTTCTACGTTTGATTTCACCAATTTTAATTATTACCATCATGTAGATGATGAGGCCGATAAAATGAATTATGAGCACATGGCAAATTTTATCAATAAAATGATTCCTGCTTTAGAGGGCATGATGAATGCACCAACAAAAGAAGTAGCATTAACCGATGAGTAAAAATATTATCATTACAGGAACCAGCAGAGGTATTGGCTTTGAACTCGTGCATTTGTTTGCGAATCAAGGTCATAATGTATTGGCATTATCAAGAAATGCACAGCCTGTAAATAATTTACATTTCGATAATATCTCGTCGTTTGCTTTTGATTTATGCGAGGAAGGGGATTATCAAAAAGTTGAGCAATTTATAATTAACGAGTTTAAACAGGTAGATATTTTAATTAATAATGCTGGTATGTTACTTAATAAACCATTTGCTCAAACCACATTTAAAGATTTCTCTAAAGTATATGAAACGAATGTATTTGGAGTTTCAGAAATGACAAGAACTGTGCTGCCATATATGAAGAATGATGGGCATGTTGTAACCATTAGCAGCATGGGAGGTATTCAAGGAAGTATGAAGTTTCCTGGTCTAGCGGCTTATAGTTCTAGCAAAGGAGCAGTTATTACCTTAACCGAATTGCTGGCCGAAGAATATAAAGAAAGTGGACCGCAATTTAATGTGTTAGCTTTAGGGGCTGTACAAACAGAAATGTTAAAAGAGGCATTTCCAGACTATCAAGCACCAACGACAGCTTTGGAAATGGCCGAATATATACAAGATTTTGCGCTTTCAGGAAATAAGTACTATAATGGAAAAGTATTGCAGGTTTCTAATTCGACACCTTAATTTTAATCTATTATATACATAACGTCATGAGCTTCTTTTGGTGTAGGGATTTCTAGTTTAGTTATCATTGATTCAATAACCTTTTCTGGGACTTTATGTGCTCTGTTGTGATTTTGTGATAGCAGTTGTTTATAAGGCACTTCAATGTAGATTATTTTTACTCTACCTCCATAATCCATAAATAATGAAATCCATTTACTTCTCATGTCAGAAGTGATATTAGTAGCGTTAAAAACAAAAGATGTTTTAGCTCTCATAAATTCTTTTGCCTTTTCTTTTCCGAGTTGTATGACTTGTCCATTTTTCTTTTTATCTGATGGATTAATTTTATGTTCTCTCCTTATATTATCCAACGAAAGAATAGGGAGATTTAAGTTTTTATTTACATAAGTGTCCTTACCACTTCCAGGCAGTGCACACATAACATAAACGTCAAACTTTAAATCATTGAAAGGCACATAATCTGGTGAGCTTTCAAGTTTATTGAAATAGATATAACGCCCATAATTAGATGGGAAATTGCGTTGATTCCCAAAGCATTTATTGTCTCTACAAAGCTCATTAAACAATTCTATTCTTAGAAGAATTTCGTCTTGGTCTAAACAAATTCTTCCCAAAATATCGGCTTTTGCTAAAAGAGAAAGCAGTTTTGTATTTACAACCAAACTGGCATATATAACTTCTTTATTGGGATTAGGTTTTTGAATTGCCCAAAGGGGTAGACCATGAAGCCTAACAAGTTTTGCTATATGTTCTCTTATAAAAAATGGTGTAGGAATATCTTTGTACAAAATTGTACGTGTAGTGAACTCTCCTTTTTTAGCATGTCTAGGAGAGACAACTCTTAGTTTTCCATCAATTTTTTCGGTAGTGGTAGTAGACCTTTTTTCAACATCATGAAGCAAAGCACTAGTAAAAAGAATATGCTTTTCTTGCTCTGTAAGAATCTTGTACTCTGGCAAAGAGATCAAAGATTCAACAACCATTTTTGTATGCGTAAACACATCACCTTCGGCATGCCATTCTTTGTCTTGTTCAACACCTTTCATGTCTCTAAACCAATCGTATGACGATTCGATTAAATCCCAATCAATTGGTTTGTCTATTTCGTAATGTGGGAATTTCCAGATCATGACTTATGTAAAAAATCGTAGCCATACCATTTGTACTTTTCATAGTTAATGAGCTTGGCTGGTTTCCATGTTTTTGTCCAATGTACATCCGTCTTAACATGTGAAGCACGAACGAGTTTAAATAGATTGTCAAATTCGTTATTTTCTACAGGCAAATCACCATTATTCGTTTTAAAAGTGTCTCTATTTCTAATTACGAAACCTTCAGAACAGGGTGTGTTTGTTTTTGGATCATAACCTGCTAGCATTCCTGAAGTTTCAACACTGTCTTCCCATGACATGCCTAAATTGACCTTCAACCAGTTTTCAAGAACAATATTTTCATCAGCGTTTGGGTCAAAGAGATCTTTTAGAGGTGTTGTTATTTTGATTTCGGGGACAACTGGAAAATCTAGCATTTCGGCATAAAATTTCACTTCTTCCCAAGACAACCAATTGTCACCTTCTCTTACGGCAAACACGTAGAAATAGGATTCGAGTTGCTCATAAGCAATAGAATGAATACCGTACATATTCTCACCAAAAATTTCCAGATCGTTGAGATCATTTTTTATAAGGTTCCAACGCTCACGCATTGGTTTGTCCCAAGGATGCTGGGTTGGAGCGGCATGCGATCTTGCAAAAACACCTCGTTTATTAAAACAATTATTTTGTCCGTCCAATTTTTCGGTAAGCACTAAGTCTTTTTTTTGAGCAAATGAAGCGACATAACCTTTAGGCATGAATCTGTCATCTGATGTTGTACCCAGACTTATTTGAGCATGCAGGCTCCTACAGTATTTTCGTGACGCATTCAATTGAGATGAAATTTAAGGTTTTATATGACGACATTAGATGAAGGCTTCATTTTCAGAAGAAAAACGAAGTTCGTTTATTTTTTCGAATTAGCAATAAGAAGTTGATTTTAAGTATCCTGCATTACAAAAACAGCCTTTTTAAAGTTTTTGTTTTTTAAGTCTTCTTTAGTAATCCCAAAATAACAATTTGAATACCCAATCTTTTCAAAGATATCGTACATAGGAAAAGAGAATAGATTGATAAATTCAGGTCTTAATTTGTCTATGCTTTCTTTTTGTTTAGGGTCGCTAAAGTTGGTAATATCCAAATACGAATAGGCCCAATCAAAATCTACACCGTATTGTATAGGGCATGGTGTTCCTAAAACCGTACTTTCTTCACAATGATCATTGTTAGTTAGAAGTTGGTCATAAATATCGGCATCTTTCGTGCCTAAATTAGCAGCATCATATGCTGAACATTCTATGGTTGGAGGCAGTTGAAATTTTAATTCAAAATTTAGCGATCGCTGTTTAAAATGATAATCGGCAGTAAGGTCTTTTGGAAATTTGGTTGGTTCCAAAGCTGCTACATTTTCAACATAAATGACTTTATATTCGGCCTTATCTTTTATAAAATCATATGCTGCTCCAAATTCACTTTCGGGAGCAGGGAAGTAACTAAAAAAGTACAAGATACCTGTTTTGGGCAGCAAACTGTCTTGATGTAAATTGGCAATATCACTTAGGTTAAGTTGCCCATAAAACACCATAGAATGCCCTTCAAATTTTGGCCATTCTATAGTTGAGGGTAAATCTGGAGTACCTCCTAATTTGGAAGACCCCAAGTTTTGAGTCCTACCATAATTCATAACAATTATGGGCTCAATCATACTTTTAATCTTATCTGGTTCGCTCCATTTCTGTCTTAAAACATCTGCAGTGAAGGCCTTCTTTTTTTGATTGTAAATTTGTGACGAATTTTGTCCAAAACAACCAAACAACATCAATAGTGATGTAAGATGCAATGCGAATTTCAAATAGGTTTTCATAATGTTCAATTTAACGTGTTTAGACTTAATTTACAAGTTACTTGCGGTACTAATATTAAAATTGAAATCAAAACGTTTTTCATGACGTACCGTTTTGTATAAAACTAAATATAAAACACGAATGATATGGTACTAAATGAGTAAACCCAATGTTTCAACGAGTAAATGCCTTATTTGAACTTTAAAAATTTAATTTTTTTGGAAGTGAAGGTCTCTTCATTTAAGTTTACATCCTTACGTGTGATTTCGGCTAAAATAGAATCTTTATACGTTTCAGAATAAACATTAATTGTATAACCCAAAACAACATGCGTAACAGAATCGGAAATTGGTTTTGGGTCTCCAAGTTGTTTGATATTAGATATCCCAAATCCTAAAGGGTAGGTTAAACTATCTGTAGTATAGCTTTTTAATTGCGCATCAATATCGTCTTTAAACTCAGGATGCGCTTGTTTTAACTCCATAAGATCTATAAACTCTTCAAATTTTTTGATGCTAAACGACTCAGAAGTTGTTGTCTTTTCAAAGTCTTCTTCCAAAACAGACATAGATTCAGTGTTAAAATTGTCACTTTTCATCTCCTGATTATGTCTGCAAGACACCAAACTTATGATGAGTACTATGTAAAAAAAGTTCTTCATTGCACAGTAAATTTAAGCGTTATAATTTGATTGTCTTGATAGCTTTGATCTAAAACTCTAATTTTTTTAAGTGTTTGGGTAGGTATAGTTAGTAGTCTCACAAAGTCCTCTTTGTTCAAGATTTCTACACCAGCGTTATTATCATAAAGCCTATAAATTTGAGCATCATTATGAAATAATTTTGATAATTTTTGCTTGTGCGTAGTCCAGTCTTTTATGTTTCCGTCGGTATAGTATTTCAGAATAAGAGCATAATCATCACTATCTAATCTTACAAATGAGTTTTTATGAGTATTAATAGATCGCACAATAGTATCTGTTTTGTGATACGGAGACGATACTACAAAGCGTATTTTATCGTCATTCGTTTTATATGTAAAACAGCCAAGACTATCCGTTTTAAAGTACAAAGGTGATTCGTTGTCTTGTAGTACTTTAATATCTATAGGTACGTCTTTAAGTATTTTACTTGTCATATTATCAAGAAAACAAAAAGTAAAGGTGTTCTTAGAGTTCATTGTTACCAAAAACACTATAGCTATTGGAATAAAAATTATAAGCCATAGGAATGATTTTTTTTTAATTGGTTCTTCTGAAATAGGAGCAGATTTAAAAGCATTCCAATGTTCAAAACCAATATAACCGCTTAATAGATTAAGCATGTCAATTCTTGGAAGCTTTTGCGCGTCGTGTTTGAAATAGGAGTAAAACCATTTTTCACTGACTTTCGCATTGACTTCAGAAAACAGATCCTCTTGAAACAATGCAATGTCATCACCATTCCAATCTTTAACATTAGACGAAGCACTATGGTTTTCTAAAAATTTAGAAATCACAGCCTTCTTTAGAGCATCAAAATGATATGTGTCATTAGAATTCAAATTATTGTAATTATCTGTTTTTAAGGTAATTGTAAATTAATTTTTAATTTACAATAGGTTTACAAGGGCTTTACAAAAGTTAGATATTTTGGTAATCTAGATTTGTTTCATAATCATTAAAAATATAAAATTATGAATGCAATCTTAGAGAAAACGACAATTAAATTTTTGGTTATTATGGTATTACTGATATCACTAATGGCCTGTTCTGAAAATAGGACTTATAAAGAAAGTTTAGCCATTCCAGCAGCAGACATTGATGAGAGTTATGAAGGTGTAAGACAAACTGATGACTACGCTTTGAAATCTGAAGTAGGCATGAATCAGGTACCTGAAGATCTAAAAATTATTAAATCCGCAAGCGCACGATATAAAGTTAAAAGTGTCAAAACTACAACGCGAAAAATTAAGCGTATTGCTCAAAAATATGGTGCTTATATTTCCGATTTACGTTTTGAAAATAACCTATATCAAAAAGAAAATAGATTTACAATTAAAATCCCACAGCAACATTTCGATGTTATGATGGATTCTATTGGTCTTATGGTTGATTTTGTAGAATATGAAAATATTACCACAAAAGATGTTACTGAAGAGTACATAGACATTCAAACCCGACTCAAAACTAAAATGGAAGTTAAAACACGATATGAATCAATACTTCGCGAAAATGCCATAACAATTGAAGATATTCTTGCTACAGAGGATAAACTTCGTATTATCCAAGAAGAAATAGAATCGGCACAAGGACGCTTAAAGTACCTAACTAATAAAGTGTCTTATAGTACAATTCAAATTGATTTGTATGAAACTGTGACATACAAAGAGGAACCTGAGAGTTATTCAAAAACGTTTTTGGCAAAAGGAAAAGAAGGTTTAAGTAGCGGTTGGAATATTATAGAGACCCTTATTTTAGGTTTAATCTATATATGGCCATTAACCCTTATTGGTATAGTACTAGTTGTTGTGTTTAGAAAGAAATTTAGAAAAAGAAAGGTTTAATAATCTAAATATTAATCACAAATTTTAGTGTGTTCAATCCAAGGGTCGACAATAAGGTATTCTTTAGTATTCATTTTTGCCTTTTTCGGCTCTGGAAACACCAAGTAAAAGGAACCTTGCTTTTTGATATATCTAAATTTTATTTGTGTGCAGTACGTGCCTTTACCGTGGTTTAGAAGCATAGAAATGACATCATCTTTTACGGCGATGTCTTTTACAGATTCAACAAGAAATGCGTTTGTTTTAACATCTGAAGGAAAGCTCTTTAGACTGTACTTGTCTAGGTCGTTAAAGGCAATCATATCGTCGACAATACTTTGAATCCAAGTATCGAGATTAGGATCTTGTTTAATTTGAAAACTTGAAGTAATAATCAAAAGGATAGTGATAAATGATTTCATTGGTTGCATAGACTCAAGTTTAGTTATGGCTTAAGATCGTTTAATTTTTTTAGAAATGCAACTTCCTAAATGACACATATGTGATTCATAATCAGTGATTTTCGCTGTTAATAATTAAACCCAATAACTATGCGGCAATAACTATTTAAATTTCGTAAATTTGCCTGCGTTTAACAGCGCAACATGACAACTACTACAAAATACATCTTTGTAACGGGAGGCGTAACCTCTTCTTTAGGGAAAGGTATTATCGCCGCATCCTTGGCAAAGCTTCTACAAGCCCAAGGGTATAGAACCACGATACAAAAACTAGATCCTTACATTAACGTAGATCCAGGAACATTGAATCCTTACGAGCATGGTGAATGCTATGTTACTGATGATGGTGCCGAAACCGATTTGGATCTTGGGCACTATGAACGTTTTTTAAACGTACCAACGAGTCAGTCTAATAATGTCACCACAGGTCGTATTTATCAAAGTGTTATTGAAAAGGAACGTCGTGGTGAATTTTTAGGAAAAACAGTACAGGTTATTCCACATATTACAGATGAGATTAAACACCGTGTCCAAATTCTTGGAAAGTCAGGTGATTACGACATTGTGATTACAGAAATAGGAGGAACCGTTGGTGATATTGAGTCTTTGCCTTATGTTGAAGCTGTACGTCAGTTGAAATGGGAACTTGGAGAAAACAACGCAATTGTAATTCATTTAACTCTAATACCTTATTTATCTGCCGCAGGAGAATTAAAAACAAAGCCAACGCAACACAGTGTCAAAACGTTAATGGAAAGTGGTGTCATGGCAGATGTACTTGTATGTCGTACAGAGCATGAATTACCTGAAGATTTACGTCAGAAATTAGCAAAATTTTGTAATGTACGTCCTGAAGCTGTCATTCAATCTATTGATGCATCAACTATTTATGATGTGCCAAATTTGATGTTGGATGAAGGTTTGGATAAAGTTGTGCTTAAGAAATTAGCACTCGATAACTCGCACGCAGATTTGACGCAATGGAACCAATTTTTAACGCGTCACAAAAACCCCAAAGGAGAAGTTACCATTGGGCTCATAGGTAAGTATGTAGAGCTCCAAGATTCATATAAGTCTATATTAGAAGCCTTTATTCATGCTGGAGCCGAAAATGAAGTAAAAGTCAAGATCGAATCTATACATTCAGAATATTTAACTTCAGACAATGCTGCTCAACAACTCAAACATTTACACGGAGTTCTCGTTGCCCCAGGTTTTGGAGAACGAGGTATTGAGGGAAAGATAGATGCCGTACGCTATGTACGTGAAAATAATATTCCATTTTTGGGAATTTGTCTAGGAATGCAAATGGCAGTAATTGAATACTCAAGAAATGTACTTGGGTTAAAAGACGCCAATTCTACGGAGATGAATGCATCTACAGCAAATCCTGTAATTGATTTGATGGAATCACAAAAAACAATTACAGATAAAGGGGGGACAATGCGTTTAGGTGCTTGGGATTGTGAATTACTTGATGGAAGTATTTCAAAAGAAGTATATCAAACGAATGCCATTAAGGAGCGACATAGACATCGTTATGAATTTAACAATGATTATAAACAGCAAATTGAGACAGCAGGAATGAAAGCCACAGGTTTAAACCCAGAAACAGGTTTGGTGGAAATTATAGAAATCCCTGACCATAACTGGTTTGTTGGAGTACAATACCACCCAGAATATAAAAGTACAGTTGCCAATCCTCACCCACTGTTTGTGGCTTTTGTAAAAGCAGCTTTAAATTTCAAAACAAACAATAATAGTGTCAGTATGGCACAAAACTAATATTGGATAGCTTTTTGATATTGAAAAAGCGTCCTCTCCTTAACCAATCGGAGAAACTAAATTATACTCATGGAAGAAAAAAAATTTGATCTCAATTCAATTGTAGGATTTGTTCTTATCTTCGGAATATTACTCTACATGATGTGGCAACAAAAACCCACACCAGAAGAAATAGCAGAGCAAGAAAAGCAAGCACAAATTGAAGCTGATAAAAAGGCCGAAACAGAAAAAGTAGATGATACTACTAAGGTTACTAAAGCTGAAGATTTTTCGGCAATAACACCAGGTGATTCTACTAGATTGGCAGATTTAAAAAATAAGTTAGGCGCTTTCGCTTATGCATCAACCTTACCAACGGCAAAAGACTCTTACACTACTGTAAATACAGATGTACTCGATTTAAAGTTTAGTAATAAAGGAGGTTTCCTTTCTGAAGTCGTTCTAAAGAAATTTGTCGATTATGATTCTGTCCCAATTGCGTTGATTCAAGACGGAAATTCTGCATTTAATATCACATTCCCTACATCAGATAACAGAATTTTAAATACTAAAGAACAATATTTCGAACCTACTGTGACCAAAAATGGTGAAAACACGGTAGTCTCAATGAAATTTAAGGCATCTCCAACACAGTATTTAGAGTATCGTTATGAAATGAAACCAGATAACTATATGATTGATTTTTCAATTCTATCTGAAGGATTGAGTACAGTTATTAATAGTTCTGAAGAAATCGATTTAGACTGGTCGTTGAAAGCATTTCGCCATGACCAGAGTATCACTTATGAAAATCGTTACACACGTCTTACATACATGTATGATGGTGACAAAATTGATAAGTTAGGACAAGTAGGTGATGACGAGGAGTTGGTAAACGATGTTAGATGGTTGTCGTACAGACAACACTTCTTTAGTTCAATTCTTGTTGCCGATAAGCCTTTCAAAAGCGCTACCCTCGAAACCAAAGATTTGGTACAAGAAGAAGAGGTAGACACTGTGTTTACAAAAGCGTTTTCTTCTAAATTACCGTTGACATTTACTAATGGTGATGCCGATAATAACTTTCAATTATACTTTGGACCTACAGATAGCAAGGTGCTTAAGCAATATGATTATGATCTAGATGAGAGTATCCCGTTTGGATGGGGGATTTTTGGATGGATTAATAAAGGGATTTTTATACCATTATTTGCATTCTTAAGTGGCTTCTTGCCTTATGGTATTGCTATCATTGTAATGACTGTATTAATTAAATTGATGATGTCATTTGTACAATACAAGCAGTTCTTGTCTCAAGCAAAAATGAAGGTTTTAAAACCAGAGTTAGATGCTATTAGAGCGAAGTATAAGGATAATAAAATGAAAGCTCAGCAAGAAACAATGGCACTTCAAAATAAAGCAGGAGCGAGCCCATTAGCAGGATGTTTGCCTGGTTTAATACAGTTGCCTGTGTTCTATGCCTTGTTCATGTTTTTCCCTACAGCTTTTGATTTACGTCAGAAGAGTTTCCTTTGGGCAGATGATTTATCATCTTATGATGTCATTGCTAAATTACCTTTCAATATTCCATTTTATGGAGATCACGTGAGTTTGTTTCCTATTTTGGCGGCCATTGCTATTTTCTTTTATATGAAGATGACAACTGGTCAACAAATGGCATCTCAACCAACGCAAGAAGGTATGCCAGATATGAGTAAAATGATGAAGTATATGATATATTTCTCGCCAATATTAATGTTGGTATTCTTTAATCAGTATGCCTCTGGTTTAAGTTTGTATTATTTCATTTCTAATTTAATTAGTATCGGAATTATGTTAGTGATTAAAAACTACATCCTTGATGAAAATAAAATTCATGCTCAAATCCAAGTCAACAAGTCAAAGCCTAAAAAACAAAATAAATTTCAGAAAAAAATGGCTGAAATGATGGAGCAGGCTGAGCAGCAAAAACAAGTTCAACAAAAAAGAAAAAAGAAATAATTTCTTTGGAGTTTTAATAGAAAAAAGGCTGTCATCATATTTTGGCAGCTTTTTTGTAAGATAACATTTTGAAATTATAGACGTTATAATTTTGTTTAATAGCTGTTGAAGCATTATTTAAATTAAATATTCAAATGAAGACATATATTTCTGTACTTTTTTTAGTTTTTACGACCTCACTTTTTGCTCAAATTATAAATCAATACGATAATAACGGAAAGAGGCATGGGGTTTGGAAAAAGTACTTTGATAAGACCAAAGAGCTGCGTTATGAAGGACAGTTTAATCATGGCAAAGAGGTAGGCCTTTTTAAATTTTATACACTAAACAAAGGAAAAAGTGTGTTGAGTGCTACTAAAGAATTTAATGATGCCAATAATACATCTGTTGTTAAATTTATGTCCTCCAAGGGCAAACTCATTAGCGAAGGTCAAATGGATGGAAAACTTTATATTGGTCAATGGACTTTTTACCATAATAAATCCAATGGAGTTATGTCAACAGAACTTTACAATGATAAAGGTGAACTTCATGGTGAAAAACTTGTTTATTACCCTAACGGAAAGGTCGCCGAACGCTCTAATTATGCTGATGGTAAACTTAACGGGAAATCAACATGGTATACAGAAAAAGGAAATGTGCTCAAAGTATTTGAATACAAAAATGATGAACTTAATGGTTTGTCTAAATATTACGATAATGACGGTAATATTAAAGCAGAAGGTGTTTATAAAGATGGATTGAAACATGGAGTTTGGAAGTATTACGAAGCTGGAAAACTTGTAAAAAGTAAAGACCATACCAAACGCAGTAAGAACCCTAATAGACAATAGCTAAACCCAATACATAACATAGTTAATTATAATAGCAACAGATAACATGTTGCTATTTTTATTTCTTAATTTTGCAAAATGAAAAGAGTAATAGTAGGACTTTCAGGTGGTGTAGATTCTAGCGTTGCGGCGTATTTGTTAAAGGAGCAAGGTTATGAGGTTATTGGTCTGTTTATGAAAAATTGGCACGATGATTCCGTGACTATTTCAGATGAATGCCCTTGGTTAGATGATAGTAATGACGCTATGTTGGTGGCTGATAAACTTGGTATACCCTTTCAAACGATAGATTTGAGCGAGCAATATAAAGAACGCATCGTTGATTATATGTTTGATGAATATCAAAAAGGTAGAACCCCAAACCCTGATGTACTTTGTAATCGAGAGATTAAGTTTGACGTCTTCATGAAAATTGCACTAGAACTTGGAGCAGATTATGTAGCAACAGGCCACTATTGTCGTAAGGGAACTATAAAAGAGGATGGTGAAGACATCTATCAGTTATTAGCAGGTGTTGACAATAATAAAGATCAGTCTTATTTTTTGTGTCAGTTATCACAAGAACAACTGTCAAAAGCCTTATTCCCTATTGGTGAATTAACAAAACCTCAGGTTAGAGATATTGCTACAAAACTTGATTTAGTAACAGCAAATAAGAAGGATTCACAAGGGTTGTGTTTCATAGGAAAAGTGAGATTGCCAGAGTTTCTTCAGCAAAAATTAAAGCCTAAAGAAGGTGTTATTGTTGAAATTCCGAAGGAAAAAGAAATCTATACATCTGTAAACCCTGTTTTTGATTCGAAAGAAAAAGAACTTCTTTATCTGACAAAAAAGATAGATTATGCCATAACAGACGGAACAGTTGTTGGCAAGCATCAAGGCGCGCATTATTTTACAAAAGGTCAGCGTAAAGGCTTAGCTGTTGGTGGTACTGTAGAACCTTTGTTTGTTATAGAAACAGATGTTGAGGAAAATGTGATCTATACTGGTCAAGGGAAACATCATCCTGGGTTATATAAAAGAGCCTTGTTTGTAAGTAATGATGAACTGCATTGGGTTAGAGAGGATTTAGCCTTAGGTGTAGATCAAAGCATGGAAGTCAGGGCGCGAATTAGATATCGCCAAGCCTTAGAGAAAGCAACGCTACATAAAGTGGATAACGGACTTTTTGTAGAGTTTGAAAATGCACAATCTGCAATCACAGAAGGGCAATTCGTTGCATGGTATCTTGAGGACGAATTAGTAGGTTCGGGAGTAATTTCTTAAATTGCAATAAAGAAATCTTAATAATTACTGTTTAAAAACGACTATGTTTTTAAATCGAAATATCTAGTGCTATGAAAAGAATCCTACTTATTTGCATACTCCTATTTCAATATAACGCAATTGCACAAGATGATATTCAGGATGCATGGGTGTTTTTTAATGCTAAACAGAACGTTCAGGCGTCAATAGACAACCCTATCTCCATATTGTCTCAACAGGCCATAAATCGAAAAAGTGCACATGGTATTGCTATTGACGAACGCGACGTTCCTGTTAATGAATCTTATATTACCATGCTAAAGGCGCCAGAAACAGGTGTTACAGTTTTTGCAAAGTCAAAATGGTTTAATGCTGTCTATGTTCGCGGTACAGAAAATGATATTAATGCTTTAGTTGCTAATTTTGATTTTGTATCGTCTGTTGATTTTGCAGATGAAAGTTTAAATAGCTTGTCTAGAGTTGGTGCAACGTCGAATAAATTTTTAATTGAGAACGAAACAGTGGTTTTTAATTATGGAGATACTCAAAATCAGGTGGAAATGATTCATGCGAATGAACTTCATCTTGATGATTATACAGGAGAAGGTATAATTGTAGCGGTGTTAGATTCTGGTTTTCCTAATGTAAATACGATGAGCGCTTTTCAACGCATGAGAGATAATGGTGATTTACTGGGAGGTTATGATTTTGTAGATCGAAATGATGATGTTTTTGCATTTGCAGGTAATGACCATGGCGTAAGGGTTTTAAGCGTGATGACTGGTTTTGTTGAAGATCAGTTTGTTGGAACAGGACCAGATGCGTCATACTATTTATTTAGAACTGAAGATGTAGCAAGCGAAACTCCTGTTGAAGAAGCATACTGGATTGAGGCTGCAGAACGTTCTGATAGTTTAGGTGTTCATATTATAAATAGTTCTTTAGGTTATAAAACCTATCAAAATGCTAACTATTCGCATGCCAATGAAGATTTAGATGGCAATACAACTTATGTAACAAGAGGTGCTAATATTGCCAATGAAAAAGGAATATTAGTGGTAACATCTTCAGGGAATTCTGGTGCGAGCGGTGTTGGAGCTCCGGCAGATGCCATAGGAGCTTTAAGTATTGGAGCTGTCGATGCCGATGGAAACTATGCCGCTTTTAGCTCGCAAGGCAGTGCTATTCAACCAACACAAAAACCAGATGTTGCGGCTCAAGGAGCAGGAACCTTTGTGATTAATGATGCCAATACAATTATAAATAATAATGGTACTTCATTTAGTTCGCCATTAACAGCGGGAGGCATTGCATCATTATGGCAAGCTTTACCAGATGCTTCTCATGAAGATATTAAACAGTATGTACGAATGTCTGCATCTCAATTTGATATGCCAGATTATTTATTAGGTTTCGGAATCCCAGACCTTCAGTTAGCATTAGATATAGGCTTGTCGTTGCAAGAAGAAGATTTTTTTGAATTTAAGGTATTTCCAAATCCGGCGTCAGATGTTTTAACAATTCAAATTCCTTCTGGAAATGAAAATACAATACTTCGGATATATGATATCCTTGGAAAACAGGTACTAGAGAAACAAATGTCAGAATCATCAAGCCCATTGGATGTATCATCAATGTCCTCTGGCGTATATATGATGCTGTTCGAGTCTGGAAACGCATCGAAAACTGTAAAACTTATAAAATCTTAAATGGCAAATAAAATTACTGAACTCTTCAATATTAAATACCCAATTATTCAAGCAGGAATGATTTGGAATAGTGGTTGGAGATTGGCTTCTGCTGCAAGCAATGCTGGTGCTTTAGGTTTAATTGGCGCTGGCTCTATGTATCCAGATGTGTTACGTGAACATATTAAAAAGTGCCAAGATGCTACTAATAAACCTTTTGGCGTAAATGTTCCAATGTTATATCCTAACATTGAGGAAATTATGAATATTATAGTTGAAGAAGGCGTAAAGATTGTATTTACATCTGCTGGAAACCCCAAAACATGGACCAGTTGGCTTAAAGAAAAAGGCATCACTGTAGTTCATGTGGTGAGTAGTGTAAAATTTGCATTAAAGGCACAAGAGGCTGGTGTAGATGCTGTGGTAGCAGAAGGATTTGAAGCTGGTGGACATAATGGGCGAGAAGAAACGACGACCTTAACTTTAATTCCTATGGTGAAAGAACAATTAAAAATTCCTTTAATTGC
The DNA here is from genome assembly GCF_947492715.1 of uncultured Psychroserpens sp. Lineage (GTDB taxonomy): Bacteria > Bacteroidota > Bacteroidia > Flavobacteriales > Flavobacteriaceae > Psychroserpens. The sequence continues at coordinate 43,472 of NZ_CANLNS010000005.1, forward strand.
TGCTGGCGGTATTGCTAATGGAGAAACTATGTTGGCCGTTATGATACTTGGGGCAGATGCTGTTCAAGTTGGAAGTCGATTTGTGGCTAGTACTGAATCATCTGCACACCAGGCGTTTAAGGATGTCGTTGTTAATGCCAAAGAAGGCGATACTCAATTAACTTTAAAAGAATTGGCTCCTGTTAGACTCATAAAAAATAAATTTTTCAATGAAGTACAGGAACTGTACAAAAAAGGCCCAAGCATTGAAGAATTAAAATCTCTTTTAGGTCGGGCACGAGCGAAACGTGGTATGTTTGAAGGTGATTTAGAAGATGGCGAATTGGAAATTGGCCAAATTGCTGGATTGATACATGATGTAAAGCCAACGGCTCAGATTGTTGCCGATATGGTGGCCGAATTTGAAAAGGCGAGAAGTGCCGTGTCTAACTTAGCACTATAAAAAAATAGTATCTTTGACATACTATTAATAATGACCCTTATTAATTAATGAGTTCCAGATTAAACGTTTTAATACCAGATGGAGACAGTACATGGGCTCTATCTGTATTGCAGTGCTTATCTCATATTGAGGACTATAAATTGTTCGTGTTGTCTAATGAAAAACGAACGGCTACAAAATACTCGAAATACACAGCTTATTATAAATTTTATGAGAGATCTAATGAAGCGTCGTGGTTAGATATTATTAATTCGGAGGTTGAAACCAATTCAATTTCCGTAATACTACCGATTGCTGAGGCAGAAGTTCTATTTTTTATATCTAATAGAAGTAAGATATCTAGGACGGCAAAAGTAATACCCTTGCCAAAACTCAGAGATTTTGAGACAGCTATTAATAAGTACAAATTAAGCGAATTTTGCAAAGCGCATAACATTTCGCATCCTAGGTCGTTTTTAATTGCTTCTGAAAAAGAAAAGCAAGATGTATTATCTAAGATCCATTTTCCAATTTTAATAAAGCCCTTGAGCCAGAAAGGAGGCGATGGTATCGAGAAAGTGCAAACGATTTCTGAAATTCCAGAACGATTAGAACACATTAAATCACCAGCTTTTGTGCAAGAGTACATTGAGGGATACGATATAGATTGCAGTGTGTTATGTCAAGATGGGGAGGTTTTAACCTATACTGTTCAAAAAGGAAATTTGCCAGGACATAATGAGTTTGCTCCTCAGTTGGGCTTTGATTTTTTACAAAATGAGGAAGTGGTTAATATTGCTAAGGAGGTAATGTCATTACTTAATTGGTTTGGAGTTGCACATCTAGATATGAGATTCGATAAGGCGACCAATAGTTATTGTCTTATTGAAATTAACGCACGTTTTTGGGGAAGTATAGACGGCTCTCGACATGCAGGCGTAAACTTTCCTCATCTCGCAATTCAATGTGCCTTAAAGCAACCTGTGATGGTTCATGCCTTTAATAATTTGCCCTATATGCGCCTAAAAGGTGTACTGAAATATTTAAAGCGTAACCCTTTGTTTCTGTTTAAGAGAAAATTTCTTCTAGAACAAACAGAGACAAAATCATTTTTAAAAGATCCGTTACCTACAATGTACAAATTTAGAGAATGGTTGGGAAGACAATTCTAGATAAGTCTTTAAATAACAAAAAGAGGACGAATCCTCTTTTTGCATGAAACGTTTTTTAACAAATAAATTTTTAAATCCCTCTAAAATAATAGCTAAAAAAGTTTCTACCCCAAATACCTAACCTACTACAATAAGATATTTGTCAGGAATAAAAATAGGTGTTTATGCTAATTATCAATGCTATTTTCTAGTCAACTTATTAACAATTTAAGTTTATAACTTTTTAAAAATCAAACAATTGAATTTTTGTGGACCTAAAAACATTGTTGCTTAGAGTTTACACAAAGCAAATACATTAACTTTGGCGTTTCAAAACATATTTACTTGGTTTTATCTCAATACACAAAAGAATTTAATTACAACTTCAAGTTAGCTGCACCTGTTATTTTAGGGATGTTGGGACATACATTTGTTAGTTTTATTGACAACATAATGGTTGGGCAACTGGGAACCGCTGAATTAGCGGCTGTTTCGCTTGGAAACAGTTTTATGTTCATTGCAATGTCTATTGGAATTGGTTTTTCAACAGCTATAACGCCATTAGTGGCAGAAGCCGATGCTGCCAATAACTTTTCAGAAGGAAAATCTTCATTTAAGCATGGTCTGTTTCTGTGTACAGTTCTCGGTATTGCCCTTTTTTTATCAGTATTTGTTGCCAAACCATTGTTGTATTTTATGAAACAACCCGTTGAGGTTGTAGAATTGGCACTTCCTTATTTGAATTTAGTGGCGTTTTCGTTAATTCCTTTAATCATTTTTCAAGCGTTTAAGCAATTTAGCGATGGATTGTCAATGACTAGATATCCCATGTATGCCACTATCATAGCTAACATTGTAAACGTTATTCTAAATTACCTACTCATTTTTGGAAAATTTGGTTTCCCAGAATTAGGAATAGTTGGAGCGGCATACGGTACTTTGGCGTCTAGATTTATTATGGTGGTTTATCTTTGGTGGCTACTAACTAAAAAAGAAAAATCTAAAGCCTTTGTCACTCAAATTAAGTTTTTTGTTCTCGATAAATTAATGCTTCGGAAATTAATAAATTTAGGGTTGCCAAGTGCCATGCAGATGTTTTTTGAAGTGGCAATTTTTACCGCTGCAATTTGGTTAAGCGGACTTTTAGGTAAAAACCCGCAAGCGGCTAATCAAATTGCACTTAACTTATCTTCTATGACCTTTATGGTTGCAATGGGATTGAGTGTAGCTTCAATGATTAGAGTTGGAAATCAGAAAGGGCTACATAAGTATTTTGAATTACGACGAATAGCCTTCTCTATTTTCTTACTCGCTATCTTATTAGCAGTGTGTTTTGGGGCAATATTCTTTTTATTCCATGACCAACTACCAAAATTATATGTTGATTTTGATGATGGTAAGAATTTAGTGGATAATACAGAGGTGGTATCAATTGCAGCCAAATTAATGATTGCGGCAGCAATATTTCAGATAAGCGATAGTATTCAAGTGGTTGTTTTAGGAGCTTTAAGAGGATTACAAGATGTGAAAATACCAACAATTATTACGTTCATTTCATATTGGATGGTAGGTTTCCCAATTAGCTATTTTCTAGGGAAAGAAGAAGCCTATGGCAGCTTTGGAATTTGGTTAGGTTTACTGGCTGGTTTAACAACGGCTGCAATATTATTATTTATTAGATTTAATTATCTTACGAAAACCTTAATTTTGTCAAATACAAACGATTAAAGTACAGCATGGAATTACCAAAATTCATATTAGGCGATAATACAGACTACCCAAATGCCATATACGTGATTCATACAGAGTTTCCTCGATTTATTATCAATCTAGAAGATGATGATGTGGAATGGTTTGAAGAGTTTGATGAACAAGACCAACGAGAAATTGAAAGTGAAGCTGAAAATTTAATCCAAGCTGCAACAGATTTTTATGATAGGGAAGTAGCACGATACGACGAGTAATGATTGAAGAGTTATTAGAATTAGATAGAGAACTCTTAATATACCTAAACAACCTTGGGTCTCAAACTTGGGATGGGCTATGGTTGGTGATTACTAATAAACTTACATTTATTCCTTTATATGCCTTACTATTATTTTTAATTTATAAGAAATTTGGCTTAAAGTACGTATTGCCGATGCTATTTATTATAGCAGCTATGATTACGTTTACAGATCAAATAACAAATGTTTTTAAAGATGGTTTTATGAGAGCCCGACCATGTAGAGCTGAAGGTGTTATGGAATATATTCGTTTTATAGCAGAACGTTGCGGGAAATATGGATTCTTTTCAGGTCATTCATCTAATTCAATGGCTGCGGCAGTATTTGGAGGTCTAGTATTAAGACCTTACTATAAAAACCTTATTTTTATTCTTGTTTTTTGGAGTTTTATTGTAGCCTATAGTCGCATTTACGTTGGTGTACACTATCCTTTAGATATAGTTTGCGGAATGCTATTTGGCGCTATTTCAGGATTCTTGTTTTATAAACTAAATCATTTTATTCAAGCACGATTTAATTCTAAGCCATCTTAAAAGTTTTTCTTTTCAATAGTGTAATGTATTGCTCTTCTTTTCATCCATAGATAGGCAAAACAATCTATTAAAGGAGATACTAGTCGTTGTCGTAAGCCAAACTTTGAGTATCCAGCTGTCCTTGGGAAATGATTAACGGGGACTTGTTTTATAGTGCCATTTTGAAGTAAAATAAGGGCAGGAAGAAAACGATGTAATCCTTTAAACATAGGAATATTCTTAGCGTAGGAAGTTTTAATAATTTTTAGGGGACAACCTGTGTCTAGCATGCCGTCATTGGTAAACAATCGTCTAATTCTATTAGCTATTTTGGACGACCATCTTTTAATGATACCATCTTTTCTATTTACTCTAATACCCGTAACCAATTCATGATTTTTAACATGCTCTAGAAGCAAATTAAAGTCCTTAGGCGAGGTTTGAAGATCGGCATCAATATATCCAACCAGAGAACTGTTTACGTTATCAAATCCTGCTTTTAAAGCAGCACTTAAACCTTTGTTCTCCGAGAAAAGTATATAATTAAATGCCGTATGTTTTAGACATATGCTTTCAATCAGTTCTTGACTAGTATCTGTAGAGCAATCGTTTATAAAAAGAACCTTTGCGTCTACAATGCTCTGTTTTAAAAACTCTAAGAGTTCAATTTCTAGACGGGCAATATTGTCTTCTTCATTATAAACAGGGACTAATATGGTAAGAGTATCTTCCATGCGTGAAAAGTTAGTCCTACAAAAATATTCTTTTTAATCTGCTTATGGTTGATTTGGTTTGATTTAAAAATTGTTATTTTGTGACTTCAAAGCGTATACATGAAAATACTCGTTACAGGAGCTGTTGGTTTTATTGGTTCGCATGCGGCGGAACGTTTACAAAGTCTTGGACATGATGTCATTGGCCTAGATAATTTTAGTGATTACTATAGTTTGGAGTTAAAGCATTTAAATGCTAAAGCCCTAACTGCAAAAGGTGTTACTATTTTAAAAAAGGATTTACGTGATGATAATTTACAAGATGTTTTGCCAAAAGATATCGACTACATTTTTCATTTTGCTGCACAACCAGGGATTTCACAATCATCGAGCTTTCAAGATTATTTTAGTAATAATATTTTGGCAACAAAACAATTGATTGATTTTGCCGAAACCTGCTCTAATTTAAAGTTATTTGTAAATATTGGTACTTCATCCATTTATGGTTTAGAAGCGATATGTAGCGAAGATCATGCTCCTAAACCAGCTTCGCATTACGGTGTTACAAAGCTTGCGGCCGAACAATTAGTACTTCAAAAAAGTAGAGAACAAAAACTACTAGCGTGTTCATTACGTTTATATTCTGTTATTGGACCTCGTGAACGCCCAGAAAAGATGTATGCCAAATTGATAGCCTCAGGATTACAGAACGAAGCATTTCCATTATTTGAAGGAAGTGATAAGCACTTAAGAAGTTTTACCTACGTCGATGATATTGTCGATGGCGTTATAAGTGTTATAGGCAACGAGGCTAAAGTAGAAGGGGAAGTTATTAATCTTGGAACCGAGATTGAACATACAACCCAAGAAGGTATAGAAGCAGTAGAGTCTGTTCTGGGAAAACCTATAAAGCTCGATATAAAACCTAAACGACCGGGTGACCAATCGAGAACAAAAGCTAATATAGACAAGGCTAAACGTCTTTTAAATTATAATCCTCAAACAACTTTATTAGAGTCTGTACAACAACAAGTGCAGTGGTATAAAGAAAATTTTTACTAATTCATTAGAACTAAATAAGTGGTTTTTCTATTCGTAACAGGAAAAACCCCTTTGAATTTCAGATTAATACTTTTTAAATTTTAGTGTAGTAACTGTATGTAAATCAGTATTTTGCATTGATGATAACTCGTGCTCTTATATGATATTTGTGACGTAATTTTAAACATCCAAATATTATGAAAAAACGAGTAAAAAATGAGTCAGAGTTTGAGTTTTACGATAAACTGACTAAGAAAAAAAGAAGTTTTAAGGCCAACAGAGACCAAATGGTCGTTAGTCTTAATGCAAGTGAAATGGATAGCCTTGATGTTCTGGACGACAAAACAGAAAACTTATTAAGGTCTAGTAAATCAGTTAATATGGAAATGGGTTTCGCTATCGTTGAAGCTGGAGATTCTGATGCTGATAGTGATGCAATGGACAGAGATAGTTTGTTAGAAAGTGATTATGCTGCGAACTCTCTACCTTCAATGATTGATGAAGAAGGTAATCTGCACTATTTTATGCCAGATGAATTTACAGTTCAGTTTGATGAAGACGTTTCTGAAACTAAAGCAAAAAGTATCATTAAAAGCTTTAAATGCGAGATTATTAAGAAACAAAGAACTAAAGGGTATTATACCTTAAGTGTTCCAAAGGATAAGGGCTTATTTGAAACCATTTCGGCCTTTAACAAACATAAAGATGTTTTGTTTTCTGAAGCCTCTGAAATAGGACTCAATGATGAGCTGTATGTTCCAAATGACACCGATTTCTCAAAACTATGGGGACTTAGAAATATTGGTCAGACTGTTGACGGGGTTACAGGAACAAATGATGCAGATATTGACGCAACATTGGCATGGAATTACGAACGAGGAAGACGAAATGTTATTGTAGCAGTTATTGATACAGGTGTAGACTACAATCACCCAGATTTAAAGAATAATATATTAGCTCAAGGCTCAGAAGATTGGAATTTTGCCTCATCTACATCTAAAGACCCTTTTGATGGAGGAACACATGGAACACATGTTGCAGGAACTGCTGCAGGAGTAGACAATCAAATTGGTATTATTGGTGTAGCTCCAAAATGTTCTATAATGCCACTAAGGGTTAATCTTACATCTGGTATGAACAGTAATAGAGCCGATGCTATCAATTATGTTACAGATCAAGCCAGAGCAAATAGCAAGAATAGATACGTTATTAATTGTAGTTGGAGAATGAGTGGACACCACTCTGGTGTATATATGGCGATTAGAAGAGCCGTAAGAAATAATGTTGTTGTTGTATTTGCTGCTGGAAACGCAGGAAATGATATCAATGTAACACCACAATATCCTGCAGTATATACAGAAGTTATTGCTGTAGCAGCAACAGATCAAAAAGACAGAAAAGCTAGTTTTTCAAACTATGGGAAGAAAGTAGATGTTAGTGCACCAGGTGTAAATATTTATTCAACAGTTCCTGGAAGCAACTATTCATTTAAAAATGGAACATCTATGGCTGCGCCTCATGTAGCGGGATTAGCAGCGCTTATCTGGTCTAAAAATATGACTCTTACAGATAATCAGGTGCGTAAAATTATTGAAAAAACAACCGATAATATCGATGCTAAAAACCCTGGATTTGTTGGGAAATTAGGTACAGGTAGAATAAACGCATTCAAAGCCTTAAGAGCAACACCGTATAATGTAACGAGAAAGCTAATAAAGACATTTAGTTTTCCTCAAAACAATAGAGGTTCAAGCACAGGATTAACTTATGCAAGAAGAATCCAAACACATCCAATTCCTTGGTTTCCAAAGCGATCGGCATTATTGTTCGTAACACAAAAAGCGGGTAGTGAAAAAATTTACTATTTAAACCCAATAACTGGAAGTGTTATGAAAGCTGTTGATCCTCCTGCTAATGACACCTTAGGATCATTAACTTGGGATGGGTCATTTATTTATGGAGCCAATGTAACAACGGGTGCAGGAAAAATAAATAAGTTCACATCATTTAGTGGTAGCGCTGCTGGAAGTATAAATGTACCAGCAGGTAGAGGAGAAGGTCTTGTTGCCGTTGGATCATATTTTTACTATTCTACGATTAGCAGAATATATAAAATTAGAAAGTCTAATGGGCAAGTTGTACATTCATTTCCTGCTCCTGGAGGCGCATGTCACTCTATAGCTTATGGTGATGGGTTTTTATTCTTCGGAAATACAAACAACGGAAAAGTAACTATACTTAAATTAAGTAATCTATCATTTGTAGATTCCTTTATTGTACCAGGAACAGCTCCAAGACGTGTAGATGGGTTAGCCTATAATCCGTATGCGAACTTATTATATGTTGCTAATCAGAAAAAGAATAAAATTAGCGTATTAAAGATTAGTTTTTAATATCTGGAATAGTTTTAAATGCTATTAATCGGGAAAACGGCGAGAGAAATCTTGCTGTTTTCTTTGTTATAAACTCTTAGTCTTTTTTTAGTTGTAATAAAAAATCGGCAGCTACAAATGGTGTTGTTTTTCCATCTTCGATAAGTTGCAACTGAGACTGAAGGGCTTCTTTAATTTTTGGCTGGTTGAAAAAATCAGATTTAAGCCGTTCTTCTATGGTTTGCAATAACCAAAACTTATTCTGCTCTGTTCTATTATTTTCAAAAAAGTGATTCGATTTTGTATGTGCAATATAGCGCGATATTAAGGACCATAAGTCTGCAATCCCTTCACGTTTTAAAGCGCTACAAAGTGTCACTTTGGGTTGCCATTCTGAAGATTTTTGTGGGTACAAATGTAGAGCTCTTGCAAACTCTACCTTGGCTAATTTGGCTGCTTTTAAATTTTCTCCATCTGCTTTGTTTATCGCAATCGCATCTGCCATTTCTATGATACCACGTTTAATACCTTGCAACTCATCTCCAGCTCCAGCAATTTTCAATAATAAAAAAAAGTCTACCATACTATGAACGGCAGTTTCACTTTGACCAACTCCAACCGTTTCAATAATGACACTATCAAATCCAGCAGCTTCACATAATATTATAGTTTCACGTGTTTTACGGGCTACACCTCCCAATGATGTTCCAGAAGGTGAAGGTCTAATAAAAGCATTATCATTCTTTACCAAATCTTCCATACGAGTTTTGTCCCCTAAAATGCTCCCTTTACTTAAACTGCTACTTGGATCTACGGCAAGAACTGCTACTTTTTTTCCAACAGAGGTAAGGTGCATACCTAGGGCTTCAATAAAGGTGCTTTTTCCAACACCTGGAACTCCTGTAATTCCAACACGAACAGAGTTATTTGCATGAGGTAAGCATAGTTTTATAATGGCATTTGCCTTTTCTAAATGTTTAGGATTAGAACTTTCTATTAAGGTAATAGCTCTGCTTAAGGCTGTAATATTTCCGTTTAATATTTCAGAAACTAAGTCTTTAGTACTGGGTTGGGAACGTCTTTTCTTTTGAATGGTTTTAATAGAAGATGTATTAGTGATGTCAGATTGAGAAACACCTTCTTTTTCATGTAACGCAGACGATTTAGATTTTTTTGACAACGCTTTATTTTTTGTCGTTTAATACTCTTAAAGGTACTGCTATTTTTGTATTATCCCAAGCCATTGTGAGTTTGAGGTTGTCTGTTGAATTGTCAAATGCAATCGTAAATTGCTCAACAGTTGTATTTATTTTTTCAACAGGAACGTCAATTTCGAGGCGATCGTAATTAGGATCCCACATAGGTTGCATTTCTTCGTCAACACCCCAAGGATATTGTTTGGTATTAAAAATCACATTCCATGCAGAATCTTTTGGAACCGTCCAAAGTGTATATTTTCCTTTTGGTAAATAAATACCTTTTATCATTAGATCCTTATTTGTTTCAAAGGTAGTGGCTTCGTTAGCCCCTGTTCGCCATACGCGATTATAAGGAACTAGAGCTCCAAAAACATCTCGACCTTTTTTAGAAGGTCTATTGTAGAACACTTCTAGTTTTAAGTCATTTAGTCTAAATTCGACTGTATCCTTTGGGCTCAAACGCTTTGAAAAAATATCTCCTACAAAATAAGAGTATAAAAAAAGAGCAACTGCAATAATAGACAGTATAACAAGGAGGCGTTTTAAAAACGTATTCATAGCAAAACTGGATTGAAACTTTTCGGTTTCAAAGATAATTGAAATTGAAGTGTTATATAACTAGTTAACGTAAAATTGTATAAATTTCTTATTAATTTTAAAAAAAGCTATAAATTTTGCAACACTCACTTTTTTGTATCGTCTTTAAAGTGAACTCAACCAAACCAAAAGAGATTTGAATACATTTCAAGTTGACATCATTGAGCAATGCAAGCAGAACAATAGAGCTGCGCAATTAAAACTATACAATCAGTATTGTGATGGCATGTATACTGTTGCCATGCGATTTGTAAAGGATTCTATGGAAGCTGAAGATATCGTACAAGAAGCCTTTATTAAAGCATTTGCAAAATTGAATCAGTATAAAGCTGAAGTGACTTTTGGAGCTTGGTTAAAACGTATCGTTGTTAACAAGAGTATTGACTGTTTGAAATCCAAGAAGCAACATTTGCAAGAATTGGATGAGGTGCACCTAAAAGTAGTAGACTCGAGTTATGAAAACGAATGGTTAGTAGATGATACAATGACTTTAGATGAGATCAAAGGAGCCATCCAAAAGTTACCAGATAAATATCGCTATGTTGTGATGTTGTATTTGGTGGAAGGCTATGATCATCAGGAGATTTCTGAAATATTAAACATCTCAGAAATAGCCTCAAGAACACAACTATCTAGGGGAAAATCGAAATTAAAAGAACTTTTAACACCTATTAAAAATGGCACAAGATCTTAGAAACTTATTTGAAGAAGAGCAAAAACAATCGCAATTAAAAATGAGCGAAGGTCACGAAGCACGTTTTCTTAAAAAATTAGATGAAGCATTACCAGTAGAAACATCGATCAAAAAACGTTTCAGTATGCTGCAAATTGCAGCGAGTATTGTAGTTCTAATTGGATTAGCCTTTGCTGCTTATAAGTTTGTCGAACAGCCAAAATCGGTAAATAATGAAGTCGTACAAAACAATGACGATTCATCCGATGAACAACTTAAATCTTTAGGTGATATTTCACCAGATTTAAAAAAGGTTGAAGATTATTATTTGGCTAACATTAGTTTAGAATTATCTAAAGTAAAGCAAACGCCAGAAAACAAGGAACTGTTTGATGGTTATGTAGTGAGACTTGCCGAGTTAAATCAGGAATATAAACGTTTGTCGGTAGAGCTTACCGAAAACGGTCCAAACGAATTAACGGTAAGTGCTTTAATAGATAATTTAAAGTTACGTCTTAATTTATTGTATCGATTAAAAGAACAATTAAATGATTTAAATACTTCAGAAGAAGTGGTAAATCACGGATAAATCAAATACGCTGAAATACCAATCACAGATGTACATGGACGTCGTATTTCAGAATAAAAAACAAAACGATGAAAACAAAATTTAAAATACTAGGACTCCTGCTTTTCTGTTTCACAATAAGTGTTTCAGCGCAGCAAAAGTTATCAAAAGTGTCAAAGAAAATTGATGTTGCTAAGGACGTAACAATCGATTTAAACACTAGCTATGTACAAATAGAAATTGATACATGGAATAAAAACACCTTAGAAGTAGAAGCCTATATTGAAGGTGAAAAACTGTCTAAAGAAGAATTACAAGAAGCATTAAAAGATTGGAATCTTAAAGTAGAAGGCTCTGGAGACCGAGTAAAAATTTCATCAGATGGGTCTCATGGTTCATGGGAAGGGCTTGGCGATTTAGAAATTGGGCTAGAGTCTTTAAAAGCACTTGAGGTTCTGGAAGTTTTGGGAGATTTAAACTTAGGTGATTTACCAGAAATGCCAGTTATGCCAGATTTACCAGAGATGCCAGAGATTGCTCGTGTAGAAATCCTTGAAATGCCAGAGATGCCAGAATTACCAGAGTTACCAGAAGGCATCAGTAATATAAGTTTTGATTCTGAGGCTTATAAAAAAGATGGTGAAGCGTATTTAGAAAAATGGAGCAAAGATTATCCTGCAAAAGATCGTGAGAAAATGAAGGCTTGGGGAAGAGAAATGGCTAAAGTTGACTTTTCTAAGTTTGAAATGCGTATGGAAGAATGGGGAGAGAAATTTGGAAAAAAGTTTGGAGAGGATTACGCTAAAAAGATGGAAAAATGGGGAGAAGAATTTGAAAAGAAATTTGACGAAAAATGGGCTAAAGAAATGGAAGTTTGGGGAGAGAAGTATGGCAAGGAAATGGAGAAGCGCGGTAAAGAATTAGAAAAGCGTATGGCGAAGAGAGAAAAGGAAATGGATAAGCGCAGAGAGCAACTTGAAGAACGTTTAGAAAAGCGTATGGAAGTGCGCGAAGAAGCTCGAGAAAAACGTGAAGAGGCTCATGAAAAGCGAAGAGAAGCTCATGAAAAACGTCGCGAAAATTTAGAAAGACGTTTGGAGTTAAGAAGCCATAAGGTAAAAAGAACGATTAAAATTAAAATGCCTAAAGGTGCTAAGTTGAATATGAATGTAAGACATGGTGAATTAAAAATGTCTTCAGTAATTTACAACCTAAAAGCAGATATATCACACGCTACATTAGTAGCAAATCACATTGATGGAAGCGAGACTTCCATCAGTGTGTCTTATTCTCCTGTACAAGTGTCGACTTGGAGCAATGGTGAACTTAACTTAAATTATGTTGAAGATGCACACTTAAATACCGTTGGGATTTTAAGACTTAATAGTAATTCGTCTGATATGTATATTAATGACTTAACTGGAAATGCTATTATTGATGGAAGTTTTGGAGATTTGTCTATATCAAATATTACAGATACATTTACGAATCTTAATGTTGTTTTAGAAAATAGTGATGCTACTATCAAATTACCAAAATCAGATTATAGCGTCTATTTTAAAGGTAATCGCTCGCGATTAAATAATGAAATGACGACTCAAAAAACCATAGAGAATTATCCAAGTGGGAATCGTGGCGGAAAGCAGATTGTGTTAAATGCAAAATTTAGCGATATTGTTTTGAAGCAGTAATTATAACAAATGGTTCCGGGACAGTGGGAACAGTAAAAATTAACTGTCGGAAATCGTCTTCATTTATGTATTTTTGAGAAAAAATCATGCGCATGTCTTCCAAAGCGTTTTCTCAAATTCTAGCACATTTAAATCAGCAATCTCTTTACGTTTTAGACCCATCGTTATCGAAATCGGACTACGTAAAATTAGACTTGTCAATTCATAACAAGACTTTAGAACAGGTTGATGTATCCACTTCGGAAACCCTAGGAACTTATGTAAATAATCATATTAAAACTCATAATGCCAAAGTGGCTTATGGTGGCTATCTAGAAACTCGAAACATTTATAAACGCAGTACTTATTTTAATGACACAAACCCTGAAGCCGAACGCAATATTCATTTAGGGCTTGATCTTTGGATAGCTGCCGAGACACCAATTTATGCGCCTTTAGATGGTGAAGTACATAGCTTTAAGAATAACACCAATTTTGGAGATTATGGCCCTACAATACTTTTAAAGCATTATGTAGATGATATAGTGTTTTATACATTGTATGGGCATTTAAGCATAGCATCTATTCAAAATTTGAGGGTAGGACAAAGCATTGAACAAGGCCAACAAATTGCTACTTTAGGAGACGCTAGTGTTAATGGTGATTATCCGCCGCATTTACATTTTCAAATCATTAATGACCTTCAAGATTATAAAGGCGATTATCCTGGTGTATGCGCTATGTTGGATTTGGAATTTTATAGTGAGAATTGTTGGGATCCTAATTTGTTGTTGGGGCTATAGTAATCCATATAATTAGTTCAAGACAAAAACCCAATAGCAATGCCATTGGGTTCCATTCTCAGTCACTAGTTAGTCATTAAAATTAGAACGAGAATTGTGCTTTAGGCGCTTCTTTAGCGTCTAGTGTTCCAATGATTTGCCCTTGCGGAATCCTAACCGCAGGGAAGCAGCCTTTTTCAAATAATAAGATATTTAGTGAACCTCCATATTGAAAATAACCCACTTCTTCACCTTTAGTTATTGGTACTGGGTTTTCTGCAGTTATTGCTCTGAATTTCTCTTTAAAAATTACAGAAGCAATGGTGTTTAATCCTACCGGAATCATGGCCACTTTGCCATATTTTTCGGTTTGAATGATGAGGTAACCACGTCTGAAATCTTCAAAAACACTGTAATCATAACCATAACCTACATTACCACCATTAATGAGTTTAGGGAAATCTTCGATTCCAAAATAGTAACCAGAAACATCCGGATTAGATTCTATAACTTCACCTGCAACAGGTGCATGATACCTATGATATACGGTTGGCATTAAGATGCAAGAGACAGCTGTTCCTCCTTCAAATGCACTGGCAAATTGCGAGTTGTCTAAGAGTTGCTTTACGTTTAGTTTTTGTGTTTTTACCTGTAATGGTGTATCTAATGAGAGATTGTCATCAATCATATTGACAATGGCGTCGGCAGGAGAGACAACAACCGAATCATCTTGCGGACTGCTAATAGGTCGCATGCCTGGTTTGAGTTCTCTAAAAAAGAATTCATTAAAGTTTTTATAGCCGCCTTCTGGAATGATGTAATCATCCATTTTTGATCCTAATTCTTCCATCCAATGTTTCACCAAAGGAAGCGAATCTGGGCTGTCCATTTTTTGTCCGTTTAAATCAACAAAAGAATAGGTCATTTGATAGCCTGCAACAGACTGTACAAAGGCAAGGCCAGCTTCGTTTTCATAATATAACCAACTAAATTTTTGGATGTATTGTAAACCTGTAGACATATCAGGATTCCATATATACCAAGCTTTAAAGAAATTGCAAAGGTCATCAATGCTGGCATCTTTCCAGTGCTGTATAACACTTGGGTCTGTACCTTCTGGGATAGGTGTTATATTAGCTACGGCTGTATCGTATAATGTAGCAAAATCCTTAGTATTATCGGCATACCATTTTTGGATCATTTCGATAAATTCATCAATGGTGCTTACGGTAAGTTCTTCTTTGGTCATGATTTGTGTATTAAAGGTTATCACACAAAGTTCTATAAATCTGAAGATTGTTTTATGAGTGGATTTACCTGTTTACGAAACCAAAAACACATTAAAACCTGTTAACACTATGTTAAATAATAACCGAACGTTTGGTAAAATACTAAATTGTTTTACATTTGTACCATGAGACCACAGAAAGTACAAGATGAACAAATGTTAAACGGTTTAATGGCCGTTATGAGAGCCAAGGGCTATGATGGAGCTAGTCTTAAAGAGCTTTCCGAGGCTACGGGATTAAAAAAAGCGAGTCTTTATCATAGGTTTTCAGGAGGGAAGAAAGATATGGCGTCGGCTGTATTGGCACACCTAGAAGGGATAGTGAATACACATATTTATAAAGTACTTACCGATGAAAGCAGACCACATACTGAACGACTTGGAAAAGTTATTTCTGGTATTAATGATATGTATAAAGGCGGTTTAGAAACGTGCATGTATAGGTCACTTTCTCTCGATTCAGGAATTTCTTTATTTGGAGATCAAATAAAACAAGGCATAGATCTTTGGATTAATAGCTTTATAAGTTTTGGTATGGATAGAGGGATGAGCAGAAAAGAAGCGACTCAAAAAGCAAATCAAACGTTTATTGAAATACAGGGCAGTCTTGTGCTTTCAAAATCGATTGGTTCAACCCAGCCCTTTGCTGATGTTCTTAAAGCGATTAGAAAACGATATGAATAAAAAAATTTATCATAATATTTTACCGAATGTTCGGTAATTAATTCTTTTATAATTATTATTTAAACAATGAAAACAATGAAAACAATGAAAACAATGAAAACAATGAAAACAATGAAAACTTTTGTTATGATTTTTATCCTAAGCACATTTATGCTCAATGGACAATCAAAAAAAGGAATGGATACAAAAGAGAATTATCCTACCACGTATAATACGATTGATGTTGATGGTCTAGACATTTTTTATCGTGAGGCTGGACCAAAAAATGCGCCTACTTTAATTTTATTACATGGTTATCCTACATCATCACACATGTTCAGAAATTTAATAAAGGATTTATCATCAGAGTATCACTTAATTGCACCTGATTATCCTGGATATGGAAGAAGCGAACAACCTGCTATGAAAGACTTCGACTATACTTTTGAAAATATGTCAATCGTTATTGAAAAACTATTAGTGAAGCTCAACATTGAACGTTACAGTTTGTACTTAATGGATTATGGAGCGCCCATTGGGTATCGTATTTTTGAAAAGCATCCTGAACGTGTTCAATCTTTTATTGTACAAAATGGAAATGCTTATGAGGAAGGTTTAAAAGCGTTTTGGAATCCTTTACGAACTTATTGGAATGATTATACAGTAGCTAATGGAAAACCATTAGAGGGGTTTCATGCTTTGGAAGGATTGAAATGGCAGTATACACATGGTGTAAAGGACATATCTAAAATAAGTCCAGACAATTGGCATATCGATTTACAGCACTTAAGTAGACCAGAGAATAACGAGATTCAGTTGGCGATGTTTTATGATTATCGGACCAACGTAAGTTTATATCCAAAGTGGCAAAAATTATTTAGAAAGTATCAACCACCAACCTTAATTGTTTGGGGAAAGAATGATATTATTTTTCCCGCCGATGGCGCTTATCCGTATAAAAGAGATTTAAAGAATGTAGAATTTCACCTATTGGATACAGGACATTTTGCTCTTGAAGAGAAAGGGGAAGATATTGCTAATTATATATCTAAGTTTTTGAAGAAACATGTAAAAAAGTAATAACTCAACATCAATAGAATACAACATCCTGAGCAATCGCCTCGGGATGTTTTGTTTTATAGTGAAGAGGTGCTATATATTATACCATCTAACAAGTAAGTGTAGGGCAGGTCTAAAGGAAGTAAGGATAGAGCCCAAAATTATTTAATATACGCTCAAACGAATTGCCTTAGAGCATAAGCACTTTTCCGATGCCTCGTTCGGGAAAGGTCTTAGCAAGTATTGTGTTAAATTAAAAGCCTTCAGGCAATGGAACATTGTTCCAATGATTCATAGCGTCTAAGATTCCGCCCATTAAAGCAAGTGTAATAATCCAGTATAGTATGTTGATGCCCATATGTTTCCAGTGTCTTTGTCCGAATAATCCATTGACGACAATCACAGGAGTTACAGTTGTAATGGCAATGAACGTTCCATGCCAAGCGCCATGAGCAAAGGTGTCAAAATCACCTTCCTGATTGAAACCAGAATTATTGAAATTCAGCAAGAAAAATGATAGTATAAAAGAGAGCACAATAGCTACGATAACGGTTACAATCCTATTGGGTTTTTTTACTGTTTTATCTGAAATGTCTATGGTACTCGTCCAAACTTTGCCAAACAGATTTTTATGATAATAAAGAAAACCAATACATAATGGCGTAATGCTAGCCAATGCCATTGAAAACCAGTTAATGTCATCCATAATACAAATCGTTTTAATCCTCTTTTTTGAAGAATTTATACACTAAATATATGAAATATATAATAGGAATTCCTACAATTGAAGAGTCAATCCTTATTTATTTTATGACTTTTTTTCCAAATACGGGAACTTCTTAAAGACCATTCAAAATGGATCTGTTTTTCTTACAAAGGACATGGTGCTCATCACAGAAATGCGATTGACATTGTTACTAAACCTACCAATACCTTAGCGCCTTGCCCTCTTCTAAATAGGCCTTTAAAGATTCGTGAATAAGGTATTTCCATCCACCTTCAAATTTCTCTTGCTTAAAGTCTGGGTTTGTAAAGGACTCTATCCCTTCATGAGTGAGTTTTACTTTGGTGTTTTCGCCATGTTCAGACAATTCGAAGGTTACAAAAGATATGCCTGGATACCCTTCATAACGCCATGAGTATTTGAGTTTTTTTAAGGGAACTACCTCTAAAACTTCACACAGGTGCATATAACGTTTGTTTTCTTCACCACCTTCAAATTGGAATTTACAACCCACTTCGGCTTTAAATTCTGGGATATCGAAATACCATTTTTTCATTAGTTCTACTTCAGATATGGCACGCCAAACGCGTTCTAAAGGCGCTTTAAATTCTTGTTCTAAAATGAGTGGTGAATGTTCCATGTTCGTTATGATTTATAATTCGTTTTTAGGTTTAGATTCTAATTCATCCAATAACTGACCAAGCTGATTGAGTTTTCCAACCCACATACTTCTAAAATGTTGTAGCCAATCGGTAATTTCTGTGAGTTTTTCGGCTTGGAGATTACAATAGCGTTCGCGACCTTCTTTTTTTATCGTAATCACGCCACATTCCTGTAAATACTTGATATGTAGCGATACGGCCTGTCTGGTCATATCAAACTTATCTGCCAAGGCATTGACGTTTTGTGATTGGTTGGTTAAAGACATGAGTATACCACGTCTAGTCGGATCTGCAATAGCATTAAATATATCTCTTTTCATAATCGTTTTAAATGTGCAAGTGTTTACTTGCAAATATAAATGCAAGTTTTTACTTGCGCAAATTTTTTGAAAATTATTTTTTTATAATGAGAGAAGATGACGTGGGAGTGATTCTTAAGGGTTAACCGTATTTTGAAGTAATTCTGTTAGAAACCGAAGTAGGATGTCTGGTTCTGAAAAGAGCTTTTTAGAATACAGCCAATTTCGTCGTATACCTATATTAAAAGTTCCTGTACTGGCTTTATAACCTGGGTTTACAGAATAATTTTTAGACTCTAAGATACGTGCAGCTTGAGCTTTGCTAATGACCCATTGTATACCGCCTTTATTGGGTCTTGTATCTTTTAAGCTGCAAACAAGTCCGTTAGCTTCAATTTTAAGCGTCGTTTCTTGTTTTGACGTCATGAACACCGTAAGTTCTGTGATTTTTGCGTTTTCGGTATCATCAGATGTGGTACCAACACTGACTTCCTCTTGGTCTGGTGTTTTAAGAAATGTGCGATAGGCAATAACTGCTGTAATCACAGCTGTAGCCGCCATAATGACCTGCGCTGAAGTGTTGATCCAATCTAAGTATGTGTATAACGGTGTCATCGTTCTTAAAACGTCGTTTGTAATTAGAACTAAGTTAGTAAAAGAAAATGAGTTGCGTGTTTTTATGGTAATCGAATGTGTACATGCATCATTAACTGCTGGTGTTTTATTCAGTTACTTCTTTTATTTGGTTTTCTAAGTCGTTGATTCCATTAAACTTTCTAAAATTCAAATCTTTTCCTATTGATCTTAATTCAG
Organism: uncultured Psychroserpens sp.; assembly: GCF_947492715.1. GTDB lineage: Bacteria > Bacteroidota > Bacteroidia > Flavobacteriales > Flavobacteriaceae > Psychroserpens. The sequence continues at coordinate 62,685 of NZ_CANLNS010000005.1, forward strand.
TTATTAATTCAAGAATTACATCCAATGGTTCAGCTTCAAATCCGAACAGATTTTGGTCAAATTCTGTTCCTATTAGCAGTCCGTCATTTGCCATTCCAACGCACCAATTTTCCATAAATTCAGATAATGCGATTTCAGTTACTTTATAATTTTTCCATTCGTCTTTTGCGCAAGATTTAGCACGAACTTTTTCTGCCCAAAAACATATGAGTTCAATCGGATTTCCATTGTCATCCTCATATTGAGTCGAACTCGATGTAGCGAATCCGTTTTTACTTTTCAATCCGTAAACTATTTCGTTTTCAGAAACTGTTTTTATGAATTTTAGATGTCGATTTTTAAGTGTTATAGAATCTTGGAACATAGTTTTTTGCTAGTAGATAAAGTGTTTGAGTATGCTTTTAGGCTAGAACTAAGTTAGTAAAAGGAAATGAAATTGAGGGAAATCTGAAAGGATTTACAACGATATATGCAGTAAGTAATTGAATAAGTTTATCGTTTATTCCAGGATAGCTGGAAGAATGTATTGCTCTAGTATTTTTTCAGGTTGCTGAAATTTCCCATTTCCAAAATTTCCCGAGGTTATGACAACTACCGAATCTAGCTCGGGAATCACAAATATATACTGTCCTCCAGCTCCTCTAGCTTCAATAGATTCAATCTCTTGATTAGCTACGACATAGGTTTTATGCCACCACAAGTAGCCATATTCGTTGTTATCACTTGTATTCTCTAAACGTAGATATTTTTGAAAAGAGTTATTGACCCAATCTTCTGAAATAATCTTTTGTCCATTCCAGTGCCCTTTATTAAGATAGAGTTGTCCAAATTTCAACATATCTCGAGGTGTTAAGTACATCCCACCTCCAAAATAAGGTGTTGTTGAGGTGTTTTCGGTTTGGATGATATAATTTGAAATACCTAAAGGAGCCAAAAGTTTTTGATCCATATATGATTCCAGAGGATAATCTAATTGTTCATTCAAGCATACGCCAAGTAAAAACGGGTTTGCAGAACCATAAAAGGCGTGAGTTCCTGGTGTATTGATCATGGAAGCATCCATTACTGTTTTTAACCAATCATTTGAATTTTGATAGCTGCCTTCAGAAGCGGTCGAATTTCTATCTATACCAAAATCGATGGCATCTATTCCAGAGCTCATCGTTAATAGGTCTTTAATTCTAATTTTAGATCTTAAGGGATCTTTAGTGTTCTGATAGTCTTGAGGTAAGAGCTCATTTATAAGTTGCTCGGTATTTTTTATAATATGGTCGTTAACAGCAATGCCTATCATAGACGAAGCAATGCTCTTTGAGGCCGAACGCTGATCGTGAGGAATAGCAGAATTGTAGCCATCAAAGTAGGCTTCAAACACTAATTTGTCCTGCCTTGCAATAAGAACACTATGTGTATTGACCAAAGACTTTTTATTGATACTGTCAATCATTCTAATTAAAGGTGATGCTTTGATATCTAACTCTTGAATGCTAGCTGTGACCCAACCATCATTGGTTTGTATTGGTTTTTTAGTGCTTTGATTTAGGGGGCCATTAGAACTAATCTTGTTTAAATCCACATCAGAGCGTATCAAATTAGTAATGGCCATCGTTTTTTCAGATAGCATAATTTCTAATTGGATTTTATCGGTAAGCAATGTGGCCTTAAATTTCAATCCTGTTTTATAATCACGAAAAGATATAATGTTATTGTTCCTAACAAACTGGCTGGCCCAAGTTCCCGTAAATCGCTGATCTCCAAAAACGGGATACGTAGCAAAACTACCGTCGTCATAATTTTCAAAACTTATAAAAACAGATTGGGATTGCAGGCTATCAACCATAAACGGATTCCAAGTACCTGTAAATTCATTATTTTGAGTTTTTCTTAAATTGACATGATACATTAAAATTCCAGAGGTTATGAATCCAGCTATTTCTGTGGTATCGTTGTTATAAGAAAGGTTAAAATGTGTATGCTCATCGAGACTAAGTTGAATACGATCATTATGCGTTGATATCAATTTTTTATTGATAGTTCCTACACCATTGGTAATGGTAAGATTGTAGGTATTAGAATCTAGATGTTCTATGGTTATATCGAAATTGAACGTATGGATGTTTTCTAGCGTGCCTTCCCAATTTCCTTCATAATTTTTTAAATCATTTTGTGCACAACTTAGAAAAGTAAATGCTAATAGAAATGGAACAGCTAATAGGTGTTTAGTCATAATTTAATGTTTATTAAAGCCAAAAGTAGTTGATTAAAAACACTAAAACTTGTATCAGATTAACATGACTTGTTTTTATTGAAATGCTTTCTATAAGCACTTGGATTCATGTTGAAATAGGATTTAAACACACGATTAAAATGACTTTGATCTGAAAAACCTGCTTGGTAAGCAATTTGAGTCAATGAGTTATTCGAATCAAATATAAGTGGAATGGCTTTTTTTATTTTCTCTTGTCTTATGTATTCTCCAAGACTAGTATTAAGGTATTTTGATGCAGATCGAGAAATATGTACAGGATGAACGTTTAATTGCTCTGAGAGGTATTGAAGGCTTAATTGAGATGTGTCATAATGCAATAGTTCTTTTAATTCAAAAATCCAGTTCGGAACCGTTTTACCGTCACTTTCTTTAGAATCACTTAAGGCATCGCAAATTTGTAATACTAACAGTTCAACCGATACATTGCTGAATTCATCAGAACGCATAAATTCATAGTATAGCTTTGCAAAAAGAAAATGTATATGCGGATTTTGAACTAGCAAACTACCTTCAAACAGATTTAAGTCTATGCCATTTGTTTTGAACCAATCTTTTTGAAATTCTAAATGAAAACCGCTAGCCGCATGTGAGTGTTTAATACCATAATGTACCTCTTGCCAATTATTAAACATTAAACTTCCCGAAGGGCATCGTGTTTTTACTTTCGCATTACAGTCAATCATATTGCCATGCAAAACGAACATGAAGTATGGGTTTTCATGGTAATGCCAATCTGTTTTATCTATTGTATAGTTATATTGAGATAATAAGATACCGTTAAAAGATACCTCCGAATTTTGATTTCCGTAATACTCACCTTTAGTTAATATTTTCATTTTTATTGGGCTTGTACTAAGGTAGCAAAAGAAAATGAACTTTGGGACGTACAACTTTTGTTATAAATCAGTCTATATATGGACTATTTCAACAATAGTTAGCTCTTTCATGATTATCGAATAAATAGGCCTTCCATAAAAACGGAAATAGTTTCTTTTCTTTGAAGCTACGATTTCGGTATCTATATCATGGCTATTGTTGTCTTTATCGGGAATTAATAGGCCAATAATTATACAATTGGCTATATCTATTTTAGAGTTCGGTGTGTTTGAAGCCTCTTCTAATATCCTATTAAAATTTTCTTCGAGTCGCTTAAAATAGGATTTCTGGTAATCAGTAACATTTCCATTGGTTGTTGGTAGATCAATTTTAATGGGATAGCCTAAACTTTTAGAATAGACATTTCCGCGATATGCATATTCGCCATAGTTCTGACTATATTTTAATTCACCAATACCATCAATATAGTCGAGTTGCTCTTTTGGTTTAGGTTTTGAAAAGTCAAATAATCCCATGGGTTTTCTGAAATGGTTTGGTCGGTTGTTAAGGTTATGGCTTTTACGCCTCGGTTTTAAAATGTTGTCCGGTTTTAAATCCGAAATAGGGAAGAAAAACCAACAATACAATTTTACTTATAAAAATAATAGTCAATAATGAATCATGCTTTCCTGCCGTGTTTCCTGGGCTCTGTTCAAGGTTTGTGGCGCTTAGCGGAGGATATATGGTCCATCCAGAAGCTTGTTGAATAAAGGAATCTAGCATGGAGTCAATTCCGTTTAAAACGACAATTAAAAGTATCGTAGAGAGTATTAAAATGAGGTTAGCCGTTAAACTTTTGAAATGTTCTCTTAAAGATCGAATACTGTAAACGAGGAAGCATATAAAGACAGCAGTTAGTACTGTAAAATGTAAATTGGAAATGACATAATAGGTGTCGTGAATATTGATATCGATTACAGCTTCAGATTTAAATCCGTTATTACCATAAACGACTAGATTCAAAACTAGAATTAATCCGATTGTTCCAATGAACCAATACACTTCTTTTTTTTTCATAATTGTTCGACTATTTGTTTATGCGCACCACAATTTATTTGTTGTATGGTTAGTGCCTAAGGTAGCAAAAGAAAATGAGCTTGAGGAAGTCTGCGAGGATTTTGGTAATTATGCGAGTACTAGCAATGAGCGATATATGGCGTTGGCCGTAGTTTTTATAGTCCTATACTTTTTTTGAGAACACTATATTTTCATATGCTTTTCCATTGACGAAAAAATTTAAATCTCCAACATTTTTAAATTCATTTTTTTCATAGAATCTAATGGCTCTCTTGTTTTTTATGTACACTGTGAGCCACATCGTTTCTAGTTGTAGTGTTTTGGCTTGATTTTCAGCAAAAGTGAGAAGTTGTTGTCCAATTTTTAATGGGATAAAATCATTTAGGATGAAAATGCGTTCCAATTGACAACTGTTTTCTGATGTCATGTATTTGTTTGACGCTTTTAGTACTAATTTGGCATAGCCAACAGGCAAATCATCTACATAGATAATATAAAAGTGTTGGTTGGGGTTGTTTATATGCTGTTTGGTCTTAGACACTGAAAAATTCTCATTGAGGTATGTGGAAACATCATTTTTATCTTCGATATAATGACCATGAGATTCAGCCCAAGTTAGTCGACCTAAAAGTGCTAAAATGGCTGTATCTGCTTCTGTAGCTATTTTTATATTAATCATTGCTATTCTTATTTAGTCGTAGTCTTCTTAAGTGATATCCATGAAGCAATACTGCAATGGTACATCCTACAATTATGGGCGTTGCAGCAATTAGTGCGCCATATAAAATGTAAATGATATTAGCGATTAGTGAGATTAGCCTGAGTTTATATTCGCCTTTGGTAGACATTGAATATAAGTTGATCACTAAACCTGCGTAACCAATACAATCAATTAAAAATGGACTCATGTTTTATCGTTTTCTGTTAGACTATGTAAGGTTGGTAACTATGCTTCTTAAAATCAGTGTAACAAATATAGAAAGCAGTATTTTGTTTTTAGTTTATAATCGAATTAATAATTGTATATTTGATTTCGATTATATCGAATAAATACTAATAAAATTTTGATTACAAATGGATGCACTGGATAAAAAGATACTTGAAATGCTAACAATTAATGCTAGAGAGAGCTTTGCTAATATTGGAAAAGACGTTGGTTTGTCTGCGCCTGCTATAGGCAAACGCGTGAGACAAATGGAAGAAGATGGTATCATAGAAGGCTATGCTTTAAAAGTTAATCATGAAAAATTAGGCATAGAGACCAAAGCCTATATAACATTAGTTGTACATCGAGAACAAAGAGGATCATTAGATGCTCAAAAACAAATACAAGCCATGGAAGAAGTGCAAAGTTGTCATAGAATTACTGGTGATGATTGCTTATGCGTTTTGGGCTATTTTAGAAACAATAGGCACCTTATTTCCTTTCTTGAAAAAATCTCAGCGTATGGTGCGTCTAAAACGAGTATTATTTTAGAGGCGTGATTTGTGTTTTTGGGAGGATTCAATCCTTCTTTTCATTTAAGACATCAAGTAAGAACACTAGAGATGTGTCAAGACCATGACTAACCTTTAATAAGGTTTTTAGCGTAGCAGATGTATGTCCATTTTCGAGGCGTTGGATAGAGCGTACATCAATATCAGACTTTACTGCAAGCTCTTCTTGAGTGATGTTTTGTTCAGCGCGTAACGCCTTAATACGTTTTCCAATTCTGGTGATAATGTCCTCTAATTCTAACTTTTTCATTACAAGCGGAGTGAATGATAAATGAAAAATAGAGGTTAATTGATAATATAAACACGACAAATTTGTCGTGTTGTCAAAATAATTTATATATTTGGCCATAATCATTGATAATCAAGGTCTTTACTTCTGACTACCTAAAAAAAAATACTTTATGAAAACACTTTGCTCTAAAATTTGTATTGCTCTTTTGTTACTTACTAGTATAGGATGTAGCGAAAAAGAAATACAGCACGATGAAACACAATTACAACAAATAACGCTTCCAGTAGTTTCTGAAAAGGTTAATTTCGAAAGCATACCACACTACAATAGAATTGTAGAACGACTTAATAAACTACACGAAAAGTTCAACAACAAGAGCGCATTAGCTAGAGATGGCGACGATGAAATGCTAAGCATTATTACCGAAGATGTCTTATATACCCAATATGATAGTACACATACTTATACCTTTAAAATTTTAAGAGAACAGCCACAGGCTTATGTTGAAAATCTGGTATTGCATTATAATCTTGATGCAGATGATTATGACGAATATTTAGTGCAATATCATGTTAATGCAGAAGCGTTTTTAGAATTGAGTACTAACGGACTCCTTCAAAGCTCAGAACAAGTTACAATAACGACCTTAGATCAAGGTTTTTTAGATGACAACTTAGTCAATAGTGGTTGTGAGAGAGTTTGTGAAACCATTTATGTTACTTGTGAGTGGGATTTTCACGACGAAAGTAATATTAGTGATTGGACTAATTGTAATTCCTACGGAACCATAGGAGGACCATCTACCTACCAATCGTGTAGTTCTATTTGTGATGATACTGGCGGGGAAGACGAAACCATAGATGATGGCGATTCTGGAGGTGGCGGTAAAGGTGATGTGATTACCAATCCGAATACCAACGAGCCTTGTGATGCAAATGATGGTAGCATTGGTGTTACAGGAACTAATGGTGAGTGTATTGATGTAAATGATTGGGTTGAAGATGAACAAAGTAAGAATCAGCTTTGTGGAACATATAATTTTATTACTATTGGAAATGCTTCGGTTGCGAATATTTCGGGACTAGGTATATTTGCTAAAAGTAGTACAGGAGATATGCTCTCGGTTACTTTTTTCACGCCATTGTGTGTCACCATACCAAATTATAATCTACCTTTATCTCAGGCATCAGTGAAATTTAATACGGCTTGGGCACTTACTATGAATGAAGTTTTAACCTATTTAAATAATACACAAGGCATATTTAACCCAACGCCTGCCGCAATTAGAACATTAATTTTGGAATTTCTTACAGTTAACTTAAATTTGATTGCTGGTATAGAAAATGGAGTTTCAGTCGTATCATATAGCTGCGAAGGGGTACCTACAACACCAGCTGTATATTGCCCTTAACACATGAAAATTAAGTATACAACCATTACAAATAATGAACTTTTGGATGCCTATCCGCAAGTTCATTATGACTTAAATTATTACTATTCCATTGGAAACATAGAAAGTGATAAAAAAGCACTTTCCGAAAAAATTAATAATAGTATTGTTAATAAGACGTACTATAAAGATCATTGGGAAAATGGTTTCATCGCAAAATTGAAATCTCATCTAGATATACAAGAGATTTATCCTACTACAGCTGGTTTAGTTCCAAATTTTTCGGGTGTCATAAAACTAAGGGAGGATGGCAATTTTAAAACTGAATTGCACTTTTATAAAAGCCTAATCAATGACTATTTTACTATTGAAATTCTAGAACTAAATACACATAAAAAAGTAGTGCATCCTATCTTAGGTGAGAAAACCATAGTTGGAGTTGATACTATTACTGTGTCACCAATAGGGAAATATAAAGACTTATTTCATCAAGTTTTAAAATGTATAAGCCAAGAGTATGAAACATCTAAATTTATACCTTATGTCTTTGATACGATTAGACTTGAAGGCTTAAACCTCAAATATAAACAGGAAAAAAATTGTACTATTTCTAGTGCACTATTTCAAAAGTATAGTGTTTATAATGATACCATAGAAGTAATTGGTGATGTTGAGTTTGGGTTAGAAATATTAAAAAACTAATTGTTTATGAACGAAATGGACAGTTTACATATAGATATCAATTTTTTAGATACAGTGTTTGATCAAAGCCATTTTGTAAAAACAAATAAGCACATAGTATCTTCTGAAACTATTAAATACGATTATATGCTAGATGATGCCATCACTTATCAGTTATGGGGTTTTAAGTTAGATCAACTCTATCTCAATGAAACGAATGGAAGAGTAACCTCTTTTAGAGCGAAACTAAAAGATATCGATGATAATTTTTATGAGGTTATAGCCAATACGCTAGGTAAGCCTAGAAGTATTACTTTTCTGGATAAAGAAACCGATAGCTTGTTTAAAGCTAAATTTTTAAAAGGACTCATAAAAAAAGACTCCGATATCCCTTACAAAAAAATAAAGTCTTGCCATTGGTATCAAAATGATACGATCGTTATTAACTTTTATAATGCCAAAAAGAGTAACCTGTCTAGATATGATGGGATTGAGGTTTCGGTTTCGACTAGGTGAGAGCCTAGAGGGTTTTGGAGTATGCACAGAAGGAGCGAATGATTATACGTGTTGTTGGCAGTTCGTTTGACTAGTTTAACTGCTTAAAATCAAAAAGTTATGTCATTATGTCACTGATAAATTATTGGCAAGCTTATTGAACATATTTAATAGCTTCGTGTAATTTTGGCATTGTCCGTTTTAAACGACTACAGGGTAGAATTACCAATCGCAGTATAAGGCGTTTTTGGGAGTGTAATTTCAAATAGAGCCAGAAGTTGAAAGAAATCTATCAGCACTGGTACTATTAGAAGTAGTAAACTTGTATTGTTGTTACTATTCAATTTGGTGTTCATCATCATTTGGATGTATAAAGATACAATATTTATTTGTCGCAGAGTGATGCAAAGAGCCTACAAAGCTCAGAGACTGTTGCCCGATCCGAAAGGATGTATGTTTAAAATAATTCATAGGATAGTCACGTTCGTCATTTATTACACGAAGTTTTTTATTTTAATTTTATGCATGTTAAAAAGAAAAAACATTGGTATCGACCAAAAGGCTATGAGCATATTACTCCTCGATTGAGTTTTGACGATTATAAATTCGTTAAATCTTATGCTACAAGTACAAATGAAGTTTCTAAACATGCGTTTTTGCCTTTAATACATTCTACAATAAAAGAACGACGTTATAAAGTAGTTGATTCTAAAACAGGAAGGCGTTCACATAAAATAGTTGAAAAAGGTAAAACAAAGAGTACAGCCAAAAAAAGGCAAATTTATTATGCAACTCACATAGATACTCAAATTTACTCTTATTATTCTAATCAGATTCTTAGTCCAAAATACGAGAAGATGCTTTCCGTAAGACCAAACTTATCTGATTGTGTTACAGCTTATAGACGTATTCCAACAGGAAATGATTCGAATAAAGGAAATGCACATTTTGCCAAAGAAGTATTTGATTTTATAAAATTAAAAGGAGATTGTGCTGTTATGGTTTTAGATATTTCTAAGTTTTTTGACAGCTTGGATCATTCTATTTTAAAAAAAATGTGGCGGAAAGTTTTGGGAGATAATGTAATAACATTACCAAAAGACCATTACAATGTGTATAAATCCTTGATTAACTTCTCCTATATTGAAATGAGTGATATTTTAGATAAATATGATATCAAGCATATTAAAGAGTTAAGAAGAAGAAATAGTAGTTCTTTTTGTGCAGATATTGAAGACTTTAAAAAGAATTTCGTTGAAACAGGTTTAATAAAAAAAAATCCGTTTAAAAATAAATCTGGTAAGCCACAAGGAATTCCACAAGGGACACCATTGAGTGCATTATTGGCCAACTTTTATTTATTTGAATTTGATAATATTGTTTTATCAGCAATTGAATCTTGCAATAATGCTTTGTATAGAAGATATTCTGACGACTTGGTTATTGTCTGCGATAAAAAGGATGCTCAGTATCTACAAAATCTAGTAATGAGTGAGATATCTAATAAGTGTAACCTTTTAATACATCTAGATAAGACCAAAAAATATGTTTTCGAAAAAGATAAAAAGAACAACGAGTTCTCAGTAAAACAGATATTGAAAAATGGAGGTTTTAAACCAAATATTCCACTTGAATATTTAGGATTTGAATTTGATGGAAACAGAATACTTTTAAAATCATCTAGTTTGTCTAAATATTATAGAAAGGCAAAACGAGGCGTTAGAATTAGGGCATGGAGAGCATTGGAAGCAAAGAAGAAAAAAAGAAGAAAACCTGCTACTAATGCTAAAATCTATAGACAAGGTTTGTATAAGTCTTTTTCTCATTTAGGAAGAAATCGTAAAAGAGGAAACTATTTGACTTATGCATATAGAGCAGCTGAAATTATGAACGAACCAGCAATTAAAGGACAAGTTTCAAATAGTTGGAAAATATTAAATAACCAGATTGATAGATATCAGAAAAAATATCGACTTCCAAAGTAATCTAAATCTTTCTTAGAAAATGACTGCGAACGTGTTTGTATATGGTTTGTTGCGTGTTTCAAACACCTAATTAGCAAATACAAACCAAATAGAAAATCCACGAGGATTTTCGTAAGTAGGCTTTGCACTATCAATTAATTTTATACGTTGTTGTGCTTAGTGTTTTCCTTTATCCAGTCCCAGGCTTCATTCGGTAGCCATCCATTATAGTCTTGAAAATTAATTTCTGATGTAAAATATTTTTTATTTGGTGCTAATTCTTTCATTAATTCCACAATATGAGAAGCATTTACAGAATTTCCAACTTTGATTATATATGTGCTTTCCAAATAATGCCACCAAGCTTTAACACCTTTGGTTTGAGTTAAATTATTATGAAATACCTTTTGGTTAAATGTTTTTGGAATTCCATTATTATCAAATATTAGTATGTAAAATTTATCCCAATTCATTCTGTAAGTGGATTATTATTGTCATTATTTAATTTAGGCGCATTTGGATTTGTAATCAGATGAATATTTGATAGATTAGGATTGTTTGCTCTTTCATTATCTCCTAATAATTCCAAAGCTTGTTTTTGAGTTTGGTATTCTTCACTTCTTAAATAATCTGGTTTTTTTATAGCAAAGAAGCAATAAAAAAACAGACCAATTAAAATGAATAATGCTGAAAAGGAAAATACTATTATTACAATCCAATCTTTATCAGAAAAAATAGCGCTAATTACACCAATAAGCAAACCAATCATTCCAAATTTGAATAATGAGTCAGTAACGCTTTTAACTCTAATTGAAGAAACTTGATTGAATACTTTAGTCCATACCATTGTTCTTCTCTAATTTATCAAGTTCATTTTTCTTTATTTCATTATGTATTTCAGTAAGTTCCTTCAACACTTCTTTTTCTGTCTTATTGGTTAATTCGCATATAGTTTTTATATAGTGTTTTGTTAGCGTTTTTACCTGAATATTCGATTCGGCAACCATTGTTATTATTGGTTGAACAGAACTCAATAACTTTTCAATGTTTTCTTTATTCATATGAGCGGTTTTACATTAAGCACAACGGTCCAGTGTATGATTTCATTACGTGTTTAAGCACTAAGTAGGCAAATAAATCACAGATAGAAAGTCCGTGAGGGCTTTCGTAAGTAGGCTATAACTAGCATTGAATTATACACATTGTTAGCTGTAGATTTTTTCATTCACCGTAATTAATTCAGCCAATTTCTTTGCAATATTTTCCATTGTATCTTCTTGTGTATCTAATCCATTTCTTGACCCTAACAATGGACTCACATCTCTCAATTCATCATAAGTTGTATTGTGCACAATAGGTACAAGTTGGTCTGTAGCAAGTAAAGCAGATAATTCTTTTTCGGCAACACCTTCGTTCTGTACTCTTTTCAAGAAGCTAGGTGTTACTAAAACAATTCCAATTTTAGATTTTGCTAAACCTTTATCGATTTCTCGAAGAAATGAAGTTCCTAATGGTATATCTTTTTCACTGAACCATACATTTACACCATTTGATTCAAGTAAGTCGTATAATTCTAACGCAGATTCTTTTCTGTCATCCCAAGCGTGACAAAGAAAAATATCTCTAATATCAGGTTTTTCAGCTCTTTTTTCAACAACTTTTCTAACAGGTGTAAGTGTATTTATCTCTGTTGACGTATAATAAATTGTTGAACCAGATTTTGACCAAGAAGCTTTTCGAGTTCGACCTTTTGAACTATTATAATTTCCAGATGAAGATGTTCTTCTGCTCGAAGTATATGAGTTATCATAGGATGGATATGAATATCTAGAACTATATCCACCATATCTATTTCTGCACGCTGGACAATTCGCTGCGCCACTTGCTGTTCTATGTCCTCTTGAAGGTGCTGTACATCTTGCCATATTTTTATATTATTCTTTTATATTGACTATATTATTAATTTACTTTCGTCTTTAGTTACGGAAAACCGTATTTGATATATTCGGACGTTTTCTCAAATTACATCCAACTCCTCATATAAGGAACTTAATTCTTCTTTTCGGTAACATAGCACCTAAAAGTGAGAACTTTATTTCCTTTTTCACAACCCATAAAGCTAATACATTACCAAATACAATGTATAGGTAGATATACCTGTATTTTAAGTAAAAACGCCTGTTTGAGCTTGTAGTGCTAAAGTATAGACTTAGATATAAATCACATTACGGAAATCCTTACTTTTAGTAAGGTTTTAGATAAGAATCGATAATTTTTGGTGTAGAAGATGACTTAGTCTTTCGGCTTCCTCGCCCAAACCCCAGATTTTTTACCAAGGTCTTTTTTCTCTTTAAACTGGATAGGAATCGCGCTTCTAAAATTCCTAATGACGAAATGCAAATGTGGCGTTGTCGAATACCCTGTATGTCCCGAAATACCAATAGGCTGTCCAGCTTCTACAATATCACCTAAATTCACCAAAACACCGTTAGTGTTTAGATGCACATAAAAGGCTATGGTTCCATCGTCATGATAAATAAGAATCTGATTGGCCTTATCTCTATACGATGCTCCACCATGCTCTGTAAAATGGTCTACGGTTCTAATAACGCGTCCGCGACGTGCCGCAACAACGGTGTCGCCAATAGGCATTTTAAAATCAATAGCGTAGTACGATTGGTCACTTCGGTGTGATAATCGCCCACCATAAGCCTGAATCACCTTATAGCGCTTGCCTTCTAGAAAAGGAAGCTCATAGTCTACATGTTTTATAGAGTCTTTATGGAGTTTCTTTCCGTAGGCCATAGACAGCTTAAGATGCGTGCTTACCTTAAAACTAGAATCTGTGGCTATCGCTTTTGGGAATTTAAAGATTTCGACTAGCGAATCTTTAGGACTACAAATAAAGTCTCCTGTGTCGATACCAGCATCGAGTTCAGATAGTTTTTTTACCGATAAGGTAATAGGAGCGTAGGTATGATTCACAAGTGTATACGTCAATAAAGAATCGGTTTCGCTTTTGGTAAAACTCACCTCTTGAGCATGTAATCCGCAATGGAAAAGAAAGATTATTATACTTAAGCCTAATTGTTTCATAACTATGATTTTAAAAGAGACACTTCGACTACGCTCAGTGTGACATACGCCTGAGTGAATTGCCAAATGTCACTTAGTGACCACTTCGACTGCGCTCAGTGTGACAATGCTACTTTACGAAAGAGTAAACAGTGTCAAACATCGTTTTTCCGTCGGAGTGAATTGTCAAATGTCGCTTAGCGACCACTTCGACTGCGCTCAGTGTGACAATGCTACTTTACGCGAGAGTAAGTTACCCAAATGTCACTTAGTGACCACTTCGACTGCGCTCAGTGTGACATGCTAACTCATTTTTTACATCTGAGTGAGCTGCCAAACGTCGCTTAGTGACCGCTTAGCGACCGCTTCGACTGCGCTCAGTGTGACAGGTTGCTTTATATAAGAGTAAACAGTGTCAAACGTCGTTTTATCGTCTGAGTGTGTTGCCAAACGTCGCTTAGCGACTGCCAAATGTCGTTTAACGACCTAGTCTTCTACGAGAACCCATTCGCCTTTAGCGATTAAAGGTTCGGCTTGCTTGTACTTTACGACTTTATTTTCGCCGCTCATCACATGCTTGATAGTCACACGATCATTACGTCCAATTTTTGGTCTGTCGCGTACAATTGTTTCTACAACTTCAGGCTGACGTTGCGTATTTCCTGCCGCACGACTTTGTGCTGCACGCTCGTCCATATTAGGAATCTCTTCCTTCTGCGTTTCTAGTTTCTCTTGCTTACGTGCTTTAGCCTCTTGGATGTTATTTTGTGTTTCCGAAGGTAATTCACCCTTAAACAAGAATGAAATCACATCTTTATTCACCTGATCAATCATATCTTTGAAAAGCTCAAAAGCCTCAAACTTATAGATTAATAACGGGTCTTTTTGCTCGTGAACCGCTAATTGTACAGACTGCTTTAACTCATCCATTTTACGTAAATGCGTTTTCCAAGCATCATCAACAATAGCTAAAGTAATATTCTTTTCAAAATCGTTAATTAACTGCGTTCCTTTAGTTTCATAAGCCTTTTCAAGATCGGTAACAACCTGTAAATTCTTTACACCATCCGTAAACGGAACCACGATACGCTTGTATTTATCACGTTGGTTGAGATAGACATTTTCTATCACAGGAAACGCCAGTTCTGCATTACGTTGCATTTTCTGTCTGTAATGCTCAAAAGCAGCTTTATAGACTTTTCCAGCGATATCTTGGAATGATAGTTTTTCGAATTCAGCTTCGGAAATTGGCGAGCTCATAGAGAAGTATCTAATAAGTTCAAATTCGAAATTCTTGAAATCGTTAGACTCCTTATTAGACTCTGCAATCCCTTCCGAAGTATCATAGATCATATTAGCTAAATCCACACGAAGACGCTCACCTTGTAAGGCATGACGACGACGTTTGTAAACCACTTCACGTTGGGCATTCATCACATCATCATACTCCAATAAACGCTTACGAACACCAAACTGGTTTTCTTCCACTTTTTTCTGTGCACGTTCTATGGATTTTGAGATCATAGAATGCTGAATCACTTCACCTTCTTTTAATCCCATTTTATCCATCATTTTGGCAATACGCTCACTACCAAATAAACGCATAAGGTTATCTTCTAACGATACATAAAACTGTGAACTTCCTGGATCTCCTTGACGACCAGCACGACCACGTAACTGACGGTCAACACGACGCGAATCGTGACGTTCTGTACCAACAATGGCCAAACCTCCAGCTTCTTTTACAGCATCACTTAATTTAATATCGGTACCACGACCTGCCATATTGGTTGCAATCGTTACCTGTCCTGGTTGTCCAGCTTCGGCAACAATATCGGCTTCCTTTTTATGAAGTTTCGCATTAAGAACGTTATGAGGTACTTTTCTAATGGATAACATTTTTCCAAGCAACTCAGAAATCTCTACGTTAGTTGTACCAATTAATACAGGACGACCAGCTTGAGATAATAGTGTTACTTCATCAATAACGGCATTGTACTTTTCACGTTTCGTTTTGTACACTAAATCTTGTCTGTCATCACGTGCAATAGGTCTGTTGGTAGGAATTTCTACCACATCCAATTTATAAATTTCCCAGAATTCACCAGCTTCGGTAACCGCAGTACCTGTCATACCAGACAGTTTGCGATACATTCTGAAATAGTTCTGTAGTGTTACTGTAGCAAAGGTTTGCGTAGCATCTTCAATCTTTACATTTTCTTTGGCTTCAATAGCTTGGTGTAATCCGTCACTATAACGACGACCATCCATAATACGACCTGTTTGCTCATCAACAATCATAACTTTATTATCCATAACAACATACTGGATGTCTTTTTCAAATAAAGCATATGCTTTTAGTAATTGGTTGAGTGTATGGATACGTTCCGATTTAATTCCGAAATCTCTAAACAACTCTTCCTTTTCGGCTGCTTCCTCTTCTTTTGATAAGCCTTTGGCTTCAATCTTAGAAATCTCCATACCAATTTCTGGCATGACGAAGAAATCTGGATTCTCTTTTCCAGAGAGGAATTCAACACCTTTATCTGTTAATTCTACCTGATTATTTTTTTCCTCGATAACGTAGTAGAGCTCTGCGTCAATTTTTGGCATCTCTCTGTTGTTATCTTGCATGTAGAAGTTTTCTGTTTTTTGAAGTAGTGCCTTGATACCTTCCTCACTCAAAAATTTGATTAAGGCTTTATTTTTAGGAATACCTCTGTAGGCTCTTAATAATAAGAAACCACCTTCTTTAGTATCACCTTCGGCAATCAATTTTTTGGCTTCGGCTAAAACGCCAACCAATTCTTTACGTTGTACATTAACAATCGTATCAACCTTAGGTTTTAATTCTGTGAACTCATGACGATCCCCTTGCGGAATAGGTCCAGAAATAATTAATGGCGTACGCGCATCATCAACTAATACAGAATCGACCTCATCAACAATAGCATAGTGATGCGGACGCTGTACAAGATCGTCTGGCGAATGTGCCATATTATCTCTTAAGTAATCAAAACCAAATTCGTTATTTGTTCCGTAGGTAATATCGGCACGATAGGCTTTACGACGCGCTTCAGAGTTTGGCGTATGATAATCGATACAATCAACACTCAAGCCATGAAACTCAAAAATAGGAGCCATCCACGCGCTATCACGTTTTGCTAAGTAATCGTTAACCGTTACTAAGTGCACACCATTTCCAGCTAAAGCATTTAAGTATACAGGAAGTGTTGCCACTAAGGTTTTACCTTCACCAGTTTGCATCTCTGCAATTTTTCCTTGGTGCATTGCGGCTCCACCAATAAGCTGAACATCATAATGAATCATGTCCCAAGTAATAGGCTTACCTGCAGCATCCCAAGAATTTGCCCAAAGGGCCTGATCGTTTTGTAAAGTAACATACTCTTTATCACCAGAAATTAAGCGATCAAACTCATTAGCCTGAACAGCAATTTCTGTATTATGAACAAAACGCTTTGCAGTTTCTTTAACCACACCAAATGCTTCTGGCATAATAGTATTAAGAACCGTTTCAGTTACTTCGTAAATGTCATCTTTGATTTTATCTATTTCAAGGTAGATGTCTTCACGTTTGTCAATATCATCAGTAGCCTCGGCATCTTTTAATAATTGATCTATTTGGTCTTGAAGCGGTTTGCGTGCCTCTGCAATTTTGTCCTTGAACTCGGCCGTTTTGGCTCTTAATTGATCGTGTGATAATTGCTCAAGTGCACTTTCAAAAGATTTCACTTGTTCTACAATAGGAGTAAGCGCCTTGACATCTTGCTTGGCTTTATCTCCTACAAATACTTTAAGTACTGAATTTAAAAAACTCATTTGTGTTTATTTATGTTATTAGAAACGTTGCGGACAACGTTTAATCTTTAAAATTCTGGAATTCAAAGATATGATTTGTGTTAGTTATACTGAAAATTTCAGGCACAAAAAAAGCCTCATTTAGAGACTTTTTAACTTTTCTTTTATGTAAAATGTAATTTTTGTTTCAATTACCTTTAATACTCATCTTCATTCCATAGATAATCTTCGTCTGTGGGATAATCTGACCAGATTTCTTCAATGGAATCGTAAGAGTCGCCTTCGTCTTCTATCGCTTGTAGATTTTCAACAACTTCCAGAGGAGCTCCTGTTCTAATAGCGTAGTCTATTAATTCGTCTTTTGTTGCTGGCCAAGGTGCATCACTTAAATAAGATGCTAATTCTAATGTCCAATACATTTCTTAGTGTGTTTATTTTTTTGCAAAAATAAAATTATAGTTCAAAAAGTCAAGAAAAAATCGAATTAATTAAATAATAATTTAAAAGAACTTACATTTTCAATCGTTTAAGCCTAGTAGAACTGTTAATTTATTCTGCAAAGTGGTACTCTAGGATTCTTTCTTAGGAATCCATTTTACTTCTTCGGCTTGCAAATCATGTGACAACTTTCGTGCCAATACAAATAGGTAGTCAGAAAGTCGGTTGAGATAGGTTAAACTTTCGGGCTGAAAAGGTTCTAAATCGTTAAGCGCACTAGCAAGACGTTCGGCTCTACGGCACACACAGCGTGCAATGTGACAGAATGACACAGTTTGGTGTCCACCAGGCAATACAAAGTGTGTCATTGGAGGAAGCGCTTCGTTCATCGTATCCATTTCTTGTTCGAGTTGCGTAATATCGGCTTCGGAAATTTTAGGGATATTTAATCGGTCTTTTCCATTTTTGAGTGTCGCTTTTTCAGGATCTGTTGCTAAAATAGCCCCAACAGTGAATAATTTGTCCTGAATATCAATAAGCACATCTTTATAATGATTATTAATATTTTGGTCTCTAATAAGTCCGAGATGCGAGTTAAGCTCATCTACGGTTCCGTAGCTGTCAATCCGAATATGGTGTTTAGGAACACGTGTGCCACCAAAAAGTGCTGTAGTTCCTTTGTCACCTGTTTTTGTGTAAATTTTCATAGATGCAAGTTAAAAAGTAATAAGAGAACAGGCAAAGGTTTTGGATAGCTTCTTGAAACTAAGCTAGCGTTACCCAAAAATTCCAACTCATATGAAACAAGATCGAAGGCACAAATGACTTTGATTTATAATAGAGAAGCGCTGAGATAAGGCCTCCAAAAAATGTGATGTAAGTTAAATGAAAATCGAGATGTAATAACTCTGATTCAGGGAAAAATAAGGCCACAAGTTGCAAGTGAATAAGACTAAACAATAACGAAGATATCAAGATGGCAAGTTTTGGTTTGATATGTCTATTTAGACCTTCTTGGATATAACCTCTAAAGAATAACTCTTCTGCCAACGGGATGAATATTACGGTAGAAATCAACATATAAAAATCGATGTTGGCTACATCAAAATCGTAGATAATATTGATGTTTGTATTAAAAAGAGCATTGTATATGTCGTTTAAAGGAGTTTGAATGAAAACGAAAGAAGCACCAAGAGCGATGGCAATAAATGCATATCGTTTGGGAACCTTAAAAAAAATGAGAAGTTTCTTTTTGTAGATTAAGAGCAATAAAATAAAAATAGCAATGAGCTCCAATGCTGTCGCAATAGGGAAAATGAATTTATAGTATTTAATTGCTAAGTCTTCAAATGCTTTGAAGAATAGTTGGCTAAAGCCATAAGAAATTAACTCAAGAAAAACTATAAAAAGTAATGTTGCTAAAACATATTTTAGTGATTTCATAACTATTTTGGTTCTCTATTACCGAAAAAAACCGAGAACATATTTTGTAATGTAGTCTTTAACGTTTAAAGCGTCGTTTGTTCTTTTTCTTTTCGTAAGAATCTTTATACTTAGTACGCTTTTGCCGAAAGGGATTCCCAACAAAAACAATAATGAGTACGATAATTATAATGTATACGATCAAAATCTAATGTGTGTTTTGGTAATAATTTGCAAATGCGCTAAAAATATAAAGAAATCGCTGATTGATTTGATCGAATTCTTTTTGCCAGCCATTATTCTTCGATAACATGTGAAACCTGCCTGGAATCTTATTGGTTCCGGAAAATTCTTCCGATAGCTTATCTAATTCACTCCCATTTTTTTCAATTATGGCCATTTTGTAGTTTGCAATTTGGTCATCGAATAGTTCAAAATTGCTAAAATCTTTAGACGTGAATTTAGAATTGTTATCGTGTTTTTCTAAAATCTCATCTAATACTGAAATGAGTTCATCTTCGAGTTGGTTAAGGTTAAGACCTTTATAGAATTCTAAATTAAACTTATTCTTATTGTCCAAAAACGTCAGTAAAAAACCAACGACGCAAATGGCAATACATCCAAGTATAGACATTGTTAGTTACGAGTATCGCTCTCTACTATGCCATCACGAAGCCTAATCACACGTTTAGCATGAGCAGCAATATCCTCTTCATGTGTTACCATAATTACGGTGTTGCCTGCTTGGTGAATTTCGTCAAACAAGGCCATGATTTCAAAACCTGTTTTAGAATCTAGGTTTCCTGTAGGCTCATCGGCCAAAATAATAGAAGGTTTGTTTACCAAAGCTCGGCCAACAGCTACACGCTGTCGTTGACCACCAGAAAGTTGATTTGGTTTGTGGTCCATACGATCGGCAAGACCTACATCTGTAAGCACTTCTTCTGCACGTTTGGTACGCTCAGATTTAGATTTCCCTGCATATACCATTGGCAATGCTACATTGTCTAAAGCCGTAGTTCTGGGTAATAAGTTAAAGGTTTGAAAAACGAAGCCAATTTCAGTATTTCTAATTTCGGCTAATTCGTCATCAGACATCTGACTTACATCATTTCCATTAAGTACATAAGAACCTGCCGTTGGTGTGTCTAAACAACCTAATAAGTTCATTAGTGTTGATTTTCCTGAACCTGAAGGTCCCATAATCGCTACATAATCACCTAGTTCGATATCGAGATTAATGCCTTTTAAAACATGAACGGTTTCTTGACCGAGTTGAAAATCACGAATAATGTCTCTAATTTCAATGACGTTTCCCATACTGGAATTTACTTTTAATTGATGTTTCTGCAAGATACAGATTTCAGTACATATGACGCAACAGATTAAATGTTGTTACAATCTAATGATGAAATTTTCTTTGGCTTGCTCTTTTCTGAAACTTACAAAACCCCAGAAAAAGGTGTCGATAGTTACTGTGACTTTTGGGTGATTCTGGATGCTTTTCCATGCATCTACCATGTCTTTAGACCAATGAATGTCATCAAAAATAAATATAGAATCGTTATTGGCTGTTTCGATTAATTCATGAAAATACCGCAATGTTGCTTCTTTATTATGATTACCATCGAAAAAAATGAGGTCGTAATTGTTGGTTTTAAGTTGCGGTAGTACAGTTTCAAACTCTCCTGTTTTAAGTGTTACATTAGTTATATTGGAGTTAGATAGTTGTTGCCTTGTAACTTCGGAAAGCGAAGGGCATCCTTCTATAGATACGACAGCATTTTTAGTATGTCCTAAGGCCATAGCATGTGTCGCTATACCCAGAGATGTTCCTAGTTCTAGTGTGTGTTGTGGTTTAATGTACTGCACCAATCTATATAGTAACTTAGCTCGTTTTAATGAAGTTCCAGAATTTTTAGCTATAGCCTTGATGGTTCTAGAATTTGATTTGAATACTCGCGAGCCAGACCCAAAATCTGTAATGGTAACTAGTTGCTTATTGTTTAGTAAAGATGTTTTGTAATTTGAAAGTTTCGAATAGGTTTTATACTTAGTCTTATCATAAAAACATTTGGTGACGAGATCATATACAAAAGGTGAATGCACACCATGCTGATTAGTAGATTTAAATAGGAATTTTATGTATTCAATAATTTGAAACATAGCTTAAGATTCAAATTTCTCAGATAACTCAAACCAACGCATTTCCTTTGTTTCGATATCGTCTATAATGACTTGAAGTTTTTGCGAAAGTTCATTGATTTTTTCTTGAGTTAAAGAAGTGTCATTAAATTGCTCTTCAAGCGCTTTTTTATCCAATTCTAAAGCCCTTATTTTACTTTCTAGATTTTTGTATTCTTTTTGCTCGTTGTAAGATAATTTTTGCGCTTTATTAGTATCTGCCTTTTTTTCTGAAGGAGCCGTTACTGTTTTTTCGGTAGGTGTTTGAGACGGTTGTGAAAGATCATACTCGCGATAATCTGAATAATTACCAGGGAAGTCCTGCACTTTTCCATCACCTTTAAACACAAAAAGATGATCTACAATTTTATCCATAAAATAGCGATCATGAGATACCACCAGAAGACATCCTGGGAAATCTAGCAAGAATTCTTCGAGAATATTTAAAGTAACGATGTCGAGATCATTAGTGGGTTCATCAAGAATTAGAAAATTAGGGTTTTGAATCAAAACAGTACATAAATACAAACGTTTTTGTTCACCACCACTTAGTTTTTCAACATAATCGTGTTGTTTCTTTCCGTCAAATAAAAATCGTTCTAAAAGCTGCTTGGCACTAATTTGTCGGCCTTTAGCCAGAGGGATAAACTCGCCAAATTCTTTAATAACATCAATGACTTTCTGTTGGGGTTTAATATTAATTCCACCTTGAGTATAGTAACCAAACTTCACAGTATCTCCAATAATGATTTTTCCTGTGTCTGGTTTGATGCTATGTGTTAGCATATTTAAAAATGTAGACTTTCCTGTTCCATTTTTTCCTATAATACCAATGCGCTCGCCACGTTTGAAAACGTATTCAAAGCCATCTAAAATAACCTTGTCTTCAAAAGATTTTGAGACATTATGAAACTCTACAATTTTACTTCCCAAGCGTTCCATATTAATTTCAAGTTGAATTTTATGGTCTTTTCTGCGTTGGTGTGCTCTTTTCTTGATGTCTGAAAAATCGTCAATACGAGATTTCGATTTTGTTGTTCGGGCTTTAGGCTGACGCCGCATCCATTCAAGCTCTTTTTTAAAGAGTTGTTTGGCTTTGCCTGTTTCAACCTGTTCTTGAGTAATACGCGCTTCTTTGTTTTCAAGGTAATACGAGTAGTTACCTTTGTAGGTGTATAATTTGCCGTGATCTAGTTCTATGATTTCGTTACAAACGCGCTCTAAGAAATAACGATCGTGAGTGACCATAAAAAGTGTAAACTGCGACTTAGCAAAGTAGTGTTCTAACCATTCGATCATTTCTAAATCCAAATGGTTAGTGGGTTCGTCTAAAACGAGTAAATCTGGATTGCTAATTAAGGCTTGAGCAAGTGCCAAACGTTTTATTTGCCCTCCCGACATGGTACTTATTTTCTGATTTAAATTATCGAGTTTAAGTTGTGATAAAATTTGTTTGAATTGAAGCTCAAATTCCCAAGCATTATGAATATCCATTTGTTCAAATGCTTTTTGGTAGGCCTCTATGTTCTCTGGATTTTGAAGCGCTTTTTCATAATTTTCAATGATTTTCAGCTGCGGAGAATCTGAATTGAAAATAGTATCATTTATGGTAAGATTGCTATTAAATTGAGGAGATTGGGATAAGAATGAAATACGCAATCCATTTCTCATAACAACTTGGCCAGAATCTGGCACATCTGCTCCTGATAAAATATTAAGAATTGAAGTTTTGCCGCTTCCATTTTTCGCAACGAAAGCAATTTTATCATCTTTATGAATGCTAAATGAGAGCTCTGAGAAGAGTTCTAATTCGCCATAAGATTTTGATATGTTTTCTACAGTAAGATAGTTCAAACTATTTTTTTTACAAAGAAAGCGATATTACTCAAAAAAACGATGAATTGTTTTGTTATTAATGGTGATAAGCTATATTTGTGAAGCAACAAGCAACTTTACAATGAATAGATTATTATTGCTTACAGGATTGTTACTGTGTATTGTATCAACATCCTGCGTTCCTTATAAGGATATTGTTTATCTTCAAGACAAAAACACACCCGCAGATTCTACTCAGGTAATGATTGAACAGCAAAAACCTTATCGTGTTCAAATTAATGACATTTTAAATATTAGAATTAAGGTATTAGACCAAGAGAATGTCACTATTTTTAACCCAGTAGGCGAAGGTAATTTAAATGCTTCTGGTGAAGAACGCGCATATTTTGACGGTTTCACAGTTGATGTTCACGGAAATATTAGAATTCCGGATTTAGGTAAATTTAATGTATTAGGTTATACTTATGAGGAAATTGAGAAGCTCATAAAAGACCGCTTGTTAGAAGAACAGTTTAAAGAAACAGCTAATATATTTATTACGGTTAAACTTTCAGGATTACGTTATACCGCTAGTGGTGAAATAGGAAACCCTGGTTCTCAGGTTGTTTATCAAGAACGTGTTAATATTTTTGAAGCCATTGCCAATGCGGGAGAAATACCCTTAACAGGTGATAAAAAAGATGTTCAGATTATTAGACAATATCCTCAAGGTCAAAAAATACATCATTTAGACCTTACCGATAGAAATGTGATGAAATCGCCTTACTATTATGTTCAACCCAATGATATTATCTATATAAAACCATTAAAGCAGAAAATTTTGGGTACTGGAACAACTGGTGTACAAACCATCACAACGGTGATTTCTGTGGTGTCTTTTTTAACAACATTTATTTTACTATTAAATAGATAGATTTATGTCATACGAAGATCAAAATATAGACGCTTCAGAACAAAACAGAACGAATTTTGATTTTAGAGGGTTTTTGTTCAAAGCCATCAATTTGTGGAAATTGGTGTTTTTGTGCATTGGAATAGCCTTAGTAACCGCATATTTTATAAATGTAAGAAAAGAGAATGTTTACAAGTTAAATTCTCTTATTTCTGTTGAGAGTGATCAAAATCCTTTTTTTACGGCTAATACAAGCATTTCCTTTAATTGGGGAGGTGTTTCAGGAAAAGTTGGTAAAATTATGACAGCCATAAATACTAGGCGTCATAATGAAAAGGTAGTAGATTCTCTTGAGTTTTATATGAATTATATGGTTCAAGGGAAATATAGAAAGATTGATATCTATAAAAAAGCGCCTTTTACTTTTGACATTGATCCCTCTAGAGGGCAGGTTTTAGGTCAACCTGTTGGAATTAGAATACTAAGTGATACAGATATTGAAGTATTCATGACGTTTGAAGGGTCTAGAAAACAAGTGCAGCGTTATGACGACAAACGGAAGTATAGCGTAAATGTTCCAACGGGAGAGTTTACAAAGAAATTTAAATTTGGTGACAGCATTGTACTGCCTTTTTTTAATGGTATAATTCAAAAGAAAAGAGGATTGAAAATTCCACCGGGATCAGAATATTATCTTCAGTTTTCAAATTTCGACAACATTGTATATAAATATCAAAAGGCGGTAAAAATAAATCCCTCCACTAGAGCGTCTTCTGTATTACAATTGGCTTTAACAGGGAATAATAAAGCCAAAATTGCCGATTATTTAAATGCTACGGCAGATATTTTAAGTAGAACCGAGTTAGAGCGAAAAAACCTTTATGCCACAAATACCATTAAATTTATTGATAGTAGTTTACGCGTAGTAGATGGTGATTTGAAAGATGTTACAGATCAAATGAATAATTTCAGAAAGGAAAACAAGGTGTTTAATATTAATGAGGAACTTACTAAAATTTCTGAAAAACTAAAAACGTTTGATGTCAAGAAAGAAGAAGAAAACTCTAAGTTAGATTATCTTAATTTTCTTGAAAACTATTTACAGACTAAAACCGATTATACTAAGATAGCTGCGCCGACTTCTGTTGGAATAGACGAAAGTAATATTCTTACAAGTGTATCAAAAATTGTGAGTCTTGCCAGTGACAGGCAAAAACTTGAGTATACAACGAAGGAAGGTTCAACTTTATTTAAAGATATTGACCGTCAAATTGATGGAGAACGCAAGGTATTGTTAGAAACGATAGATGCGACAAAAAGTTCTATAAATGTTCAACTTAATGGCATCAATAGAAACATAGCTAATTTAGAAGCCCAACTGTCTAATTTACCTGAAGATCAACAAGAGTACCTAAAGATTCAAAGACAATTAAATATAAGTCAGGAAGCCTACGATATTTATCAAGCAAAACGAGGTGAAGCAGCTATTGTAAAAGCGGCAAACGTGTCTGATATTGTGGTAATAGATGAAGCAAAAGATATTGGTAACACTCCAATTGGACCAAACAAGACCTTAAATTACATGATGGCTCTAATGGTTGGTTTTTTTTCACCAATGTTTTTAATCTTTATCATGTTTTTACTTGATAATACCATTCATGGATCTGATGAAATTGAACAGCTATCAAATATTCCAATTTTAGGTTTAATTGGAAAATATAACTATAAGAATAACTTAATTGTTTTTGAAAAGCCTAAATCAGCTGTAGCTGAGTCTTTTAGAGCTATTCGATCTAGTTTGCAGTTTATATATAAAAAACAAGGTAGTGATAAAGGCAAAACCTTAATGATTACCTCTTCAGTTAGTGGTGAAGGAAAAACGTTTTGTTCTATCAATATAGCAACAGTTTATGCACTATCTGGAAAGAAAACAATTTTATTAGGTTTAGATTTGCGTAAGCCAAAAATCTTTGGAGATTTCAATATCAATAATGATAAGGGAGTTGTTAATTATCTCATTGAAGAGAGTACTTTTGATGATGTGAAGTATACCACACACATCGATAATTTAGATATCGTTCCTTCCGGTCCCGTGCCTCCAAATCCTTCAGAATTACTTATGAGTGATAAAATGAAGGTTTTAATTGAGCGCCTTAGAGAAGATTATGATATGATTGTGTTGGATACACCTCCACTTGGTCTTGTTACAGATGCATTAGAGTTAACCCAATATGCCGATGCTTCAATATTTATGGTAAGACTTGATTATACAAAAAAAGGAATGCTGGCTCTTATTAATGCTAAACATCGTGCTGGTGAGGTTAAAAACATAAGTTTTGTGTTGAACTTTTATAAGCATAAAACCAATCATAATTATGGCTATGGTTACGGTTATGGTTACGGTTATGGCTATGGTTATGGTGTTTACGGAAATGCTTACCATCAAGATGATAAGCAAACATTATTTGGACGAGTGAAAAGATTTTTTAAGCGTTTTTAATGTGATAACAAAGTATCAACTAATACAGAAACGTATTTTCGATTTATTATTGTCACTACTACTTGCCCCAATTTTAGCCATACCTATCTTTATTTTGGTGATGATTTCAACTTTTGATACAAGACAGTTTGGTCTTTTCTTACAAACACGTGTAGGTCAAAATGGAAGGTTGTTTAAAATTTTTAAAATAAGAACATTAAAGCGCGAAGCACATGTGTTAGGACATTTAGATTTAAGTGCAACAACCTTTGGAAAGTTTTTAAGAGCTTATAAACTTGATGAACTACCTCAAATTTTTAACGTTTTAGCTGGGCATATGAGTTTTGTTGGGCCAAGACCAGATGTTGTTGGGTTTGCAGATGAATTGGAAGGCGATGACCGAATTATATTAAAAGTAAAACCTGGAATAACAGGACCTGCAACTATAAAATATAGAAACGAAGAAGATATCTTGTCACAACAATCAGACCCAGAAAATTACAATAGAACGATTATTTGGGCAGATAAGGTTGAAATCAATAAAAAATACGTGCAAAATTGGAGTTTTTATTTAGATTTGAACTTTATTATAAAATCGATAATTAATTGAGAATGAATAACAATAAGAAAATTACTATTCTGGGGTTAGGATATGTAGGATTACCATTAGCTGTTGAGTTTGCAAAAAAATATATGGTAGTTGGATTTGACATAAATGAAAAACGAATTTCAGAACTTAGAGAGGGAGTCGATAAAACATTAGAAGTAGAAAATGATCATTTAAAGACGGTATTATCAGATAGCTCCAATGCTGAAAAAGGATTGTTTATTTCAAATGATTCAAAGGATATAGAAGATTCTAATGTGTATATAGTTACAGTTCCTACGCCTACCGACGCATTAAATAAACCAATCTTTACACCGTTAGTAAAAGCAAGTGAAAGTGTAGGTAGCGTATTAAAAAAAGAAGATATTGTTATTTATGAATCTACGGTTTACCCAGGGGTTACTGAAGATATATGTGTACCAATTTTAGAAAAGCAGTCGGGATTAAAGTTTAACGAAGACTTTTATGCTGGATATTCTCCAGAACGAATTAATCCAGGAGATAAAAAACACACCGTTACTAAAATTCTTAAAGTGACTTCAGGTTCAACTCCTGAAATTGCTAAAGTTGTAGATGACCTATATAAGTCTATAATAATAGCTGGCACGCACTCTGCGCCATCAATTAAAGTAGCTGAAGCTGCAAAAGTTATTGAAAACTCTCAACGCGATATAAATATTGCCTTTATTAATGAGTTGGCAAAGATATTCAGGTTATTAGATATTGATACTAAGGCTGTGCTTGAGGCGGCAGGAACGAAATGGAACTTTATAAATTTCACACCTGGCTTGGTTGGAGGGCATTGTATTGGAGTAGACCCTTATTACCTGGCTCAAAAAGCTATTGAATCAGGATATAACCCTGAAATTATATTGGCAGGAAGGAAAATGAACGACAGTATGGGAGGATACGTTGCGCAAGAGACCGTGAAAATGATGATTAAGAAAGGAGCTCGAATTAAAGAGGCTAATGTACTCGTATTAGGAATTACCTTTAAGGAAAATTGTCCAGATATTAGAAACTCTAGAGTTGTTGATATCATTGATGAATTTGAAACGTATAATGTCAATGTTGATGTTTATGATCCATGGGCTTCTAAAGAAGAAGTGAGGCACGAATACGATTTCGAGTTGTTAGATGACGAGTCTCAATTAAAAACAGATTATGATGCCATCGTACTAGCGGTTTCACATAATGAGTTTTTAGAACTAGATTTAAGTAAACTTAAATCGGATATAGGCGTTATCTTTGACGTAAAATCACTATTACCTAAACATATTGTAGACGCTAGATTATAATGTACGATAACAAATACCATGTTGAAGACCTGAGTCAACTTTCATTTCTCATAACTGGAGGTGGCGGATTTATAGGATCTAATATTGTAGAATACCTTTTAAAATATAATGCGAAAAAAGTTCGTGTTTTAGACGATTTTTCAAATGGGCACAGAGAGAATCTTTTAGAATTTCATAGCAATCCAGCTTTTGAACTTATTGAAGGTGATATAAGGGATTTACAAATATGTAAAGATGCAATGAAAGGCATAGATTATGTGTCGCATCAAGCCGCATTAGGTTCTGTTCCTAGGTCTATAAATGATCCTGGAACAACCAACGCTGTAAATATATCTGGATTTCTAAATATGATGGTCGCGTTAAAAGAATCATCTTCCGTAAAACGAATGGTTTATGCAGCGTCGAGTTCAACATATGGTGATAGTAAAGCCTTACCAAAAGTTGAAGATCAAATAGGTAATCCATTATCGCCTTACGCTGTTACAAAATATGTGAATGAGTTGTATGCAGATGTCTTTGGGAAAACCTATGATACCGATGTTGTAGGTTTGAGATATTTTAATGTCTTTGGGCCTAAACAAAGTCCTGATGGAGCTTATGCAGCAGTGATTCCATTGTTTATGCAGGCCTTAAAAGATGATAATTCTCCTAAAATTAATGGCAACGGTGAACAAACAAGAGATTTTACATTTGTAGATAACGCTGTCCAAGCCAACATACGTGGCTTTTTTGCTTCTGAAAAAGCCAAAAATGAAGTGTTTAATATTGCTTGTGGTGAGCGTATCTCAATCAATTATCTTTGGAATTCTTTAAAAGAAGCAGCAAACTCTAACGTAGAAGCTACCTATGGACCTCCACGCCAAGGTGATGTTAGAGATTCTTTAGCAGATATATCTAAGGCCAAAAGGTTGTTAGGATATGAGCCTCAATATACTGTTCGAGAAGGGTTGAAATTAACTTGGGATTATTTTAAACAATAATAATAATTAACGTAGTTTTACCAAACTGCTCAATATGGCGTTGGAAACTAAAATATATCAAAAGGAAAATAATAAAAGCATTTTTAAACTTTTGGGTGAAAGCCTAAAGGATACTTACCAATCACTTTTTTTAGCAAGACAGCTAGCTGTTAGAGATATAAAAGCGCAATATAGACAGTCTTATCTTGGTATTCTATGGGCGTTTATTACACCTTTAACCACAGCATTAGTTTGGATATTTTTAAATAGTTCAGGAACTATAAAACTAACAGATACAGGTATTTCATATGCATTCTATGCTTTTTCAGGCGCACTCATTTGGTCCATTCTTACAGAGGCTTTAAAATCGCCAATTACAAGTACGGTTGCTGCTAAATCGATAATGTCTAAAATTAATTTTCCAAAGGAAGCACTAATCGTTTCAGGCATTTTTAAAATGTTGTTTAATACGGCTATCAAAGTGATTATATTGGTCGTCTTTCTATTTGTTTTTAAAATAGAGCTTAGTTGGTCGTTGGCGTTTTTTCCATTAGTAATATTGGGGTTAGCTATTTTTGCAACTACAATTGGGTTGTTTATTACACCTTTGGGCTTATTGTATAAAGATGTGTCTAAGGCAATTCCTATTATATTACAGTTATTGATGTACATGACACCTGTGGTGTATGCAATTCCAAAAACAGGGATTATGAAAACAATTATGGAGGCTAATCCATTAACGCCTTTGGTACTAAATGCTAGAAATGTATTTGTAGGGCTGGAATTACAGTTTGTCGAGTACTCGCTATGGGTTATTGGTATTTCAGTTCCACTATTTTTTATTTCCTTAGTGTTTTATAGAGTGTCGATTCCAATTATTGTAGAACGAATGAGTGCTTAGTCAAATTATGGAAAAAGACCTTTTAATTCGAGTTGAAAATGTATCAAAAAAGTTCTGCAAAGACTTAAAACTAAGCCTTTGGTATGGAGTTAAAGATTTAGCTTCTAATTTATCTGGAAACAAGACTCAACGTAAATTGAGACCTAAGGAATTTTGGGCTGTAAAATCTATTAATTTTGAACTTCGTCGTGGAGAATGTTTAGGTTTAATTGGTCATAATGGAGCAGGTAAATCAACACTGTTAAAACTGTTAAATGGACTTATTCAACCCGATGAAGGTAAAATAACAATTAGAGGGCGCGTTGGAGCATTAATTGAACTCGGAGCTGGATTTAATCCGATCTTAACGGGACGAGAAAATATTTATAACAATGGCGCTGTTTTAGGATTTACAAAGGAAGAAATAGATTCTAAGATTGAAAAAATAATAGAATTTTCAGAAATCAGAGATTTTATAGACTCACCAGTTCAGAATTATAGTTCTGGTATGAAAGTGCGTTTAGGATTTGCAGTAGCAGCGCAAATGGAGCCTGATGTTTTAATTATTGATGAAGTTCTTGCTGTTGGGGATTTAGGATTTGTTTTAAAATGCTTTAAAACCATAGATGTCATGCTACCTAATACTGCAGTGGTATTTGTATCCCATAATATGCCTATGGTATCACGTATTTGCAACACTATTATCTTAATGGAAAGAGGCGAGGCGGTTTTTCAAGGAGAAGACGTTTCAAAAGGGATTGACTCTTACTACAATAAGTTCATGACAAGCGATGACTCAAACTTAGTTTATTCTGATGATACTGTAAGTTTAGTAAGTGCTTCTGTTGAAGGTGTTACTCCTGTTGATAGTGTATACAATGTGAAATGGGGTACTTCCATAAGATTAAGTTTTAAATTAAAAAATATTGGGTTAGATAAAATGCCATATATTTCTTTGGCTGTTTATGATAAAGAACAGCGTGCTGTTGCCGAAATATATCCCGAAGGGCAAGATTTAAAATCTATTGAAAAAGATAGAGTAATTGGTTTTTCATTTTCACTCAAAAACCTATATTTATCCAAGGGTATTTATTATCTTACTTTTAATGCTTCTGAAGAACCTTCTTTTAATATGTATTATAAAATACATAAGGCTATTACCATAAAGATTGAACATGATAAACAAATGTGGACACCATTTTTATTAGATTCAAAACTAATAAGTACAACTATTTAAACTATAGAACAACACTATGACATTTAAAGCGTCATTACAAAATAAAATCATTCAATCACTTCCTAATAATTATGGAATAGAAAATTATGATGAGTATAGGTTTGGAACCTATGATGCTACACTTAGAACTAAAGAGGAAAGGGTTTCGGAAAAAATAAAAAAGACTTTAAAGAAAAATGTAAAAAAACTAATCAAACATCGTTCTGGTTTTGAGCATTATGTTAAAAAAGCCGAAGAGATGACAGCTCCATACTTAAGAGAGTTTGAAAGCATGTGGTTGCATCTTAATCCAACGGATAAAGATGTTTTAATAAGCCTTTTGGCTTACAGAGTTATGGGTTGGCGTAAAGTAAAGCTTCCTAGAAATAATAAATCGTATTGGCAAGCCATTGAAACAGCTAAAACATTAGTAAATTATGACGATGTTTACGACCCTAATTTTATGCACTTCATGCTACATAAGTTTAATCTAAGAACTATTGATTATAATATTGATCTATATTTTTCCGAATCAAGAGTAGCTGTAGATTTTATCATAGAACAATACGCTTATAAACTAAAAGGGGAAACATTAATAGAAGCTCAAGAAGGAGATGTTGTACTTGATATAGGAGGCTGTTGGGGAGATACTGCCTTGTATTTTTCTGATAAGGTAGGTGCTAAAGGGAAAGTATTTTCTTTCGAGTTTATACCTAGAAATATAGAACTATTTAATATCAATATCAATTTTAATCCAGAACTTAAGTCTACCATAGAACTTATTGAGCAACCAGTGTCAAATTTGTCTGGAGATATGGTGTATTTTAAAGATCATGGACCAGGAAGTAAAGTTCAGTTTCAGCCATTTGAAGATCAAACAGGAACAACTAAAACGATCTCAATAGATGATTTTGTTAACTCAAAAAGTCTAGATACAGTAGACTTTATAAAAATGGATATTGAAGGTGCCGAGCCTGTAGCTTTAGAAGGAGCGATTGAAACTATTAAAAGATTTAGGCCTAAATTAGCTATTGCTATTTATCATAGCATGAATGATTTTGCAAAAATTCCTAATTGGATATTAGATTTAGACCTTGATTACGAGATACATATTGGACACTATACCATTCATGCCGAAGAAACGATTTGTTTTGCAAAACCTAAAGCCAGATAAAAGATGTTGCTTAGCGTAAGATTGCAGTGTTATAACCACGCGATGTATCTAGAACAAGCGTTGCAAAGCATTTGTTCTCAAAACACTAATTTCCCTTTTGAAGTTGTTATTGGAGACGATTTTTCTACAGATGACTCTATAGCTATTATAAAAAAAACGATTGCCAAAAACACCAATAGTAATATTTCATTTTGCTTATTAGAGAGAACCCCTGGTGATGATTATTATACCCAAAGAAAAGCCAAAGGACGACTCTATAATTTTCTAGATATTGTACATCAATGTCAAGGCAAATATATTGCGCTATTAGATGGTGACGATTTTTGGACAGACCCACTAAAACTTCAGAAACAGGTCGATTTTTTAGAAGCGAATCATGATGTAAGTATCTCTTTTCATAAAGCTGAAATGTTAATCAATGGTAAAATTCAACCTCATAAAATCGATAAGGAATTTCTAAATACTCCTTTCGGTTATATCGAATTGTTGAAACATCATAACTTTATAATTTCGGCAAGTGTTGTCTTTAGAAAGCCAGATAACTTTATGTTGCCCGATTGGTTTTGTGATGTGCCTTTTGGTGATTTGGCGTTGTACAAATTGATTTCACAATCTGGTAAAATTATGGGGCTTAATACCTCAATGTGTGTGTATCGTGTTCATGATAAGGGCTTGTATTCTGGGATTAGTAAGATACAAACCAGACGAAGTTTTGTGGCTTTTTATAACACTATTTTTCCTTTTCTAAATACTCAAGAAAAAACGGTTGTAACTTCAAAAATTAAGGCAACTTTGTTAGAGATAGCTAAGCTAAAATACCCTAAAAATAGAGTGTTAAGAGTTTTGTATTATTTGTATATCCGTTTAAAATTGTAATTAAAGTCCCATTTTAAAATATAAAACTAAATTTAATTAAGTTTATATATCTATGAAATTTTGATGTCAGAGCATTTAAAAGTTACTGTTTTAATGCCTGTTTATAATTGCGAAGACCATATCAAAGATGCAATAGGAAGTGTTGCCTTTAAAAGCCCCCTAAAATTAAAATGGTATGTTACAAAATGGGTCGATTAAAGTTTCCGAAGAATCAATTGTTACAAAAACTCTATTATATGTATCTTCGCTTAAATCTGTAATACAAAATGAATTCAAAGCTAAGTATTGTTATTCCCTGTTATAATATGGGAGACTTTGTTAAAGAAGCCTTAGCTTCTGTCTTGGACTATCCTAATCAAGATGATCTAGAGATCATTGTAGTTAACGACGGGTCTAATGACGATGGTCATACTAAAGCCATATTGGATTCATATTCAAATACAAACATCACAGTTATTCACCAAGAAAATCAAGGCTTAGGTGCCGCCAGAAATAATGGTATTAGAGCAGCCAACTCTTCTTATATTATTCCTTTAGATGCCGACAATAAATTACGTCATGGTTACATTTCTAAAGGGATTTCTATATTAGATAAGCATCAAGATATTGGCGTTGTTTATAGCGACAATAGACAATTTGGATTATCTAATCAAGATGTTAAAGTAGGCGAGTTTGATGTGGCTAAATTACTGAAAAAAAACTATATAGATGCCTGCCTGGTTTTGCGTAAAAGCGCTTGGGAATCTGTAAATGGGTATGATGAGCAGATGCCAGTAATGGGTTATGAAGATTGGGATTTAAACATGAGATTGTTTTTTAAAGGTTGGCAGTTTAAATATATTAACGAGATTTTATATGATTACAGAGTACGCGAAAACTCTATGCTAGTAACCTCTAATGAAAACAAATCGTTATTATTAGACTACATGTTTTCTAAACCAGAATTAGAGCAAGCAAAGTTATTAAGAGATAAAATAATGGGCTATTATAACTATAAAACCGAATTAACTAATCTTAAAAAACGAAAAGTAATCAATGCTGCGTTAAAAATAGAAAAGCCTTTAAAATCAATTTCTAAACGTTTCAAAAAATAAGATGGTTGTTGGTAATGGTTTAATGGCAAAGGCGTTTAATGATTTTAGTGACAGAGAAGACATTATTGTTTTTGCATCTGGCGTATCTAATTCTACTGAAACGAAATCTTCAGAATTTGAGCGGGAGTTTAATTTGTTGAAAAAGACAATAACATCATTTCCTGATGCCAAGCTCATCTATTTCAGTACGTGTAGCATCGAGGACAATGCTGTTAACCAAAGACCTTATGTTCAGCATAAATTAAGGCTTGAGCAGTTTATCGCAGAACACGTAAAAAACTACCTAATTTTTAGAGTATCAAATGTTGTAGGGCATCAAGGTAATATACATACCATAATGAATTACTTGGTTCAATCGGTTAAAAATTCTAATACAATTGAGGTTTGGCAACATGCCGAACGGAATTTAATCGATGTAGATGATGTTAAATTAATTGTTGAAGATATCAATAGAAGTCAATTGCATAATAGTATCGTTAATGTAGCTTCACGCCACAGTATTTTGGTTGTAGATATTATTAAGGAAATAGAAGATTATTTAGGAAAAAAAGCACAATTAAGTTTTATTGATAAAGGGAATTCACTTCAAATTGATACAACGCAAATATCAACGACTCTTGATAAAATTGAGAAAGTAAACGGTTCTGGATTAGAATATATTTATAACTTGCTTAAAAAATATTATCAATGAAGATAGCCATTCTTTCTCCTCAAGATTCTGATCAGGCAGAGACCTTCATTAAAAATCACATCACACATTTACCTTTTGAAAACATTGTTATTTACGGTGGAAATTTTCCGTATTTAACAACGTCCGATCAACCTTCTGTTTGGCAACGTCGCTATTTTAAAGTGGTAAGCACAATCAAACGTATATTTGGTAGAGGAACTGAAACGTTCAAAGCATATCATTTAAGAAAAGTATTGAAAAAGCATCACATAGATCTTGTATTTGCTGAATATCTCATAACAGGAGCCGAAGTACTTCCAGTTTGTAAAAGTCTTAATATACCTATTGTAGCGATTGGTTTAGGTTATGAAATTTCGCAATACAATATTATTAAGCAGTATTCTAAAAAATATAAGGCTCTATTTCAATATGCAAAACACATCTTAGTTGTATCTAATCACATGAAAACTAATTTATTGGCACTAGACTGCCCAGATGATAAGATTGTCTATTCACCTGCAAGTCCGAGTGAAGACTTTTTTGAATTGGAGCCACATTTTTCAAATCGGTATGGTCTTGCCGTTGGTCGTTTTGTAGATAAAAAAGCACCGCAATTAACTATTAAAGCCTTTAGTGAGGTCTTAAAACTTATACCAGATGTTAAACTTATAATGGCTGGAGACGGACCATTATTGGAGGAATGTAAGCGGTTAGTTTCAGATTTAAATATTGCAGATTCTATTATTTTTAAAGGAAGAATAACAAGAGAGCAACATAAAGAGTTATTGGAGGATTCATTTATGTTTGTTCAACATTCTAGGATTGCTGAAAACGGCGATAGTGAAGGAACACCTGTAGCGATTTTAGAAGCTTCGGCAGCAGGATTACCAGTTGTTTCAACGCATCATGCAGGTATCCCGAATGTGGTTAAAAATGATGAAACTGGTTTTTTGGTTGCAGAAAATGACGTGAAAGCTATGGCAGAAAAGATGATTGCGTTATTTCAAAATAAAGAATTAGCGATGCAGTTTGGAGCCGAAGGCAAAGCATATGTTAAGGAAAATTTTACACTTAAAAATCATATTGAAACCATATCTAACTGTATATTGAGCTAATTATATTAAGAAAACGTATAACGATTACATTAGCTGTTAAAGAAAAACTTATTTTGAGCACATTAGTTTCTATAATCATTCCAACATACAATCGTGCACATCTCATAGAAGATACTTTAAATTCTATTGGCAGTCAATCTTATGTGAATTGGGAATGCATTGTGGTTGACGATGGTTCAACAGACCACACAGAACAACTATTAAATACATATATTGAAAAGGACCGTCGTTTTAAATTTTATAAGCGTCCAGAAACAAAGCCCAAAGGAGCTAATGCCTGTAGAAATTTCGGATTTGAGATGAGTAAGGGAGATTATATCAATTGGTTTGATAGCGATGATATCATGGAACCCAATAAGCTAGAGGTTCAAGTTGATTTACTTCAACATGACGCAGAGATTCCATACTGTATTTGTCAAACCAAATGGATTGATAAAACTTCAGGAGAGTTTTTGGGTTTAAGAGCTAAGCAGATTAGTTCTAATCGACGTTTTGAAGATTACACCTTGTACAATATATTTTGGTCTATATTGGCGCCTCTTTGGAGACGCAGTTTTATAGAAGAAAACCAATTGTCTTTTGATGAAACATTACACCAATCTCAGGAATTTGATTTTCATATTAAAGCCTTGGCAATTAATAGTAATTATAAAGCCATAGACGATGCGCTCGTTTCTATGTTTCGTCATGAAAATAACATGTCAAATAATATTTATGCCAGTGATTCAAAAATTGAATCCAACTTAAAAGTCAAAGATAAAATCATAAATAATTATATGCATAAACTCTCATCAAAAGGGAGATTGAAATTTTTAGAAATGCAAACCTTGATGTTTAAAGACCTTCTAAAAGAACAAAAATTTAAGTTTGCAAAACAGATAATGTCTAAACTGTTTAAAACTATAAAATATGTTGATGTTTCAGTTATGAAAAAAATGGTATTTTGTAGTCAGATGTTATTAGCCTATGCATCGTATAGAATTTCAGGTAGAGGATACAATCTTATAAAACCCTTAACGTAGTTTATTATGCTAACCAAAGCACGTTTTATAAAATTAAACAAACTTATCACACACAAACTAAATGTGTGGTACAACCATAACTTTAATACGACAGTGAGATCGCAACTTAAAGATCCTAAATGCATACCCATTATAATCATTAGTTTTAATCAATTGCGTGACTTGAAACAGCTCGTTGATTTTTTATTAAAACATAACTATTCTAATGTTGTTATTGTAGATAATAACTCAACCTATAAGCCTTTGTTGGATTATTTTGAAATCATAAATGATAAAGTAACTGTTTGCCAGCTTGAACATAATATAGGTCATCTGTCATTTTGGAAAAGTGAGACGATTTTTAAAAAGTATAGTAGCGGTTACTATGTGGTGACAGATGCTGATATAGTGCCAGTTAATGGATGTCCAGATACGTTTATGAGTACTTTGAGAGTGCTTTTAGATGAGGCTTTTGATAGAACGAAAGTTGGTTTTTCATTAAAGCTAGATGACATTCCTGATACTAATCCTAATAAGGAAAAGATTAAACAATGGGAAGCGCAATTCTGGGACTATAAAATAAAACCAAAAGTTTTTAAGGCTGAAATTGATACTACTTTTGCCATGTATAGACCAAATTATAGCTATCAACTCAAAGATTTTACTAAGGCTTGGCGTACAGATTTTCCTTTACAGGCAAGGCATGGAGGTTGGTATTTGGATATAAACAATCTCTCAGATGAACAAGAGTACTATATGAAAACAGCGAACGCCTCGGCATCTTGGAAAACAAATAAAGATGGTGAACTCATTAATTCGACACATAAGCCCTTATACACCAATGAGTAATAAGTATCCATTAGTTTCTATTTGTATACCAACTTATAATGGTGAAGCCTATATTGAGGAAGCCTTAACGTCTGCAATAGAACAAGACTATCCAAATCTTGAAATCATTGTGTCAGATGATGACTCAAAAGACAACACAGTTGCAATTGTAAAATCTTATGAGGAAAAAACCAACATTCCAATTCATATTTATAGGCACCAGCCAAAAGGTATTGGAGCTAACTGGAATCACGCGGTTAGACAGTCTAACGGCGAATTTATTAAGTTTTTATTTCAGGATGATGCATTGAACCCACAATGTATTTCGAAAATGATGACCTTAATGAACAACCCAAAAGTTGGATTGGTATATTGTAAACGCGATTTTATATATAAAGAATTAACGCCTAAGCTCGAGGATTTTATTAGTTATTATGGAGAGTTACATCAGTATTGGGAAGATTTTAAAGTTACCCAAGGCGTATTGGATGGGAAGCAATATCTAAAAGATAGACAGTTTTTAAATTCACCCAAAAACAAAATTGGAGAACCTACCAATGTTCTATTAAGAACATCCTGTTTTGAAAGGGTTGGGTATTTTGATGAAGTCCTACAGCAAGTTTTGGATAGTGACTATTGGTATAGGGTAATGCCTTATTATCATATTGGTTTTGTAAATGAATCATTGGCTCATTTTAGATTGCACGATCAACAAGCAAGCAGTGTGAATAAACAGCGTGAAATACCCGATAAAGATTTAGTTTATAGACGTTATTATAAACACTTACTTAGATATTTACACCCAAAGAATAAATTAAAATTACTAAAATTGTATCATCCATTTTTTAAATTCTTAGTTAAGATAAAAAGAGGTTTTTATGCCAAATAATAAACCATTGGTAACCATTATTCTTCCAGTATATAATGGCGAGAAAACAATTAGAGCAACCTTAGATAGTTTGCTCAATCAAACATATTCTCATTTTAAATTGTTAATCTGTATTGATGGTACCAATGACGCTTCAAAATCTATTGCAGAGTCCTTCAAAGATGATAGAGTTTCAATATTTGAAAACACAACTAACTTAGGATTGGGTGATAATCTAAATAAATTACTAACCTTAATTCCAAAAGAAAGTGATCTCATTGCTATGGCAGAACAAGATGATTTCTATGTGCCACAGCGTTTAGAATGGCAAGTAAACGTCATGACTGAACATCCCAAAGTTGGATTGGTTTCTGGGATCGTCGAATATAAGAACAATACCAGAAGCGTTATGTTTCCTGGAATTTTGGTGAAAGGGAATCAATTTCCTCAAGGTGTAGATTTGTTTAAGTATTTATACGTCCATCAACTAAAGGTTGTAAACTCATGTATGATGTTTAGGAAGTCAGTTCATGTAAATCACGAGTTGCATTTTAGAAACACATATGGCAACTTTAACATTGACTGGGATTATATATTGAGATTTGCGTTGGTATCAAAAATCCATGGTATTCCAAAAAAATTAGTCGTAATGGATAGAGGACGTGCTAATGATTCTGTCACAAGAGATAAGGATGCTCAACATAAGGCTACAAGGCAATTGTTAGTAGATTTTAAAAAGGCGTTTCCAGATATTATTTCGAACCAACTGTATAAAGAAGCCCTTAAAGAACACAGGAAAATAGAACTAGGACATAACTCAAAACTAAAACTTTTGTTTAAAAGTGTATCTTATTCCATATTGTATCTGGATGCTTATTTTTTGAAATATGCTTTTAGAAAAACTAAAAAATACTTGATTAAATAATGGTACCTACAAAAATAAATAACCACTTTGTTAAACGATCTCATTGTCCTGTTTGCACTTCGGAAAATTTAAAAATGTTGTATAGTGAAGCCTATGAAAGTGAAAATATAACAGATTATTTAGATGATTTTTACAATGCACAAGGCGGCGTAGAGCATGAATACCTTAAAGGAACAGACTATAGTTTGTTGCAGTGTTTAAATTGTGACTTGGTGTTTCAAGAAAACATTCCAAACGATGACCTCATGTTTAGATTGTATGAACAATGGATTGATGCAAATATTGTTTGTAAAGCACAAGAACAATACCCGCTTTGGTATCATGAAACTTATGCCAATCAGATTATAGATCTCATTACTTTTTTTAAGAGGAAACCTATAGATTTAAAGGTTTTAGACTTTGGTATGGGCTGGGGGAAATGGTGTCTCATGGCAAAGGCATTTGGTTGTCAAGTCTATGGTTTAGAACTTTCTAAAGCAAGAATCGATTATGCTCAAAAGAATGGAATTACGGTTTTAAACGAAGCAGAGTTGGCAAATCATAAATTTGATTTTATTAATACAGATCAGGTTTTTGAGCATGTACCTAACCCTAAGGCTACACTTGAAACACTTTTAGAAAAGTTAGCCATCAACGGAGTTATAAAAATTAGTGTTCCAAATGGCAACGGAGTTAATGAGGTACTAAAACACATGAATTGGACTGCAAAAAAAGGGAGCGCTAATTCATTAAACATGGTAGCGCCACTAGAGCATATCAATTGTTTTAAAACTCAAACAATTTTAGCCTTAGCAGAGCAGTTTAATTTATACGAGGTACAAATACCACGTTCTAAAACGTATTATAAATCTAAAAAGGATTTTATTAAAAAATCGCTTAAAATATTCACGGCAAAAAAGAAGCCTTCTACTGTGTTATTTTTTAAAAAGAGTTCAAGCTGAAATAGAAAAAACCCTGTAATCATTTGTCTTATTAATGGTTAGCATAAAAACCTGTCGAAAATGTTAAATAGGTTTTTATGTAAATGTTAAAATTTTTGAATATCTTATCCACAATTAATTCGTCTCTCTATGTGTGGTTTTTTGGTGGAATTTACGTTTGCAGATCATTCGTTAACACTATTAGAAGATTTCAAAAACCTGCTTGACCTTTCAAAACACAGAGGACCAGATTCTTCTTTAGTCACTAGAGAAAAACAGTATCAGCTTGGCTTTAATAGACTTTCAATCTTAGACTTAAGTTCGAATGGTAATCAGCCAAAACAAAGCCCTTCGTCTAGATACCATATAACCTTTAATGGCGAAATTTATAATTTCAAAGCACTTTCAGCAACCTATCAGCTAAACAATTTAGAGTCCACATCCGATACCGAAGTTATTCTTCATTTATTAGATAAAATAGGTTTTAAAAACACCATCAATGAATTGAGTGGCATGTTTGCATTGGCTGTAGTAGATACGCAATTAGATTTGCTATATCTCGCAAGAGATTATATAGGCGTGAAGCCGTTATTTTATGGTGTGTCACAGGAAGGTGTTGTAGCCTCATCCCAGTTTAACCAGATATTTAAGCATAAGTGGTTCAATGCTACTTTAACACTTAGACCTGAGATTATGAAGGAGTATTTCGGGTTTGGTTTTATGCAACCACCTAATACTGTTTTTGAGAAGATATTTCAGGTAAACCCAGGAGATTGCATTACTATAGATAGAAAAGGGATAGTTTCGATAGAGAATTATAAGCCTTTTGATTTTTCTGTAAAGACCAAAATTCAGGATGAAGATTTGTTTAATACGGAAATTCAAGATTGCATTAAATTTGCCATCAAACAACAACTCGTGAGTGATGTGCCTTTAGGGACGTTTTTAAGTGGAGGAATTGATAGCCCACTCGTCACAGCAATGGCATTTCAAGAGCATAGCAATATTGAAGCATTTACGATGTCTGTCAATGATAGTGCTATTGATGAAAGTAAGGCTGCCAAAACTTATGCAGAGGCATTGGGTGTTAAGCATACAGTTGAACGTATAGAAACTAAAGAATTGTTAACTGTAATTGATGCCCACTTTAAATTATTACCAGAACCGTTTGGTAGCTATTCTAGCATACCAACTTACCTTATTTCTAAAAAAGCTGCGCAAAATCATAAAGTGATGCTATCGGGAGATGGAGGTGATGAGCTTTTTTTTGGCTATCCAAGAATGTTAGATGTTTTAGGTAAAAGATTCTGGTTTGTAATGCCACACGTTATAAGAAGATATCTGGTAAAGATTGGATACAAACTCAATATAGTAAACACTTGGGCGCCACATGATCACGCAACGTTTGCCTCTTTTATAATGGGTAAGCACCTCAATATTTATAAAAAGAAACTGGATGAAATGTTTCCAGAGACCAATTTTTCTAAAGAGATGCAAACGGTCTATAATTTTCCGTCTAGATATACGAAGTCAGAGCTGTTAAATTGGATGCGTGAAAATGAGATGAAGAGTCATTTACAGCGTACCTTGATTAAAATCGATAGGATGAGTATGGCAAATGGTTTAGAGGTTAGAGTGCCATTATTAGATCAAAAAGTTGTTGAACACTGTTTGAAATATTCCCCTAGCCAATTTAATAACCGAAATGATTTAAAAAAATGTCTTAAGCAAATCATTTTGAACTTCTATTCTAAAAGCCATATTCAAACGGAAAAGAAAGGCTTCGAGGTTCCAATGCAAAAATGGCTGAAAAATGATTTGAAAGATGAGGTAAAAAACACGATATTTAACCATAAATTCTATGGTGCTGAACAACTAGA
Source organism: uncultured Psychroserpens sp. (assembly GCF_947492715.1). GTDB lineage: Bacteria > Bacteroidota > Bacteroidia > Flavobacteriales > Flavobacteriaceae > Psychroserpens. The sequence continues at coordinate 105,562 of NZ_CANLNS010000005.1, forward strand.
TGTTTCAGTCTTAAAATCTCATGTTAATGACTTTTATGAAGAAAAACACACAAAATTCTGGGGAATCTGGCATATTTATGCATGGCAGAAATGGGCTATTGCTAATGATTTGATCTAGCTATATGAAAGTCGCTATTTTTTCAGGAACCATACCAAGTACAACCTTTGTAGAACATCTTATTGAAGGTGTGTCAAAGCATCATACAGTTTACTTGTTTGGCACTCAAAAAAGACCAAAACACTATACTAATGCTTCGGTTAAGGTATATGGTAATTCTCAGTCTATACTTTTAAATTTGATGGTGTCTTTTTTTAGATGTCTTCACCTTGTATTAAGATATCCAAAGCGTTTATCTGTGTTAATGTCTGAAGTGAAAACGTATAAAGGAGCATACAATAAAAGGCACGCTTTTTTACGACTTTTACCTGTTGTATTGCATAAGCCAGATATATTTCATGTACAATGGGCTAAAGACTTGAGCAAATGGATATTTCTAAAGGAAAAACTCGATGTAAAACTTATTTTAAGTTTACGAGGAGCTCATATTAATTACTCACCTGTAGTGAACAAAACATTAGCTCAAAGTTACCAACAAAACTTTCCAAACGTAGATGCTTTTCATGCCGTGTCTAATGCTATGAAGGCGACTTCTCAAAAATATAATGCTCAAGGTTCAAAAATAAAAGTAATCCATTCGCCAATCTTAAAATCGACTTTTAATCATTATTCAGTTTGGAATAAAAATATTTCGGAACCTATAAAGATTATAGCAGTCGGAAGATTTCATTGGGTTAAAGGTTATGATTACGTGTTGCGAGCTTGCAATATTTTAAAAGAAAATAACGTAAAATTTCAACTCACATTTGTGTCTTCAAATCCCGTTTCAGAGGCAATGTTGTTTCAAATACGAAAGTTTGATTTGACCAATGAGATTCGTTTTATTAATGGGTTAGCGCAGAACGAACTGTTTCAACTTATGAAGACATTTGATATGAGTTTACTGTCGAGTTTGGATGAAGGTATAGCTAATGTGGTTCTAGAATCTATGGCTATAGGTTTACCTGTAATATCTACTAATTGTGGTGGTATGCCAGAAGTGGTAAAGCATAGAGAAACAGGATGGCTTATACCTATAAGGGATGCTCAAGCCATGGCAGATGCAATTGTAGAGCTGTCTCAAACGCCTAAAGAAGACCTCAAACGAGTCACAGAAAACGCACATCATTTGGTTAGACATACATTTAACTCTGAAGAGAGTATAGCACAGTTTATTGAACTATATGAATCTGTAATTACTCAAAATCATTAGAATGAGTCAGCACATTAAAACACCCATAATACCAACTCGGCAAACATTTGCTAAACAATTAGGCGCACATGAATTGAATTTAGAAGGTATTTGTGTGTTTGCGGCTATTGGTTTTTTCTTGGATACAGATGGGTATTTTAAAGACGATTATGTGTTAGCTCCTGGACAGCAATATAGTCTTGATGAAAAAGCTATCGTTACTGAATCTAAACCTTGGTTTGATTGGCACTATTCGCCAAGATCGATTAGCTTCAAGCAAGCATTAAATGAGTTTTCTCAGCTATTTGAAACCATAATTAGGGAGCAAACTTTTGGCAAGAAAGTGATTTTGCCTATTTCTGGTGGATTAGATAGTCGAACACAAGCTGCAGCTTTGCAGCAAATAGGTGCAGATGTGTCTGCTTATAGTTATGAGTTTGATAATGGTTATAACGAGACAACTATTGCCAAGAAAATTGCTCAGACCTGTGATTTTCAATTTCAGAGTTTTAAAATTCCAAAAGGATACCTCTGGGATAGGTTAGACTCTTTGTATAGTTGTAATGGAGGTTACTCAGATTTTACAGCACCAAGACAAATGGCATTTGTTAAAAATTATGAGTCGATGGGAGATGTATTCTCATTAGGGCATTGGGGTGATGTGTTATTTGACTCAATGAATTTGTCGCAATTGTCAAAACAAGAAGAACTCGATGTTCTCGAAAAGAAATTAATTAAAAAAGGAGGCTTAGAGTTTGCAATGGCGTTATGGAATGGTTGGCAGCTTCAGGGCGATTTTAAAACCTATTTTAGATCAAGATTGGAGGCATTATTAGAAACCATTAAAATAGATGATACGAATGCAAAATTGAGAGCATTTAAATCTAAATACTGGGCGCCTAGATGGACTTCTGTGAATTTATCTGTGTTTGAATCTGTAAAGCCTATCGGTGTACCTTATTATGATGATCGTATGTGTGAGTTGATATGCACAATTCCAGAAGAGTATTTAAAAAACAGGCAGTTGCAAATAGCTTATATTCAGCAAAGAGCACCAGATTTAGCACGCATTACTTGGCAAGACCAACGACCTTTTAATCTAAATAATTTTCATAAAAACAAAAGTCCATATAATCTTCCTTATCGGATATCTAATAAGCTCAAACGAGTAAGCATGTCACTAATAGGGAAGCCTTATGTTCAACGTAATTGGGAATTACAATTTCTTGGTGAAACTAACCAACGTCACATGAAAAAGATGTTGTTAGAAAGTTCTTTAAAAAATTGGATTCCGGAGACACTGATTTCTAAATATTATGACCATTTTTACAATCATAATGCTTTACCAAATGCACATGCTATGAACATGTTATTGGTGTTATCTAAATTTAACGAAGCACAACTACATGGCGAAAAGAATTAAAATACTATTTACAATTTCAAATTTCGATACTTCAGGAAGTGGTAAGTGCGTATATGATTTAGTGAAAGGTATTAATAGAGACGTTTTTGAACCCGAAATTTGCTGCCAACATAATAAAGGAAGTTATTTTAAAGAGATAGAGAAACTTGATGTGAAAATTCACCTGTTTCCTTTTAAAACCAATTATAGGCCTCTGGTGACATTTCCATTTAGAGTGTTGAAGATCAGAAAATTCTTCAGAGATCATCAATTTGACATAATTTATTCGTGGCATTGGAGTTCTGATTTTTCAGAACCTCTTGCCGCAAAACTTGCAGGTGTAAAGTATATATTTTGTAAAAAAGCAATGGGTTGGGGAAATAAGGCTTGGATTTGGCGCTCTAAGTTGAGCACTAAAATTGTTGCTATAAACGAAGATATGATTTCAGAGTTCTATAAAGGAACATCTATGATGGATAAGGTCGTTAAAATTTCACTAGGAGTGGATACAAATCATTTTCATCCTTTGAAAAAAACATGTCCAGAGGGTGTTCAAATCGATGACACTGATTTTGTTATTGTTTCTGTAGCTAATTTAGTACCAGTAAAAGGAATAGAAGTTCTATTTGAAGCAGTGAAGCAGATTAATAACAAAAACATTAAGGTGTTTGTTGTTGGTAATTACGACAACGATTATGGCCTAAACCTAAAGGCTAAATACGCCAATGATACAACGTTCAGTTTTTTAGGAAAGCATTTAGATGTAAGACCGTTTTTAGCAATGGCAGATTTGTTTGTGATTCCTACAAAGAATGAAGGGAGACGAGAAGGGTTGCCTATAGCGCCTATTGAGGCCATGGCTTCGGCTAGAATTGTGATCGGATCTAATATTGCCGGAGTAAAAGATGTTTTAAAAGCATTTCCACAATGTATTTTTGAACCTAATCATGTTTCTGATTTAGCTGAAAAAATAAAAGATGTTATAAAAATGTCTCCAATAGAGAGAGAACAATTGGCTCAGGCGATGCGAACATATGTTGAGCAAGAGCTATCTATGGAACCTTTTATACAAAAACACGAAGATTTATATTTAAAACTAATAGGCTAATTTTGAAAATCGGACTTGTACTTTCTAAACCTCCTTCGTATTCTGAGACCTTTTTTATATCAAAAATAAAAGGACTTCAAGATTCAGGGCATCAAGTCACACTTTTTGTTCAAGATAACCCTAAAGGATTTAATTTATGTAAGGTAGTTTTGGCGCCAAAAACGTATAAAGGGAAACTTAGAATGTTGTTTTCCGGATGTTGGGAAACTCTAAAATTGGTGGCATATCCAAATAGAATACGAACGTTCATGAGACTTGAAAAACAGGCATTGAAAAGCTTCCCACAACGTCTAAAGAACCTCTATAACAATGCGCATGTATTAAAAGCCAATTTAGATTGGTTGCATTTTGGTTTCGCCACATTAACGATTCAAAGTGAAAGTGTCGCAGAAACTATAGGAGCAAAAATGGCAACAAGTTTAAGAGGTTTTGACATAGCTATTTATCCCGTTAGACATCCAGGATGTTACGATTTACTATGGAGAAAAATAGACAAAGTACATGCGATTTCTAACGATCTTCTTATGTTGGCAAGAAATAACGGTTTAAATACTAATACAGAGTTTCAAATTATTACACCAGCAATTAATAGTGATTTGTTTAGTAAAACCAACAGCCAAAAGACGAAACCTAGAGACGTGATCAGATTTCTAACTGTTGCCCGTTTGCATTGGAAAAAAGGAATTACAGATATGTTAGATGCCTTAGCAATTTTGAAAAAAAACGGATTGTTATTTACTTACACAGTGGTTGGCACAGGCGATGATTATGAAAACCTAATGTTTGCTGTCCATCAATTAGGTCTCAATGATGAGGTTGAATTTGTAGGACAAAAATCTCACGATGCCATTGTAACGTATCTCTCAGAATCTGATGTGTATTTACAATATAGTATTTCAGAAGGGTTTTGTAATGCTGTACTCGAAGCCCAAGCTATGGGATTACTTTGCGTAGTGTCTGATGCAGAAGGTTTACAAGAAAATGTAATACATCAAGAAACTGGAGTTGTGGTGCCTAAAAGGCAGCCGCAATTATTAGCAAAGGCAATTGAAAATCTATTACTTTTACCAGAAGATAGACAACAGAGAATGATGAAGGATGCTCAGGAACGTGTAAGACTTCATTTTAACCTCGAAAAACAGCGTAAGGAGTTTTTAGAATTTTATGAATAACCTAATAATTTTACTCGGTCAACGTGTGCGCAGTGGAACTAATTTTGTAGGTTCAACCATTTCGCAGCATCCACATGTGGTAACACTTCCGCAAAATGGATCTCAGGGCGAGTTTAACCTATTTTATTCTGAAGATATTATAAAAAATGTCTATCAATATGTAGCTAAGGCTAGTTTTGGAATGGAATTCAACCAAAGTGATCAAGATGCATTTTTAAAAGAATATGGAACACTATGGCTTAACCTCTTAATCGATAAATACCAGGTGAAACCACAGGAGACTATTTTTGTAAAATCACCAAGTGTAGCGCATTTAGATTTATGGAAACGGGCTTTTCCTGAGGCTCAAATTGCAGTGATTTGTAGAGATGGAAGGGATAATGTGATTTCATCTGTACGTGCGTCAAACGATAAAAGAACCTGGCACGATTTTAAGATAAAACTAAAGAAAAAGTTTAATTACTTTTCTGGACGTTCTTTTATTAATCATTCAAAGCAATGGGCTAAAACAGCAAATTATATTTCGGCAATACAGTCTAATGACCAAGTGGAGCTGTTTCGGTATGAAGATTTGAATGATTCAAAGGTTAATATTTCCAAATTGTTAGAACATTATAAATTAGAAGTTGATGATGGTATTCTAGATAGGTGTCTAAATGCACCAGTTGTTGGGAGTTCGTTTGGAATTGCTTCGAATGCTATGGTAAAGCCTAATTGGAAACCGGATACAGATAAGTCGAAATTTAAGTTTTCAAATAAATGGAACCATTGGAAATTTATTAAAAAAACAGTTTTTAAATCCATTGCAGGGCAACAACTCATCAACTTAGGATATGAGGAAAATAAGTCTTGGTAGTATAGGTAATCTCGAATGAATTTTATTATTTCTAACACACCATTTGATAAAAGAAAGCTAAATAAATTAGCTCAATCTTTGGTGTTTGGATCCTATAATGGGCTGCATTGGTGTGCCGATTCGCAAATAGTTACGTGTGAGAAGCCTCAAAGTTTTTTTGGTTTTATTCAAGGGTATTTAAATGATTTTAGTTTAGACAAATTAGCTGTAAACCACCAAAATGAAAGCGCTATTTCAAAAGTTTTGAATACGTGGCCTGTTCAAAAGGATGTGTCGGGTAGCTTTGCACTTACTGTACTTAATTTACAGGATAATTCCATACAGATGTGTAATGATGTCATTGGATTTTACCCTTTATATTATTCAATTACAAAAGAGGTCGTAGTCATTACATCTAGTTTGATATGGGCGTCTTCAATTCGACCTGTAGCTTTTGATGCTATTGGTGTTGCCCAAAGGACGCTTGGTAAAGAATATGCAAACATTGGATCTCGAACTATTTTAAAAGATTATAAGCGTTTATTACCTGGTGAATCAATGACAATAGATTTGTCAAATTTAGAAGTGACAGCATGTTATGACAATAGTTTGTATGCCAATTTAGGACATGCTAAGACACCAGCAGTATCCGATTATAAACAATTTTGGGAACTCTATAAGAGAGAAATCAATTATGCCGCCGCAAAGAAGGAAAAAACCAGCGTGGCATTAAGTGGAGGAATGGACAGCAGAATCTTGTTGGGAGCTATTTCCGAAGAAGTGAATCCAATATGTTTAACTTATGGTAATTTAGAAAGCTATGAGGTTAAAGTGGCCAGGAAGATTTCAAAAATCAAGAATTTAGAATTTTATAGCTATGAGGATTTAGATCTTTATTTTCCAACAAGAACTACAATGGAAAGCTATGTCAAAGAAACGGAGGCAGTATATGTGTCTAGCTGGTTGGAAATTTTGGAGAATAGACCTAAAGATGATGGTATGCAATTACTTCTGGGAGATATGTGCGAAGTATTGCCTGGTAGAAATATCAAGGTCTATTCTGGACGACATACAAGAATTAGTAATTTTATTAAGACTAACATTTTAAAAAAAGATTTTGAATTCACGAAGTCTTCAGATATAAGATTTGAACAATGGAAGGAAAGGAAAACTACAGAAGCGCTTAAACGCTATTCGGAGCGACGTTTTAGCACACTTGAAATGCATATGTCTTACAAAGACCTCGTTGCTGGTGTTACCTATAATCTTGAAGAATTATTTAAAAGGATTGAATCTCATAAACTTCCATATATTGAATTATATGATGAGTTATACGCGTGGTATACGCACAGTAGAATTCCAATGGGGAAACAAATTCTAATTTGTAATAGTAAATTCAATGCAGTTTGCCCGCCAATGGCATTAAGTGTTTTACGAGCTGCTAGTAATATTCATCCTAATAATAGATTGAATTATAGATTTATGCATGGATTGTTTAAACATAATAAAGACCTAAGGCCGTTGCGCAAAGTGCCTACAAATCAATCTCCTTTAGTGCCTCAATATACTTATGCGCCACTCATTTTTTTGGTTTGGGGAATACGGTCAAAAATGGATCAGTATTACATTAAAAGAATCCTCAAAAAGAAGAACCCTAACTTAAGATATCGCTTATTCAAAGGTTTGAATTGGGTAAAAGTCTATCAGAATGAAAACCTTGAATCAAGAATACCTACGTATTTTTCTCCAAATCATTTAGGAGATAAAGTTTCTGAAAATATATATAACAGAATCGTATCACGAAAAAAACTAGAAAAATGGCCACTAACTAATACAGATTTGATGTCTTTGGCATCTCTCAATATTGAAATGACAATTATTAGTCGTCATAATTCTGAAACTAAGATTTAATTCGCTAAAAAAACCTACCAATTTTATAGTAGGATACTGAGCTTTTTATATTTTTGATACTTAGTAATACAATCTATGCTGTTTAAGTTTCTTAAGTATTTACAACCCACCAATTATTTTTCTTTAAACAGAAATAATGGGAGCAGCATTTTCCCATCTTATGAGCATATTCCAAGTGAGATTAAAGAACAACTAACTCGAGATTCTAATTTTAAAAGTGCGATAGCCGCAGATTATGACTTGTCATGGCAAGCACTACAGAAAGGATATATATCTGTAACAAAAACGATTAACCCTATTGAAGAGGTTTCCGTTTATGATAACTACGTATTTATTAGAAATTATTTTCATAAAGTATGGGTGTTGTATGTGTTCTTCATTAGAATTTTGAGTCTTCATAATCCTCTTGTTGAGTTAAAGGGTTTTATAGGTACGAAGCATGTTAAACGAAGTCGTTATTTAGACGAGCCAATAACTCATGATAGTTTTGATGATTTTTCATCAAATATGATAAAGGATAACCCAAAAGTAAGTGTGATTATCCCAACGCTTAACAGGTATACATATTTAAAGGATGTTTTAAAAGATTTGGAGCGTCAAGATTATAAAAATTTTGATGTCTATGTTGTAGATCAGTCGCAACCTTTTCAGGAAGAATTTTATAATGATTTTGATCTAGATCTTCATTTAGAATTTCAAGAAGAAAAGGCTTTATGGCTTGCTAGGAATAACGCGATTAAAAAATCAAAAGGAGATTATCTTTTACTCTATGACGATGATAGTCGTGTGTCTGAGGATTGGATAACACAACATCTCAAGGTTTTAGACTATTTTAATGCCGATATTTCCTCTGGTGTGTCTATTTCCAAGGTAGGCGCAAAAATCCCTAAAAACTATTCATTTTTTAGAATTAGTGATCAATTAGATACCGGAAATGTTCTTGTGAAAAGAGAAGTTTTTAAAACTATTGGGTTATTTGATAGACAATTTGAAAAACAGCGCATGGGAGATGGAGAATACGGTTTAAGAGCGTATTTAAATGAATTTTTGAATATTTCTAATCCATATGCAAAACGTTTACATTTAAAGGTGAACTCAGGAGGTTTACGAGCTATGGGAAGTTGGGATGCATTTAGAACAAAGAAGTGGACTTCCCCAAGACCAATACCAAGTGTCTTATATTTGTTTAGAAAATACTACGGAACCAAGAGTGCAAAACTTGCATTATTAAGAACAGTGCCACTCTCAATAATGCCTTATAGATTTAAGAAAAATAAACTATTATTAGTTGTTGGTGTATTTGTGTCAATATTGCTGTTACCTTTGGTTTGTTTTCAGGTGTTTAAATCATGGCGTTTATCAGGTGAAAAATTAAAAGAAGGAGCCTTAATAGAAACATTATCTTGAGTGTAAATCGCCAACATATCATAATTTGTACCTCAGAATTTCCACCCCAACCTGGAGGAATTGGAAATCACGCGTATAATTTAGCAAAACAACTACAGCATCATGAGTTTCATGTTAAGGTCATTACGGACCAACGTTCTATGTTGGGAGATGAAGAATTAGATTTTGATAAATCAAATGCATTTGAAACCTTAAGGATTAAGCGAACAACATTTCGGTTTTTGATGTATATAAAACGTTTGTTGTTACTTCTAAAGCATGTGAAAAAGGCAGATATAGTCTTTGCTTCAGGAAAGTTCTCATTATGGATTGTTGCTTTTGTAAGCCTGTTTTATCAGAAACGATATATTGCTGTTGTCCATGGAACAGAAGTTAACTTTACCAATACCTTTTTGAAATATTCAATAGATAAAGCACTTCACAGATTTGAGACTATTGTAGCTGTATCTAACTTTACAAAATCGCTGATAGATTATATAAAGATAAAAGATATTGTAGTGATACCAAATGGTTTTAATCACGAAGTTTTTAGTGATAAGCCAGTAACAAAAACTCCAATTGAAGGGTATCCCAAATTAGTTACTGTTGGAAATGTTACAGAACGTAAAGGACAACTTAATGTAATTAAGCACTTGCCTGTACTTACAAAAATTCACCCAAAATTGAAGTACCATTGCGTAGGATTACCTACTGAAAAAGAAGCGTTTTTAAGTGTAGCTAAAGCGTTAAATGTTGAACAACATGTGAGGTTTCATGGGCGCTTATCGAATGAAAAGTTACAAGATGTGCTACAGCAAAGCGATATTTTTGTCATGCTTAGTGGAACAACCAAATCTGGAGATGTGGAAGGTTTTGGTATTGCCGTTATTGAGGCAAACGCCATGGGTTTACCTGCAATAGGTTCTAAAGGATGCGGCATTGAGGATGCCATATTGGATAAAAAATCAGGACTTTTGGTAAGACATGATAATACTGCAGAATTCAAAGATGCAGTACTAAATATTTTAGATCATTATGAGCGTTATGTAAATGAAGCGCAAGTATGGGCAAAAACACACCAATGGGATGCCATTGTGAAACAATATATTAAAATATTAGTTAGATGAAATTAGCGATTATATCACATACTGAGCATTATAAGGATGCTAATGGTAGCATTGTTGGTTGGAGTCCAACCGTCAATGAAATTAATCATCTTACTCGCATTTTTGACGAAATTTATCATGTGGCAATGTTTATAGAAGGCGAAGCACCTCCAAGTGTTATGTCTTATAATTCAGATAAGATTAAATTTGTTCCAATACCCAAGGTAGGAGGCAAGACACTTTTTTCGAAATTAAATGTTATTGTTAATGCTCCGAAGATTATAAATACGGTTTCTAAAACCCTAAAAAAAGTTGATTATTTTCAGTTAAGAACACCAACAGGAATAGGCGTCTTTTTAATTCCGTATTTAACGTATGTCTCAAAAAAACCAGGTTGGTTTAAATATGCAGGAAATTGGAATCAATCAAATCCGCCGTTAGGCTATAAATTGCAGCGATCTCAATTAAAAAAACAGTCAAGGCCAGTTACAATTAATGGACAATGGGATGCCCAGCCACCACATTGCTTAACGTTCGAAAACCCTTGTCTTAACGAAGAAAATATTGAAGAAGGAAATCGAATTTCAGAAACTAAAAGAATAGCGGAAAAAGTGTCTTTTTGTTATGTTGGACGATTAGAACGTGAAAAAGGCGTAGAGCGTATAATTAATGCATTTCGAAGCCTAAATGAAACCGCAAAGACAAGAGTTGATAAGGTGCATTTAGTAGGGGATGGTTTTGAACTCGACTACTTTAAAACCATTGCGAAAGATAGTGGAGTTAATATTGTTTTTCATGGCTATTTGGCGCAGCAACAAGTATTTGATATTTATAGAAAATCTCATGTGTTTTTAATGCCAACAACGGCTTCAGAAGGGTTCCCTAAAGTAATTGCCGAAGCGATGAATTTTAGATGTATCCCAGTGGTCTCAAGCGTATCTTCGATAAGTCAATATGTATTGCATAAAAAAAATGGTTATATTTTACCTAATGTTTCTAATGCATCTATAGTTAGCGCGTTAGAGTACATTTTAACCTTATCGGATTCTGAATATGTAGAACTAATCTCATCTATTAAGAGTGTGGTAACAAAATTCACGTTTAAACATTATAATCACAGAATTATTAATGACATAATTAATAACATCAGTTAGTGGGACGTCTAGGAAGTTTTAATAAAGACAATTATTTAGGATTAGTAGTCCTTCATATTATTTTTGGTGTTGCCATTTATTTCTTTACTCCTCTATCTCGCTTATATTTCATTATTGCTTTTGTTTATTTTCTTTGGAAAATTTTATTCTCACGACAAGAAAGAAAGACAGTAGAGGTCTTACTAGCGTGTTCCTATTTTACGGGTATTGAAGTGTTTTTTAGAATGACAGATGGAGGAATAGCTTATGAGGCTTCCAAATATTTAGTGATTTTGTTTATGCTTTTGGGGATGTTTTTTAAAGGTATGTCTGGTAGAGGATATCCTTATTTTATTTACCTTATACTATTGGTGCCAAGCATTTTAGTTGCTTCGATGACCTTGGGTTTTAGTGCTAATTTTAGAACGGCAGTGGCTTTTGTATTAAGCGGGCCAGTTTGTTTGGGTATTGCGGCATTATTTTGCTATGACAGGAGAATTTCAAGGAAACATTTGCTACAATGTGTTAACTATATAGCCTTACCATCTATTACAATGACTGTGTATTTATTTTTATACAACCCTAGTATAAAAGATACGCTATCAGGTACAGCCTCGAATGCAGCAACTTCGGGAGGGTTTGGACCTAACCAAGTATCGACTGCTTTAGGATTGGGGATGTTTGCCATAGTAGTTAGGCTATTTATGAAATCGCCATCAATCTTTTTAAAGGTATTGAATCTTGTCATTTTAGGAGGTATGACATTTAGAGCAATTGTTACCTTTAGTAGAGGAGGGGTTTTTGCTGCAATTATAGTTGTTGCAGCATTTTTAACTATCTATTTTATTAAGTCCTCACCTAAGAGAAAACAACAAATTGCCGCTTCGTTTATGTTGTTTTTAGTAGCGATTGCTATCACATGGTTTATTAGCTCTATTCAAACGTTTGGTTTAATAGATAAAAGGTACTCGAATCAAGATTCGTTGGGTCGAGATAAAGGAGATATTACAACAGGACGACTGGATCTTTTTGAAGAAGAAATTGAAGGGTTTTTAGATAGTCCGTTTTTAGGAATAGGAATTAGTAAAACACAATACATTAGAGTTGAAAGAGACGGAAAACGTTTACCTTCTCACAACGAAGTAGGAAGACTGCTCTCAGAGCATGGTATTTTAGGTATTACAATCCTACTCATTCTAATTATTAAACCTTTTGCATATCGAGCTGCAAATAAAAGGAATGTTTACTTTTATGCGTTTTTTTGCTTTTGGTTTGCAACAATTAACCACTCAGGCATGCGTATCGCAGCGCCTGCTTTATTATATGGAATGTCACTGCTAAATGTAGTTTATGAAAAAAATCCTGTACATAGGAAACAAGTTAGAAAACAAATCAAGTAATCTCTCATCAATTCATACATTAGGTCGATTGTTTGAGGGAGAAGGGTTTACGCTATATTATGCTTCCAGCAAGCCTAATAAGATCATACGTCTTTTAGATATGATTTTTGCGTTTTTTAGGCGAGCCTATAGCGTAAATGTTGTTATTATTGATACGTATAGTACTCATAATTTTTATTTTGCTTTAATTATTAGTCAACTCTGTAGGTTGTTTAGAGTGCCGTATATACCAAGTTTAAATGGAGGGAATTTGCCTGCAAGACTAAAAGCGCATCCAGTGATGTGCGGCATGATTTTTAAAAACTCTAAGTGTAATGTGTCTCCATCGAGATACTTAAAAAGTACATTCGAGGATTACGGATTTAATAACGTAATACATATTCCTAACACCCTACAAATCGAAAATTATAACCTTCATCATAAAACGTTCGATGAACCAAGACTACTATGGGTGCGTTCTTTTTCTAAGATTTATAATCCGCAACTGGCAATTAAAGTTTTTGATTTGATAAAAAGAACGTTTCCTGAAGCTAAGTTGTGTATGGTTGGACCAGATAGTGATGGTACATTAAAAGATGTGAAGCAGTTGGCTAAAGCACTAAACTTAGATGTGAAATTTACTGGTAAGCTCACGAAAAAGGAATGGATTGACCTTTCAAAAGATTATAATATCTTCATCAATACTACAAATTTTGATAATACACCTGTAAGTGTTATCGAAGCCATGGCCTTAGGTTTACCAATTGTTTCAACTAATGTTGGTGGAATGCCATTTTTAATTGATAATGGTACATCAGGAATTTTGGTGCAACCAGAACATGTTAGAGATATGACAACAGCTATTTTGAGCCTTATTGATAATAAGGTCAAACGAGATCATATTATCGCAGAAGCTAGATTGGTTGCCGAGCAATTTGATTGGAAAAACATCAAAAAACTGTGGATAACTACCTTAAGCCAAGATAATTGTTAAAATCCAAGATAACTTGTTATATTTACCATAGACCTTCTTTAAACTAATGAGCCGCAAAAAAGACATACATTTCGAAATCTCTGAACGGAAGATACTTTTACGTATTTTAGATATCTGTCTTGTCATTTTAGGCTTATATATTTTAGAGCAAAGTGTAAACTATGATTACTTAACATTATCTCAAGAAAATATTGTTCCCCTAATTGTTTTAGCAGTCTATATCACTATTTTTGGGACGATTTTCGAAATTTATGATCTTCAGAAATCGAGTAAATTAGATGTTACCTTTCGAAATATCGTGTTAACGGCATCAACGACAGTGCTATTTTATTTACTGACGCCAGTTTTAACACCTTTTCTTCCAGAACAAAGATTACAGATTGTCTATTTTTATTTGATTCTCATCATTATGATTTTTGTTTGGCGATGGGCTTATATTGTGTTCATTTCCTCTCCCAGATTTTATAAGAAAGTGTTGTTGGTGGGAGAAATATCTAATATTGAAAATATTATAAAACCTCTTAATCAGTCTGACCCTAATTATAAGATCATTGGTTTTATTAATTCTGAAACTGAAACAGACTCGCCAATTAAGTTTAAGGGTTTAAAAGAATTCGAATCTAGCATGTTAATGGAGGTGATAAAAAAGGAGAAGATTTCTGAAATTTTAATAGCCAGTTATAACTCTGAAACTATAACTCCCGAAATATACCACGATCTCATTACCCTTTTAGATCAGGGATTTACTATAAGGGAATATACCCAAGTGTTTGAAGAAATTACGTATCGTGTACCCATTCAGTTTGTTGGAAAAGATTTTTATAAATACTTTCCTTTTAGCAGGAGTAATCAAAATACGCTATACCTTTTTTTTCATAGAACTTTTGATATTGCATTTTCTGTTATTGGTTTGATTTTTGGCCTCTGTATTTTACCTCTTATTTTCTTGGGAAATATAATTGCCAACAAAGGACCTCTTTTTTATTTTCAGGAACGGGTTGGTCAGAATGGAAAACTATTTCAAATTGTCAAACTAAGGAGTATGGTGGTTAATGCTGAAACAGGAGGAGCAAAATGGGCTCAAAAAAATGATTCTAGAATTACCAAGTTTGGAATGTTTTTAAGACGATCACGTTTAGATGAAATACCGCAATTTATTAATGTCCTTAGAGGCGATATGAGTATAATTGGACCTCGACCAGAGCGCCCATTTTTTGTCAATGAGCTCTCAAGGATTATTCCATTTTATGAAACTCGACATATTGTTAAACCTGGACTTACAGGATGGGCTCAAGTGAATACACGTTATGGCTCGTCTGTAGATGATAGCCTAACAAAACTTCAGTATGATTTGTATTATATCAAACACCGAAGTTTGTTTTTAGATATCAATATTATTGTAAAAACGTTGAGTACTATACTTTATTATAGAGGGCAATAACAGAGGCCTATTATAGACGCTCCTTTTTTCTTCGGAAAAAGCCAATCAAGAACATAAATATTAAAATAAACACGCTAATTCTGGCTATATAGTCGCCAGCCATAACATAAAAAGTTATTTTATTATTTGTGGTTATTTGCCCAGATAAGGCTCCTTTTGTATCGTAGTCTAGATGGCTTGTAATATCTCCTTTTGCATCTATAATTGCCGAAATTCCAGTATTAGCACTTCTAGCAATATCACGACGTGTTTCAACCGCTCTCAATCTGGCATAACTTAAGTGCTGTTTATGCCCTTGGGTTTCGTTCCACCAAGCATCATTTGTGATGATAGCTAGAAAATTAGCATCGTTTCTCACATAACCAGTGACAAATTCACCATAAACAGATTCATAACAAATTATTGGAGCTACCTTAAATTTAGAGTTGGATGATGTAAAAACGCCCCTGTGATCTTGAGTCGTTTTCATAGCAACGGTACCACCAAGATCTATCATTGCATCTCCTATAATTGGCTTTAAAAAACTTTGATATGGGAAGTTCTCTATACCAACAACTAACTTAGATTTATTGCACTGTTGAACAGAGTCTGATGTATTTATTAATAATGCCGAATTATAATCATCGTACCAAGTTGTAGCATTGTATTGATTGGTTTCTGATCGCACTTTATTCTCGTCTTTAAATATATCGATGAATGAAACTCCTAATAATAGGTTTGTATTTGGATGTTCTCCCACATAACTCTGGAGCTTGTGTTTTAAGAGCGAGTTTTCAAACTTTCTAAGACGTATACTTTCAGCAAAAAAAGTTTCGGGAGCAATGACAAAATCTGTAGAATCGGTCAATTTAGAATCGGCCAAAGATTTAAAGAGTTCTAAAAATTTAAGATTTGACATATCGTATTTTTCCGAATATGGATCAATATTTGGCTGCAACGCTATAATATTAACTGTTTCTCCTTCGTGGGAATACGTATTGTAAATAACTAATGAAATACCTATTGGAATGATAATGAGCGCGGCACATTTCAGCAAAACAGATTTTAAAATGGCTTTAGACTTTTCTTTTTGATATGATAATACGCCCTTGAAAAAGAATACATTTAGGAGCCAAACCCATAAAGTGCCTCCAAAAGTTCCTGTGTATTCATACCATTGTATCCATGTAATATATTCTGAAAATCCGTTTCCTAAATTTAACCAAGGCCATGAAAATTCCCAACCAAGATGCAGTTTTTCAAAACTTATCCATAGGGTTACTAAAAACAATAAGGCTCTATTTTGAGATTGTCGTTTTGCATATTTATGATACACTAAAAATAAAGTGGCCATGAGTGCAGTATTCACAAAAACAGCAAAACTTGCACCAAATAAACTGGCATGTCTTAACCAGCTCGTGGTTGTGATGTTCCAAATGAAAAAGGCGAGATAGGCCAGTCCAAAAATTTTGAGACCTTGACGTTTAGCATCAGATAGACGCAATTGACGCTCTGCAAGAAGCAATGGGACAAAGCCTATAAAAAGCAATAAAGGAAAGCCGTATGTGGGCCAGCCTAAAGCTAATATTGTTCCTGAAATTATTGAGAGTAAAATTCGGTTCACTATCTAAAGATACTAAAATCGAGTTTTAATGAAAATACATTGGAGTATAACGCAGCACTTTGATCTCCAATGTCTGTAAAGGCATAATCTAATTGTATGCCTCTATATTTAAAACCTAAGCCCAAACTTGGTTGAAAAGTTAGGTTTTCAGAATTATCGATTTGTAATTCATTTTGAAAGTTTCCAACCCCAGCTCTTAAAAAAACAAGGTCGGTATAACCAAATTCTAATCCGATTGCCGGGTTTACACTTGCAAATGAAGTGGACACAACATCATTGTTTTCTTCGAATCTCACATTAAGATCGAACGAGGTAAGTAATGAATAATCATAGTGAAATATAAACTTCTTAGAGACCCCAATCTGTAATTTAGGTATAGTAAGTTCTGTTTTTTCTGGAACGGTCTGGTTTTGCCCTTCAATAGCAGATTGGATATCGGCTAATTTCGCATCGTCAAATGACCATGCGTTAAAGGTTGTGGTAATATCTCTGGCCATAATTCCAAACTTCCAGTCATTACGTGTTTCAAATTGAATACCAGCATCAAGGCCAAAACCCCAAGAATTGGCAAAATCTCCAATAATACGGCGAACCAATTTGGCATTTACGCCGTAGCTTAATCCATCAAGAGGTAGCTTTCGTGCATAAGAAAATGTCAAAGCATAGTCGGCAGTAGAGAACAAACTAACCCGATCATAGTTAATATTTCCTTGGTCATCAATTAATTGTGTTGTATCTAAAATATCGTCTACACCAAACCTAATTAGTGATAACGCGATAGCACTTCTGTCGTCTAAAGGTTTGGCAAAAGCGATGTAATTATAGTTTGCAATGTTAGCAAAATAGCTTGAATGTAAGAGTGCTAATTCATTATCTTCAATATGAACTAATCCTGCGGGATTCCAATATCCAGAATTTACATCTGCAGTATGTGAAACCACACTATTGCTCATACCAAGAGCAGCTGCATCCACACCAATATTTAAAAATTCATTTGAATATTTAGTCTGAGCAGTGCAAAAAAAAGTAATCAAAGTCGAGGCAATGAATATATATTTTTTCAACAGCAAAAATTTTTTACAAAGATGCACAATATTTTTCACCTATTAAACTTGAAAAAGCAGTAGATATTGTCTTTGTTTTGTGTTTGTCGTAAATAGTTTGCTATTTTTACATAAATCTAATCTATGACTATAAAAAAATACATTCCTAATTTTGTAACCTTACTTAATTTACTGTGTGGAAGTATTGCCGTTATTTTTGCTGTTCATAACAATTTTATTGCAACATCGGCTTTTGTATTTTTGGGTATTTTCTTTGATTTTTTTGATGGTTTATTGGCCAGAAAACTCAATGTTCAGAGCGCGTTGGGCGTCCAACTCGATTCCTTAGCCGATATGGTAACTAGCGGATTGGTTCCAGGGATTGTAATGTACAAACTTATTGCAATGAGTATTGATGCTCCTGAGGTTGTAACACAAAAAGAATGGAATGCTCATTTCAGTTTTAGTGATTTAAATATAGCGCCTATTGCACTTATAGGGTTATGTATTACTTTGGCTTCATCTTATCGTTTAGCAAAATTTAATATAGATGAAGATCAGCAAACTTATTTTAAAGGCTTGCCTACACCAGCGAATACGTTACTTATTTTATCATTGCCTTTGATTATAGAATTTCAGAATAATAGTTTTGCAACATCGCTTATTTTAAATCAATGGTTTTTAATTGGGATGACCTTATTAAGCTGCTATTTACTTAATTCTAAAATAAAATTATTTGCTTTAAAGTTTAAAGATTTTAGCATAACTAATAACAAATTTAGATATCTTCTTATTGTTTTAACTATTGGGCTTCTGGTGTTTTTTCATTTTCTTGCCATTCCAATAATTATATTATTATATATCATTTTATCTCTAATTAAAAATAACTAATTACTCATGTTAGAAATTATTTTCACGCTATTAATGCTTGTGATGTTGCAAGCTGTTTTAGGATTTGATAATCTACTTTATATTTCTTTAGAATCGAAAAAGGCGCCAGCGTCTGATCAGAAAAGAGTACGAAAGGTTGGTATCCTAATTGCTATTGTTCTAAGAATTGTGTTATTATTTGTTCTTGTATCTATTATCGATTTCTTTCAAGAACCGTTTTCTTTTATGACTGGTAAAATAGAAAATGTGCTCGATTTTGCTTTTAACGGTCACAGTTTAATTGTATTAGCTGGAGGTGGATTTATTATTTACACGGCAATTAAAGAAATATGGCATATGATAGGACATACAGATTTGAACGATGAGGTGGGTGAAGATTCTAAACGTAGAAAGTCGGCCAATGCGGCAATTACTAGTATTGTAATTATGAATTTGGTGTTTTCTTTTGATTCTATCTTGGCCGCTATTGGACTAACGAGCGAAATAGAAAATTCAACAACAGCATTTATTGTTATGGCAATTGCCATTGTAGCTAGTGGATTATTAATGTTATTACTGGCAGATAAAATTTCGGTATTTTTAGCTAAGAATAGAATGTATGAGGTATTAGGTCTATTTATTCTATTTATAGTTGGAATTATGCTAGTTACCGAAGGTGGTCACTTAGCTCATTTAAAAATCTTTGGAAATGAAATAGTTCCAATGAGTAAAACAACATTTTATTTTGTAATTGTGGTGTTGGTTATTACAGATATCGTGCAAGGACGTTACCAAAAAAAGCTAATCGCAGAGCAGGAAAGCTTGAAATCACACGCTCAAACCAAAAATGACGACGCCTAATTTATACCTATGAAAGACTTAAAATTCCCTATCAATTTCACTTTTAATGTGACAACCATATCTAACGATTTTTCCGCAACTGATGCCACTGGTAAAACGGTTGCTTATGTGCGTCAAAAAATGTTTAAACTGAAAGAGGATATCAATATTTATAGCAATGAATCCAAGAACCATTTAGTTTATAATATAAGAGCGGATAAATGGATAGACTTCTCTGCAGCTTACAGCATGAAGGATGCTCAAGGAAGGGAGATTGGTAAAATAGCAAGAAAAGGTTGGGCTTCTATTTGGAAAGCTCATTACGAACTTATAGATCAGCATCAGAAATTACAGTATCATATTAGAGAGGATAATGCTTGGGTGAAAGTTCTGGATGGCGTCTTGGGAAATATTCCAATTATTGGTGGGTTTACGGGCTACTTGTTTAACCCGAGTTATACTGTAACTGATTTAAAAGGGCAAGCTGTATGTCAATTAAAAAAGGAACCATCATTTTTTGGTAGGAAATTTAAACTCTCTAAATTAAAACCTATAGATAATGATGATGATGAACGCATCATTTTAGGCTTTATGATGATGGTGTTGTTAGAGAGAAGAAGAGGGTAACCTTTAATTATCCGCTTCAATAAAATTGTGAAAACATGTGCTATTCTTGTAATTTCAACGAGTCTGTAGTGCAGCATATTAAACAAACCAATTTCAATTTTTTCAAAACAAAAAAGAGACGTTGATTAATTGAGAAGGATGTGCTTAAATAGTATTTAGAACTCAAGTTTCTTTTTACGAAGCTCAAAGTTTTGACCTAGATAGACTTTTCGTACCATCTCATCATTGGCTAATTCTTCTGGCTTTCCAGCTTTTAAGATGCTACCTTCAAACATTAAATATGTTCTATCTGTAATGGCCAAGGTTTCTTGAACATTGTGATCTGTGATTAAGATACCAATGTTTTTCTTTTTCAGTTGCGCTACAATACGTTGAATGTCTTCAACGGCAACTGGGTCAACACCCGCAAATGGTTCATCGAGTAAAATGAAATCAGGGTCAGTAGCAAGTGCACGAGCTATTTCGGTACGTCGACGCTCACCACCAGATAATAAATCACCTCTGTTTTTTCGGATATGCTCTAAACTAAATTCATCAATTAGAGACTCCATTTTATCTTGTTGCTGTTTTTTACTCAACTTGGTCATTTGAAGAACACTTAAGATATTATCTTCAATACTTAGTTTTCTAAAAACAGAAGCTTCTTGAGCTAGATAACCTATACCATTTTGTGCACGCTTATACATTGGGTAATTGGTAATATCTGTGCCTTCAAGATAGATATTTCCGCCATTAGGTTTTATTAAACCGACAATCATATAAAATGACGTGGTTTTACCAGCCCCATTCGGGCCAAGTAATCCAACAATCTCGCCTTGATTTACTTCAAGAGAAACGTCTTTTACCACCTTTCGCCCACTATAGGACTTCATTAGATTTTTGGCTTTTAATGTCTTCATAAGTGCTAAAATAGCAAATTCAAAACGACTCGCTTTTTAATTTATTAAAAGTTTAACTGTGAGATTCTAAGGCATCCCAGTATTCATAGGCTTTTCTTAAGTGAGGAATAACAATTGTGCCACCAACTAAAGTAGCTATACTTAAAGCCTCTACAACTTCTTTTTTACTAAGACCAATTTTATAACTGGATTCTAGATGGTATTTAATACAGTCATCACAACGCAATACAGTTGAGGCCACGAGACCTAATAACTCTTTAGTTTTTTTGTCTAGAGCACCTTCTGTAAACGCATTGGTATCTAGATTGAATATACGTTTGATAATTTTATTATTATCTGCAAGAATGGCATCATTCATTTTAGAACGATAGGCATTAAATTCGGAAACAGGATTAGACATTGATGTTTTGTTTTTTGTTTTGGTTTCTAACAACCACTTTAGAAATATAAATACTTACTTGATATAAAATTAAAATTGGAATTGCCACAATAACCTGACTAGCAATATCTGGAGGGGTAATAATTGCTGCTAATATTAAAACAAGTACTAAGGCAAATTTGCGATATTTCCTCATGATTTTAGGTGTTACCAAACCTATTTTAGTTAAGAAATATACGACTATAGGTAATTCAAAAATAAAGCCAGCAGCAATCGACGAGGATCTAACCGTTGAAATATATGAACTAAGATCAAATTCGTTAGACACTTCTGCACTTACAATATAATTTCCTAAGAAATTTATAGTTAAGGGTGTCACAATATAGTATCCAAAAAGAACACCTAAGAAAAACAAAAATGAAGAAGCAAAAATAAAGCCTCTTGAATGGCGACGCTCACTGGCATGTAAACCAGGACTAATAAAACGCCAGAATTGATAAATGATATATGGGAACGCTAAGATGAAACCAGCGTATATAGAGGTCCAAATGTCTGCTGAAAATTGTCCAGCAACTGTTCTGTTTTGAATTCTAAAAGGAAACTCAGCGGCACAGAATGTTGAGTCATCTACACCAACCATTGTAGATACATCACATAGCCATTGATAAGTTGGAAAAGTCATTCGCTTAGGAGCAAAAATGATATTTTCAAAAATGAAACCACTAAAAATAAATGCTACAGTAGCGCAAATTAGTATCGAAACTGTAATACGAATTAAATGCCATCTTAAGTCTTCGAGATGGTCAAGAAATGACATTTCTTTCTCATCGGTATTCTGTTTTGCCATTATATAATACCTTCTTTTATTAAATCATGTAAATGTATGACACCTGAGTATTCACCGTTGTTTTCTACCAATAATTGTGAGATACCATTTGTTTCCATAAGTTCCATGGCATCCACAGCCATAGCATCTTCATTAATCCTTTTAGGATTACTACTCATAATATCTTTGGCCGTTAGATGCAGAAACTCATTACTTTTAGTGAGCATTCGTCTCAGGTCACCATCAGTAATAATTCCAATTATTTTATTGTTTTCAACAACAGCTGTAACACCTAACATTTTTTCAGAAATCTCAACAATCACGTCTCTCGCTGAAGTATCTGGTGCGACCTTTGGTTTTTGATTAATTGACGATAAATCACTTACCCTTAGGTATAGTCGCTTCCCCAAAGCTCCTCCGGGATGATATTTTGCAAAATCTTTACTAGAAAACCCTCTTAACTCTAATAGGCAAACTGCTAAGGCATCACCAATTACAAGTTGAGCAGTTGTGCTTGTTGTAGGAGCCAAATTATTAGGACAAGCCTCTTGTTCAACATAAGCATTAAGAATAAAATCAGCCTGTTGAGCTAAAAACGATTTGTCATTCCCTGTAATAGCAATCATTTTGTTCTTAGCATTTTTAATTAAAGGAACAAGAACCTTGATTTCGGGTGTGTTTCCACTTTTAGAGATGCAGATCACTACATCATCTTCTAAAATTAAGCCTAAATCACCATGAATGGCATCTGCAGCATGCATAAAAATAGAAGGTGTACCTGTAGAATTTAGTGTTGCTACAATTTTATTTGCAATGATGGCACTTTTACCAATTCCAGTAATAATGACACGCCCTTTAGAATTGTACATTAGAGCTACTGCATTGGCGAAATCATCGGTTAATAAATGACTTAAATTTGCAATCGCATCACGCTCTAAATCTATAGTTTTTCTGGCCGTTTCAAGGATAGATTGTGTACTGTTCAAAATTAATTTTTTTTGAGTTTGATGGGTTTAAAGAAATTGTTATCTTTAGGTTTATGCAAATGTATCAAAAATACTAATAGGGATTAATGAGTATAAAAGAAATTGATATACATTCTGCACTTAAACAGTACTTCGGTTTTACAAAATTTAAAGGACTTCAAGAAAGTGTAATAAAAAGCGTTGTTGCTGGTGAGGATGTATTCGTTATAATGCCTACAGGAGGAGGAAAATCATTGTGTTATCAACTTCCTGCGTTAATAAAAGATGGGACAGCAATTATTGTATCACCACTAATTGCGCTAATGAAAAACCAGGTGGATGCCATTAGAGGTGTTTCAAATGAAGAAGGTGTTGCCCATGTTTTAAATTCTTCACTTAATAAAACGGAAGTTAAACGCGTTAAAGAAGATATTACCAACGGCGTAACAAAACTACTATATGTAGCTCCAGAATCATTAACCAAAGAGGAACATGTTGAGTTTTTAAGAACTGTGACTATCTCTTTTATGGCTGTAGATGAAGCGCATTGTATTAGTGAATGGGGTCATGATTTTAGACCAGAGTACCGAAACCTGAGACACATTATTAAACGAATTGGTGATAATATCCCAATTATTGGATTAACCGCTACTGCGACACCTAAGGTTCAAGAAGATATTTTAAAGAGTTTGGATATTCAAGGTGCTACGACATTCAAAGCGTCTTTTAATAGACCTAATTTATACTATGAGATCCGACCTAAAACGAAAAATGTCGATGCAGATATTATTCGATTTGTAAAAAAGAACGAAGGAAAATCAGGTATTGTATATTGTTTAAGTAGGAAACGTGTTGAAGAGTTAGCACAGGTTCTACAAGTAAACGGAATAAAAGCTGTTCCTTACCATGCAGGACTAGATCCCAAAACTCGTGTAAAGCATCAAGACATGTTTTTAATGGAAGATTGTGATGTCGTTGTTGCTACCATTGCATTTGGAATGGGAATTGATAAACCCGATGTACGTTTTGTTATTCATCATGATATTCCTAAAAGTATTGAAAGTTATTATCAAGAAACAGGACGCGCTGGACGAGATGGAGGAGAAGGTCATTGCTTGGCATATTATGCATATAAGGATATAGAAAAACTTGAAAAATTCATGTCTGGAAAACCAGTAGCTGAACAAGAAATTGGTCATGCATTGTTGCAAGAAGTGGTGGCTTTTGCAGAGAGTTCAGTGTCTAGACGAAAGTTTATTCTACACTATTTTGGCGAAGAATTTGATAATGCGACAGGTGAAGGAGGAGATATGGATGATAATGTTCGTAATCCTAAAAAACAGAATGAAGCCAAAGATGAGGTGGTGACTTTGTTACAAACTGTAGAGAAAACAAATGAAAAATATAAGTCTAAAGATTTAGTACAAGTGTTGGTTGGTCAAACGAATGCATTAATTTCTTCTCACAAAACCGATGGACAACCCTTTTTTGGTGTTGGAAAAGCTAAAGATAAACGCTATTGGATGGCTTTGATTCGTCAAGTACTTGTAGCAGGATTGCTCAAAAAAGATATTGAAACATATGGAGTTTTACGTCTTCCTGAACTTGGAAAAGTCTTTTTAAAGTCTCCTCAATCCTTTATGATGGCTGAGGATCATGTTTTTGATGAAGGAACCGATGATGGCATCGTAACAGCTGCTAAAGGTGGTGGAGGTGTTGCAGATGAGGCACTTATGAAAATGCTTAAAGATTTACGTAAACAAAATGCTAAAAGACTAGGAGTTCCTCCTTTTGTTATTTTTCAAGATCCATCGCTGGAGGATATGGCATTGAAATATCCAATCACGTTAGATGAATTGAGTAATGTTCATGGTGTTGGAGATGGTAAGGCTAAAAAATACGGAAAAGATTTTGTGGCATTAATTGCCCAATATGTGGATGATAATGGTATTGATAGACCTGACGATTTTGTGGTTAAAAGTACAGGCTCTAATTCGGCAATCAAACTTTATATTATTCAAAATGTTGATAGAAAACTGCCATTAACAGACATCGCATCTTCTAAGGGTATGTCTATGCCAGATTTTGTTAAAGAAATGGAAGCTATTGTATTCTCTGGAACAAAGCTCAATATTAATTATTGGTTAGATGATATTTTAGATGAAGATCAACAAGAAGAAATCCATGAATATTTTATGGAGTCTGAAACCGACAAAATTGATGTTGCAATAGAAGAATTTGATGGTGATTATGACGATGAAGAACTGCGATTGTATCGTATCAAATTTATTAGCGAAGTGGCTAATTAAAATTCAAAACTAATAGAACGAGTGAGGCTAATTTCTAAAATTAAATGTTAAATATTTTTATTAGTTAGGAATCCTAACTATATTTACAAAGCAATAATGCAAAATCAAAAACAAAGAATCTTATGAGTAAATCAATTTTTTATCACGCTGGCTGTTCTGTTTGTGTGAGCGCAGAGCATGACATCGTAAATTTAGTAGGACAAGACAACGTAGAAATTGTCAATATTGGGGAAGATAGATCACGAATCCCAGAAGCCGAAGCAGCAGGTGTCGAATCAGTTCCGGCCTTAGTAACGCCAAACGGTCACGCTCTCCATATTAATTTTGGAGCCTCAATGGCAGACGTAAAAGGCTAATTTTTAATCAATATAGTTAGGACTCCTAATACAAAAGGAGTCTTGGCTATTCTAAATCAAAAGGAATAATGAAAACAATAAGTTTATCAATAGCAATAGTATTTATTTTAAGTACAACATGGTCTTGTGCGCAGGATAATCCATACAACAATGCAGATTTCAAGATTGAAGATGTTCGTGTGACTCATAACGCAGATTTAAGTTTAACTGTTTGCGAAATTGACGTAAATGGTAAGGCAGCACATACAACTCCAATAAAAGCTGGACAACTAGATGGTGCTCCAGTTTTAGGTTATGTATTTCCTACCTCCTTAAAACCTACAGATGTTGGTTTTAACCAAACCAATGGGATAGTAGCATTGGCTTTAACTTCGCATCCCGATTTTGATGACACCCCATTATGGGATGAAAATAATGACAAAATATATGATAACGACGGTATTGTGTGGCATCCGCATTGGGTTGTCTTGCACGAAGATAAAAGAGTGGCTGGTGGGCTCTCGGTTAAGCAGTTTAAGAAAGCAGATAAAACAGTTGTTTTGCCTCCAACAAATCCAGGAATGCCTATGTACATGGATTCTCCAGGTTATGCCGTAGTAGCAAATGCCAATACAATTAAAGTCATTGTACCAGATTATAGAATTAACAATCAAATCAATTTTAACTACGATGGTGTTACGGCTTTCATGAAAGTGAATACGAGCAATGATAATCTACCAATGTTAGGTGTATATGACGTGTTTAGTGTGGCTAGCGGAGATTTGTCATTACCTTATAAAGTGAAGAAATAATGAGAGTTTCAGTTTGGGATACTTATGTGAAACGCGATGATGGAAATGTAATGCATTTTGACATTCTCGTATCGAGCACGACAACTGATGAAGCTACAATTTTTAGCTTCGGAAATGACTATTTAAAAAGCAAATCCATTTATAATAAGATGTTATCGACAAAAGAATGTCGTTTGTGTCATATGGAACAAGCAACGGAAGACGTCGAAAAAGAAATTTTAAAAAAGGGCTATTTTATTATCGAAATGGAAAATTGTAATTAATTTAATTAGGATGACTAACTTTGTCCCGCAATTAAATGCGGGACTTTTTTATGAAAGACAACAGTATTTTTAATCCAGATCAGCAACAAAAAGACTTATCAAGTAAAATTGTTACAGGGCTTGAGCGCATTTCTGAAGTGTTTAAAATACTACTTTGGGAGAAATCAAAAGTAGTAGGTTTGAGTCCAATTCAAATTCAAATTCTAGTTTTTATATCCTTTCATAAGAGTGATTTGTGTAATGTAAGTCATTTAGCCAAAGAATTTAATGTGACTAAACCAACCATTAGTGATGCCATTAAAATTCTAAATAAAAAAGGCTTAGTTATTAAAGACTATTCTACAATAGATAGTCGCAGGTATAATATTCAATTATCACCTTCAGGAAAAGACATCATTGCTCAAGTTCATGATTTTGCAAATCCACTTAAAACGCAATTAGATCATTTTGAGCAATCTGATTTAGAAGGTTTATTTAGTACATTAAGTGAGCTTATTTATAAGTTGAATAGAATAGGACTATTAAGTGTTCAGCGTACCTGTTTTGGCTGTAAGTTTTATCAAAAACATACAACGTCAGATTATTGTAGTTTGCTTGAAAAAGAATTACTGAGTGAAGCGATTAGACTTGATTGTCCTGAGTTTGAAGAGAAGTAGCTAATTATGCTTTCTTATCGTTGTTAATTGCTGAAAATCTAATCTCATACTTTTTGCATTTCAACACTAATTCGTCTAGTTTCGAGTTAGTGATTTTTGCCGCATCATCTTCTTCAATTTGAAAATCAATTTTCGTAATACTTCGACCTTTTACGTCTGTTGGGTCAGATTCGAATTCAACCGAGTCTGATGCCAATGTTAATTCAAAATTTTCACCTCTTATTATTAATTGACCACCTTTTTTCGTTTTAACTTGAAAGTTCCCAACTATAACAGTTTGAAAAAAATAATAACCACCAAGTTCATTTAGCCCAGAATACATAACATTGTGTTCGGCAATAGCAAAAGGTTCATGCTCAATATCACTAGTAATAGCTTCAATAGTGTCTGAGGAAGATGCTGTATCTATTGGTTTTGAATTTCCGAGGGCAGATTTTAACTTAGTAAAAAAACTCATGGTATTGTTATTTTTGGCAAAGCTAATCTTATGATGTTCAAATTCCAAATCTAGGGTCTCACTTCTAACAGAGTTTGTTATCTTTGCACCTCAATTAAAATTAAATACCATGCAAGACGGTTTATACGCAAAATTTAATACAACAAAAGGCGAAATTTTAGTCGCTTTAGAATATCAAAAAACACCAGGAACTGTAGGTAACTTTGTTGCTCTAGCTGAAGGAAATTTAGAAAATACAGTGAAGCCTCAAGGAACACCATATTATGATGGATTGAAATTTCACAGGGTTATACCAGATTTTATGATTCAAGGTGGTTGCCCTCAAGGTACTGGAACTGGAAATCCAGGTTATAAATTTGATGATGAATTTTATCCAGATTTAAAGCATGACAGACCAGGTATATTGTCTATGGCTAATTCTGGTCCTGGAACAAACGGAAGCCAATTTTTCATTACACATGTAGAAACACCTTGGTTGGATAATAATCACACGGTTTTTGGAAAAGTAATTGAAGGTCAAGATATTGTTGATGCTATTGCACAGGGCGACCAAATAGATACATTGGAAATTGTAAGAGTAGGAGCAGAAGCTGAGAGTTTTAATGCTGTAGAGGCGTTTAGAGTGTTTGAAGGCGCTAGAGAAAAACGAGTTGCCGCAGAACGAGAGGCAGCAAGAGCAGAATTAGATAAGTTAGCTGCTGGCTTTGAGGAAACGAAAAGTGGCTTACGTTACCAAATTATCCAAAAAGGAGAAGGTAAAGCAGCTCAAGCGGGTAACATGGTTTCTGTACATTATAAAGGTCAGTTAGCAGATGGAACTGTATTTGATTCTTCTTACAAAAGAAACTCACCTTTAGATTTTCAAGTTGGAGTTGGTCAAGTTATTCCAGGATGGGATGAAGGTATTTGTTTACTTAATGTAGGAGATAAAGCACGTTTAGTTATTCCTAGTGATTTAGGTTATGGCGCGGCGGGGGCTGGTGGTGTAATTCCTCCAAATGCAACCCTAGTTTTTGATGTAGAATTAATGGATGTGAAATAGTATATTCACTCGATATAAAAAAAGCACCACAAATTGTGGTGCTTTTTTATTTTTCAAATTAGAATTTAATTGTTCTTATAAATTAAATCGACTAAAATCTCTGCCTTAGCTTTATTAAAGATAACTTTATAGGTAGAATTCTTAGTGTCGTTTTCTTTGATATAAAGATTGTCAACTTGCGTGAAATCGTTTTTTGAAATATAATCATCTAGGTCAACTTTGTCTGTGTCAATTTTAAATTTTGAAATTTTTCTATTGTTTTCACAAGTACAATCTGTTGATGTGATTTTTGGAATGTTAACACCTGTCCGCAATTCGATACTATCAATATTGTAGAGTTGGCAAGATTGCGTGTTATAAATATGTCTTCCAAAGAGATGTAAACCTCCATAGAGCATTGCTACGGCAATACCTAGAAGTACACTACCAAAAAGTAACTTTTTCATGGTTGGTTGATGTTGTTTAAAATAAAACGAAATGTCTTAATTATTATTATCAATTTTTGATTCTCACCATTGATTTTATAATTAATAGTTGGCTTTTCTGAACTTAAAATGTTAAATTCAATATATGATTAGTATAAAGGAAACAGTCTTTTATGATAAAATACTTAAAGAACTCAATTATGAATTTGGAGATGTTTTCATTTTTGACGGTTTCATTATATCTGAAATGAAGGAAGGTTTCACCATAAATTGGGATGAACATATGACTAACGTATCTGATGATGTTGCTCAGTTTTCTGGAAATAATGGTTCAGATTTGATTTATATCTCACATCGCATTCATTCTTATTCTATTATGCCGAGTGATTGGCTTAAATTCTATAAGCAGAGTTATACACTAAAAGGATACGGAATTGTAGGCTATACCAGAAGTAGTTTTTTACATGTCGTTATCGAAAATTTGTTTTTTCACAAAAAAATAAAACGATTTGCTAATTTAGAAACAGCTATACAGTGGGCAACAGATAAAGTATTATCAGAAGTTGATGACTAAAAAAAGCACTCTGTTTTTAAAAGAGTGCTTATGGCAATACCATATATGTTCGTCATCATTTTCGTTTGGCAACGAAGGTGCCATTAGGTTGAATGGCTTTTAATTCATTAATTGTTCCATCATCAGATTCAATAAATTCAATTTTAAAGCCTTCTAAGGTTTTGAACGAGAATTTATGTTTTGAAGTTGGAATTAATTCATATTCTGGTTGACCTTTGATAAATAAATAAAGGGCATCACCTTTGGTATAAACTTTAAAGCCTGTTCCAGAAATGTCATATTCACCAGTATAGATTTCTAGTGTTTTTGAATCTACATCAATCGTATTAGGCGTTCTCTTAAACACAACAGGATCAACCGTAGGTTCTATTTTTGCTTTGGCACCAGAAATATCGCCTGTATCGTTAATTTCAAACGTTAGTTTGAGTGATTGGCCATAATCTGTAGTATCTACTTTTCCATCTACAACATCAACAAGTTCAAAAGTGTCGTAATGATAGTGGTGCACATATAGCTTGTCTGTGTTTATTTGTGTGAAAAGTGAATCGTTTTTAAGAACAATTTCAAATTCTCCATAACCCTTGTTTGAGTAAGTCCCAGTATACTCTTGGTTAACATGAGAAGGTTTAGTGTTTTTAACGTTAGACGTTTCTGAATTTTCTTCCGCATCAGACTGCGCCTTTTTGTTTTTCTCTAGACCTTCCTCATAACGTCCTATCCAATCTGAACGTTCTTCGTTTAACATACGATCAGATATCGTATTTCTCACTAAAGATGGTACTGCTGAACCGTTTTGATTGGTTAACACAACGATACCTATTTTGTCACTAGGGAAGAAAGCTACATTGGCAGAAAACCCATTAATATTTCCACCATGTTCTACGCGATAATGTCCTTTGTATGATTGTAAAAACCAACCATAGCCATAGTTTGCAAAATGAATATCTGGAAATTTGTCATCAGGCGTATTGGCACCAACTACCATTTGAGAACTGAGAGCTTCGTTAATATAACTTTCTGGGATAATGTCTTCACCTTTATATTTTCCATCATTAATCCATGTAATTAACCATTTAGACATATCATTAACACTACTGTTAATGCTTCCTGCAGGAGACATGCCAGCAATATCGTAATAATCCATTTTGCTTATCACGTTTCCTTTTTTAAGTTCATAACCTAATGCCGCATTAGAACTCGACTTCATTTCGGCAATTGTAGCATTAGATCTGTTCATGTCTAATGGCACAAAAAAGTAATCCTTAATATTGTCCTCCCAACTTTTACCAGTAATTCTTTCGGCAATAACGCCTTGCGCTAAAAACCCAAAGTTATTGTAATACCATTGTTGTCTAATTCCCGTAAATGGCTCTTGATGTTTAATTCGTGCTAAAAGACTGTCTTTGTCGTGCGTAGGGAAATAGTACCATGAACCGTCATGTCTAGGCAAACCAGTACTATGCCTCATAAGGTCTTTAATGATAATGTTGTTGTTCATATCATTATTATAAAATTCTAATTCAGGAATATGCGTTCTAGGGTTATCATCAAATGAGAGCTTTTCGTCTGCCCTTAATAGGCCTAAGATTGATGATGTAAATGCCTTTGTAGATGAACCAATCGCAAAAAGCGTATTGGCATCAACAGGGATTTTATTTTCATAATCTCTATACCCAAATCCTTTGGCATATACGATTTTATCCCCTTCAACGACGGCAACAGCAAATCCTGGTGCATTGGTAGCTTCTAAAATTTTGTTTAACTCCTTTTCAACACCCTTCAAACGTTTATCCTGTGCTGAAATTGAAGAAACAAAAAACAGACTTAAAATGAGTAAAGCTAATTTTTTCATAATTATGATTTATTGTTAGAATAGATATAGTGTTAGTAGCTAAGTTGCAAGATAAGTTACTTTTATTTTAAGATTTTTACAATTCGTCCATTAAATGTTACAATTCGGTTATTTCATTTTTCAAAAGGGTAGTTCGTATAGGATATTTGCTCTATCAAACAACACTGAAAGATTTTTCAGATAAAACAAACCATTATGAACACAGCAGTTAAAATATTAATATTTCTTTTATTTAGCCAGGTGCTTTCGGCTCAGACCAATTTTGAAAAAGGAATGCAAAAAGCGTTTGCACTTTGGCAAGACAATAAGACCGACGAAGCAGAAAATATGTTTGAGCGTATTTC
This sequence comes from uncultured Psychroserpens sp., assembly GCF_947492715.1. Lineage (GTDB taxonomy): Bacteria > Bacteroidota > Bacteroidia > Flavobacteriales > Flavobacteriaceae > Psychroserpens. Next base: position 137,839 of record NZ_CANLNS010000005.1, read on the forward strand.
AAAAGCAGAGTCAGATCAATGGTTACCGCATTATTATATTGCACAAATAAATAGTTTAAAAAGTTGGTCAGAAAAAGACGAGAACATTTTAAAAGCACAATTAGATAAAGCGCAAGAACATATTAATAGCGCTATAGCAATTAGTAAGGATAATCCAGAAATTTTAGTGATGCAAGCACAAGTACTAACTAATTGGGTGGCTTTTGATGGAATGACGTATGGAATGAAATACGGCGGAAAAATAGCCGAACTTTATAATCAGGCCTATAAGTTAAATCCTAAAAACCCGAGAGTCGTTTTTGGTAAGGCCGAATGGGGTATGGGAAGTGCTAAATACTTTGGCCAAGATACAAAACCCTATTGCGCAGAAATGGAAAAATCCATTGAACTTTTCACTAACTTTAAACCAGAAAGTGATTTACACCCAAATTGGGGAAAAGAACGTGCAGAACAAGTAATTAAATCTTGTAAAGAGTAAGCATTATGAGAAAATCAATTAAAAATATCATTCTAACCTTTGTCATTGGATGCGTTGTATTTGTTATCGGACAAGCATTATCTGACGGTTTTAATTACAAAACAGTTAATGCGTTTTTAATTGATTTCGGATTTTACCAATTGTACGCTTTTGTATTAGGATATTCTAACATGGCTTTCTTTGATTATATGGAAGGTCGCTCTTGGAAAAAGGGAGATACCATAAAGCGCATATTAGTTGGAGTTATTGGGTCGACGGTAATTACGTTAATAGCATTGTTTCTTCTAAGAACATTTATAAGTGTCGTCATATACGGCGTATCATTTAGTGCATTTATTGAACGAGAAACGTGGGAAGGATATGCTTTTGGACTTTGGATTACGTTAAGTATTGTTTCTATATTTCATGTGATATTTTTCTATAATAGATACCAGAAAAATAAAATCAAAGAACAGAAAGTAATTGCAGGAGCAGCAAGCGCAAAATTCGATGCTTTAAAAAATCAATTGGATCCACATTTTCTTTTCAACAGTTTAAATGTATTAACGAGTTTAATAGAAGAGAACCCCAAAAATGCTCAAAAGTTTACAACGTCATTATCTAAAGTATATCGTTATGTCTTAGAGCAGAAAAACAAAGACCTAATAACAGTAGATGAAGAATTAGATTTTGCTAGAACCTATATGTCGCTTTTGAAAATGCGCTTTGAAGATAGTATTGTCTTTGAAATACCAAATAAAGCAACAAACCCAGAAAGTAAAGTTGTACCGTTATCACTTCAGTTATTATTAGAAAATGCTGTAAAGCATAATATGGTAACTAGCAGTAGACCTTTACATATTAAAATATTTGAAGATCAAGGCATGCTTGTCGTGCAAAATAATCTTCAACCCAAACAAATTGTAAAAAAGAGCAGTGGTGTTGGCTTAGAAAATATCAAACAACGCTATAAATTATTATCAAATAAAAAAGTATCAATCAATCAAGAAGCAAAACGTTTTGCAGTCGCAATACCAATGCTCACAAAACAAGTAACAATCATGAAAGCAATAGAACCAAAGTCAAAATTTGACGACAGATATGTAAGAGCGCGAAAACGCGTCGAAGAACTTAAAGAATTTTATTACAGCTTGCTGTCTTACTGCATCGTAATTCCATTTTTAGCCTTTGTTAATTATTATACATCATGGCATTACCAATGGTTTTGGTGGCCAATGTTGGGGTGGGGAATAGGACTAACATTTCATGCCTTTAAAGTATTCGTTAATGATGGTGTTTTTGGAAGAAATTGGGAACGTAAGAAAATAGAGGAGTTTATGAAAGATGAAGAAGATAACCATTGGAGTTAAAAAGAAAAGATTATGAAAAATTACAATCAACCTAAGGAAGGTAAATATTTAAGAGCTAAGAGTAAAGTAGACAGAATACGTGGTTTTTATGGACATTTACTAGCTTACTTAATCGTAAACACTTTTATAACAATAATGAAGGTTACCAGAAATTTAAATAATGGCGAATCTTTTAGTGAATCATTTTTTGAGTTTCCCACGTTTGCGCTTTGGTTTATTTGGGGTGTAGGCTTAGGCATTCATGCTTTTGCAACTTTTGGAATCGACTATATTTTAGGTAAAAACTGGGAAGATAAGCGTATACAGAAGTATATGGACGAGGAAGAAGAGAAATTTAATTTTTAAGACTATGGAAAATTACAATATAGAGCCTTATGATGAGTTGGAAGCACAAAATAGATTTGTGAAAGAAGAAGCATATTTAAGAGCCAAAAAGAGATTAGATAAGGTTATAGGTTTTTACTGGCATTTGGCCATATACATCATAGTAAATATTTTTTTAATCATACTCATAGGTACCAATACCGATGAAGGCTTTTGGTTCTTTGGAACTTTTGCCACGCCATTATTTTGGGGTATAGGTTTGTTATTCCATTTCTTAGGAGTCTTTGGTCCAAATTTTATATTTGGTAAAAACTGGGAGAAAAGGAAAATACAAGAGTATATGGAAAAAGATAGAGAGAAGTTTAATCGCTACGAATAACATTTAATAAACTACCACAAAATAAGTATGAGAGTTATCATTATTGAAGACGAAAAACCATCAGCAAGACGTTTAAAACGTATGCTTGCAGAAGTACAAATTGAAACCGATATTATGTTACATTCTGTAGAGGAATCTATTGATTGGTTTCAAAATAATGAGCATCCTGATTTGATATTTTTAGATATTCAACTTAGTGATGGCTTATCGTTCGAAATCTTTGAAACGGTTGAAATTAAATCTGCTGTAATATTCACGACAGCTTATGATGAATACGCTTTGCAGGCTTTTAAACTCAATAGTATTGATTATCTGTTAAAGCCTATTGATGAAGATGATTTGGAGAAAGCTGTATCAAAATTTAAGGATCGTGCGCCCAAAAAACAGCAAGCAGTTACTCTAGATTTTAATGATATCAAAAAACTATTAGTTAATCCAATAGAGCGCGAATATAAGAAGCGTTTTTCGGTTAAGGTTGGTCAACATCTAAAATTGATTAATATTGATGATATTGAATGTTTTTATAGCGAAAACAAAGGAACTTATGCGTTTACATCGGAAGGCAGGAATTACCTCTTAGATACCACTTTAGAACAGTTGGAGGATGAATTAGAACCACATAAATTTTTTAGAATTAGTCGGAAATTTTATGTCAATGTTAATGCCATAGCTGATATGGTAAGTTATACCAATTCTAGACTTCAAATAAAACTAAATACATTTAAGGAGCAGGATGTTATTGTTGCAAGAGAGCGTGTTAAGGATTTTAAAGAATGGCTCTCTTAAAAGATATCGAAAATATCACCCAAAGAATCACCAAGATCTTCTAATATATCACCAGCACCAGAAAACAAACCACCACCTGTTTCTAAAAAGATGTCTAGAAGTAATAGTTCGGTAAGTGATGTACGCCAATAGTCGTCAGATTTTTTCTTAGATTCCTTCTTCCAATCTTTATATTGTTTTTCCTCTTCTTTTGGAGCAATTATAACTGGTTTGTTTGTTTCTGAAGCATTCAATAATCTATCGTAGGCTTCTCGTTTTTTGGGATTAGATAAAATATCGAAACCTTCAACAAGCTGATCAAAACGTGCACGTGCACCTGGAGCAGAATTTTTGTCGGGATGATACATAGCAATTTCTTGTCGGAATGCTTTTTTAATCGTTTCTAAATCGGCCAATTTGTCAATATGTAAGAGTTGATAGTAATTATGTAATTCCATGATTTGATTATTTTGAAAGATGACACTCCAACTGTGATTTGAACTGTTGACGATTATCCACAAACAAGAGTAACTTCGTATAAGGTTTTGGTTTTCCGTAGATAAATTGAAGGGTATGAGGTGTTTTGGTATAAATAACCATATTACTATGCTCTAGCTCACCAAATAGCGACAGTGTTTTTGTGCCCTTATTTTTATCAAAACTCGAGGCATCAGCAAATTCAATACGCTCAATAGCACTAAAAGGAATAATGGTTTCACTTAACATTCCAAATCGTAATACCAAATGATCATTACCAACAACAATTGGTCGTTTTGGCACAGATCTAATAATGCCAATTAATTGTAACGCAGAATAAAAACTTAAGATGGTCAATACCCAAGCAACCGTAGGGCTCCATGTTGTCATAAGCAAATGAACAGTTATCATTTCAATGCCTACTACAAAGATAATGGCAGTTAACGTAGACAAAATACCCGATCCTTTATAATTTGAAAACTCATTTGAAGCGAGTTTGATTTTTTTGAAATTAAAAAAGCCATAGTACAACAAAGCGATTTCGTTAGCAACAAGTTTTGCAACTGTCCTAGGAAATAAAGTTTTACAAGTATCTAAAAGTGCACTGTAAAAATCTTCTTCTTGGTTTACAGTGTTTTTATAAATTTTAATGGCCTTTCTAAGTTTAAAAATTACAACACTTAATACGCTTATTTCTATAATAGGAATCAACCAAATTTTTACAGTATTCAAAAGATCTTGGTTTTCTAGAGGAATAGTATATGAGGCTATAATAACACATGCAATTAAAAATGGAGCAATAGTGAAATTAGAAATGTTTTGTTTTCGTATTAATAAGAAATATATCACAGGAATTGTGATGATAAAATCAATAGTAATAAAGGCAGATAGCTGGTTTTGATTAGCCAAAAATGCACTAGAATTTAAAAGAATAACTAAGCCAAGTAGCAGTATTAAAGGAATTAAAAAGGCTATAGCATTTGGCTTTAAGAGTGTAGTTTTAGTCATATCTATCCACTTTTAATTATCATCTATAGGACGCAGTATAACGTAAATTGTTACGTTTTTTTGCACTTAAAACTTTAAAAATGGCTAATCAACTGAAATATTTGCCCTAAGATTCTTAAAGTTATAGATTTCATCAACAAAAATTTAGCTATGAAACTTAAATTCAGTCTATTACTCATTTTATGTAGCATCTGTTTATCAGGCTTTGCTCAAGATTGGAAAGTGTATCCCTATTCGCCAAGTGGTCAAATAGCGTTCCCATTAGATGAAGGACGTCATGCAACCGAACCTATAGAATGGTGGTATACGGCAGGGCATGTTGTAGGGGAAACAACAGGAAAGAGTTACAGTTTTATGTATACTTTTTTTCATTATCCGCAGTCGGGATTTGATGGGTTTAGAATTTTAAACATTACAGACGACCAAACTGGGACTTTCCTACAGGATGTTAAACCTCTTAATTATACCACACTGTCTACTACTGATTTTGATATTGAGGCCTCGGTGTTTTTGGCAGGTACAGAATCTTGGCGAAATAAAAAAGACATCAATAACCTTCCAATTCCATTTGAATATGAGCTATTTGCATTGACTTCAAACGCTGGTTTAGATATTGAATTTGAAACTTTAAAGCGACCATTAATTCTGGGTGATGATGGTTATTTAAATCAAGGAGAGAGCAATTATACATACTATTACTCCCAAACCATGAATGCTATAACAGGCTCAATTACGTTTAATGGTTTAACAGAAATGGTTACTGGAACAGGTTGGATAGATCGTCAATATGGAAATTTTAATCCTTTAACTGGAGAGAAATATGAATGGTTTAGTATGCAACTTTCTAATGGCATGGATTTAAATCTATGGAATATTTTTACACCAGATCGATTAATTCCAAACAATGATAAGTACAAAATTTTATCGGCTTATGTTGATGAGAATACACAGTATACTTCAGACGATTTTCAAATTGAACGTTTAGCGTTTAACTGTATGCCTGATGATGAGCGCTGTTATTCTAAACAATGGCGATTAACGTCATCTATGAATAATTTAGATTTGATTATTACAACCTTACACGATAATACCGAAGTACAATTACCGTTTCGTTTTTTTGAAGGTGCAACCTCTGTGTCTGGAACAGTAAATGGTGTCGCCGTTACTGGTATTGGCTTTGCAGAGTTGTTGCATAGTTATGAAGATCCAGAAGTTACAATTACGGCACCTGTAGGAGGAATTTATGATAGTGCTTTACCGATTACTTGGAGTCTAAATAATCCTGATGACGGCCGACCAATTTTTTATGATTTGGAATATAGTATCGATGACCAAAATAATTTTAATCCAATAGCATCCGGACTTACAAGTCCAATGTATTTATGGGAGAGTCCATCCATTTCCGATGGTGATGACCTTTGGTTTAAGATTACTGCATATTCTATTGATGGTGTGCTAAATAATAGTGTTGTTAGTTCATCTTCATCTTCGGCAACACTTTCTGTAAACCAAGTTTTTTCAAACAAAATTAAGGCCTATCCAAATCCTACTAAGAATGTTTTTAATGTAGAATTTGATACGCCTCAACAAGGTCATTATGCGATTGTAGATGTTAACGGACGTACAATTTTATCTTCTGACATAATAAGCACAAATCATATTGTTGTGTCAACAAAACTTTTGAAATCGGGAGTGTATTTCATGATTTTGGAAACAGAAGAAGGACAAGCAAACTTAAGAGTTGTGAAACAATAATTAATCTTCAATACGGTTGTCATCAAATGCTGATGGCAATAAATTTGGAATTAATTTCGCAAAAAGTGGCAATAAAATAGCGCCTCCAGGAAGTAAAAAAATAGCCAAACTAGGTACAGTTTTTAAAATATCTAAAAGCTGAGTCTGCATTTGCTTTTGTTCCTCTTTACTTAAATCGGAATGGGTTGATTTTGAAATGAGAAGCATCAACTCTTTACTTTGCTTCATCTCTTTTACCAAGCGTTTACTATTTCGTCTAATCAATTTATTTACCAATTGTGAAGAGTTTTCGTAGAAATTACCCATAGGATTGGTTTGCAAAAATAACATCACCTCCTTTTTATGTTTGTCATGAAATTTAGATACACACAGTATGGAATCTTGTACTTCTGAAATTTCTATTGACAATAGTTTGGCTAATTGCTTCAAAAATTGGTATTCAGATTTTTCTAGTATTTCATCGTCCCAAACAGACAAACACATGAGATCAATGAGATATTTCTTTTCATTAAAATTAATGTTGTAGTTGATATCATAGATGAGGTCTTCAATTTCAGTGCTGTCGTCTTCAAGAAAAGAGGTAGAGGATTCGAAAATATCAATAATCTCCTTATCATAATCTGTAATTTTACTTTTAGAATTTAGTGATTGATATAACGTTCCTACGATAATACTCTCTAAATTGGCCGCATAGGCTTTTGGATCAACTTGCTGAGATAAATATTGGTCAAATGAAAGCACATCTACAAATAACAAGGAATTAGTAATAGACTTATTAAAGTTTCTCATTAATATATTGTCATCTATCTGAATGCGATCATGAATAAGACGTTCTAACATAGAACTTTGACTTTTGCCAATAACTAGTTTGTCCCAAAGTGATAAATCTGAAACTTCAAGAGATTTATAAAATGATAATAAATCTTTTATAAAGGTTTTTGTAGAAAATGTAGCGTTATGAAAATGATAAATATGATAAAGGCCTGTGATGAGGTTGACTTTGGCTAGCTCGTCTTCCGAGTAGTTGTGAATTCGATCTATTTTATCTGTAATATCAACATTAACCCCATAGATAAATCCATAGTTTTTTAAACTACTATAGAGTTTTTTATAATTCTCAAATGGGATTCCCTTTTTAGATATTTGAGAACAAAATTTTTCAATCCAACCACTAGCAGATGGGTTCATTTCTTTGATTTTAAAGACAGCGTAAAGTTAGTTTTTTATTTGAACTCAATTTTAAAATTATACACCAATATCTTCATTCCACAATTCTGGTTTGTTATTTATGAATTTTGTCATCATTTCGATACAATCTTTATCGTTCATAACAATAACTTCAACACCTTTAGATCTTAATAAATCTTCTTCACCCATAAATGTTTGATGTTCTCCAATGACTACTTTTGGTATACCATATAGTAAAATTGTTCCTGTGCACATTGGGCAAGGTGATAATGTCGTATATAATGTGCTTTCTCTATAAATAGCAGCTTTTTGCCTTCCTGCATTTTCTAAAGCATCCATCTCACCATGTAAAATTACACTGCCTTCTTGAACCCGTCTATTATGTCCTTTACCTAAAATTTTATTGTTATGCACAATTACAGATCCTATTGGGATTCCACCTTCCTGTAGCCCTAATTTAGCTTCCTTAATAGCTTCTTCTAAAAATATATCTTTCATATCAAAATAGGTTCATTATGAAGGTTAATGTTTTACTTGGGCTCAAATAGTTTACTTATTTAGTAGTGTTAAAAAAATATTTATAAACTATAAACACTGTACCCTGAAGAATAGCATCTAAGATTCCTAGAACAATAGTTCTTTCTGTTGAGGTTTCATGATACAACAAATAATATAGTACCCAAAAAAAAGCAACTTGTGAGCAGGCCACTAGCAATCCTTGGACAATTAAGTTAAAGAAAAATCGATATATTTTTATTTTGTCATCCATAATTAAATTGAGGCTTTTTCGGTTCTATATGTACTCGATAATTTATAAAAGGTATTAGGACTTAAGTCTTCTTTTTTAAACTCATATTTGTCTGCTTCATTCAACTGGCAATTTTGACAAACAATAGTGTCTGGAATGTCTTCAAAACGCTCTGCAGAAACTATGGTCGAATTATCATTTGGACATCTCAACTCAATGTATTTATCAAAAAAACCGCGCTTTACAGCTGCGTCACAAAGTTTGCGAGCGATTCTAGAATTAACATTAAAAAAACTCCTGATATTCTCAGTATAAACTCTGTCTGGGTCAGTGTCTTCAATAATTCGTTTTTTTGCCGATAAAAAGCTCATATAATACGGTTTACTTATTGTACTTTAAGATGTCTAATATAACATTTATATTGCTATCGTTGGTTTTAGGATAAAGTGGAAATGCAATTGTGCCGTCTTTAGGTTCTATTCTAAATCGTTTAGAAAAATCACCATCGTTTAGAAAACAAAAATTGGTTTTAGTAATCTCTGATTTCATAATTTGCTCATATAATTTGGGGTACGCTTTTTTTAAGGTGTATGATTCATCCATGGTTACCTTAGAAGAAGACTTAGGTTTCTTCCAATCTGCCTGAAGCGCATCAATAATATCCTTATCCCACATATGTTTTATACCTTTATGTAAATCTACTGGAGAAAAATGTAATTTATTTTTGGTTTTGCAAATGTCAAGAAATTCTAGTTCGTCTAAAGTCCTTTGCGATTGAAGCAATTCTAATCCTTCAGGTAAATAAGGTGCAACATTACGTTCTAAAATAGTGAACTCAAAAATAGTTTCATCCTTCAGTTGGGTTATTTTTATAGGCCAAGGAAAACTGAAATCTAACTCTTGATAGGGTTGAATAACTTTAATATTATGATTCGATTTAATAATATAAAAATTTTCAGTACCAAGGCTAGTCGATTCAACTTTTGAGTAAAGAACATCAAATGATGTGCTTAAATCAATCTTGCTAGAAATCTTTTCGAAAATATGAACATGTTTTCGTGTAAATCCAAAGTTCGAATAACAATAATCATAAATATCTTCCTCAGGTGTCTGAGACAATATATCATCAATGAGTTCAGCTCTATTTTTGGCCTTTTCACCAAAATGAGACTTAACATTATTATATGGATATAATCTCAATACTCTATTGAGTAGCTCTTTTTTACTGTTCAAATTGTAAAAAATTAATAATTAATTATACAAAATACTATAGGGAAATTCAACGTACAAGTTAATAAAAAAAGCGCTAAACATTTGTTTAACGCTCTTTAAAAAGTCATTTCTTTTTCATTAAGATTGTGTTACCGTACTTAGTATATACCTAATACTAGAGTTGGTGCAAGATACTACAACTTGATTTCAAAGTAATTTTATTCTATAATGCCACCACAACTTACGCGGCTTCCAGCTGCACCCGACGGTTGCGATGTGAAATCGTCAACACCTTGATGTACAATAATGGCTTTTCCTATAATGTCTTTGGTTTCATCACCACAGCCAATGCACCACTCATCAGTAACCTTTGTAATGGTTGCATGACCTTTTTCGTTCGCCGTGAAATTTCCAATGTCTCCTTTATGATATCCTGAGTCGTTTCCCCATTTTCCATGTGGCTGTCCCGTAGGATTCCAATGACCTCCAGACGATTTTCCATCATCGGATGTACAGTCTGCTTTTTCATGAATATGAATAGCATGCTCACCTTCGGTCAATCCATCTAATACAGCAATCATAGTAACTACACCTTGATCTTGAGTAAATACTACATTTCCAGTAACATCACTATTACTTTTAGCTTCAAGCGAAAGTGTTACCTTCTTCTTATCCTTATAATAAGCTGGTTCGTCCTTTGCTGTTGGGCGTTTTGTTGTTTCTTCCTCTGGTGATGCCTCTACTTCAGTAGTTTCATTAGAGACGTCTTCTTTTTTATCTTTTTTACAAGAGAAGTTTAAGCATAAAGCCAAAATTGATATGTATAAAATAGAACGTTTCATTAAAAATTTGTTTTTAAGTGTTATTGAAGTTGAAAGATAGTCATTATTTGAAATGATATGAAATTTTTCAAATTATTTTCAGGATATGATATAAGTCATATTTTTTACAAACTAATGGACGTAATTTTGATTTATAATTGTTTAGGTATGTGCAATTCTTTAGTCAATAAGTATAATGTGGCAGGTCCACGTTATACGAGTTATCCAACAGTTCCGTATTGGGACAATCAATCGTTTTCATTAAAACAATGGAAATCGTCTTTATCTGTATCTTTTGATGAGAGTAACAATTCAGAAGGTATTAGTCTTTATATTCATTTACCTTATTGTGAGAGTATGTGTACGTTTTGTGGCTGTAATAAGCGCATTACAAAGCAGCATGATGTTGAGTTACCTTACATAAAAACGGTTTTGAAAGAATGGAGTCTATATTGCGAGCTTTTAAATGGTCGCCCAAAGATTAAGGAACTTCACCTAGGAGGTGGGACACCTACATTTTTTTCTCCTGAAAATTTAAGTGTATTGATAAAAGGGATCCTACGAAAGGCAGCGCTTGCCGAGCATTTTGAATTTAGTTTCGAAGGTCATCCCAATAATACAACGCATCAGCACCTTCAAACATTATTCGATTTAGGATTTTCCCGTGTGAGTTTCGGTGTTCAGGATTATAACAAGACAGTTCAAAAGGCTATTCATCGCGTGCAACCTTTCGAAAATGTGAAACAAGCAACGCGTTCAGCAAGAGCCATAGGTTATACATCTATTGGTCATGATATTATTTTTGGTCTCCCATTTCAGAATGAAGAGCATGTTGCTAAAACAATTGAACTCACAAAAGAACTGATGCCAGATCGCATAGCGTTTTATAGCTATGCTCACGTACCTTGGCTTAAAGGAAATGGGCAACGAGGTTTTAAGGAAGACGACTTGCCTTCGGGAACCTCTAAGCGTAAACAGTACGAATTAGGCAAAAGGTTGTTGAGTGAAGCGGGTTATCATGAAATTGGAATGGACCATTTTGCGTTAAAAACCGATTCATTATTTAAAGCCATGCAAGAACAGAAATTACATCGGAATTTTATGGGATATACGGCTTCTAAGACACAAGCCATGATAGGTTTAGGTGTGTCTTCTATAAGTGATAGTTGGTATGGTTTTTCTCAAAACGTAAAAGGCATTGAAGCGTACTGTCATTTAGTAGACCAAAATATTATTCCGGTATATAGAGGCCATATTTTAAATGATGAAGACCTTGTTGTACGACAGCATATACTCAATCTCATGTGTAATTTTGAAACAAGTTGGACAGAAAACACAGGGCATTTAGAAATGCTAAAACACAGTGTATTCAAATTACGGGAAATGGAGGTTGACGGACTTGTAGAACTCCATAATAATAGCATTAAAGTGACACCCAAAGGGAGACCTTATGTTAGAAACATATGCATGGCGTTTGACGTATTACTCCAAAGAAAACAACCCGAAACTAGGTTGTTCTCAATGACTATTTAAATAAAGGTAAACTTATTCAAACGGTTTGAATAGGTTAAAAAAAATATAGATATAAACAAAAAAATGTATCAAATGGATAAGATAATTGTACCCATAGATTTTTCTGAGTATTCTGAGTATGCTTTAGAAACAGCAGCTATTCTTGCAAAGCGAAATAATGCTGAAATTTTAGCATTGCATATGCTTGAAATAGAACGTGGTCGTGTAACCGATTCTAATAATGAACACAATGAAAAAATGGTGTTCTTTTTGAAATTAGCCGAGCAAAAATTCGACGAGTTTTTAGCTAAGGAATTCCTTGATGGTGTAAATGTCACACCTATTGTAAAACACTTTAAAGTATTTAGTGAGGTTGCTGAAGTTGCTGAAGATCACAGTGCAGATATGATTGTAATGGGATCTCATGGAGCCAGCGGTTTGTCTGAAATATTTGTAGGTTCAAACACTGAAAAAGTAGTACGTCACTCTGAAATTCCAGTATTGGTCGTTAAGCAAAAACCGTCAAAATTAAACTTTGATACTGTCACATTTGCCAGTGATTTTTCTACAGAAATGGTAGAGCCTTATGTGAAAGCACGTCAATTGTTTAACAATCTCAAATTGATACATGTTAATGTGCCAGGTGAAGGGTTTAGTAGTTCAATGGAAATGGAGTCTAAGGTGGCCGATTTTCTTCAAAAGGCCGATGGAAATTTAGATAAATTAAATGATGTGCATTACACTTCAGATTATACAGTAGAGAAAGGGATTTTAAATGCTTCAAATCTATTGGGAGCCGATTTAATAGCTGTTCCAACGCATGGAAGAAAAGGTTTGGCTCATTTTTTTACAGGCAGCGTTTCTGAAGATGTTGCCAATCATGCATCACTTCCAGTAATCACTTTTAAAATTTAGTTTTAGTTCGTTTTAGTTAGTTATTAGAGCATTTACTAAAACAAAAAAAGCTTGAGCAATTTGCTCAAGCTTTTGATTTTTTATCTTCAACTACATTAGTTAGCGTCTTCAACTTCAATTTCGGTACTTTCAGTATCACCATCAACTGGCGCTTTATCGTTTTTAAGATGTTTATCTAAAAACTTTAAAATTCTACTGTAAGATTCTATCTGGTTTTCTTTCTTTACAAAACCATGACCTTCATCTTCAAATAAAACATACTCAACAGGTACATTATTCTTTCTCACACCTGCCACAATTTCATCAGATTCTACCTGTAATACTCTTGGGTCTTGTGCACCTTGCAGTACAATTAAAGGTTTTGTTACTTTATCTGTATGAAACAATGGAGAAATACGCTTTAAACGAACAGAATCTGCAGAGAAAGGGTCTCCTAATTCTTTGTATAAAGATTCTCTAAATGATTCCCAATATGGAGGAATACTTTTTAATGTACGTATCCAATTAGTTACGCCAAATAGGTTCACACCAACATCAAATTCTTCTGGTGTATAAGTTAAAGCAGCCATAGTCATATAACCACCATATGAACCTCCAATGATACCAATTTTATCGCCATCAATCTCAGATTGTCTAGCTAGCCAATTTTTACCTTCTACACAATCTTGTAGATCTTTTTCACCATGGTTTAAATCATCCATTTGAAAGAATGTTTTTCCATAACCACTGCTTCCACGATTATTAACAGCTAACACGGCATAGCCATGATTAACCATATATTGAATTAAAGAACTAAAACCTTGACGTGTTTGCCCTCCAGGTCCACCGTGAACCCATACCATAGCTGGTACTTTGTTCTCTGATGATGCCTGATGCGGTAAATAGTAAATTGCAGGAATAACAGTACCATCAAAGGACTTAAATCGAATCACTTTAGCGGTTACTAGATCTTCGGCATTAATTTCATCATTTAATACATTAGTGAGTTTGTGTTGTTCTTTCGTATTAAAGTTGTAGGTGTATAAATCGGATGGTGCGTTAGACCCTCCAACATACATGCGCATCCATTGCTCATCATCACTAAAACTAACGCTTGTAATACTTTTATCACCAAAGTCTGGCAAGTCTATCGGCATGGAGGTTTCTGTATCAATAATTTCTATGGCATTTTTTCCATCTTCATTAACATAAACTACCATATACGATCCATCAGATGTGAAACCACTTCCCATAATATCCCAAGATTTTTCAATGACTTTTTTCTTTTCTTTTGTGTTTAAGTCATAGGACATTAAATAAGAGAATTCTGCACCATCGTCTGTTGTATAGTAAAACACCGAATTGTCTTTTGAGAAATCTTGTGCTGAGTTTCCACTTAGATTATCATTAATTTTAGTCATTTCTTTAGTTGTAGCATCGTAAATAAATAAATCACTATCATTCGTGTTTACCGTTTTCGACAGGGCAAAATAATTTTCATCATCTGACATACCACTAAAATTAAGACCGTCATTATTTTGATAGATCATTTCAGAAGTATAACCATCAATGGACATTTTGTATACATCAAAGAACCTCGGATCTCTTTTATTAGAACCAAAATAGAGATGTTTGTCATCTTTAGACCAACCATAGAAGCTAGATTTGGCTCCTTTTTCGGGAGTAATATCTTTTATGGTACCATCTAATTCTCTCACAAAAAGGTGGTCTATTTCATCCCCATTTCCGTCGGCACGAAGTAACATTCTGTTATCATCAGGAAAGTAGGATTGTGCTACTATTGATGTGCTATCCGATTGTGTGATTGGAGTCATTTCTCCACCTTTAGATGGAATTGTATATACGTTGTAAATTCCTGAGCGATTACTCGAAACAAGTAAATTGCTATTGTCTGTAGAAAAACTTCCGCCACCAACGGCTTCGTTATCCATAAATTGCTCAATGGTGTATTGCGGAATTTCGCGTTCGGCAATGGTCTTGTCTTTGGCATCCTCTTTACATGAAAAGAGAAGTACTATTAGACATAATCCTAAGAGTTTTGTTTGCATAGTGATTGGTTTTAGTTAATCTAATTTAAATGTTTTTAAGTCTTTAAAAGGGTTGGTTTTTACTTGTTCCATCTTTTCGCGGTAAGGCGCCCATTTGTCATTAAAGAATGTATTTACCTCTTCTATGACATTTTCTAAGGCAACTTTTGCGTTTTTGATTAATGTGGTCTCGGTTGTTGTTATCCCATTTTGTCTAGAACCTACGTAGCTTCTGGCAAGATTTAAGCGCTGCATAACAGTTACTTCTGGATTTCTTGTAATGCCTTGTTTGCTATCATCTTTACCTAAAAATGTATCAACAATACTATCGATACTTTTCATCACATTTTTAGAGGCTTTTATGTCTTCTTTGTACTTGTCTTTATCTAATTTACTAAGCACAGATTGATACTCTTTTGCAATGTTTTTACTCTCAACTAGTTGTTTTACTGCATCTGCCGCGGTTTGCTGCATTTGCTCTAAGCGTTTATAGGTGTCATAAACTTCATTAATATCGGATATTGATGCGTTGATTCTAGGATCTAACTTTACATTAATCATTTCTTCTGATGATTGATCTCCAAAATGCATGACTGCTTTATAAGTGCCTGGTTTTACAGAGACACCTCCAGGTTCATTATTTCGTTTTCTAATGCGCTTTGATGGATAGTCTACTCCGGCTTCATTCATGAACCATGTCCATTTATACAGTCCTGTTGAATCTGGTGCTTTACGTTTTAATGATCTAATTAAACGATCACCATCATAAATTTTGAGATGTATAGAATCCCATTTTACTTTGGTTTTGGTTTCTTCCAAAGCCATGTCCTTAGTTTCTTCTTTTTTATTGCCAGCTTCTTTTTTCATGTCGTCGATTTTTATGAAATAAGATAGTATGGCTCCATAACCTCTATTTTCTCCACTGTATAATGCGTCACCACCAAAACGGCTACCAGTTGGTTGCTGATAGGCGGCTTGATAAGCCGTTGGAGGCGTAAAAAGTTCTAATTTTTGGTTAAGGACTTGCTTGTTTTTTGCTAGTGTTCGCAACGGGCGAATATCATCTAAAATCCAAGCCGCTCGCCCAAAAGTTCCAATAATTAAATCATGCTCACGAGGATGAATAACTAAGTCTTTTACAGAAACTGTTGGAAAACCATTAGTCCACTTAGTCCAAGTATCACCAGCATTAAAAGAGATATATAGTCCATCGTCGGTACCTAAAAACATTAAGTTTTTTTCTATAGGATCTTCAACAATAGATAGTGCATAACTTTCTACATCATTAGCATCGACAATACGTTGCCAAGTTTTTCCGTAGTCTTTAGTTCGGTAAGCGTAAGGTGTATAATTAAAGCGTCTATAATCGTTTGCAATGAGTAAGGCTTCTCCTTTGTTTTTATTAGAGGCTTTTATTTGTGCAATCCAACTTCCAGCAGGTAAGCCTTTGATGTTTTTAGAGACGTCATTCCAAGAATCACCACCATTGGTGGTGTAATGAACTTTTCCGTCGTCTGTTCCTACCCATAGCATGTTACGTTCAACAGGTGATGGCTCAATAACTAAAATGGTGGTATGATTTTCTGCTCCTGTAGCATCCATAGTAAGACCTCCACTTTCAGATTGTTTTTGTTTTTCAGGGTCATTTGTGGTTAAATCTGGAGAAATGACGGTCCATGTATCTCCCTTATCTGTAGATTTATGGACAAACTGACTTCCGAAGTAAAGTGTACTATTATTAAAAGGATCAATACTAATTGCAGCGTTCCAATTAAAACGTAGTCTTACTTCAGGATCTGGATGTGTTGGACGCACAGAATAGTTGTTTCCTGTTTGCCAGTCATAGCGACTTACAAACCCTTGTTGGCTCATAGACCATCCATATCTAGAATCGTCTTTATCTGGAACAACGTCAAAACCGTCTCCAAAGCTAATTTCTTGCCAATAACTATTACGAATACCTTGAGATCTCCATACGTATGCAGGACCTCTCCAAGATCCATTGTCTTGCATACCTCCATAGACGTTATATGGCGTTTCATTATCTACGTTGATGTGGTAAAATTGTGCGACAGGGAGGTTTCCAATAAATCGCCATGATTTTCCACCATCTTTGGTGATATTCATTCCTCCATCGTTACCATCTATCATAAAATTGCCATTTTCGGGATGAATCCACCAGGCGTGATGATCTGGATGAACACCGTTACTAACACCATAGGCAGGCATAAGTTGTGTAAAACTTTTACCGCCATCTTCAGATACATTTACATAGGTATATATTGAATAGACGCGATTTTCATTTTGAGGGTCTACATAGATTTCAGAATAATAAAAAGGTCTGTTACCAATATCATTTTTATTATTAATCATTCTCCAGTTAAATCCACCATCTTCACTTTTATATAGTGCATTTTTCTTGGCTTCAACTAAGGCATAAATCACATTGGGTTTGTTCGGGGCAATGGCTACACCAATACGTCCTAAATTCCCTTTTGGAAACCCTTCTTTGTCAGTAATTTTTTTCCAAGTTTTACCGCCATCATGTGTGATGTGTAAACCAGAACCTTCTCCGCCAGAATTGAAGAACCAAGGCTCGCGTTTGTGTTCCCAAAGTGCTGCAATTAATTTGTTAGGGTTTTTTGGGTCCATGACTAAATCTGCTGCTCCTGTTTTATTATTTGCAAACAAGATTTTAGTCCAAGTTTTACCACCATCTGTCGTTTTAAAAACGCCGCGTTCAGGATGCTCTCCCCAAGGCGAGCCTATTGCCGCAACGTAAACTATATCAGGATTTGTAGGGTCTATGATGACACGATGGATATGACGTGTTTTTTCGAGTCCCATGGGTTTCCAACTTTGACCACCATCTAAAGACTTAAAAATGCCATAACCTCCATTTAAACTGTTTCTTGGGTTACCTTCACCAGTTCCGGCCCAAATAACACTTGGGTTTGATTGTTGGATGGCTATAGCTCCAATAGATGCTGTAACTTGCTTGTCGAATATTGGGGTCCATGTAATTCCTCCAGATTCACTTTTCCAAAGACCACCAGAGGCAGTACCAACATACATGATGTCTGGATTAGAATGCACAGCGTCAATAGCTGTAACGCGTCCAGACATTCCACCAGGACCAATATTTCGTGGTGTCATGTTTTTTAATAGATCGAGAGAAACATCTTGAGCAAAGAGAGAAAGTGATGCTATAAAAAGCATCAGGAACGTTGTTTTTTTCATTTTTATCTTGATTAGTTGCTTTAAAGATACTAAAACATACTATTGATGATAAGTTAAAAAAGTTAAAACAACATCACAAATTGATTGAGGTTTGAGTTTTAAAAGGGAGAAACCTTAATTGAGTGTACTTAAAGCAATTTCTATCATTGTATTAAAAGTAGAGGCTCTTTCGTTGGCAGAAGTGTGTTGGTCGGTTACTAAAGAGTCTGAAATGGTTAATATTGAAAGCGCTTTTACATTATGTTTAGCCGCAATAGTGTATAGCCCAGCTGTTTCCATTTCAACACAGAGTACGCCGAATTCAGCCCACTTTTTAAAAGCATTTATGTCATCTTGATAGAATACATCAGAAGATAAAACATTACCAGCTTTTATATTAATACTATGGTTTTTTGCATATTCAGCGGCCTTCATAAAGAGTTCGAAATTTGCTGTTGGTGCATAATCTGCGTTTATAAATCTGGAATTGTTAATACCAGAATTAGAGGAGGCAGCCATGGCAATAACGATATCTCTAATCTTAATGCCTTCTTGGTACGAACCAGCCGAACCCACACGTATTAAATTCTTTACACCATAATCGTTAATGAGCTCATGACAATAAATTAAACATGAAGGTATTCCCATTCCTGTGCCTTGTACAGACACTCTTTTTCCTTTGTAATGTCCAGTATAGCCTAACATGCCTCTTACGTCATTATAAAGGCTTGGGTCTTCTAAAAAGGTTTCGGCAATCCACTTTGCTCTCATTGGATCTCCTGGAAGTAATACAGTTTCCGCGATATCTCCAAAAGCTGCTTCAATATGTGTACTCATTCGTTTGGTTTATTAGTTTCTATTATGAAATTACAAAATAAATCCTGAAAGATTACTTAATGAACCTTTTAGGATTTAAGGTTTTAATGATGACACATTAAAACTGATCAATCAAGAAATTTATTAAATCTGTAGTAGTAACAATACCAACCAACTTATTATTATCTACTACAGGTAAAGCATGAAATTCTCTTTTAGCCAATATCTCGGCCACTTCTTTTATGGTAGAGTGGGAGTTAACACTAACCAAATTTTTAGCCATTACTTGTTCTAAGGTAAACATGTTATAGACTACGGTGTCTACATCTTGTTCTTCTGCGTCTATTGCATCTGCAAAACTGATTCTTAATAAATCTGTATAACTAAGCATTCCTATAATTTGTTCGCCACTTATTACTGGGATGTGTCGGATATTATTTTTTTTAAACAATGATTCGGCGGTTTCCAGATTATCGCTGAGATTTAAGGCGATAATATCTTTGGTCATAATTGTTGAAATGGGTGTTCTTTTTTTCATAATCTTAGGTTTTTAATTCTATATTAAAGTTACCATAAGATGGACTGAAATTATATGATAAATATCAGTTTGAATGAAATAATTCTTAAGATTTAAACCAAAAGATCCTTTGCAAAAGACTCACATAAGGTTAAGGTTTCTTTGACATCCTTAAGTGTTGTTCTTGGGTTTATTAAACACATTCTCAAAACAATTTGACCTTGTAAAACAGTTGTTACCAAAAGTGCTTCTCTAGAGGCTAATACTTTTTGAGATATTTCCTGATTAATCTGATCTAATTTTTTTTCTGAAAACGACTTTTTAATAGGGTTATATCTAAAATTTATTACAGCTAATGTAGCTGGAGATATCACTTCCCAATTAGGGCTTTTTCTTAAGTGACTCTCAGTGAGTTCGGCTAAATTAATTGAATAAGTTATTGCATTTCTAAAGGCATCAAGACCAAATGTTTTCATTGATATATAGAATTTCAATGCCCTAAATCGTCTTGTTAGTTGAATACCATGATCATAAAAATTTATTTCGGAAGTATTACCTTCAACATCTCTAAGGTATTCAGGTTTTTCGCTAAACGTATTGCTAAGCCATTTGTGATTACGTATGAGGAGGCAACCCATTTCATAAGGCTGAAACAACCATTTGTGAGGATCAATGGTGAGTGAGTTTGCTTTTTCTATGCCTTTTAATGCTTGCTTTCCTTTTTGAGATAACATAGCCGCACCACCGTAAGCGCCATCAATATGAAACCATAGTTTTTCGGTTTTGCAAATGGCTGCTATAGCGTCTAATGGATCAATACTTCCTGTATTAGTTGTTCCGGCCGAAGCAATAATACAGAAAGGTTGAAACCCTTCTAGTCTGTCTTTTGCAATGGCGTTTTTTAATTTATTAATTGCCATTTTAAATTCTAAATCTGTCGGAATAATTCTAACCTGTTCTTTTTTAAAACCAAGTACTCTTATTGCTTTTATATTAGAAGAATGCGCCTGATCGGACATATAAATAACGGCCTTAGAAAAATCGTCTCCACAATGTTGTCTTCTAGCGGTTACCAGAGCTGTTAAATTAGCCATTGAACCACCACTTGTAAATATACCACCACCCTTTTTAGTTGGAAATTTAAATAATTTTAGTAGCCAATTCATGGTGATTATTTCAATTTCTGCAGCTGCAGGAGAAGCTACCCATCCTCCCGAAAAAATATTGAACCCTGTTGCGAGTGTATCGGCCATTACACTAACGAAGTTACTAGGCCCAGGTACAAAAGAATATGATTTAGGATGAGATACAATATTACTGTTAGGCAAAATTTTTGTGGTCACAATATCTAAGATATCCTGATAATGTGTTTCTTTTTCTGGGATGTCACTATTAAAAAGTAGGTCCATTTCTTTTCTAGATGCATAGGCTACTGGTTTTTTTAAATGTTCTGTATCAAAATGTTCCACGATGGCATCAATAACTTGATAACCATAACGTTTCATATCATCTTTGGATAATTGTAATGTATTGGTTTTAACCTGAGATTTAGACATAGTTTGTTTTTAAAGTAATCTTAATGGCAATCTATGGCACTAGAGGCCATTTCAACAATAGGAGCGGGAGATAGAAAAGGAATTCCTAATCCCATACCGCGAATAATAAACAATAATCCCATAAAGATAACAAAAATTGGAACGGCTTTTTGAATGCGTTGTTTGACTGTCGAGTTAAGGAATTTACCAATATAAATAGCACTTGTCATTAGAGGTATTGTCCCTAATCCAAATAATACCATATAGAAACTACTATGTAAGGCATTCTGAGTTGAAAGAGAAGCTATAACGGCCATGTAGACTAATCCACAAGGTAGAAACCCATTTAAAAACCCAATTGTAAGAAAGGTGTCTGGTGTTTTTTTCTTTAAGGCTTGACCTAGAGACGATTTGACTTTTGAGATTAATAGAAATATAGGTTTGGAAGCATTATATCTATTAAAGATTCTTGCAGGAATAAGCACGATAACAATCATTAATGCTCCAATTAGTATTGATAATTGTTGTTGTATGCCGAAGAGGTATAAACCTTTTCCAACAAGTCCAAAAGCCAAGCCAATAAGACTGTAAGCAAGAAGTCTTCCAAAATGATAGATAAGAATTTGAAGTGCCTTTTTTGCAGAATTGTTTCTGTCTACTGGTAACATAAAGGCAATAGGGCCGCACATACCTATGCAGTGAAAACTACCTAAAAGACCAAATATGACTGCAGACCAAAGCATAATTTATATGTTAGTAGACGATCTCTTTTTTGTAGAGATATGATTTTCCTCTATATTGCCAATCTACTTTAATGTTCCAGCGACCATCTAACAAACGTTTGTCAGGTATGAGCAAATTGTGATTAGACAATGAAATTGCAGTTTCAAAGTCTACATGTTCATTAGATGGTCTATATAGGAACACTTTTCCAGTGATTTGATTAATATCCATAGATTTTGGAAAACAAATTTCTAATCCTTGTTCTGTTCGTTTCCAAAAGATGTTTGTTTCTAAATTTTTGGCATTAGTCTCTTTGTCAATATCATTTTGATATTCTAGTTCTGCTTTGTAGTAATCCTCGGTTACTAGTGAGGTATTATACTTTTTAGATGTATTCATATTAATTACAAAATACATGATGAAGCTAATAAAACCAATGAAGGCTAATACGATTCCTGTTCCCCAATTTAATTTCATAATACTAAGTTTTAGTTATAAGTTCTTGGACCTGAAAAACTAACAGTTGTGGTTTCTATAATTTGATTTTCACTATACACTTCAATCATAATTTTAATCGTTTCATCGGTGAGTTCACGCTTATTAATTTCTATAAATAACGTGCCTTCAGCCAGTCCTTGAGCAGGAATTTCGAACGTTTCAGATGTTGAAACTGGTTTTATTTCGCCTATATGCTTACGCAATTTAAACCTCACATTACGTATTGTGTCTGTTGTTTTATTTATTAATTTATAGGTGTATACATTGCTAACAATTTGATTTTCTTTTAATTGATATGTTTGTCCTGGGAGCTTCAAAATTTTGGCTTCAACTTCATTTCTCAATAGAAGTAATCCAGAGAGAATTCCAATTAAAATAATAAGGACGGCAGTATAACCTTTAAGGCGAGGCGTGAACTTGAAAGTTTTTTTCTTTTCAATATTATCTTCGCTGGCGTATCTAATTAAACCTTTAGGTAAATTGATACTGTCCATTATATGGTCGCATTCGTCAATACAAGCAGTACAGTTAACACATTCTAGTTGTGTGCCATTTCTGATATCAATTCCTGTTGGACATACATGCACGCATTGTAAACAGTCGATGCAGTCGCCATGACCTAGTTCTTGCCTATTTTCATTTTTCCTAAATTTCTTACGACCACTTTCACCTTCACCGCGTTTATGATCGTAGGCAACAACTATAGATTTATTATCAAGCAGAACACCTTGCAATCTGCCATACGGACAAGCGATAATGCAAACTTGTTCTCTAAACCAAGCGAAGACAAAATAGAATACTCCTGTGAAAATAATTAATGGAAATAAGGTACTCAAGTGTTCAAATGGCCCATCTACTACGTATCTAATAAGTTTATCGCTACCTATAACATAGGCTAGGAATACATTGGCGATTAGGAATGAAATAATCAAAAAAACCAACCATTTGATTAGACGTTTTTTGATTTTTTCGGTATTCCATTTTTGTCTATCCAACTTTCGTTGTTTATTTCTGTCACCTTCAATCCAATATTCTATTCTACGGAAAACCATTTCCATAAAAATGGTCTGCGGGCAAACCCACCCGCAAAAAATTCGCCCAAACCCAACGGTAAATAGTGTTACAAATACAACACCAATAAGCATTGAAATTACAAATAAATAAAAGTCTTGAGGCCAAAACGGAAAACCAAAAATATTAAATCGACGCTCTAAAACGTTAAACAGTAAGAATTGATTACCATTAACTTTTATGAAAGGTGCTGCGAACAAAAAAGCTAAAAGTAGATAGCTAACGATCTTCCGTTTTTCGTAATAGCGTCCGCTTGGTTTTTTTGGATACACCCAAGCACGTTTCCCCTCATCGGTAACAGTACCAATAGAATCTCTAAATGTCTCGTTTTCGGGTGTTTCCATAACTATTGTTCTATTGTACTAATAGAATCTGTTTCTTTTTCAATTATTTTGGTTTCTAGGTTTGATTCTTCTTCGGAAGATGTTTCATTATCCCATATTTCACCATCTGGAGCTTTTGGCTCAGCAGGAGTTGTCCCTTGGAATTGAAGAAGATAACTAGATACTTGAGCAATTTCCGCAGGACTTAAACTTTGGTTCCATGCAATCATACCTTTACCATCACGACCGCCATCAGAAACAGTTTTAAATACATTGTTGATGCCGCCACCTAGTATCCAATATTTGTCGGTTAGGTTTGGGCCAATTCCACCGCCACCATCTGCTGCGTGACAGGCTACACAGTTGGTTTCAAAAATTTTCTTTCCGTTTGCCAAATCTGACGCTTCTGTCAATACTGTTACAGTATTAAAATCAACCAAGTTTTTTGCGTTCTTTTTGTATTCTTCGAGTTCAATCTTTGCTTGTGCAATATTAGCTTCAAGTTCTTGATATTGATCGGCACCATTAAAGATGTGATACTTTGCCATATATACAAATCCGAAAATAATGGATGCATAAAAGCCATAGAGCCACCAAGGTGGTAAATCGTTATCTAATTCTTTAATACCATCATAGTTGTGATCTAATATGATATCATGTTCTTCTTCAATTGGTTTTTGTCCTAAGGATTTTTTATAGAGTTTTTTAATCCAAGCAATAAATTTCGGTGGAGCAGATCTCTTAGCGTCATATCTTAATTTGGCTTCTGCATCCAAGCTCTGATATAAAACATTGTCTAAAGAACTCACAATACCTTCTATAGCGACTAACACAAGTAAAACCAATACTAAGAAGAGTGATATTAATGGTTCGGCTATAAAGGCCGGTTCATCGCCAGAATCTATGACATATTCTGTAAGTGCAAAAATGGTAAAAAATACAACTGGTATTCTTATCCAAGAAGGGATGTGATGTCTCATAGTTCTGATGGGTTTTGGTTATCTAACGGAATGTTACTCACTCTTGTGATATAGTCTTTTTTTGCAGTAATTACCCACCAAAATAAGATGACAAAAAAACTGAAAAATATGACTAAGGAGATCAAAGGATAGATTTCTATTCCAGTGATGCTTTCCATATGGTTTTTTACAAATTTTAGCATG
Source organism: uncultured Psychroserpens sp. (assembly GCF_947492715.1). Lineage (GTDB taxonomy): Bacteria > Bacteroidota > Bacteroidia > Flavobacteriales > Flavobacteriaceae > Psychroserpens. The sequence goes on from NZ_CANLNS010000005.1 coordinate 162,662, forward strand.
ATCTATTTGTTTTCTGTAGTTTTTGATTCGTCTAAGTCGGAAACCTTTATATCTGTTCCTAATCTTTGCAGATAGGCGATAACAGCAATAATTTCACGGTTTTTCATTTCAATATAAGTTTCACCTTTGGCTAATGCTTCTTTTTTACCTTCAATAAATGATGAGGCTAAATCTGGATCTTCTTTGAGGTTTTCAACAATTCCTTCGGCTTGAGTTTCCATATGCTGTAAGGCATTATTAATCTCTTCATCTGTATATGGCACTCCTAATTTCACCATAGCTTTCATTTTAGATTCCGTTAAAGATTTATCCAATCCGTTTCTTATGAGCCATTGGTATGCTGGCATAATAGAACCTGGAGAAATATCCTGCGGATCATACATGTGTTTAAAGTGCCATGAGTCTGTATACTTTTTACCGATACGATGAAGATCAGGTCCAGTACGTTTACTTCCCCAAAGGAAAGGATGATCATAAACGAACTCTCCTGCTTTCGAGTATTCTCCATAACGAGCAACTTCATTTCTAAATGGTCTTACCATTTGTGAGTGACAACCAACACAACCTTCTCTAATGTAAATGTCTCTACCTTCGAGTTCTAAAGGTGTATATGGTTTTACGCTGGTTATTGTTGGAATGTTGGACTTAACCAATAAGGTTGGAACGATTTGTACGATACCACCAATTAAGATAGCGATTGTAGCAAAAATGGTAAGTTTTATAGGTTTACGTTCTAACCATGTATGCCATCCTTCTCCAGCTACACGCTTTTTAGAAACACGTTTGAGTGCAGCTGCTTCTGCCAATTCATCATTTACTTTACTACCATTTTTTATAGTGATTACAACATTTACAATCATGATGATCATTCCAGTTATAAACAATGTGCCTCCAATAGCTCGCATCCAATACATTGGCATAATTGCCGTAACAGTTTCTAAGAAATTACCATACTCTAATCGACCGTCTGGACTAAATTGTTTCCACATAGCCCATTGCTGAAAACCAGCTACATACATTGGTAGAGCGTAGAAAATTATACCTAGAGTGCCTATCCAAAAATGTAAATTAGCTAATGCTAACGAATGAAGTTTTGTTTTAAATAGCTTCGGAACTAAAAAGTAAATCATTCCAAAGGTTAGAAACCCATTCCATGCTAGAGCGCCAACGTGAACGTGTGCAATAATCCAATCCGTAAAGTGTGCCATAGCATTCATACTTTTAAGGGATAGCATTGGACCTTCAAATGTTGCCATGCCATAGCCTGTAATAGCAACAACCATAAATTTCAACACAGGATCAGTTCGCACTTTATCCCAAGCACCACGAAGTGTTAGGAGCCCATTAATCATCCCTCCCCACGATGGCATTAATAGCATTACTGAAAATGCTACACCGAGATTTTGAGCCCATCCAGGAAGTGAGGTATATAGTAAGTGGTGAGGTCCAGCCCAAATGTAAATAAAGATAAGTGACCAGAAATGGACTATTGATAATCGATAGGAATATATTGGTCTATTAGCAGCTTTAGGTACAAAATAATACATCAACCCTAAAAATGGAGTTGTTAAGAAAAAAGCAACTGCATTATGACCATACCACCATTGTACTAAAGCATCTTGAACACCAGCGTAAACCGAGTAACTTTTAAGTCCGCTCACTGGCAATTCTAAACTATTAAATATATGAAGTACGGCAACGGTAACAAATGTAGCGAGGTAAAACCAAATGGCTACATATAGATGGCGCTGTCTTCTTTTAAGAATGGTACCAATTAAGTTCCAACCAAAAACGACCCAAATAACAGCAATAGCAATATCAAAAGGCCATTCTAATTCGGCATATTCTTTGGAAGTTGTATAGCCTAAGGGCAATGTGATTGCTGCGCCAACAATGATGAGTTGCCAGCCCCAAAAATTAATTTTACTCAAGGTGTCGTTAAACATTCTTGCTTTTAATAAACGCTGTGTTGAATAATAAACACCAGCAAAAATGGCGTTTCCAACAAAAGCAAAAATCACAGCATTTGTATGTAATGGCCTTAATCTTCCAAAACTTAACCAAGAAATACCGTCGGTCATATTTGGGAATAGAAACATAAATGCTAATAGTAATCCTATTAACATTCCTACAACTCCCCAAAGCATGGTTGCGTAGAGGAAATTTTTAACGATTTTGTTATCGTAATGAAACTGTTGAACTTCCATAATAATTTAATTAGTCTTTTTTTGTTTTAACAGATGGTTTTGGTTGCTCTTTTATAAGTTCGTCTTCAAAAAGCATTCTAACGGAAGGCGTATAGCTGTCATCAAACTGTCCTTTTTTTACTGCAGTTATAAATGCAATAAAAAACACAAGAGCAACAACAATGCTGATACTTAGCAAAATATATATAACACTCATACCTATTAGAAGTTATGGTTCAAAATTACATTCGAATGGAGTCTTAAAACATGACTTATATCATGTTTGAGAAATAATTTTCCGTTTTTATTTATGCTCATTGTTTTTGTTGTTTTTCTTTATTTTTTGCCCCAAGATATTGGTTGCGATTGTTGTAAATATCACGATGCTGATAGAGCTTAATGGCATTAAGATTGCCGCTATCACAGGTGCCAATTGTCCAGTTACGGCAAAATAAAGCCCTATAATATTGTATATAAATGAGAGCGCAAAGCTCCATTTGATAATTGTTATAGCACTTTTTGATGCGTTGATAAATGCATGCAGTTTATTAAATTTCGAGGCATCTAAAATGGCGTCGCATGCAGGAGAGAAAACGTTTACGTTTTCTGATAGCGCAATACCAACGTTACTTTGAGCTAAGGCTCCTGCATCGTTCAGACCGTCGCCAACCATTAGCACTTTTGCACCTTCAGATTGATGGTATTTAATATATTCTAGTTTGTTGTCAGGGTTTTGATTAAAAATTAATTTGGTATTTGATGGTAATAGCTTTTTAAGGTTTTCTAGTTCACCTGCATTATCGCCAGAAAGAATAACTAGGTCATACTGCTTTTTAAGACTGTTAAATAGTTTAGATAGTCCTTTCCTATAGCTGTTGAAAAATGTAAATTTCCCCTTATAATGATTGTTTGTGCTCACATGTACAGTTGTGTTTAAAAGAGGAGTTTCCTTAGTGCCAACAAAACTTGCCGATCCTATTTTTATATGATTTTTATCGTAGGTAGCTTCAATACCTTTACCTAGATGTTCTTCAAAATGATTAAGTGAAATAATACTGTGTTCATCTAAGATGTCGTAGAGGGTTCTACTCAAGGGATGATTAGAGCCGCGAAGTGTATTTTTTAATAATTGTTCTTCGGAAAAAGAAAGTACTTCACCATCATAATTTGCGGTACTTTTTTTATGAGAGGTAATCGTGCCAGTCTTATCAAAAATGATGGTATTTATATGTGCAAGTTGCTCAATAACGGATGCGTTTTTGACGTAAAATTTCAGCTTACCGAAAATGCGTAGCAAATTTCCGAAAGTAAAAGGAGCAGATAGAGCAATAGCACACGGGCAAGCAATAATCAAGACTGCCGTGAATACATTCATGGCTTTAGATGCATCTGTTATAAGCCAAAACAGAGTTGCGATTATGGCAATACTAAGTACAGCTATAGTAAATCGCTTACTTATGGCATTGGTTAGCGTTGTAAAGCCGTCTTCCTTATTTTTGTTAAATACATCATTGCTCCATAATTGGGTAAGGTAGCTTTGCTCAACCGATTTTAAAGCTTCCATTTCAATAACACCAGAGGTTTGTTTACCACCCGCAAAGAGTTTATCGCCAGATAATTTACTAACCGTTTCAGACTCACCTGTAACGAAACTATAATCAATTCTTGCTTTCCCATTAATGAGAATGCCATCAACAGGAATGAGTTCTTCATTTCTTATAAGCAGACGGTCTCCTTTTTTTATGTCATAGACTTGAATAGGGGATTCGTTGCCATTTGAGTGCAATTTGGTAATAGCAATTGGAAAATAAGATTTATAATCACGTTCAAATGATAAGAATGTGTAAGTTTTTTGCTGGAAGAATTTTCCAAGTAGTAAAAAGAACACAAGACCAGTAAGACTATCAAAAAAACCAGACCCCAAATCAAATATAACTTCTGCTGTGCTTCTAATAAACAAAACGGCAATTCCCAAAGCTATTGGGACATCAATATTTAAAAGTTTAGAACGTAAACCTTTATAGGCTGATATAAAATAGTCACTACCAGCATAAAAAACCACAGGTATTGAAAAGACCAACATAAGCCAACGAAATAAATGTTTGTACTGCTCTAACCAGAATTCACCTACTTCAAAGTATTCTGGAAAGGATAAGAACATTACATTTCCGAAGGCAAACCCTGCAATACCTAACTTGTATATGAGACTTCTATTAACATTTTGTTGACCCGTTTTGAAGTCATCAAGAGAAATGTAAGGCTCGTAGCCAATTGTAGCCAGAAGTAAAACAATAGCTTTAAGAGTTACTTTTTTAGGATTATAAGTCACTCTCACCGTTTTCTTCCCAAAATTGACTTGAGAAGACGTAACATTCTCATTTAATTTGTTGAGGTTTTCTAAAATCCAGATACAAGAACTGCAGTGAATATGTGGGATGTAAAGCGTTACAATTTGTATGTTATCATCATTAAACTCTGTAAGTTTTTCTATTATATTTTCTTGAGATAGAAAGTCATATTTACCTTGTATATCTATTGAAGGACTACCAGGAGCGTTTTGCAAATCATAATAACATGTAAGGTCGTTCTCCGAGAAAATCTCGTAAACAGTTTTACATCCATTGCAACAGAAGTTTTTTTTGTTGAAAGAAATAACAGATGAATCACAATCATCACCACAGTGGAAACAAGATAACTTGTCCATAATATTTGCTCATTTATACCTAGTACAAAGGTTGAAAATGAAAGACGTTTAAAATATGATATTTGTCATGTTTTGATTAATTTTACAATCCGATTAAAAATCGATTATGAGTAAGTGTGAACAATGCATCATTAGACAATTTAATTCGCTTAAGGCGTTAACAAGAGAAGAGTTAGTGCGTATATCTGGATGTAAAACTTCTAAAACGATAAAGAAAGGGGAGATTATTTTTGAGGAAGGCGATACCGTTAATGGCGTGTTTTGTGTTAAAGATGGTGTTTGTAAGTTGTCTAAGCTGAGCTCTAACGGAAAGGACCAAATTGTAAAATTGGTCGTTAAGGGAGACTTGTTAGGTCAACGATCTTTAATAGGAGAGGAGTCGGCAAATTTGAGCGCTGTGGCGCTTAATGATATGGAAGTGTGTTTTATTCCGAAGCGTGAAATCATGAACGATCTTTTAAAAAATCCTAAGTTTTCTATGGATATGTTGCAGCAAATGGCTCACGATTTAAAAGATTCTGATAATGTGATTGTTGATATGGCTCAAAAATCTGTTAAGAATAGATTAGCCGATGTCCTAATATATTTAAACGACCATTTTGGAGTTGATGACAATGGCTTTTTAGCGATTAATTTATCGAGAGAGGATTATGCCAACATTGTTGGAACAGCAACAGAATCTGCTATTCGAATTTTATCTCAATTCAAAAAAGAAGGTTTTATTTCTACTCAAGGAAAACAAATTAAAATCGAAAATCTTCAAAAACTAAAACACGTCGAGTAGTTTTATAAAAACTTTATTACAATTACACCGTAATAGTTGTATTTTTATACTGCTATGAAACAGGGAACTCATTTCAAAAAAGGCTTCGTTTTTAAATCTTATGAAGCACCAAACCAGTCTCCATTTGAAAAACTTTTTGAAATTTTCAAAGAGTTAATTACGCACACATCAGGAGATTTTGATGAGGCTATTTCATGGCTTCGCGAATTGGACAAGGAATATGAACTAACAACTGCTGCATATACAATTGACGATTTTATTGAAGACCTAAAGAAGAAAGGTTATATCAAAGAAGATATCGATCCAGATGGTAATGGAGGTATCGCTATTACCGCCAAAACCGAGCGTGCTATTAGGCAGCAGGCCTTAGATCATATTTTTGGAAAAATAAAACGTAGCGGACAAGGAAATCATAAGAGTAAAAGCCCTGGTATTGGAGATGAACATACTGGTGATTTTAGAAGTTATCAATTCGGTGATGCCTTAGATAAAGTGTCAATGACAGAAAGTTTACGAAATGCTCAAATTAATCATGGGATTGGTAATTTCAGTATCACAGAAGATGATCTTATTGTAGAAGAAACACTTCATAAATCTCAAATGAGTACAGTCTTAATGATAGATATTAGTCATAGTATGATTCTATATGGTGAAGATCGCATTACACCTGCAAAGCGCGTAGCTATGGCTCTGGCAGAGCTGATTACTACACGTTATCCCAAGGATACTCTAGATATTTTAGTTTTTGGAAATGATGCATGGCAAATAGAGATAAAAGATTTGCCATATCTTAAAGTTGGACCTTATCATACTAATACAGTTGCAGGTCTTCAACTTGCCATGGATTTGTTGAGACGGAAACGAAATACCAACAAACAAATTTTTATGATTACCGATGGAAAACCAAGTTGTTTGAGGCTTCCAGATGGACAGTATTACAAAGATAGTAACGGGCTTAACCCTTATATAACCAATAAATGCTATGCTATGGCGCAACAGGCTAGAAAGTTGCACATTCCAATAACTACTTTTATGATTGCTCAAGACCGTTACTTAATGCAGTTTGTTCAAGAATTCACAAGAGCTAATCAAGGAAAAGCATTTTATACAGGATTGAAAGGCTTGGGAGAGATGATTTTTGAAGACTATGAAACAAATCGAAAGAAAAGAATAAGAGGATAGAATTTATGAAAATTGAAGCGATAAAAACTTTAGGAGAATTAAAAAAAGCAGGTTACAAGGCAAAATCAATAAAGGATGAATTACGAAATAATTTAATTGATAAAATTAAAAGTAATGAGACTGTCTTTGATGGAGTACATGGCTATGAAAACACAGTAGTGCCAGAGTTAGAACGTGCTATTTTATCGAGACACAATATTAATTTGTTAGGTCTTCGTGGGCAAGCAAAAACACGTTTAGCTCGTTTGATGCTCAACCTGTTAGATGAATACATTCCCTATGTAGACGGTTCTGAAATCAATGATGATCCTTTTCATCCTATTTCGCGTTTTGCCATTGAGTTGATTTCTGAAAAAGGAGATAATACACCAATTGCATGGTTGCACAGAAGTGATCGTTTTGCAGAAAAATTAGCAACACCAGATGTAACTGTAGCAGATATTATTGGGGATGTAGACCCTATAAAAGCAGCAAATTTAAAATTGAGCTATGCCGATGATCGGGTTATTCATTATGGTATGATTCCAAGAGCTAACCGTTGCATTTTTGTTATTAATGAATTACCCGATTTACAGGCTAGAATTCAAGTGGCTTTATTTAATATTTTGCAAGAAGGAGATATTCAAATAAGAGGGTTTAAATTAAGATTACCTCTTGATGTTCAATTTGTATTTACTGCTAACCCAGAAGATTATACTAATAGAGGTAGTATTGTAACGCCTTTGAAGGACCGAATTGGGAGTCAAATTCTCACACATTATCCAATGGACATAGAGACTGCACGATTAATTACAGAGCAGGAAGCGAAGTTAGTTGAAAGTCAAAAAAATGCTGTTATGGTTCCAGATTTGGCAAGAGATTTACTTGAGCAGATTGTATTTGAAGCGAGGGAAAGTGAATATATCGATGCTAAAAGTGGTGTGAGTGCGCGTTTGAGTATTACAGCTCTTGAGAATTTACTGAGCACTGCAGAACGTCGTGCTCTTAAAGCTGGAGATCGCACAACAATGTTACGTCTTAGTGATTTTGTTGGTATTATTCCGTCAATAACTGGTAAAGTCGAATTGGTATACGAAGGAGAGCAAGAAGGTGCGGCTATGGTGGCCTATAATCTCATTGGAGAAGCTGTAAAACGTTTATTTTCGGAGTTTTTTCCGAAGATAGAAAAACTAAAAAAAGAAGATGAAGAGACACCTTATGATACCATTGTATCATGGTTTTTTAATCAGCAAGATGGATTTGAAATTTTAGATGATCTTAGAGACAAAGAATATAAAGCCTTGTTGGATGGGATTTCTCCTTTAGATGATTTACTTGGACAGTATCAACCTAAACTAAGAAAAGAAGACAGTTACTTTGTTAAAGAATTTGTGCTTTGGGCTTTAGTAGAGTTTAAATTACTGAGTAAATATCGTTTTACTGAAGGTATCCAATTTAAGGATCCTTATGGGAGCTATATTAGGGGGATATAATTACCATGTATCTCTACTTTTAATATTGGCTTCACATAGTTTTATGATTTCGGCAATTCGCTTTTGTCTGGTGGCTTCACGTTTGGCCTGATTTAGCCAGTATAGATAGCCTTTTTTGTATGAACGTGCAAAGTTTTGATAGTTTTCAAAAGCCTTAGGATGTTTATCGAATGCCAATTGTAATTCCTGAGGAATAATGCCTTGCTCAACAGCATCAAGGGCTGTCCAGCTTCCATTTTTTTTAGCTTTTTCTATAACATTCCATCCGCTTTGATGTATGAGATTATTTGCAGAGAGTTCTATAATGTATTTTTTGTTTAACCCACTCCAAACACTTTTTGGTTTTCTCGGACAAAAATATTGTTTACGTTTACCATTACCAAGACTCTTCACTGTGGAGTCTATCCAACCATAACATAAAGCAACTTTAACAGCCTCTTCCCATCGCATCGATTTTTGTGCGTTTTCAACCTTGTAAAATATCAAATAAATACCATCTTCAATATGATGATTTTTGTGGAGCCAATGTCTCCATTCTATGTCGGTTTTAAAGTAATATTCCATAAAAAGCACTGTTTAACGGTAAAATAATCCGATTAAATGATGTAAAATACTGGTTTTATACGATTTACAACTTTTTTTTTGCTAAATAAAGCCAGTACTTAAGCGGTTTTTTTAACATTTTAGTGTATTTCGTCGAATTTTGCATACACTTAATCGATTTTTTGTTTATGTTTGTATCTTGTAAGTATACATTTACAACGTTATTGAAATTGTAATCATATTGCAACTAAATATTTGGCCCCAAGCCTATGAAACAAAAATACCTATTTACAGCAGTTAATTCTGCAACGTTATGTTCTTTTCTTTCCAAATCTGTTAAACAGATAATTTCAGGATAGTTCAATTCGTAAACGTAATACCTAAATTGGTAATACACTTTCATAATATTTTTTCAATATCAAATTAATCCAAAATACTTTTCATAATAGAAAGTATCCTCCCTCAATGTGTTATTGCTAAACTTTGTTTAGTAGTTAATACGACATATGAACATTTAATTTAATTAACACAAAAGTAAGGGAGATTTTGCTTAACCAAATGATGCGACACATCATTAAAAACTATTATTATGAAAGCTATTAAGAATTTTGGAAGACCTACTATTGCAAAATTATGTATTCTGATTATTGTCTTTTTGTTCAATACTATTGCTGTATTTGGACAAGAAGTAGGACAACAAGTGTATGAGGCTCCAGAAGCATCTACTGTTGTTGCAACATCTCCGGGAAATGTAAGTACACAATTACAATTATGGATGAAGGCAGATGCCTCAACCAGTACGACAACAAACAATCAACGTGTAGATACTTGGGGTGACAACTCAGGAAACACATTTAGTGTAACCAAAGGTTCTACTTACGGTCCTAGGTATATTACAGATGCTATTAATTTTAATCCTGCACTTAAGTTTACAAGAAGTGGAGGAGAATATATGAAAATTGCCAACGCTTCGGTTTTAGGTTCAGGTTTGGATATTACGCCTTCGCCTGATGCCGGAATTACAAACCCTTCGAGCATGTCAATTTTTGCTGCATTTTTAACAGATCAAAGTGGTGCAGGAACAATTCTATCTAGAGCTACTAGTAGCAGTAGAAGTTATCAACTTTGGTTAGGAGATAGAGATCGTGTAGTACATTATACTTTGGCTAGGACTTCGGGTACTGGGCAAGGTGATCCAAATAGTGGAATTAACTACGGAATTACCCATGCCAGAAACGATCCAAAGATTTCGTCATTAGTTGTTGACATCAATGGAGCTTCATTAGCAAATGATCCCAATGAAGCAACTGGAAAAATAAAAAGATTTGTAAATGGTTATCAAGATCCATTAACTACTTATACAGATGGAGATGCTGGTTTTGGTACTGGTGAAACGACCAACATGGATGTTCTTATTGGAGCAAGAAGAAATACAAGTAATACTAATGTTGGTAATTTACTACAAGGAAATGTTGCCGAAATTATTGTTTACGATAGGGCATTAACAGCGGCAGAGCGACAAAAAGTTGAAACCTATATGGCTATTAAGTATGGTATTACTTTAGGTTATAATGATGAGTATTACAGATGGGAAAACTCACCTAACCACACGACTACTTTTGGGTATTCTGGAACAAGTAATGATTATGTGCTTTCTAATGGATCGTACGCTTGGACAGGATCTGATAATACAGGATTTGGTTATAATGTTTTCGGTATCGCAAGAGATGATAACTCTGGATTATTACAATTAAAATCTAAAAGTGTTCACGTTGCAGAAATTACTAAGGAAACTTCAGTGTTAACAATGGAAGACGAATCAGGTTCTATTGCTAACGATAGAGATTATTTATTAGTTGGAAATAATGGCGTTGAGGTTAAATTACAATCTTCTGTTGTACCAGAACGTGTAAGCAGTACAATTGGAAGAACATGGGTTGCAAGAGAAAGTTCTAATGATGTTGGAACTGTAAAATTGGATTTTGATTTGAGTCAGTGGAGTATTTCTGGTAGTTCAGATTTAGAATTAATTATTTCAAAAAGTAGTGATTTAACTAACTATAAAAATATTACAGGGACCTATAACTCTTCAACAAAAACGGTGACGTTTACAGGATTAAATTTAGAGGATGGAGATTATTTTACCTTAGCTAAATTAGTTGAGATGAATGACTCTTACCATTTCAACTTTGATGGATCTTCTAACTATGTTGATTTAGGAGATAATTACGATTTAAATGCTGGAGGCTTTACTGTCTCTGCATGGATTAATAGAACAAGTGGAACCAGCAGATCAATTGTTTCTAAAAGAAATAATAACAACTCTCGCGGATTTGATTTAAGAATTAATGGTAGTAATAGACTGCAATTAACATGGAAAACGGCCGACTACACATCTCAATCTATAACTTCAACGGTAGCAATTCCAACAGGTGAATGGCATCATGTAGCTGTGACTTTCAACGGTTCTAAAGCAACTCTATATTTAGATGGTGTTGCTAATATATCTGCAACAAAAACAGCACCTGGAACATCAACATCACCTTTTTTAATTGGAGCTTCTGGAGATACACCTGGAAGATTTTTTAATGGTGACATTGATGAGGTTAGAATTTGGGATATAGAATTATCGCAAGACCAATTGCGCTATATCATGAATCAAGAGATAGAAGAGACAAGTAATTTGGTAAGTGGTTCATATTTTAAAACGAAAAATATAACACCTACAAAGAACGATATTTCTACATTACCATGGAATAACTTAAAAGGCTATTTTCCGTTTTCGCACTTGAGAGGAAATTGCTTATTTAATAAGTCTAATCAAACTAGTATAAATGGAAGATTGTACAATGTACCTAATAGTTCTATTGATACACAAACGGCACCATTACCTTATAAGTCAACGCAAAATGGAAGTTGGGAGTCAAACTCATCATGGGTTAATGGTTCTGTACAAACGATACCAGGAGCAAAATCAATTTCTCATGCGTCAATTTCTATAGATTGGAATATTGTAGAGACATCACATAATCTAACTATGAATAATAGTTCTATTACGTCAAAAAACAGATCGTTATTAGGTTTGATTGTTAATTCAAATAAGATTACAGTAGAAGGAAATAATACATCTAAAACGGGATATGGTTTAACCGTAACACACTATTTGAGATTAAATGGTGATATAGATTTAGAAGGAGAATCTCAGTTAATTCAATCAGATGATAGTGATTTAGAAATTTCAAGTTCTGGGTCATTGGAAAAAGATCAACAAGGTACAAGAGATATGTTTACCTATAACTATTGGTCATCACCAGTAGGTGTATCAAGCACATCAGCTAATAATACAAACTATTCATTAAGTAGTGTATTTAGAGATGGAACAAGTTCTTCATCTCCTCAAAATATAAATTTTATTACAAACTCATATGATGGTACTTCTGGTTCGCCAATTGGTATTGCAGATTACTGGGTTTGGAAATTTGCTAATCAGCCAGATGATGATTATTCGGCATGGCAGCATGTAAGAAGCACAGGAACATTAAAAGCTGGAGAAGGCTTTACAATGAAGGGTGTTGCAAATACATCTGGAAATGTATCTCAAGAACAAAACTATGTTGTAAACGGAAAGCCTAATAATGGTGACATTACATTACCTATTACTGCTGGAAATGATTACCTCGTAGGAAACCCATATGCTTCTGCTATAGATTCTCACCAATTTATTCAGGATAATGCGCCTACGATTGAAGGTGCTGGTAATACAACTGGTACCATTTATTACTGGGAACATTGGGGTGGAGGATCTCATGTTCTATCTGAATATCAAGGAGGATATGCAACCTACAATTTGGCCGGAGCTGTTCCAGCTGCAGCCTATGGTGTGGCAGATGAAGATGTAGATCAAAGTGATTTAGTGGGTAACAAACTACCTGGACGATATATTCCGGTTGGTCAAGGATTCTTTGTTATTGGAGAAAATACAGGAACAATTAGATTTAATAATGGTCAAAGAGTATTTATGACCGAAGCTACTAGTGCTTCTACATTTATGCGTAATGCTGGGGCTGCTAATAGTTCCGAAGATGACGAAACCGAACTGCCAGAAGTTGAGGCAGATTTAAGAATGAAAATTGGCTTGAAGTTTAATTCGTCAAGCACTTATACGAGAAAAATCTTAGTGACTGCAGATGAAAATGCATCAATGGAATATGACTGGGGGTACGATGCCGAGTTGTATGACAGTCAGGCCGATGATATGTATTGGCTAATTGATGAAGGGAAATATGTAATTCAAGGAATTAATACAATTTCGGTTGAAACAGTACTTCCGCTCGGAATGCATGTTAATGAAACTGGATCTAATGTTATTTCAATTGATAAATTAGAAAATATACCAGATGATATGGATATCTTTTTAAACGATAAAGAACTCGGTATTTATCACAATTTAAAAGAAGGTGAATACAATGTGAGTTTATCTTCGGGTATTCATTTAAGCCGATTTGAAATTGTATTTAGTAATCAAGATTCTCTTGGTGTAGAAAATAGTGATATTGAAGAGTCAATTTTACAAGTCTTATTTGACGGTGAAGCTGAAGCTATTACAATACTAAACCCTAAAAATCTTGCAATTGATAATATAGAAATATTTACTATTCTTGGTCAGTCTGTTTATAATTCAGATGATCTTACAACCGAGAGTGAAATTAAAATAGAAACAAGTACGTTAAGCGCTGGCGCTTATATTGTAAAAGTTGAAACCGAAACAGGAGGGTTCTCAACAAAAATTGTAGTTAATTAGTTAGTTTTTTAATTTTTATGTCAACTTAAAGGCTGCCAAATTTGGTAGCCTTTTTGGTTTGTATTAGTGTTATTCTAAATACAGCAGTAAAATAATAGGTTTTTATGGTTGTTTTCACTGGTAATCAGTGGTTTGTGAAGCTGTTGTAATGAAGTATTTAATCGGTAATTTTTGCAATTTTCATCATTATAACGAGTAAATAATTCATCTAAACGAGAATATAATAACAACTCATTTTGCGCTTTTATATTTGAAGTGTTATTGAAATTGTGTGTATAACATACAATTAAATATTTGGCCCCAAGCCTATGAAATAAAATACCTATTTGACTTTCATAATATTTCTTCAATTACAAATTAATCTAAAATACTTTTCGTAATAGCGAAGTATTCTCCCTCAATGTGCAAATACTAAATGGTATTTAAAGCACAGCATTTAATAAATAAAAAAGAGAATTTAACTAAGCAAATGATGTAAAACATCATTAAAAATTTAACTATTATGAAAACAATTACAAATTTTCAGATTTCAAAAACAGCAAGCGTATCAACTTTACTTTTTTGTATCGCTTTAATGTGTTCAAATTTTGTATTTGCCAATACACCTAATGATCCAGATTTAAGAAAAAAGATTGGATTGAAATTAAACTCTGCAGGTTCTTATGAAAGAGAGATTTTAGTTGTGGAAGATGAGAATGCTACAGAAGGCTATGACTCAGATTTTGATATGTCAATTGATAATGTACAATCTGATGACATGTATTGGTTAATAGGAAATGGAAAATATATCAATCAAGGAATTGATAGTATTAATGAAGAGACTGTAATGCCTATTGGTATTAACACAAATACGAGTGGAGTTAACATGATTTCCATTCATAAATTAGAAAATATTCCTAACGCTATGAAAATTTTTGTTCATGATGTTGAATTAGGTGTTTTTCATAGTATCAAAGATGGACCATACGAAGTTGAACTTCCAGCTGGTTTATATTTAAATCGTTTCGAAATTGTATTTATGCAACCAGAGACTTTAGGAACGACAGATTTTGAAGCAAATAAAGCATTAGATATATTATTTGACACGAATTCAGATCAAATCAAAATATTAAATAATTCAAATTTAAAAATAGATACTGTTGAAGTATATTCAATTCTAGGTCAGTCTGTACATAGATCAAATGCTTCAAATACTTATAGTGAGTTAAACATTAATACAAATACAATGAGTACAGGTGCTTATGTTGTAATTGTAAAAGCCGAAAACGGTATTAACTCAAAAAAGATTTTAGTTAATTAGTTAGTTTTTTTATTTTATGTCAACAAAAAGACTGTCCAATGGATGGTCTTTTTGCATTATAAAAAACCAATAAGGTATCAGTTTTGTATTCTACCATTTGGAAATACTACGATACTTTCAAAACCATCTTTGCCAACAGCAGATACGCCAAAATAATAATTGTCGATAACAATACCTTTGAGTGTAAATTCGGTAACATTTCCAACATATCTACTGTGATCCCAAGTTGGAGATGTAGTATCTCTCCAATATATTTTATAACCTTTGGCGCCATCAACGGAATTCCATTTTAGTTTTGCAGAAGGCTCTACAATTCCACCTATTTCTACAACTGTTGGTGCCTGGGGAGCCCAAGCCAAGCTGGCCATATTAATAGCATTTACTGCCGTAAGTTTTTTAGCATAACCAAAATTGACATGCTCAAAGGTGTCACCATAAGCAATGCCATTTTCAGTCCGAATATTTTGATGTTGCTGTGTGTAATTTTCGTGAGCCTCCATAATTCTAATTCCAGGAAAACCTAAATCATTAAAAGGTCTATGATGACCACCTCTACCAAACCTATCCAATCGATATACCATTATTGGATTCATTTCTGGCATATAGGTTTTTACACTGTTATGAACATATCTAGCTAATTGACGAGAGGTTCCATCTACTTCACCACCAAAAAAACGACGACCTCTAGCTTGGCGTGCAAGTACTTCGGGATCTTTTTCTGCAGTAGTTATAGGTTCAGAGAAAATTCTGAATGATCTATTATCAATAACACCATCAACACCTTCAATGTTTCCAATCATGTCGTTATTCAAAACTCCTATAATGTCCCAACCTTGTTCTTTAGCATATTTGGCTAGTCCTGCACCACCAAAGAGACCTTGTTCTTCTCCAGATAAGCCAACATAAACAACGCTGCTTTCAAATTTGTATTTAGAGAGTACCCTTGCGGCTTCTATGGCTCCAGCCATGCCAGAAGCGTTATCATTAGCACCAGGAGCATCTGTAGTGAAATCCATAGTATTACTCGCTCTAGAGTCAATATCACCACTCATAATAATATAACGATTTGGATATTTTGTGCCTTTTTGAACGGCAACTACATTAACTACCCAAGCATCATGGGGAACACGTCGATTACCTTCTTTGGTAACAAAATCCTTTTGATAAAACACATCAAGGCAATTGTTACAATTCTTAGAAATGGTTTCAAATTCCTTTTTAATCCATCTTCTTGCGGCTCCAATACCCAGAGTATTACTAAGCGTATCGCTAAATGTGTTTCTGGTACCAAATTCGGTTAAGGTTTTAACATCTTGTCTTAAGCGATCTTCAGAAACTGCATCTATAATATCGTAAATCTGTTGACTGGTTTGAGCATTGGATAGGCTAACAGTAAATAATAACATTA
The DNA here is from genome assembly GCF_947492715.1 of uncultured Psychroserpens sp. Taxonomy (GTDB): domain Bacteria; phylum Bacteroidota; class Bacteroidia; order Flavobacteriales; family Flavobacteriaceae; genus Psychroserpens. Next base: position 179,042 of record NZ_CANLNS010000005.1, read on the forward strand.
CTGAAAGACATAATTTTAGTGAATACTGTTGTGTCATAGCTATGTGTATTGGTAAGCTTTATTACTCTTTAGTCGCTTTTTTGTAATTAAATTTCACAATGTCTACTTCGCCCTTTTCATTTTTAATATCAACAAAAACATTCATTTCGTTAGCGCTCACTTTTTCAAAGGACATCCCTTCAAAAATGACTTGGGTTGGGGTAATTTTTATTAGCGGAAAATCAACGGTTTCATTTTTGGTTTCCCAGCCTTTTAGGTCGTTATCAAAATGTTTAAGTTGAAGTACAAGCGAATTTTCAATTTCTCGAATAATTTCAATTTCATAAAAAGACACTCTACCGTCGTTAATAAGTTTGAAGGTGGCCATCATTGAACCACCCGATGGTTCGCTCCAATTTTCTTCGACCTGACCTCCAAAAGCCTCGCCTTTCCAATTCCCCGATATCCATTTGATATTCTCAAGTTTAGGAGCTAAGGAATCTTTTGTTTCTGTGGTTGCAGTCTGAGCTGTAACGCAGAAACTCATGCCAAAAAGAAGTATAAATAAGTATTTCATTATTGTATTTTTATAGGGTTGTTTATGATGATAACGTTTGTAACCTACAACCCATGGACATTTTTTTTGTTAATCTACTTAAAATTAGATCTATTGTATGAATGTTACCTTAGTTATCTTTCCATTTTCAACTTCATAAATAGCTACAGCATTAAAAATTTGACCATTTGCTGTAACCTGCTCTTCATCTATAACTTTATTCCCAATAACAATACGTTTCTTTATAAATGCTCTCAAATCTTTAACACGATCAAACCAGTCTTTATAACTTTTACGCATAGCATCTTTCCCTTCAGTTTGAAGCGTATTAGGGTAAGCGTATAATTTTACATCGTCTGCGTAATCTTTCATAAAGGCGTCAATATCACGTGCATTGTATGCCTCCAGGTTTCTTTGTACAATAGCCTCTACTTTAGATGGCTCTGTTGTGCTTTCAGAGTTAGATTCTTCAGATTCGCTTGTTTCAGTTTTTGTATCGTCTGTTGTAGTTTCAGTACTACCAGATGTTGCGTTAATATCTCCTGCAATTAACAGCTTTGTCCCTTCTGGATTGGTTGCCAACCGCGTTATTTTCGAAATACTGTTAGCTTCTAAATTAGCCACTTTCTTCCAGTTATTATCTTTTCGTAAGGTGAGTTTGTATAATACATTGTCTTTTCCAGAGAGTATTGTTTTGTCGTCTAACCAGCAAATATCTTCTACGCCTTCCATAGTGTTAGCGATGACCTTAGTCGCTCCAGTTTTTGGATTCAGAGATTTTATTTGCCACTGATTTTCATTTTCTTTGGAAATAAAACTTACCAAATTTGAATTAGGAATTTTATGAAATGAGCGTCCAACCTTGCTTTGATACTTTCTACTTGTGCCTTCTTCCAGATTGGTTACAAACAAATTTAGATTGTCACCTTCAATAACGGCAGCCACAGTTGTGTTTTCGTCATACCAAGTATAATAAGCCACAACCAGATCTTGTATAAGCTCATTAGATTCTCCATTGCTCATATTATAGGCATAAAGACGTTGTTTGCCATCTTTGTCTAAACGAACAGCAGACACTTCATTTCTATTAGGGATTTTTAGTGGTGTATATTCGCCACCATCACTAAAATTTAACCACGATTTTGAATCGTAACGCATGTCGTATTTCGAAATATCTGTTTGACCATTTCTGGTAGAAGCAAACAAAATATAGCGATCGTTTAAAAATGAAGGTTGATTATCGTAACCTTCATTATTAGAAATATTTATACCATTTTTTACTTGTATTTGCGAACCGTTAGCTTCCAAATCGAAGAGAAAAACCTCGGTATTGGATTGAGAATTACCAACATAAATTGTTGCGAATAATGCGAGTAGTGTAAACTTCAATTTCATAAGAGATGATTTATGATAAAGATATAAAAGTTTTAATACGCATTTTGTAAAAATTTGCTCAATTGAAATTTATTACTACATTTGTAGTATTAAAACTATAATTGTGGATATAAAACAGCTAAATAAATCTGAATTGCAAATCATGAAATATTTATGGATTCTAAAAAAAGGGTTTATGAAAGATATTGTTGAACAGTTTCCAGAGCCAAGACCTGCTTACACTACAATTTCAACACTTTTGAAACGAATGTGTGATAAAGACTATATAAGTTTTGAGCGACTAGGAAGAGATAAACAGTACTATCCTATTTTAAAAAAGAACGACTATTTTTCTAAGCAAGTTAACGGGATGATTAGACATTTTTTTAATGACTCTAAGTCGCAATTTGCGTCGTTTTTTACTAAAAATGCAGATTTGTCGGTAGAAGAATTAGAAGAACTTCAAGAATTGCTTCGACATAAAATTAACCAAAAAAACAGTAAATGATTAATTACATGTTTTATACCTTGGTAAGTTTGGGATGTTCGTTTTTGGTATATTCCTGCTTTCTGAAACGTCAAAAGACATTTCAGTTTAATCGAGTATTTCTTTTAGCAACATTAGTACTTTGTATGGCGTCGCCGCTTATGAAAGTTGAGTTATTTGATGCCGTACCTAGTATCACACAAATATCATTACACACAGACCAAGACATCCCAGTTGTTCATGAAAACTTGGAAGGTGTTACGGTTTTAGAAGTTGAAAAACCCAGTTATTCAATGACTACAGCAGTTTGGTATGCCTACATTTTAATATCCTTATGTTTTTCTTTCAGGTTTGTTAAGAATTTAATTGACATTCTTAAACGTTCTAAACACCATTATGATAGTTTTGGTCCTTTTAAATTGATTGAGACCGACACAAAAAATGCTTCGAGCTTTTTTAACTATCTATTTGTCAATTCTGAAAGTTTAAATGATGAGCACTATGTAAGATCAATGATACAACATGAGCTTGTGCATTATAAACAGGGGCATACTATTGATGTTTTGCTCATGGAAGCCTTGCTATGCCTATTTTGGTTTAATCCTTTAATCTGGTTATACAGAAGGGCAGTGGTACAAAATCATGAATTTATTGCAGATAATTACACCATAAAATCAGGAATAGACCTTGAAGATTATGCTCATCTCATTATTAATTCGGGTCGCATGGAACACCGCGTTCCATTAACTAGCGGATTCAATTTCATTCAAATCAAAAACAGAATTATTATGTTACATCAATCAAAATCATCAATTTTAAAACGAACATTAACTACCACAACAGCTTTACTTTTATTTTCAGGAATATTTATGCTGAGCTCTTTCAAAGATTCAAAAAAACCACTAGTTGTTATTGTAGATGCCGCCCACGGAGGAGTAGATTCGGGGCATTTAAATGAAAAAGACATTGTATTGAAAATATCAAATGAATTAATGAAATTTAGTGACAACACCGTTAAACTAATTACGTTAAGGTCTGAAGACAAGTTTTTCTCTTTAAATGAAAGAGTGAAATTCATTAATGCTCAAAATCCAGATCTTATGATTAGCTTACATTGTAATTCGGCACCAGATGCTGCCGCAAAGGGATTAGAAGTGTTTTATTATGATAATGAAAAGACCAATAAGGAATCCTTAAAATATGGAATGTCGTTAATTAATCAGCAACTTCCTAAGAATTTTGATAATGCAAAAATGAAAACTGCAGGTTTCAAAATATTAAAGGATATTAAATGTCCAGGAGTTTTACTAGAATTGGGGTTTTTATCTAATCCTGAAGATAAAGCCAAATTGAATAACCATCAATTTCAGCAAGAGATAGCCAAAGCATTATATGAAGGTTTGGCTAAAGCGAGTAAGATAAAATTATGATTTTCCTTATCATATGTTAGTTAAAAAAGCCAATTCAATTTGAATTGGCTTTTTTTTAGAGAAATCACTGTAGTTGGAAGGACTTGAGCTTTAAAAGAATGCTTCTCAGGTCATAATTAGGACAAAGATATTTTATAATACAGTAGAACATGTTACAAATAAAAAAGCCAATCCCACTAGTGGATTGACTTTCCATGTTTAGAAAATTTGAATTAGTCTAAATCTTAAAAACAAACTTTGCCTCATTGAGGCAACTCAACTAAATAAAAAATCTTTAAAAGCAGTACTTGTTTTCTGCTTTAACTTTTTCAGCAATTTCATTGCGAAGATCTACTATATCTGGGTAGTTTTGGTACTTCGTAAAACGTTTAAGTCCCATTAACATCATGCGCTGTTCATCACCTTCTGCAAAAGAAATAATACTTTCTTTTCCTTTTCCTTCAACAATACTTACAGCATTGTATAAATATAATTTTGACATGGCGATTTGAACCTTTTGGGCTTCTTCTCCAAAGCGTTTTGCATTTTTCTCAGTTCTTAAAACTGTAGATTCTGCCATGTAAATTTCAATTAAGATGTCGGCAGCTGCAATAAGCAATTGTTGATGCTCTTCTAGGTCTGGTCCAAATTTTTGAACAGCTGCACCAGCCACCATTAAAAAGACTTTCTTAAGTTTGGCAATCATTGCCTTCTCCTCAGAAAATAATTCGGTATAATCAGGTGTGTCGAAAGACGGAATACCCATAAGTTCTTCTTGTACCTTCATTGCAGGACCTAATAGATCAACATGACCACGCATTGCTTTCTTTACTAACATTCCAACCGACAGCATACGGTTAATTTCGTTAGTACCTTCATAAATACGAGCAATACGAGCATCTCTCCAAGCTGCTTCCATAGGTGTTTCTTCAGAGAATCCCATTCCGCCAAAAATTTGAATACCTTCATCTGCACAATTCTGTACGTCTTCTGAAACAGCCACCTTTAAGATAGAACATTCAATAGCATATTCTTCAACACCTTTAAGTTCTGCTTCTTGATGAGTGTTTCCAGAGGCTTCACGAATAGCGATACGATCTTCTATGTTTTTTGCAGCTCTGTATGTTGCAGATTCTCCAGCATAAGCACTAGTTGCCATTTGAGCTAGTTTTGTTTTAATAGCTCCAAAATCTGAAATAGGTGTTTTAAACTGTTTACGCTCATTAGCGTATTGAACGCCTAAAGACATGATACGTCTTTGTGAATCTAAACACGCAGCAGCAAGTTTAATTCGACCTACATTTAAAGCATTCATTGCAATTTTAAAGCCGTTACCTCTTTCAGATAACATGTTTTCTACAGGAACAACGGTATCGTTAAAGAATACTTGACGTGTAGAACTCGCACGAATACCTAATTTATGCTCTTCTTCACCAAGCGTAATACCATTTGAGGGATCATTTTCAACAATAAATCCAGTAATATTTTTGTCATTTTCAATACGAGCAAAAACGATAAATATTTTGCAGAAGCCTGCATTAGATATCCACATTTTTTGCCCATTAATTTTATAGGTTTTGCCATCGGCAGAAAGCTCCGCTGTAGTTTTACCAGAATTGGCATCAGATCCTGCACCAGGCTCTGTTAAACAGTATGCGCCAAACCATTCGCCAGTAGCTAATTTTGGTACATATTTTTGTTTTTGCTCTTCGGTTCCGTATAGTGTAATTGGCATTGTTCCAATTCCAGTATGAGCACCAAATGCTGTACTAAAAGAACCTGTACCACTTGATATATAATCACAGGTTAAACATGTAGATACAAAACCCATTCCTAATCCGCCATAGGCTTCAGGAACTGCTACACCCAAGAAACCAAGCTCTCCGGCTTTACGCATACATTCTTCGGTAAGCGCATAATCTTTAGCTTCGAAGCGCGCTTTATGAGGAATGATCTCACGGTCGTTAAATTCCATAACCGCTTCCTTCATCATTTTTTGTTCTTCTGAAAAATCTTCAGGAGTAAATACGTCTTCGCATTTCGTTTCTTTTACTAAGAATTGCCCACCTCTTAAGATATCTTTTTCTGTTGTTTCCATTGCTATATTTTGTTCTTTGTTAGTTTAAAAATTCGAATATTCCACAGGCACCTTGACCAGTTCCAACGCACATTGTAACGGCTCCATATTTACCTTTCATATCACGTTTCCGCATTTCGTCAAATAACTGTACAGACAATTTTGCTCCAGTACATCCTAAGGGATGACCTAAGGCAATGGCACCACCATTAACGTTAATAATGTCGGGGTTTAAATCGAGCTCTCTAATCACTGCTAGGGATTGCGATGCAAACGCTTCATTAAGCTCTATTAATTCTAAATCAGATTGTTTTAGGCCTGCTTGCTTTAATGCTTTTGGAATTGCTTTTACAGGACCAATTCCCATAATACGAGGTTCAACACCAGCCGCCGCATAGTTAACCAAACGTGCGATAGGCTCAATGTTTAATTCTTTAACCATATCCTCACTCATTACCATTACGAAAGCTGCACCATCACTCATTTGGGATGAATTTCCAGCGGTAACACTTCCGCCTTGAGCGAATACAGCGCGCAACTTAGCTAAGGCTTCTTTGTTTGTTCCTTTTCTTGGACCTTCATCTTTGGTTACTGTATAAGACCTGGTCGCTTTTTTACCATTATCATCGATATAAGTTTGGTCTACTGTGATAGGAACAATTTGATCCTGAAAACGATTTTCGGCTTGCGCTCTGAGTGCTTTCATATGGGAATTATAGGCAAACTCGTCTTGATCTTCTCTTGATACATTAAACTGGTTGGCAACAGCTTCGGCAGTATTTCCCATACCCCAATAATACTCTTCATGTCCAGCTTTTACTGTATCATAATTTAGTTCTGGTTTAAATCCGGTCATTGGCACAGAACTCATGCTTTCAGAACCACCTGCAATGATGCAATCTGCCATTCCTGCTTGAATTTTTGCGGTAGCAATACCGATGGTTTCAATTCCAGATGAACAAAAGCGATTTACGGTTACTCCAGGAACATCAACACTATTTAATCCTATCAAAGAAATAAATCGAGCCATGTTTAGGCCTTGAGATCCTTCAGGCATTGCATTTCCAACGATAACATCATCAATTCTTGAGACGTCAAGGTTTGGTAATTCTTTCATCATATGCTGAATGGTTTCAGCTCCTAATTCATCGGCTCTTTTAAATCTAAACACCCCTTTTGGTGCTTTGCCAACTGCAGTTCTATATGCTTTAACTATATATGCTTGTTTCATTGTTTTAGTTTCTTAAAGGTTTTCCAGTTTTTAACATGTGCTGAATACGTTCTAAAGTTTTGCGTTCAGTACATAACGATAAGAAGGCTTCACGTTCGAGGTCTAATAAGTATTGTTCACTTACTAAAGTGGGCTCTGATAAATCACCTCCAGCCATTACATAGGCCAATTTATTGGCAATTTTTTGGTCGTGCTCACTAATGTAATGACTCGCTTCCATAGCATCTGTACCTACCAAAAACATACCCAGTGCTTGTTTACCAAGTATTTTTATGTCTTTTCGTTTAACAGGTTGTGTATAGCCAGCATCCGCCAATAGTTTTGCATGTGCTTTTGCAGTAGCGATTTGCCTGTCTTTATTGACAACAACGATATCTTTACCTTTTTGAAGAACACCTAAATCGAAGGCTTCATAGGCAGATGTAGCTACTTTTGCCATACCAATAGTTAAGAAATATTCCTGTAACACATTTAGTTCTACATCTCCTTTTCTAAATGTATCTTGAGCCCTTAAAGCCATTTCTTTAGAGCCTCCACCACCTGGAATCACACCAACGCCAAACTCAACCAACCCAATGTAAGTTTCAGCTGCTGCAACTACTTTATCTGCGTGCATAGATAATTCGCATCCGCCACCTAATGTCATACCATGAGGGGCAGAAATTGTTGGAATCGAAGAGTAACGCATACGCATCATTGTGTCTTGGAAATATTTTATGGCCATGTTCAGCTCATCATATTCTTGCTCGGCAGCCATCATAAAAATCATTCCAATATTGGCACCTACAGAGAAGTTAGCGCCTTGGTTTCCAACCACTAATCCTGAAAAATCTTTTTCGGCTAAGTCGATTGCTTTATTTAATCCAGCAAGAACATCTCCACCAATAGTGTTCATTTTAGATTGAAATTCTACATTAAGAATGCCATCTCCTAAATCTTCAACAACAACACCTGAATTTTTAAACACTTCGTTGGATTTTCTGATGTTATCTAGAATGATAAAACTGTCTTGACCAGGAATTTTTTCTTGAGACTTTTTAGGAATATCGTACGCATAGGTTGCGCCATCTTTTACAGTATAAAAAGAAGAACTTCCCGAAGCTATCATGTCATTAACCCACGTATTAGGTTCTAAGCCTTCTGCTTTCATCATTTCAATTCCGTTTTCTACACCAATGGCATCCCAAATTTGAAAAGGTCCATGTTCCCAACCAAACCCAGCTTTCATAGCATCATCAATCTTGTCTAGGTCGTCTGTGATTTCAGGGATACGATTAGATACATAAGCAAATAAGGCTGCAAAACTCTTACGGTAAAATGCACCAGCTTTATCTTTTCCGTTTACTAAAACTTTAAAACGATCCACAACTTTATCAATGGTTTTGGTAAGCTCTAAAGTTGCAAATTTGGCACGTTGTTTTTGTCTATAATCAAGAGTGTTAAGATCTAAGGAAAGAATTTCTTTTTTGCCTTCGTTCGAAACTGTTTTTTTATAAAACCCTTGTCCAGTTTTACTTCCTAGCCATTTGTTTTCCATCATTGTATTGATGAAATCTGGTAGTTGAAATAGCGCATGACGCTCATCGTTTGGACAATTTTCTCTAATACCGTTAGCAACATGAACTAAGGTATCTAACCCAACGACATCAACAGTTCGAAAAGTTGCCGACTTTGGACGTCCTATAACAGGTCCAGATAACTTGTCTACTTCTTCAATAGTTAAATCTAAATCCTTAACAGCATGAAACAAGCTCATAATACTAAAAATACCTATTCTATTTCCTATAAAGGCAGGTGTGTCTTTAGCAATTACAGAAGTTTTTCCAAGAAATTGTTCGCCATAACCATTTAAAAAGTCTAAAACAGAAGAGTCTGTTTTTGGGCCTGGTATGATTTCAAATAATTTCAGGTATCTAGCAGGATTAAAAAAATGCGTACCACAGAAATGTTTCTGGAAGTCGTCACTTCTTCCTTCACTCATAAATTTTATAGGAATACCAGATGTGTTTGATGTTATCAAAGTACCTGGAGTTCTATGCTGTTCTAGTTTTTCAAAGACTTGTTGTTTAATGTCTAGGCGTTCAACAACAACTTCCATAATCCAATCTACATCTTTTACTTTTGAAATATCATCTTCAAGGTTTCCTGTCGTGATTCGATTTTTAAAAGAAGGATGATAGAGTGGGGCAGGTTTCGATTTTATAGAGGCTGTTAATGCATCATTAACTAGTCTATTTCTAACAGCTTTGTCTTCTAAGGTTAAACCTTTGGACTTTTCCTTATCATTTAATTCTCTCGGAATGATGTCTAATAATAAAACATCAACACCAATATTAGCAAAGTGACAAGCGATACCGCTTCCCATAATACCTGATCCAATAATGGCAATCTTTTTAATTCTACGTTTACTCATCTTATTTTAAAATGTGTTCTTTTTGGTTGTATATCTGTTTATTTGAAATCATATTATTAATGACTTCAGCTACTTTGTAGAAATTTGCTAACTCTTCTTCAGAAACGTTATCTCTTATGGTTTCGTTGAATGTGAGTACTTTTTCTCTAGAATACGCTCTTTTTTCTCGTCCAAATTCGGTTAAGTGAATAAGCACACCTCTACCATCTTCAGGATTTGGTTTTCTAGTAATTAATCCCTTTTCTTCCATGGTTTTGAGCGTACGTGATAAACTTGTTGCCTCCATTCCCATTTTTGGGCCAAGAGATGTAGAAGGTGTTCCGTTTTCAGGATCTATACTTAGGAGGGCAAAGCCTGTAGCCATTGTTGTACCAAATTGAGATGCTTCTTCGTTATACATCTTATTGACAGCTAACCAAGTGGTTCTAAGTACATAGTCAATAGTTTTATCCTTCATAATTTGAATTTTGGAATCCAAATATACTAAAAAATACTATGCATGCATAATAAATTATTTAAATTTTATGATTTTAAAATTAAAAAAGCGTCTCATAAGAAACGCTTTAAAAAATATGTGTGTATTTGTAGGGCTAACTTGTTTTTCCGTTGATTAAACCAACGACAGCACCAACTACTGCAGCCATAATTATAGAGATTAACAACTCTAAACCATATCTTTGATAGTCTATTTCAATTTGGTTCGCCATATTGAAGAGTACAGTAATTAGCCCCATAAAAAGGCCAATAATGGCACCAGCTTTGGCACCTGTCATCAATGTTGTAATTTGAGCCCATTTGTTAAAAATGTAGGAGATAAAAAATCCAAACACTAAACAGCCTAGCGTAATAAAGAGCATGGCATTGGTGCCTTCTTGAGGTTGTGGGAATGTGTCGGCAAAAATAATCCCGTAAAATAACCAGCCGAGTAACCAGTCAACCACACCTCCTATGAGACCTGCGAGTACAAAACTTTTTGTTTTCATAAAAAAATAATATTAGTTAGCGCGTCAAAGATATTATAATTTCATCAAATGGATGTTAAAATTACGAATATCGTAAGTTTTATGTTAAAAAATAAAGTATAATACTCTTATTGTTGCGATTTAATAAAGTGAGCTTAAATATTAATATCAAGTATTTCTTTACGTGATTTGACGCCTAGTTTTGAATAAATTTTACTTGCATGTGATTTGACAGTGCTTAATCCAATGCTTAATTCATCTGAAATTTCTTTATTAGACTTTCCATCTTTTAGAAGAGTAAATATTTTACGTTCCTGAACACTTAGAGATTTTAATTGGTTGTTGTTTTTTTTACGGTTTTTATTAAAAAAATAATTGATAATAAAGCCTAGCATAAAGAAGAGAATACCAATCCCTATAAACCAAAATGTTGCTGTGTTTTCTTCTTTCGGAAATTTAACTCTTAATTCTTTAAAATAGGTAGAATTATCGTTCTCCCATTTCCTTAAATAGTTCTTATAAAATGATTGATTTTCTAGAAAAGTAGATTCGAATTTACTGTGATTAAGAGCGTAAAGGGATACGATTGGATGTGAAGATGTATCGGCAATATGTCTTAATTGCTGGTTTAAAGTTTTGTTTACAAATTCCTTTTTTATAGATCCGTATTTGCTATTGTCATGATCTCCTTGATAAATAAGATGTGTTATTATTTTAAGGTCTTTATTCGGGCTATATCCTGTAATGCTATATGGGCTAAATAGACTATCGTTGGCCGTATTGCTTATGCTGATATTCGAATGTTGATTGGCTATAAAAAAAATATGATTCTCTTCTTTGCCACCAATAATTAATGAGGCCGCTGGCGCTTCCTTTTTTGATAAATGAATGCGGTAAAGATTATCTGCACTAGGCAGGGCTTTTGATGAAAAATGAAAATACCCGTTGCTGTCGATTTTTGTTTCTGCAATAATCATTTCGTTAGACATGGTATACATGTCTTTAAATGTGGGTATATGTGATAGGTAAACCACAGGTTCCCAAATGGAATCTAACTGTAGTTTACCTTTTATGGACTGTACGTTTTTTGATGTAGATTGTGAATAGCAATTGAAACTGGCTAATGCAAAAATCAACTGCAAAACAACAAGTCTTTTGAAATATTTAAGTCTATTGTCTTTTTGCATTTGGTTAGATTAGATTAGTGTTACATCATAGATGTACAGATGGACACATCTCCGGCGACATTATTAGGAATGAGTTTAATTACCCAATTTCCTTGTATCGGATCGTCAATATGTTTTTGCATTTGACCACAAACCAATTCTTTTTTCTTATTGCTAGATTTAACCTGACTTTCAATAGAAAAATTACCTTTTTTGTTGCCTTTTGGGTCGTAAACTTCAACGGTTAAGTACCCAGATTTTATGGTACTATTAATACTGACATATAACTTTTTTGCTGAGTCGGCTACTTCTACCTTTATTTCTTCGGTATCAGAACTGCCATCAAATTGTATGCTTCTGTTAAGAGTAATGGCGTCGCAATGTTTTTGATTATTTTGCTGAGCCTGGATAGATAATGATAATAACAAGAATAAACATGTTACTAGTTTAATTGATTTTTTCATGATTGATAAAATTTTAAGATTATGTATCAAAGTTATTTATATCAACATCGAATCAAACATTTTTTAGGTTTGAAAAAAGAACGAAAAAAGGTCTAATAAAGTATTAGAAGCCTTTATATATCATAAAAACCATCTACTTATCGATAAATCTTATCATAAAGGTCTTGATAAATGCCTTTAATAATATCGCGTTTCATCTTCATTGTGGGTGTTAATTGACCACCATCTATTGACCATACATCAGGAGTGAGTTCAAATCGTTTAATCTGTTCCCACTTTCCGAAGTTCTTGTTGTATTTGTCGATTTCTTTTTGAATTCGTTTAATAACAATTTCTGAAGATGCAATGTCTTCATTTGAAGTTCCTATATTCAGTTCTTTATGATCTATCCAATCTCTTATAAAGTCAAAATTAGGTTGTATTATTGCTGCTGGCATTTTTTCGCTTTCACCAACCACCATAATTTGTTCAATAAAAAGTGATTGTTTCATGTCGTTTTCGAGAAGGGGAGGAATAACATACTTTCCACCTGAGGTCTTAAACATTTCTTTTTTACGTCCTGTGATTTTTAAAAAGCCTTCAGAATCAATTTCACCTTTGTCTCCCGTATGAAAATAATCATCGGTCATTACACTTGCCGTTTTTTCAGGATCCTTAAAGTAACCTTTCATTACATTTGGTCCTTTTATAAGGATTTCTCCATCGTCGGCAATTTTAACCTCTACATTTCTTATGGGTTGACCAACCGTTCCTATTTTAAATAAGTTGTTAGCATACATTTCTACGGAAACTACAGGAGATGTTTCAGTTAATCCATAACCTTGCATAACTTTCATTCCGGCAGCGGAAAATATTCGTGACAATCTCGGTTGAAGAGGAGCGCTCCCCGACACCATAGTTGTAAGCTCACCACCCAAGGCTTCTCGCCATTTACTAAAGATTAAAGCACTAGCAATTTTAAGTTTAAATTCATACCAAGCCCCATTTGCTCTATAAGGTTGCCATTGTTCTCCTAATTTTACGGCCCAAAAGAAAAGTGCTTTTTTAATACCAGAGAGGTCTTCTCCTTTCAGCATGATCTTGTCGAATACTTTTTCAAGTAATCTCGGAACCACACTCATTAAATTAGGTTTTATTTCTTTTGCATTATCCCCAATTTTGTCAATACCTTCTGCAAAATATATGGTGGTTCCAGCAAATTGATAGATGTAAATTAATACGCGTTCAAAAATATGGCAAATAGGAAGGAAGCTCAGTACCCTAGTTTCATTGCCGTCCATTAAAGGCAATCTTTCAGAGGCATCTAAGGCATTACTTGTAATATTATGATGTGTGAGCATTACACCTTTTGGTCTTCCGGTTGTTCCTGAGGTGTATATAATTGTTGCCAAATCTTGAGGGTCAACATTATCTTTTCTAGCTTCTACTTCTGGTTGAGTGCTTGTGTCTTTACCTAGCTCAAAGAGTTCAGAGTAATGTTTGCAACCTTCAATATGATTAAAGGAATACACTTCTTTTACCTTAGTATTTCCTTGGACTTTTCTTACTTTTTCTAAAACTTCAATGTCAGAAACGAAACAATATATAGCTTCACTATGGTTAAGAACATATTCATAATCTTCGGCACAAATTGTTGGATAAATGGGAATGTTCTGAGCGCCTGTTTGCAGAATACCTATATCCATAATATTCCACTCAGTTCTATTAGTGGATGAGATGACCGCAATTTTGTCGTTTTTTTGAACTCCTAGTTTTAACAAAGCACGACTCACGGCATTAGCTTTATCTAAGTAATCTTTGGTTGAGGTTTTTACCCATTCGCCATCATATTTTGTTACTAAAGCTGCATCTAAATTATGAACCTCTAATTGATAATATGGAAAATCAAAAAGTCTTGTTATTTCTGTCATTGCGTCTGATAGGATTGTAGTATTGCAAAATATGAAATTAAAAGTGAATTTCAAATGTGTATTTAAAAAAAGGAGTTGCAATGACACAACTCCTTAATTCTTTGAATTTTAACTAAAATGAAATGGTCAAGTCTTTTACTACAAATAACTAAAAATTAATAAACCCTATATATTAATTTTATAAAATGACAATCATTTCAGATTGTAAATGTAAAACATAAAAACAGTATAACGGTGTAAAAAATCGTAACTATTGGTTTCTGAAAACGGCCTTTAATAAAGGGTAGTCTTTCTTGAAATACGATTTAGGAGTTTCGTTCATGAAGAGCCTAAAATCCTTAGAAAAATGGGATCTGTCGTAATAGCCAAACATGAACATAAGGTCTTTAATTGTGGTTTCTTGACTCTCATATTTTCTCATTAGTTGTAAAAATCTGAAGAGCCTAATGTATTTTCCAGGTGTAAGACCAACAATTTTTTTAAATTGTGTTTCTAATGTTTTTTGAGAGATATTAATTTGTTCAAGAATATCGCTAATGGTTATGAGACCATTGCTATCTTTTATTAAATTTATGGCGATATCAATATGTTTTGTGTTATTGTTTATTGTGAGGTTTAGGTTAGAGAAAAAGTGATCAAATTGCTTTGCTTGATGCTCTCCGCTTCGAAAGTCTTCAAATACAGATTTGATTTTTGCGAATAATTTTGGGTGAAATGATGATAACAGCACGTGTTTGTCTTGAAGCGCAGAAATATCTGTATTTAATATTTTGAACAAGGCGGTTGGATGAAAACTAATACCAAATGACATGGCTTCTGAAGTAGAATAGAATTGATATGACCTAAAAAATTGCCCGCTAACAATGGTATTTGTAATAGGCATTTCTTTATGTTCTACGATAGCTTTTTGATCTCCATAAAAAATATGAGTTAAATGGGTAAGGCCTATTGGTAACACTGTCGATTGAAAAGGAACCTCATCCTCAGTAAAAGTTAATTGATAGTATTCCTCAATGAGATGAGGTACTTTATTATCATAATAATTGAGCGTCATTGATTAGGATTAACTGTAGGTAAATTAATACAAAAAAATGGTATGTCAAATTTTAAAAGGACTAATTATTTTTAGTTTTTACATTTTAGTTGCTCGGGCTATAGACCAAATCTATGTGAGTAGTTGCATTAGTTTAATAAAGTCTTCTTTTCGTGATCTTGAAATGCTTACGGTATCATTGTTTTTCATAATTATATATCCGCCATCGGCTTTGACATATTTTTTTACTTCTTTCAAATTAATTAAATAGCTGTTATGGACACGCATAAAATCTTGTTCTAATAGCAAGTTTTCATATTCTTTAAGGTGTTTACTTACTAGTAACTTTTCAGAATTATTTAGAATAAATGCGGTATAGGAGCCTTCGGCTTTACAATAAAGAATGTCGTTCACTTCAATAAATTCAATGCCATCAGAAGTTGCTAAACATATCTTATTTAATTGAGGTTTTCGTTGTTTTAAATTTAACATTAACGTCTCTAGTTGTTTTTTATAGATGTCTTGATTTTTTTTGGTCTGTGCTTTACTAACTGCATTTTGAAGCTCTTCTAGGTCTATAGGTTTTAATAAATAATCCAATGAACTGAATTTTACAGCTTTAATAGCGTATTGTTCAAAGGCAGTTGTGAAAATCACTTCAAAATTAAGATGTGGAACTTGTTGTAAAACATCAAAACCTGTTCCTGTTTGCAGTTCTATATCTAAGAAAATAACGTCGGGTTTTGTGGTTTTGATTGTTTCAACGGCGTCATCTACGCTACCAGCCATACCAACAACCTTGATGTCTATGCAAAACTCTTCTAATAGATTTTTTAAAGTTTCTCTACTATGTTTTTCGTCTTCAACTATAACGGCTTTTAAACTCATAACTTCTATTTTAAAGGGATTTTTACAATAATGGTGGTTCCTAAGGATGCGCCATTTTTATCTTTTTTATCTATTATATCGAGTGTGTTGATGTCGGTTTTTAAGGCATCCAAACGTTGTTTTGTAACTTCCAATCCTCTCGATTTTTTATCTCTTTTGTGGATGTGTTGTTTATTATTTGAGGCTGTTCTGCCAACACCGTTGTCATCGACTTCGCAAATAAGAAGATCATCTTGTGCTCTAAACGTTATGTCTATATTTTTTGGACCTTGATGCTTTGGTAGGAGTCCATGAATTATAGCATTTTCCACAAATGGTTGTAATATCATAAAAGGAATTTCAATGGCATTCGCATCAATGGTATCGTCGCAAGAAATAGTATAGGTAAACGCATTGTCAAATCTTAGAGATTCTAATTCTAAATAATCTTGAAGCATTTTAATTTCGTCACTTAGAAGTGCGTTAGTTTCAATTGAACTTTCTAAAATGTTGCGGGTGAGGCGACTAAATTTTGAAAGGTATTTTAATGTCGAAACTTTATCATTTTTAATGACTAAATGTTGGATAGAGCTTAAAGAGTTAAATATGAAATGTGGATTTATTTGAGCTCTTAGGGCTTTGGTTTTATTAAGAAAAGCCTCTTCTTGAAACTGTAAACGCTCTTTGTTTTCTTGTTGAAGTTTATAAGTGAGACCAGCAGCAAAAATTAAAATCTCTAGGCTTGCCCCAGTTATCATATAGATGCGCTCTTGCAAAAACAACATGCCTAATGCACCTATCATATATAAAAAAGAACCAATTACAATAAAATATGCAAGTTTGCTTTTTGCTTTAATAAGTAAATATATCATTCCACTCAGACCAAATAAAGACATTATAAGTCGTTCAATATCTAGTAAATATATATGCATGCTAAAACTTTTAGTAGCAAAACATAAGGCGTCTAGAATGATAATACCTACGAGCATTGTAGCAATTATTTTGAGTGCAACATGCAACTTTGGATATTCTACTTTTGTGTTTAAATAGTAGATGATATACAAAATGTAACATAAGTTTATAATAACTTGAGAGATTTGAAAAAAGGCATAGCTAAAGAGATTCATGCCTCCAAAAAAAGTGTCATACAATCTAAAAATATCTGGAGTTAGATATAAAAAGAGAAATAATATGTATAGGGCGTAAAACAAAAATTCGGTGCGCTTAGAATAGAAATAGTACATGATGGTTAGTAGAAACATCACTAGACAAATACCAGTAAACAAGTAAATTGGAATTAATCGATTTAAATCGCGATGAGAATAAAAATTTTGAATGAGATCTATTTTCAGTTTATTATAATAATAAAACCTCCAATTTGAAACATTGTCAAAAAATGCAACCCTACGTATCTTTAAATAAATATACTTGTCATTAAAAATGTACGATTCATTAAAAGGAATACCTTGAGAATATAATATAGAGTTACGTTCGGGCTGGTTTTCAAATCGGCCTATTTTTTTTTCTTTAACACTATTATTTTCAGAATAGAATATTGATGTGTAACCATATTGCCTGAAACGCAAATACCATGTGCTGTCTGTGGAAATGGTATTTAGCTCTTTTGTGAGATCTATTTGAATCCAATAAATACTTGAAGGCTTCGTTTTTTCTGTTATCGTGCTTGGTGATTTAAAAGCACTTACATCAACAAGAAGTTGTTCTAGTGTGACATTTTCGTCACTAGTTTTTAATACTTTATAAGGAAGAATTTGACCAACTTTTGATAATATTTTATCATGTTGTCCAAATGCGATAAAGCACTGTAATAGAGCAACGAACCCGAGCGTTTTTTTGAAATTTTTAGCCATATAGTCAAGATAAATTTGGAAGAATTAAAGTAATGTCTCCCCCTTGTTGTGTATCGTTGTTTACAAAAGTTATATGTTTCTCAATATTGTAATCTTTAACTTTATTAAGCAATCTAATTTGATCTTGCCATGAGATAATATTGTCTCTATATTCTGGTTTATAATTACTATCTTTTTTTAAGGTATCATGCCTGTACTTTATGTTCAAAGTTACGTTTGTATCTGTAACTTCAAAATGCACGAAAAGCACTTGGTTTTTATGCTGATTATAAACGGCATGTTCAATAATGTTTTCGAATAAAGTTTGAATGATAAAAGACGGAATTACCGCATAATAGGGGCGCTTTATTTCTTCAATTTTGAATTCAAATTGTTGATCATAGCGCAATTTTTGAAGCTTTAGATACCAATTTAACATGCTCATTTCGTCCTTAAAACTTACAGTGTCATTTTCAAAATTCTTAAGGTAAAACCTTATAAGTTTACTAAAGATTGACAAGTATTCTAGGGCTAATTTTTTATTTCCAGAGCTTACAAAATATTGTATAGCGTTTAATGCATTAAACACAAAATGAGGATTCATTTGAGCACTTAAGGCCTTTAGTTTTAGATCTACTAGTTGTGTCTGAATTTCAATTGAGCGCTCCTGCTGTTGGATGTATTTTTTTTGAGCTCTTACCCCTTTTATTTTAATGGCACAAATAGATGAAATGGTAAGTAACATGTGCAAATGGTGCTCTGAGAAAAAATGTTTGTCGGGATGTTCACAATCTATGATACCAATTACTTTTCCATCAATTATTATTGGAACACAAACTTCTGAAAGTCTAAATTCATCGTCCATTTTATAGCGTTCATCCTTTGAGGTATCATGTAATAGTTCTGCAATTCCAGTCTGGGCCACATAACCAACAATTCCTGTGCCAACTGGGCGTTCTACAGGTTCGTAAATTTCAAAATCTTTAGGGTTTTTAGGACCATAGGCGGCCTTCTGGACCATAACATTTCTTATATCATCAAGGAGGTAAACCACACAGTCTACAAATCCTAATTTGGAAATACAATTTTTTGCTAAGTCCCAAAGAATCTCTTCTTCATCATCAATACCTAAGAGTGATTCTGAAAAATACATTAAAACATCAGAGAACTTTGTATCTGTTGTTTCTGGGTATCGTTCAGAATTTTTTGTAATCTTAACCATGATGTCTTAACGGCTTAAAAGAAGTTGAATTTAGGTATTATTTTTTAAGAATTATAATTCGGTTTTTGAATAGCTAAAAATGACCACTGCAATAGTTTGTATTGCAGTGGTCAAAGCGTTAATGTTTTTATTGCGTGATATACATGTCCATGGTCATGTAGACTTCGCTGTTATTTATAACTTCGTAGTATGTTACTTTAAAAAGAGCGATTCTGTTATCGTCGGTCTTCATAGCATATAACTTGTCTTGACCAATGTTTTTCATTTTCTCTTGATGCTCATTAAAAGAAGCATTATTGTAAAGCGACTCGATTTCAAAAGTGTCATAGATATTTAATGTGTTGAAATTTGTAGTCTCATCATTGATTTCCTTAAATTTTGTATTAGACTTATTTTGTATGTCATCAACAATGTCTGTATTACCAACGGCACTCGCTGATGATATGTAAATGCCATCAACTTCATTTACACTAATTACAGCAGCAATTTTATCGTTTATTTGTTCGTTAATGACTCTATTTAAGTTAACACCACCAACTTCTAGACCATCTACTTGCATAAATTGAGCGATACTCATATTATCTGGTTGAGCTGGTAAGCGCGTTTCCATAAAGATAGTCTCTACATATTGCATAGCGTCTTTTACTTCGGCTTCTGCAAAATCTAATGTTTCTACATTATTGTTTGAATCGATAACTTCTGCAATAAAATAAAGGTCTTTGTCAATATCAATTTCTGTGAAAATATAGCTTAAGTTGTGTGTATAAGTGTTACTGCCATCTACATAATTTGGACTGTTTATGTCAAAGCTAATGTAAGAAGACTGGACACCATCAACCACCTTATAGATATTCAATGCTACAAAACCTTCAGGAGCAGTGGCTTTTACTGTATGTTGTAAACTTCCGAACCCTGGAGCTCCAACCACACCTTTAAATAAATCTTCACTACCACTTACTAAAGTTAATGATGGTAAAATATCTGGATTAACAACAACCTCTTCTTCTGGCGTAATTGGAGAATCGTCTTTACTGCAACTTGTTAGCGTACTAAATGCAAGTAGCATGTAAATGATTACCGTTGTAGACAATGAATAAAACTTAACTTTTTTTATAGCTGTATTTGCGATACTTCTATTTGTTTTAACTAATGATTTCATAATAAAATGTTTTTAAATGTTTTTTGATGAAGCAAACTTACGGTGATGTCAGGTTTGATTTTTACGTGAATTGATAAATGGTGTTTTAGACTTGATATTTGGTAATTCTGCTTTTTTAGGCACTTTAATACGTTCTTTTTTTTAAGAGTATAGCAATCCATCAATTGAAAAACGCCGTTTATCAATTTCGAAAAGAAATGGGTGATGTTTACCTATAGATTTGTTCCAGAAATTAAAAAACAACAACATTATGCGAACACAATTACTTATGTTTTTTTTATTGCTCATATCGTTAACAACTTCTGCTCAAAGTATTTCTAAGCAAGTTATTGGAAGCACTGGAAGTCTCATAGTAAATGAAACTTATTCAATCAACTTCACAACAGGAGAGTCCGTTGTAGGATTGGTGCAAAATAATGCGACAATCCATCAAGGATTTTGGGCATTTTTAATTAACGACGAAACTTTAAGTGTAGCAACCGCTTCAGCACTAATTAACGAGATAACATATTATCCAAATCCAGTGATAGATCAATTGACTATCAATTTTACTAATGACATATCAGGCCAGTACTATATTGCTTTCTACGATATTTTAGGTAAGAAATTATTAAGTAGAAATTTAGATACAAATGTTAGGCAACATATAATAAATATGAGTTCACTTTCCAAGGGAGTATATCTCATGCGTATTTCATCAATAACGAACAGCTTCAATAAAACAACAAAAATCATAAAAAACTAAAATCATGAACTTTTTAAAGAAAAATAGCAAACGTCATGGTATCTATAATAATACTGTGAATAGAGAACAATTATTTAACATCAAACTTGTAGTATCTCTTCTAGTTTTACTTGTAAGTACAATTGGCTTTGCTCAGCAAGGAGTCAATTATCAAGGCGTTGCCCGTGATGCCGAAGGTCAACTTTTATCTAATACGGAGATTGATTTGAAATTTAATATAAAAATTAATGCGCCTGACGGCGACGCTGTATATAGTGAAACGTTTACTGTTATGACCGATATTAATGGTGTGTTTTCAACTGTTATTGGTGAAGGAATGCCAGTGCTTAATTTAATTGAAAATGTAAATTGGGCTGAAGACAGACATTTCCTGAATGTTTGGCTCAATAATGAAGAAATTGGCACTACCGAGTTTATGGCAACACCATATGCTAATGCCATGGGAAAATGGCAGGCTCATGTAAATGGAGTAACGCCTAAAGGAACTGGAGGTTCAATATACATTGGAGATGATGCTGGAGAAGAAGATGAACTCGTAGATAATCACAATATTGGATTAGGTGAAAATGCATTAAATGAAAATACTGAAGGTAAGAATAATGTTGCTTTAGGATTTGAGGCATTAAAAATAAATAGAGGCGGAAATCATAATGTTGCCATAGGAAAACAATCCCTTGACAATAATATTACTGGTAATAGCAATATTGCATTAGGAGGGCAATCAATGGGAGCTAATACCGTTGGAAGCCATAACATTGCATTTGGATGGCAATCATTACTAGTTAATACTGAAGGGAATAATAATATCGCTTTTGGCGAGCATGCAATGGTATCTAATACTATTGGTAATAATAATTTTGCAGGAGGATATAGGTCATTATTTAGTAATACTGAAGGTGTTGATAATATAGCATTAGGTTATCGCGCCTTAAGAGATAATACCTTAGGAAGTGATAATATTGCTTTTGGACATGAAACTTTGTTTAGTAATACAGACGGCATAAGAAATATTGCTTTTGGTCCAGGTGCTTTATATTCTAATCAAACTGGAGGAAACAACTTTGCGTCTGGATATAATACGTTACACGAAAATACTTCCGGAGGTGGAAACATTGGGATTGGACTATTTGCCATGCACGAAAATATTAGTGGGAACCATAACGTTGCTTTAGGAGGATTTTCATTACGAGATCATATTTCAGGAGATAATAATGTGAGTGTTGGATATAGAACGATGTGGAATAATGAAACAGGTGAGGGCAATATTGCTCTTGGAGAGGAAGCACTTATTTTGAATACGATTGGGGATTTTAATACTGTTATTGGAACTGAAGCAGGGCACGATGCCTTGGGAGATAGAAATGTTTTTATAGGCTATCGCGCTGGTTATCATGAAGAAGGTAGTAATAAGTTATATATTGATAACTCTTCTGTGACCACACCTTTAATTTATGGGGATTTTGAAACAAATCAAATTGGTCTATTTTCAAAAGTTGGAATAAATATGCATCATTCTAATGTACCACTAAACATTGTTGGTGGATTCGATGTGACATTAGACAACCCATCTGGTCAATTGGTTTTAGGCTTGGAAACAGGTTCAAATTTAGCTTTGGATAATAATGAAATTCAAGCAAGAAATAATGAGACAGCGTCCGATTTGTACTTACAAAATGAAGGTGGTAATGTTAGAGTAGGAGGGGCCATTGTACATGCTTCCGATAGACGTTTGAAAAGGGATATAGATAATATTTCCTATGGATTAAATGATATTTTAAAATTACGTCCAACAGAGTATTTCTGGAAAGGTAAAAATCAAGAATACAAGTCTTTAGGATTAATCGCTCAAGAAGTAGAAAGTGTTATTGAAAATGTAGTGACCTATGATAAAGAAGAAGACAAATATGGAGTTAGTTATACAGAATTAATTCCAGTACTAATTAAAGCCTTGCAAGAGCAACAAGATATTATTAATAAACAGAACAAAACTATTGAAAGTTTTGAAAATAGATTATCAGCTTTAGAAAGGGACTTGAGCAATAAATAATAGTTTTTGTTTATTTTTAATGGAGGCTGTTAATGTTATTTCAACCTCCTTTCTTTTCTTATTATATTTAAAGCTATGAGTAATAATAGATTTCATGTTAGAGAGATGACTATTGATGACCTCGAACATTTTATTAATTATTGGTTGGAAGCTACGCCCGAGTTTTTAAGCAAAATGGGAGTAGATGTCGATAAAAGACCGCAAAGAGATGCACTCTTTAAATTGGTTGTAGATCAATTTAAAGTGCCATTAGAACTCAGGAAAAACTACTTTCTTTTTTGGCTCTTAGATGACAAACCAGTAGGTTATTCTAATATTAATCAAATTGAGTTTAGTAAACAGGCATTTATGCATTTACATTTATGGCAACCAGAAAATAGACAAAGAGGATTAGGAATGACATTCATTAAAAAATCGCTGCCTTTTTATTTTGAAAACTTTAAATTAAAATCACTCCTTTGCGAACCATATGCTCTAAACCCAGCACCAAATAGAGTCGTTGAAAAAATTGGCTTTCAATTTGTAAAAACCTATAGAACCATTCCAGGCGCATCAAATTTTGAACAATTTGTGAGTCAATGGAAGTTGTCTAAGGCAGCTTTTGAGAAAATTATAGAGTCCTAATGAGGTAGTAGATTTGCGTAATGTTATCTATCAAATGAAAACAACCATCTATCAATTAAAGGCGTAGTGTAGTTTACAAATGTTATAAGTTTGAAGAGCTATTAATAAAGACCGTTAAATCGGTAGTATTAAGTTTGTCACTTAATTAGGGGGCTTTTTAAGTACATAAAAGTAAAGGCGTTATTTGTAATGAATAACGCCTTTATAATTTTATTTGGTTTCAATCCATTGCCTAGCATTCACGAAGGCTTCGATCCATGGAGAAACTTGATCTTTTCTGCCTTCAGGGTAGTTGGCCCAATTCCACTGAAATGTTGAACGTTCAATATGCGGCATCATAACAAGGTGGCGTCCCGATGAATCACATAACATCGCTGTATTGAAATCGGATCCATTAGGATTAGACGGATAAGCATCATAAGCATATTTGGCTACAATGTTATAATCGCTTTCCTTCTTTGGAAGGTTAAATTTCCCTTCACCATGACTTATCCAAACGCCTAAAGTCGTGTCTTTTAGAGTTGATAACATCACCGAGTTATTGTCTTGAACCATTACCGATGTAAACGCGCTTTCATGCTTTTGAGAATCATTATGTAGCATCTTACCATGTTGGTCATGCTCAGGATTAATTAATTCTAACTCCATGAACAATTGGCAACCATTACAAATCCCTACCGATAGTGTGTCTTCTCTTTCAAAGAAGTTTTTAATGGCTCTATTAGCATTTGCATTGTATTTAATTGCACCTGCCCATCCTTTAGCAGATCCTAATACATCACTATTAGAAAAACCACCAACGGCACCAAGAAATTGAATGTCTTCTAAGGTTTCACGACCAGAAATGAGGTCGGTCATATGAACATCTTTAACGTCAAAACCTGCTAAATACATGGCATTGGCCATTTCACGTTCAGAATTACTTCCTTTTTCACGCAAGATAGCGGCCTTTGGTCTTGGTTGTGTTGCGTCAATTGCAGGTAATTGCCCTGTAAATGTCTTCGGAAATTTATAAGCTAAAGGTTGTTTGTGATAATTTTTAAAACGTGCTTCAGCCAAATTATTTGCTGTTTGTTTTTGATCAAGAAGGAATGAGGTTTTATACCACATATCTCTAAGTCTAGACACTGTCATGGTATAAACTTCATTGTTGTTTATAATCCCTAAAGTATCTGTATTAGTTACCTTTCCAATATTGAAAAATTCAATGTTCGCATCAGACAGTATTGTTTCTATGGCCTCGTTTTTAGATTGAAATACAATTCCAGAGTTTTCAGCAAACAATAATTTAAGAGAGTCTTTTTCATTTAAAGCTGTTAAATCTAATTCTGCTCCTAAATTTGTATCGGCAAAACACAATTCTAATAAGGTTGTAATTAAACCACCAGAAGCAACATCATGTCCCGCTACAATATGATCATCGTTAATGAGTTGCTGCATCGTATTAAATACATTTTTTACGTAAGAAGCACTTTCTACATTAGGAACTTCGTTTCCAATTTTATTTAAAACCTGCGCAAAAGAACTTCCGCCTAGTTTAAAGTTATCTTGAGATAAGTTTATATAGTAGATGTCTCCAGCATTATGCTTTAGTACAGGTTCGACAACATTTTTAATAGCATTGCAATTTGCAGCAGCCGAAATGATAACTGTTCCTGGAGAAATAACGTCTTCGTTTGGATACTTTTGTTTCATCGACAATGAATCCTTTCCTGTAGGAACATTAATTCCTAGGTCTATTGAGAATTCTGAGATGGCTTTTACCGCCTCATAAAGTCGGGCGTCTTCACCTTCATTTTTACAAGGCCACATCCAGTTCGCAGATAAGGAAACACTTTTTAATCCATCTTTTAAAGGTGCCCAAATAATATTGGTCAGAGCTTCGGTAATACTATTTCTACTTCCAGCCTCTGGATCTATTAAGCCAGAAATTGGTGAGTGGCCAATTGATGTGGCGATTCCTTCTTTTCCATTGTAATCTAAAGCCATTACGCCAACATTGTTTAATGGCAATTGTAAAGGACCAACACATTGCTGTTTTGCAACTTTTCCGCCTACACAACGATCTACTTTATTTGTTAACCAATCTTTACAAGCCACAGCTTCTAGTTGTAAAACTTGATCTAGATAATTATAAAATTCATTTGGATTATACACAACATTGCTATATGTTCTATTTAAAGAGGTGTCCGTCATAATTGTTTTTGGCGAACTACCAAACATATCTTCAAGTGCCAAATCCATTGGAGTATTGCCCTTGGTTTCAGATCTAAAGCAAAAATGTTTGTCGTCGGTAACATGCCCAACAGTATATAATGGTGAGCGCTCACGTTCAGCAATTTTACTAATATGATCAAGGTGTTTTTCAGCGATTAATAATCCCATTCGTTCTTGAGATTCATTACCAATAATTTCCTTGTCAGATAGCGTTGGATCTCCAACAGGCAATTTATCAAGGTCAATGCATCCTCCAGTATCTTCAATAAGCTCACTTAAACAATTAAGGTGACCACCTGCACCATGATCATGAATAGAAATGATATGATTATCATCACTTTCTACCATGCCTCGAACCACATTGGCCGCACGTTTTTGCATTTCAGGATTTGACCTTTGTACCGCATTAAGCTCAATTCCTGTTGAAAACTCACCAGTGTCTGCACTCGAAACGGCAGCACCTCCCATTCCTATGCGATAGTTTTCTCCACCTAACACAACAATCTTATCACCAAATTCGGGTACAGCTTTTATGGCTTGATCTAATTTTCCATATCCAATACCTCCAGCTTGCATAATCACTTTGTCAAAGCCCAGTTTTCGAGCGTCTTCCTCATGTTCAAACGTTAATACAGAACCACATATAAGCGGTTGACCAAATTTATTTCCAAAATCTGAAGCCCCATTACTCGCTTTGATTAAGATATCCATTGGTGTTTGATACAACCAAGGTCGAGCGTCTAATTTTTGCTCCCAAGGTCTGTTCGCTTCTAAACGAGAATAAGAGGTCATATATACAGCAGTTCCTGCTAATGGCAAGGACCCTTTTCCGCCTGCAAGACGGTCACGAATTTCACCTCCAGAACCAGTTGCTGCTCCGTTAAAAGGTTCAACTGTTGTTGGGAAATTATGCGTCTCTGCTTTGAGAGAGATTACAGAATCAAACTCTTTTTTGTCATAAAAATCAGGAACATCGGCACGTTTGGGTGCAAATTGTTCAACCCTTGGGCCTTTTATAAAAGCGACATTATCTTTATATGCTGAAACAATGTCGTTAGGATTTTGTTTAGATGTCTCTTTAATCAATTTAAATAAAGACGTAGGTTGCTCTTTTCCGTCGATAACAAAAGTACCATTGAAAATTTTATGTCTACAGTGTTCACTATTCACCTGTGAAAAACCAAAAACTTCGGAGTCGGTTAGTGGTCGTCCAATTTTCTTTGAGACACTTTCTAAGTATTCTATTTCTTCGTCATTCAGAGCTAAACCTTCTTGTTGGTTATAGGCCGCAATGTCTTCAACGTTTAAAATGTTATCAGGTTGGATGTCAATAGTAAACGATTCTTGATGTAATCCATTATATTTTTCGGATATCATTGGGTCGTAGTCATTGAAACCTTCTTTACAAGATTCAAATTCTTCGATACGAATAATGCCTTCAATTCCCATATTTTGCGTAATCTCTACGGCGTTGGTACTCCAAGGTGTTATCATGGCAGCACGTGGCCCAACAAAAAAAGCATCGAGAGATGCTTGTTCTAATTTAGGTTGGTCGCCAAATAACCATGTCAATTTAGCGATGGTTTCGGTTGATAATTCTTTTGTTGCTTGAACAGCAAATACCTTACTGTTTTGGTTTCCGAAGAAATGAATCATTATTTCGTATTTTGTGTTGTTTTTTGAAAGCACAAATTTACACTTTTTCAGTATAACTTATTTAGATTATGACCTTGAAAATTTTTAGTTATTCACGAATTAATTCACAATCGTTAATGCTTCAATTAATCTTAAATTATTTACTTTTAGTTAACTTAAACCAATACTATGTATACAAGACGAATATTTCCTATTAAAGGTGTTATTAAATGGACACGACGACATATTTTTTTCTTTTTAATTCTATCCACTATTCCAGTTGTTTTGTTTGACGTTGTCGGACTTAAATGGTTGCATGTGCCTTGGTTGCCATTAGGTGTTATGGGTACCGCTGTTGCCTTTATAGTGAGTTTTAAAAATAATGCCTCTTATGATCGTCTTTGGGAAGCGCGTAAAATTTGGGGAGGTATTGTAAACGCTTCGCGCTCTTGGACAATAATGGTCAAAGATTTTATTAATAATGATCATACAAAGGAACAATTCTCTAATGATCAATTGCATGGTATTCATAAGGAATTGGTGCATAGACATGTGGCGTGGTTAACGGCTTTACGTTATCAATTGAGAGCAGATAAACCTTGGGAACAACATTTAAAAGCTGGAAAATCGAATCGAGAATTTAGAGAAAGTCAATTTCTAGTTTGTGAGGATACGATTCCGATAGAAGAGGCGATTAAGGGGTACATTTCTGAAGATGAGTATAAAGAGGTTTTTGCTAAAGGTAATAGAGCATCTCAGTTGTTGGGTGTTCAATCTAAACGATTAAAAGAATTAAAACAACAAGATTTAATTGAAGATTTCAGGCATATGGAATTGTCTAATATGCTTGTTGAATTCTATACGCTTCAAGGAAAGAGCGAACGTATTAAAAACTTCCCGTATCCTAGACAGTTTGCAACACTAAATTATATGTTTGTTTGGATATTTATTATTTTGTTGCCTTTTGGAATTATGGAAGGATTTGAAGAAATAGGCGAGCACATTTTTACTGATTTGGCTGGTCATGAGTCGCATTCTTCGGCGTTACATAAAGCTCAGGAATTTATTGCTAAACATTTTGTGTGGTTTTCCATTCCTTTTAGTACGCTTTTAGCTTGGGTTTTTCATACTATGGAAGCCATTGGTGAGAACACGGAAAACCCTTTTGAAGGAGGACCTAATGACGTGCCAATAACAAATATGAGTCGAGGTATTGAAATTGATATCAGGCAACTTATTGATGACATTGATATTCCTGAACCTTATACATGGAAAAATGATATCATAATGTAATAAAAAAAGCGACTCTTAGAGTCGCTTTTTTTATTATGTTCAGTTATTCTAATTACTGCTTAATCAATTTTTTAGTAACACTACCGTTTTGAGAATTTAATTTCACTAAATAAACGCCTTTAGATAATCCAGAAATATTTAATCTTTTTTGGTTTGAAGTGATATTTTGGCTTTTAACTTTCTTTCCTAAAATATTATAAACTTCTACTGAAATATCAAAATTAGAATCAATAGTAACCTCATTTCCGTTAGCTGGATTAGGAAACATTTTGATTTGTTCTTGTTGAAATTCTGGAACAGATAAACTTGCCCATCTGTTTTGAGCATCTGGTCCGCCCCAAATAACAGTTGCTAAATATGGGTTATCTATAAACGGATTCCTATTTCCTTGGGCATATGTATTCGCCGCGTTTCCATGATAGTTGTTTCTTACATCTTCGATTCCTCCTTCTTCTACAGGATCTTCAGCATTCCACTGTAAGAATAGATCGATCATGTCATCTGGAGTAGAAACGTTACTGCCAATGCCTACTGCAGAAGGTAAACAACGGTCACCATAGCGTAAATACATGTACATTATTATTCGAGCACAATCACCTTTCCATTCGTCACCTGGATACCAACCTCCGTTTGCATTTCCAGACTCTCCATTTGGATATTGTCCTATGCTTTTTTCGGCAAATAGTCGATTGCCACGTTGACCATTACGTTGAACATCACTTGGCCTCAACATTTGAGCATCAGAACCTGGTCCTGAAGAACCTAAATCTGGATCTCCTAATGACCTTGGGTAAACATGTTCTCTATTCCAGTCACCAACATTTCCACCGTTATCAAATTTCCCTCTTGTTCTATCAGTAGTTACATTGCCATCAAAAGGAGGGTCGTCGTAACCATAGATTAGTAATACATTACTTGAATTATTTGGATCTTCATCTGTAATTCTTGAGGCGTCCCAAACCTGACTATATGTTAAGAAATTAGTGTGATTATTAATGGTTAATGTAATTAAATCACCCTTTAACGTTAAACCAGTAGACGTAATTTGATTGCCATAATAAGATTGCAATTCTGCTGGTGGTGTTAATTGAGCAAAAGCAAATGTGGTTGCAAAAGCTAATAATAAAGTGTAAAA
This sequence comes from uncultured Psychroserpens sp., assembly GCF_947492715.1. Lineage (GTDB taxonomy): Bacteria > Bacteroidota > Bacteroidia > Flavobacteriales > Flavobacteriaceae > Psychroserpens. Next base: position 208,897 of record NZ_CANLNS010000005.1, read on the forward strand.
TTGTTTCATTTATTTGGGTATTATTTTTTCTTTTTTTCTAATAGAGCCATGTAAAATCCATCATAGCCAGATTTATGCGATAGCACGCTTTTATCTTTTACAAAGATAAAGTCTTTTCCTTGATCTGATGTTAAAAACGTATCAACTTGTTTTTTGTTTTCAGAAGGAAGTATAGAACATGTTGCGTATACAAGCTTTCCTCCATCTTTTACAATTCGAGAGTATTGTTGCAATATGTCTTGCTGCGTTGTTTTAATATTCTCAATAAATTCAGGTTGTAATTTCCATTTAGCATCTGGGTTTCGTTTTAAAACCCCAAGCCCTGAACAAGGCGCATCAATTAAAACGCGATCTGCTTTATCGTACAGTTTTTTAACAACTTTGGTCGACTCAATAGCTCTAGTTTCTATATTAAAGGCGCCATTTCGTTTAGCTCTTCGCTTTAATTCATGTAGCTTGTTTGCATAGATGTCTAAAGCAATAACTTGTCCTTTGTTTTCCATTAAAGATGCAAGATGTAGTGCTTTACCACCTGCGCCTGCACAAGCGTCTACAACACGCATTCCTGGTTTTACATCCAAAAACTCTGCCACTAATTGCGACGAGGCATCTTGAACTTCAAAAAAACCATTTTTGAAGGATTCAGTTTGAAATACGTTTGCTCTTTCTCTTAGTTTGAGTGCATTGGGATAACCTTTAATGCTTTCTGTTTCAATGTTGTCATCGAACAAAAGAGATTGTAATTTTTCTTTAGTTGTTTTTAAGGTATTAACTCTTAAAATAACATCGGCTTGCTCATTTAGTGCAGCAATTTCTTTTGTCCATATAGATTCACCTAGTTCTTTAACACCCAGTTCATCTAGCCAATCTGGAATAGCCTCCTTAAATTTTCGAGTTTGGGATAATTCATCAAAACGCCCTTTTATTTTACGTTGAGGTGTGTTTTCAAAATATTTCCAATCGGGTAATTTTATACCTCTTAACGTTGCCCAAACGGCAAAAATTCGCCATAAATTATCTCTGTCGAAAGGTGCCTTTACCTCGGCAATTTCGGCATATAAACGTTTCCAACGTACAATATCATAAGTGGTTTCAGCAACAAAGGCGCGATCACGACTTCCCCAACGTTTGTCACGTTTTAAGAGCTGTTGTATTACTTTGTCTGCATATTTGCCTTCATTAAAGATAAGTGTTAATCCATCGATAACAGCAAAGCATAAGTTTCTGTGTAAACGCATTATAAAAATTTAAGCATGCAAAGGTACATTAAAAGTTTATAAGTTGAAGCCTTTATTGTAAAGTGTTATCTTTTCAAAAATAATGAGCGTGCAAGTTTTTAAGAGAGACTGCATCTAAACTAGTTAATAATATAAGGAAGCATCATTTTTTTGACAGAAACTGAATTTATACAGCAATTAAAAAGTGGCAGTAGATTTGCATATAGTAGGTTGTTAGATGATTTTCAACACAAAGTATTTGCCACGTGTTTGTCTTTTGTTCCTAATAAGGAAGATGCTGAAGATATTGCTCAAGACGTTTTTTTGGAAGTTTTTAATTCGATTTCTAAATTTAAGGGACAGTCGAAATTATCCACATGGATTTATAGAATTACTACAAATAAATGTTTAGAGTTTATAAGAAAACGAAATACCAAGAAACGTTTTGCTTTTTTGCAACCTTTGTTAGGAGAGGGTTTTGAAATTGATAGAACTAACTATTTTACAGAAATTAATCACCCAGGAATCATTTTAGAACATAAGGAAGCGGGCGAACACATATTTAAAGCCATACATAATTTACCAGATGCACAAAAAGTTGTTTTTACGCTGCATAAAATTGATGGAAAAAGTTACAAAGAAATTTGTGACATTACAGAAAAGAGTCTTTCATCTATAGAGTCTTTAATGTTTAGAGCAAAAAAGAACTTACAGAAATCATTACAGAATTTTTACCAAAATGACAATTAGCGCAAGTTTTTTAATGTAATAACATCTAAATGAATGATAATGAATACAAAGAAGGATATACAAGATAAGATAGACAATACTTTAAATAGTATTAGTAAACGTAACGATTTAAAAGCATCTCCGTTTTTTAAGGATAAGACGATGTTACTTTTGTTTTCGGAAAAAAAGAAAGAGCATGTTTTTCTAGCTTGGTTCACACCAAAATTTCAACTGGCTACATTATTATGTTTTATTGTGCTAAATCTTGTTGCATTTACACAAATGAATACTTCTTCAACGACCGAAAATATTTTGGATTTTGCTGAAACGCATGGGTTAATGGAAAGTGAAGATATAGAAACGGTGTACGTAATAGAATAAAATTATGAAGAATAACAAGATACTTTATATCCTTATTGGTTTTTTAATTGTGGTAAATCTTTTTTTTCTGTTCAATTATCTAGGACATACCAATGGTAAGAAAAAGGAACATAAGCGTGATTTTATAACAAAGGAATTGAAATTTGATAACGATCAAATGGAGCGCTTTAAAGTGTTGAGAGACCAGCATTATTTGGAAGTGAGAACACTTTCAGATAGTATAGGGAATGTAAAAGAAGTTTTATATAAACATATTTCTGAAGCACCTATATCTAAACCAGACGTAGACTCAATTATTGCGGTGATTGGGAACTTAGAAGAAAAGAAGGATGTTGAACGTTTCTATTACTTTAAGGCCATTCATGACATTTGTAATGATGATCAGAAAGTTCGTTTTAAAGCATTAATAAAGAATGCGATTCACAAGAAAAGAGAAAAATCCTATAAGAGTAAAAGATAAAATATTAGAACTTAGCCATATAAACCACTATAAAGCATAGGTTTTAATAATTTTGATTGATTAGATTGATGTCTATTTGAAAAGCTTTGCGATTATGTCGTAGAGCTTTTCTATTTTTATAGAAATTTGATTCTCATGAAAAAAATACTACGTTTTATTATAGCTCCAATTTTAGTTCTAGCACTGTTTGGTTTTACATTAACCAATGCTGGCGAGAAGACGTCTATAGCGTTTAAAAAACAATTTACCAAGGTTGAGATAGAAACTGTTCTTCAAGATTCTTTGTTAAATATTAGAGCCATTGAATTGGTTAAAGGTTTAGATGGGATCGCTTTTTTAACCTCTAGAGGTGAGTTTGGAGCGATTGGCCCTAAAGATGCTTTTGAAGCTGTGCGTAGTGTTGGGTTAGATCAGTCTGAAAATTATGATATCGTTTTTCCAATTGCATTGAAATATGACTCTATCACACCTAATTTTAGAGCATTGTCTGCGAATAAAAAACATGGATATGGCATTAGTATTGGTTCACCAGCATTAATTTATAAGTTAAATATTGATGAAGAGAAAATTAAAATTGTTTATAAAGAAGAGCATCCAAAGGCATTTTATGACTCGATGGAGTTTTGGAATGATGATGAAGGGATTGCCATTGGAGATCCAACAGAAGATTGTATGAGTATTATTATAACTCGCGATGGAGGGAATACCTGGTCAAAATTATCTTGTGACGACTTACCAAAGGCTAAAGAAGGCGAAGCAGCATTTGCAGCTAGTGATACAAATATTGCTATTGTTGGAGATCAGACATGGGTAGCTACTGGCGGAAAGTCTAGTCGCATTTTATATTCTGCCGATAAAGGAAAAACTTGGAGCGTTTTTGAGACACCTATTGTTCAAGGCTTGGAAACTACAGGGATGTATTCGGTAGATTTTTATGATGAAAATCATGGTTTTGCAATTGGAGGAGATTATACAAAACCAGCCGATAGTAGTGCGAATAAAGTAAGAACAAAAGATGGCGGAAAAACATGGGAATTAGTAGCCGAAAATCAGTCACCTGGATATAGAAGCTGTGTGAAGTATGTGCCTAATGGAGCAGGGAAGAAGTTAGTGGCAATTGGTTTTAAAGGGATTGATTATTCTGGCGATTCTGGTGATTCATGGACCCATTTAAGTGATGAGGGCTTTTATACCATTAGATTTTTAAACGATAGTATTGCCTATGCTGCAGGGCGTGGACGCATATCAAAATTGACATTTAAAGAATAAAAAAAAGAAGCCATTTGGGCTTCTTTTTTTTATGGTCTATTTTTTTTGAATTTTTCTCTTCGTTTTTTCATTTCCTCCAACATACGTTTATTGAAAGCGGTCTCAGCAAAGCGTAGCTTTAATATTTTTTTTGCAGGAATAGCCGTTAACAAGTTCTCGGTCAACTCGGCCTTTAGAGCGTGCATTTCTTTTTCAAAAGCAACTAAATCTTTTAAGGCTTTTTTTGCTTCATTTTCGGTAAGTGATTCAATGTTTAACTTACGTCGTTTTTCACGTCCATTTATACGTAGCATTTCCATTTCCTTGTCATGTGCATTATAAATAGGCCAGAACTTCTGAGCCTCTGCTTCAGTAAGATCCAATTGATCTGTAATAAATGCAATTTTTAAGGATCTAATCTTATCCTTTTGCTGTTTTTTTTGTCCAAATGCACTCAGGGTTAATGCAATAAATAGTAGGGTTATAAGTGTTTTTTTCATAATAATTATTCTATAATGAGGTCTTCAAGTTCAGCATTATCTAGGAGATAGTCTTCAATAGAAGTTTCAGGTATTTCGTTGTCTATAAAATTGTCGTTATCTAATTCGTCATCCGTTAATAGCGATGCCAATTCGTTTGATGTATAATCTTCATATTCTAAGTAGTTTTCTATGGAAACGATTTCAAGATCGTCCCAAGATACATGATCTGAAGACTTAAAAAAGAGACTAAACATCAAAATTAACACAGCTGCCACTGCTGTTGAATACATGATTTTTTTCCATGGAAATAACCTAACTACTTTAGTATCGCTTTCCGAGGCAACGGTATCTAGTATTGCACTTTCAACAGTATCAAAATAAGACTCAGGAACGTCAAAACCAGATTGATCAACCTTATCTACAATCTTAACTTCATTGAGAATTTGCTCTTCTACTTGAGAAAAGTAATCCTTAGGTGTTTTAAAACCTGAAGTCTTGATTGTATTTAATTTATTTTGTTTCATAACTGTAAGACTCTTTTGTCTCTATTTGGTTTAATCTTGAGTTAAATATGCCTCTATCTTTTTTACGGCAATATGATAAGATGCTTTTAAAGCGCCTTCGCTGGTGTCTAAAATTTCTGACATCTCCTTGTATTTAATATCTTGAAAATACTTCATATTAAAAACCAATTGTTGCTTTTCGGGTAAAGTGACTATGGCTTGCTGCAATTTATATTGAATGTCATCACCTTCAAAATAAACATCAGCTTTTATATTATTTACTAAATGTCGATGTGTCTCTTCATTAGATAGATTTAAATGTTTTGCGTTTTTTTTGATATGAGTAAGAGATTCATTGGTGGCAATACGATACATCCAAGAATACAACTTACTATCTCCTTTAAAGTTATGGATATTTTTATAGATTTTAATAAAGGTGTTTTGTAGCACATCATCTGCGTCATTATGAGTTTTTACAATATGACGAATATGCCAATAGAGGCGCTCCTTATAAAGTTTTAACAGTTCTCTAAAGGCGGCTTCTTTTGTTGATGAGGCTGATAACAGCTGTATGAAATCTTGTTCGTTATCCAATAAAAGGTTTTTTTATTTAGACAATTCAATTTACAGAAAGTTTAATGAAAAAAAATAAAATTATTAAAAATTTGATTATCAATATGTTAAGTATAAAAACATCGATAAAGTGTAAATAAATAACGTTGAAATGCATTTTTTTCTTGCATACTACGTTTATTTAATTTATGTTTGTCTCAGCCTAACCTACTTAAATATTGCCATTGTCCCCAAATATGGTAATAGAAACGAAAAGGATGCAACATATGTTGCATCCTTTTCTGTTTTATGTCTTTGTCTTCTGAAATTTTAATTAATCGAAACTCTGCATGTTTACTAATTTTTTGTAAACACCATTCTTAGCCATGAGTTCGTCATGCGTACCTTGCTCGGCAATTTCACCTTTGCTCATAACGATAATTTCATCGGCATTTTGAATGGTAGATAACCTATGTGCTATGACGATAGATGTTCTGTTTTTCATCATATTCTCTAGAGCGATTTGAACCAAACGTTCACTTTCGGTATCTAAAGCAGAGGTAGCCTCATCTAAAATCATGATTGGCGGATTTTTTAGAACAGCTCTTGCAATACTTAAGCGTTGTTTTTGTCCTCCAGAAACTTTAGTTCCTGCATCACCAATATTAAAGTCTAGCCCTCCTTTTAAATCTTTAACAAATTCCCATGCATTGGCAATTTTCAGGGCGTTAATAACCTCTTCGTCAGTTGCATCTTCTTTTCCTAAGAGGATGTTGTTTCTTACAGTATCATTAAACAATATAGAGTCTTGCGTTACCAGTCCCATTAAACCTCTTAGAGAATGTTTTGTGAGTTGTCTTATGTCTGTACCGTCTATAGAGATGTTACCATCTGTAACGTCATAAAAACGTGTAACTAAATTGGCGATGGTAGATTTTCCGCTTCCAGATTGTCCAACTAATGCAACACTCTTTCCTAAAGGAACTTTAATAGAAAAGTTTTTAAGTACTAAATCCTCTTCATATTTAAATGAGATGTTGTTTAATGCAATTTCTGAAGTAAAGTCTTTCTTAACAATAGCATTTGGTTGATCCTCAAGAGTTGAGGTTGTATTTAAGATTTCTAAAACACGCTCAGCCGCTGCATTTCCTTTTTTAACACTATAGCTGGCCTTACTAATAGCCTTTGCTGGCGTAAGAATATTATAGGCTAATCCCATATAGGCAATAAAAGAGCTGCCATCGAGTGTTCCGTCAATGAGTACCATTCTGCCTCCATACCACAGCAAAATTGCAATGACTGTAATACCTAAGAATTCACTTGTAGGCGAAGCGAAGTTTTGGCGATTTAATAGCTTATTAGAAAAGTGGTAGAACCTCGTTGTTGAGGCTTTAAATTTATTGGAAAAGGAGGTTTCACCATTAAATCCTTTAATGACTTTTAATCCTCCTAAGGTTTCCTCTATAATGGAGAGAAAATTCCCTTGCTCTTTTTGCACGCGATCGGATTTCTTTTTTAAAGATTTTCCAATTCTAGATATAATAAACCCTGATATAGGAATAAAGATAAATACAAAGAGTGTTAGTTTAGCACTAATCAATAACATCATTACTATTGTAAATATGATTGTTAGCGGTTCTCTAACTATGAGTTCTAAGATGGAAAGAAAGGATCCTTGAATTTCTTGCACATCGTTTGATATTCTTGCCATGGTATCTCCTTTTCGTTTTTCTGAAAAGAAGGCAATAGGTAAATGAGTGATTTTATCAAAAATAGCATTCCTTAAATCTTTTAAAACACCATTTCTTAAAAATGTAATAAAATACATGGCTAAATAATTAAAGATGTTTTTTAAGAAAAAAAGTAAAATGACCAAAGAAATAACCAAAAGAAGGGCTTTTGAAGGATCATCTTGAGCAAAGCCATCAACTCTGTATGCCATAAAATCTTTAAAATAGTCCATGGTGTTAGAAATACCAGTCCACACAGGCTTTACTATAGCTTCTTGCTCTTCGCAAGGCTGATCTGTAGGAAAGAGTACATCTAACATTGGAATTAATGCAATAAATGACAATGCGCTAAATAAGGCATAAAAAATATTACACATAATATTTAGAGCGGCAAATCTCTTATAAGGTCTTGCAAAACCTAATATTTGTTTGAAATAATTCATTAATTGAGTTTCATATCGTTTAAGATGGCATCAATACGAGCTTCCAATTTTTGTTCCGTTGCTTTAAACTCTGACACATTGTCTAGTGTTGTATTTACACTGATATAGAATTTTATTTTTGGCTCTGTACCACTTGGTCTTAACGCAATTTTACTTCCATCTTCGGTATAATAAATCAACACATTCGATTTAGGAACGTCTATAGGTGTTTCTTCTCCTGTAGTTGCGTTTTTTACAATTGATAATTGATAATCTTCGATTCTAGCAACTTGGGATCCATTAACTTCTTTCAATGGGTTTTTGCGAGCGTCAATCATCATTTGTTTGATTTCTTGAGCACCTTCAATCCCTTTTTTTGTAAAGGATACTAAGCGTTCTTTATAAAAGCCATGTTCGATGTATAAATCTATGAGTTCTTTATACATACTAATTCCTTTTGCTTTTGCTTGAGCCGCTATTTCACAAGCCAAAAGGGTAGAGGTTACAGCATCCTTATCTCTTACAAAATCGCCAACCATAAACCCAAAACTTTCTTCGCCTCCTCCAATGAAATCTAAATGAGGAAAGTCTTTAATCATTTTTGCAATCCATTTAAAACCAGTAAGACCTATTTTGCATTCTACATCATAAGCATTAGTTAAAACAGACATCATAGGTGTAGATACAATGGTAGATCCTACAAACTGGTTACCATTAATTCTATTGCCATTTTTCCATTGTTTTAATAAGAAATTCGTCATCAATATCATGGTTTGGTTTCCGTTAAGGATTACCAATTCACCTTCAAGATTTCTTACGGCTACGCCCAAACGATCACAATCTGGATCTGTTCCTATAACAATATCACCATCTACTTTATTTGCCAGTTCAACAGCCATTTTTAGAGCTTCTGGTTCTTCAGGGTTTGGAGATTTGACAGTAGGGAAGTCTCCGTTTGGTTCACGTTGTTCTTCAACAATGTTAACATTGGTATAGCCAGCACGCTTTAAGGTTTCGGGAATGGCAGTAATCGACGTTCCATGCAAAGAAGTGAATACAATATTTAAATTTTCTCTGGCTACTTTAGATGTGTTGAAACTTCCATTTTTTACACTGTTGTCAATAAAAACGTCATCAACGGTTTGCCCAATATATTCTATAAGAGATGCTTTAGCTTCAAACTTGATTTCAGAATATTCTAGACGAGAAATTTCAGCAATAATTTCCCCATCTTGAGGCGGAACTAGTTGACCACCATCTTGCCAGTACACTTTGTAACCGTTATACTCTGGCGGATTGTGTGAAGCGGTTAAAACAATACCACAGTGACAACCTAAATGCTTTAGGGCAAACGATAGTTCTGGTGTTGGTCTTAAATCTTCAAAAAGATATACCCGTATTCCGTTGGCAGAAAACACATCGGCTACAACTTTTGCCAATGATTTGCTATTATGTCGGCAATCATAGGCAATGGCTACTTTTAAATCTTCAGAAGGGAATTGTGTTTTTAAATAGTTGCTTAGTCCTTGTGTGTTTTTCCCAAGGGTAAATTTATTAATACGATTGGTACCAATTCCCATGATACCTCGCATTCCTCCGGTTCCAAATTCAAGGTCTTTATAGAAACTTTCTTGAAGTTCGGTTGGATTATTGGCGATTAAATCTTTTATATAATTTTGAGTCTCTAGATCAAAAGCTGGTGTTAACCATGTGTTGACACGCTCTAATAGTTGCGGTTCAATATGTATCATAAGTAATAATTATGCTGCAAAAGTACGTAATTCAATAATTTTGAATGAATAAGGTCTTGTTAATTTGGAGTGGCTTTTAAAAATTAAGTTCTTGTTTAATTAAATAGCGACTTCTATCTCTTTTAGAACGTAATATTAGTTCGCCTAAGAAACCAGCAACAAAAAATTGGGAGCCTAGAATCATTGTAGTGAGTGCTATATAAAATTGAGGACGATCTGTAATTAATCTACCAGTAGGGTTTAGCAAAAGTTTGTCAATACCTAAATAGAAGGCGAATATAAATCCAATACCGAACATAAGGACGCCTAGGGCTCCAAACAGGTGCATTGGACGTTTGCCAAATCGAGATAAGAACCAAATCGTAATAAGATCTAGAAAGCCATTTACAAAGCGATCCATACCAAATTTTGTTTCGCCATATTTTCGAGCCTGATGCTGTACAACTTTCTCACCAATTTTTACAAACCCTGCGTTTTTGGCTAAAACAGGAATGTAGCGGTGCATTTCACCGTTGACATCGATATTTTTTATAACATTTTTATTGTAAGCTTTAAGTCCGCAATTAAAATCATTTAGTTTAACGCCAGAGGTACGTCTTGCGGCCCAATTGAATAATTTCGAAGGGAGATTTTTAGCAATTACCGAATCATATCGTTTCTTTTTCCATCCAGAGACTAAATCAAACTTTTGAACCATAATCATAGTGTACAATTCAGGGATTTCCTCAGGATTATCTTGTAGGTCGGCATCCATAGTAATCACAACATCGCCTTCGGCTTTTGCAAATCCTGCGTGTAGTGCTTGCGATTTTCCAAAGTTTTTCAAAAAACGTATACCTTTAACACTAGGGTTTTGTTGAGATAACTTCATGATGGTAGACCAAGACTCATCTGTACTTCCATCATCTATAAAAATGATTTCATACGAAAAACGATTGGATTGCATGACTTTTGCAATCCAATCGTGTAATTCTGTTAATGACTCTTGTTCGTTAAGTAGTGGTATGACTACTGATATATTCATTTAGTTATTTTGAATGTTTAAAGTTCAAAAATACTGAAATTATTTAAGCTGCGTTCGGATCTTTTTTCTTCATGATTAGACCAACGATTAAGCCAATTACTATAAAAAAGATAAAACTTTGAGCTAAAGATCTCAACTGCGTACCAATAGCAAATGTATCTTGCTCTTGCATTGTAGCAATACTTTTATCAATTTCACTTTGTGGTGCTCCAACGCTTTCCATAAATGCCTGTGATTTTGAAATCACTAATTCTTTAAGATAGTCGGCCGAATCAGGATCAACAAAATTGAAAATGACGATAGCCACAATAGTATTGAGAATTAATCCTATTGCTACAGGAATTAAATACGCCGTAAATGCATTCTTGAAATTAATGAATCCACCTGATAAACTTTTGGCTTTGGCACTAGACACAACTCCAAAGGCAATAATAATAACCGGAAGAAGTAATAGAGTTAGCCAAAAATTAACTAGTAATTCAATTTTAAAGGCATATGCTAAAACTGTAAAAAGTACTAAAATTAATGACAAATAAATGCCATAATTAACCGCATGAGATTTTGATGATTTTTCCATAATTTGAGTTGATTATTTAGTGAATATGTTGGTTAGTATCTTTATGTGTAATTTTGTTACAATTATTGAAGAAATAAAAAAAGAAATAAATTATTGGTAATTTACAAAAATTACTTAAATTTGCACCTCCAAAATATTAAGGATTTTAAAGTTTAAAGAGATGAAAAAAGGAATACATCCAGAAAATTATAGATTAGTAGCATTTAAAGATATGTCTAACGATGACGTATTTTTAACTAAATCTACTGCTGAGACTAGTGAAACAATTGAAGTTGACGGTGTTGAGTATCCAGTAATTAAATTGGAAATTTCTAGAACATCTCATCCATACTATACTGGTAAGTCTAAATTAGTAGATACAGCAGGACGTATTGATAAGTTCAAAAACAAATACGCGAAGTTTAAGAAATAATCTTAAACAATATTATACACAGAGCCTTCAGGATTTTTCCCGAAGGCTTTTTTGTTTTATATAATTGATTTACTTTTAACAGCAAACTACACAGTAACATGAACTATATTCTTTTCGATGGTCCTTCTAGACATAACCTTTTGCCATTTACGTTTACAAGACCTGTGGCAGATATTAGAGTTGGTATACTCACTATAAGAGAAAAATGGGAAAAGCATTTAGGCTTTACAATTACAACGCTAACAGAAGAATATTTATCTGAAAAGTACCCAATGGTAGAGTTAGATGAAAATGTTATGATTAATGCATCCTATCTGCCAAATCAAGAATTGGTTGCTATTATTAGGGGTTTAGAAGAGAATCAAGCGATTTTTCAAGGAGAAGATGTGATTGCTTTTTTTTCAAAAGATACTCAAGATGAAATTGATTTTGAAACCTATGAAGCTATAGAATACAACGAAACTGTTTTGAAAATTGAGCACACATGGGATATTTTTGCCAATAACGGTGAAGCCATACAGGCCGATTTCGAATTGCTCACACGAGATAGACAATCCCAGCCTATTTCAAGTACCAACCAAATTCTAGGAGCGCAACATATTTTTATAGAAGAAGGAGCTCAGCTTGAATTTGTGACCTTAAACGCAAATTCTGGTCCTATTTATATTGGAAAGAACGCCGAGATAATGGAAGGTAGTGTTATTAGAGGCCCTTTTGCGTTATGCGAGCATGCTACGGTTAAAATGGGTGCCAAGATTTACGGACCAACAACTGTAGGACCACATAGTAAGGTTGGCGGAGAGGTAAATAACTCTGTCATTTTTGGATATTCTAATAAAGGCCACGATGGGTTTTTAGGAAACTCTGTATTGGGTGAATGGTGTAATCTTGGAGCAGACACGAATAACTCAAACTTGAAAAATAACTATGCCGAAGTGAGACTATGGGATTATCAAACCGAAGGTTTCGCTAGAACTGGATTGCAATTTTGTGGCCTTATGATGGGAGATCATAGTAAATGCGGTATTAATACCATGTTTAACACTGGTACAGTTGTTGGTGTAAGTGCTAATATCTTTGGAAGTGGATTTCCAAGAAATTTTGTGCCAAGTTTTTCTTGGGGCGGACATTCTGGATTTACTACCTATGTTACTAAGAAAGCATTTGAAGTAGCTGAGGTTGTTATGAAACGTCGTAACATAACGTTTTCTGAACAAGATAAAGCGATTTTAGAGCAGGTGTTCGAGGACACCAAGAAATGGAGAAAAAGCTAATATTAAATTACAATATCATGAAGTTTATTTGCAGTATCATTTTAATATTGACAATTAATTTCGGGTTTGCCCAAACCTACAAGATTAAAAACCTCAAAATTAATGACGATAAAAGTCAATATGGTGTTATCTTCCATAAAGGCGATAAAGTTTTTTACACATCTTACATGCTCGACAATAGAAATAGAGCAAGACGGGATCATGACAAGCGACTTATATTTACCATGTTTGAAGGTCAAAAAACGAAAGATGGTGAAATCATAAACTCGAAACAGTTTATTAAATCTGAAGATTTCGTGTTTAACACATCTAGCGCTGGGTTTAGTCCTGATGGAAAGTACATGTACATCACAACTAATTTTATGAAGCGCGGTAAATCTTATAAAAGGAAATTAAAATCCATAAATTTAAATATTCAAAGAGGTGAATATATTGAAGGACGTGGTTGGACAAATTTTGAACCTTTACCATTTTGTGAGCCCAAATATAATTATGGACATGCTGTTTTGAGTCCAGATGGATCCACAATGTATTTTACTTCGAATGCTCATGGCGCTCATGGACAAACAGATTTGTTCAAGGTGAAAATATTAGGTGATGGTAAATATGGTGAAGTTGAAAATCTAGGAAAAAAAATTAACTCACCACGAAGAGATATGTTTCCTTATGTGAGTAACGACAACATATTGTATTTTGCCTCAGATCGCGTTGGAGGTGTGGGAGGTTTAGATATTTACAGCTATGACCTAAAGGGAAATCCAGAAACAGAAGAACCTAAGTTGTTACCAAAGCCTATAAATAGTAGGAGTGATGATTTCTGTTATATTATTAATGCCGATAAAACAGAAGGTTATTTTTCATCAAGACGTCCTAGAGGAAAGGGTGAAGACGATATTTATTATTTTACTTTGAAATAGAATTGTATATTACAATGAAATAAATGAAAACAACTAAAAGCCAATGATAGAAATTGTAATATTAGTGTTAATAGGAAGAAGTTTTTTTAAACTGGCAGACGAACATAATCAGAATAAGTGGGTTTTTGCTATTCTTGGTGTTGTTACATATTATGCATCTGCTTTTGTTTTTGGTCTAATCTTGGGAATAGCTGATGAGGTTTTTAATTTAGGTTTTGCTTGGGATAATGCCTTGTTGTTAACATTTATAGCCATGCCAATTGGATTAGGAGCAGTTTATCTTTTATATTCGGCTTTAAAGAGAAATTGGAAAAAAAATGTAACTATTGATAAAAGTGAGATTCATGATATTGGTAGACATCCCGATGAGATATAAATCCACTATTTATCTTTTTTAACGCGTTTTAAATCTAATAAATTGATTGGATTTATACCTAACCCACTTACATTTTTTCTGGTAAACCGAACCACTTCATCATAAAATAACGGAACCACTGGTGTAGAGGCCATGACCAAACTGTCCATTTTAGTATAAAGATTTTCACGGGCTTTAGGGTTGGTAATTGTGAAAGCATCTTGGTACCATTCGTCAAATTGCTCATTTTTGAAATGTGTGTAGTTTGGACCATTCGGCGCAAAATTCTTACTAGAATAAAGCGATAAATAATTTTCGGCGTCAGGATAATCAGCAACCCAGCTTGCTCTAAACATATCTAGCTTTCCATTGGCCTTTGCGTCTTTTAAAGTCGCAGCAGGAACTACATCTACATTAACTGAAATACCAATTTTTTGAAGTTCACGTTGAATATATTCGCAAAAACTTAAATAGTTGCTTGTTGTTGTAATTGTTATTTCAGGATTAGAAATTCCTGAAGCTGTTTTAAATTCCTGAACCAGTTGTTTCGCTTTTTCGGGTTGATAGGTGAATCCGATAGATTCGTCATAACCAGGTAAGCCTTTTGGAATAAAACCACCATGAGCAGGAATACCAATACCATTACGTAAATAGGTCATCATTTTTTCCTTGTCAAAACCATAATTAATTGCACGACGGAGCGTTTTTGATTGCAATTCAGGAATCTTAGAATCCATGAAAAAAGCCAAGTATTCAGTGTTTAAATAAGGGCCTCGAATCATATTAACTTCAGATGTGTATTGATCCCGTAATTGACCACTTGCGGTTAAAATTTCATCTTTATAAGAAGCATCTAAACCAGAAACAAAGTCGATATTTCCTTGAGCAAATTGCAAAAACTCACTCTGTTTATCTGGAAGAAAGGTAATCGCTACAGCGTCTAGATAGGGTAATTTATGTCCAGCTTGATCTGTTTCGAAATAGTCCTGATTTTTTCGGAAAACGAGCTTAAGGTTTTCTTCCCAGCGTTTAAACTTAAAAGGACCTGTTCCAATAGGGTTTGCTCTAAAGTCGCTCTTGTAGTAGTTTACAATTTCTTTTGGAACCACCGAACAATATTTCATGGTAAGTTTTCCAATAAATGAAGGGTCTGGAGATTTTAAAGTAATTTTCAATGAGTCGTTTACAGCTTCAATATCCCAAAGGTTATTAACAACCCAACTACCAGGTGAAGCCGTTTTACTATCACACAGTCTAAACAAGCTATATTCAAAGTCATTTGCTGTAACATATCTAGTAGAGTCTTTACCAAATAATTGATGCGGGTGAAACTTAACATCATCGCGAAGCGCAAAAGTATAAACGAGTGCATCTTCGGAAATCGTCCAATTTTTTGCGATGCAAGGCTGAACATTTAAATGTTCATCCATTTGCACTAATCCATTAAATAATTGATTAATGGCCCAAATATCGGCATTATCCTTAGCAAAAGCCGGATCTAAAGACCCAATGTTTTTATGCTCATTATATCTAAAAACAAGATGATCTTTTGCGGAGTTGGTATCATTTCCGCAAGAAAAAAGCAAAAAAAGAACTAAAATGCTCAATATTAGCCTTGAATATAAATATTTGCGATGTACTCGTTTTAGCATTTTGCTCATTAATTGTAACTTTGCGCACTCTAAATTTAGAAACAAGTAAATATAAATAGATTTCTGAGCTAACAGAAATACTTAGGCATTATATGAATAAAAAAGTCGCATTTTATACCTTAGGTTGCAAACTTAACTTTTCTGAAACTTCTACAATTGCCAGAAATTTTTCTTCGGAAGGTTTTGAGCGCGTGGATTTTAAAGAGAAGGCAGACATCTATGTTATAAATACATGCTCTGTAACCGAAAATGCAGATAAGCGTTTTAAATCTATTGTGAAGCAGGCTCAGAAAATTAATCCAGATGCTTTTGTAGCAGCAGTTGGTTGCTATGCCCAATTAAAGCCACAAGAACTTGCTGATGTGGATGGTGTGGATTTGGTATTGGGAGCTACAGAAAAATTTAAGATTACCGATTATCTTAATGACTTGTCTAAAAATGACATGGGAGAGGTACATAGCTGTGAAATACAAGAGGCAGATTTCTATGTAGGGAGTTATTCGTTTGGTGACCGAACAAGAGCCTTTTTAAAAGTGCAAGACGGCTGTGATTATAAATGTACGTATTGTACAATTCCATTGGCTCGTGGTATTTCTAGAAGTGATACCTTGGAAAATGTCCTTCAAAATGCCAAGGAGATTTCAGCAAAAAATATTAAAGAAATTGTGCTTACAGGTGTTAATATTGGCGACTATGGAAAAGGAGAGTTTGGTAATAAAAAGCACGAGCATACCTTTTACGAACTGGTTAAGGCTTTAGATGATGTTGAAGGCATAGAACGTTTAAGAATTTCGTCTATTGAACCAAATTTACTTAAAAATGAAACGATAGAATTTGTATCAACAAGTAAAACCTTTGTACCACATTTTCATGTGCCATTGCAAAGTGGAAGTAATGAACTTCTTAAATTGATGCGTCGACGTTACATGAAAGAATTGTATATCGATCGTGTTGCAAAGATTAAGGAAACAATGCCTCATGCTTGCATTGGTGTTGATGTTATTGTAGGTTTTCCAGGTGAAACCAACGAATTGTTCTTAGAAACCTACAATTTTTTAAATGAACTCGATATCTCATATCTCCATGTCTTTACGTATTCAGAGCGAGATAATACTGTTGCGGCGTCTTTAGATGGGGTTGTACCTAAAAAGGTGAGGGCAAAGCGAAGTAAAATGTTAAGAGGGCTTTCGGCAAAAAAGAGAAGAGCTTTTTATGAAGGCCAAATAGGGAGTTCTCGTACTGTACTTTTTGAAGGAGAGAATAAGGAAGGCTATATTCATGGATTCACTGAAAACTACGTTAAGGTCAAAGCACCATGGAACCCAGATTTAGTGAATACTCTACAGGCTGTACAGCTTACTGAAATTGATGAGGATGGTTTAGTAAGGTTTGAGTTTACTAAGCAATTAATAACCTCCTAGAGTTTGTGAATTTAAGAGTTGTATTAAAGACGCTCCAGGGTACATTTCTGTTACAGGAAGTGCTGCGGGTATATTTGTAATACTAAAGCTGGCTGGCATCATTTCTAGATTATATTGAATACTACCAGGATTAAATTCAAAGGTACAACCAGGATTTAATGCATTGCTAATAATAGAGCCAGAAAACAAATAAGTTTGAGCTGCAAAAAGTGCTATTTTATCATTTGGTTGCATAACAACAACACCTTGAGGTCTAGAAGTGAATGCGCAAAAAGGCGCATATACTCCATTGATTTTTGCCGCTAAGCCTGCGGTTACATTGCTAGCGCCAGCAGAACCACCAGGTTTTATAGAAAATGTTCCATCAGCATTGAATGTCAAAATAGTGCCTAAAGGCACTTCTGCCGATAATGCTTGCATGTGTATAGTGATATTTGTACCTATATAGTCTTGATTGTATACATAAACCTTGTATTGTGGTTGATAATCTATCTGTGTTCGCCCAAACATACTCATATAAGGTATTGTAAACCATACAGGTAAGCCTGTTGTTATCTGATTAGGACCGGAAGCTCCTTTAAATCCAAATAATGTATAGTTACCTGCTTGTAATTGACGAAGCAGTAATTGTTGCTCTTGTGATGTGAAATCGAAATTAATGTTGTAGATAGTTGCCATAATCTATGTAATGTTTAGATACTCAATATAACTGGAGTTACAATTTAATGTGAGCGCAAATTATCCTGCTTACGAATTAGGGTATTTATACGTGTTATAGAACAGATGTTATATGGCTAGAACAATTAATATGAATGGCTTAATTGATTATACGAGATAAGGAAACAAAAAAGCCGAAGTTTAAACTTCGGCTTTTTATGTGTTATATTCTGATACCTACAGGTAACATTTTTTTATATTTTCGGTGTCGTCTTATAAACTTTGCTATTTCAGGGCTTGTTGGAACAACACTAATATTGCGTTCTGCAATATTCTCAAAAACAAGTGTTAGAAATTCTTCTTCAAATTCGTCATTTGAGATTCCATCTGGAATGATAAGTTTTGTTAAAAAGATTTTTCGATCTTGTAAAGAATACTCAATCTTGGCAAGTGTACCGTCTACTTTTAATTCGAATTGGCGTAAAAAGTCATTGTCTGTTAATTCAGCAGCATCAATCATAATATTTTGTATTTAATTCAATGGTCGGTAGGGTGGAACTATACTTTTGTCTAGTTTTGTAGTGCAAATTTACGAAAAATATCACAGATATTAAAGAGCCGTTATTTTAAAGACTTATGCAACAAGAAATTATACATGTGTACCTTATGCCTGGAATGGCAGCTAACCCAACAATATTCGAACATATCAAACTTCCAGAGGAACAATTTGAAATACATTGGTTAGAATGGATGATTCCTTATAAAAAAGAATCTCTCGAGTCTTACGCAAAACGCATGATTGCTCACATTGAACATGATAATATTGTGTTGTTAGGTGTGTCTTTTGGCGGAATTTTGGTTCAGGAGATGAGTAAATATATGACATTACGTAAGTTGTTTGTGGTTTCAAGTGTAAAGTCGAAACATGAGTTGCCAAAACGAATGAAGCTCATGAAATATACCAAGGCTTATAAATTACTACCTACTCAATTGGTTAGTAATATTGATTTTTTGGCGAAATACGCCTTTGGAGAAACCATTACAAAGCGCATCGAGCTTTATAAGAAATACCTGTCTGTAAGTGATAAGCAATATTTAGATTGGGCTATAGAGAATGTCATTGAGTGGAATCAAGAGAAGCCAAATGATAATGCTATTTATATTCATGGGGATAATGACATGGTTTTTCCGCATTCGTGCGGAGGCAACTGCATTGTCCTCAAAGGAGGGTCGCATATCATGGTAATTAATAAATATAAATGGTTTAACGAAAATTTACCAAAACTAATTCTGGAGTAGCTTGAAACCAAAGATTTTATTTTATACATTTGACTTGCAGTCGATTAAATGCCTGCTCCCTAAATAAAACTATTATGACAATTATTAAAAATATTTTAGCAGCTATTGGTCTTGTATGCGTGTCTGGGCTATTTATTTTTGCAGTTCAATCTGAAAAAGCACCATCTGATACAGAGGTCGTACAACCTACTAAGGTTGTAAATGATTATAACGTTTATGCCTTATCTGTTCCTGATGATCTAAATTTTGCTGGTGAGCAGATGCCATTAGAAGATCCAGATATTTTAGAGCGCATGGATAGGGAGTTGTTGGTGAACACGTACTGGCAATCTAATGGTTTACTAATGTTTAAACGCGCCGAAAAGTATTTTCCAATCATAGAACCTATCTTAAAAAAGAATGGTATTCCTGAGGATTTTAAATATTTAGCGGTTATTGAGAGCGGATTAACTAATGCTGTCTCTCCTGCTGGAGCTAGAGGTGTATGGCAAATCATGAAAACCACTGGACGAGAGAATGGACTGGAGATAAATAGTAATGTAGATGAGCGTTACCATTTAGAAAAAGCCACAGAAGTTGCTTGTAAATACTTATTGAGGTCTAAAAAGAAATTAGGATCATGGACTTTGGCAGCAGCTGCATACAATGCAGGTAATGCGGGAGTTTCAAGACGATTAAAAGATCAGGGTGTCTCTAATTATTATGACCTCTTATTAGGAGAAGAAACAGGACGTTACCTGTTTAGAATCGTAGCTTTAAAAGAAATACTTAAGCACCCAAAAAAATACGGTTTTAATTTTACAACGGATGACCTTTATAAGACAATCCCAACCTATAAAGTTGAAGTAGATACAGTGGTTACAGACTTCACAAAGTTTGCACAACGTTTCGGAATTAATTATAAAATCTTAAAAATTCACAACCCTTGGCTTAGAGAACCAAAACTTAATAATGCCTCTAGAAAGAAGTATTTCATAGAGATTCCTGAAGAAGGTTATTATAAGGTGAAGCCTTAATTAAATTTAATTAACAGTCGTTATAATGCCTTTATTTGTTTTCTCGCCGTCAAATAGCATTAATTTTATTTGATGATGTGTACTATTTAAAGAGATATCAACCGAGCCGTTTGAACTAAGGATGAATTTTCTATCAATCTTCATAAGTTGTTTTGATTCTGAAATGAAAAAACAAGCAGGCGCTCCAAAAGAATGCTTAAAGAGTTTTATGATATGGTTAGATTGATTCTCACGCTCGTCTACATAGGTGACGATGACATTAGAATCATAGTCTTTCGATAAGGCTTTCGCACTTAATCTTGAATCCCAAAACAAAATAATAATGTCTATTTGATTTTTGTACATTTTGGAAAGCCTATTAATTTCTTCAATTTCCTCCTCATTAATGAGCTCCCAAGGTGATTTAGTAACTAGTAAAAAGGGTTTATCTATTAACGACGTTTTATATGTTCCACCTTTAATTTTTTTAAGAGCGATATCACGAATATGACTGTTTTTTAAGTGATTATTAAAAAGTGAATCAAACAACGACTTAGCGTAATCTCTATCACCTTTTTGCATAGCGAGATCCGACTTATTTTTATAAGTTTTTAGATGCTTGGCGATTTGTACATCAAAGTACATTTTTTGCTGTTGAGGAAACGCAACACACGCACACATAAACATAAGTAAAAACACATACACTCTCATTACTAATCTTTTGTAAGTTAATGGGTTACAAATGTATTAGCGATTTTATTATGTTGTGTAAAAAAGTCGTTAAAAGGTCTAAATTATGGAGAAATGAATTGTTTTTGAACAATACATCGATAAAGTGTATAACGGTCTTTCTAAACTCCTAACGGCGTCTCATATTTCGGTTACCATAGTGTTGCTTTGGACCTTGAGACTTTTTCATTCCATCTTTCATCATTTTAATTTGATCGGTTAGAATGCCACGTTTGTCAAGTTTTTGAGCTTCATTAAGTAATTGTTTGGCTTCAATAGGTCGACGCTTGCTAAAGGCAATTCCTGCTAGATTCAATTTAGCCATAGCCACATCATGATCCATTGATAAACCTAAGCCAAGTGCTTTTTTAAAGTATTTTTCGGCTTCATTCATATTGGTTTGAGATACCATTACACCATGGAGATAGTTGTAATAACCTTCTTGTTTTTTTACTAAAGCACTCGAAGGGTTTTTAATTTTATTGAGCCAATTTTTGGCACCTTCAAAATCTTGCTTTCGTAGTTTTAAAAAAGCCAATAATATAAATTCATTTTTAAAGTATAAGAAAATGAAAATAAGCGATAATAAGATGTACATAATACCATTACCAATATAACCTTCGGTAAATTGATATACAGCGTAAGCTATGATTAATCCTGCAATGACAAGTTTTATATTTTTATTGAACATGTTTTTCTATTTTGTAAGTGATATTCGTGGTAATTGATGTTGGTAATTTAATACCATTCATTTTATGCATTGTAGAATGCCCTGAAGCAACAGATTTACTTGACATTGACTTTACGAATCCAGTCTCCATAGAAGTCGTAATCTGACTTGTCATATCTCCGGCTAAATCCATTTCTACTTCCTCATCTTTATTTTTAAATGTGATGCTACTATTTCCGCTAATCATAATATCATCGTTTTTGATATCATCAAGTGTCCATGTGTTATTGGCAGATAAATCTCCTTCAAAAGTGTTCGTCCAAGAATCTCCAATTTTGGTTTCCGAAGAAGGATAAATGTAAGTCATCTGCTCAAAACTCTTGGCCAAACTCTCGTTACTAAACTCACCTCGCATGGCTTCTCTCATAATTTCTTTGGTAAAGTCATCCAAATCTCCAACAGCATTAACCATTTTGTCAATTAAGGCTTCAGAACCTTTTATAGACTTAATCTTTCCATTTTTATACATTTTCATAGAAAGATCTGTTTCAACCAGTTGAGCAAATATTTTTCCTTCAATGTCATCATCGGCTACAACATCATTGGTATTAATAGACATGAGTTCACCAGCAAGATTTGATTTTGACAACATTTTAAAACGGTCAAACCTAAACTTTATAGTATAAAGACTATCGTTTACGCCATCAACAATAAATGTAAAATCACCTTCAATGAGGTTGGTCATTTCATGTTTTTGCTCATTCATTTCTTGAACAATATCCTGATTAGCAATTTGTTGTACTTTAAATTGGTCACCAACTTTAAGATTGTAAGCCAATTGTGTTTGAGCAGTAGAAAAGTTAATAATCACTAAAAATGCGATAAAAAACTTTAGTATATCTAACTTCATTTTATCCGTGTTTTTTCAATTTACAAAGAAACTAATTTTTTGTCAATTTGTTGCTAGAATATAACTTGATATAAATAACTAAAAATAATTTTATATTTAGGTTTGCCAAAGTCAAAACTCTTTGTATATTTGCACGCAGTTTTGAGAACAGCTCGAAGCAACCAAAAAAAGATAAAAGTTTTTTAAAGATATAAGACAATGAGCAAAAGAACGTTTCAACCGTCAAAAAGAAAAAGAAGAAACAAACACGGTTTTAGAGAAAGAATGGCTTCTGTAAACGGAAGAAAAGTTTTAGCACGTAGAAGAGCTAAAGGAAGAAAGAAATTGTCTGTATCATCTGAAACAAGACATAAGAAATAATGATTAACAATTGTTAATATTTTAAGGGTGTTACTTAGGTGTGACACCTTTTTTTGTACCTATATGTTACCTATTTTTGAACACTTAAAAAACCAAAAATGCCAAAGAACGAAAAATTAAAGTCTATTCTAATTATAGGTTCAGGTCCTATAATTATTGGTCAAGCGTGTGAATTTGATTATTCAGGAACACAAGCTTTACGCTCACTACGTGAAGATGGAATTGAAACCATACTTATCAATTCCAATCCAGCAACAATTATGACAGATCCAACCATGGCCGACCATGTTTATCTGTTGCCTTTAACTACAAAATCTATTGTAAAAGTATTAAAAGAACATCCGCAAATTGATGCTGTATTACCAACAATGGGCGGGCAAACAGCCTTAAATCTTTGTATTGAAGCAGATGAAAAGGGAATATGGTCAGATTTTGATGTCGATATTATAGGTGTTGATATTGATGCAATTAATATTACCGAAGATAGAGAACAGTTTAGAGAACTTATGCTAAAAATAGGTATTGGTATGGCGCCGCAAGCAACAGCTAATTCTTATTTAAAAGGTAAAGAAATTGCCCAAGATTTTGGTTTCCCTCTTGTAATTAGAGCATCTTATACCTTAGGTGGAGCAGGCGCTTCATTCGTATATAAAGAAGAAGACTTTGATAAACTACTAACCCGCGGATTAGAAGTATCGCCAATTCATGAAGTTATGATTGACAAGGCATTAATTGGTTGGAAAGAGTATGAGTTAGAGCTTCTAAGAGATAAAAATGATAATGTAGTTATTATTTGTACCATTGAAAATATGGATCCTATGGGGATTCATACTGGAGATTCAATTACTGTTGCTCCAGCAATGACACTTTCTGATAAAACATTCCAAAAAATGCGTGATATGGCAATTCATATGATGCGCAGTATTGGTGATTTCGCTGGTGGTTGTAATGTGCAGTTTGCTGTAAGCCCAGATGAAAATGAAGAGATTATTGCTATTGAAATCAATCCTCGAGTATCGCGTTCTTCGGCATTAGCAAGTAAGGCCACAGGATATCCAATCGCAAAAATTGCAGCAAAACTAGCCATTGGTTATACATTAGATGAATTAAGTAATCAAATAACAGGATCAACTTCGGCATTATTTGAACCAACATTAGATTATGTGGTGGTTAAGATTCCACGTTGGAACTTTGATAAGTTTGAAGGTTCAGATAGACAACTAGGTCTTCAAATGAAGGCTGTTGGAGAAGTAATGGCTATAGGACGTTCGTTTCAGGAGGCTTTACATAAAGCAACCCAATCTTTAGAAATTAAACGGAATGGGTTAGGTGCAGATGGAAAAGGATACAAAGATTATCAACAAATTATTGATAAGTTAACCTACGCAAGTTGGGATCGTGTATTTGCTATTTATGATGCTATTCAAATGGGAATTCCTTTAAGTAGAATTCATGAAATTACTAAAATTGATATGTGGTTCTTAAAACAATACGAAGAACTTTATCATTTGGAGAAAGAAATTTCAACTTATACTATTGATACTATTGAACGCGATTTGTTACTAGAAGCTAAGCAAAAAGGCTATGGAGACAGACAAATTGCTCATATGCTTAAATGTCTTGAAAGTCAAGTCTACAACAAAAGAGATGCGTTTAAAATAAATCGTGTTTACAAACTCGTTGATACGTGTGCAGCCGAATTTAAGGCGCAAACACCGTATTATTATTCTACCTTCGAAAATGAAGTAGAAACAGCTAATGGTGAGAAGTTTTCAACAAATGAAAGCGTCGTTTCAGATAAAAAGAAAATTATCGTTCTAGGATCTGGTCCAAATCGAATCGGACAAGGAATTGAGTTCGATTATTGCTGCGTTCATGGTGTGTTGGCAAGTGCAGAGTGTGGTTATGAAACCATCATGATTAATTGTAATCCTGAAACAGTATCAACAGATTTTGACATTGCCGATAAACTGTATTTTGAACCTGTATTTTGGGAACACATTTACGATATTATTCGTCATGAAAAACCAGAAGGTGTTATTGTACAATTAGGTGGTCAAACCGCATTAAAATTGGCAGAAAAGCTAGATAGATATGGTATTAAAATTATTGGTACAACCTATCAGTCTCTAGATTTAGCAGAAGACAGAGGGAGTTTTTCTACTTTACTTAAAGAGAACAATATTCCTTATCCAGAATTTGATACGGCTTCAACAGCAGATGAAGCACTTGCTGTTGCCGATAAATTAGACTTCCCAATCTTAGTAAGACCGTCTTACGTACTTGGTGGACAAGGAATGAAAATAGTAATTAATAGAAAAGAATTAGAAGAGCACGTTGTCGATTTACTTCGAAAAATGCCTGATAATAAACTACTTTTAGATCACTATCTCGATGGCGCTATAGAAGCTGAAGCCGATGCCATTTGCGATGGTGAGAATGTATATATCATTGGTATTATGGAGCATATAGAACCATGTGGTATTCACTCTGGAGATAGTAACGCAACATTACCACCTTTTAATTTAGGTGAATTTGTAATGCAACAAATAAAAGATCATACCAAAAAGATTGCTTTAGCTCTTAACACCGTTGGATTAATTAATATTCAGTTTGCTGTAAAAGATGATATGGTTTACATTATTGAAGCTAATCCTAGAGCATCGAGAACTGTTCCTTTTATTGCAAAAGCCTATGGAGAGCCTTACGTTAATTATGCGACAAAAGTAATGCTTGGAGAGAAGAAAGTTACCGATTTTAAGTTTGAACCAAGGCTTGAAGGATATGCCATTAAGCAACCAGTGTTCTCATTCAATAAGTTTCCTAATGTGAATAAAAAATTAGGACCAGAGATGAAAAGTACAGGCGAAAGTATTCTGTTTATTGATAGTCTAAAGGATGATGAGTTTTATAATTTATACTCAAGACGTAAAATGTATTTGAGCAAATAGACTATTTTTTCGATAAACGACTTGTAATAATCAGCTTTTAATTGCTATTTTAGCCTAGAATTTCTCAAATTTATTGTTTTGAATGTTAAAACACTTTGTTTAATTAGTTGTTTGTTTTTTTCTGTTTTCCATGGATTGGCACAACGTGATATTTTCGATGTGGCTCGTTCTGGAACGATTACAGACGTTAAAGCCTTGATGGCTATTAATGCTGATACGATAAACGCTTTTGATAGCAATGGATATTGTCCATTAACTCTAGCTTGCTATAAGGGAAATGAAGACGTTGCCTTGTTTTTAGCCGCTAAAGTAAAAGATATAGATGGTAACAGTAATTATGGTACGCCATTAATGGCTGCTGTTTATAAGAACAGGCCTGTAATTGTTGAACGCTTACTTGAGTTAAAAGCAAATCCAGATTCGGCTGATGCTAATGGAACAACACCTCTGCATTATGCTATAATTTTTCGTAATGAGAAAATAATAAAGTTACTTATGGATGCTGATGCCGATATAAATTTCAAGGATAAAAGAGGAAAGAACGCAAAAGATTATGCAATGATGACTCAGAATGATACGATCATTAAGCTTATAAAAAAAGAAAAATAATATGAAAAAAATTACAATTGCTTTAATTACCCTATTTTGTTTTAGTTCTGGATTTAGCCAGACGTATTCAACAGGCCTGGTAAATCTTTCTAATACAGCTGGTTTAGAGTATTCGGTTCAAATTGATGTAACATCTACTATTGTTACCTTAACGATGATAGGACCTGATAATAGATGGTTAGGTCTAGGGTTTGGAGTTCAAGGAATGACTGCAGGAGACGATGTCGTTATTTATGATGGCTCGAGACTTACAGATAGATATTTTGGGTTTGATGGACAAACACCTGGAGATGACGCTACCGGAATTATTCCTACCGAAGATTTAGAAGGGGAAAGAGATTGGTCTATAACATCTAATACCGTAAATTCTGGAGTAAGAACAATAATCGCTACAAGAGCAACCAATACAGGTAATAATAACGATTATGTGTTCTCAGCTTCGGCAACGTCTATAGAATTGGCTTGGGCAAGAGCTCGTTTTGAAGGCTATAGTTTAGAATGGCATGGCACCGAAAATAGAGGAATTACTATGCAATCTTTGACTTTAAGTGAAGAAAGTCAGGAAGTTAATAATTTCGAAATTTCACCAAATCCTGCTAAGACTAGCTTTAAGATAGAATTACCAACATATACCGATGATACTAAAATTGAGGTTTATAATGTTTTAGGGAAAAAAGTGCTCTCTAAAAAATTAAACTCTTTATCATCAGTGATTGACGTTTCTAACTGGAGTACTGGTATATATGTAATAAAGGTTACAACCAAGAACACTTCAAAAATGAAACGTTTTGTAAAGCAATAAAGACCATTTATTTTATATCAAAAGCCATTAATTTAATTAGTGGCTTTTTTGTTTTTATATGATTGGCTTCATTTTTGATACCTATTAGTTTAAATATAAATTGTTTTATATTTGAAGTGCTGAAAAAGATAAACTATGAAAACAAAACTACTTTTTTTATCATTACTGCTAACATCTTCAATTGCTTTGTCTCAAGTTATGGCAGGGCAAGTTGATGATTTTGAAGATGGTACAACACAAAATTGGATTATTGGAAGCCCTGGAGATGCCGTGTCTCCTCCTGCCAACGAGCCTAGTGGTGGACCAGATGGGATTGATGATAATTATTTGACTTATACGTCAACCCCGCCTGAATCAGGTGGAGCTGGGAGTAAAATGATCATCTTTAGTGCTATGAATCAATGGTCATCTAATTTTACTAGTGAAGGTATAGTAGCAATTAAAATGGACGTTAGGGTATTAACCACAGATTTAAATTTAAGAGTCGCGTTCCAAGGACCAGGAGGAAAACGAATTTGTACAACAAATGCAGTTAATGTAGTTGCGGGCTCTGGATGGCAATCGATTACAATTCCAATTTCTGCTTCTGATTTTACTGCTGTTGGTGGTTCTGGTTCTGTATCTATTGCAGATGCGCTTGAAGCTGTAAGTACAATGCGAATTATGAGTAGCGCAGCGCCTACATGGACAGGTGCAGATACTATTATATCAACTATAAACTTGGATAATATCACAGCATCTACAACATTGAGTACTCAAGAATTACAAACTCAAAATGATTTTGAGATTTCTCCAAATCCTGCATCGTCTAAATTGAATATCAAATTGTCTAATGCTTTAGATAATGCAAATGTCACAGTTTACAATGTTTTGGGTAAAAAAGTGCATGCCAAAAACTTAAACGCAATAGAATCATCAATAGATGTATCTAACTGGAAAACAGGAGTGTATCTTGTTAGAATTTCTACCAATAAACAAACCATTACCAAGCGTTTTGTAAAGCAATAATTGGCATATTATAAAACTTATAAAAGCCCATCAATTTCAAATTGATGGGCTTTTAATTTTGTTAATTTTTGTAAAACAATCAAAATATTTCACTAAATTGTATAGCACTCAAATCTAAAAACCGAAATATTATGAGAAAAAAATACACGTTTTATCTATTATTTGCACTTTTCTGTTTTGGGTTTTCTGTTCAGAAATCAAATGCTCAATTTAGGATTGTTGAGGTAGATCCTTCTACTGAACGCGTGAAAATTAAAAACTTTGGAACTACCACAGAAGATATTTCTGCCTATAGATTATGTGCTAGGTTTTCTTATAATGCTTTGAGCAGTATGACACTACTAAGCGGGGATCTTGTGAATTTTGCACCAGATGCAGAAGTTGAAGTGACCGTATCCTTTTCTAATGGTAATGTTCTTACAGATGCCTCATCAGATTTAGGACTTTATCTTCCTACAGGAAATTTTGGTGTTGCTGCTAATATGATTGATTTTATGCAATGGGGAGCAGGAGGTATTGGTAGAGAAGCTCAAGCCGTAACCAATGGATTTTGGACAGCAGGAACATTTATTAATGTTACAGCACCTTATGAATTTACTGGCGGAACTTCAGATTTTGGTGTAACTTTTTGGGATACACTTCTTGGTGTCGATGATATTGGAGATGTTTCAAAATTCTCAATTTCACCTAATCCAGCATCCTTACACCTTAATATTGAAATCCCTGGAAGTGTTGAAAATGCAACGCTCAAAGTATTTGATCTTCTAGGAAAAAAAGTTATTGAAAAAGAAATAAGCGGTATTCAGGCACTATCAATAGATGTTAGTAAATGGAACACTGGTGTTTATATTGTTAGAGTTACCAGTGATGATGTAACTCAAACCAAACGATTTATCAAACAATAAAGGTCAACCAACTAAAAAATGTTTGTAGAGACCATCCAGATGTGGATGGTCTTTATTTTTTATGCAGCTCAAACTGAAATGAAACCTTTACATCTTCTGCAATTTTATTACTAACAAGTTTTGGGATTTCAATGTTATAATCTGAAGCACTAGCTACAAAATCACCGCTTATCATGATTTTATTTTCTTCTGTCTTTACAGTAATTGCAATATCTTTTAGAGTCTTTGTTTGCCCATGAAATGTAAGACTTCCATTAATAGTATAAGTCGCTAGTGCCTTTTTAAGGTCAAAGTCTTCTATGGTTCCTTTAAATGTTGCTTTCGGAAATTGGTCAGACTCCGCATAATTCTCATTAAAATGCTCTTCCATGAGTGCATTTTTAAATCGAAACCCCTTAACTAAAGCTAGGGCTGCAAATTCTCCGTTTTCGGCATTAATAATAGCTGTGACCGAGTTGTTTATTGCAGCAACTTCCTCAAAAGACGCTACTGATGCTTCAAAATTAATTGTTCCGGTTTTAGTGATAAACTTGTTTTGAGCTGTTACGTTTAAGTTCATAAATATGAATGCAAATAGAATAGTTTTCATTGTTTTAAATTTAATTAGTTTTCTAGTAGACCATCTGCTTCCCACTGTATAACAAGGTCTATTAAGTTTTGTGGTAGTCGTGGCCCACCAAATGGCATTAAAAACCCTTGATCAGTAGATGAAATTCTATCAATCAAACCGTTGTTTTCAACAGCATTTTTGACATTGTCATAAGTAATTAAAGAAATTGGAGCACCATTTATTGGAGGATTGCTATGACAACCAATACAATTATTATCAATAATGGGTTTTATATTGTCCACATACGTTACCAGTGTTAAAATTGGTGTGGCGTCTATTAAATCTTCTTCGCTGGTGTTACTACAATTAAAAAGTAGTAGCAGGCTTATAAGATATAGATTGTATTTAGTTTTCATTATTCTAAAATTCGTTTAAAGGTGTTATTTTATGTTGTAGATTTTAATTAAAAAACGCGACTTAGGTTAAACCCGAAATAGATGTTACCATCACTCCAATCTCCAGTAGCTTGTCCCAAGAAACCATTAGTATTCATGGCTTGTGCATTAGAGAAATGCATTTGAAATACATGTCCTCCTGTTTCTAAATCAATACCTATAGATAATGGGTTTTTAAATGGAGAATTATCTGCTCTGTTGAGGTGCCAACCATAATCTGCATTAATAGACCAACGCTTAGAGAGCTTATGACGTGCACCTAAACCCAGAGCAAATTGCGAATTATCTTGGTTGTTTTGCTGTACATAATTATCATGGAAAAAAGTGGGCACCATTTCAAAAGAAAAGTTGGTGTTTACCTTTCGAGATATAATTATTTGCGTTGTATAGCCAAGGCGATCTATAAATTCTAACTTTGGCAAATTGTTTTTGTCTAGTGCTGTATTAATTAAAACAGCATTAAACCCAACGATGGTAAAAGGAAAGCCGTTGTCCTGCTGTCTTACAAGTCTATATTTAGCTGAAGCCTGATATATTTTTTGAAAAGAACTTCTAGAAATACCAATATTAAAACCATCGGAAATGCCATATACGAAATTCAATCTAGTCACTGCATCATCCAACCCAAAAAAACTATCAAACCCGTTTTCAATACTACCAAACCGATGTGAAACTATAAAAGTTAATTCGTCTTTTGCAACTAACTTTGTAGATTCAAAATTCACGATTTTAAGACCTTTAAATGCGGCTGTAGCGTATTGATTATCTGTGCTTTCTGTGTCAATTTCATTTAGTAAATCATCTTGAGCTACCGTTAAAATTGGGATAAGAGCTACCAGTATGAATATTTTTTTCATAGTTAATAGATTAAAAAATAAGCCAAACCTTAACCTTTAATAAAGATTTGGCTTTATGTTGTTATTGTTTAATGAAACGCTTTGTTTCGGTTTTATCTCCATTAGAAATTTTAATGAGATACAAGCCGCTATTCCAGTTTGATACGTCAATTTGAGATAAGCGTTCAGACTCTAAATTTTTAGAAATGATTTGCTTTCCTAGAATATCAAAAACTTGATACGTTAGGCCTGCTTCACTCGATGTAATTTCTATATTTAATAGTGCATTCGTAGGGTTAGGGTAAACGGTAAAACTTGATGTCGTTTCAATATCATCAACACTTAATAAGGTGTCCCAGAAAGTAACTCCTGTATCTACAGCACTTCCTGTAAATGAATATGGAGGAGCCACATTTACAAAAGTTCCTGCAGTCCAAATACCTTTTGCAACAGCAACATTTTCTCGACCTTGGCCACCTGCTCCCCATTGCATAAAGTCTACCATACTTGATGCTGTTCCGAAATTGCCCGTAGGAAAGTAAAGCCCTAAATCGGCCGCAGTTGTACTTAAACTCAAATAGTTTTCAGCAAAGATTGTTACTTCTGCATCTGGACCAAGATTTAACGAACCATCTACAACAGTTGTTTGGGTAGATAAAGTTTTATATGAGAATAAAGAGCATAGTCTATATGACGCAATATTTACAGTTGATCCTCCAAAATTTTTAATAGTAACTGTATCTCCAGCAGGATCGACATTTAAGATTCTAATTTGAGCATTCATATTAGAATTTAGTGCAAAAGTAAAAACTAATGCTAGAATGGTTTTAAAAAAGTAATTTGTTTTCATAGTAATTTATATTTAGTGATTGTATTAATTTGCAATAATGCATTGGTCTAACTTAACTTGTTCCAGCAAGTCGTCATAACCAATAACCCTCCCTTTAACTTTTAACTGAGAGTTTGGTTTTATTGTGTTTTGAATGGCATTAGTAAACTGGCAAAAGACTTTGTCATCTAATGTAATTGAGTGACTATCACTTTCTGAAATTTTACCAACCACTTCAATGGTAGTATTGAGATACTTGGCTTCAGATTCTGAGATGTTTTCTGAAAAACTTAAAGCAATATCAGATGTAGTCATCTTGTATTTAGCATTTTCACTTTCTATATCTCGATGATCTTGATAGATATAGTTATAGCCTATAATTAAGCCAATAGCTAGAACAATAAGGATGATAATTCGTTTTCGCATCGTTGTTAATGTTTTGGTTAAAACTGCTCTAACTTTATTTTAGCTAAAGCAGTTTAATACAATTTGGAACACAAACAACTAATTCAAAAATAGGATCCCTTATTTTTCTTTTTCAATGAATGTTGTGAATGCTAATTGCATGTATTTCTATAGCGCAATCGATCTACGTTACTTAATCTAAGGTCGATTTTGGTTAAACTGGTATTATTAATTTCCTGCAAGCTCCAATTGTTATTACATAAAGGAAGTGCTGGAATATTTATAAGTACAGATATATTATTCCCTGTGCCTGTTGTAAGCCAAGTTCCGTTGGCTGATGTTGCATTCCAATACACAGTGATCGTACCATTTTCAAAAAAGTTAAAATCATAACCATCGTATACATCGTGATAATTAACATCATCTTTTTTGAGTCTATCAACGTACCAATCTTCACAACCTACAAGGAATTCTTCCAGTAATTCTGGAGTACAATGGTTACAGTCATCATCGTTATAATCGAAATCGTCGTCTTCATCACACGAATTTTGAACGTTAGAAATTGTAGACTCTAAGGTTGTTAAAGAATTAATAGCGAGTTGTGAACCATCGTATAGTACAACTGAAATTGGAAAATTTATACTTGTAATGTCTTCAGGAGTTAGCGAATTGATAAAATCATAAAGTTCTTTATCACCCGTTAAAATTTCCGTAGATATTAACTCATTGAGGGTATTAAATTTTGAAACCGTAAAAGGATAAACAAAATCCAGACATTCAATATCGTTGTCGGCCACATTCTCACCATTACAATTCATAGCAGTGGCATTTAATTCGCTTAGCGAGTTTATAGATGTTTCAGTGAAATCCGAATTAATAATAGTAATTGGGAAGTTAATATCTAACTCATCAATATCATCGTCGTTATCATCAAAGATAGATTCTACTTCATAATAGTCATCTTCATTGTTAATTTCAATAGTTGTAGAATTGACTGTAACGTCTATAGGAAGTTTGATATTGAAACAATTTGCAAAGTCTAAAATATTATCGTTAGAGCCGTCATTAGATGCTGTTCTTTGGATGAGATCGGCTGCCACAGAATTTGCATGTAATATGTCTTCTGGTGGTGTCTCTATAAACTCTGTCTCCTCTTTTCTACAAGATGTCAATACCATCATTGAAGAAAAAAGAAAAACTAATGTGAATCTAAGTGTTGCTTTCATAATTTTGCATTTATATAATTTTAATGCAATTTAATATATAACAACTCAACTTTTAAAACTCCTGAAATTTTAAAGTAAATATTTATTTACCTTTAAATGCTAAAACAAAAAAGCCTTGCCACAAGACCTAAATGAAAACATATGCGAAGCCAGAATTTTTGAGTATGTGTATAATACGTATTCAAAAGATTTACATGACTTCTTGTATTATAAATATGGAGAGCAATTTAACCCAAGTGATAAAATGCAAGATGCTTTTATTAAGCTTTGGGATAACTGTAAAAAGGTAACACTTAATAAAGCAAAGTCTTTTTTATTTACAGTAGCTAATAATATGGTGCTTAATGATATCAAACACCATAAAGTAGTTTTAAACCATCAAAAGAATACCCCTAAATCTCACACCAATGAAACACCAGAATTTATTTTAGAAGGAGAGCAATTTCTTCAGCGATATAAGGAAGTTTTAGAGGGTTTAAGTGAAGAGCAACGTGTTGCTTTCTTATTAAATAAAGTAGAAGGGAAGAAGCATAGTGAAATTGCCGAATTTTTGGGTGTGACCAAAAAAGTAGTAGAGTATCGTATTTATAGTGCTTTCAAAATATTAAAAACAGAATTGGAAGGCTTTAAAATAAAATAATCAGGAGAAATAGAATTAAAGTTGTTATATAAGTAGTAAATCGATTTATGAATACAGAAGACCACATCAAGAAATGGTTAAATGATGAGTTAACACCTGCCGAAAAAGAAGCGTTCGAGCAGGACGAAGATTTTGCATTATATCAAGCGATTGTTGGTGGTGCTAAAAAATTTAAGGCTTCAGACTTTTCAGAACCTAAATCGTTTGAAGATTTTAAATCGGCTTATGAGGCGCAACATTCCGCAGGTAAAACTTCAAATTGGAGAAGCAGAATACTACGAATAGCTGGTATGGTTGTTATTGCTATTGGGATCTATTATGGTGTATTCTATAAAACGGTTGCTCATATAGAAACACTGGCAAGTGAACAAACTACGATTGAATTACCAGATCAATCTGAAGTCACATTAAATGCAGGTTCAGTTATTTTATATGATAAAAAAGATTGGGAGGATAATAGACGATTAACGCTTAGTGGCGAAGCTTATTTTAAAGTAGCAAAGGGTAAAACGTTTGATGTTATTACATCTCAAGCTACGGTTACAGTTGTAGGAACCGAATTTAATGTAAAGCAAAGAGAAAATTATTTTGAAGTACAATGCTTTGAAGGGATTGTACGTGTAACTTCGAGAGCAGGTAAAACGAAAGAACTTTTAGCAGGAGATACTTATCGCTTATTAGACGATGTATATACTTGGGGTAAAACAACGTTTGTAGAACCGCAATGGACCCAAAACAGAAGTACATTTAAAGCGGTGCCTTTTGAGGCCGTTATTGCTGAAATGGAACGACAATATGACATAAAGATTATAGTTGATAATGTAAATACCGAACGATTATTTACAGGAGGATTTATGCATGACGATATTGAGAAAGCCCTTTTATCTGTTACAGAACCAATGGATCTAACCTTTAAAATTAATGGATCAAACGACGTTGTAATTCATGGCAATAAAAAATAAGCTGTATTTTTTATGTTTTCTTTTTTTTATATTTTCTTTTGAAATTTGTGCTCAAGAGACTAGAGAAGTTTTGCCGTTAACGGAAGTCCTTACACGCTTACAACAGCAGTATAACGTTCAATTTAATTATGCCGAAGATAGCCTAGAAGGTATTAATGTAATTCCTCCTAAACGAGATCTTAGCTTGACTGAAGTCTTATCTTATTTGGAACATAATACCCAATTATCATTTCAAAATCTTGATGGCACATTTATTTTAGTTCGCCTTAAAGAAACTCCATTTGAGCTACAACAACTTTCTGAAGTTATTGTCTCCAAATATATTGTTAAGGGGATTAATAGATTGAGTGATGGGGCTTACGAAATTAATTTTTCGGAGTTTGATATTCTTCCAGGATTAACAGATACTGATGTTTTGCAAGCAGTACAGGCACTTCCAGGGATTCAAAGTATCAATGAAACTGTATCGAATATTAATATAAGAGGAGGAACACATGATCAGAATCTCATTTTATGGGATGGTATAAAAATGTATCAATCGGGACATTTTTTTGGGTTAATTTCAATGTTTAATCCTCAAATTACTCAACAAGTTAGTGTCCTAAAGAATGGTACTGAAACTGCACTTACCGATGGTGTATCAGGGACGATTTCAATGGAAACTAACACTAAAATTAATGATAAATTTAAGGGGAGTTTAGGCCTTAATTTTATAGATACCAATGGCTTCGCCGATATTCCCATCAATGAAAAGTCATCTTTGCAGGTTGCTGCACGTAAATCGATTAGCGATTTTACTGAAACACCAACGTATGCGAATTTCTTTGATCGTATTGCTCAAGATACCGAAGTAGAAATGAATACTAATGATATTTTAAATTCTGACCAAGAGTTCGATTTTTATGATATGTCCTTTCGTTGGTTATATTCTATTTCTGAAAAAGACCGACTTCAGGTTAATTTTTTGAATGCAAGTAACGAATTAAGCTTTAACGAAAATTCAATCTTAGATGGATTCGAAACCTCACGTCAGAGTAGTTTGAGACAGAACAGCATTGCTGGGGGAATTCAATATAAAAGATCATGGAATGATATCTGGCAAACAACGTTTGAAATTTATGAAACCGATTATAAATTAAAGGCTATCAATGCCAATATTATTGACGCTCAACGATTTCAGCAAGAAAACGTGGTGTCTGAAACAAGCCTAAAACTTAAAGCTAATTATAAGATAAACGATAAGTTGCAATGGTTCAATGGCTACCATTTTGTTGAAACCGAAATCACTAATCTTGATGATGTTGATAATCCGCGTTTTCGTTCGTTGGTATCTGAAGTTGTAAGAACTCATGGTCTATTTTCTCAGCTAAATTATAGGTCTTCCAATAAGAAAACGAACTTAAATTTCGGATTAAGATATAATTATATTGATAAGTTTAAAAGGCATATTCTAGAACCAAGATTAGCCTTTAATCATAAGTTTTTAAGCCATTTTAATTTTGAGATTTTAGGAGAATTTAAACATCAAAATACATCACAAATTATCAATTTTCAAAATGACTTTTTAGGGATTGAAAAACGACGATGGCAATTATCAAACGATGCAGATATTCCTGTAATTAGAAGTAAACAGGTGTCTTTCGGTTTGAGTTATATTAAAAAAGGTTGGTTGCTTAGTGCAGATGGATATTACAAATATGTGAAGGGGATTACAACGCAAAGTCAAGGGTTTCAAAATCAATATGAATTTGTAAAAACCAACGGAAATTATGATGCTTTTGGTGCAGATTTCATTTTAAGAAAAGAAATTAAAGATTTTACTGCCTGGCTAAGTTATACCTATATGAATAGTAATTATACCTTTAATGGACTTCCAGAAAATTCGTTTCCAAATAATTTTGACATCAGTCACTCTGTTACGTTTGGAGCTGCTTATTCAATGGAACGTTTGAAGTTGTCTGCAGGACTCAATTGGCACTCTGGTAAACCGACGACACGACCAATACCTGGTAATGAAATTGTAAATGATGCGATTAATTTTGAAGGAACAAATTCGAGTCAATTAAATGATTATTTAAGAATTGATATCTCTGCGCTTTATGACTTAAACCTTTGGAAGGATACTAAAGCAGATTTAGGAATTTCCATTTGGAATGTGCTAGACAAAAACAATCAAATAAATAATTTTTACAGAATTATTAATGATGGTGTTAATGAAACCTTGCAAAGTTCTTTGGGCTTAACTCCAAATGCTGTATTGCGAGTGCACTTTTAATAGCTATCGGGAAGCTCTACTTTAACCTTGTACTTTTTTAAATCGTCTAAATAATCGGTAGGTGAGAAGTTTTCTCGATCAAACTCTATTTGTCTAGAACGTTTGGTTTCGATGCGTTTAATAGATTTTAAAAAACGTTTTACTTCAGTTTTGTCATTTACTATAAGACCAGGAACTTCTACAATGTTGCCTTGATCATCTTTAGCAACCATTGTGAAATAAGATGAGTTGCAGTGCTTTACTTCACCAGTTCTAATGTTTTCGGCTTCAACGCGAATACCAACAACCATTGAAGTACGACCAACATAATTAATAGACGCTTTCATCGTTACGAGCTCACCAATTTCTATTGGACTTAAAAAATCAACCGTATCTACCGACGCCGTTACACAATAGGTTTCAGAATGTTTGGAGGCACATGCAAATGCAATTTGATCCATAAGATTTAAAATGTAACCACCATGAATTTTACCACCAAAATTAGAATGTGATGGTTGCATTAATTCTGAAATACTAATTCGAGAAGAGTCTACTGTCTTGTATGCCATGATGCTCTTATTCGTTGTTTTTCGCTCTCTTAATTATAGTTTCAGGCAACGATTTCTTCGCTTTGGCTCCCATTTTCTTGAGTTTTTCTACACTCGTAATAAGATTACCACGACCTTCTACCAATTTATTCATGGCAGATGAGTAATCACGTTTGGCGTCATCAATCTTTTTACCTACACCAGTCAAATCTTTTACCAAGCCCTCAAATTTATCATAGAGCGCACCAGCTTGCCTAGCAATTTCGATGGCATTTCGTTGTTGCTTTTCATTATTCCACATCGTATCTATGGTTCGCAACGTTGCTAACAATGTTGAAGGAGTTACAATGACAATGTTTTTTTCAAAAGCCTTATTATACAATGAACTGTCTTCATTGATGGCAACAGCAAAGGCAGGTTCTATAGGAATAAACAACAATACAAAATCTGGTGATTCAATGTCGTACAAATCCTGATAGTTTTTGTCAGATAACTGATCTACATGTTTTTTTATAGAATTAATATGCGCTTTTAAATGAAAATTACGATCGTCATCATCGGCATTGACATAACGTTCATAGTCGGTTAGCGATACTTTACTATCGACTATCATTTTTTTGTTGTCTGGCAAATGTAATACCACATCGGGAAGTACTCTTGTGCCATCGGGTAGTGTGAAACTTTGCTGTACAAAATATTCTCGGTCTTTTTCTAAACCAGATTTTTCAAGGACACGCTCTAGTACCAATTCACCCCAATTTCCTTGCATTTTACTATCTCCTTTTAAAGCCTTAGTGAGATTGGTAGCCTCTTTTGTCATTTGTTGGTTGAGATCTTTTAAACCCAAAAGTTGTTCTTTTAAGGCCGAATGCATGCTAATGCTTTCTTTTTGTGTGTCTTCAACTTTTTTCTCAAATACTTGAATTTTTTCCTGTAACGGATTCAATATATTTTTAATGTTTTCTTTATTCTGAAGAGTGAACTTCTCAGATTTTTCATCTAGAATTTTCGTGGCCAATAATTCAAAGTCTTTGCGCAACTGTTCTTGACGTTCTTCTATTTCTTCGTCACGCTTTAAGTTTTGTTGCTGGAGATTTTCGTACTCTGTATTTTTACGAGCTAACTCTGTGTTTAGAAATTCTTTTTCTCGTCTAATCTCATCTCGCGTGTTCTCTAATTTGGATACATTTTGTTTTAAGTCTTCAATGGTAGACGTCATTTGGTGTTGGCGCTCTTCAAGTGTACTCTGGTCGCTTTTACTTTTCAGTTTAATAAAAAGCATGCCCAAATAAGCACCAATAGCCGCAGAGATAAGAATAGCTAAAATGAGAATAAGATTATCGTTCATAAAAGAGAATAGAAATTTACTCAAAGATAAGCGATTTGTTCACAAAAAGGAATGTATAAAATTATTTAAATTTGAGCTCAAGTATTTTGTAATGGCAGTTTCAGAACAGAAAAAATTAGTAATTTATTTTTACCTCATCTCGTTAGTGCTCAACGTTGTTT
Organism: uncultured Psychroserpens sp.; assembly: GCF_947492715.1. Lineage (GTDB taxonomy): Bacteria > Bacteroidota > Bacteroidia > Flavobacteriales > Flavobacteriaceae > Psychroserpens. The sequence goes on from NZ_CANLNS010000005.1 coordinate 248,113, forward strand.
TACCTTATGTGATTTCTAAAGTTGTTATAGGTGATGAAACGGGAGAAATTCAAATACTTTATGTAGGCGTGATAGTATGGGGTGTGATTAGCCTATTAATTTATGGCATCTATTTTTTAATTCCTGAATTTCAGAGTAAGAGAGATAAAATTTCGGCGTTTATGCTACCATCTATGATTGCATTCGGCGCTTGTTTTATTTGGCTAGGTTTTTTTTATCTATTACTCTATACCCTTAGTATCAATCTTATGTTTGTTTGGATTTGGTATCGAAAATTTAGTTGGAGGTAAGATGATTAGCAGTTTAAAAATGCACATGGTATCAACTTTTAGGTAAAAACACCTGTTTTTATAATTACGTATTAGTCTTCGGAAAAGTGAAAAATTGTTCCTTTTTCTTTGTTTAGATATCTAAAATAAATAAAAGCTAAGATGGGACAAGAAGAGAGGTTTAAAGAGATTGTATTAATTGATGATCAAGAGACATCATTCCGAGAAGGAACGTTAGTTGAACTCCAAGTTCAAGAAGAACAAACATTAAATCATAAACAATCTCCTTTAATGAATGCCAAGGCAAGCGTTGGAGACGTTATTGAAGTTTCAAAATTTGTATGGGATATTATTAAGGACTCTAAAGCTTCTGCAGCAACTGCGGCTACAACATCCAGAATTTTATCTGTAAAGGACGACCGATGGGAGGATTATGAAAAAGCTCAAAATTTCAAATCGAAGGAAGTTACGTATAAATTAGATAATTTTGCGGGTGTTAATTGCTATAAGGTGAAATTTAAGGTTGCCGGAACATACCGCGCTGTAAATCCCGATTTTGGTGGGCAATGGATTCCAAATGTACACATAACATTTAGTGAATGTCATGCGAATTTTCCATGGATTATTAATGGCGAAGCCAAAATTGATGAAAAATATGTGTCTAATATGGGGACAAAGACTGATCCAATACCTCAGTTGGTGTTAAATGTTAAAATAAAGACAGAAGCCAAATTTGGTTTTACTGTAGAAAGTCATGAACGAACTTTTGAATTTACTTTAAACGCTCAAGATGGTGTTGACGTGATTAATTAAATTTATAATTTAAAGTTAGATGAAGTAAGTTATTTCTTCACCCTAAAACGTCCAGTGCTTTTGTCAAAATCGATAAGGTCTTCAGGAAATAATGTTTCAAAAATACCACGTTCAATAAGGTTACAAGGTGTATCAGAAATGACTTGGTCATTTGTCATAACAATCATGCTGTCGCATAATTGAATCGCTAAATCTATTTCATGCGATGAGAATAGAATTGTTTTATTGGTGTCTTTTGCTAGTCTTTGCAAAAGTTTTAAAATATAAGCCTTATGATACATGTCTAAATGCGTGGTTGGCTCATCTAGAATAATCAAATTGGTGTCTTGTGCCAATGCTCGAGCAATCATGACTTTTTGTAGTTGTCCGTCGCTTAGTTCAAAACACCTGCGATGTTTTAAATCTGAAAGATGTGTTTGATCAATCGATCTGTTTATAATAGTTATATCGTTTTCAGAGAGGTTACCTACCCAGTTGGTATAAGGTTGTCGACCAAGCGCTATAAGTTCAAAAACCGATAAATTTTTAGACATAAGTTGTTCGGTTAATACCAAACTCATTGTCTTTGCTAAGGCCATAGCACTATAGTTTTCAAGAGGCTCTTTTTTTAAGGCAATAGAACCATCTAAGGGGTGTTGGATGTTCGTAAGTGTTCTTAATAGTGTCGATTTTCCAATACCATTTGCTCCAACCAGTCCCACGAGTTCACCTTGATATAGTGCTATGTTGATATCGCTGGCAATAACAGATGTGGCTTTCTTAGATTGGTAGCCTATAGAAAGACCCTGAGTTTCGAGGATGATATGTTGCTTTTGTTCTGCCACTATTTCTTTTTCGGTTCTATTAAATCCCAAAGATTACCATACAAATCTGAGAAAACAAGTACTTTTCCATAGACTTCTTCCGAAGGTGGTCGTACAATAGCAATATTATGACGCAATAAGTTGTTATAATCTCTATTAAAGTCATCTGTATGTAAAAATAAAAATACGCGTCCACCAGTTTGATTGCCTATTCTAGTATTTTGCTCATCAGTTGCAGCTTTGGCTAATAACAAAGAACATCCATTTGTTCCTTTTGGTTTTACCACAACCCATCGTTTCGTTTCACTAAGTTTTGTGTCTTCTATTAAATCGAAATTTAATTGTTTGGTGTAAAAAGCGATGGCTTCGTCATAGTCGTCCACTACCAGAGCTATATGTACAAGTTCTTGCTTCATAATTAAAATATCATTTTACGTTTCCTTACTAGTAACCACACTACTACAGGAGCACCAATTAAAGAGGTAATGGCGTTAATAGGTAAGGTATAGTCACTTGTTGGTAATTGAGCAATGCTATCGCAAATAAGCATTATAATCGCTCCAAACAAAAATACAGCTGGTAATAGTATTTTGTGATTTGAAGTATGAAACAATTGACGCGTCATATGAGGAATTGCCAAACCAATAAAAGCAATCGGTCCAGCAAAAGCAGTTATTGTTCCTGCTAATAAACTTGTTGCAATTATGATAATTAAGCGACTTTGTTTAATGTTTAATCCAAGGCTTTTAGCATAGTTTTCTCCAAGTAAGAGGGTGTTTAAGGCCTTAATTGATAATGAGGTTAGTATTAATCCTAAGAGGTAAATGCCGAAGAAAATAAAGAGTTCATTCCATGATAAATTACCTAAACTTCCAAAACCCCAAAAAATATACTGTTGTAATTGTTCTGCTGAACTGAAATAGGAGAGCACACTTACAACTGCAGCTGTGATACTACCAAACATTAAACCAATGATTAAAATAGCCATGGTATCTCTTACTTTTGAAGATACTAGTAAAACAGCCAATAGCACAAGAAAACTACCTAAACTTGCGGCAATAACAATACTCCACTTTGAAACCAATAAAGCAGAAAAAGCACCGCCGAATATACTGGCGCCTAATATAACGAGCGCAACACCCAAACTGGCTCCCGAACTAATTCCTAACACAAATGGTCCTGCTAGCGGATTTCTAAAAAGTGTTTGCATGAGCAATCCTGAGATACCTAAGCCAGAACCAACTAAAATAGCAGTAAATGCTTTAGGTAATCTGTAATCTCTAATAATATATTGCCAAGATTCATTGGTTGACGTTCCTAAAATACTCTGAAAAACTTCCTCTATTGGAATGCCTACAGAACCTAAACTAACATTCGCGAAAAAACATAGTACTAAAACTACTGATAAAGTTAAAAACGTATATGTATAGCGAGTTTTCAATTAATCTAGTGGCTTGAAAAATGTCGTTTTATAGTGTGGGAGCAACTCGGGATGGCAAATTTTTATCATGTCTTTGAGTACTAAATCGGGTCTTGCTGTACCTAATTCGTAGTATGTTACACCTCCCGTTTTGCCTGTGGTATTCGAAAAGGTAAAAATGTTTTTATTCTGAAATGCCTCAAATTGAGTATAATGGGAATTTGCTTTTTCTAAAGCGTGGTAACTTGTATAATATGAAGGGCTCAACCAGAATTTTGCGTCTTTAGCTTTGTCAAATACGGTTTCAAAACTAAGGGCGATACTCCCTGTTTCTTTTGTGTCGCTCCATAAATAATTAACGTTGGCATCATGTAAAAACTGCGCTTCAGAGCTCGTCCCATTTGGTAAATACCAAACGTCCTTGTACATCGCTCCGCATAAAACTGTTGGCTTCGATGTTGCTTTAGCAGCTATAGATTTTGCTTCGCTATAATCTTCTTCAATTTGGTTAAAGAGCATTCTAGCTTCATTTTCTTTGTCGTATAAAGCACCAAAGAATTTAATCCATTCGGCTTTTGCTAATGGGGATTTTTCAACCCAGTCACCATTGTAAATCACTGTGATTCCGGCTTTTTCAATAGTTTCCATACTTTTATTCGTACCATCAACACCAAAAGCCACAACAACATCTGGACGTAATTCTAATAACACTTCAGTATTAATACCTTCATTTTTACCAAGTTCTCTAACACTTCCGTTATCAATTCTAGTTCTGGTTTTTTCAGAAGAAATATAATTAGTACCTGGAAACCCAATTAAAGTTTGCTCAACACCCAACAATTCTAAAGCCGGAATATGTGTTGTGGAGGTTACAACTATTGATTGTATAGGAACCGTTATAATAGCGTCAAATTCATCTTTATTAAGGGTTGTTTTGGCTGCGTTTTCCTTAGTGAGTAAAGCATATTTATAGGTCTTGTCTGCTTTAGGCCACGGATTCGTAATTTCTAAAAGATCAAGTGCTTTAAAATGACGAATTTCAAATCCATCTGCATGTTTTAGACCAGGTTTTTCAGTAGTACTTATCTCTAAGGTGCTTTTCTTTGAGCTAGAATCAAAATTACAAGAGTAGGAACAAACAATTAATAGAAGTACGAGAATTATCTTTTTCAAAATAGAGGTTTTTGTTCTTCAAAAGTAATATTATTTCAAGTTTTGAGTGAATCATTAAACAAAATGTTTAATTTCGCAGCGAATTTAGGTTCTGTTTGGTGCTTCCAAATAGATTAAAAGGGAATCTGGTGAGAACAAATATTTCAAGTCCAGAACTGTTCCCGCAACTGTAAGCTATTATGCTTGCTATTACCTTCAATGTCACTGTCTTATTAATTAAAAAGATGGGAAGACCAATAGCAAGACGCAAGTCAGGAGACCTGCCAATTTCGAACAAATAAGTCAAACTTTCGGGATAAGAGTTTTGGTGTGTTGAGTCATACTATTCCGAGTAATTAAACATTACAATGAACACAAAAACAAAGTTTTTTGGTATGCTAGCTATTGGCGTAGCGGCATGTGGTTTTGCGCAACAGCAAACCGACACTCTAGAAATAGAGCAATTAGATGAGGTTGTTATTACCGATTCTAAATTTAAATTGAAACGTGAAAATTCTGGTAAGGTTATTACCAAAATCACTCAAAAAGAACTGCAAAACTTGCAGGGGAAATCTATTGCAGAAATTATTAATGCTACAGCTGGCATTGAAATTAACGGAGCCAAAAGTAATGCTGGTCAGAATTTAAGTTATTTTATTCGTGGCGGACGAAATCGTCAGGTCCTAGTTCTTATTGATGGCGTTGCAATAACTGATGCTTCCCAAATTGCTAATGACTATGATTTACGTTTATTAAATGCAGATCAGGTAGAGAGTATTGAAATATTAAAAGGAGCTTCTAGTTCTCTCTATGGTACTGGAGCATCTACTGCTGTGATTAATATCACTTTGAAAAAAGCCTCAAGAGACGCCTTTGTATTAAACTTGAAAAGTACTTTAGGAACCAATCAGTCTCAGGATGATGATAATTATGCAGTTGAAAATTTTGTAAATAGTGTTTCTGTTAATGGAACCTTAGATAGGTTCAGTTATTTAGCCAGTTTTGGTCATCAGTTTACAGATGGATTATCAGCAATTGCTTCAGGTAGCGAATCGGATGCATACAATGCATACAATGGAAATGTAAAACTTGGATATCGATTTTCTAATGCGTTTAAGCTAAATGCCTATGCGAGTTTTGATTCATTCAAGGCAGATTTTGATGATGCCTTCGGATTTATAGATGCCGGTAATTTGTCAATTACAGATCAACATAGAGTAGGCGTATCATCTGAGTTTTCATATGATAAAGGGAGTATCACGTTAAATGCGGCCTATAATAATGTTGAACGAGAGGTAGAATCGAGCTTTCCAACGCTATTCAACGCAGAAAGTTTTATAGGAGATATCTATAATCGCTACAATTTTAATGATAAATTTTATACCGTTTTAGGTGTTAATGCACAACAAAATGAAATTGAGAGTTTCTCTATCCCATTTGGAGGGACAGCCTTTGCTCAAGACATTAGCCCAGAAAATGCAACCCACACTATTATTGATCCTTATGCCAATGTTGTCTTTGTTTCAGATTTCGGACTTAACGTTAACGCGGGTTTACGCCTAAATAACCATAGTGAATATGGCAGCCATTTGGTTTATAGTTTAAATCCGTCCTTTAAAAAGGAACTCAATTTTGGTTATATCAAAGGATTAGCAAGTTATAGCACATCCTTCATAGCGCCTTCTTTATATCAATTATTTGAACCTTCTTTCGGAAATATCGACTTAGAACCAGAAGAAAATACGACCATAGAAGTAGGAGCAGAGTTAAACATAAAAGACAAAGCAACCGTGAGCGTGGTGTATTTTAATCGCTCTGAAGAGAATTTTGTAGATTTCGTAGATCAAGGAAGTTTTATGTTTCAATATGTAAATACGAATAACGATTTTACGGCAAGTGGTATTGAACTTGTTGCAGATGTTACCATAACCGAAGCATTAAAATTGCGTGCAAACGGAACCTATACTAAGGTTGATGAAGATTTAAATCTTAGAATTCCAGAATTAAAAATAAATGCTGCGTTAAGTTATCAATGCAATGACCAAACGTTTATGAGTCTTAGCTATCAGTTTAATGATGATAGAGACGATGCCTTTTTTAATAGCGTCACTTTTGAAAGTGAAACTGTTAATTTGAAATCGTATAGTTTAATAGATTTTTATATAAGTCATAAAATTGCAAAAGATAGGGTAACAATTTTTGCAAACGTGAACAATATTTTAAACGAAGCGTATGAAGAGTTGTTTGGTTTCTCAACCAGAGGGCGAAATATTAATATAGGGTTTGCGCTAAGTTTATAACATAAAGAGCCATTTTTTAAGTGGCTCTTTTTATTTGACCCGCATGCAGTAGTGTCATAACTTAAATAAATAAGTTTGTATTATGAAGTATGGTTTGTCTAATATGATGGCTTTAGATTTGTACTTGTCATCGTTAAATGAAAATGAATACGCTCAGGTCTCTCAGAAACTAAACCAAAATAAAAAGGTTCAGTTACCTTTAATGAGTTGGGATATATTTAGTGAGACTCGAAGAAGAGAATTAGAAGAAGCGCAACGCTCACAAGATATTCTCAAAGTAAGGTCGCTAGCTAAAAGGTTTGGTTGGGAAAATGATATGAGTTCGATTTTTGAACAGCAACAGTTTGAAGCTATTCTTATAACAGATATTAATCAAAACATTATATGGGTGAATCAAGGTTTTACCACAATGACAGGTTACTCTAAAAATGAAGTACTGGATAAAACGCCACGTCTATTGCAAGGGATAGGTACTTCTAATACATCAAGAAATCACATAAGAACTAAACTTGATGAAGATGTTCATTTTACAGAGGTTATTGTTAACTATAGAAAAAATAAGACAGCTTATAGGTGTGAAGTCAAGATATTTCCGTTACGTAACAACAAGACAACACATTTTATAGCTTTAGAGCGTCAAGTGAGTTAACTGGCGAAACAGCGTTAAAAAAAAGCCACAATTAATTAATTGTGGCTTTTTTTATCATATTTATTATTTAAACTCTAAACGATTTAAAGGAATTTCATTACCTATATACATGTTCTCTTCAATAGGCTTGATGTTTATATCTGTTCTTATAGGGTGAAAATCAATCTGAAAATTACCAAAACGACCTAAACCTTGAATGTCTGCAAGCGCTAAAGCTAACAGTGGTTCGTTAATGTCTCCTAAAATTCCAAAGTTTCTTGGAGATTCGATTAAAGCAATGTCTGGAGCTAAACCATCAGAAGGTACGGCTACATCATTTACATTTATAGAATTTGCTACCAATGGTTGCATAGCATAGGTATGATTAGGGTTGATATCCACAGAAGTTAAATCTGGGGAGTCGTAAATGGTTATAGATGCTTGGGTTTTTCCAGTAGTAGCGTCACCAATTTGGACTACATCAATGTAAGCACTTAAACTATTAATTACCAATTCACTTGCCGAAGCAGAACGACTTGTTGTTAACACATAAACTTTATTGAGGTTTAAACTATTTATAGTATTTCCGTTAAAATTATTAACAAAGGTGAAATTGGTGTTTGAAGCCTGCTGATCACTATTAAATACTAATTTAGAGTAAATATCTCCATTAAACTGTCCTGTTATCATACTTCCCAATAGTGAAGCTGTGTTTACGGAGCCTCCTGGATTGTATCTTAAATCCAATACTAAATGTTGAACATTATTGGCTGCAAACTCGGCAAAAGCATCATTTAATTGGGTATTAAAATTTGAGTTAAACCCATTGTATACCAAATAGCCCACATTCTCGCCATCTACATCAATAATATTCGTTTGATGTATTGGATTTTCTGTATAAACCTGTTTTGTGAGTTCAATACTATCATTAGAAGACACGATAGTGTCGTCTTCAATCATTTCTGTACCATTGTCATTATAGGTTGCAAAGTTTAACGTATAAGTATCTTGATTAAGAAGAGTGTTTAAGTTACTCGTTGATAAGGCAATGCCATCAACAGCGTCGAATATTTGTCCGCGTTCTAAACCTAATCCACTAGCAACACTGTTATTAAGTACAAGTCTAATGATACCAAATACTTCAGTGGCGCTACCAGGTTTTAAATAAAAATTAAACTCTAGGCCATTACTTTTGGATGTTCCCGCTAATAACTGCTCAAATTCAATATAATCTGGGATAATGATACTAAACCTATCTACAACTTCTCGTTCAAAAATTAAACTTTCAAATAAAGTTTCAGGTGCAGCAAAACTATTAAGATAATTGGCATAGTCTTCATTGGAAGAGAAGCGATCATTGGCCAAATCTGGAATATTGTCTTTGTATAAATAGACCGCATTCATTCCTTTCCAAACAAAGTCATTAATTTCACTTGCCGAAATAGAGTTGTCATCTCTATCTTCGAAACAACTTGTTACAGATGCAACAAGTAGCAACACAATGCATAATTTTAAAAATTTCATATCTTTTTCTTTTTCAATTTTATTAGCTAAACCAATAGTTTATTGGTCTAGTAAACTATAAATTTACTTACATTATTGTAAATTAAAAAATATCGTGTAACAAAATTGAAGCACGTTCGTCGTAATATCAAGAAGCAGAATAATCAACTGTTTTGAACTAACAAACCACAAATGACACAAACTGATTTTACAAAATTGGTATTACCTTTTAAGGATAAAGTCTTTCGTTTAGCAAAAAGACTTCTAGTTTCTACAGAAGAAGCTGAAGATGCAACGCAAGAGATTTTAATGAAATTGTGGCGCAATAGAGAGAAAATAGCTGAATATAAAAATGTAGAAGCGTTTTCAATGACAATGACAAAGAATTTTTGCTTAGATCGATTAAAATCAAAACAAGCGCAAAATTTAAAAATTGTTCACAGTAATTATCAAGACAATAACACGTCTTTACAAAAACAAGTAGAAAATAAAGATAGTGTTGATTGGGTATCAAAAATAATTGAAGAATTACCAGAACAACAAAAAATAATATTACAACTCAGAGATATAGAAGAGTATGACTTTGATGAAATAGCAAAAGTAGTAGACATGAATCCTACAGCCATTAGAGTCGCTTTATCAAGAGCAAGAAAAACAATAAGAGAAAAATTAACTAATACACATCGCTATGGTATTAAATAGTATAGAAAAATTACTGGAAAAGTATGACAATGGCGAAACAACGCTAAAAGAAGAGCAGCATTTAAAAGCTTATTTCGCTCAAGAAGAAGTTGCTCCACATTTAGAGTCGTACAAAATGATGTTTCAATACTTTAACAACACAAAACAAGAGCTTTATACGAAAGACGTTCCATTAAAACCTAGAAAAAGCTATATCTATCAATGGATTTCTGTCGCAGCAGTTGCGGTTCTTATGTTAGGAATTATGGTTCCTAAAGTTTTGGGAGGTGAAGAACTAGTTGACCCGCTTGCAGGTTTAACTGATGAAGAACGTAAAGTTTACACCGAAACCAAAGAAGCGTTATCAATGTTATCATCAAATTTTAATGATGCAGCAAGTAGCGTAAATACACTGAGTCTTGTATCTACCAGTTTTAATAAAGGTGCAGAAAAAGCGAGCCACGTGAGTGAGTTTAGCAAAACAACAGACAAATTAATTAAGAAGAAAAAAACAAGTAAAAACAAAAACTAGAAATCATGAAGAAATTAATATTAATACTTACAATTGCTTTATCGTCAAATATAATGTTTGCTCAAAGTGCTTTTGATAAATATGAAGATAAAGAAGGTGTAATGACAGTTGTACTTACACAGCGAATGTTTAAAATGTTAGCTACAGTAGGTATAGATACCGACGATCCAGAAATGAAAGCCTATGTAGATATGGCAAAAAAGATTACAGGACTTAAAGTATTTACTACTGGAGATGAAAAAATCTCTGCCGATATGAATGCTACTGTAAATGGGTATTTAAAATCATCAAAATTAGATGAATTAATGCGTATCAAAGATGGAGACCAAACGGTGAAGTTTTATGTAAAAGAAGGTAAAGATGAAAACCACGTGAAAGAATTATTAATGTTCATTAACGGTTTGAAAGAATTTACTAACGGTAAGGATATTACTATAAACGGGAAGAAAAGAGAAGTAGAAACTGTGTTGTTAACGCTTACGGGAGATATAGATTTAAGACAAATCTCTAAGTTAACAAGCCAGATGAACATGCCAGGCGGAGACCAATTAAAGAAGGCAAGTAAAAAGAACTAAAGATTATGAATACATCAATCAAAACAATAATCAAAATGTTAATCTTGGTTGTGACTATACAAAGTTGCAACCAGGATTTAACATTGCAAACCTATTATGTAGATAGTGAGTTGGCACCAGGTTTCACAAGTTTAGACGTACCAACAAGTATGCTTAAAATTGATGAAAGCACGTTAACCGAAGCACAGAAAGATGCTTATGAGTCTATAGACAAGTTAAGCCTTTTAGCTTTTGTTGCAGACGATAGCAACAAGGCAGAAATGGATACAGAAATTGCTAAAATAAAAACCATCTTAAAAGACAGCAAGTATGAAGAACTCATGAGAGGTGGAAATTCTACCGATGGAAAATTCGTTGTAAAATGTATTGGTGGTGAAGGTGATAATGTTGATGAGTTTATCCTTTTCGGAAATTCTAACGATAACGGATTTGTTGTTGTGAGAATTCTTGGTGACGATATGAACTTTAATAAAATAATGGAACTGGCATCTGTTTTTGATGAAAATAGTATTGAGGAAACTCAGTTCAAAGACATCGCCAAATTTTTTAAATAGATCTTAATATTTAAAATGTTAATAGAAAGCCACTTTAAGTCTGACTACTTAAGGTGGTTTTTGTTTTCAGAGTCTTTGAGAACAATAAGTATTAAGTGAACAGCCAAGAAAGCAAATGCCGAGAATAAAATAGCTTTTACAATAAAGTAATCTAAAATGTCTAAAACGCCTGATACAAAGAATCCAGCGAAAATCAATCCTGAAAACACTAGCGTTATTGTATTTTTATGAGGCATTTGTAGTAGTAGATTAAATTCCTGTATAATTACTTGGGTTGATAGCTTTTAATTCCGTTTTTATGGCTTCGGAAACCTCTAAGGTATCAATAAATTCTGAAATAGAGCTTTCATTAATCGTTTCATTAGTTCTCGTCAAGCCTTTTAAGGCTTCATACGGATTAGGATAAGCCTCTCGCCTTAGGATGGTTTGAATGGCTTCTGCAACCACAGCCCAATTGTTTTCTAAATCTTGAGCAAACTTATCTTCGTTTAGTAATAATTTATTTAAACCCTTTAAAGTCGACTTGAAACCAATCAAGGTATGACCAAATGGAACACCAATGTTTCTAAGTACTGTGCTATCTGTTAAATCACGTTGCAATCTCGAAATAGGTAACTTTGCTGATAAATGCTCAAAAATAGCATTAGCGATTCCTAAATTTCCTTCAGAGTTTTCAAAATCTATGGGATTCACTTTATGTGGCATAGCGCTACTTCCAACTTCACCTTTCTTAATTTTTTGCTTAAAGTAATCCATAGACACGTATGTCCAAATATCACGATCTAAATCAATAACAATAGTATTGATACGTTTTAAAGCATCAAACAAGGCTGCCATATGATCGTAATGTTCAATCTGCGTGGTAGGAAACGAATGCTGCAAACCTAATTTTTCTTGAACAAAACTGGTACCAAAAGCTTTCCAATCCATATTTGGATAAGCTACTTTGTGTGCATTAAAGTTTCCAGTTGCACCTCCAAATTTGGCAGCACTAGGCACATCATTTAACAAATTAAATTGTTCTTCCAGTCGCGTCACAAAAACTTGTATTTCTTTTCCTAAACGCGTTGGCGATGCAGGTTGACCATGTGTTCTGGCTAACATCGGAATAGCTTGCCATTCACTTGCTAATTCTTTTAGTTTTTTAAGAACTTCTAAGTATTCAGGAACATAAACATCATTCATAGCATCTTTTATGCTTAATGGAATGGCCGTGTTATTAATGTCCTGAGACGTTAATCCAAAATGGATAAACTCTTTGTGTTTTGATAAATTAAGCGTGTCAAACTGTTCTTTAATAAAGTATTCAACAGCTTTAACATCATGATTGGTAATGGCCTCAATGTCTTTAATAGCCTGAGCATCTTCCGAAGAAAATGTCCTATAAATTGCTCTAAGATCATCAAAAACCGAAGTGTCAATATCTGAAAGTTGTGGAAGTTCGGCTTCGCAAAGTGCTATAAAATATTCTATTTCTACTAAAACGCGATATTTAATGAGTGCTTCTTCAGAAAAATAGGGTGCTAACTTATCTACTTTATTCCTGTAGCGACCATCTATTGGTGAGATGGCGTTGAGAGATGATATTGACATTAGTTGTGTGTTTAGGGTAGCAAAGATAGAAAAATCGAACGTTAAATTGAAGATAAATTAGTTATCTTAGGGCATAAATTTTACTATCATGCAGAAGCTCTTTCTATTCATTTTTATTTTAAGTTTTCAAACCATGTCTTCACAAGTTTATAAAAAATCAGAACCCTTTACGCATACCTATTCTATTGTTGCCAGAGATTCTGTTACAGGAGATATTGGTGTTGCTGTACAATCCCATTGGTTTAGTGTTGGTTCTGTAGTGACTTATGGTGAAGCTGGCGTTGGTGTTGTGGCAACTCAGTCTTTAGTAAATCCTGCTTATGGACCAAAAGGATTGGCTTTGATGGCCGAAGGAATAAGTCCTAATGATGCTTTAAAGACATTAATAGGTGAAGATGAGGGAGAAATGTATCGTCAAGTGGCTTTTTTAAATGTAAAAGGAGATGTGGCTACACATACTGGTAGTTTATGCATTGCAGAAGCTGGACATCGACAAGGTAAGAATTTTTCGGTACAAGCAAATATGATGCTTAGCAATACCGTTTGGGATGCCATGGCGAAAGCCTTCGAAACTACCAAAGGTGATTTAAGTACCCGAATTCTTGCCGCACTAAAAGCTGCCGAAGGTGAAAAAGGAGATATTAGAGGTCAACAGTCTGCTGCAATTTTAATTGTAAAAGGAACAGCAACAGGTAACTCGTGGGAAGATACTATAATGGATTTGCGGGTGGAAGATCATGAAAAACCCATTGACGAATTAGAACGATTGATTAAAGTTCAAAAGGCTTACGACTTTATGAATAAAGGCGATTTGGCGATGGAAGCTGGTGATTCTGAAAAGGCGGAATCATTATATCTTAGCGCACAAAAATTATTTCCAGATAACCTTGAAATGCAGTACTGGTACGCTATTAACTTATTAAATAATAAAGAGTTTGACAAAGCGCATCCTGTGTTGAAATCTATTTTTGAAAAAGACAATAACTGGCGGATTTTAACTGGACGCTTGGTTAAAAGTAAGTTGTTAGTTATTTCCGAAAATGAACTAGCAAAAGTTATGGCGCTTTAATTCTTTTTAACCTTCTTTAAAATATGACGAGCTCTGGCCTTAAAACCAGAACTTTGCATTTGATAGTCGCGTTCTAAAATCATAACCAATTCTGGATGAATCCAATCTTCATCTTGTCCTAAAAGGTATAGTGAATTCATGGCATAAGCCTTAGGGGCAATTTTCTCGTCGTTAATCATCCAATCAAAACAGGCTTCAATAATTTTCTCTTTATGCTTAGGGGTTAGCGCAGTTTTTATTTTGTTATCGTGTTTTGAATAATAAGCTGTTACTAAATATTCACAAACTTTGGCAACAGGTCTTACGGCGGAATCTAAATGTACTTTGTGTATGTTCTCGGTAAATTCGTCCAAATATGGAAGACTAGCTTCTAAACGCTCACCACACATAAATTCAAACACCCATGCAGCACGACAGGATATTTTATCATCCACCATAAAAAGAATGTTTAATAGCTTCGGAATTAAATCTGGATTATTAATGACCAAGTTGGCATAATAGAGGCGTTTTTCACGAGAGTGATTCACATAATTTAATTCTTGATAAAGTTGATCTGTAGTCACCTTGATTTTGTATTTTTAGATCACTAAAATTATATAAAATGAAAATCATAAAAAAGATACTTGTTGTTTTATTAATTGCTTTCATAATTATGCAATTTTTCGGACCAGACAAAAACGAGGGTGATTTAACCTCTATAAATGCTTTTATAGCAGATACAAATCCGCCTAACGATGTACATGAAATTTTAAAAAATGCTTGTTTTGATTGTCATAGTGATGTGACAAGATATCCATGGTATAATAAAATCACACCTATAAATTATTGGATGGCAGATCATATAGATCATGGAAAAGGCCATTTTGATGTATCGTCTTGGGAAGGGTATTCTCTAAAAAAGAAAGATCACAAAATGGATGAGCTTATCGAAATGGTTGAGGCTAAAGAGATGCCGCTTCCGTCGTATACATGGACTCATGGTGATGCTAAACTTTCTGAAGCACAAATTAAAGCTATTGTCGATTGGGGCAAAGCAGTTAGAGCTAAGTATAGCGAGCAGATGCAACCATAATAACTCCGTGTCATTTGAATAAAAAACTGCTTATTATTGGTTTTGTTTGGCCAGAGCCTAAGAGCTCGGCGGCAGGAAGCCGAATGATGCAACTCATTGCATTTTTTCAGTCTGAAGGTTATAGCGTCAGTTTTGCGAGCGCCTGTGCTAAGAGTGATAATGCATTTGACCTCTCTACGATTGGAGTAGATAGAATCACTATTAAACTCAACCATTCAAGTTTTGATGATTTTGCATTACAGCTAAATCCAGATGTTGTGCTTTTTGATCGGTTTATGACCGAAGAGCAGTTTGGTTGGCGAATTACTGAGCAATGCCCAGAGGCTATCAAAATTTTAGATACAGAAGATTTACATTTCTTGAGACGAGCACGACTGCAGGCATTTAAAGATGAGAAAGCCGTCTCTAACGATTATATTTTTAATGACACGACAAAACGAGAAATCGCTAGTATTTATCGTTGTGATTTGAGTTTAATTATTTCAAAAGCCGAAATGCAACTACTAGAGCAGATGTTTAAAATTGATTCATCGCTATTGCTTTATCTTCCATTTCTTATCGATCCTATTTCCGAAGAACAACAACAAACATGTTCTACTTTTGAAGAACGCCAGCATTTTATATCAATAGGAAATTTTCTTCATGAGCCCAATTATAACGCACTGTTGTATTTAAAAGAAACCATTTGGAAAGGGATTAGACAACGACTACCTAAAGCCCAATTGCACAATTATGGCGCCTACGCTTCTCAGAAAGTAGATCAGTTACATAACGAAAATGAAGGGTTTTTAATTAAGGGTTTTGCTCTAGACGTTGGAGATGTTATGCAGCAATCGAAAGTGCTTTTAGCCCCAATTCGGTTTGGAGCAGGGCTGAAAGGAAAGTTGTTTGATGCCATGCAAAATGGCACACCATATGTAACAACTACAATTGGAGCAGAGGGTGTTGTAGAAGATGCAGAGCAGGATTTTGTGTGTGATGTGGCAGAAGAATTTATAGATTACGCAGTAGAGCTATATCAAAGCGAATCACTTTGGACTACGCAACAAAAGATGGGGTTTCAGATTTTAAACACACAATTCTCAAAGACAAACTTTGAAGTTCAGTTTAACGACCGATTGCATGTGGTTTGCAAAGACTTAGAATCACATAGGCAGAAAAACTTTATCGGACAAGTACTTCAACATCATACTTTGCAAAGTACTAAGTTTATGAGTAAGTGGATTGAAGCAAAAAATTCGTGATTTAAAAGCATAAAAAAACCCGAAACAAGTTCGGGTATATAGGATTACATTTTATTTATTCGTCAGTAGACTCCTCCATGGTATGGTAGACGTTTTGAACGTCATCATCTTCTTCCAGTTTTTCGAGTAATTTTTCTACCTCTTCAGCTTGTTCTGTACTGAGTTTTTTTGTGACTTGTGGGATACGTTCAAAGCCAGATGATAAAATTTCAATAGATCTTGATTCTAATTCGGCTTGAATGGTACCAAAGTTCTCAAAAGGGGCATAAATTAAAATACCATCGTCATCAGCAAAAACCTCTTCAGCACCATAATCGATAAATTCTAATTCAATTTCTTCTGGATCAAGACCTTCAGCATTTATTCTAAAATTGCAGGTACGATCAAACATAAAGACTACAGATCCAGATGTCCCTAAGCTACCATCGCACTTATTAAAATAACTACGAACATTAGCTACTGTGCGCGTATTATTGTCGGTTGCAGTTTCTACTAAAACGGCAATACCATGAGGTGCATAACCTTCAAAAACAACTTCTTTATAATCGCCTTGATTTTTATCTGAAGCTCTTTTAATAGCACGCTCGATATTGTCTTTAGGCATGTTAACGGCCTTTGCGTTTTGAATTACCGCACGCAATCGAGAGTTAGAATCTGGATCAGGTCCTCCTTCTTTAACAGCCATAACAATGTCTTTACCAATACGTGTAAAGGCCTTGCTCATTGCCGACCATCGTTTCATTTTTCTTGCTTTGCGAAATTCAAAAGCTCTTCCCATTAGTGTTCTGTTTTAAAAAATCATTTTAGTGAAGTTCAAAATTATCGAAATTATATCGATTTGACAATACTAGAGCTTAGTCTTTAGGGATGTGTTTTGATAAAAACTTCGAATTAGTGGCATTCAAACTATTGATCATTTTCTGGCGTTGCTCATTTAATTCTACGTTTACCTTATTGTAATTATCAGCGGCCTCATTGATTTCTTTTACTTTTTTGTTGTAATTATCAATTTGAGCTTCAGTACGTTTACGTTCTGGTGTTTGATCAATAGATGCTTGGATTTTTTCAAAATCTTCATTCAAAATTAAAAATTCGGTGATCACCGGAATTTGGTTTTCACTTTCGTCTATAAAAAACTCAAACACTTTTTTAGTTGCATTCAGGATTGAAGTATCATTTTTGTAAGTGGATTTAGTTTTTAAAATTTCTAATCCGTCTTTAGCTGCAGTATTCAAGGCATTTGCGTTTTGTTGAATAGCACTCACATCATTAGCCGTTATAGCTTCCCAGAGATATACCTCATTGATATATACTTTAAAATAAGTTAGAAACAAATCATTATAATGTTCAAATACCTGGTTGGAAATTTTCATTTTTTTTCCAAGGTCGGTTTCATTTTCAACAATATTTATATTGTGTTTAGTGGCAAACTCATGCAGGTTTTTTTCGTAATCTCGTTGCGATTCCTCCATTTTTTTATCTGCTAATTCTTGAGCTAAAATATAGGCCTCCATAGCATCATATGACTGTTCTGCAACGGCCTTCATGTCAATGATTTTAGCGTAGTCTTGATTGAGTAGATTTTTATTAAAAGTGAGGTGTTCTAATATTTTGTTCTTGTAATCGTCGCCGTCAAAACCGTTGGCTTTTTTAATTTTTAAGATGGCTCTATCAACAGATTTTAGAAGATTTTTTCGTTTACCATCAATGCTACGATCACTTTTGCTGTGTGCAACTGCTTTGGTATATCGCCACATATTTTTAGTGATGGCTTTTTGCTCTTTTCCAACAAAATCTAAATAGTCTGTTGCGCTTTTGAAGTTTTGAGCAGACATAGAAGTAATTACAAATAAAAAGGCGATGGTTAGTTTTAAGCTAATGTTTTTCATACTTAATTTAAAGGATTTAAATTTAGAAGATCCTGAAGAATAGCGTAAGCCTCTTCAATATAAATGTCTTGTTTTATGTCTTTTAAAATGGTTTCATTTATTAATTTCTGATCTTCATTATAGCTCATAACTTCCTGAGTAAAGGCTGAGTTTTTTACGGTAAAATCAGATTCGTTATTATCAATGGGTAAGTTGATAATTTCCCATTGCTTACGATAATTAGTCATTTCAGTATAGACATTTTTTAAGGTAAGAAGATATTCGGTATCTATCTGAAAATAGTTATCGATAATTAATGTGTTGAGGTCTTTTACAGAGGCGAAAGACTTGTCGTTGGCTATACGCAATGCGCTTCTTTTTTTTAGTTCATTTATGGGAAGTGGCTTGAGTTTTGGATATTTTTTTACTCCAGGAATGGTGTCATTTTGAAGCGCAAAATCTTCATACTGTTCTTGGGTTCCAAAACCATCATATACATTAGGTAAAATAATATCTGGAATCACGCCTACAGATTGATGACTCTTACCAGTTACACGATAGAATTTCTCAACGGTTAGTTTAGAGTAGCCTAAAGAGTCGGTATCACCTAATGGTAAAATGGCTTGAGCAGAGGCTTTACCATGTGTACTTGCTCCGACGATTATTGCTCTATTGTAGTCTTGCATGGTTGCTGCAAAAAACTCAGAAGCAGAGGCGCTATAGTTATTTACTAAAACGATTATTGGTTTTGTGAATAATGAACCTCGGTTTACATCTCTAATTGTATAGGTTTCACCATTGTTGTACTTTAATACTGAAATGGGGCCTCTATTAATAAACATCCCTGAAAGGTCTGCAGCCTCTTTCATCGAGCCTCCACCATTAAACCTTAAATCCAGAATAAGTCCTTCTATTTTTTCCTTTTGGAGTTTGTACAACTCTTTTGCCACATCATTGGCAAGCCCCAAACCATTAGGAGATTCAAAATCTGAATAAAAACTTGGGATATTGATATAACCTAATTTTGATTTGTTTTCAATAACATAACCAGAGACCGTATTTTCTTCAATTTTGGTTTCTGTTTTTGTAAGCTCGATATCTTTTACAGCTCCGTTTTGTTTTTTTATTTTGAAAGTGACTGTTTGATGCTTTTGATTGCTTGTAAAAGCCAAGACATCATCGTTAGAAATACAATAGGTTTCTAAAGTATCAGTGTTAGATGTTAGCGATTTTATAACATCGTTAACATCAAAGTTGCCATTATTGAAAGCTGCACTTCCAGGTGTGATATGCGCAATTATAATATCGCCATTGTCATTTTTAGATGTAATGATTCCGAAGGACAATTGATTACTGGATAAAGAGTTTTCGTAAATGTCTTTTTCTGTAGGTGTAAAAAATAAAGAATTAGGGTCATGATAATGAAGGTAGGCATTAAAAAAAGCTTCTTTGACAAAATTCTCAACGTTGCCAAGTCTGTTTTTTAATTCTTCTAGTTTGCAGATTTCTTTTTGGATCAGTTTAGGTTTTAATTCGGCCTCTAGGCTTTTGAAATTGTTTTGCAAATTCTCCAAAACCGAATCATTTTCTACTATCGTATATAGAATGTTATAGCGCATTCTTTTACTCCAATATTTCTGTATTGCTGCATTGTCTTTAAAGTATTTATACTTGGTTTCAGGCTTAAATCGTAAGGTGTCTTTTCCCGAATAATCAAATGTTTCTCGTTCAAGCGCAGAAATAACCTCTTTGGAATTTTCAATACGTTTAGATAATATTTCAACGTATTTATCAATAAAATCACAGGTATTATTATTAATGTAATCGTCTAAAGTATTTCTGTCTTTTTCAAAAATTATGACATCATCATTGGTGAATAAACGTTTGTCTTCATCTAAACTATATAAGAACAAATCTAACACGTGTGTTGATAAACTATCATTAATTTCTTTTGGCGAATAATGACTTGTTTTTACCAGTTTTTTTAATGCCTGCAACTGTTCACAGAATAGATTACTGTTTTGGCTTTGACCAAAACTGCAAACAGACAATAATAAAATTATGGAAAATCGTTTAAGCATAAATAGAGATTAGATAAGGAAAATAAATCAAAAATCGCACCAAATATGTTAGTCTTGAACTTCAACTATGGCTTCTATGGCTTCAGCAAGTTTAAAATCTCTTTCAGTAACACCGTCGGCATCATGAGTAGATAACGATATTTTTAAAACATTGTAAACATTGGTCCATTCTGGGTGATGGTTTTGCGCTTCACATTCAAATGCTATTCTACTCATAGCACTAAAACAGTCCTTAAAATTATCAAATTCAAATTCGGCATACAATGCATTATTTCTATGTTCCCAATCAGGAAAGCGGAGTAATCGCTTTTCAATGTTTTCATCTTTCATAACGTTCATACTGTAAAAGGTTTACTTAAAAATACTATAATTTGATGTAAAATAAGAGGAATAACTGGTTGGAACTATAAAAAAAGACGAACCGAATACTTTTTACTGTAAACTGTACATTCTAAGACTTCAAAAGGTCTTCTAATACTTCTGAACTTGTAATTTCTAGGTGTTTTGGTAGTTTGTTGAATTTTGGAAGCACAGCAAGATAACGGTCTTCATTAGTTGTATATACATGTTTGTATACGACGCCGTTTTTTGAAGATAACTGCTTAATAATATCTTTAAAATATTCATCATGGTGGACCAAGTCTGTACTACCTAAGTGAAAAATGCCATGTTTGTTTCGATTAATTATATAGTGAATTTGTTGGGTGACTTTCGTATCTGTGGTCACATTCATTATAATATTGGGAAAAATTTCAATGGCGGTTTTTTCTTGAAGATGTTGTTTTAATGCTTTTAATCTTGGAGATTGTGAGCCTAAAACCATAGGTAATCTTACGATGGCAACCTTTTTTTTAGGTAAGCGTAAGAGCATGTTCTCAATTTTAATTTTGAAATGCCCATAAATACTATCACTTAGGGTTTTATCAAGTTCATAACTTGGGTATTTACTATAGCCATCAAATACATTTGCTGACGACAAGAAAATAATCTTGCAGTCATTATCGATAAGATATTCTGCGATATGTTGATGTGCTATAGTTTGCGCTCTAAAATCGCCACGTAAGCAAGATATAATAATAGATGGCTTAGTTGCTTCTAGTACGTCATAGACATCGTCTTCCTCTACATTGTAATGAAAAAAATGATGATTGTTTTCATAGATTTTTTTGGGAATACGATAGGTGCCAAAGGTTTTGAAATAGGCACAGAGTTCTTTGTAAATCGCGTTACCAATAAACCCGCTAGCACCTAAAATTAAAATACGATGTTTACTTTCAAATGCCTTCATTAATCACGCCTCAATCTATAAATTATCCTTTGTAAAAAGGCAATTTTACTACAGTAGCTGGCACTGCATTTTTACGAATCTGTATGTTAATTTTACTATCAACTTTCGAGAAGATGATTGGCACATAACCAAGGCCTATACCTTTTCCTAAACTTGGCGACATAGTTCCAGAAGTGACATTTCCAATTGTTTTTCCACTAGAATCAACAATGTCATAGCCTTGTCGAGGAATACCACGATCGTCTAATTCGAAAGCCACAAGTTTACGTTCTGGCCCGCGACGTTTTTCGTCTTCTAAAGCCTCAGAATTAGTGAAATCTTTTGAGAATTTTGTAATCCATCCTAAACCAGCTTCAATTGGAGATGTTGTATCGTCTATATCATTTCCGTAGAGACAATATCCCATTTCTAAACGTAGCGTATCACGTGCAGCTAGGCCAATAGGCTTTGCTCCAGCGTCTACAACCTTATCCCAAATTTGCTTCACTTCATCATTTTTGCAGTAGATTTCAAATCCACCACTTCCTGTATAGCCTGTTGCCGAAATAATAACATGCTCAATACCTGCAAAATCACCAACAACGAAATTATAGAATTTAATTTCTGAAAGGTCATGACTTGATAAGCTCTGCATGGCTTCTACTGCCTTTGGACCTTGAATAGCAAGTAAGGAGTAAGACTCACTTAAATCACGCATTTCAGCACCAATGTCATTTTTTGAAGAAATCCAGTTCCAATCTTTTTCAATATTACTAGCATTAACGACTAAAAGGTAAGTTTCATCCTTTACTCTGTAGACAATTAAATCATCTACAATACCACCATCATCATTTGGTAGACAGCTGTATTGTGCTTTTCCAATTGTTAATTTAGAGGCGTCATTACTACATACTTTCTGAATTAAGTCTAAAGCATGAGGTCCTTCAATAAGGAATTCTCCCATGTGAGACACATCAAATACACCAACTCCAGTCCTTACGGCTTCGTGTTCTACATTAACACCATCATATTGTACAGGCATATTGTATCCTGCAAAAGGTACCATTTTTGCACCTAGGGCTTCGTGAGTTGCGGTTAAAGCTGTGTTTTTCATATTAGAGTAATTATCAGTTAGTAGTCTTGATTTTCACAGGCAAATGTATCGAAAAATATCTATTTCTTAATACCTGTTTCCGAAGAAAATTGGATTAAAAATTTGTTAAAACGTTACTGTGTCGAATAGCTATTGTGGTTAGGGTTTTTGATATATTAAGTTAATAAAAGGCAATACCCTGGTATGCATTAGGGTTGTAAAATAAATTTAGACCACTTGTTGTTGGTTTTAACATATAATTCGCGATAGTGTAATCTGTTTTTTTTGAACGTCATAAGTTCAATTCGTTTAGGAACAATATAAAAACCAGACCAATGTTTTGGTTTATCTATGATAGAATTGACAGTATTTATTTTTTCTTTTTCAAATGTGCTCACCAATTCCGAAAAGTCATTGGTTTGTTCACCTTGATTAGAGATGTGACTTACTATTTGTGCGCCTTTGGATCTTTTACTAAAATAAGTCTTGGCAAGGTCATTTTCAATTTGAATGGCATCACCTTGAACTCTCACTTGACGTTCAGTAGCTGTCCACCAAAATGTGAGCGCTGCTTTTGGGTTTGCCAATAATTCTACCCCTTTTCTAGACTTAATTGGTCCAGTAATCACAAATTTTTGGTCTATAACCTCTTTAAGTGATACAAATCTGGAATTAGGATAGCCGT
The DNA here is from genome assembly GCF_947492715.1 of uncultured Psychroserpens sp. Classification (GTDB taxonomy): domain Bacteria; phylum Bacteroidota; class Bacteroidia; order Flavobacteriales; family Flavobacteriaceae; genus Psychroserpens. Next base: position 271,315 of record NZ_CANLNS010000005.1, read on the forward strand.
CCGATCCAATGGAGCTTAGACAGCAAGCGGAAGGTAGAGGAACTGTACTTTTATTAAGTTCTTCCTGATACCATGTGTTAAACAAATTTAGCGGATTCATGCTTAGTTTTATCTTGTTACATGTGTTTGTAAAATTACATCGTTTAAAATGAAGTAACAAAAGAAAGAACGAAAGGAAATTACAAGTATTGTTGTCGTAGGCTATTCGTTTTTGTTGGTAAGTTGTGTCACCTCTGATGTTTCAAGATTGAAATCAAACAGCTGATATGTCCCTGTTCTTTTTGAAGTAAAGATAACGCGATTTTTACCTGGTACATAATTAGGACCTTGGTCTCTATAGCTATTATGTGTAATTTGTTTTCGATTAGAACCGTTTTTTTGAATTTCGTAAATTTCTGCTCCTGACCACGATTTTTTTGCAGAACCTGCAACTTTTGATGGTTCTCTTGAGTACCAAATAATTTTTTCGCTATCGGGTGACCATCTCGGAACACGGTCTGACCGTGGGTCGGTTGTTAGGCGTTTTACATTAGTGCCATCACTATTCATGATATATAACTCGTTATTCCCATCTCTATTAGATACAAAAACAATATGTTTACCATCGGGAGAAATTGAAGGGGTTTGATCTGAAGCCTCGTGATGGGTGAGTTGTTTCCAATTTTTTCCAGTTACATCCATTACATAGATATTGTTATTGCCTCCTTTTGCTGAGCTAAAAATGAGCTGGCTGCCATCTGGAGACCAATTAGGATCTGAAGTCATATCTTTTTCAGTACTTAGGGCTTTATAGTTGCTACCATCTTTATCAATAAGGCAAATAATAGTGTGTTCTCCTGCTAAAGACATAAATACAATTTTGGAGGCATCTGGTGAAAAGAAAGGGTAATAACAACTATGTTGAAGATAGGTGAGTTGTTTCTTATTGGAGCCATTAGTGTTCATCGTGAAAATTTGGTTGATACCATCTACGTTTGACACATAAACTATGGTGCTCCCATCTTTAGAGTATGATGCATTTCTTGATTGAGAGCTACTTATATTACTCCAGAAGAAAAGACAAAAAACGATGAGCATTTTAGATATTGATGACATAAATGTTTGAAGTTTTAGTACTGATTCTTTCATTAAAAAAGGTTTATAAGTTTCAGGTCTACTGAGTGTGTATTCATATGGTTATAATTAAAAGTAGCAAAATGAAAGAAAGAAAGGTAAAGTCTTATAAAAGTTAACCAAAGGGGTAACGTCGCAGCACAAAGATGTTTAAGAACCGATTAGTTTATCTTGTGCAAGCAGCTTTTGCATAATTCAAAACCAGCCAAGTCTACAGTTTTAATGGTTTCTACTGCATCTTGCATGACGCATTTGTCTGTATCACAGTGGGGAAGCTCTAGATTATGTCCAATTTCATGGACAGCAATTTTTTGAATTCGATTTATATACGTTTTGGGTGTTGTATTTTTTAATCTGAAATTAGAAATGACACAGCTTTTACCTGGTTTATATCCTAATCCGAAAATTCCCCAGTCTCCATATTTTGCTTCGGGTTGCTTAATGTTTCCGTTGACATCTCTTTTGGTTGTAGAAATGTCTTTTGACGTGATTCCTAGTATGAAATCAATAGAATCTGGACGATGCCTTAGTAAGTCTTTGAGAAGAGAATCGGCACGATATCGAGGGCTTTTAATATTGACAAATGCCTGTTTTGGGAGTGCTTTTTTATCTAGCACTATGACATTAGCATTGTAGGTTTCTTTTAAGATTTTAGTAACCGAGTTAATGATTGCTTTATCAGGCTCTCCATAAGGTTGAATGCCAATTTGTTTTGGATTCGATGTGCAAGAGTAACAACTTATTATAAGTACCCAAAGTATAAACTTACTCCTATATGCAGCGACTGTTTTTATCATTTTAGATTCACCTGTCTACGTTAACATGTCCTTGTCCTTTTTGGCCAGTAGAACTAAAGTAGCTACCTCCATAAAGATACCATTCTAAGGATTTTAGTACATCTACTGCATTTTCGGGTGTAATTGTTTTAATCGTTTTTTTTGAAATTAAGCCTCTATACCATCTGCCAGATCTTGAGAAGGATTCATATTCTACCAAATAGTGTAACCATCGCGACTTGCAATGCACGCATTTTTCAATGGTAACCTCTCCATACCTACCATTAGTAGTATCGATACCAACCAAACGTGATTTATAATCTGAGAATAAAAGTGGAGGTTTATGACATTTACAATCGCTCGTTTGAATTGTAGGATAGGTTTTATATGTCATCATTATTCTGATTCGATTGATAAATACGTGATAGAGGTTATGTGCCATTTATTTTCAAATTTGATAAGACTGAATACGTCGTAACCTTGCCATTGCATTAAGTTACTTTCTGTTCCGAACTTTGCTGTATACTTTACCCATACACTTGCTAAATCATTTTTTATGTCGGTAGTTATTGTTAAAGGTTTTTCTTCAAAAATGGGTTGATTATCGGGACCGTTTTTTGTTTGAGCTAAAAATTCTGTAATTGAATTAGAGAATAGTGTTGGTTTTGGGTCATTTGGGCCATGCCAAATTGTTGTTAGTATTGCTTTATCTGCAAAAAATTGACGGTATGTATTCCAATCTCGTTCAGACATTACCGAGTAATACTGTGTGATAAAAGATTCTAACTTGGCGGTGTCTTCATTAGACGTTTTCGTTTGTGGCGTATTGCATCCAAATATAACTAGGCCAAGGATTAGGATATATAAATGAATCTTCATATCATATGTTTTTCAAATGTCATAACTCGCAATAAATAAGTGTGAAATGCTTACTCTGACTTGTGAACTAAGTTAGGAAAAAAGAACGAAGTTTTGGGGTTGTGCCTAATTTTACACCTGTTTTTAAGAATTAATAACGGTATACATTATTCTTAGTAGTGTCGCTAGTTTTTCATTGATTTAAATATCGCACTATCTTCCATTTTAGTTTGTTTCTCTTTTTCGATAGCCTTAAATATGCTTTCAAAGTCACCTTTGAAATTTGATTTTATTTGAGTGTCTCCTAGCTTGTCTAAACAATACAGAAAGTTATGAATTGACTTTTGAGAATTATCTTTATCAAACGTTGCTGTTAGCCAAAATAACTGCGCTGCAAAATCATAAATCCCTAAATCGGATGCTATTTCTGCATATTTGAAGACATCGCTTAATTTTTCATTTTCATTTTTGAATAAACCACCAATTTCTTGACGTCTAAATAAAAGATAGGCGTCTTTTCCTGTCTTTGCTCTTACATCCATATGATATAACGGGTTATGTTTATAAATTTCAACCTTGGCAATATCCCAATCTTTTTTGTCTTCTGGTGATATCTTATCTTCTTTTAGTTTTAGTGCGTTTTCAGAATAATATTTCTCATAAAGTGCCCAAGCAGAGTTTGGGTAAATGTCAAGAATAGCATTATAGATGTTTATTGCTACTTTATAGTTGCCTTTATTGTGTTCTGAAATTCCTTTAAGTATTTCTTTTTCTAGATCTTGATAAAACAAATTTAATCTGTAATTAATGGTTTCTAAGTAATCATTTGAAATTGTTTGTGGATTTGAAAATGGACGAAGAATTTCGATATATTTTTTTGCATGATCAAATTCACCTTGTGCTACTAATGCATAGATTTTAGTAATTGGAATGAGCTGATTTCCTCTATCCATTTCTAGAGTAGCTCTCCAATAATTAGTGTTTAAACTTGTTGCTTTTTGAGTGTCATATGTCTTATTAAAATTAGCATTCTGTATGAGGTTTCCAAATGTTTTAACCCCAACGAATTTGTCATTTACAATAACTTGATAAGCACTTAATATTGGAAGCGCTTCATTAATAGCATAGGCTTTGTTTAGTTTTAATTTCGTTTTTAAATCTGCTTTTTTATATGCATCTAATTTTAATTTAACTGGATTTGTAAATGCTTTGAAGTCGGTTATTTCTCTATTGTTAGTACTATTTATAGAAATGAAAATAGGAAAATCGACGAGTTTAGTATTGTCTATTTTTAGTTTACTTAAGTCTTTTAAAGTTTGATCCTTTAAAGTGTTATCTATTTTTGGGTTTGAATAGATTTCATAGGTTGGCTTTCCTTTTTTATGGGCAATTATTAAGATTCCAATTTTTTGAGTTTTTGGGAGGTCATTAAAGCTCGATTTACAGTAATCTGTAATTTTTGAAATCGAATTGATAAATGCGTCTTCATCAATGTTAATGTCGCTTATTTTTTCGTTTTCAAGTAGGTTAATCATTATCTCTACCTCATTTTCTTGAGAAAAAACATTTCCGCATATAAGAACTAGTACGAGTGCTAAAATTTTTATTTTCATGCGTTTTAATGTTTAGAGAGAAAGGTTTTTGACTTCAAAATGAATTCATCTTTAGTTTCACCTTCATGAGCTCCATGAGATACATTTGGTAATATCCAAAGATCAGATAAAGGCAGATTTTTTCTTACTCGAGCAACTTCTTCTAAATCCATACCTTCATCATCATCACCCATCATAATTAGAACTTCGGGCTTTATGCTTTTTAATTCTTCATTGGTTAATGCAACCGTATAATTATTAAACTGCTTCATAATTGCCTTTATTTTGTCATCAGAGCCATGATAATCTGATAACCACGGAAAGTCTTCTTTATTTTCAAAAGTAAAAGCATTTTGGTATTCAGGAAAATCGTTCACAGTCCAAGTCCCAACAGCGCCAATTGTTATCATAGAGGTTATTAAAGAAGGGTTTAGTAAAGCAAGTTGATACAGGACGTCACCACCAAAACTAAAACCTATGGCTTTAATCTTATCCAATTTCAAATATTGAATTAAAGCATTAAGATCTTCTGCTACCGATTTTATAGATAGGTTTTCTTTAAAAGCATCCGATTTACCATGTCCAGTTAAATCAATTAGATAAACTTTGTATGATGAATCAAAATTTTCAACGTAAGGTAACCATGCTTTTGAAGACAGTGAATAACCATGTAAAAGAAACAAAGGTTCTCCTTGTCCATAGCTTTCATAGTATATATGTTTTCCGTTAACTAATACAGATTCTGACGTCTTTAAGTTTTGAGAAAACATATGAGTTGACATTAAAGTTAGTAGTATAAGTATTGTGTGTATTTTCATTTGAACTATGTGTTGATAGGTAGTAACGAAGTTATCAAAAGAAAACGAACCTTCTGAAAATCTGACACGAATTTTCCGATGACGTTATAATGATACAAGTTAGAGCTTATAATATTTTAATATCCGAAAGGGCGTTTTTGGATATTCAAGGGCTATCAAAAGTTTTCCAGCGGGTTGGGCTTAATGCTTTTCCATCTATGGTCATTGGGATAAACCTAACCTTATATTTTCCATTTTTATTAAAGGTAAAGGCTCCAGAGCACATGCCATGTCCAACACTTAGTTTTTCATTCCACATGCGTAAGTAATAGGTTGTTTTTTTGTTGGAGGAAAGTTCAACAACTTCTGTTTTAAACCATAATTCGTCATCTGGTATATACTTTACATTGAAAATAGCATAAGATGCTGGTCCGCAGCCATAAAACACTGTTTCTGTTTTTTTAAATTCTACCGTTAAATCCGAGTTTAGCTCGGCCAGTGATTCTTTATCTGACGTTGTCCAATAAATTTTTTCTCTTTTCTTTTTTTCTCTATTATACCTTACCATTTCTGCTAATTCAGCATTTGTTTGATTAGCATATTTGAGGACATAAGTGGTGTTTGGCTTTAGAGGGCTTGATGTGCAAAAGATAGCCTGGGTTAAATGCATTTGACCTTTTAATATGTCTTGAAGGTTTAACTCAATTAATTCTCCATTTTCACTCTCCAAATAAACACTGCGCTCTTTAAAGCTATTAACTGTTTTTTGACTAAAATAATAGCCTTCTATGATAAACATAGGATTTAAACTAATGTTCTTTTGCTCAGGAAAGAAGTACATTCCACTGCTAGAGCAATCTGCAAAAGCCGATTTAACGCCAAAAGTAAAGATAAAGAGAAGTACAAGTTTTTTCATAATGTTAGTTCTATAACATTTATCAAATATCGTTCCGTTGCTGTTAGGCTGGGATGGAAATGATTGACTTATACGTTAAGTTTTGGGAATAAGGTTTTATAATTCTTCTACTAATTGAATATTATTTCCGCAGGTGTCATTGAAAACAGCAACCTTTACAGTGCCCATCTCAGTTGGTTTTACACTAAATTCAACATCAAGATTTATAAGTCGGTCATATTCAGATTGCACATCGTCTACATCAAATTGAGTCCATGGATATCCTGCTTCCATCAATGCATCTTGAAAGACTTTAGACGGTTCAAAATGAAGCGGAGCAGGTTCTAGTAATAATTCTGGACCATCCTGCCAATCTTTTGAAACTAAGGTTAGCCATCTATTGCCTCCACCTAATGGCAGATCTTTCTTTTTTAAGAAGCCCAGCTTTTCTGTATAAAATTGTAATGCTTTTTCTTGGTCACGAACTGGAATACTAATTAGTGTTACTTTCATCTTGATTCTATTTTATTGTTAGTCAAAGTTCAGAACTCCCTATCTATTTTACTTCTCGAAAGTTGCTCTTTTTGAAATTTGGCAGGTGATTTTCCTATTTTTCTCTTAAATAAAGTACTGAATGAACCTAGACTTTCAAAACCGACAGCGAAACAGGTTTCAGTTACCGACATATCATTTACGAGATGTTCCTTGGCTTTTTCAATTCGTTTGTCTATTAAGTATTGTCTTGGCGTTTGTCCATAATATTTTTTAAACAAGCGTAGCAAATGATACTTAGAAACATACTGCATATGAGACAACACATCCAAATTTAAGTCGACATCATAATTGTTTTCGATGTAGTTTCGAATCCCAATTACAGTGTTAATTTGTCCTTCATTTGAATAGACTACATCACGAATTCTATCAAGTTCTTTTTCGTAAAATGTCATTAGTTTGTTGTCTTAGATGGCAGTAAATGTGTTGTCCTGGTTTGGAACTAAGTTAGCAAAAGAAAACGAAGTAGAGTAATATATGTATGTAATTTAGGGCATAAAAAGAACAAACAGTTTAATCTAAATTCAATTCTATCTCTTCGATATCCTTATAAATGTTTTTGATAACGCTTTTACTTTTTCCCCAATCAATAAGCTGGCCTTTAATTTTTGCATCGACGTCCATTTTTATGTTATCGTCATGTTCTTGTAATGAGATAATAATATCTCCTCCGAAAGTTTTAAAGTCGGATGGAATTTCTGCAAGCATTACAACACCGTTATCTGCTTGTTCAACACTAACTAAAGGGTAGTTGTTTTTCGCTAGTGAACACAAGATTTTTATAAAGAGTTCTTGAATGATTATGTCGAAATGTGCTGTGCTAGACCTCCCCGTTTTTACACCAAGATTTTTATAGATAGGAATTATAATATCTGCGGTTCTTTTTACCGATAAGCTTGTTAGCGGAGCAATGAGTAAGTCTGCACGTTCTAAAAATACTTCTGCAGAAATAGAGCGTTTAGAATTTTCTAGAAAATGAGAGATAAAACTATGAACTTTCGGGTTTTTGATTAACAAGTCGAAGTCTTTTTCTGTACGCCAATTAGGAATAGATAGCGCTTCTGTTTTATTGTTGTTAAGTCCTTTAGTTCCGCATTCTGAGCAATAGTTTCCTTCAATTTCGATGCTACATGTTGGGCAATAATTCTTTTCCATTTAGGAGGCTTAAAAAGGGGCTACTACAGGTTTACGTAATGCCGTCGTGTTTAGGCAACTAAAATAGGAAATACAAACCGAATAGAAAATAGATTATAAGGTTCTATTTGTTTTGATGATAATAATCTAAAATGTGTTTAGGGATTTTCATTTTTTGAGGTAAACCTTCATCAGGGACAGGGTATTCGGCTACTTGCTTTATAGGAATTAATCCGGCCCAAACATCTAAATTATAATCTTCGGGTTCGTCTCCAACGCCAACATCTCTAATTTTAGCTGAAGCGGTTTCAATAGTCATTTCCACTACTAATGTTCTATCTAGTTCTTCTTGATGCATGGGTCTAATACCATCCCAACGCCCTTCCATCATATGTTCCATAAAACAATGAAGAGCTAGTTCCTTTTCTTTCGGATCATTAATGTTTTTAATTGTGCCAAATAACGTTGCACTGCGATAGTTAACAGAGTGATGCAAGCCTGAACGCGCTAAAACTAATGCATCTAAATGCATGACAGTCATGCTCATTTTTTTGGATTCTAATAAATGGAGCAACATCCTATTTGCTTGTGAGCCATGTAAATATATTTTGTTGTCTTTTCTGCCGTAAGCCATAGGTAACGTTATGGCTCTACCTTCATAAACATAACTTACGTAACCAATAAAACCCGCATCCAAAATAGTATTGATTTTTTCAACATCATAGGACGCTCGTATTTGTCCGCGTTTTATTCTATTTAATTTTGATTTTGAATAGTCTGTCATTGTTATATGTGTTTTGAGAATACGATATTGTCATATGGTTTTCCATTAACTAGGAAGTTTAATTCTCCTACGTTTTTAAATTCATTTTTCTCATAGAATCTAATGGCTCTATGGTTTTTTACGTAGACCGAAAGCCATATCATATCTAATTGCAGTTCTTTGGCCTGCTTTTCAACATAAGTTAGTAGCTGTTGCCCAATCTTTAATGGTATAAATTCATTTAAGATGTAGATACGATCTAGTCGACAATTGTTTTGAGAAACCACATCTTTGTGGTAAGCATTTACTATTAATTTGGCATAACCAGCAGGCAGATCATTAACATAAATAATGTAGAATATGATTTTAGGGTTGTTTATATCTTCCTTTGTTTTAGATACAGAAAACGCTTCGTTAATATATTGAAGTAGGTCATTCTTGTCATCAATAAAGCGACCATGAGATTCAACGTAAGTAAGCCGACCTAAAAGAGCTAAAACGTCTGTATTTGATTCTATAGCTTTTTTTATTTTTATCATTTCACGCTTTTTTTGTTTGTAATCTTTTTAAATGATATGCATGCAGAAGTACGGCAATAGCGCATCCAACAATTACTGGAGCTGCACTAATCAGTACACCATAAAGAATGTAAAATACATTAGCAATTAGTGAGATTAATCTTAATTTATATTCCCCTTTTGTAGACATCGAATACAAATTGATGATTAGCGCTCCATAACCAATACTATCAATTAAAACTGGACTCATATGTTATCTTTTTTCTGGAGGAATAGTTTTATATCTATCTGAATTTAATTTGGTCTTTTGTACATCTTTTGGTTTAAATATGCGTTTGCTTGAAGCTGGGTTCCTTTCTATTTCTTTTTTAGGTCTAATTGGACGCTCAACAAAATTCCCAGAACAGCTAGGGCATACATTCTCGAAAATTTCGAGCGCGCATGTTTTACAATACGTGCATTCATAGGAACAAATCATTGCCTCGGTAGATGTATAGGGCAGGTCTTTATCACAATGCTCACAATTGGGTCTAAGGTCTAACATGTTATAAATATTTGTTTTTTATGACTTCCATATGCCAAATATCGTGACCTAAAATTGTAAAAGCTGCTGCGCGTGCAGACATAGCTCCTCCGTTAGAATTTCCTATAAAGGATAAGTTTTCATTAGATAAACTATTTAATAATGATATGGAATGATTTCTATTGATTTCAAATTCGTTCAATAAATGTTCTATTGATTTGAGGTTGGCCTCAGATGGTTTCATATATACGTTCTGATCAAATCCGGCTAAAGGTGTCGTATCTTGTCTAGCAATTCTAAAGCAGCGATACATGAAAATTCGTTCGGTATCTATGATGTGTTGCAAAATTTCTTTTATACTCCATTTTTCGGCTTGATAGCGATACATGAGCTTTTCATTTGGAATTGATTTAAAAAAATCAATTAAGGTGTCTTTACCTGTTGAAAAGCCTTTTTTTAGTTCAGTTTTATGAGATAATTTGTCAATATATCTTAGATAGTAGTTATCGAATTCTGCTGATTTTAAATCTAGTTTTGTCATTTTAATTAAGGCTTTTATGCTTTTATAATTCAAAAATATTATATTTATGGACTACATTGATGATCCAGAATTAATATAATTAATAGTCCAGGTGTTTCCATATAAAACGAGTATTCAATTTGATAGAACGTGTAATCAGGCCTTGTATCTACAATTGGCAAATCAAATTATTCAATATATTAAAGATCAAACCTTAGCCCCTAATACTAAACTTCCGGGGAGTAGGACTTTAGCAGAACTATTAAATGTGCATAGAAAAACGGTTGTAGCGTGTTATGAGGAGTTGTTATTACAAGGATGGGTTGAAAGTATTCCCAAGAAAGGAACATTTGTACTTGGTAGTCTGCCAATATTACATCAGCAAAAGTTAGATGACGCTGAGGTTTTTGGTGTCAAGACAACTGCTGGTTTTTCTTTTTATAACCATGCGAATTTGCCTGAAAAGCCTTCAAAAAGCGATGCTGATTTTATGTATTTGAATGATGGAATTTCTGATGGAAGATTGACACCAATTGATGACATAGCCAGAACATACAGAAGAGTTTGTACCAAAAAAAGGATTTTCGAGCATTTGTCATATGGTTCTACTTATGGTAATGACTCTTTACGTGATGTATTGGTTGATTATTTGAACGCTACACGAGGTTTACATATAACCAAAGAGAATGTACTGATTACGCGCGGGAGTCAAATGGGTATCTGGCTGACCTCACAATTGGTGCTTAAAAAAGCAGATATTATAGTTGTAGGAACTACTAATTACGAATCGGCAGATTCCACTTTTCTATATCAGAAAGCGACAATAGAACGCGTAACGGTTGATGAGAATGGTATCATAACCGATGAGATTGAAAGGCTGTGTAAACGAAAACAAATTAAAGCCGTATATGTAACAACGCATCATCATCATCCTACTACAGTAACGCTTTCAGCAAAAAGAAGAATCCACCTTTTAAATCTAGCAAAGCAATACAATTTTGCGATTATTGAAGATGATTATGATTACGATTTTAATTATAATCACGCTCCAATTTTACCTTTAGCCAGTCATGATGTCAATGGAAATGTTATTTATATTGGCTCGGTTTGTAAGGCGGTTGCTCCAGTATATAGAATTGGTTATCTAATTGCTTCAAAAGCATTTGTAGATGAAGCTGCTAAACTAAGAGGCTTTGTTGATAGGCAAGGTGATGCCTTGTTAGAATTGACATTTGCAGATTTTATAAAATCTGGAGATTTAGATCGACATATTCGAAAAGTGATGAAAATCTATAAGCTACGTCGCGATTTGTTTTGTAAACTTTTTAATGAAGAATTAGGTGCTTTTTTCCATTTCGAAATTCCAAAGGGAGGAATGGCTGTTTGGGCAAAGTTGAATTCGAATTATTCTTGGGCAACTGTTTCTGAAGTTGCTAAGACCTACCACTTAGACATTGGTAACTGGAAACGCTATGATAGCGCTAAACTAAAGCATAATTATATTAGAATTGGTTTTGCATCGTATAACGAAGAAGAAATTTACGAATTGGTAAATAGATTCAAGAAAACGATGGATGAGGTTAAAAACTTATAAAAATTACCTTAAACCTTTGCACTAATTTATGCAGTTAAAATATAGCTGTTATGGAAGTTTTATTTCTTTTCTTCTCGCAAAATTTTTTCCATTTTGTGACCTTTTGCTAGTTCATCAACCAACTTGTCCATATATCTAATCTGTCGTGTTAGTACATTGTCAATGTCTTCAATTCTATAACCACAGATCACTCCTTTAATAAGGTGAGCATTTGGATGTATGCTTGCCTTATCAAAAAATGTTTTAAAGTTTACCTTACTGTCAATTAATTCTTGTAATTGATGGTTATCAAAACCAGTTAACCATTCTATGACTTGATTTAGTTCTTCCTTGGTTCGTCCTTTGTTCTCCACTTTAGTCACATAATGTGGATAAATTGAGCCAAAGACCAAGTTTGCAATACGTTCGTTATGTTCAGCAGTTACTTTCATTTTTAATCCTATCTAGTTAGTGTGAACATATCCATTTATGAATAGTTCTGTAGACTAGGGACTAAGTTAATAAAAGAAAACGAGCCAGAGGAAATGATGTTTATTTATGGACAGCTAAGGAACCAATGGTTTTCGTTTAGATACAAGTTTAAAGATTTTCGTATATTTAGATATGAGTTTATCAGAAGAATATTATCAGATAATTATTTTAATTATAGTTATAAGTGTAGTTTGGGGTTTTACGACCTATTTTACCAGAAATGGGAAGAACTTCAGGAGCAGTAGAAATAAAAGGGCAAGAAGACAACTGTAATGAACAGAGTTTTCTTAGAATTTAGATTACAAACACTTTTATCAATTGTTTAAATTTTTTTATTTCAGAATACATTTTGTAATGAATAGCTGTGGTTTCGTTTATGGCTAATTGTGTGTTGTTAATTCTTCTTTTCTATAAAGAAGTAGTGCTAGTCCAGATGCGAATACGACACAACTAATTAACATTAAAATCCCATTATTCCAGATAAAATAAGAGAGTCCAACAAATGGTCCACCTATTATAACCATAAGAGAGCTTATTGTATTGGTTTTGATAAAATTTAAAGCGTGTAGGGCTAAACCGACGAAAAGTAATGATGGTCCAATTATCACAAAAGGATATAAAATCGAAGGTGTATTACTTATTTGTTCGCTTAATGCATTTCTTCCCATATCGTCATTTCCGAAACTCCACATCATAAAATCAATAGTGCAAAGTCCGATATGAGCTATTACTCCTAGTCCAGTTAAAATAGACGCAACAGAATTAAGTCTGTTTTTAGGAAATACGAAATTGAAAAAAAACAATAATACTGCTCCTATTAGGTTAAACCAATGGGCTAAGTCGATATGCTTCTGGGCGCTCAAAGAACCTTGAGCAAAGTAGATGTAGCTTATGACAAAAAAGATTAGTCCAAGTAAACAAATGGTTTTTGATTTCATTATAGTTTTGATTGATTAATATTTTTAAAATTCTACCTTTTTTAGATTATTAAGAATTATCAAAGCCTGAATTGTTGAAAAATGATGATGATTTGTCAAAATGTTTGATAAGCTATTAGCCTCATTTTACTTCAAGTTTTTCTCCATCCTCTTTTTTCAATGTTTCTAACATGTGTTTTGTCTTTTAGCGTTTTCAAGTATTGAGATAGCGCTTTCAATTCGTCATCGTTGAGATCGCCTACATACTCTTTTGGATAAATTGCATTCCCAAAATTATCACTTGATTTATGAGGTGTATCATCAATAATAAGCATCCTATCGAGGCTAAACCCTCTTCTCTTGAGCTTTTTTAATGGTTTAATAAAATTATAATGATCCATATATCTACTTTCATAGTTGCCAAAATCATCTGTATTTAAAAACCGTTTAGGCTTACATCTGCTTCTTCCCCAAACAAACTCTAATTTTAGTTCTGCAGGAAAAATAATGTCAACAACTTCTTCAACATAATCATCAGATGCAGATGACCATACAGCTATTAAAAAGTCATCCTTAATTTGATCTAAAAAATGATCTAAATATGGTCTGCGATAAACATAATAGTCAAATACTTTAAAATCTGCTTTTCTATTTAATTCCTTTGGAGTTGCATGAACTAAAGTTTCGTCAATGTCTAGAACGAGTAATATTTTATGATCTTCTTTTTGATTCATTTTATAAAGACTAGCGAGATTTGGTTGTTTTACTATTTCAGACTTAATTATCCAACTGCCAAAATATGACCTTATAGCTAAAGACTGAAAAGGCTATTTTATCCTCAACTGGGGAAAAGACAGGATGTGCTTTGTCTGTTGGGTCAAAGGTAAGTTGTTTCAATTGTTTACCATTAAAAGACACTTTGTATAATTGATAATATCCTTGGTCATCAGGTGCAATATAAGCTATCCATTGGTCGTTGGATGATAGGCCAATTCCAGAATATAGTTGATCACTGTTAAATGAATAGATTAATTTACCTTTCCCGCCATCTATTGGGATGCACCATATTTCTTTTCGATTGTCATCCACCACATATTCTACAACTAGACTTTTACTATCAGAGGTCCATTGAACGTCTGTAAAACTGCCATTTTCTAAACCAATTGGGGAAATTAATTTTTGCGGTGAGGTAACTTCACCTTTATCCTGGTCTATACCAACAATGATTAAACCCATTTTTTCGCCCTGTTTTGTGCCTGTTGTTGAAACAATCCACTTACCATCTTTTGACCATCTTGGCCAACCCGTTTCATATCCACCTTTAGTTAGCGGTTGCTCCATTTTATCTCCAGATACAGGCATAATCCAAAGGTCATCAGTTTTATCTGCGTGTGTGTGAAATGCAATCCATTTGAGGTTCGGGGACCAGCACATGCCTTGATCTTCTGAATAGGAAGCTCTTATGATGGTATCGGGTTGTTTAGCCGGACTTTCTCTGTTCACATAAGCCCAACCTAGATTTTGATCAATATCTGGGTACTTGGCATCGTCCATTACAGTCCTCCAGTTGCCATAGGTAAAAGCCACTCTTTTTCCATCGGGATGCCAGTAAGGAATTTCAGATTGAAACCCTGTGAGTGTGGTAGATGGACCGCCTTGACCAGAAACAGTTGCAATGGATATGCGATAATCTTTTAATTTGAATAACACTTTGCCGTCTTTACTGATGCTTGGAGCATAAGTGTCCTTAGAAAAGTTTGTAAGTTGCTGTTTTTGATTGGTTTCTAGATTTTGTTTCCATAATTCTAAAATTTTATTGTCATTTCCTGAGGCATAATACATGGACTTACCATCGTTTGTAAATGCAATTTTACCATAAATGTTTCCACTTATTTTTTGAGCTTTTGGGTTTCCAAGATCAAGCTGAATATAGCGCTCATCATCTTTAATTACAATTCCGGCCCAACAAGATAAGTTCGGATTCCATTGTAAGGATGTTACGTGTTCAAAATCTGAAACCACTTTTGGATTGTTACCACCTGCTTCAAATTCAATGACAGCGGTTCTTCCATTTAGATTAGCACTACCAGCAATGTGTTTTCCGTCTAAAGACCAAGTAAGCTCTCGCAGGTTATGCCGAGAAATCTCGGTTTTTGTACCATCTGGCTTTATTACAATAAATGCCTCTTTATCTGGCCATAACGGTTTACTAGTATTTGCTTGAATGTTGTATGTATACCATGTCTTGCGTGGTCCTCCTAATTCGTAGGTAATGAGATTGCCATTAGGTGTCCACGTAAAATAGCGAATAATAGATCCGTTATTAGCGAGTTTAGTTGATATGCCTCCAGTAATAGATTGAATTTCTAATCGCCTTGAATCAGAAAAGGCAACTAATTTACCATCTGGTGATACAGCACCAATAGGATCGCGATAAGCTACAGGTCCTTTTTGCTTGACAATATTTACAAGTTGAAATTCATCTTGGGCCACACAAAAATCGGATATGAAGAAAAGAAACAACACATTCGACAAAATAAAAAGATGTGATTTCGACATGATTATTAAGTTTAAAAAGAAATATAATAAAAATAGACGTTTAGCACGTGATTTTTAACACTCTAAGGACTATTAATTAACTGAACACGTTGCTGTTTGGATTGTGTTCTATTCAGGGGTTTTTAATGTATTCCTTTCAACTTTTAAGCGATCAATACTGTTTGTAATACATAGTAATAATATAATCGCTATAAGATTAAAATTTACTTATATATATCAAAAGTGCTATTGTGAGGCGTGTTTTTTAATTGATTCTGCTATGCTCTCAAACCATAAGTCTCTTTCATTAACAACAAAATTAAAGACCTTGTTATCAAGTGTTACAATTTTGATTTTGTTGTCAATAATTTTAGCGGTTTTTCCTTTAATGATTGTTTTGATATTCTGATATGCAATAGTCGTTTGTTCTTTTCGGATATTCAATTTATGCGACTTAAATATCATTTTTTTATTGGTCAGAAATAGTTTTCCACCAACACCACCTATCCCTCGAAATACATTTGCAGGACCTTCAATTTCAATAATTTCGTCGGGTTCTAATTCTGGTTTTATTGCAGCTCCCATTGTATTCGAGAATCTTCCAGCAAGTTTTTCATTAATGTAAGGAAAACCGATTCCAAAAATAATCCCGAATACTACGCCTTGAAAAATGATACTATTACTAGTGTAAATGTCTTCATCTGAAAAATAATCAAATGTCCACAGTAAAATGGAATAAAGAATTGCAGTTCCGACGGCGAATAGTATTCGGAATTTCAAGCTCATTTTTATTAATTTCGTTCCTATTTCCATATTGCTTTTCTAAGATATAATGGGATGTGTTTGTCTAAGGTTAGTAGTGTTAGTATACATAAAGTTACAGATTATTCTAAACCAGAAGGACATCAAGATGAACTTCAGAGTATGCCAAAGTAATTAATTAAATACGCTATCGTAAGGTCTTTTTTTTACTTTTTCTTTTAAAAACCCAAGTACTTTTTGAAAATCAGATGCATCCATTTGGGTTTCACTTATTATCAAATTGTGTTCGTCTTTATTTTTCCTAAACATAACAATATGGATTGAATTGACCACTTTATAATTCAATATATCTGTCCAATTTATGTCTTGATGGTTTCTTTTGCTTTCATATATTAGGCTTTCGTCTGTGAATTTAAATGAACCAAAATGCAACATTTCTGAAACTTTATTGGCAGGTAAATATTCTAAATACACCTTTTTATATGTTTTGTATGTGCCATTTAGCATATAGAACCAAAAAAAAGATAAAACGGCACCTAATAATAGAAGACTGCCAAAATTTCTATAATCGAGCGCGATTGAAACTATGCCAGCAATCAAACAGATAACGCCAATTACGACACTTAATGTTCTAAATATATATATGTCGTTATCTATATTTGGCATTTGCATTTATAAGATTTTTGTCACACCAATACCAAATAGCGTCTTCGCTTTCGGGTTCATATGGCGCAAATTTATCGAATTTCATTCCAACTTTTTCCATCACTCTGATAGACGCTTTGTTTTCTTTTTCTGCAATGGCAATTATCTTTTTTAATTTGAGTCTATCAAATCCATAATTTAAAATTGCATGTGAAGCTTCGGTTGCAATGCCTAATCCCCAATATTCAGGTAAGAACCTATAACCAAGATCAATTTCATCAAATTCTGGGAGATATGCCAATCCTGACCAACCGACAAATTGATTTCCATTTTTTAATATAGTCGCCCATCTACCAAATCCATATTTTTTATAATTAATAATTCTTTTTTCTATAGCCTTTGTCATTGCTTCTATAGATTTCACTACAGGTTCTCCAGTATATTTCTGTACCTCAGGATTAGAATGTAATTTAAATAATGCCTCTTTGTCATCAAGGGTGATTTCTCTTAATAATAACCTTTCTGTTTCGATTAAAGTTTTCATGCAATTACTTATAACACGTTTATTAATGATTAGCTGGATAGGGTAGGTCTAAGATACTAAAAGGGAAGAAACCAGATGAAAATTTACCATAAATTAACTAGTCTGAAATTGTTGAAGTTTGTCCGCATAGCAGTTTCCATCCATCGTGTCGCTTTACTACAACGCCAGTTTCAACAAGTTTGACTTTAAAAACTTGTCCTGATGTGTCTATCACTATAGAACTTAATTTACCTGTATATGTTGCAAACTCTTTAGTTAAAGGGTTGATTTTTAATACGTCCCATTGGTTGTCAATAGATTGATAACGTGGAGCACTTTGTTTGAGTATTGTGACCACAGAATCGTATGAAATGGATGATGTATATCCTGGAGGTGTCCAGAAAAACGCCTTAGAATTATCGAGGTATTTAAATTCGGCTGTAAGTCCTGATTCTCGAATGTCGTCAAAGTAACTGTTCAATGTTTGCTTGACGTCATCAGCAACTTCAATGCTCTGTTTCTCTGTAATCGTTTTAGGCTCATTACATGATACTGCAGTTAGCAGGCAGGATATTGTTACTATTTTAAGAAGGTATCTCAAATCACTTTTTTTATGTTATTACCAATATTCAAAGATTCGAGCTATTTTACCGTTTTTAAATTCAAAAAGTGTCATTTGAGGTTCTCCATCTTCGGTTTTACCATCTTTTTTTTTCACGAACACTTTTTGAACAACAACAGCATTCAGTCCGATAATTTCGTTTAGTATTTTAATCTCTTTGATTTTTCCATCATAACCTCCATTTTTTTGGTTTCGGACATATCCTTTATACAAATCGTCACGAGTATATATTCCACCATATTTTGGGTGAACATATGTGAAATCTTTCGTGAAAAGTTCAAAGGCGTTGTTGATATCTTCCACAGTAGAATTTGCTTGAAATATTTTAAGGTTTAAATCATAATATTTCTTAACCATTGTTTTAAGGGAGTCCTTATGGTCTTTTGTGACATCCTGTGCATTAATTTGATTAGTGGCTACTAGAATTAAGAAAAGAGGAATTAATAATTTTAGATATGTTTTCATTTTCGATTGTTCAAACGCGTTCGTGTTTATTTTCGTTGGTAAGAAAGAACTAAGTTAGTAAAAGAAAATGAACCAGAGGGAACCTGTGATGTCTTAGTTGTGTTAGTTGGTTACGCCATGATACTTGTATGTAAAAATCATCAATTAACTTTTTACATTGTGAATACTGTTAATTTTTAGCTTGCTTTTCGATGCTATCCAACCAGCGATGATATTTCCTAGCATTTCTATGATGTTCTGTTATCGTTTCTGCAAAAACATGATAACCTGGATCTTCTGGTTTTACACACATGTAAAAGAAATTATGCTTTTCCGAATCCAAAACGGCATCAATACTTTTGATGGAAGCCATACTTATAGGTCCTGGCGGAAGTCCCTTGTGTAAATACGTATTATAAGGAGAATCGAAACGAATATGCTTATATAAAATCCTTGTTGCTCTAAAGTCTCTTGTTGCAAATTTTGCTGTAGGATCTGCATCTAATTTCATGCCTATTCTCATTCGATTTAAATATAATCCTGCAACTCGTTTTTTTTCTTCATCCTTTGAAATTTCCCTTTCCACAATTGAAGCTAAGGTATACACCTCTTCGGGAGTCAATCCTATTTTTTGTGCTTTTGCAAGTCTGTTGTTAGCATTCCAAAAACGTTTATGTTCTTTAATCATGCGTTCAAAAAAGTCCTTTTCATTTGTGTTCCAATAAAATTCATATGTATTTGGAATAAACAAGCTCATAAGGGTCTCATTGGTGTATCCGAATTTGGTTATATAATCCTCATTTTGAAAAAGGTTAAGCAAATCTGTTGAGTCACTTTCTATAAATCTAGCGGCTTTGCCTGCGACATCTGACAATAACCAACCGTGAGTTAAAACTAAATTTACAGTTTCCTGTTTTCCTGCTCTGAGATGACTTATTAATGAACGATTACTCCAAGAAGGCTTAATTTTATAGCGTCCAGATCTCATAATACTTTTTTTGTAATTCATCATTTCTGACACCTCGCGAAAGGAAACCGTATCTATGATTTGGTTATTCTTATAGAGGATGTCAACGACATCATTGAATGAGGAATTTGCCGGAATAATAACAGAAGTGTTCTCCAGTTTTTCAGGAACATTAGGCCCCATTATTCTTAAATATTTATAGTAGCCAAAGATGCCTCCTATAATACCAAGAATTAATAGTCCCCAAAGTATTTTTTTTAGCATCTAGTTTTCGTTTTTTTTCTAATGACTGTCAACAAGTTTGTGTTATAATTGATTACGTATTGTTCTATTCTTTTGACGACCTATTTTTATATGTTGTGTATTTAAATCTTCCGCTTCCAAGTGTTCCATGTTCTCCAATGTCAACAATCCAATAATCTCCGCCACTTCTAAAGTTCCATTTTCCATGTTCAATTTTACTGCCTTCTATTGAAACTAAATACGTATTGTCGTCATTCAGTTTTAAAATACATGAATCACAATTTGGATATTCGGTTAAATCATAAATTCCAACATAGTCTAATTCAGCATCTCTATGATTTTGATATTGACTATAACTGAAAAGGGCTAGCGGTATTAACGATATTATTATAAATAGAGTACCACTCAATTTCTTTTTTCTTTTAATACATACAATTAAAGTCAAAAGGATAGGAATAATGAGTATCACATAAATTCCGAAAACAATGAGTTCTCCTAATGCCGACATTTAGTTTTGTTAAAGGTTTATACAGGTTTGCCCAAAAAAATCTACCAGTTTTAATAATTGATTGAACGCGCAAGAACTAAATTAGCAAAAGAAAACGAACCAGAGGAAAAATAGGTAAGATTTTACGAGTGCTGGGACTAGTAATTGAGTATTCACATGGTTAGCCACTACTAGTATTTTAAACTAACTATAAATAGTTATTAAGCAAAAAGTATTTGCTAGACCTAAAACAAGTTCAAATAGAATTCCTTGGGTAATTTGTTTACTTGGTTTACCATCAAGTTTTAAGCTAATTAATCTACCAATTGCGAAACCTAGAAAAATTAGAGATGCAATAAGGTGTGAAGAAAAGGTAAGTTTTTCAATAAATAAACCGAAAGCGATAATAATTCCTGCCGAAAGCATTACTGCACTAACTCCTCTCATTTCGTTTAAAAGACTAGCATCACGTTCTAGTCTGATTCCTGAATTCTTTCCATAAGTTTTGATAGGATTACTCAACCTCATTATACCAACGAAGACGAGCATTAAAGCCGATAATGATAAAGTTGCGATACTGATAATTTCCATTTTTAGATGTTTTAGTATTAATATATCTGCAAATGTAAATTGAGGTTGTGACAAAGGTATGTCAAGGGTGTTTTTGATGCTTTACATATTTTTCAAAATATTCTTTTATAGACATATTATGCGGACTAAATGTTTCGGTATCAGTCCTAAGATTTTGGATGAAATCTATTCTGAAATGTCTAAAATCATTTCGTAATCGACAAAAGGCGATTAACAGAAAATCTCCATGAATACTGTAAATAGCAAACGGCTCAATGCTTCTAGTGGATTGTTTGTTTTCGGAAGAAAGATACTCCATATTTAAGACTTTATATTGGGTTATAGCCGATTGTATTTGCATTAGATTATTACTAGTTTTCTCTTCGTTATTGTTTCCACTAAAGTAGATCCTGTCTGCTAACAAATCTGCGTTTCCTTTTTGAGAGTATCGTAAGATGGCTTTTATTTTTTCTATGGCGCTTGTGGTGTTTTTAACAAGCGATGCGTCTTTGTTTTTGATTGCTAATTGTTCAATTGTGATTAAGGCATTTGCTTCTTCCTCGGTAAAGAGAACAGGAGGAAGGTGATAGCCTTCCATAATAGAATAGCCTTTTCCTTCTTCGGTTACAATAGGTATTCCCGATTTTTCTAGGGTACGAATGTCTCGATAAATGGTTCTTACACTAACGCCATGTTTTTCAGCAAGTTGTTTTGCCGTAATAATTCTTTTAGATTGTAGTTGAGTAAGAATAGCAGTTAATCTTGAAAGTCTAGGTTTTTCTTTTTCCTCCATATAGGTGTTTTCTGCTTGTAATCAATGTACTTGAGTAGGGTTAGCCTTTGGTTATTTAATTTAGCCATAATTAGGTTAGTTTGAGGAACTCACTTAATTCATAGGCAACAAATATTGTTAAAATAGATAATTCTGTTTTATAAGATTCTGGTTTTCTAAAAGTTACTGTCTACAAGCACACTCATGATGTTCATTGAGATATGCAATTGTTTCCATACTGAGTTGTTCTACAACAGGAATGTTTATGTCTGTTAGTTTCTTAAAATAAATACAAGCTTTTCCCATTTTGAATTTGCCTAAATCCTCCAAAAGCGCATCACTTTTTTCTGTTTTGGAATAGATATAGAGCGAAAATTGAGCTTTTCGCGGAGAGAAACCTAACAAAGGAGCATTACCCTCATGGCCGCTTGCATATTTATAATGATACCTTCCAAAACCAATTATTGTTGGACCCCACATTCTTGGTTTAAAACCCGACCATTCGCTCATTAATTCTATTAATTTATAACTATCAGCTTTCTTTTGATCATTATCTACGTATGATTCAATAAAATCAAAGACGTCTACTTCGGTTTTGGTGGTTTTATTTTTAGCCATTTCGTTATGATTTTAAGTTGCCTTACAATACTTACCAGCGTATTCTTGTAGTGTTCGCCATAAGGTATTTAGACAGCACTTTTCAGAAAGTAATTTACAAAATAAAAAGTAATAGCGATTTGAATTAAAGTTCAAATCGCTATTACTTATAGACGTTGTTGCCCAAGGTTTTTAATTCCAATAATTTATTAAATCGTCAATTTCAAAGTTGTCTTCAGGAATGTAAATATTATCCCAGTATAAGTTTCCGTTGATTTTCACAAAAACTCTATAATATCCAGCAGCTAAATTTTCTAAATTGAGCACTAAATTTGTTGTATTCAAGTTCATGAATTCCATTTCGGCATTTGATTCGATTAACGATTCGGCGTACAAATTGGAGTTCAAAACTGAATTGAAATCGGTTTGCTGGAACGTTTTTTGTGCATTGGCAGGTATAATCCAAACATCAGAAATGTTTTCAGACGCGAGTAAACTCAATGCTCCAGCTGGAGGATTTGGATAAGCAATAAATTGATTATTGATTAAAACATTTGGATTGCCTAATTGCGTAGGTGCTGAAAATTCAGAACTTCTAATATTAATACCAGTTACTAATTCAATATTAGTTTCTACTGTAGAATTGTTGTTGTCATCGTCATTGCTACAGCTAATACATATTAGAAGGGCAAAAATAATTGTCATTTTTTTCATTCGTATTGCTTTTTCAAATGTTGGGTAATGTGTTTGTGTATGGTCTATTTTGGAAAATTAGCTCTCATGGTTTATTGTAATTCAAAGGCAGAGAATACGCGTTGAATTTTGTCTAAGAAATTTAACTGCAAGCAGCTACATATATTGTTCGTACATGTATTTTTAAATTCTGCTAAGTAAGTCCGTTATAAAATTCCAAATAGAATTCCATGTTGTGATTTCTTTTTCATTATTTGGGTCTGTTAGCCATAACCCGCAAACGTTACAAATAATTTTATCTTTATAAGTAGATTTCCCAGCAATCCCATCAAGTACAGCTACATCAAACTCATCTGTTGTATTTGTGAATTCGGTTTTTTCAACTCTAATTTTATTTGAATAACACCTTGAGCATCTAATGTTGTTATCATTGAATTTTCTCTTTTTGTTTTCAGAGATCAGTTGATTAATTCTGGATTCGGTTAGATGGCGTGCAGCTAAATAGTTTTCTATTTCTGATTGCGTTTCTTTCATATAGCTTAGGCGTTTGAATTTTGCAAAATTTGCTAATTCGTAATCGTCTAATTTGGTAAGAAAGTCTTTAACTCTGCTCATTTTCTGTTTATAGTCGTGTATAGCTCGTTGCCTGAGCTAGCCGATGACACTAATAATTTATTCCCGTATTAGGGTCATAACCTCTTTTTGTCCAGATCTACTCATAGTAAACTGAAGTGTGTCAATCTTTAATTTGTCTAAATGAACGCCTATTTTCATTTTACCGTCGGGATAACAGATTAATTGAGCGCCAGATATTTCAAATTTTCCAGAATCAGAGATGTTTCCGATTTTGGAGGTATAAGATTTGTCAGCAGAAAATATAAATTCAACATTATCTTTACAATTGTCTTTGCCATTAGAATCAATGATCCAGCTGCCACATCCCCATTTGCCAGTGATTAAGTCGTATTTTTCAGAATTGTCACAACCGAATAGTATTGTTAATAGTAGTAGGAATCCAATTTTTTTCATAATGTCTTTTCTAAGTATGAGTTAATAATTAATACGAACGTTGTGATAATGTGTTGGTGTATGTTTCGTTGCTTTGGCTAGCACTAAGTTAGTAAATAGAAAACGAACTAACGAGATTTGTTAACGTGAGTTCGTTGTTTATGTTACATAACAATTCACTATACTTAATGTTGTAATAAGCTCTTATAGATCAATTAGCTGATTAACTTCGTAAATGGTTTGAAAATGAAATTTGTTCTAGGCAAATCAACTACACTTTCTTTAATTAGTTTTCCGTTTCTGAAAATTTTATAGTTTTGAGTTTTAAATACTATTGAATCACCTGATTTTAATAAATTAACATTACTAAAAACTAAATCTGCTTTTTTACCTTTTATTACACCAAGATATTTGTCTAAATTTTTACGTTCATCGTAGTTAGTTATATTAGAGTCATGAATATCAATTGCTATTACACCAAAGCCATGACCGTATTTATTTAAAGGTTTAATTTCTTTTATTATACCTGTAAAATTAAGATTGACTTCTTTGTAATATTCTCCGTGTTGATTAGTGGTGTTTAACCCAATAACTAGAATTGTGATAAACAATAAAACTACTCCAAGAAATTTGAACAAGGCTTTTTTGTTTTCTTTTTTCATTTAAATGGTGTATTTATCCATTTTATTAGTCATATAATTTGAGGGAATGTTACAGTTTATGATGAATTCAGAAATGTACCACAACATGTTTGTATGAGGTTAGTTATGGGTTAAATAAGTTTTATGTAGAAGGTGTCATGTCGAAATAGGCATATGCTAATTCAACCGTTTCAATCAATAGTTCGCTTTCTTGCGATTTTAAATCGGAGAGCGAATATTTTACAGGATAGCTATTGTAAAATGTCCATTTCATCAATATTTTGCTGTCGTTGTCCATCAATTCTACAGATACATCTTTTGTTTGTATTGCCGCTCCTAATCCATCATTGAGCGTTTCGGAACACCAGGCAATAAGTTTTGAACCCAATGGAACAATGGCTCTTTTGAGGACTAAGTTTTTACTTGAGTTGGCAGTTGGTAATCGATATTTGAATCGACTTTCTCCACCATTAGTTATGTCCTTCACGCCAAACTCTTTCGTGATTCCTGATACTTCTTTAAATGCTACATTTTCGCCTTCAAATGAAAGTGAAAAATAGAATCCAACAGGATATTCGTTGCTATTTTTCATTTTAAATAATTAGTATTGATGTGTTGGTTCTATTGTATCATTCCGTTAAATGTTTTCGATTCGTTATAAACGGTTATTCCGAAAAGCTGCCACTTCAAAATTCCATTTGCGGTAAATTCGGCTTTCCCATTCGGTTTATAATTATCAGTTTCAATAGCGGTGAATTCCCAATCGTAACCGCTAACAAATCCCGTTATAGAACTATTACTCTCTATAGGAATCCATTGGTTTTGTTCAATCGAATACTTTACGAACATATTTATATCAAAAGTCAGGTTATCTTCGAGTTTTACTTTTTCTATTTTAGAATTATTCTTTTTATTATAATTGTTTGTAATGGTTATTTGGTTCGTTTTTTCTTCCGAATTAACAGCCGAAATTACTTGGACAATTCCAATGAGCATTACAAATGCCGAAACAACTTTAAATTTAGGGTTAAAAATTCGCATACCTTTTCTAATAAATCCAACAACCAGATATAGAAAGTAGAATGCAATGGTTAAATTAACAATGGACCACAGTAAATATATCATGAGTTTTTTAAGTTTGTTTATAAGGTGTTTGTTTAAGTTGGGGTCGTTCTGCTATTTGAAAGTTTGCGTCTTTAGGAGTTCGCCAGCGTCACTATAGACCTTCCATGTACCTTTCTTCTTGCCGTGTTCGAATTGACCTTCGTCCCAGAGTTGACCATTGGCATGGTATCGCTTCCATAGACCATGTTTCTGTTCGTTATCGTTGAAACCTCCAATTCCTCGAGGCTCACCAGTTTTGAAGAACCATGTCCACTGACCAACAATCTTTCCGTCCTTGAAGCTACCAGTGGATTGCATCTGGCCATTGTTGAGAAAATAGGTCCACTTTCCTGATTTCTTTCCGTTGTCGAACTCACCTTGACAAGAGATAAGACCGTTTTTGAAGAACAGTTTAAAAGGTCCATGTTTAGGATTACCGTTTTCATCGATTCCAGGGATGTCTTTCATTGGTATTCTTTTTTATTGGTTACAAGGTGTTCTTGTTATGGTGCGCTATTTTGGTTAGGAACTAAGTTAATAAAAGAAAACGAATTAGAGGGAAATTAGTAGGGTTTTGGGAAGGCCAATTCGCTATGTTCGTGTCTCGAGTACACTAGACCAGTCAACTCGTTATATCGGTTGTAAGGCGCTGTTTTATTTCCACTCTTTAATAAACGTTCCTTTATTATATTTTTTTGAACCTACGGTAAGCCCTCCGTTAATTATTCCAGTATTATATTCCTCTTGATCCTTTATAGTGTTTTTTGGATACAAATAAAAAATACCTTCAAGTTTTTTTGTTTCGGAATTCCAGAATATCATGAATTGTTTGAATTCAGTTCTGACTCAATTTAATTTTAATTTTTTTGCGGAACAAGATTCTAACTCATCTATTGTTTTCTTCCAATTGGCTAGAACATCTTCTTCGAACTTATCTCGGTTTAAGTCCATTGCTGTTTTTAATCTAAGACGATAAAGACTAGTAAGTTCTTTTTTCTCCTGTTCAAATCCAGAATGAAATAATACTTGCCTGTTTTGAATTTCATTCAAACATTCCTGAGCTAAATTATTTTCCTTTTCTAATTTTAGATTATTTAATACCTCTTCAAATTCCATCTTTAAATTAATATCGACCTTACTGTGCTTAATTACTTCTTTCGTATGTGTATTTTATTTGCGCTAGTAGCTTTCCTTTTTTTGAAAAATATTCAATTTTTTCAATAAGTCCGTTTTCTAATTTTGTTTCGATTCTTTCACCTCCTTTTTCTAAAACAAGTTTTATACCAGAGAGATAGCCCACATTATCTTTAAGGATTTTCCAAATATTCTTGTTTCCATCTTTACATTTAATAGACACTAGTTTATTTCTGTTTCCTCTTTTTTTCATACAATTTCCACTTTTTTCATAAGTATATGATTGGCTCGAAAATAAATTACCGTTTTTGTCATACTGCTCTTTTGATGTAAGCATATGACCTTGATTATAATTCCATTTATGACTCACGATTTTTTTCCCATTTCTCACTCGGTAAAGAATACTGTCATTCAAATTTTTATCTCTAATCCAAACTTGTTCAACTAGGGTGTCATTCTTGGAGCTTATTTGCATCCTTCTTATAGAGCGTTTTTCTTTGTTTTTTATGGTAACGATAGTATACTTTAATTTACCGTCTTTATCACGCATTTCCCCATATTCCGTCATTCCGTCATCAGAAAACTTGTATTTTGTTTCTTCAACTAATGAGTCGTTTAAATCATACTCTCGAAATGATATTGTATTTCCAAATTCATCCAATTGATCAACAAGATAAGTTTGTTTTATAAGTGAGTCATTTTTGTATTCAAATCCTTGAATTATTCTCTTTGTAATACCATTTTTTATTAAAATCTCTTGCTCATTAACTTGAGCATAAAGATTTGAAAATGATAGTATAGTTATTAAAATTATTAGGTATCTCATAATTAAATGCGAGGTGTTTGTGTATGGTTGATGCATTGGTAGTAACTAATTTAGCGAAAGGAAAAGAGCCACAGGGAAATCTGTAGGATTTTGCTAATATCAGTTTGTTAAGCTCGTGTTCGATTACATATGGCATAAGCTGTTAACTATACACCTTGCTATATACTAATTTTAATCAATATTAGGCTGAGGTGTTAACCTTAAGTATGGTTTAACTTCAGTATGTCCTTTTGGAAATAAGCTAGGAATATCTTCATTAGAAACAGAAGGAACAATAACACATTCATCGCCATTATTCCAATTTGCAGGTGTCGCAACTTTATGATAAGCTGTTAACTGTAAAGAATCTATAACTCTTAGTAATTCATCAAAATTTCTGCCTGTTGAAGCGGGATAGGTGATAGTTAATTTCACCTTTTTATCACTACCTATAACAAAAACAGATCTGACCGTCAATTTACTATCAGCATTAGGATGAATCATATCATATAGCATAGCTACTTTTCTATCCTCATCTGCAATTATTGGAAAGTTTACAATTGTATTTTGTGTTTCATTAATATCATTAATCCAGCCATTATGCGACTTTAAACCATCTACACTCAATGCAGCTACCTTTACATTTCTTCTGTCAAATTCAGTTTTATATTTAGCAACTGTTCCCAGTTCGGTGGTACAAACAGGAGTATAATCTGCTGGATGTGAAAATAAAATGCCCCAACTATCTCCAAGCCAATTATGAAAATTTAATTCCCCTTCTGTTGATTGTGCTGTAAAGTTTGGTGCTTCATCACCTAATCTAATTGCTCCCATGATTTTTAAATTTTAAATATTAATAAATGTGTTGCTTTAATTTTTGCATATAACGTGTAGGTTTATGGTTCGTTATGTTGGCAAGGTCTAAGATAGTAAAAGGGAATGAATCAACGCGGAAATCTGTATGATTTTGTTAGCACAGTTTGCCTCGCTCGTATTAGAGTACACACAGACCAAGTAATTGGTTATATTCGTTGTGAGGTAGTGTTATTAATTTTCGAGATTTGATAAAACAGCATAGCAATAGGAGTCATGTTCACCTACTAAAATATAGAATTCATCATTCATGTTAATTTTATTGAATGTATTTTGTTTGTATAGCTCATAGAAAACCTCATGAATAGCAATAAATCCTTTTAATCTATAGCAGTGAGCCAATTTGTAATCGTCTATTGATTCGTCATTAATAATCTCAACATAAGGGTTAAAGAAATCAAGTGTAATTCCTTCATCTTGTTCTAATCCATCTGCAAAATCATAACTACATCCCATATCAACATCCACGTCATTTACATCTCTTTCTTCCCATTCAATAATGCCGTAAGCGTAAGCCTCTAAATTTAGTTGATTAGGTATGTAATGTTCTAATAAAATTGCATCTAATTTTTGTTCAGGGTTTATTCCGTTTTCAACATTTGTCCAAACAGAGGATAGTTTCCTATGTATCTCTTCTTTTAATTTAACTTTATAAGACTCAAAATCAAAGCTCATGAGTTTATCATAACCAATTTGTAGCTTCACATCAATATCAGAAGACTTAAATTCAGATATTGCATTTTCTAGTTCAATTTTAAGTTGAGTTTTTATATCACTATTTTTTAGCATTGTAGTCTGGTTTAATCGTCTAACGTTTATGTATGACTTGTTAGAACTAAATTAGTAAAAGAAAACGAACCACAAGGAAATTTGTAGGATTTTGCTAATGCCAGTTCGCTTCGCTCGTGTATGAGTACAAGCTGAACGAATAATTAACAATACACGTTGTTGTAAGCTGGCTATTTACAGTTCTAATTTTTCAAATGACTCTCCATTATATTTATAAACTCCAGCGTTATGTGTTCCGAGCCATAGAACATCTTGGTTGTCTTTATATATTGAAAATAGTAAAACATCAGTTTCGCCATCTTTAATTGGATAATGAATTAGTTCAGTGCCATTACTTCTCCATACACCATTATCGTATGTTACCATCCACAAGTTTCCATCATTATCTATAGTCATCGACATAGAATACAAACTTTCTAATTCTTTACTTTTTACTCCTAACTCTCGTTGATAATTTATTGATTTGAGCTCATTAGACTTAGTGTCATCCAGTAATATTTTGTATTTATATTTCGGATTACAAATCCAGATATATCCATCTCTGTCTTCAATAATTGAACGAATCCCGAAAGAACCGCCTTCAGGAGTTTCTGTTAAATGTTTTTCATACATCCAACGAATTTCCTTTCCATCATATTGATAAACGCCTAAATTAGAAGTGCCAAACCACATATTTCCTTTAGAGTCTTTATAGATATAATAAACACCATAAGGATTGTAACTAGCATTAGGATTAATGGAAATGAATTCGTTCTCTACTTCATTTTTTGGAAATTTTAAATGATATAAATACTTTCCATCAAATCGATATGGTCCGTTATTATTCCATCCAATTCTAAACCATAAATCGTACGGTTCTAATTTCCATTCATTTTCTACAGAATTATCTTCTACTATCTCTAAAGTTGTAAATTTTTGCCCATCAAATTTGCTCACTCCTTCTGCTGTGTCGAAGTAGATGTTTCCAAATCTGTCTTCTTGAATTCCCCAAATATTACTTTCAATAAGTCCATCTTTATCAGTAAAAAGAACTAGACTTTCCCCATCATATTTATAAGCTCCTTTATCATTACCTCCAAACCAAATATTATTATTAGAATCTTGGAAGATTAGTAATATTTTTTGGTCGAGCTTAGAAACAGTTTCACCAAGTTCAATAACTTTTTCAGGCGTATCTAAATTTTTAGATTTATTCTGTCCGTTGCATGTAAATAATGTTGTTAAAATTCCAAAAATTAGAACAACTTTAATAGTTAGTATTTTTAAGTTCATTCTATTTTTTGTTTGTTCTGGATTTTTAGCTTGATAACAACGTGTTCGTGTAGGATTATGTTACGGAAAAGAACGTGCGTTATTTTCTGCTAGATTTGATTTTTATTAAAAGTAGGAATTTTTCTTGTGCTTAGCCAACTTAGCAATGAATTATACATGTTGTTGTACAACGTTTTTTTATGTTTGTCGTTTCCAAGTCGATTCAAAATTCCAACAAGATTTGTCAATATTTTCAGGAAATTCTCCATTGTGAATTACTTTATAGGTATTCAAGTCAACACTCCATGAGAGCGTTTGTAATTCAGAGTATTCAGTTTGAAAATGAACTTTTGATTCCAGCCATATTAATTCAGATAATAGTTTTTCGTATTTAG
This sequence comes from uncultured Psychroserpens sp., assembly GCF_947492715.1. Taxonomy (GTDB): domain Bacteria; phylum Bacteroidota; class Bacteroidia; order Flavobacteriales; family Flavobacteriaceae; genus Psychroserpens. The sequence continues at coordinate 302,201 of NZ_CANLNS010000005.1, forward strand.
CAATCCATTCGTCCAATTCATATTCAACCGATTTTAGATTTGCACCGAAGTGGATAATTCTACCAGAATACTCCAAATTCGCACGAGGAATTTCGTGACTTGAGTTATGGGTTATAGAAAACATTTCATAGGAAAGTGGTGGCCACTCATCTGCTTTATTTAACTGTTTTATTACTTCATGATTATGTTTTTTGACTTTATTTTGAACAGGACTTTTCCAAAAATCCATTTCCTCAATATAACCATATAAAGTGGTTCTCATTCCCATAATTATTTGTCTTCGTTCATTTTTGTTAAATGGTGTACAATGCGTTGGTGTATGATTTCGTTGCGTATTTCTAGCAACTAATTTAGCAAATACAAACCGAATAGAAAATCCGCGAGGATTTTCGTAAGTAGGCGAGTACTAGCAATGAATTATACACGTTGTTAGGTGTAGTTTTTTTCAATCGAGTTCTTTTATTTTACTTTCTATTAAAAGTCTAAATTTTCTCAATTCGGTCGGTAGGTTTTCAGTTTCTATTTCATAATCATCAATTGTAATTTCTTTCTTTAGAATTCCATCACATATTTCCACTATCAGTTTATCCTCGTTTTTATTTCCAGTGGTATAAAATCCGTTTAGATTTTCATCAAGCATGTCATTTGGTACTTGGTTAATTAAATCTTTTATAAGTTCAAATTTTTCTTGAGACATTAATTCACCGACGAACGTGTATCCATTTTTGGTATGTCTTTCATTGTGCCACAACTCTCTTTTATCTACTAATAATTCCGAACGCGTTAGTTTGTAAATTTCATAAGTGCCATAGTTATCACTGAAGAATCTTCCGAAAACAAGATATTCTAAATTTTCAAGATTAGTTTTCTTTGTCTTCTTAAAGAATCTATTTAACCATTTAAACATATTCAAAGTTTGTTCAATTAAAATTACATTGGTTTAAAATTCTTTAATAACTCTTTCTTATCAAAAACTAATCGATTGGTTCTCCGATCAGATATAAATCCGTAATCTCTCCACATTAGTTCGGTTCCGTCCTCAATATTTTCTTCATAAATTGGTAAAAGTTCTCCAATTCCGACAAAAATCCATTCCATTTCCAATTTGTCAGTATTAGTGAATTTGTATTCAGCTTCTTTTCCGAGTTTTACAGCTTTATCGAATGCCCTTTCAGGAGAATTAGCTTTAATCAGGTGATGGTTTCCCCAAGTCGTAACTCTCCTTAAATCTTGCTTTTCATTGCGATCAACTGGCTCGCATTTTTCGATAATCTCAACGATGTACCAGTTACCTTTTTCGTTCGATATTTTTTCTTGGGATTTCATTTTTTTAAATTGTAGCTAACGTTTTTTTTTATTCACATTTTTTGGATTTCAATCGATTATTAAATCCATTCCAAAATTCATCGAGATTTTCAAAGTTTAGATTCTCATTAATTGGTTTTAAATCTACCCTGTCATTGTTTTCGAAAACATGTAATTCGATTTTATTTATTCCGATATATCTTATTCTTGCTTTCCTATTCTCACTCCATTCTCCGAACGACTCAAAATAAAGAGTATCATTTTTAATTTCAATTTTTCGCCATTCTGATAGTTGAACCCATTCATTTTTCAACGTTACTCTCATCGAATCTTGTTTGAAATAAACCTCAGTATATTCTCCCATGCTACATGAGAAATAATTTCCATTAAGATTTTGGTCAGATTGACAACCAAAAGATAATGCTAAAATCAAAATAATTTTCCAAAGATTGAGTTTCATCTAATGTTTGCTAACGTGTTTTTGTATGGTTTACCTTCGGTGATTATTTTCTCTAGTTCGTTTTTGTTGGCGTTATTTTTTCAAAATGTCGAGCAAAAATCTACTAGCTTTAATAGTTGATCGCGTAGGTAAGAACTAAGTTAGTAAAAGAAAACGAACCAGAGGAAAATACGTATGATTTTCGCAAGTAGGCTAGTACTAACAATGGATTATACAGGTATTGGCCACAGTATTCAAAATTCAATATCTTTAAAAAGCCACTTTAGAATTTCGTTGTCAAATGTTGTATTTTGAATATCTAGTTCCCAATCACCATCTTTAAATTTCATTTTATGTTGCAACATTTTTTCCGATAGATTATTGATTGAAATAACCTTGCCTTTTTTTACGCTTAATTCAATAACTTCTTCATAATCAGCGCCATAAAGCCTGTATTTTGTATCTAAGAGTTTTATGATTTTATGTCCAATTAAAATATATCCTGAATATTCAACTGGCAAGTTGGGGTCTCTATATTCTCTAAACGTAGTTCCTGATTTAATATCTGTTTTTGAGGAAATGTGAGGTGGAATTCCATTTACAAATTTTATATCATCATTCATATTTACATTAACGCAAAAGTTATTTAGAATAAGATTTAAGTCGGAATCAATTTTATAGGAAGTAACATATCCTCTCATGAGAATAGATGAGCAGTATTTAGGCTTAATGCCAAAATCTTGAGGTTTTACCAACCCTTCTTTTGTCGTTTTTATGATGTCAAATTCTTTCTGATTCAAAATCAGAGTATTTTTTATTTGATATGACATTCGTTCTTTATTGTTGTGACACCACTATGATTTATACATCTTGTTAGCCAATGTTTTTCTATCTTTTATCACTTTTATTATTCTTTTGGGATCAATTCGGTTCGGAATTATGATTTCAAAATCTTGATAATCTAAACCTCCTTCTTCTAAGGTTTCTTTATTCAGTTCAAACCCATATTCCTTTGGAGAAAAGTACTTTCCGTAAACTTTCGAAAACTCTTCTTTACTAGAATATTTGGACTTTTCAGGAAAACTACCAACAGCGGCAAATTCACCTGCATAAATCGGAAAATCAGAGTCCTCCAATTTAAAAACAATTCCGTTAAAGTTAGATAAATCTTGTCTCCAAACTTTTAGATTACTTTTCCAGTTATTATTGAGGCTTTTATTTCGAGTAAAAGGATAACACCAAATTCCCTTAATTACTTTTTTTTCGTCCAATTCAGACGTTCTTCGTTTTGGTCGAATTCCATTTTTGAGAATATCAGATGTGTTTTTATGTTTTGTCCAATGAATTAATAACATTTTTTAATGTTGGCTAACGTATTCGTATAAGGTTTCGTTGCGTTAGCACTAAGTTAGCAAATAAAGAGAAATTCATCGTTCAGAAGCGACAGAAATTCTGATAGGAATTTCCAAGCAATGCATAATACAAGTTGTTACCCAACGTTTTTTAATTTGCGATTTGAATAACTAGAGGCATTTTATATAAAACGTTTACTGGTTTTCCATTTTTCATTCCTGGTTTTAAATCAGGTAATAATCCTATAACCTCGATAGCATTTTGATTCATAATTTCAGGTCCACCGTTGGCAGTAATGTTTATTGGATTTCCGTTTGTGTCAATCACAAACTCAATATTTATTTTTATTTTACCTGTTTCACCAACTTTTGCTGCTAAATCAGTATTGAATTTTCTTGAAACATGCATACTGATATATTTACTTGTACATTTTTTTCTTTTTTCGATGTCCCATTTTGATTGACATTCAGGTGCTAATGGTGGATTCTCCAATTCGTTAAATTCTATAATTTGAGATTCATCAATGTCTTTAGTTACGATTTCTGCTTTTGAGTAATCGACACTTTCTGTTTTTTCTGACTTTGATTTAATAATTTTTGGTTTTGAAGGTTTATCATTACTTAATTTTTCCATTTCTAGCCTAATCATTGGCAATATGAAGTAAGTTTTACCATTGTTTTCTTGAAAAGTAATACGCATTGAAGCGAACCCATTGTTCTCTGTTCCAATTAATATTTGGTCATTTTTTATTTTCCAGTTTTGATTATCGAGAAAGAATAGTTCTTTCATTTTTTTATCTGCTAATTTTCCAAATTTGATTCTAAAAACTGTATTTCCTTTGAAGTTGAATATTGAGTTTAGGAAGGCATTTTCTACCATTTCTAAAGCTTCTTTTTGTGGAATTTCGTCAGAGTTTGGAATATCAACTTTTACAGCTTGCCATTCTCCCATTAATTTTTCGTCTTTCAGGTTTTGCGCTTGTGTTAAAAAGCCAAATAGTAAAGTTGTAACTATTAGTAATTTTAATTTCATAAGTTTTTTTTAAATATTGGGTAACGTGTTCGTGTATGGTTTACCTTAGGTGATTATTTTGCCTAGTTCGTTTTTGCTGGCGTCATTTTTTCAAAATGCCGAGCAAAAATCTACTAGCTTTAATAGTTGATCGCATTGGCTGGAACTAAGTTAGTAAACAAAAACGAACCAGAGGGAATTCCGTATGATTTTCCTTGCGCCAGTTCGCTTCGCTCGTGTCCGAGTGCATACAGAACGAGCAATTATCTATACATGTTGTTGTGCACTGTATTTATTTTAGTTTTTTTCTCATTACATAATATTGATCATACTCCTTGTGCGTCTTGAAATTGTTTCTTTTATATAATTCTATTGGACCTTTGAAATTACTCGCATTTGATTCTCCTTTCTTTGGATATGATTCAATATAATGATAATCTGTATTTGAATAATCTGTAATAATTTTTTCAAGAATCTTTTGAGATATCCCTTGTCTTCTATAATCGGGATGTATTAAAAAACAAACAATTGAACAAACCTTATCATCAGGGTTATCAATCAAATCATAGTCTCTCAATAACCTTTGATATTTTAATCTATCGTTTACATTGCACCATCCAATTGGGTTATTATTTTCAAAAACTAAATAACCTTGCAACTCACTCTCATTGATACGATTAATTATCAAAGAACGGCTAATATCACGTGTACATGTTTCCACATCTCCTAGAAAATGATAGTCATTACAATAGCATTTTGACCAATCAGGATTTTCTTTGTGAATCATATTATCAAAGAGAAACAAGTAATCGTCTTGTAAATCTTTAGTCAAAGGCCTTATTTCAATATCCATTTTATTCGTTTTTTGTTTTTGATATGACGCACAACGTATTTATCTATGGTTTATCTTCGGTGATTATTTTCGTTAGTTCATTTTTGCTGGCATCATTTTTTCAAAACGTCGAGCAAAAATCTACTAGCCTTAATAGTTGATCACGTTGGTTAGGTCTAAATTAGTAAAAGAAAACGAACCAGAGGGAATTCCGAAAGAATTTCTAAGTAGTCTAGAATCAAGCAATTAATTATAGACGTTGTTGGCAAATCGTTTATTCTATAACAGTATAGTATTCTTTGCTAAATGCCTCTGAATGATTTTTTAACTCACCTTTTTTGGCTATCATGTGGAATTTATTCAAAATTTTAAATTGAGATTCATGACAAAGAGCTACGTCATTCTTTATTTTCCAATAATCAGCTATATTAAGCGCAACATCTGGATTTGGAAGACCTTCACTATTTGTTAATTTCTTTGAATAATCATAAGCAGGAATATTACTTAGCATGAAATTTTCTAATTTTTCTGGTAAGCTAAATTGATAAATTTTCTCAAGATAAAGTGTAGAATCACTTTTCTTTTCATGAAATATTTCTTCAGTTAATTGTGCAGATATTCGATGTTCAGGATGACCGTATCCACCAATTTCAGTATCGTATGTTATTAATATTTGAGGTTTGTACCTTTTTATCTTATCTGAAATTATAGCTTTAATGCTGTCTTTTTTGTCATACCAAAATGAAATGTTATCATTCATTATATCATCCCATTTGTTAATAATTAGACCCGCTATTTCTAACTTTTCGACACCCATTTTAGTTGCCGAACAATTTAATTCTTCAATTCTAGTTTCATTTATTTTGGTTTCTGAGCTGTGCCCTAGAGTTAACATATGGATTTTCGCTCCTTTCGATTTCAGATAAGAAGTAAGTCCAACACAAGTAATCTCGTCATCCGCATGAGGAAAAATAAGTAGAACACGTGTGTGTTTATCTGCCGAGATTTCTAAATTTTTAATGGAATGATCTTGAAAGGAAGCAATTTTTTTATAATTAACTTGGTTGTTATTACAACTGACAAGGATTAATGATAATAATAAAAAATAAAATTTGTAATTCATGATATTTTCAACTGTTTGTCAACGTATTCGTTGTGGTTATTTATGCAAAAACCCTCAAGCTATTTTCGGCTAGATTCACTGTTATAACACCTTAATATTTAGTTGATCCATTCCCCTATTTTTTGTTGAATAATAGGATACGTATCTTTAGAGGGCATGTGTTTTGAATTTTTTAAAATATGGACTTCTTTTAAATTTGAGAACAGCTCCCTACACCTTCGCGCAATTTTTTCACCAGGAAAATAAACGTCATTTTTAGCTGCAATTACATAAACAGGTGCTGTAAAATTTTCAACGTCTTTAGTTTTTAGCAGTTTAGGTAGTCTTGTGTCTAATTTTACACCTTTCATGATTAAACTCAACATTTGATATAAAAAATCATTTTCAACAGGAACAAATGCGCTTAAAAAAGATTTTAAATGCTTCTCTTTTTTAGTGATTTTCCATCTAATTAATGGAAAGGTTAATTTTTTTGTTGACTTCCAAACATTTCCATTAACAATTCCACTTGGAACTACAAGAATGCATTTTTCTATTCGTTGAGGTTTGTGGACAATTATTTTTCCAACTATAAAAGCACCATATGATATACCGATAACATTTGCTTTTTGTATTTCTAACTTTTCCAATGCTTCATCTGCCCAAAGCGCAAAAGAATCGTCATTAATATTGATGATAGACTCTTCGCTTTTGGTTGCCTGTCCGACAGTTTCAATAACATAAAAACAATAGTTGTTTAATATGTCTTTTATTGCTTCTAAAGTAATCGGTGATCCTGCATTATAACCATGAAACATTACAATTTGTTTTCCACTATAGTTGCCTGCTTTTACAACTCTTGTTCTTCCAAATTTTGTGTCAATATCTATGTTTTCAAAATCAATTTGCAAATCTTTTAATTTTTTATCATAAAGATTCATTAAATCAATTTTTGCTTGATTATTCTTGTATATTGATTTCACTTTGAATATATTTTAAAGCAAAGATATCTAAATAATTTTAAAATTAGTCCAAATGACCTAATTTTATGTAATAATGAAGACAAAAGACAGGATTAAGAATATATCTAGAGAACTTTTTAATATAAAAGGGTTTAAAAACGTAACGTTAAGAGAAGTCGCTACAGAACTTTCTATTAGCTATGGTAATGTTACCTATCATTTCGAAACGAAAAATCAATTAATACTTAGTTTATATGAAGATATGCTAAAAGAAACGGTGGAAATTATTAAGACTTTTGATTTCGGTAATTTATTGAAAAGCATACTTGACGCGCCAAAAATCACTTTTGAAATCTCATTAAAATATTTATTTTTCTATGTTGATTTTATTGAAATTAAGAGAAGTTATTCAGCTCTTTCTTTAAAGATAGAACAAGATAATAATGCTAGAAAAAATGGATATTTAAACATATTAAAACAGCTGCAAGTTCAAAATTTATTGAGAAAAGAACTAACCGACAACGATTTAGATTATTTAATGGATTTAAGTGGTGCGATGCGTACTTTTTTCTTTATGAACCTTAATGCTGATGATTTTCTAAATCCAAATTTAAAAAACAAATACGTAGTTTATGTAAATAATTTGATCTTCCCGTATTTAACTGAAGACGGAATGAAAAAGTACAAATGCTATAAATAAAATTTTTGTTTTAATTTTAATTCAAATGTTTACCAACGTGTTTGTGTATGATTTCGTTGCGTTGGCTAGAACTAATTTAGCAAAAGAAAACGAACCAGAGGAGATTCCGTAGGATTTTCCAAGTAGGCAATAACCTAGCAATTGATTGTAAACGTTGTTGGCATTTCGTATTATTTATTTCGTTTATAATGACTTTGTGTTACTTGATTCAAATATGTTCTAGTTTCAACCAGTTCGAAATTCAATTGGTTTGGAAGTTCAGAGAATAAAGAAGATCCACCACCTAATAAAACAGGAATCGTTGTAAGCACCATTTCGTCAATTAAGTCTTCTTTCAGAAAGTTTCTTATTGTAGTTCCTCCGTCAATGTACAATCTGTTAAAACCTTTTTCGTGAATATGTTCTAAAATTTCTATTAAAGTTCCCTTAACTAAAAACGCTTTTCCTTTATGACTTTCAGGTATCTCACTTAATTTGTTACTTAATACGAATACAGGTTTATCGTAAGGCCAATCGACATCAAATCCACACACAGTTTCAAACGTTGTTCTTCCCATAACAAGTGCATCAATATCGTTATTGAATTCTACGTATCCCATATCATCCATATTAGGATTTGGTATTGTATGAAGCCAATCTATTCCGCCATTTTTGTCAGCGATGAATCCATCTAAACTTGTTGCGATAAATACACTATTTTTTTTGTTCATTTTTTTCTTTCGTGTTCTTTGTCAATATGAATGCCAACGTGTTTGTGTATAATTTCGTTGCGTTGGCTAGGTCTAAATTAGTAAAAGAAAACGAACTAGAGGAAAATCCGTTGGATTTTGCTTGCGCCAGTTCGCTTCGCTCGTGTTCAAGTACACACAGACTGAGCAATTAGCTATACACGTTGTTGGCTACAGTTTTTTGATTTACCATCCTTCTAACAATTCAGTATGACCATCCATTGCAGCTCCAGAATAAAATTCAATCTTTTCTTTCCAATGTTCACCAGAAAGAACTTTGTCAATTCTTTTTTCCAATCTGGTTCCTCTGATGGTTTTATGACTTTTAATACGAGTAAGTAATTCAATTATTTTTTCGTTTTGATAGTATTTACTAACATAATGTCTATGTTTTATGATATTGAATATTACATTAAATTCAAATGTTTCAAGAGTTATTCGGTTAGACAAATATTTATCGAAGCATCTATCGATAAACTCTATATATTCTTCAAAAGAAAGGCCGTTCATTGCATGTATTAAAAAACCCTTCTGTGATTCGGTTAAATTAGAACAGTTTAATAGAGATAAAACTTGTGTCTCATATTCTTTAGCATTATCTAATATTTTATCCCAGTGCTCATCATATTCAAAGTGGTCAAAAATGTTAACATCCTTTCTAGTTGAAAATATGAATTTGGTTAATTCATTCGAATCAGTTTTACAGATGGTTTTTAGTGAATCAATTTCTGAGAATACTTCCTGTGAATTACTTTCGATTTTACCAGACTCTCTATCTTGATTTTTACAATTTGTAAAGAATGGTATTGTAAATAATATAAATAAAAGAAATCTTGTCAATTTTGTTTTTTTAAATTGTTGCTAACGTGTTTGTGTATGGTTTGCTTCACCAGTTCGCTGCACTCGTGTGTTGCGTTGGTAAGAACTAAGTTAGCAAAAGAAACCGAACCAAATGAAAATCCGCAGGATTTTGCTTACGCCAGTTCGCTTCGCTCGTGTCCGAGTAGGCGAGAACCCAACAATTAATTATACACGTTGTTGTACAACGTTTTTATTTTCATCCGTCTTTCACTTCTTAACTAAAGTCAATGAATGTGTTTAATTTAAATAGGAGTTTTGCACTATAAATTAAAAATGATGAAAAATATAAAAGTAATGTTCCTTTTCTTAATGATTATTGGAAATGGAAAATATGTTAAAGCACAATCTACTCAAGGAAATGATGAAATTAAGCAAAGAATAGATAATTATTTAACTGCTGGTGTTTCTAAAGGACTATCTGGAACTGTTTTAGTTTATAAGGAAGGAAAAATCATCCTCAATAAAGGATACGGCTTTGCTGATAAGGAAAACGAAATTTTAAATACACCAACCACAGTTTTTGATATTGGTTCGGTTTCGAAGCAGTTTACTGCTGCAGCTATTCTAAAGCTGGAGGAGCAAGGGAAGCTAAAAGTAGGAGATTCATTAAGTGAATTTTTCAAGGATCTTCCAGAAGATAAAAAGAAGATTACAATTCATCAATTGCTAATACATTCAGCAGGAATTATTAGAGCGATAGGAAAGAGTGATTTTGACATTATATCAACAGAAGACTATTTCAAAGAACTCTTTTCTACAAAACTAACTCACGAACCTGGAACAAAGCATAAATATTCCAATGCTGGTTATAGTATTTTATCGCGAATTATTGAATTAGTATCTGGACAATCTTATGAATCATATATAAATCAATATTTGTTTATGCCAGCAGGCATGAAACATACAGGTTATTTATTACCTAAATGGAGCGATATGTCTATTGCAAAAGGTTATAGTTATAATGTAATGAACATTGGTACTATGATAGAGCGTTATAAAAAAGATAATGCTGTTTCTTGGGTTGTAATGGGTAATGGTGGAATCCATTCTACTCAAGAAGACATGTATAAATGGTATCAAGCTTTAACATCTAATAATGTGTTATCTAAGGCACTTGTTGAGAAAATGACCAAACCTTATATTCTTGAATTTGAAGGAGAGACGAGTTATTATTCTTATGGATGGGTGGTTTTCCAATCACCTAGAAATACTAAAATGATAGCTCATGATGGAAGCAATGGGACTTTTTTCTATGATTATAGATGGTTTCCAAAGGAAGATATATTAATTATTTATGGAACTAATGCGTTTACTACAAAAATTGGAGGTATTGGATGGTGGGTTGATAAAATGTTATTTGATGAAACATATACGCCAAAACCCATTGAACCTGATTTTGTGAGTTCGCTTTTGGAGTATTCGGAAAAATTTAAAGGTTCATTAGCTGAATTAAAATCAAAAATTATCGAACAATTTGGTTCCGAACTTACGAAACCGTTCTACTTAAATCGCTTGAGTGGTTTATACTCAAGGAACTATATGTTTGATAATGCAATATTGTTTGCAGAACTAAATATAGAATTATTTCCAAACGATAGTAATCTATGGGATAGTTTGGGACAGGTTTATTATAATAAAGGAAATATTAAAAAGGCATTAGTTGCTTTCAGAGAAGCTGTAGCTCTTGATGCAAACAATTCTTATGCTCAAGAAATGATAAAGAAACTCACAAATTAAAATGAAAGTTGGTTCAAAATCGTATTTAAAACTTACAGGCCTTATCTATTTACTTATTGCAATAACTGGAGGTTTTAGTATTGCTTATATGCCAAACGAGATTTTTGTTTCTGGTGATGGAATGATGACGACTCAAAATATTATTGACAATATAGATTTGTTTCGTTTAGGAATAGTAGGTGATATTTTTGTTTTAATATTTGAAATAATACTGACAGTACTGCTTTATAGATTATTTAAGGTTGTGAGTAGCACAATTGCCATGGTTGCAACTTTCGCAAGATTCGCGATGAGTATAATTATGGGAATAAACCTTGTTAATTATTTAGTTCCTTTATTAATTCTTGAAAAAACAGACTATTTAAATGGATTGCAAGCTAACGAGATTGATTCAATAATTCTTCTTTTTATGGAAGCACATAAATTTGGAGAATATATTTGGCAATTATTCTTTGCACTTCATTTGATAGCACTTGGCTATTTAATATTCAAGTCTAAGTATTTTCCTTGCTTTTTAGGGATATTAATGATGGTTGGAAGTATAGGCTATGCTAGTGATAGTATGATAAAATTATTGCTAATTAGCAATGAGATGGTTTCTATTGCAAATATAGTATTACTAGTGATAGCTGTTTTTGGAGAATTAGCCTTTACATTCTGGCTTTTGATTAAAAAGATAAATTTTAGAAATCCGAATATCAATCAAATAAAAACAACATAAGGTAACAAATTATGAATAGTAAAATACTAACTTATATTACAATAGCATGTATTGGATTTATCAATTGTATACATGCACAAAAAAAATCATTAGAGATAATAAAAATTGATGAAGGCTCAGGCTCTTTCTTCATTAAAGGAGGTAAGGGACATGAGAATGATACTATTACTGTGTATTATCATAAGCCAAAAAATTTAACGCCTAAATCAAAAATTTTGATGGTTATTCCTGGAGCAGGAAGAAATGGAGATGATTATCGCGATTCTTGGATAGAAGCTTCAGAAAAGTATAATATACTGATACTTTCTCCATCCTATCCCGAAAAACAATATGCTTATGAAGGGTATCATTTAGGAGGTTTGGTCGAGAATTTAGGGAGTAGAAAGGGGATTACTTTTAAAAAGAATTCCAATCAAGTTTTTATGGATGAGGATATCGTAAAATTTAAGCCAAATACAGATGCAAGTCTATGGATTTATCCTGATTTTGATCGAATTTTTATGATTGCCAAAAAATCAATAAAATCTAAGCAAAAAAAATATGATATGTTTGGACATTCTGCTGGTGGACAAATTTTGCATCGATTTGCTTTGATTCATCCTAATTCTAAAGCAAATCGTATTCTTGCTTCGAATGCTGGGTCATATACACTTTCTAGCATGAATACTACCCTTCCTTATGGAATAAAAAATTCGGGTATTACAAAGAGAGATTTAAAAAAATCTTTCAAAAAAAAATTAGTAGTTTTTCTTGGTGAATTGGACAATGAAGGTGAAAAAGGAGGCAAGATTTTAAGGTCAAAAACTACAGATAAGCAAGGTACACATAGATTAGCAAGAGGAGCTTTTTTTTATAACGACAGTAAAGAAATGGCAACAATATTAAATGCGAAATTCAATTGGAAACTAGTAATTGTTGCTGGTGTGGGGCACAATCAGAGAGAAATGGCTAAAGCTGCTGCTATCTATTTATACGATGCTAAACAGTGATAATGACGTCTATTCTTTCTTAGATAGAATTCTTTTTCTAAGTCTACTTAATGACTCGGGTTTTATACCAAGAAAACTAGCAATTTGATGTTGAGGAACTCGATTAAGTAATTTGGGTCTGTTTTTTATTAAATTAATATATCGTTCTTCAGGAGAAGATGTAATAAAAAATGAAAGCTCTTCTTGAGCTTTACCAGCATTTTTTTCCATTTCTGAACGAATTATGGGTTCTAGTTTCGGGAATTTTGAAATCATTTCTATCTCCTTTTCTTTAGTTCCAACTGTTAATGAACAATCTTCAACACAAACTAAATAATGCTTAGATGGAATTTCATTTACGTAACTTGAAAATGAAGCTACAGCTTCACCTTCAATAAAGAATGCTGTTGTTTTCTCATCTCCATTAATTATGTAATACTGTCGAATACATCCTTTTAAAACGGAATAACATTCTTTCGAAACTTGTCCTTCTTTAAGTAAGATTGTTCCTTTTTTAAAAGTACGTACTACGATGTTCTCAGAAATAGCTTTTATTTCCTGTTCATTAAGTGAAGGAAATTCTGAAAAAAGATTAAGTAATTCATCATCCATAGTTATTGCTTATTATTCGGTTTTACAAATGTTGTACAACGTGTTCGTGTATGGTTTACCTTCGGTGATTATTTTCCCTAGTTCGTTTTTGCTGGCGTCATTTTTTCAAAATGTCGAGCAAAAATCTACTAGCTTTAATAGTTGATCGCGTTGGCTAGGTCTAAATTAGTAAAAGAAAACGAACCAGAGGAAAATCCGCTAGGATTTTCCGAGTACACACAGAACGAGTAATTAACTATACACGTTGTTGTACACAGTTTTTTAATTTATTTTCAATGATTTTTATTTGAAATTCTAAGTTGTCAATTTCGTTAACATAACTTTTAATTATTTTTAATTCAATTTTTGCCTTTTCACACTCGCCCTTACTAATTAAACTGAATGATTTATGAATTCTTGCTCCAATTTCCTCATATTTATTTCGGGTGTTTTTTAGAACGAAATCCGCAATTTCAATTCCTTTTTGATATTCTCCAATATTAAAGTATTCCAAACTTAAATTTGTTCCAGCTGATAAATAAGTTGAATCAGAAATTGTTAGTGCTTGTTGATAATATAAAATTGAGTTATCATGATTTTTTAAGTGACTATTAACTAGTCCTAAATTACTTAGTATTGTCGCATTATCTGGTTCAATTTCAAGAGCTTCCAAGAGTATTTTATTAGCTTTTTCACTGAACCCTTTTTTACCATAATTAACTGCTTCGTCATTTAAGGCTTCAGCTTTTTCAAATTTGAATTCTTTATTTGTAATAACAATCTGTTCGGTATTATTTAAATCAGTTTTAGGTAATGAGGAATCTTTGCATGATAAAATTGATAATGCAATTAAGATGTAAAAGAAGTTACGATTCATATAGTTTTAGTTACGATTTTGGAAATTGTGTACAACGTGTTTGTGTATGAGTAGTAGCGAATTTATTTGCGATACTTTTCGGAAAGTAAATTACAAAATAAAAAAGAATAGCGACTTGAATATAAACTCAAATCGCTATAACTTATACACGTTGTTGGCTCTTGTTATTATTATTTAGTTAGATTTATTTTTAAATAATTTTTCAGCCTTTCTGTAATACATAGAAGCTTTTTTATTATTCAGAAGTGATTTATAATTATCTCCTAATCCTATGAGTGGTAATTCTGAATTAGGATATTTATCTGCTAGGAGACTAAATATCTCTATGGACTTATCGTATTGTTTATTTTCTAAATAGTAGTCTGCAATTAAACAAGAACGATTTATTCTTATTCTTTCAAGAAACCCTGTTTCTTTAAACTCATTTATAAATATGTCAAATTGATTATAGTCTTTTGCTCTTATCGCGTTTCTTGTTAAACTGAACATTGTCCAATCGGAAAGGTTACTTGAAAACCCATAATCTAAAGCTCTTTTTTTGTAATACTCATTAACATAATTTAGTCCGCCTGCTTTTGTAAATTCTTCAAGACTATTGAATTGTAATTCTGGATAGTAGCCATAAAACTTTTTTAAACCGAAATAAATAGTTGAATAAGGTGTAGAAAGATGCTCTTCATTTTCTAATTCTTTATAATTCCAATTCAGTGTTTTAGGAGCTTTCAATTTTAGCAAACTATCCAATTTTTTGGTTCCAATATTAACTTGGTTTTCATATGGACTTACTGAAAAATATAACATGTTGTTAATTCTCGGATTATTTGAAAGAAAATTATCTAGTTCTTCAATTTTATTGTCCAAAGGAAAAGGGCTGGCGGCAAGATAAGCATCAAAAAGATCTGGTTTATCCATCATTGTCTGAACTACAAAACTTCCACCATATTCCCAACCAAATAATATACGTTTATCAGAAGTTCGATAGCTATTGTCAATATAAGAAATGACTTCTTCTTCGATAAATTTTAAGAATCTTTTTTCTATATCAATAAAATGCCCAAATCTATCAGGATATTTGTTTGTAATTCCTACAATAATAAATTCTGGCGTCAGTTGAAAATGAGTATTAGATTTTAAAAGGCTTACTCCAAAAGGAAATAACCTTTGACCATCTAAGATGTATAATACTGGGTACTTTTTATCTGTTGTTTTATAACTTTCAGGGACAAATACTTGAATTTGTCGATCTTCATTTAAACTTTTTGAATGAATTGTATAATTAACCCCTAAATTATTTACTGTTTGTGCATATATATTTGTGCAGAAATAGCATATAGAAAAAAATATACATAGTTTTTTTATTGTCATTTCAACTAGGCTTTAAATTAAATTCAAATCTATGTCATTTAGTAAGCACAAGTAGTTAAATTATTAATAAAATTGTCGTAGTAAGTATGAATTTATAATAAGTGCCAACGTGTTCGTGTATGGTTGGTTGCGGATAAATCCGCGAGGATTTTCCGCTGTATTGATTTTGATTAAAGGTAGGAATTTTTCTTTTGCTTAACCAACAGAGCAATTAAATATACACGTTGTTGGCCATAGTTATTTTTGATTTGCTTTAATAAATTCAGACATAATTAAATCGTTATTCAGTCGAGCATTTTTAATAGATTCTATTCCATTAAAATCAAGATAGTAACCTCCATAAACAAGGTGGTTTTTGATATTAATTAAATTATATACATAAACTACTATGTAATTATGGTCGTCTGAATATGGTTTTATTAATTTAATTGCAGAATATATTTTTGGGTTTTTGCTATATTCTTGAAGTAAATATGGTTTGTCAGCAGTAATAAATGTTGAGTCAGAATATGTTTTATTAATGGCATCTTTAACTTCAATTTCCTCTACTGATGCTTTATTGATTTGAATGTCAAAAATTTTTTTTAAATCAGCATCCTTGATTTTTCGTTTTTGCTCTTCGTCTCTTATAAATAACAAAGAATAATCAGTAAAATCAATGGAATCTATACTGTCTTTTTTTTTTGCTGTTTCATTATTTAAATAGACACCAATAATTGTTGTTCCATCGTTTGAGCTTTCTTCAAATCGATTTTTAACTAGCTCGTCAGAATAAAGTTCATTCCAGTTACTTAATACAGGTAATTCGATTTGAATTCTTTCCGTTTCATTTAATTCCGTTGTAATATTCGAATTTGTACTAGTGTCTTTGCAACTTATTACTCCTATAAATAAAATTATGATGGCTTTTTTCAATTGTCTGGTTTAATTATGGCTAACGTGTAAGTGTATGGTTTGTTGTGTTGGTTTAGCACGTAATTTAGCAAATAAAACCGAATAGAAAATCCGCGAGGATTTTCGTAAGTAGGCTAGAACTTGCAATAAATTATATGCGGTGTTACCCAGCGTTTTTTGTCATTTCGTTTATTCTATTTTCCGCTTCTGTTTTTAAAATTCCGTTGTAATAATCTCTAACAAATGGATGGTCAAAATCTTCGTGTGGAAAAATTTCAGGTCTATCATTTTCATTTTTTGTCATTACATCGCAAGGAATAGAAGACGTAGCTCCATATTCTGGAATATTGCTACATAACCAACCAAAATATCCAGTTTCGTGATTTGGATTATTGTAATTTTCTTTATAATCTAAATAACTTTTTTCACTTAATGATACCCAAAGTCCGTATTCCAAAGTTTCACAAGCGTCTTTTACTTTTTGAGTAAGCGTTACTCTTATAAAGCGGTCAATTTGGTCTTCGTAATGAATTTCGCAAAAGTCCGATTCTAATTTTCCAAGTTCAGTTTTTTCTTTATCGGACAGAAAGTCGTAATTCGCAGGTGATTTAAACGCTAAAGCAGGCCATTCCGAATGAACATTTCCACATTCTGAGCATTTAAATTCCTTTGATTTATTTTTCTTTCTTTTCCAGAACATTATTCAAGAGTTTGATTCATTGCGATTATCATCATTATTCCAATATATAAAAATGGAATTGCACTTAAAAAAATCCAAATCAGATTATTTTTCAAGTCAGATTTATGTTTTGAAAATAAAACAATAGTATTAATAAAAGAGAGAAACACAGCTCCATAAAATGCAAGTAGTAAAGTTGGTGCTCCATACCTATAAATCCAAGTTCCTCTATATTCTTTAACTATTTGTGCTAATAACATTGTAATCAAACAAAATCCGATGATAAGAATACCACTATTTTTAGTCCAATTAATATTTCGTAGTTTAATGTTCAATGTTTTGTTAAGTGTTGACTAACGTGTTCGTGTATGATTAGTTGCGTTGGCTAGGTCTAAGATAGTAAAAGGTAATGAACCATTAGGGAAATCGGCAGGATTTTCCGAGTACAAGCTGAACAAATAATTAACTATACACGTTGTTACCCAACGTTATTTATTCGGCCAGCATAAATATACAAATCCAGCAATTAATACTAATTCTATTAGATTTAGGGTCAATTTATTTTTAATTGTTTTGAATAATAAATAATCAATTAGAATTCCGAAAAAACCAGTAATAATTGTTACTGTTGCTGCAATAGTACCATTACCATCTGGATCTTTTAAACTTTCCTTGTCAAAAATATAAATCAATGGAAATATTATTATGAGCAAAATCGAAAATATCAGTAGTGCTGTTATCCGTTTTTTCATAAAAAGTTTAAAGTGTTTAATTGTTGAAGTACTTTTAAAATATCAAATTAATCAACATTTTTATTCCGCAATTTAATTTTTCCTTCTTGTTTATATTTCCAAATCTTAAATCGAATTTTACCTAGAAAACTATTCCATTCGTAACGAATTCCACCCAATTCCCAATTAACATCAAATTTGTTTGTGTCATTTCTTCGATAATTTGGAAGTCCAATTTTACAATGCAGCATTGGGTCATTATTTTTTACAGTTTCATAAAAGTCAGATTCTAGAGATGATTTCGGATAATATTGAATTTCAATTATTGTCTTGTCCTTTTTGCTTTTATATATGTGCAAGTTTATATCGTACAGATTTTCATAAAACGCTTTTAATTCAGTCGTTATTTTTCCGAGTGATTTAGGTATCTTTTTATCATTTGCCTTTTTTCGTTCAGTTCGATTCGGTTCACCATTTTTGATTTCCGAAATAATGTAACTCGTATTATCTGAAATTTTATTCCAACAAGAATTTCTTGCCATTTCTAATAGAGAAGAAGTGGCTTCTTTTAAATTCTGTTCGAGGTTATTTTTAGTGACAGTTTTCAAATGTTGACTAACGTGTTCGTGTATGATTTCGTTGCGATTGGTACTAAGATATGAAATAGGAGAGAAACCATTGTTCAGCAACTAGGAAATTCCGAATAGGAATTTCAGAGCAATGAACTATACACGTTGTTGTAAAACGTTTTTAATTCCACTTTCAAATTCCGTTTTCAGTTTATTTATTTTTCTTTTATTCGCAAACCAATGAAAAGGTGAAGGGCTTGAAAAAAGTCCAAACGAAATACAATTTACAAGAATATCTTTTTCGTCATAAAGTATTGTCATTTGTTTTCCCCAATCAGTTCCAGAATCTTGCCAAGAAAAATTGATTATTGATATTTGTTGATTATTCGCTGAAATATTCCATTCATTTTTTTTCGCAATCTTTTTAATTAGATTAGAGTTTTTTCCTCTCGATACTCCTTTAATCCGCTTTAATTTATACACATTGAAAATTGAGTAAATCATAAACCCTCCAATTATTAGTGTGAAAATTAGAAACGCAAGAGAAAGTCCAATTGGTTCGTCGTTGTTTAAGTTCGAATTGAACTCCATTATCGCTACAAATGGAAACATTCCAACAGGCATTAATGGAAGTAAATATTCGAATAATTTTTCGAGAAACCATTGTCTAGTAATCAGCTTTCCAGCTTTTTTAGATTTCGATATGTCGATTGGAATTCTGTTCACTCAAATGTTTTACAACGTGTTCGTGTATGGTTTACCTTCGGTGATTATTTTCCCTAGTTCGTTTTTGCTGGCGTCATTTTTTCAAAATGTCGAGCAAAAATCTACTAGCTTTAATAGTTGATCGCGTTGGCTAGAACTAAGTTAGCAAAAGAAAACGAACCAGAGGAAAATCCGTAGGATTTTCCGAGTAATCATTGCACGAGCAATGAATTATACACGTTGTTGGCTAACGTTTTTTAGTTCTCTATTATTCCAATTGGTATTTCTTCTTCCTCAATGTCGTCCAAATTCAAGGTGGGAATTACTTTCTCTTCTTCGGTTCTTAGGTCAGGACAACTTGCTAATTTTGCCCTTTTTTTAAATTCAGATAGAGTTTTGCTTTTCCACATTTTTAAATTTGTAGAGTCAATTTCATCATAATCAAATTCAGCTTTGTTTAGTTCAAGTTTGTCCCAGCTATAAGTGCTTTTTAAAATAATTTTACTTTTAGATTGAGAAATTGTAACAAGTGTGTCGTTATTTATGAGTAGTCCAAGTCCATTTTTAAATTTCGATAAAATTAATGTGCTGTCAGTGATCTTGTTTTGAAAAAGCCAAACTTCATCGGATACTGTTGTTAGATTTATGACATACTTGTCTGTTATTTTATATTCGGAATAATTACCATCCTTATGGCATATATTCCAAGTTCCAATTGCGATGTGTTTTTTATTCGCTTTTTGACAACCGAAAACTAAAAAAAGAACAAATATTATTTTCAGGTATCTCATGTCTCAAATGTTTGCCAACGTGTTAGTGTATGGTTTACCTTCGGTGATTATTTTCCCTAGTTCGTTTTTGCTAGCGTCATTTTTTCAAAATGTCGAGCAAAAATCTACTAGCTTTAATAGTTGATTGCGTTGGCTAGGTCTAAATTAGTAAAAGAAAGCGAACCAGAGGAAAATCCGTAGGATTTAGCAAGTAGGCGAGAACCAAGCAATTGATTATACACGTTGTTAGCAACTGGCTTTTTATTGGTTTATATTTCTTTCCAAATGGTTTTATAATCAGGAAATTTGCTTTTTAATCTTGAAATAAATAATGGGCTTGCGAATATAATTCTGCTGAAGGTTCAACTTCAGTAACCTCATTATCTTCAACTTTCCAAGCTTTAATTCCAATATCACTTGAGTTAAGAAGTAAATAATTGTCCATATCACTCCAACCAACTTCCCATCTGCTAAAATCTCCAGCTCCAGACTCAATTTTTGCTATCAGTTGTTTTTTAGAATTATAAATTTCAAAAATAGGTTCAGCATAAAATTCCGCATTTTTGTCAGTCCGATTTACTTTTGCAATTACAGAGAATTTTCCATCCAAGGATTTTTTTTCAGATTCAACATAATCAGAACAACTAAAAATTAAAAATAGAACGACAAATAATGTTAGGTTTTTCATTTTTCAGCTTGTTGCCAACGTGTTCGTGTATGGTTTACCTTCGGTGATTATTTTCCCTAGTTCGTTTTTGCTGGCGTCATTTTTTCAAAATGTCGAGCAAAAATCTACTAGCTTTAATAGTTGATCGCGTAGGCTGGAACTAAGTTAGCAAAAGAAAACGAACCAGAGGAAAATCCGTAGGATTTTCCGAGTACACACAAACTTAGCAATTGATTATACACGTTGTTGGCTGTTGGCTTTTTACCTTATGCAGTTCCAACATAGTCTCTATTCCAATCTAACCATTTATTATATATCAAATTTTTTAGATTTTCCAATTCTGCATGTTTTTCCGCTAGAGGATAAACAGATTCTTTCATTTTTTTCATTTGTGAATCCGTCAAGTTTTCATTCCATATTAATTCCGTTCCGTATTTTATAATTCCACTTATATGCTCATTATTGAGTGCTTTTTCAAATTTATTCCAATCTGATTTTAAAGTTTCAACATGTCTTTTTTTTCGTTTAGATAGCCAGATAAAATAAACGATTAGTGCAAGTAGAAGAATAGAAAAAGTTATAATAAGTAATAATCCGTTATCCATAATTAGTTTTCGAGCTTACTGCCAACGGTCTTGTGTATGGCTCGTTGCATGCAAATTAGCGAATGTTTTTCGGTTGAGCACAAGCCAGATTTTTAAATTTTACTATTTATCTTCTTTCTTGGAAATCATCAAATTTAAAAATTTGGCGACTTTCCAAATACGCCTTGACTTCGACTTAAGCAACTGAACAGCAATGAGCTATACACGTTGTTGTAACACGTATTTATAGTTCTATTTTAAATAATCCATAATTCGTAGCAATCCACGCAATATCATTTTCAATTGCTATATCTAAAATTGCATTTCCTCTTTGTCGGAAAAATATAGATTGTATTTTGTCTTTTGATACAATATTCAGCCCATCGTTTGTCGCCAACCAATAATTTCCGTCGTCATCGATTTCTATATCTCTAACCATATTATTTGATAAATCAGAATTATCTTTATTCACGTGATTCCATTTATCATTTTTTAGGATTGAATAACCACCAGTTATATTTCCTCCATAACCAATATAAAGTTCATTATCATCATATAATCTTAAAGCTCGAACATATTGTTGTAGTTCAGAATTTTCGGTTGTTAGAGATTGCCATTTTGAGTTTTTATAAATTAGAAGTCCGTTATTGTGGCCAATATAAATTTCTTTGTCGTTTCTGACAGCCAATGCTCTTATTGTGACACTTTTCGGTAGTTTGATTTTATTCCATTCAGTTCCGTTGAAAGAAGTCAGTCCGTTTGAACCTCCAAAGTATATTATTCCGTTTTCATCTTCTGTTATATCGATGATTGAAATTTTAGATAATTTGATTTCGCTTGAAGAATAAGTCGTCCAATCTTTTCCATCAAATTTTGCTAAACCATCTGGTTGCGAAAATGATGCCCAAATATTATCTTTTGAGTCGATAAAAATTGGGGAAATATATTTTCCTTTAATAACTGAATTTTTGGCGTCAAAAGTTGTAAAATTTTCGCCATCAAATTTTATAAGTCCAGATTTTGCACTTCCTAGCCATTTGTTTCCTTCTTTATCAACTGCGATTGACCAAAAGTCATCATCTGTCAATTCAGAGTTTTCTTTCGTAAAATGCTCGATATTTTGTCCAAAGCTAAATTGGATAAATAGAATTATTAATATGGACGATAATGTTTTTCTCATATGTGTTACAACGTGTTTGTGTATGGTTTACCTTCGGTGATTATTTTCCCTAGTTCGTTTTTGCTGGCGTCATTTTTTCAAAATGTCGAGCAAAAATCTACTAGCTTTAATAGTTGATCGCGTTGGCAAGAACTAAGTTAGCAAAAGAAAACGAACCAGAGGAAAATCCGTAAGATTTTCCGAGTACACACAAAGCAAACAATGGGTTATACACGTTGTTGTGCATAGTATTTAATGTTCAAATTTTGGATATTTTTTATATTCCTTAAGTATTTTTTCTTTATCAGTTTCCGATAATCCAAAGTCTGAAGTTGAATCTGGAGGAAATGGAGGCACGTCATCAGCAATATTCAGCACGTAATTGCTTACATATTTATTTAGTGTCATAGCTGTTCCGATACAACCTGATTGGTAATAAACCAAATCAGTAGTGTCTCTAATAGCTTTCAATATATATTCCGTTTTTTTATCAAAATTCTTTCTTCGTATAAGTCCTTCGTGAGCAACTGCTTTAATAGTTCCACTTGGAAAATCAGTTAATTTAATTAATTCAGATTCAGTCGCATTATTAATAATCCAAACTCTACTTATAATTGATAAGTCTTTTCCATTTCCTTCGATTCTGCTTGAGATAGATTGATGTTTATAGACACTAATAGAATCTTTTATTTCTGTTCTTATTCCATCCCAATTGAAAGACCAACTTTTTTCATAACCAGATGTGGAAATTAAAATAAGCGATATGCCAATTACTGATAAAATTGGAAAAATTATCGAAAATCGATTACGATTATTAATATTCCTACGGTTTCTCATAATATTATTGCCAACGGTCTTGTATATGAAAAGTAGCGGATTTTATGCACTATTTTTTCAATTTAACAATGACCTCTAATTTATTCATTTTCTTTAGATTAAGCGATTAAACCGCTATTTTTTATATACGTTGTTAGGAAACGTTTTTATTGGGTATTATTTCTGAACTAACATAAAACTCAGCAAGAAACTTTGGCATATTAAATATTCTCATTAAATCTTCAATTCCGTCTGCATCATTATAGATCCAAGTTCCATCATGATCACCTAAGCCTAATTCTTCTACATCAATTGTTATAGGAATTAATTCGCCATTGTCGTTAAAGTGACATTCAAATAGTGAATCGCCAACTCTAATTGATTTATCATAGTAGTATTTAGAAGTTCCATTCCAGTATGGGATTTCATTTTCAATATCATCAGTAAAACTTGAAACTATCACATTGTTTTCACAATCATAAACTGAATTCACAATAGTTTCTAAAATTTTATCGCTGTTATAGTGATATAACTTTTCATGTCTAAATTCTCCTATGAATTCTCGCTGTCCTAAAACAAATTTTACTTCCTGTAAACCTACATTGTTGAGTATTTCGATTCGACTTTTATTGCTTTCGTTGAAAATGATATACTCGTTGAGTTTTTCATTTTTATAAATTTCTCGAGTTTTATATTTCCCTTGAATATCATTTGGTTCAGAATAGTATTCATCCACTGGCAATTCTATTTCTTTAATTATCGCTTCATACTCATTTTTATAAATTATTTTCTTCATTAGAATTTATGTTGATAATTTAATTTGGTTGTGCTGAAATGTTGCCTAACGTGTTCGTGTATGGTTTCGTTGTTTTAGTTTAGTACTAAATTAGCAAAAGAAAACGAACCAGATGAAAATCCGCAGGATTTTCCGAGTACACACAAAACGAGTAATTGACTATACACGTTGTTGTGAGTAGTATTTTATTCAGTCATGTATACAAAATCAACTCTTCTGTTTTCTTTGTTTCCGTTTTCTGTTTGCAGACCAAATGGTCTATCAGATTTCCCGTCTATCAATTCTATTCGATTTTTTTTAATTCCGTTCTTTATGAATACAGCTTGAATAAATTCTGCACGTTCGCGTGATATATTCGAATTAGTTTTATTCTCAACCGAGTCCGAATTTCCAATAATTTGGATTCTCAGTTTATCATATTTTAGCATTGATCCAATCATGTGATACGAAGATTCTAAATCAGAAGTTGAATTACAATTTTGTTCAAAATAAATTGAATTTTGAAAATTGATTTCAAGTATTAGACCTTCTTTTTCAGCTTCATCTTTTTCTTTCCAAGCTAACATTCGTAATTCCGCAATCGAGTCAGCACTTCGAGTTAGAATTTCAGTTGAAACTTTTTCAATCGATTCTAATTTGACACATTTATATTTTGTTCCACCACACGAGTATGTGAGAAATTGAAGTAGAATTATCAAATACAAAGGTTTTCTCATATTACTCACAACGTGTTTGTGTATGATTTCGTTGCGTGTTTCAGCAACTAAATTAGCAAATACAAACCGAATAGAAAATCCGCGAGGATTTTCGTAAGTAGGCGAGTACTAGCAATGAATTATACACGTTGTTGTATGCCGTTTTTTATTTATAGTAATAGTACCAATTACTTTCATAATTCGTGTCAAAATTCTCTTTACTATCCAAAAAAATTGAATAAAAATCTCTCTTAAAATATCCAAATTCGTCATACTTTTTTAGAATGTCAAAATATTGTTCATTCCATTTTTTATGTAATTCAGAATCTTGGTATTTCTTTAATTGCTCATCTGTGTATAAAAAAATTGTCGCACTATTAAATCTTCTGTCAATCATCCATATTTCTGGATTATTTATTTCCGATTTCAGCTTTTTAATTTCTTTATCAGGTATATTTTTATTTGCCTCATCTTTTGCTATTGTTTCAAAGTCAGAGAAGTAAACAAATAGATTGTTTGATTTATAAGTCAGTCCAAGTAGTTTTTTAATCCAATTCGGCTTATTTTTCAATTCATAATTTGATGTTATTTCTCCAAATTTTTTCGCAATTTCGTGTTGCTTGGTTTTGTCAAAATTATAAGTCCGATTATCCATAAATTTCCCTTTGTCTTTTGCATATTCAAGACAAACTTGTAATCGTGGATTGGACTTGTTATTATCCATGAAATCAAAGACTAAATTTAGTGTTTTTACACTATATTTTTTATCAATCCATTTCGCAAGTGGCTCAAATTCATCCTTGATTTTTGAAATCCCTTGTTTTATTTTTTTGGTTGATTTATAATCTTTGTCAGAAGTAAATATCATTTTTCTTTAATGCAGAATGTTTTCTCAAATGGCATACAACGTGTTCGTGTATGGTTAGTTGCGTTGGCTAGAACTAAGTTAGCAAAAGAAAACGAACCAGAGGAAAATCCGCAGGATTTTCCGAGTACGCACAGAAGAGCAATTAATTATACACGTTGTTACCTGCTGTATTATTTCAATGGATTCCTTAAGATAAAATCTCGTACAGAATTGAGCATTAATGCTACTTGATCTTTATTATATTCTGAATAATTTCCATGTGCAGCTTTGTTCCGTAAATCTAACCAAGCAGTAATGTTTTTTTCATCAAGTTTATTATAGACACTTAATTTTGCTAGTTCAGCATTAATTAAGTTTGCTTTTTTAGGTCTGTCTTTGGCATCTCTTATAGGGTTTCCAGCAAAAGTTGATAATTGCCGCATATGTTCTTCCAAAATACTTCCAATCATAACAGCCGATGCATCTTTATAATTTTCACTCAATAAATGTTCACTCATTTCAAGAAAATCAGAGAAGATTTCTGCAGAAATTAAGCCTTTTATTGATGCTAGCCAATCATTGGCTATTTCAAATTTTATTGCGTTAAGTATACCACGAAGGATTTTATATGAATGATGAGAGTGATTCCCTTTAAATTCTAGATAATAAGGGTGATTTTTTCCATAAAGATTTAAAATTAGAGAAAGAGATGAAGACTTTATTTGTGAGTAAAGTTCGGTGTCATATTCTGTAGTAAAAGTTCTTCGTCCAGAAATAACTCTAGGTTTTTTAGTAATCGTAGATTCGTAAGTATCTATACTTCCTATTATTCCATTTATTCTATCTAATAATCTTTGCTTCATATTGCAGGTAACGTGTTCGTGTATGGTTAGTTGCGTTGGCTATGTCTAAATTAGTAAAAGAAAACGAACCAGAGGAAAATCCGTAGGATTTTCCGAGTACACACAGAACAAGCAATTAAATATACACGTTGTTGTACAACGTATTTTAATTTATAAAATGTTAATCTCTCTCCAAATGTAAAATTTCTAAATAACGAACTTCACTCAATTTATAAATGTAATTTGTTTTTAACTCATGATCTCTTAAAAAGATATAATCTGCTGTAATTCCAAGTAATCTCTTATTTTCAGTAGTTTCTATATTTTGATTTTCGTATACAAAGCATAATTCTTTAGTAGCTTTTTGATGAATAAAATTATAGCTTCTCAAGTTTTGATATTGCATCAATGTTGATATTATAACTATAAAAAATATGGCTATTAAATAAAACCTAAAAGATTTTTTTGTCATTTTACCTTTTAAATGCCTTATTCCTAATACTACACCAACAGCTATAAAGCATATTAAAATAACAGTGACAAGCAAACGAGGTTCATTTAAATAACTTGGTTCTTTTATTTTTAGGCTTGTAATAGAGTAAAGAGGTAATATAATTATAGTAAATCCATACCACAAAATGAAAGTGGGTAGAAAAATTGTAATTATGAATAAGAGAAATAATAAAACCATTAGAACATAATTACCTATAGCTTTGAGATGTTTCCCTTTATTCCAATCTTGTTTTGCCTTTTTATATTTACTTATAAAAATTGATTTTTTAAGTTCATAGTTTTCAATATGGTTTTCTTTATCTTTTTTCTCCTTTTGGTCATCTTCATTTTTTCGCTTTTTAAGTTTTATATCACCAATCATGAATTCATTGTATGCATTCATAGATAAATATGATACAAAGAGAAAAATTATTGGATAAATAAGTGAAATAAATGAAAACAGAAATTCATTTATAGATAAATAATTGAAAATGTCAATATTAAACTTCCTGTAGTAAAAATCATAATTGATGTAGCCTAAGAAAACAAAAATGGGATATACTATCGGTATGTATTTGGAAAACTCAATGAAAGAACTATTAGACTCAACTTTAACATTGTCATTAGTAGATTTTGTTGTTTCATCATTCATTTAATAATTGTTCTTTATATGTTGTACAACGTGTTCGTGTATGGTTTCGTTGCGTCTGCACTAAGATAGCAAATAGGAGCGAACCCATTGTTCAGAAGCGACAGAAATTCCGATAGGAATTTCCGAGCAATGAACTATACGCGTTGTTATATGCTGTTGCGAAACAGAAGAGTAAACACGTATTGCCTCAAGGACGCTAGGAATAAACGAGCAAGAGTAATCACATTTAGTTGTAAGTAGCTCACGTTTTGCTATTTGAGTAAGTACGTATTGCCACAACCAAGCTAACGTACAGAGAGTATAAGTAAGTAGATAAATTGAGTTTGAGTGAGAATGAGCAATTGCTTGTAACGTGTTCGTGTATGGTTAGTTACGTAGGCAATGTCTAAGATAGTAAAAGAGAACGAACCATTAGGTAAATCCGCAGGATTTTCCGAGTGCAAGCTGTACTAGTAATTAGTTATACACGTTGTTGTAAGTAGTTTTTATTCAGATTTCAACTTCTTCACGCCTTGTTCAACACCTCTTTCCATCCAATAGAAAATATATTTTTCCTGATAGTCCTTTTCAACAATATAATCTTTTGAAACAGGATATATTCCATCTAATTTTGAGTAAGAATATTTGTAAAATTCAATTTCAATTGGTTTACCAGAATAATAATATAATTGGTATTCTTTAGATTCTTCTTGTAATTCTGCATTTGAAGGTGGTGACATATTAAGTTCAGACCAGATTGAATCTCTCTTTTTAAAATCAGAAATTCTTTCTACTTTTTCAATAAACCCATTTTTGTTTAAATGATAAATTGATTGATAATGCGCTACATGTTTGTCAACAAAAAGAGTTTCTTCGTATTTGTCGTATGCAGTTTCAATAATTTTATTCTCGGAATACTCATAAGTTACTTTCGCTATTGGAAAATAGCCAAACTCAGATAGTTTATCGTTTCTTAAAAATTCTAATTTTGTAACTCTATTTTTTTTATCAATCGTTTCTCTTATTTGTTTTTTGCTAGAGCCATTATTATTCCATTTTTCTATTATTAAGGGTCTTTTATCATATGTTCCGACTAAAATAGAATGGTAAATTACCTTTTGTTCAGAGGAATCTGAATTTGTTTTTTTAATTAATATTGGTTTTTCAACACTAGTTTTCACTAAAATAGGTTTAGGAACTACTTTATGTTTTGAAGAGCAAGAATTCAATAAAAAAATAGTCATCAAAATTAAAATTCGATTCAGCATAAATGTTTGGTCAAATTACTTACAACGTGTTCGTGTATGGTTAGTTGCGTTGGCAAGAACTAAGTTAGCAAAAGAAAACGAACCAGAGGAAAATCCGTAGGATTTTCCGAGTACACACACAATCAGCAATGAACTATACACGTTGTTATGTACTGTTGCAACACAATAGAGTAAGAACGTGTTACCATAACCAATCTAAGGTAAAGTGAGCAAGAGTAAGCACATAAAGCCGTAAACGAGCTAACGCAAGGAATTTTGAGTAATCAGTTTTCGCCGAAATAAGCTAACGTAAAGAGAGTATGAGTAAGTTACAAGAGTGAGAAGTTGCAATTGTACCTAACGTGTTCGTGTATAGTTTGTTGCGGAAAAGTACACGTTTATTTTTCCGCAGTTACAATATAGTGAAAAGCACACAAAGATCGTCGTCTTAACCAGCTAGAGCAATTGGCTATACGCGTTGTTATGTGGCGTTTTCAAAATCGAAATGTTGAATTTGTATGTTTATACTAACTCCTTTATAGTATCCATCAAAATTTAGAACTTGTCTTTTTTCTCCAGTTTCAGGATCTTTAAATTCTCGAAAATATCTTTGGTTGACTGGAGCAGAAATAATATGTTTTTCAAATTTCAACCAATTATTTAAAGTATTCTCAATTGTAGTTTCAATTGGTTGATCTTTAAATTTAGCGTAATGTTTTAATATTGATGAAATCACAGCAAACTTACCATATCGTAAAGCATAACCATAGTTGATAATACCATCTTTATTGTTTACTTCTTGTTTAAACTTACTTTGTATTTTGTTTAAATGATTATACACTAAAAATGCAAAAACATATTCTTTATATCTGCTTGAATCATTTAGTGTGTTTTCAAAATTTGACTTTTTAAATAAAGTCTTACTTCCTGTTCTTCTTGCTTGAGATGGTTTTTGACTTATTGCTAGAATTAGTCTTAACATTAACTCTCGATCAATGATTTGTGATCTGTCTATATATTTATTCCTAATTCCTTCTCCAAATTCGCCTGATTTTCGTTGATAAAAATAACCGTATTTATCATAGATCAATGTTTGTAAATCTATTTGTATTTTATCATTTGACCTTCTATCAGCATCACTTACAGCAGTTTGTTGATTTGTAGCTTTGGAGATTTCTTCTATTAATTTTAATTTTTTTTCACCTTTTTCATCTACTTCGTTAGAAAAGGTTATAACCTTTAGCAAAACTTCTTTTTTGTCAAAAATGCTTATTGATTTATTGCCTTGAATCACATCAGCGTATAACATACTTAAAGTATAAGCTGTTTGGCCTCCATTAATAATTTGAGGGTTTTTGAGTATTAATTGACCAATGCCTTTTTTTCCTATTTTTTTATTTAAATCTGTTTCGTCAGAAAGAATAGTAATACCATTGTTAAAAAGAGCAAACTCATTTGTTTTTTTTGAAACTATTGTGTTAGCTATTGAGGCATTTACGCTTCCCGAGTGCATATCTAAATAACTTCTAGGATTATATTTTAAAATAGAATTCTTGTATTTGTATAGAGTTTTTGCAATCTCAATAGTAGGGACAAATAATACTGAAATCTCACAATCTTTAAATTCCGTTTCAACAGAATAACTTATGTCTTCGGAGTTTTTATCCAAAAGGTTTATTGATATCGCTAATTCTGATTGATTATAAAAAGTTCCCGTTACCACTGGAAAAACTAATTCTTTATAAGTTTTGGAATGATTAAATTCACTAACAGGATTGCTATCTGAAAGTTTTCTTAATTTATTTTGAGAAATCTCTTTTGTATTCGCAAGAATAATAATTTCATATTTGTACCTTCCCATATCAGGTATTTCTTGCAATTCTTTAATTAAGTTTTGAATATTTACATTATAATTTTTTCCATTTTCATATTTAGTTTCTCCTTCAGTAATTCTATCAATATCCATATTAAGTAGTTCACCATATTTGATTTCTCTACTTTCAAAATTTTCTTGATTAGTTCTAAATTTTGCTTGTATAAAGTAAATAGCTTTATTATTCTTGTCGATATAATATCCGTCAATACCACCATCATCGATTCCATCTGTTACAAATTTTATTCGATCTTCAAAATTTAAGAGTCCAAATTTTACTTTTAAGAATAGATGAACATATGCTCTTGATCTAGCATTATTTAATTTGTCAATCTCATTTTCTAAAGGATGATAGAATTTATAATCTTCAGGAGCTTCTTTTCTTAAAATGTCAAGAATATTGATAAGGGTTGTGTATTTACTCATTGAATTATGAAGTTAGTTTTTAATGACACATAACGGTCTTGGCTATGGTTTCGTTGCGGAATGGTTCGGTAGAACTATTCCGTCGTAAATCAAAGTTAGCAAATACG
>NZ_CANLNS010000006.1 GCF_947492715.1 uncultured Psychroserpens sp.
TTTCAAGCTTTTTTTAAACTATTTTTTTTCAAACCCCACAACCCCTTATAATGAACGCTTTACAAACCTCTTTTTTTATAAAAGTTTATTTCTTTTACCGAAATCACTCTTCATATAATATTATATATATCATCTATTGTATGGCAATATTTAACATACTATCTTTGCCAACTTAATTATTAGGTCATTATTATGATAGATATTACTTTACCAGATGGTACTATTAAAACCTTTGAAGAAGGAACAACTCCAATGGATGTCGCTAAGAGCATTAGTGAAGGATTTGCAAGAAATGTAATCTCTGCAAGTTTCAATGATGAAATGATAGAAACATCCACACCATTACATATTAATGGATCATTAATATTGTATACATGGAGAGATCGAAAAGGAAAAGAATCTTTCTGGCATTCAACATCTCATGTTATGGCTCAAGCATTAGAAGAATTATATCCTAATATAAAACTAACACTTGGACCAGCAATTCAAGAAGATAAAGGTAATGGGTTTTATTACGATATCGATTTTGGCGACCATTCTATTTCCGAAAAGGATTTCAAAGTAATAGAGAATAAAATGATGGAAATTGCTAGGGGTAAACATGATTTTAAAATGCGCCCAGTAAGTAAAGCCGAAGCGCTTTCATTATATAGGTCTCAAAATAATGAGTATAAAGTTGAAATGATTGAAAATTTGGAAGATGGAACCATCACTTTTTGTGATCATTCAAGCTTTTCAGATTTATGTAAAGGTGGACATATTCCAAATACGGGATTAATAAAAGCAGTAAAAATAATGTCTGTGGCAGGTGCTTACTGGAGAGGCGATGAAAACAATAAGCAGCTCACTAGAGTTTATGGTATTTCATTTCCGAAGCAAAAAGAGCTAACCGAATATCTTCAATTAATTGAGGAAGCTAAAAAACGAGATCATAGAAAATTAGGAAAAGAATTAGAATTATTCACGTTTTCCCAAAAAGTAGGACAAGGTCTTCCATTATGGCTGCCAAAAGGGGCTGCATTACGTGAACGTCTTGAGAATTTCCTTAAGAATGCTCAGAAAAAAGCAGGATATGAAATGGTTGTAACCCCTCATATCGGACAGAAAGAACTATATGTAACGTCGGGTCACTTCGCTAAATACGGAGAGGACAGTTTTCAACCCATAAATACACCAGCAGAAGGTGAGGAATTCTTATTGAAACCTATGAATTGCCCTCATCACTGTGAAATATATAACACACGACCTTTTTCTTATAAAGAACTTCCTAAACGTTATGCAGAATTCGGAACGGTATACAGATATGAACAAAGTGGTGAACTTCATGGCTTAACTCGAGTTAGAGGTTTCACGCAAGATGATGCGCATATATTTTGTACTCCAGATCAACTTGATAGTGAATTTAAAGAGGTGATTGATCTCGTTCTATATGTTTTTGGATCGCTTGGATTTGAAAACTTTAAGGCACAAGTTTCCCTTAGAGATCCAGAGAATCCAGAAAAGTATATTGGTAGCGACGAAAATTGGAAAAAAGCTGAAGCTGCAATATTAAATGCAGCTATTGATAAAGGTTTAGACTATGTTGTTGAAACAGGAGAAGCTGCTTTCTATGGACCAAAATTAGATTTTATGGTAAAGGATGCCTTAGGTCGAAATTGGCAATTAGGAACAATTCAAGTAGATTATAATTTACCAGAACGATTTGACTTGACGTATAAGGGCAGTGATAATGAGTTACATAGACCTGTAATGATTCATCGTGCACCTTTTGGAAGTATGGAACGTTTCATTGCTATTTTATTAGAACATACCGGTGGAAATTTCCCTCTTTGGCTTATGCCAGAACAGGCAATTGTATTATCATTAAGTGAGAAATATGAAAAATACGCGGAAAAAGTTTTAAATTTGCTAGAAAATCACGAAATTCGCGCCCTCGCAGATAATAGAAACGAGACTATTGGTAAGAAAATCCGAGAAGCGGAAATGAATAAGATACCGTTTATGATTATCATTGGCGAGAATGAAGAAAAGGAAAACATGATTTCTGTTCGACAACACGGTGGGGAAGATTTAGGCATGATTAGTGTAGATGAATTTTCAGAAATTGTTGAAAGAGAAGTCAATAAAACATTAAAAACATTTAAATAGATAAAGTTTAATTAAAATATATAAGCCATAGCAATACGTAGACGACACAACTCTAAGCGAGTAGTAAAAGAAGATCAACACAAAATCAACTCTAAAATTAGAGCCGAAAAGGTAAGACTTGTAGGTGATAATGTAGACGTTGGAATTTACTCAACTAAAGAAGCGTTGGCCATCGCTGATGACCAAGGGCTAGATCTTGTTGAGATTTCACCAAAGGCTGATCCTCCTGTGTGCAAGGTAATGGATTATAAGAAGTTTCTTTATGAACAAAAGAAACGTGAAAAGGCACTTAAAGCAAAAGCCTCTAAGGTGACTATCAAAGAAATTCGTTTTGGTCCTCAAACAGATGACCATGATTACGAGTTTAAAAAGAAGCACGCCGAGAAGTTTTTGAAAGATGGAGCTAAACTTAAAGCCTTTGTGTTTTTTAAAGGGCGTTCAATCATTTTTAAAGAACAAGGACAAATCTTATTATTAAGATTAGCTCAGGATCTTGAAGAATTAGGTAAGGTTGAACAAATGCCAAGATTAGAAGGTAAGCGAATGACCATGTTCATCGCACCAAAAAAAGTAAAATAAACGCTGAAAAGTTCAGCAGTAAGATAATAAGCGAAACGTAAATAAAACTAGGAAACAATGCCTAAAATGAAAACTAAATCAAGTGCTAAGAAACGTTTTAAACTAACTGGCACTGGTAAAATTAAAAGAAAGCATGCTTTTAAGAGTCATATCTTGACAAAAAAATCTAAAAAGCGTAAGCTAGCTTTGACTCATGACACTTTGGTACACAAAGCAGATGAGAACAATATTAAAACAATGTTACGTTTAAAGTAATAAGGTTTTAATCGGTTAAAACAAATTATAAACCCTGGAGTTAGGCAAAAGTATTTAGCAAGTGTCAAGAATTGACCGCCTACTACAAAAAAACAATTTAAGAAATGCCAAGATCAGTAAATTCAGTAGCGAAAAGAGCCAGAAGAAAAAAGGTTCTTAAGCAAGCAAAAGGTTACTTCGGAAGACGTAAAAACGTTTGGACAGTAGCAAAAAATGCGGTTGATAAAGCGATGCAATATTCGTATAGAGACCGTCGAAACAAAAAAAGAACATTCCGTTCATTATGGATAATGCGTATTAATGCAGGAGCCAGACAACACGGAATGAGCTATTCTAAGTTTATGGGAAAACTTAAAGCTAACAACATCGAATTGAACCGTAAAGTTCTTGCAGATTTAGCTATGAATAACCCAGAAGCTTTTGAAGCAATAGTGAACAAAGTAAAGTAGGGCGTTCGCCTAAATAATAACAACAATTCGCTTATAAAACCGATTCAGAAATGAATCGGTTTTTTTATATTGTTATATCAAAAGTTAAAGCTCTACATGCTAGATTTTAACAGTGAATTTCATTTTTTATAATTAACTTACCTCTCAATTAAAACTAATCAAATGAAATACACACAACTCATCAAACTCCTCATTCTGCTAATTACTTTTAATGCCTTTTCCCAAGATAAGGACAAAGCTAAATCTTGGGACGTATCCAACCCCGAAGGTGATTGGGGTTTTAAAGAATTTAAATTATCAACTAATGAAGGAACATGGATGAACCTCGATGTAAGTCCTGATGGCAAGTCAATTGTTTTTGATATGTTAGGTGACATCTATAAGATAGATAGTAACGGAGGAAAAGCTACAATTCTAAGAAAAGGACTAGCCTTTGAAATACAACCTCGTTTTAGCCCTGATGGAAAACACATTTCCTTTACAAGTGATGCTGGTGGAGGTGATAATATTTGGGTTATGAATAGCGATGGTTCTAATGCTAAACAAATTACGAAAGAAAATTTTCGGTTACTAAACAACGCCATATGGACACCAGATGGTAATTACCTTATTGCTCGGAAACATTTTACGTCTGGACGTTCACTTGGAGCAGGCGAAATGTGGATGTACCATAAATCAGGAGGTAATGGTATTCAACTTACGAAAAAAAAGAATGCACAACAGGACGTTAATGAACCATCACTTTCTCCAGATGGCAAATACCTCTATTACAGTGAAGATGTTTATCCTGGTGGTTTCTTTCAATACAATAAAGATCCAAATAGCCAGATTTATGCAATTAACCGATACGACATGGAAAAGGGAAAAACCACTAGAATTACTGGTGGCCCTGGTGGTGCCGCTCGTCCTCAAGTGTCTAGAGATGGTAAAAAGTTGGCTTTTGTAAAACGTGTACGAACGAAATCCGTGCTTTATATACATGATTTAGAAACAGGAGAAGAATGGCCAATTTATGATCAACTTAATAAAGATCAGCAAGAAGCATGGGCCATTTTCGGTGTATATACGAATTTTAACTGGATGCCAGATAATCAAGCTATCGTTATCTGGTCTGGTGGAAAAATAAAGAAGATAAACATTGACAACTTAGAGGTTACCGATATTCCTTTTCAAGTGGATACAACGATTAAGATTGCCAAAGCATTAGAATTTGAGAATCCTGTTTCTCCCGATACATTTGATGCTAAAGTAATGCGTCATGTTACGACCTCTCCAGACGGAAAATCAATTGTATTTAATGCCTTGGGACACCTTTATACTCAAAATCTACCTAACGGAAAAGCGCAACGATTGACATCTGGGTCTGATTTTGAATTCGAACCCACTTTTTCTCCTGATGGCAAAACAATAACTTATGTGACATGGAATGATGAAAATTTAGGCGGGATATATTCAATTCCTAGTACAGGTGGTACTGCAACAAAATTAACTTCCGAAAAAGGAATCTATCGAAACCCGGCGTACTCACACGATGGGAAAACTATCGTTTATCGCAAAGAAGGTGGAAATAATGACCAAGGCAGAACATTTGCCAAAAAAACAGGATTGTACCTTATGAATGCCAATGGTACTAATTCAAAATTATTAACTCAAGAAGGTGATTTCCCTTTCTTTAATGCTGATGACTCTAGAGTTTTATATCAAAAAGGAGGGCTCTTTTTTGGTGCATTAACCAAAGAATTAAAAAGTATAGATCTAAATGGTTTTGATGAACGCATTCTTGTAAAATCGAAACATGGTAATCGATTAGTTCCAAGTCCTGATGGAAATTGGATTGCCTTCGTTCATCTACACAAAGTTTATATGGCTCCTATGCCAAAAGCTGGTAAAACTCTAGATCTAACCGATAAATCTAAATTTATTCCTATCTCCAAGTTATCAAAAGATGCAGGCATCAATCTTCATTGGTCTAAAGACAGTAAGACAATTTATTGGACGCTTGGAAACATGTATTACGCTGCTGAGGCTTCTGAAGATGCAAAGATGAGCGAGAAAGGAATTAAAATCAACCTTGAGGTTAAAACCGATAAACCCGAAGGTAGGATTGCCCTTCAAGGTGCCAGAATAATAACAATGGAAGGTGATGAAGTCTTAGAAAATGGTACCATTATTATAAATAACAATATTATTGAGGCCATTGGAAACGCTTCAGATGTTTCGGTTCCATCAAATGCCAAAGTATACGACGTCTCAGGTAAAACTATTATGCCTGGTATTGTAGACGCTCATGCTCATATTGGTGGTTTTCGTTATGGACTAACAACTCAAAAACACTGGCAGTTTTATGCCAATCTAGCCTATGGAGTAACTACTGCTCATGATCCTTCCGCTAATTCAGAAACTGTATTTGCACTTTCTGAATTGCAAAAAAATGGAACACTTGTTGGCCCTCGCCTCTACTCCACAGGTTTTATTCTTTATGGTGCCGATGGCGATTTTAAAGCGGTTATTAATAACTTAGAAGATGCGCGTTCTTCTATAAGACGAACAAAAGCCTTTGGAGCTTTATCTGTTAAAAGTTATAACCAACCTCGACGCGAACAAAGACAACAGGTTTTACAAGCCGCTCGAGAAGAAGGCATTTTTGTAGTTCCAGAAGGAGGCTCTACATTCTATCACAACATCACCATGGTTATGGATGGTCATACTGGTGTCGAGCACAATATTCCTGTGGCTCCTGTTTATAAGGATGTACTAGAACTTTGGGGACAGAGTAATGTAGGTTATACGCCAACATTAATTGTAAATTACGGAGGCATGAATGGTGAAATGTTCTGGTATCAAAACACCAATGTATGGGAAAATGAAAAACTACTGAAATATACACCAAGAAGTATTATTGATTCGCGATCAAGACATCGCATTATGATACCTGATGAAGAATATGAAAATGGACACATCTTGGTTTCTAAAACCTGTAAAGCCTTAAGTGATGCAGGTGTAAAAGTGAATCTTGGCGCTCATGGACAATTACAAGGATTAGGAGCACATTGGGAACTATGGTTGTTACAGCAAGGTGGAATGTCAAATCACGAAGCACTGAAAGTGGCTACCATAAATGGTGCAGATTATATTGGAATGAGCGATGATATAGGTTCCTTGAAAAAAGGAAAACTAGCCGATTTAATCATTATGGATAAAAACCCTTTAGAGGATATACGAAATTCTGAAAGTATCGTTTACACCATGATTAATGGACGCCTTTACGACACTGAAACTATGAACGAAATTGGAAACCATCCAAAAGAACGTACAAAATTCTACTGGGAAAACTCTAAATATAACCAAGCGTTTCCTTGGCACGAAGAAACACAAAGTTTCACACGAGCCAACTGTGGTTGCCATGTTGGATCACATTAAAAAACATAAAATCCGGTTCTTGAAAAGAATCGGATTTTTTTATTCTAAATGAATGGCCGAAATATCTATGATTTCCTGCTTACCTTTTAGTTGAATTGCACCTAAGGTTTTTGAAGTATATATCCTGTTAAGGTCAATATCGTCTAATAAAGTATTAGATATTAATAAATTTTCATTGTAAGTATTGCATTCGTTTTGAATTCTGGATGTTGTATTAATGACATCACCATGATAAGCGATTTCCTTTTTTATGGTACCAACTTCGGCTACCATTAGCTGTCCTCCATGAAGTCCTGCTTTAAATCTTGGGTTTAAACCATACGTTTTTTGGTAATACTTTGAGCGCTTAGACAAAGTTTCTTGAAAAGAATAAAATAAGCCGATGCATCTATTATTTTTAATTCCATTTTTATAGGTCCAACTAATAACAGCTTCATCTCCCACATATTGATACACTTCTGCATCGTATCGTCGTAAGATTTTATTAAGATCAAAAAAGCAATCTTGAATGAACTGACTATACTTTTGATGACCTATTTGCTCTGCAATTGCGGTAGAGTCTTTTAAATCTAAAAACATTAAAATACGTTTCTCCTCTTGAGGTTTTCTGTACTTTCCTAAGAGCATTTTGATAAAAACACCCGAACCCAATTTGTCATTGGCTATGCGTATAAATGAAAACACTAAAGATGTCAATAAAAAATATGTCGTACTAAGCCAAAACAAGGGATCTGTTCTCCACCAACCTGGTTCATTGGCCAAATCAATGTCCATTCGTTCTTCAGCAATAAACGTAATAAAACTTAATGAAATAATAAGTATCGATAAATAGATCACTAATTTTAGAAAAATAGATAATGCCAAATTAAGCCTCTGAGAAAAATACTTCTCAAAAGAAAATTCTACAACAGCATAAAAAACACCTATTATAATACCTAAGATTAAACCAAAGTCCAACCATTCGGTAATTGGAATAATATTTTTGGGATTTACATAAGCACTACCTTGTTCTTCGCCATAAGCGAAAAAACGAATAACAATAAACAATGTAGATGCAAAGCTCCAAAAAAAGACTGTGAATGCAAGGAGCTTTAAAAATTTAAAAAGGTTATACTTCAAAACTAAATGAGGCTAGTTAGCTTTTGAGATTTCATCAACAGCAAATTTAAATTCTTTCCAATTTACTTGACCATCTCCATCTTTGTCATAACCTTCAATGAGTTTAGAAGACACTACACCTCTAATAAAACCACTTATTTCAGCCTGTTTCAAAAGTGTCGCTATTTCTTTTTTTGAAAGTGCTCCATTTCCATTTTTATCAAAAAAATTGAAGGCATCTTCGGGGCTATCAAAATGATTGGTAATCACAATTTGTATCTTTTTGAGTATTTTCTTTTTAGACGCCATAGTTTTGACAATTAGGTGAAACTAAAATTACAAAACTTTTAGCAAAGACGGTTAATCAAGTCTTTTGCTTTTTCTTTTTGGCCGCAGGAAACAAAACATTGTTAAGAATGAGTCTATAACCGGGTGATGTTGGATGTAAATCTAATTCTGTTTTAGGATCACCAACTTTATGAGTATAATCTTCAGGGTCGTGACCTCCATAAAACGTAAAGAAGCCTTTTCCTTTAATACCATGAATATATTTGGCTTCACCATTAGTTTTGTTTTCTCCCATTACCAAAACATTCGATTTTATTTCTTCCCGCGTAAACGAAGTCGTTTGTCCCATAAATCCTTTTACCAAAGCGGTATGATTCTGGCAAAGCATAGACGGAATTGGATCCCATTTTGCAGAAAACTCCATAAGAGAAAAATAATCTGTGGTTTTAGGTATGCGTCGTTTTCTCGTCATATCAATTGATGAAAACTCATATACATTTGGGCTCCTCTCTAATAGAAAGTCCTTAAACGCAAACGTTCTGTTATAGTCTATTTTATTTTGATAACCTGCATCACTTCCATCACCATCAAACATAGGTTCACAAATATCAACACCATCGGCAGATAAGGCAATATCAAAGCTGTCTGTTGCACTACACATGGCAAACATAAAACCGCCTCCAATAACATAATCTCTTATTTTCTTTGCCACTGCTAATTTCTCCTCGGAAACTTTATCGTACCCTAATTTCGCCGCTAAATTTTCAGCTTCTTTTTTCTCTTGAATATACCAAGAAGCCGACCTATAAGCTCTATAAAATTTACCATACTGTCCCGTAAAATCTTCATGATGTAAATGCAACCAATCATACAGCAATAAAGCATCCTTTAATACATCTTCATCATAAACCGTTTCATATGGGATTTCGGCATAGGTTAAAACCATAGTAACAGCATCATCCCAAGGCTGAAGTCCTTTTGGAGTATATACTGCTATTTTAGGAGCTTTCTCTAATACAACAGCTTCCATATTTTGCGACGGACTCGCAATCATGTTCAGAATTTCTTCCGCTTTTGCATTAGAAATCACTTCAAAGCTAACACCTCTTATTTGGCATTCACGTTGGATTTCCTCAGAATCTGGTAATAAAAATGACCCTCCTTTATAGTTTAATAACCATTTTACCTTTAGTTGTTTTTCTAAGGTCCAATAGGTTACTCCATAAGCTTTTAAATGATTTTGCTGGCCTTCGGCATCCATTGGAATTAGAATATACGACGCATAAGACGACATCGTAACCAAGAGCAGCGTAAACAACACAATTATCTTTTTCATCGAAGATTTT
Source organism: uncultured Psychroserpens sp. (assembly GCF_947492715.1). GTDB lineage: Bacteria > Bacteroidota > Bacteroidia > Flavobacteriales > Flavobacteriaceae > Psychroserpens. Next base: position 9,584 of record NZ_CANLNS010000006.1, read on the forward strand.
TTCAATTTAATATCTGAAATATAGTCAAAAATTATCCCGAAGCGGTACGCTTTAATATAGTTTTAGGTATTTACTTGTTGAAATACATAATCTAAAAGATAACTCTACTTATTTCTTAAGTGGCTTTATGGTTCGCTCTGGACCTGACAACAAGGAGGCAATAACTTTAGTACTCGGGAATTGTTCCAAAATAATTTTAATAAAAACAGTAATTGGAATCGCCATAATGAGTCCTGGTATGCCCCAAATAAAGCCCCAAAGCATAAGCATTATGAGTACCGTAATCACATTAATCGAAAATGATTTTCCCATAAAAATTGGCTCTAAAATTGCTCCAAACAAGACCTGTACACCTGTTATGGATAAAATAAAGAAGAACAACGTACTTGTTGGATCTAGTTCTACAAAAGCAAAGATTGACAATAGTATTACCGAAATAAACGACCCTACCATTTGTACAAAGTTGATTAAGAACGCAAAAAGGCCCCAAAATATTGGGAAACTTACATCAAAGAAAACACAAGCTAAACCAGTAAAAATTCCTGTTAACAGGCTAACCAAAAACTTAACTTTAATAAATGTAATTAAGTCCTTTTCAATTTTCATAAAAGCCTTTATTGAGGTATGCTTACGTTTTAATATCGTATTATTTAAAACCTCATGCATATTGATGGATTCTGACAACCACAAAATGGTAAAGAATGTAATCATCAAAATGTTGGTTAAAAATTTTCTAACAAAATCAAAGGTTGAACCAATGCTTTCTTTCTGGAAAAATCTTGCTAAGAACTTATCATCTCTATTGTATTCTAAACCAACCTTATCCTGCATATATAACATAAGGTCATTGATTTTTACTTGGGCCTTGGCAAAGAATCCTGTGTCATTAGACAAAATTTGCTTGCTTGATAGCTGTACCAATTCTACACCTATAAATACGCCAACACCAATAAGTGCAACAACAATAACAATACTCACTAATTGCGGTACGTTACGTCGTCCTAGCCATCGCATTAATGGTAAAAACAATAACGCAATAAACATAGATGATATTAAAGGAATAAATATAAACGATAGGATTTTTAGTAAATAAAATACTAAAGGAACTACGATAAACAGTAGTAGGATATTTGTAGTACGTCTTTGATCTAACATGAGGCAATTTTGTTTTTTAATAGCAAAAGCAAAGTTAGGCTATTATCTTGTGAAAATATCCTTAAAAATTCTTAAAATGGCACATCATTATCATCATTGTCTTCTGGCGTACCAAAGGCATCAGCCGCCGATGGGAAATTATCTGGCTTAAAAGTGTCGTCATTTGCCGCTGCATTCATCTTAGAATGAAACTCTCCAAATGGAGTATCAAAATCATCAAGATTATCAAACTTACCTAAGTGACCGATGAACTTAAGTCTAATATTTTCTAAACCACCATTTCTATGTTTAGCCACAATAAACTCACCTTGACCTTCTGTTGGAGAACGTTCTTCATCATCCCACTCTTCAATCTTATAGTATTCTGGTCTATAAATAAAACTTACAATATCGGCATCCTGCTCAATCGCTCCAGATTCACGTAAATCTGAAAGTAACGGGCGCTTACTTCCACCACGTGTTTCAACAGCACGCGATAACTGAGATAAAGCAATAACCGGAACATTCAATTCTTTAGCCAATGCCTTAAGGTTACGCGATATCATCGAAATCTCTTGTTCACGATTACCACCTTTTTGGCTTCCTCCTGCTGTCATTAATTGCAGGTAATCAATCATGATCATCTTAATACCATATTGAGACGCTAAACGTCGCGCTTTGGCACGTAAATCGAAAATTGACAGGGATGGTGTATCATCGATAAACAATGGCGCTTTTTCTAAAGTTTTCACCTTTACATTGAGCTGTTCCCATTCATGCTTTTCCAGTTTTCCTGTTCTTAACTTTTCAGAAGACAATCCTGTTTCCGAAGAAATTAAACGTGTTATCAATTGTACCGATGACATCTCTAACGAGAAAAAAGCAACTGGAATATTAGTATTTACGGCAATATTTCTTGCCATGGTTAAGGTTAATGCTGTTTTACCCATACCTGGACGAGCCGCGACTATAATTAAATCACTAGGCTGCCATCCCGAAGTAAGTTTATCGAGTTTGGTAAATCCTGTCGGAATACCACTTAACCCTTCTTTATTGGAAATCTCTTCAATTTTCTTTTTCGCCTGAATCACCAAACTCTGAGCTGTTTCTGTAGATTTCTTTACGTTACCTTGGGTTACTTCATAAAGTTTGGCTTCGGCCGTATCTAATAAATCAAAAACATCTTTAGTTTCGTCATAAGCTTCTTCTATAATTTCGTTTGAAATTTTAATTAAACTTCTCTGAATAAATTTTTGAAGAATGATACGTGCATGAAACTCAATGTGCGCAGATGAAGATACACGTTGCGTCAATGAAATGAGGTAAAAATCACCTCCAACCATATCTAATTTTGCATCTTTCTTAAGTTGGGTTGAAACGGTTAATAAATCCACTGGTTCACTATTTTCAAATAATTTGAAAATAGCCTCGAAGATGTGTTTATGGGCTTCTTTATAAAAGGCATCAGGACTTAAAATATCGATAACTTCATCAACACCTTTTTTGTCAATCATCATAGCTCCAAGCACAACTTCCTCTAAATCAATAGCTTGTGGTGGGATTTTGCCTTTTTCTAAGCTAATTATGGTGCTTTTATCGACTTGATAGCCTTTTATTTGGTTGGGTTGCTTCATAACTGCGAATGTAAATAAATTGTGCCCTAAAATTGAATTTACGAAATTTTCAATCTTAACAGGTCTTCAACATTTTAACTGTTAATAACTTGATTATATTGTTAATAGCGCCAAAAAAAACTGAAACGAAACGTTTCAGTTTTTTTCATCCGTTATTCTATAAGGTTTAACCTTTATAAACCCCCATCGCCAAGTATTTATCCATACGTTGATTTACTAAATCTTTTGGTGATAAGTTTTTAAGTTCTTCGTAATTTTTCTCGATGGCATCTTTTACTGCTTTAAAAGTTGCAGCTCTATCTGTATGCGCACCTCCTAAAGGTTCTTTAATGATGTTATCTACAATTTTTAACTTCTTCATGTCAGGAGCCGTTAACTTTAGTGCATCAGCCGCTTGTTCTTTATATTCCCAGCTTCTCCATAAAATAGAAGAACAAGACTCTGGAGAAATTACAGAGTACCATGTGTTTTCTAACATCAATACTTTATCACCAACACCTATGCCCAATGCACCTCCTGACGCTCCTTCACCAATAATTATGGTTATAATAGGAACTTTAAGGCGTGTCATTTCTAATATGTTTCTGGCAATAGCTTCTCCTTGACCACGTTCTTCTGCTTCTAAACCAGGATAAGCACCAGGAGTATCTATAAGCGTAACTACAGGAATACCAAATTTTTCGGCAGATTTCATTAAACGCAAAGCCTTGCGATAACCTTCTGGATTAGACATTCCAAAATTTCGATATTGTCTTGTCTTGGTATTAAATCCTTTTTGCTGACCTATAAACATATAAGTTTGGTCTCCAATTTTACCCAAACCACCAATCATAGCTTTATCGTCTTTTACATTACGATCACCATGTAGTTCTAAAAATGTTTCACCACATAACGCCTTAATATGATCTAGTGTGTATGGTCTATCAGGATGTCTAGATAGTTGAACACGCTGCCATGCCGTTAAGTTTTTGTAAATATCTTTTTTGGTTTCTAATAACTTCTTTTCAATTTTCTTGCAAGTTTGAGTTACATCTACATCACTCTCCTCTCCAATTAACTGACACTTTTCAAGCTGCTCTTGAAGTTCTTTTATAGGTAGTTCAAAATCTAAATATTCCATTGAAATTTTGATTTAATTCTTAATTAGTTGTTTAGTTAGTCAAGTGCAAATATAAAAACTTTAATTGGGTTTACTTGTTAAGGTATTACCCTTTTTAATACTCTTTTTATTTTTTAGAATTCCATCGGCTAATACGGTTGCTAAAATTAAAAAAGCGCCATAGTAAAACTGAGTGCTCATTGTTTCTGTTTCAGGAAATAACAGCAGCGCCAAGGCAATACCATACAAAGGTTCTAGGTTATAAGTTAAGACCACAGTATACGGACTTATATACTTCATTACCTTAACAGATCCTATAAAAGCGTAAGCTGTACACACTGATGCCAGGATCAAAATATAAATCCAATCCCATGTTTTTAGACTGAAAAACGCCATATCAAAACCACCCTCAAAAACTAAAATAAATATAGACAGGAAAACAACACCACTTATAAACTCATAAAACGAGATAATTGTGGCCGAATGCGTTTCGATAAATCTTCCATTAATAACGGCGAACAATGTTGAAAACAGCGCCGAAGAAACCCCTAAAATTATACCGTTAATATATTTTATTTCGCTCTGCGTAATTAATAAAACACCAAGTATAACAATTATTCCGAAGAGAATTTCATACCAAATGATACGGCGTTTATATATAAGTGGTTCAATAAAAGATGCGAAGAAAGCACCTGTAGAAAACATAGCTAAAGTAATAGATACATTAGACTGATTGATAGCTTCAAAAAAAGTAATCCAATGCAGTGCTATTATTATCCCAGCACCAAAAAATTTAAGTTTTGTCTTTACATCTAGCTTAATTTTTAATCTTATCATTTTAATGTAAAGGAACATTAAAATCCCAGCTATAAGCATACGATACCATACTAAGGCGGTAGAACCAATTGAAATTAGCTCACCTAAAATAGCAGTAAAACCGGCTATAAAGACTAAAAAGTGTAAATGAAGATAATTTTTAAGCTTAACGTTTGGCATTATATAGCAGATAAGCCGCTAATATACCAAAAACGATATTAGGAAACCATACAGCTAACAAGGGAGAAAAACTAGATTGTTCTGCCATAACCCCAAAAACTTTATCGAAAAACACATAAATCATTGCAATTGTAATTCCGAAGGCAAGATTAACTCCCATACCTCCTCTTCGCTTAATTGACGATACAGAAACGGCAATAATGGTTAAAATAAAAACAGCCACTGGCAAACTCCATTTTTTGTATTTCACCACTAAATAACGCCCAATATTAGATGAACCACTCTTTTCTTCTTTTTCAATAAAATCCAACAATTCTCCATACGATTTCGTTTCTGCGATGTACTCTTCTGGGGTGAGGTCATCTACATCGAAAGGAAGAATAGTATCCTTTCTACCAAGACTTTGAATGATATCATTATGCGGTCCAAAAATGCGTTTCGTATAGCCCATCAAACGATAACTACTATCATTATTCTTGATAGAATTAGCCGTTATTTTATAAGTAAGTTTATTGCCTTCAAAATGCTCTAAACTAAAATTACTTCCAATCCCTGTCACTGGATTAAAACTACTCACAAAAATATAATCGTTGTCGTTTATTTGTTTGTAAATATTATTTGTTTGAACAATATTTTTATTGCTTTTTAAATACTTGTATTTAAATTGGTTAAACCCTTTACTTGCTTTAGGAGCAAGATATAATCCCATTAACAAGGCAAACCCTGCAATAATTGTGGCTCCAATCATATATGGTCTTAAAAACCTCCAAAACGATACTCCAGAACTTAAAAAAGCAACAATTTCAGTATTATTGGCCAGTTTGGAAGTAAACCAAATCACCGATAAAAATAAAAATATTGGAAATAATAGATTCGCAAAATAAATGGTAAAATCCAGATAATATTGAGCTACTGCTCCAAATGGTACTTCTCGTTCTAATATTTTACCAATTTTTTCAGCCAAGTTTACAGTTATCCCAATAGGAATAAACAGTAACAACATCATCAAAAATGTAAACAAATAACGCTTTAATATGTACCAATCTAATATTTTCACAACTATAAACGGTTATCCATTTGTTTTACCATTTTATCTTTCCATGTTCTAAAATCTCCTGCTAAGATATGTTTTCTAGCTTCTCTTACCAACCATAAATAAAATCCTAAATTGTGAATTGTAGCAATTTGCTTCCCTAGCAATTCATTAACTGTAAATAGATGTCTCAAATATGCCTTAGAGTATTCGGTATCCACAAAAGTAATTCCCATCTCATCTATTGGAGAAAAATCATCTGCCCATTTTAGGTTTTTAATATTAATGGTTCCATAGGCCGTAAACAGCATACCATTTCTTGCATTTCTGGTTGGCATAACACAATCAAACATATCAACACCTAAAGCGATATTCTCCAAAATATTTATTGGGGTTCCTACACCCATCAAATACCTTGGTTTCTCCCATGGAAGAATATCACATACAACATCTGTCATGGCATACATCTCTTCTGCTGGTTCACCAACAGATAAGCCTCCAATTGCGTTTCCTTGGGCACCAGCATTAGCAATATACTCTGCAGATTGCTGGCGTAAATCTTTATATGTACTACCTTGAACTATTGGAAAAAACGTTTGTTCATAATCATATTTAAAAGGTGTTTTATCCAAATGTGTCAAACAACGTTCTAGCCACCTATGTGTCATATGCATTGAACGCTTGGCGTAATTATAGTCACACGGATAAGGTGTACATTCATCAAATGCCATAATGATATCGGCACCTATACTTCGTTGTATTTCCATCACGTTTTCAGGTGTAAACACATGATAACTTCCGTCAATATGTGATTTAAACTTAACACCTTCTTCTTTGATTTTTCGGTTTGCCGACAACGAATACACTTGATAACCACCAGAATCTGTTAAAATATTTCTATCCCAGTTCATAAATTTATGCAGGCCACCAGCCTTTTCTAAAATTGGTGTTTGAGGCCTTAAGTATAAATGGTAGGTATTCCCTAAAATAATATCAGGATTGATATCATTTTTAAGTTCTCGTTGGTGCACACCTTTTACAGATGCAACAGTCCCAACTGGCATAAATATAGGCGTTTCAATTTGGCCATGATCTGTTGTAATCACACCTGCCCTAGCCTTACTTTGAGAATCGCTCGCTTTTAATTCAAATTTCATATAAAAATGGTCATCAGTGGGCAAAGATAATTATATCGATGTATTAAGGTCTTAAACATTTAATAAAATTATACTCAGCATAACTCAAAACATAGAATCAAAATTTTGAATCTCATTTAAATTGTTAGCAACTGATTAAAATCGTTAATAAGTGACTCCTTTCTATTTTTGATTAGCCTTTCGAAAACTTTATTTTTGAGCCTTAAATAACTTACTCTATTTATATGCCAAACACACAACAATTACAAGACTTAACAATTCAAGTTCGTAGAGACATTTTACGAATGGTTCACAAAGTAAATTCTGGGCATCCAGGAGGTTCATTAGGCTGCGCCGAATTTTTTGTAAGCCTATACCAGGACATCATGGACCGAAATGACGGCTTTGATATGAACGGCATTGGTGAAGATCTTTTCTTCCTATCCAATGGCCATATTTCTCCAGTATTTTATAGTGTTCTAGCACGTTCTGGTTATTTCCCAGTAAATGAATTAAATACATTCAGACTTATAGATTCTAGACTACAAGGTCATCCTACAACGCATGAAGGTTTGCCTGGTGTTAGAGTCGCTTCCGGATCACTAGGACAAGGATTTAGTGTTGCTTTAGGTGCTGCCGAAGCAAAAAAATTAAACAATGATAAACACCTAGTCTATAGTTTGCATGGTGATGGCGAATTACAAGAAGGTCAAAACTGGGAAGGTATCATGTACGCTGCTGCCAACAATGTAGATAATATTATTTCTACTATTGATTTGAATGGTCAACAAATTGATGGTTCTACAGATGATGTTTTACCAATGGGAAGTGTTAGAGCTAAATTTGAAGCCTTTGGTTGGACTGTAGTTGATATTGAACAAGGTAATGATATTGATGCTATCTTAGAAGGGATGGCTAAAGCCAAATCACTAACTGGAAAAGGAAAACCTGTTTGTGTTTTATTAAAAACCGTAATGGGTAATGGCGTTGATTTTATGATGCATACGCACGCATGGCATGGTAAAGCTCCCAATGATGAGCAATTAGCTATTGGATTAGCTCAAAACCCAGAAACCTTAGGTGATTATTAAGATGAAAAAACTATTAACAATACTCGTCATTTTCTCAATTGCATGTTGCTATGCTCAAGAGAAAACAATTACCATAGATTATACTGTTGAATATCTTGCTCCAAACAAACGTAAAGGTACTAATGATACCATTACTGTTGGATTTGAAAAAAATGGTAAATACATATGGACAAACAGTAAAAGTCTTGCGAGAGACCTTGGCAAATCTATGTTTAGAAGAAATGCTGAAATGTTGGAAAACGCAGAGTTAGCTATCATTTATGACACCGAAAAAGCAGCACTCATGATGTGTTTTCAGTCTGGAGAAAATGAACTTTTTATGAATTTTGAACTTTCGGCTTTAGTGCCGATGCCTTTTCCTTCTGAAGACGAAGAAGAATTCGAGTTAATTTCGGAAAACACTCAGGAAACCATAAACATCGCAGATAGAAAAGCAACGGTTTATGATGTTTATCCTTCACATAAAAATTCTGAGAAGATCTCTGTTGCTTTTGATGACAGTTTGAAAGTAAAAAACAGTCAGTTATTCAAAAAGATCTTCGAACTAATGTTTGCTTCTAAAAACAATGCAAATCTGTTAGGTTTTAATATTCCAGACGGGCTTATCATGCAAGTAGCAAGCGATGACGAAACCATGATCAAAGCACATAAAGTAGATACAACGCAAAAAACAATCAACATTAATTACAGTTTCAAAATCAAAGAATGAAAACATATACAAACTCAGGAAATAAAGACACACGCTCAGGTTTTGGAGCTGGATTAACAGAATTAGGTAAAACCAATGAAAATGTTGTTGCACTTTGTGCCGACTTGATTGGGTCTTTAAAAATGGATGAATTCAAAGCAAATCATCCTGAACGCTTTTACCAAGTAGGAATTGCAGAGGCCAATATGATTGGTTTAGCTGCAGGTATGACTATTGGTGGAAAAATTCCATTTACAGGAACTTTTGCTAATTTTTCTACTGGTCGTGTTTATGATCAAATTAGACAAAGTGTAGCGTATTCTGATAAAAATGTAAAAATCTGTGCATCTCATGCCGGATTAACACTTGGTGAAGATGGAGCTACACATCAAATCCTAGAGGATATTGGTTTGATGAAAATGTTACCAGGAATGACGGTTATTAATACCTGTGATTACAATCAAACAAAAGCTGCAACCATTGCCATTGCTGAACATCATGGCCCTGTATATTTACGATTTGGCAGACCTAAAGTAGCCAACTTTACACCAGAAGATCAAACCTTCGAAATTGGTAAAGCAGTTCAATTAACCGAAGGAAATGATGTTACCATTGTTGCTACTGGTCATTTAGTTTGGGAAGCGCTAGAAGCTGCAAAAACTTTAAATGAAAACGGAATTTCTGCTGAAGTCATTAATATTCACACTATAAAACCTTTGGATGAAAAGGCAATTTTAGATTCTGTTGCTAAAACTAAATGTATTGTTACTGCAGAAGAACATAATTATTTAGGAGGTCTAGGTGAAAGTGTAGCTAGAGTGCTAACAAAACACCAACCAGCACCTCAAGAATTTGTGGCAACTAATGATACTTTTGGCGAATCTGGAACGCCAGCTCAGCTTATGGAAAAGTATGGTTTGAATGCAAATGCTATTGTAAAAGCAACCGAAACAGTCTTAAAGAGAAAGTAATATTTTTCGTTTGGCAACGTTTTTGATACTATACATCAAAATCACAAAAAACGAATATATTATGAAGAAATTGATTATTAGCACGTTTTTATTAACGTTATTTTGTTTAGGCGCTTATGCGCAAACAGGAAGTGCATTTGGTATTAAAGGTGGATTAAACTACAATGCCAATGGCGATTATTTTGAGTCTATAGGCGAAAATGCCCAAAATCCAGATCGTAATATTGGTTATCATATTGGGGTCTTCGGAAAGCTAGGTAACAAGCTCTATTTTAGACCAGAACTTATGTATACAAGCACAAAGAGTGATTATAACGATGATTCTTTTGACATGAAAAAACTTGATGCACCACTCTTAGTTGGCCTGAAGGTTATTGGGCCTGTAAGTGTATTTGGTGGTCCATCATTACAATACATTCTCGATACCGAATTTGATGGTATTAGTGTGGATAATATAGAAAATGATTTCTCTATAGGATTGAATTTCGGTATTGGATTAAGTCTCAATAAAATTGGTATCGATTTACGATATGAGCGTGGCTTTAATGATAATGAAGCAAACTTTATTGGTAACAATTTAGGTGAAGGCGTTGTAAGTAGAATTGACACAAGACCAGATCAGCTTATTTTAAGTTTATCAATTGCATTATAAAAGAGACCCGTTAAAAAACGAAAAAGACGCCTAATGGCGTCTTTTTTTTTATTGCTGTACTGAAGTTTCCCTTTTAAGAATCTTCATTTGTTTCTGTAGAGTCTGCATCTAAATAATTAGGAATCCCATCACCATCGGTATCATCATTAGTAGGATCTCCATCATTATTAATATCTTCGTTTGTAGTTAACACACCGTCACCATCATCATCTGCATCAAAGAAATTAGGCACGCCATCACCATCCGTATCATCATCATTAGCATTCATATTTTCATTTAAATCTTCTAGTTGAGAAGGTACACCATCATTGTCATGGTCATTAGCCTCTGCTCTATACAATTCAAACTTAAAAATAAGATTAGAATACACAGGTACACCAAAAGGAGGTGTTGAGAAATACGCTAACCCAGAAGGTAAAAACATAACGCCAAAACCATAATCGCTATATTGTACGGTACCATCAGGATTAATAGTAAAAGAATCTGCCGTATTAAATTTTGTTAGCACGTTTCTCCAACCTTCAATAAGTCCTAACATATCAAAGGCAAAGTTTGGATTAACAGAACTATCAAACACCGTTCCATCCATTAAATTTCCAGAGTACACAAACTCTGCTAAATCACTAAAATTAGGGCTATAATCACTTCCTCCCTGATTTAACTTTAATATGTAATATTCATATTCGGTTTCCAAAAATGTCGTTGTGTACGTCTCAACAGCATCAATTAATAGGGTATTATCATCTGGATCTGGAAGTGGCAAATAATTACCATCATCATCTTGAGGCAACTCTGTAATTATAATGTCATCCATAGAATAGTCTCCAGGAGTTTCAAATAAGGATGAGTTGTAATAATGCGTTTCGAAATAATCTATTAAAGAGTCGTTATCAACAACTTGCTGTTCGGTTCTATCATTATCTGGGACAGGTACAAAATCTGGATCATCTGGCTTACAGGCAAAAAAAGATAATGCTGAAAGCGCGATAACCGCTGCTACATTTTTTAATTTCATCATGATTAAATTTTTCTTTATTCAAATAAATTTGAATCGTTCAATATTGCTTATTTTTAACACGCAAGATACAATAATATAATATTTTTGTGCAATACAATTAACGTCAATTTCACAGTTTTAATATGCGAATAGATAAATACCTTTGGTGCATTAGATATTGTAAAACGAGAAGTATTGCCACTAATGCGTGCAAAAAGGGTCATGTCAAGGTAAATGAGCAGGTTGTAAAACCCAGCAGAGAGGTCTACCCAACAGATAAAATAGAGTTTAGAAAAGACCAAATAACATATCAAATTGTTGTTAATGACTTACCTGAAAGTCGCGTTGGTGCAAAACTGGTAGATATTTATAGGACAGACGTTACCCCAAAAGAAGCGTTTGAGGCACAAGAACTCCTCAAATATTCTAAAGATTATTACCGTAAAAAAGGGACTGGACGACCAACGAAAAAGGATCGTAGAGATATTGATGATTTTTATGATACTCCAGAGGAAGATATCCAAAATTAAATCGTTTTAATAACCGAACTCTTTTTATATTTGAAGAAACAAATCAAAGTATGAGTCATACTAAAAACATCATCTTAAATCATCAGGAAATCCAGCATAAAATAAAACGTATTGCTTACCAGATTTATGAAAGCAATGTTTATGAAGAAGACATTATTTTGGCTGGAATTGAAAATAACGGCTACATATTAGCGAAAAAGCTAAAACAAACGCTTGAAAAAATTTCAGATTTAAATCCCATACTTTGTAAAGTTACCATTGATAAAAAACAACCTTTATCTGAGATTAAAACCTCTTTAAAAGCTGAAGAATACACCAATAAGTCTGTTGTTTTGGTAGACGACGTCTTAAACTCAGGTAGTACTTTAATTTATGGTGTAAAACATTTTTTAGATGTACCTCTTAAGCAATTTAAAACGGCTGTTTTGGTAAATAGAAATCATAAGAAGTTCCCTGTAAAAGCCGATTTTAAAGGCATCTCATTGTCGACGTCATTACACGAACATGTTGAGATTATTTTATCTGGCAAGCAGCATGAGGCCTATTTAGAATAGTTGGGCTATTAATTCTTCTACAACTTCGTCTACGTCTTTAGCGTCTGTTTTTATTGTTATATGGGCTTGCTCATAAAATGGCGCGCGTTCAAATAGATGCTTTCCTATAAATTCGTTTAAATTATCTTTAGACGTAATATGTGCAATTAATGGTCGTTGTGCTTTTTCAGAAAACAAACGATTAGATAAGCTTGGTATTAAAGCCTTAAGGTAAATGGTTTGCGCGTTGTTTGCATCTAAAAGTTTAGCCATATTATTTCCATAACAAGGTGTTCCTCCTCCTAAAGACACAACAGTATGCGATGTTGCAAGAACATCATCTAAGTATTTATGTTCGGCTTTCCTGAAATAAATTTCACCTTTAGCATCAAAAATGTTGGAAATAGTAGATTCTTCCTTACTTTCTATAAAAGCATCAAAATCTATAAAATCGTAGTTTAAAACTTCTGCTAGTTTTTGACCAATTACTGATTTTCCAGAGCCCATATATCCAACTAAAAACAATGTCATTTTTTCGTTATAAATTGATTATTAAAAACATAAGATAATTAATCACAAAAAAACGAAAAAATATCTAAAAATTGGTTTGGAATATTAATTAATCGTTTTATATTTGCACCCTCGTTAGAGAAACTTATTGACTTGGTAGCTCAGTTGGTAGAGCATCTCCCTTTTAAGGAGAGGGTCCTGGGTTCGAGCCCCAGCCAAGTCACTTAAAAAGCCTAAGTATTTGATACTTAGGCTTTTTTTATGCAATCAATTGAGTAGTAATCTTTGGTGTTTATCCCTTTTAAAAAAAGGGGTTTTGGCTCTACCCTACTTTCTTATTTTACCAGATATTTGTTTTGATATTAATCTTAACTTGTACTTAGAATGAGCAGCTATAGAGAAAAACTAGCCGATAAAATACGCGATGGTTATAGTTGCAGGACTTTATTCTGGACCTATTTCATAATTATAGGTATCATTTTAGGGATTATTTTATACGCATTTTTTAGCTCTCGATAACGCCTATACATTCTTGTTGACATTAAACACCTATACACTTCCTTTTTTTATATGGCAAATACATGTCATTCATGCGATTTTAAAAAAAAATTAATTAATCCGATTTGATTTGGGTAACATTTTTATTCGTCTCGGAACTTTCAGGTAGTACTACTATTATTAAACCATAAAAATTAACTCGTATGAAAACAAAAAAATTTAAAAAACTAGCACTATTAACGCTAAGCATGACTTGTCTGTTAAGCTTTCAGAATTGTTCTGAAGACAATATAGTGGAAGAAGAAGAGAATTTAAACAGAAACGCTGTTATTGACAAACTACTTGAAAAAGGCTACGCTCTAGAAACTATTGTTGAGCTTGACAATTTCTTCTTAGTTGGAGGCGATTTAATGTTCTCTAAAGACATTAAAGACTATGCAGAGCAAGATGATCATTTAGACAGACACGCGCATACTAATAATTTAGTGTCTCAGGCTAATGTAACTTCAATGACTGTATTTGTAGACAACTCTATTCCGCAATTAGGACCTGATAATTGGCGAACTGAAATTAACCAAGCCATGGATGATTGGAGCAACATTCAGGATAACTGTATCAACTTTACCTTAACTACCAATCCAAATGCTGATATCGTTGTAAGAAGTGATAACAATTCACTTCCGAACAATGTAATTGCTTCTGCTGGATTTCCAAATGCAAATCAACCTCACAATGAAATATTGATTAATCTAAATTTTGACGGTAATACTACAGTTAGTACTGGACAAAAGCGCTATAATATGGTTCATGAATTTGGACATTGTATTGGTTTTAGACATACAAATTGGGATGCAAGAGGTGAAGGCGTTGGCCCTGTTGGTGCTAACCTTATACCAGGCACACCATCTCAAGATCCTAACTCTGTAATGAATGGAGGAACAGCGAACTTCACATGGAATGGCTTTTCTAGTTTTGATATTATTGCTGCCGACTTTTTATATGGTGGTTGCGCTGCTCCTAGCTTTACAATTTCTGGAGCAGAATATGCATGTAGATTTGACAACCTCACGTTTACAATAAACGGAATGGCACCATCAGTATCATCATGGACACACTCTCCAAACTTACAATTCGTTAGTAGCAATGCTACGTCGCTTACTGTAAGTGTTCCTAGTGATAGTCGCGCTAGCGGATTTATAACGGCAAATTTCAGTGATGGAACAAGTGTAACCAAAGACATCTGGGTTGGAAAACCACAATCTCCAGCGAGTATTAGTGGGCCATCAACAGTAAACACAGGTGCTTTAGTTAATTATAATGCTGGTATTTCTCAAGGTGCCGAAGATTATGTATGGTGGTTACCTTATCCTTTTGATGTATCTAACCCTATCGACTATTTTTCTCAAAACTGGCAAATGCAACCAACAGATCATAGAAACCTAACAGCAATGACTGGTTATGGTCAAAACGCTGGTTATGTTCAAGTTATGGGTAATAATCCTTGTGGAAGAGGAGGCGCTAAAATTATCTACGTGACACACGCTACTAGTGGTGGCGGTGGCGGCGGTGGTGGTGGTAATCCTAAAGACGGCGGAGGTATTCCTAGACAAGCTGGGAAACCTGTAAAAAAAGGGTAAACCATTTAGCACACTATTTATAAATTATCAAGGGTTAGACTTTAAATGGTCTAACCCTTTCTCCTTTATACGCTTATAGCAATTATGATTTAAAGGTAATTTATGTGCGTAGTAAATTATGTTTTCTATATCCTTTTTTATAGCTTTGCCGCAGCTTAAAAAATGCGCACGTGGCGGAATTGGTAGACGCGCTAGCTTGAGGGGTTAGTGGACATTAGTCCGTGGAAGTTCGAGTCTTCTCGTGCGCACCATAAAATCGAAAAAAGATGCTTGACTTATGTTTAGCATCTTTTTTATTTCAATCGAAAGGATGTAAGTCTGGTTCTAGAAATTCGGTCTTCGCTTTATCAGATTTAAAAATATCATAACTGTAATGACGCCCTATCAAACCTTTAAAATTGGTCTTTAACTGAGGGGTTTCAGCAATAAAACTTTTAAAATCACGTGTTTTAGATCGTTTCATAAAATGGTAAACAGCCTTTATAGCCACAACCGTTACTGTTGTATGGTACTTATCTTTTGCACCAACATGTGCTACAAAATTTTGTAACTGATTTTGAATCGTTTCTTCGGCTTTTATGAGTCCGAGATTATTAATATGAATCCAAGCCAATCGCAAATGTGCTTCATGACTAAATAATCCAGGATCTAACTTACAAGTTTCGAATTGGCGATTAAATTCTTCATCAGAAAATTGATAATGTTCTTCCATTCTATTTCATAATATTAAATCTCAACTTTTAACAAGGCCTTATAAGGATCTCCTTTTAATCCTAATAATTTAGCAAAGGCTGGTTCGGTTTTATAACCTTCTTTTTTTAGTGCAATAATCTTATCTCTAAACGCTAAACCTTTTGTCTTTAAAATCTTATACTCAATAATCATATGCTTATAAGCGTTTTGCTGTAATACGGGTTTGTTCTGTGCGAAAATTTCAATTTTAAAGGACTCCTCCTGAAATTTAACAACAGTAGACTCTATGCCATCATAATAATCTGTTTGCTTTTGAAATCCTTTTTTATCTCCATATAAACTACTTATATTTAATGAGAACTCTTGATGATCTTCACATTGACAAATAATATCTAAGTCGCTACTTGGTATATCAATTTCTATTGGAATTGTTCCTGACAACACAGGATTATATTGGCTGAGCCTCTCAAAAATTTTCAATGCCTTTAACACCTTATAAGCATTTTGTTGCCTAGGATTACCAGTAATTAAGTATTCTATGTTTGCAAACCAATCCATAATTTTAGAGTTCGTTTACCATTGAAGACAAACAAACTATTCATCTTTATGATGATAAGGTAAAAAATAGTAAAACTATAAAAGTCGAATAATAAAGTCCAAATATGATGCATTGTTAACAGTTATATCATTAAAAAAAGTATAAATCTGAGTTCTGTATTAAAAAAAGTTTATTTTTGTTTAACCTTTTTAAACTAAAAATGAACAACATTAAGAGTACATTTAGTATCAAAGATCTCGAGAATCTTACTGGCATAAAGGCACATACCATTCGGATTTGGGAAAAGCGCTATGACCTGTTACAGCCCGAGAGAACAGACACTAATATTAGATGCTATAGCTTAGGAAATCTTCAAAAACTGCTTAACATCAGTTATTTAAACAATAATGGCTATAAGATTTCTAAAATAGCATCTTTAGATAGTATGGACATTCCCAATTTGGTGAAAGAAGTTGCTCAAAACGACCAAACAAACAACCACGCTATTGATACCTTTAAGTTAGCGATGCTCAACTTTGATCAAAAACTTTTTTATGATACCTATGAAGGTTTAGAAAAAGAGAAGACATTTATTGATATTTTTTATCAAGACTTTATGCCCTTGCTATCCCAAATAGGTGTGCTTTGGCAAACAGATACTATTACACCTGCTCATGAGCACTTTTTAACCTCATTAATAAGACAAAAGATCTTAATTAATACTGAAAAAATACAGTCTAAAAACCAAGTAGATACCAATAAAGTTTTTGTATTATACCTTCCTGATAATGAAGTTCATGAATTAGGTCTAATGATTATAAATCATGAGATCATTGCCAAAGGACACCAATCTATTTTCTTAGGACAAAGTGTGCCACTTCATAGCCTTAAAGATATACTGGGCTATTATGATGACATTACCTTCGTTTCTTATTTTACAGTAAAGCCCGAAAAGGAAGACCTTAAGAAATATCTAAATGACTTTTCAGATCATTTATTAACTAAAACATCTGTGAGGCTTTGGATTATTGGCAGAATGCTCAATGATATAGACAGAAATCAACTACCAAATCAAATTTCGCCTTTTGATACTATCGAAAGTTTGGTTAAAAATTTATAAAAAACACATAATTAAAGTTAATTTTGTTTAACTTTTTATTAAATTTGTTAAACAATGAATAAAAGCATCTCCATAATTGGTTCTGGTTTTTCTGCTCTTGCGGCTTCTTGTTATTTAGCGCGAGATGGATACAATGTTACAATCTTTGAGAAAAACGAAACTATTGGTGGTAGAGCTAGGCAACTTCATAAAGACGGGTTTACCTTCGATATTGGACCAACTTGGTATTGGATGCCTGATGTTTTTGAACGTTTTTTTGCAGATTTCGAAACGACTCCTGAAACCTATTATACCCTAGAGAAATTAAATCCTGCTTACAGTGTCTATTATGGAAAAGATGATTTCATAACGATCGAGGATACTTTAGATAAAATATGCGCTGCCTTTGAGCGAGAGGAAAAAGGAAGTTCTAAAAAATTAATGTCCTTTATTGACACCGCCCAAAACAACTACGAAGTGGCGATAAAAGATCTTGTATATAGACCAGGCGTTTCTCCTTTTGAACTGGTGACACCTGTGACTATGAGAAAAATTGGTCAATTTTTTAGCACTATAAAAAAAGATGTTAGGAAAGAATTTAAAAACGACAGACTGGCCAAAATTCTTGAGTTCCCTGTACTGTTTTTAGGCGCCAAACCAGATAATACACCCTCATTTTATAGCTTCATGAATTATGCCGATTTCGGTATAGGTACCTTTCACCCAAAAGGTGGTATGTATCAAGTTATAATGGCAATGGAATCATTAGCAAAACAGCTTGGTGTGGTTATAAAAACAAACCAACCAATAGATAAGATTGTCGTTAATAAAGGAAAAGCAACTGGAATTGTTTCCAACGGAACGAGCTATGATAGTGATATTATTTTGAGTGGTGCAGATTATTATCATACCGAAACACTTTTAGATGCGAAATACGTTCAATATTCTAAAAGCTATTGGGAGAAAAAAACCTTTGCTCCTTCTTCCCTATTATTCTATGTAGGCTTTGATAAAAAGTTAAAAAATGTAAATCACCATACGTTGTTTTTTGATGTAGATTTCGAGAGACATGCCAAAGCTATTTACGACGCACCAAAATGGCCAGAACAACCATTATTTTATGCAAGTTTCCCCTCAATAACCGATAATAATATAGCTCCGCAAGGAAATGAGGCCGGAATTTTTTTAATCCCGTTAGCCCCAGGCTTAGAAGATTCTAATGATCTTAGAGAGGCCTATTTTGAAAAAATAATAGATCGTTTTGAAGATTTAACATCACAACGCGTTAAAAAAAATATTATATTTAAAGAGTCCTTTTGCGTCAACGATTTTATAAACGACTATAATTCGTATAAAGGAAATGCCTATGGAATGGCAAATACGCTCTTACAAACTGCATTTTTAAGACCCAAATTGAAAAGTAAAAAGGTAAATAATCTATACTTCACAGGACAATTAACGGTTCCAGGACCAGGAGTTCCTCCCTCACTAATTTCAGGCAAATTAGTGTCAGAACTCATTAAAAAACACCACAGTAACTAATTATGAAAGCTATTTTTGATACCGTTTCAAACCAATGCAGTAAAACTGTTACTAAGTCGTACAGCACCTCTTTTTCATTAGCAACAAAAATGTTATCCAATACAATTCGTCAGGATATTTATAACATCTATGGGTTTGTGCGATTTGCAGATGAAATTGTTGATACCTTTCATGACTACAATAAAGAGTTATTATTTAATAATTTTTCGACTGATTTAGAACTAGCACTCGAACATAAAATAAGTTTAAACCCTATTCTAAATTCATTTCAACACACTTACCATAAATATAATATTGACAAAGACCTTGTTGACGCTTTTATGAAAAGTATGCGATTAGACTTATACAAACAAAACTACTTAACCAATGATGAATATAAAGATTACATCTATGGTTCTGCCGATGTTGTTGGACTCATGTGTTTAAAAGTGTTTGTTAAAGGAGATCGAAACAAATACAATGCATTAAAAGATGCGGCGATGAGTTTAGGGTCTGCCTTTCAAAAAGTCAATTTCTTGAGGGATTTAAAAGCCGATTTTGAAGATTTAAACAGAACGTATTTCCCTAACACAGATCTTAGTCAGCTAGATGAAATTTCAAAGCAAACCATTATTGATGACATTCAAAAAGATTTTGCTAAAGGATTACAAGGCATTAAAAAATTACCAATTGAAGCAAAGTTTGGGGTATTTATGGCCTATCGTTATTATAGCCAATTACTTAAAAAACTTAAAAAAACACCTGCCTTAGAAATCAAATCAACTAGAATTAGAGTTCCTAACTATAAAAAGTTTGAACTCCTTACTAGAAGCTATGTCAAATATCAACTAAATTTAATGTAATCGTATGCAGACAGTATTTTGGATTCTCATTTTTTTAGGCGTTTTCTGTACGATGGAATTTATGGCGTGGTTTACACATAAATACGTGATGCATGGTTTTTTATGGAGCCTACACAAAGACCATCATCATAAAGACCACAAAAGTTGGTTTGAAAGAAATGATGCTTTTTTTATATTCTATGCAGCGGTAAGCATGGGTTGTTTTTATCTTTGGAGTTATGAAGCTGTTTGGTTTTGCTTGCCCATCGGATTAGGAATTATGGCTTATGGAGCCACATACTTTCTGGTACATGACATTTTTATTCATCAGCGTTTTAAGTTATTTAGAAATGCAAATAATTGGTATGCAAAAGGAGTGCGTCGCGCTCACAAAATGCATCACAAACATTTAGGAAAGGACGACGGCGAATGCTTTGGGATGTTATTTGTTCCGTTCAAATATTTTAAAAAATAGTAGGCAACATAATTTATGACACATCGTTCCCATTTCGATTATATTATCATAGGAAATGGTCTGGCTGGTTTACAACTGGCTTTAAAATTAGCCTCG
The DNA here is from genome assembly GCF_947492715.1 of uncultured Psychroserpens sp. Classification (GTDB taxonomy): domain Bacteria; phylum Bacteroidota; class Bacteroidia; order Flavobacteriales; family Flavobacteriaceae; genus Psychroserpens. The sequence continues at coordinate 29,987 of NZ_CANLNS010000006.1, forward strand.
GATTCTTACTTCAAAAATCTACAGATTGCCCTTATTGATCCTATTGAAAAAAACACCAACGACAAAACTTGGAGTTTTTGGGATATCGAGCCATCACAATGGAATCATCTTACACACAAGTCATGGACTAATGCATCGATTATCACTTCTAAAAAAAGGATTGATCTTCAGCTTAATCCATATGCCTATAAAACCGTTCGAGCTATTGATTTTTATACAAACGCTTTAACTACTTTAAGAGCACATAAAACTATACATTTCATAAAAGAACGAGTTACCTCCGTTATTGACAATGACAATGTATCAGTCGTAACAAATCGAAACACATACACAGCCTCACATGTATTTGATAGTCGTGTTCCTAATGAATTTACTGAAGCATCTAAGACACGTAATACTTCAATTATTCAACATTTCAAAGGCTGGATGATTTCTACAGAAACCGATACATTTGATGATCAAAACGTAACGATGATGGATTACCGCCTGAAGGATGGAGAGCAAACCACCTTCACCTATATTTTACCATTTTCGAAAAGGGAAGCCTTAATTGAGTTTACATATTTCACAGAACACCTTGTGGATGAACCTATCTACGATTCGTTTTTGAAAACCTATATCAAAACTGTATTAAATATAGATGCTTATACTGTTCTAGAGGAAGAAACTGGACAAATACCTATGACCAGTTATAACTTTTCAAAACACAATACCAATAACATCACAAAAATAGGAACTGGAGGCGGATGGGTTAAAGGATCTACAGGGTATTCTTTAAAGCATACAGAAAAAAAAGTATCTCTATTAATTGAGAATATAAAAAATGGAAAACCTCCATCTCACCAGTTATTTAAAAGGAAACATCGATTTTATGACAAGGTGTTTTTGAAAGTTTTAAAAGATGAAAATCATAAGGGCGAGTGGCTTTTCGAACAATTTTATAGCAAAAATTCGGTGCAGACTATGTTTAAATTTTTGGACGAAGAATCATCACTTTTAGAAGACTTGAAAATAATGTCTTCACTATTTTCTTGGTCATTTATTAAAGCGTTTTTTAAAACGCTTTAAGAGCGTTATCAAGTGTTTCAATAACGTGCTCACTATTCCAATCTGCAGCTCCTGATTTATCAATGATTATTTCCCCACTTCTATTAATAACAAACGTTCTAGGAATAGAGCTAACATCAAACGTTTTTGGGTAATTACTTATAGATTGATAGACGTTAAAGCTATAACCTTCATGAACCATGAATTCGTATAATTTCTCTTTATCCTCATTAGAAACAAACAAAAACACAAGGTCATCATTAGATTTGAAATGTTGATACAATTTTTCTAGACTTGGCATTTCGGCTATGCAAGGTGGACACCAAGTGGCCCAAAAATTAATAACAATCACTTTTCCTTCTGCTGTTTTAAAATCAAATTGGTTTCCATTAATATCTTGTAAAGACCATTTGTAACTAGATAACTTAGTCCTTTCCGAAGCCTCAATAACAGACGGTTTCACAAAAAAAGCTATAGCCTTATTAACCACGACCTGAATAGGCTTACGCGTTTGAGGAATCAACATGAGCGCAATAACAACAAGAATAAGAAGGTTATAAATTTTTGATTTTTTTGATTTCGTCATAATATTAAACATAAGAAACGCACTACCAAATAGTCGGCAATGCGCTTCAAATCTAACAACAAAACTTTAAATATTGTAATCCCTAGTCTAGTTTCGTGTTACAGAGCCTGTTGGTAAAGACGATAGGTTTTGTCCAAAACTATGTGTCGATGGAGCAGTATCGTTACCAGCAGTACCCACTAAAGGCTTAAGAGCGAAAGGTGCTGGAGAATCATCTGGAACAGGTTCTACAGAAATCACTACAGTACGACCTCTAATATCTAAAGGAAATGTTTCTCCTGCAGGAGCATTTAAAAAGAAATCTTCACCAGGAATTGGAGGTCCCGCGTTATTTTCGGTTCCGCTAAATCCGTTTGAACTATCGGCAGTATCAAATTCGGTAAAAGTCCCTGTAGACAAAGGTCCAGACTCTCCTACTACCCAACCTTCATACGCCCAACCTTCTGGTAAAGTTGGCAAGTTAAAGTTTGGTGTTGGTGGCATTCCTGGCGTACCAAACCAAACACCATATTCATCATTCATGTTATTTGTTCCTGTTTCATCAGTAGGTGTTCTTAAAAAGAACATTCCAGATGCCGAGCTAAAGTCTCCAATAAGTCCTGTATTAACTGCAGCAGAGTTACCTGCGAATTCACCTCTTAATACTTTTGTCGCAGCAGGAGCTGGATCTGGATCAACCGCTGGTTCTATTGAAAGCACAAATGCAGTTGCACTATTTAACTGTGCTGTATTCACTGAAAACGTCTGTGGAAAAGTTACACTCGTAAATGTTCCTGTAGATACAGGAGCTCCATTTACAATTATCCATCCTTCATAGACAAAATCACTTCCTAATGCTTCTAAACCATTAAGATTAAGAGTTAAGTCTGAGTTTGTAGGACCATTGTTATCATCGTCGCTACTGCAAGAAGTGGCAAAAATTCCAAGTGCCAAAACTGCTAAAAACATTTTTTTAATCATCGCTTATAATTTTAAAATTTATACTTCAAAATTATAACTAGCTATTGTTATAAAATGTTAGCTATCTAACACAAGTGAAAAAAAATTAAACAATTATGCAGAATGTTTAATGATTCTAATCTCTTTTCTATTAAAATTGATGTAGTTTTCTTCTTTAAGTTCATTAAGAAGAATATTTAATGTAGGCCTAGATGTTCCAATTAATGAGGCAATATCTTTTTGAGTATAAGGATGCTTGATAACATTATCACCTGTCTTGGGGCAGTCATAACCATAGTCGGCACACAGTTCATCCAAAAATTCTACTAAGCGCGTTTTTGTATCTTTAAATAACAGTAATTGAAGTCTGCGTTCTAGTTTTTTGAATTTAAATCCAATAAATTTATACACCTTAAAACTAAACGTCTGGTTGTCTCTCATTAGGTCATGCATAGTCGTTACACCTATGGGACATATTGAAGTCGAGTTGTCTATAGACTGTGCAAATTCGTCACGTTTATTGTCACCCAATATCGCTTTCTCTCCAAATAATTCTCCCTTAGATAAAATAGCCTTTACAATTTCATCTCCATTGTCATTGTAGTAACCAATCTTAACTTTGCCTTTTTCTATTAAATAAATTTTGTTTGCTGAATCATCTTCAAAGTAGATATAATCCTTTTTCTTATAAGCATCAAAATCATGATCCTTCTTATAAGACTTAAACTTATGAGGACAGAGTACTTTAAATAGGTTAACATCGTCAAAGAACCACATTGACTGCATTTGGGTGTGTTTTATTGTTAGATTTCTTAGACAGTCGTTATAACTTAAGAATCCTTACATAAATTCATAAAAAAAGCTCTTGATATCTCAAGAGCTTTTTTATATAAATAGAATTTCTGCTAAGCAGCATTTTCTTTTTTAATTAGATTTAAAGCCGATCCTTCATTATACCAATCAATTTGTGATTGATTATATGTATGATTTACTTTAATGGTGTCCTTGGTTCCATCGGCATGAACAACTTCAATTGTCAACTGTTTATCTGGAGCGAATTCATTTAAATCTAAGAAATTAAATGTATCATCCTCTTGAATTAAATCATAATCACTTTCGTTAGCAAATGTTAAACCTAACATCCCTTGTTTTTTAAGGTTTGTTTCGTGGATACGTGCAAACGACTTTACAATGACAGCGGCAACACCTAGATGACGTGGTTGCATCGCTGCGTGCTCACGAGATGAACCTTCTCCATAATTGTGATCACCAACAACCACAGACTTAATTCCAGCTGCTTTATATGCTCTTGCTGTATCTGGTACTCCTCCAAACTCACCTGTTAATTGATTTTTAACAAAGTTTGTCTTTTCACCAAAAGCATTTACAGCACCAATTAAGGTATTATTAGCAATATTATCTAAATGCCCTCTAAAACGTAACCATGGTCCTGCCATTGAAATATGATCTGTAGTACATTTACCAAAGGCTTTAATCAATAATTTAGCTCCAGTAATTTCATCTCCAATTGGTGTAAAAGGTGTTAAAAGTTGTAGCCTTTCTGAATCTGAGGCAACTTTTACTTCAACGCCACTACCATCTTCAACAGGTGCTAAGTATCCGTTATCATCAACCTCAAATCCTTTTGGAGGTAACTCCCATCCAGTTGGTTCATCTAACATCACTTCTTCTCCATTTTCATTGATTAACTTATCAGTTAATGGGTTAAAGTCTAAACGTCCAGCAATGGCAATAGCGGCTGTTAATTCGGGAGATGCAACAAAGGCGTGGGTATTAGGGTTTCCATCGGCACGTTTTGCAAAATTTCTATTAAAAGAATGTACAATACTATTTTTAGGTGCATTTTTAGGGTCTTCATAACGCGCCCATTGTCCAATGCATGGTCCACAAGCATTCGTAAATATTTTAGCATCTAATTTTTCAAATATTTCTAAGATGCCATCTCTTTCAGTCGTATATCTTACCATTTCAGAACCTGGATTAATTCCAAATTCTGCTTTGGTTTTTAAACCTTTATCAAGTGCTTGCTGTGCCACAGAAGATGCACGAGATAAATCTTCATAAGACGAGTTAGTACAAGATCCTATTAATCCCCATTCTACTTTTATTGGCCAATCATTTTCTTTTGCTTTTTCAGACATTTCAGATCCTATAGCTGTAGATAAATCTGGTGTAAACGGCCCATTAAGTAATGGATTTAATTCTGATAAGTTAATATCAATTACCTGATCAAAATATTGTTCAGGGTTAGCATAAACATCAGCATCAGCTGTTAAGTATTCTTTGATGGCGTTAGCAGCATCGGCTACATCAGGTCTATCGGTTGCACGTAAATAACGTTCCATAGATTCGTCATAACCAAATGTTGAAGTTGTTGCTCCAATTTCAGCTCCCATATTACAAATTGTACCTTTTCCTGTACAAGACATTGCTGTTGCTCCAGGTCCAAAATATTCTACAATAGCACCTGTTCCACCTTTTACGGTTAAAATATCGGCTACTTTTAAAATAACATCTTTAGGCGCTGTCCATCCAGACAATTTACCTGTTAATCTCACACCAATTAACTTCGGAAATTTCAACTCCCAAGCCATACCAGCCATAACATCAACGGCATCTGCTCCTCCAACTCCTATCGCTACCATTCCTAGTCCGCCAGCATTCACAGTATGCGAATCGGTACCAATCATCATTCCTCCAGGAAATGCATAATTTTCTAAAACTACTTGGTGGATAATCCCAGCACCTGGTTTCCAAAATCCAATACCATATTTATCTGACACAGATTCTAAGAAATTAAATACTTCATTACTTGTATTTATAGCATGCTGTAAATCTGAACTTGCCCCGTTTTTTGCTTGAATCAAGTGATCACAATGTACCGTAGTTGGTACAGCCACCTTTTTCTTTCCTGCCTGCATAAATTGCAATAGCGCCATTTGCGCGGTCGCATCTTGACAAGCTACTCTATCTGGTGCAAAATCTACATAATCTTTTCCTCTAGTAAATGCTTTAGTTGCTTTACCATCCCAGAGATGAGCATATAATATTTTTTCTGAAAGCGTTAGTGGTTTACCTACAATATCACGAGCTGCATCAACGCGCTCTGTCATATTCGAATAAACCTTTTTTATCATGTCTATATCAAAAGCCATAAGTAATATTTAAAAGGTTGATTTTCATTTTTAAAGTCATGCAAAATTACAAATTTTAAAACAAATTAAAAAATATGTAATGAAATGTGAAAAACATTGAAAATAAATCAATGAATGATGATTTTTTAATCATTTAAATGAAAAATTAACAAATAAATAGCACTAAAATTATTAAATTAACAATTGAGGCTTATTTAAAATGATTCTTAATTTTCTCATGTTCACGGAGATTAGTCATTGGTCTTTCAAAAACCCTATACAAAAGATAAGAAGCTCCAATAGTAATAGTGACATAACTTATCAAATAGATAATTAAACTGAGAGACGACAACCCTTCAGTAGGAAAAAAATGCTTCATTAATTGCATTACCACAGCGTAATGAATCAAGTACATGGAATACGAAATTAGACTAATTAAAGTTACTGGTACGACTAGTACTTTTGGAGCACTTTTAATCTGAGACAATACTGGTAGTGTTAATGTTATAGCGAGACTATTTATAGGTAAATACAGAACGTTCCAAAAAAACGGATAAGCCTCAATAAATATTTGTTTTGCAGGTACAACAAAATTAAGTGCCACAAAAACCAATAGACCAATACTAAAAAACAAATACTTGTATCGTGTCCAAAACACGGTTTTATTTATGGCAATATATGCTGCCAGCACACCATAATAAATGGCATCAATTCTATAAATGGTAACTGCTTTTAGATTCACATTCCAGAACATCATAGTAGTTTGTGGATGATTGAAATAATAATATGTTTTGGTCAAAAAGAACATAAAAATTATAAGTACGGTTATCATCAAAAATAGTTTAGGCCTACTAATCCTAAGTTTTAGAAATAGCGTCATATACAACAGTAAAGGTCCAATAATATAAGCGAACTCTTCAATAGGCAGGCTCCAAGATTCTCCAAAAAACAGTGGCATTTCCCAACTAAAGTTTTGAATGAAGAAGAAGTATTGCCATAAAGACTCTGGCAGCTTCGTTCCTAAATAAAGCGCTAGAAAGATATTAAACACAAGAATCAAATAATAGTTTGGAAGTGTTCTAAACCATCGCCTAACCCAAAAGTAAACCATATGTTTAGCGCTATAATTAGATGCTGTAAACAGTTTATAAATCAATCGACCAATCAAAAAACCACTTAGAACGAAAAAAATCTCTACACCAATAAGACCAGCAACACTCATCAAATCTGTAAAGATGTTTTTAGTATGCGGAAAAATCCAAACAGAATGAGAAGCAACTACCAGTAAAATGGCTATAGCTCGCATAATATCTAGACCAAAAATTCGGTTCTTGCAATTTACTTTCATCCTAATCCAGCTATTTTTTTTATCATAAGGGTTTCATTACATTTGAATATACAGTTTTACTCATGCGTAGAAGATCTAAATTTATACTAATTTTTCTGTTTTTAATTCTAGCAGCTGGATTTATTTATTTTAAATCCCTTAAAACAAGGCACCAAGAATTGATAAAATCTAAGATTTATTACACATTAAATTTGGTTGATTCTGAATGGAAAAAAGAACTAAATGATTCTGAAGTCATTTTCACGTCCCCAACATTTGTGATCAGTAACATTTATAAATCAATGGAAGGTCCTAAGTCTGATCAATATGTTGTTATTGACGACTCTAATGAAGAATTATTGTACCTCACTGCCTTTAAAACCAACGCTATATCTTCTGATGAAGCTCGTAACCTTTCAAACGACTTTGTATGTCACACTAATTTCGAATATCGCGATGCCGAGCATTACAACCGTTGGAATATGACAGATCGCATCAATTCTCAATATCCAAGGATAACATCAATAAGTAATGGCGTTGAAAATTTTAAACTCCCAGAGGGTTTTGGGTTTCCGGTGTTCTCTAATGAACGTCTATTTATAAATGCGCAAGCTCTAAATCATAATATTACTGACTCCTCTTTTCATATTAAACACAAAATTGAAATTGGATACACAAAGCACAGTCAAAAACCTTTAATTCCACTTCAGCCAAAAACTGTATTTATGATGTTTCCTTTTGATCCTAATAATCCCGATAAAGGACCAACTGAACAATTACCAAATGCTTGTATTCCTGTGGAAACAAAAAATCACACCTACATTGATACTAAAGGCAATCCGTTGTCTGGTCATTGGATTATTAAACCAGGAAAACATAATTACGCGTATGACGCCTCTTCACAACTTCATATAAAGGACAGTATTAGGTTACATCAAATTACATCACATTTACATCCCTTTGCGAATAGATTTGTACTCAAAGACAAAACTACAAATCAAATTATCTACGATTGTAAGAGTGAAAATTTCGAGAATAAAATAGGTTTAAAACGAACACCTTCATTTTCTAGTGAAAAAGGTGTTTGGATGTATGAAGATCATACTTATGAGATGCTTCTTGAAGTTAACAATACAACAGATAAGGATCAAGAAATGATGGCTAGCATGGCTATTTTTTATTACGACGACGCTATGGAAAAAAAGATAAACGAACTCAAATTCTAGTCTTTTGAAACTTCAAATTTTTATACTAGTATTTTTAGTGCTTATGTCTTGTAAAAAAGACACAAACGCACTCCCAATACTAAGTTACAATTATGTAAACGGAGCTAAAGAACTTTATAAAATTGACAGTTTCGAATTTACAAATCAGGATGGGAATTTGATCACATCCGATTCAACCAAAGGCTATGTGCATACCATGAATTTCTTCTTCACGAGTTGCCCTTCTATTTGTCCTCCTATGCGCAACAAGCAACACGAGATTGTAGATACTTTTTCTTCAGAAGAAAATTTCAAACAATACTCAATATCCATTGATTACAAAAAAGATAGCGTTGGTCAACTCAAGCAATACGCTACCATTCATGATATCGATTCTAAGCAATGGCAATTATTAAGAGGTACATCAGAAATACAATTAGAACTTTTAGCGAGTAGGTTAAAAACCAACTTTAAACCCAATGAAGATGGTACAGATTTTTATCATTCAAGCTATGTGGCACTAATAGATAAAGAACAGTATATTAGAGGGTTCTATAATATCCTTTTAAATGAAGAAGTCGAACTTTTAAAAGACGATATTAAAACGTTATTGGACGATTAAAATGTCTCTCAATATTTACAAAACTCATAAATACCTACAACGTCATTTAGCCGTATTTCCTTATTCAAATAATTACCTTCTAAATCATAAACCCTCATTAAACTATAAGGCTTATTCATGGACCATCCGTTTCTCAATGTATGACCAACTACTATCTCATTATCATTTAACTGGTAACCCCCTCTTGTTAAGAATTTATTCTTCAAATCTGAACTCATTTCTAGTGCAACAATCTTCTTTTTCAAAGTGACTGGGTTCACAACAAATAACGAATTACTAAAATACTGAGTGTAAGCTAATTCATTGTTAATTTCAAAAGCATCATGGAGTCCTTCACACTTGAAATGTTTTATACATTTTTTCTGATCATCTAAAACAACGAGACCTCCATATCTTTTTTTATTGATCTTAAGTTTCTTTCTAATCTTATTGAACCTTGCCGTAGATTTCCCTAAATAAGATATAAACATTCTTTTGGAGCTTTCATGAACACTGTTGATATGATGTTGATGGAGCAGCGAGTCTTTTTTAGTCATGATGTTATAGCTCGTTTCACTATCATAACTACTTTGTAGTGTTTTTTCTGTTTTCTTGTTTAATCCCCATCCAAACCAAAACGGTTCAACATGTTTTGATTTTAGGTCAACTTCAAAAACGGCATCGAGGTTTGTATTAGCTAAAAACAACTTATCATTTGTAACACACAAGCCATGAACATCAGAAAACTGATGATGAGCAATCACCTCTTCAACTGTTAAACCAGGCAATGAAAACCTAATCAATCTATCCCATGTGGCCATCCAAAATTCATCATTCACACGCTTAACACCAGCAAAACCTAATTTGTTACTTGGAATATCTTCAGAAAACAACTCTTTGTATTGTCTTTTTTCAATGACTTCTCCTTTGTCAAAATCAACAATTACAAACGTCGGATAATCGAAATGCCCTCTAACTGTAACAATAAATTTCATACTAAATAAGAATTACGTCAAAACCTAAAAATAAAACACTAGGTCAACTTGAGTACTATAAATTCGAGGATAGGATACTATTAAAATAGACTCTTAATGATTTGATCATCACTAATACCCTCGGCTTCAGCCTTATAATTTTTAATAATTCTATGACGAAGAATACCTGAAGCTACAGCCTGAATGTTTTCAATATCTGGTGAGAATTTACCATTAATTGCGGCATGTGTTTTTGATGCTAACACCAAATTTTGAGATGCTCTTGGTCCTGCTCCCCAATCTACAAACTCAGATACTAAATCTGATGCAGTAGATGTATTTGGTCTAGTTTTCGCCACCATACCTACGGCATACTCAATAACGTTATCAGCCACAGGAATACGACGTATTACATTTTGAAAATCAATAATCTCTTGAGCTGTAAACAGTGCATTTACTTTAGCCTGTACATCTGTAGTGGTCGATTTTACCACTTCAACTTCCTCCTTGAACGAAGGGTAATCAAGATTAATGGCAAACATAAAACGGTCTAATTGCGCTTCTGGTAAAGGATAAGTTCCTTCTTGTTCAATTGGGTTTTGAGTGGCTAAAACGAAATATGGCAAACTCAGTTTATAATGATGTCCTGAAACTGTAACCGCTCGTTCTTGCATTGCTTCTAGCAAAGCAGCCTGTGTTTTAGGAGGCGTACGGTTAATCTCATCTGCCAAAATAATGTTTGCAAAGATGGGCCCTTTAATAAATTTAAACTGTCTGTTCTCATCTAGGATTTCACTTCCTAAAATATCGCTAGGCATTAAATCTGGTGTAAACTGAATACGTTTAAAATCTAAACCAAGCGCCTGAGCAATAGTATTAACCATTAAGGTTTTTGCTAGCCCAGGAACACCGATTAACAAGGAATGTCCTCCAGAAAAAATAGAAATCAAAATCTGATTAACAACATCATCCTGTCCAACAATAACTTTGGAAATTTCGGTTTTTAGGGCATTATATTTTTTTACAAACTGTTCAATTGCAGCGACGTCAGACATATTATTTCTTTTCAGTTTTTAACCAGTTACTATTAAATTCACAATCTTTATAATCGTCAGAAATCTTCACATATGTATCATATATCTTTTCTTCTTGCCATTTCTGAATTTCTCTGAATTGCTTTTCCTGAAGCGCCAGATTTTTAATCTTTAAATAATCACGTGCAAAATCTGCTTTGTGTTCATCTACTCTATCAGTAACCGTTAATATTTTAAACTTAATAGGGTTTATTCTGTCTTGATCTTGTAATACCAAACTAATCTCATCATCCTTTAGGTCTTGAATCTGGCCATAAAGTTCTGGATCCATCTTTGTCAACTCCATACTAGAATCTTGAGTATATGGGTTGATAAGTTCTCCGCCATTATATTTAGTTTCTTTTTCATCACTAAACTCAAGAGCTGCATCTGCAAATGTTAGGTCACCCGATTGGATACGATCTCTCACTTTAGTAATCTTTTCTTTAGCAGCCAATATTGAAGACTCTGTAATTTCTGGACGAATTAAAATATGTCTTACGTCATATTCCTGTCCTCTAATCTTCTCTAGTAATATAATATGATACCCGAAGTCTGTTTCAAAAGGTTCTGAAATTTCACCTTCTTGCAAAGAGAAAGCAACATCTCGAAATTCCTTTACCATTTGAGGACGTTTCCTGTTTAAGGTATACATACCTCCCTTACTACGTGCAGCCTTGTCATCAGAATAAAATACAGCCTTTGTAGTAAAGCTGGCTCCATTCTCAATAACATCTGCCTTATATTCTTTTAATTTATCAATAGCATCTTGCTTAGCTTCTTCACTAATTTCAGGAATTACCACAATCTGAGCTACTTTAAGTTCTGTTCCAAATTCTGGTCTCTCCTCTTCAGGAATACTATTAAAATACTCTCTTACTTCCTCTGGAGTTACCTCAACATCTGCAATAATTTTCCTCTGCATGTCACCAGCAAGTTTTGCATTTTTGTTGATTTCAAACATTTCCTCACGTAAACTCTCTTCACTATCCTTATTATAAAACTCTAAAAGTTCTTTCATAGAACCTCCTTTTTGTTCTAAAAAGGTATTCATTTGCTGCTCTATATTAGAACGAATTTCTAATTCATTTACTGTAATACTATCTTGAATAGCATGATGTGCATAAAGCTTATCTTCCAGCAGTTTTCCGAAAAGTTGACATCTGGTAATCTCTGCTATAGAAACACCTCTGGCCTGTAGCTGAATGTATTCTTTGTCGATATCAGAATCTAAAACCACAAAATCTCCAACAACAGCAGCAACGCCATCTACCTTTTTTCTGGCCGATGTTTGTGTTGAATCCATTTTCTTTTTAGAGTTATCTACTTCATCCTGAATAATCTCTTGCGCTAATGAAACATTTACAGTACATACGCATGCAATGATTGCCACGAGAACCGATTTAGTTGTAAACTTCAAATTGTTTGTTTTTAATTGCATCTTTGGTAATATCTTTTTCAAGCTGTTTTATCAACTCTAATTTTCTTTTGTTAATTACAATCTGTTTAATGGTAGGTTTTACATACTCTAAAGGCGCTAGATCGTTTTGTGATAATACGTCTTTAATTTGCATCAAATATAGGTCTAATGAATCTTTGAGTTGTACAAAATTAGATTTTTTTAACAGTTCTTTTTTGTTTTCAGAATTTAGAACATTAATTTTTTCGGTGATTTGTGACGCTTTAATCCACATTGAATCATTAAGTGAGAAGCTCTTAAATTGAACAGAGATAGAATCGAGATACCTTTTGTCTTCGGTATTAAACCTTCTAAATCGCTCTTCGATTTCATCTTCATTTATAGCATTTTGAGGAATTGTAATATATCGAAACTTAACCAGTTCTTCATTGAGTTTAAACACTTCTTGGTTAGCTTCGTATACTTGCCTAGCTTGAGTTTCATCTACGAGTGTATCGATACTTTTTATAACTAAAGCTTCTAAGTAAGCTTTGGTATACAAATCCATTTTATATTGATCGACCAACTTATTAAAATCAGATTGCTTTTGCTCTGGTAAATTTCGTTCTGCACCATCTAACAACAGTTGTTGTGTTGCCCATCGAATTATAAAACCACTTACAATTTGCGTGCTATCTTCTTTAGCAGTTCCGTCTGCCACCAAATCTTTAATATCTTCTTGATACAAGTAGTTTTCTCCTACTCTCGCCACAGGAATTCTATCATCTGCCTCTTTAAAAAAATCACAAGACACCAGCGCACATGCAAGAAGTATTAAAACAACTCTCTCCTTCAAAATTAATTATTTAGTATTTGTTTTTTTACACGCTTCAAAACAGCGTTATTGTGCTTTATCTTAAAACGTTGATTTAATCCTTGTACCCAATTATCTTCAATAAAGCCTTGATAGTCACTAACAGCCTTTCCTCTAGCCTCATCTAGGGTTTTTGGTTGAGCAGGTAATATCCCATTCACTTTTATAACATGAAATGCGTCATTATGTTTGTATACTTTAGAAATACCTGCTTTAAAATCGAAGTCTTCAGGTAATGCTTGATTACCCGATTCAAAGATATCAGCTGTAGAAATCACGTTCAAATCATCTTTCGTATTCATTTGAGACATCACATCTTCTACCGAAGTACCATTTTCAAGCTCTCGTTTTATCTTCTTCATCGTTTTTTCAGAAGCCGAAGACAATATAATCCCATCTACTCTATCTTTCCAAACGTACTTTGATCTATTATTTTCAAAAAACTCCTTTAACCCTAAAGTATCCTTAGAAGCTCTATTCCACACTTCTTTTTCCATTAAGTCAAACAATAGCAAACCATCGCGATATTCTTTTAAAACAAAAGCAAAATCTTCGTTTTCATATTCAAGATTATCTTCGTGATATTTTAATACTTGAGTTTCATAAAAAGCACTAAATTCAGTTTGAACTAAGGTTTTAATATTTGCCCTTCTATTGTAATATTTGCGCTGATTCTTCATTAAATAGCCTAGAAATTCTTTATTAGATATTTTTAAATCTCTAATAGTCATTATCGTTGGGTCTCCATTAAAATCTTCAGGTGCCTTCCATGCTTGCTTAAAATAGGAGTCGTTCAAAATACCCTCGAAATAAGCCAGTTGATCATTATCTTTTTCAACCTTGTACTTTGCCGCTAATTTTTTAACCAATGCAGAATTAATGAGCTTGGATCTAGAATCTCGCTTTACCCTATTTTGAAGCTGAACCTTAACATCTTCAAAAGGTTGTATTCCTGTTTTACGAATCAACTTTACAATATGCCAACCATAATCTGTTTTAAACGGTTTAGAGATATCACCTTCATTTTCTAAAGAGAACGCTACATCTTCAAATTCTTTAGAACTCAATTGTCCTCCTGTAAAAGGAGCCAATGCTCCTCCTTTTTTAGACGAACTTTTGTCATCCGAAAATTGTTTAGCTAAAGATTCGAATTTTTCCCCTTGTTCAATTTTCTTATAAATTTGATAGATTCTTTTTTCAGGAACCACAGTCGTATCTTTTTGTGTATTCGCCACCATAATATGCGCAACTGTAGCTTCTCCTAGTGATTTACGCTTATCAAATACTTTAACTATATGATATCCAAACCGTGTTCTAAATGGCATGGACACTTCGCCTATTTCAGTATTAAACGCAACAGTTTCAAAAGGATATACCATTTTAAATCCTCCAAAGTAACCCAAATCTTCTGCAAAGATGGTTTTACCATCGTGCACGTCTTTTTGTACTGTGGCATAACCCTCATTTAAAATACGTTCACGTAATTTTAAAAGTTGGTTGTACACGGCCGTAGTATCGGTCTCTGTTTCATCAATTCTAACTAATATATGAGATGCTTTAACATCGTTAGTTGTTCTGTCATAAGCCTCTCTTACCAACGCATCTGTAACCTTATTATCAGACATGAAATTTCGCGTTAGCTGTTTTTTATAATTATTAAACTCTCTTAAGTAGTTAGGGTCTTTATCAAGATCTAATCGACGTGCTTCTTTAACCTTCAGTTGATAGTTAACAAAAAGATCTAGGTAAGCATCAATATCTTTCTGAGTTTCATCTTTGACTAAATCTAGATTTTTGTTATAAACTCTAATAAATTCTGTTGCCATAACAGGCTCTCCGTCTACCGTAAACAGCACATCCTTATCCTTAACTTGAGCTTGACTCATAAGGCTTAAACAAAGAAAAGCAGTTGTAACCAATAATTTCATATGTATATTTTAATTTATAAATGGGTTAGAACGCCCATTGTGCTAAAAACTTAAGTTTTATAAGCTAATTTCAGCAAAAATAACATAATTAGCACACAAAACAAGTTGCTTTTTGCAAACGAATAGGATTCCTTTTTAGTATGAAATACATCTACGATGTCATTTATATTTAGATAAAAAATAGCCACTCGTCTAAAATTATGGTTATTGAACTTTCATTAACATTGAGTTTCCAAAAAACTAACTACATTTAAAACTGAATAATCCCTCTAGATTCAAAATGAAATACATTACAGAAATTAAGGTCAAAGTGCCATTGGATGAGTTCATAAAAAAAATGGATAATGTTGAAAACATGAAACATTGGCAGCGCGGATTAGTATCTGCTGAACATATTTCTGGAAATCCTGGTGAGTTAGGTGCTAAAATAAAACTACGCTATAAATTTGGTAGACGTAACATGGAACTTATTGAAACCATAACCAAACGAAACTTCCCTAACGAATTTCATGCTAACTACACATCCAAAAGCGTTCATAACGTTCAAAGAAACTATTTTGAGAAGACAAGTGACGGATTTACAAAATGGACTTCCAAAAGTGAATTTTTACCACTAAATTTGGTGATGAGAATTATGTTGTTTTTAATGCCAAGTTCATTTAAAAAGCAAACACTTAAATATATGCAAGATTTCAAAAATTTTGCTGAAGAAGGAACATCTGTCGCCAATGCGTAAACTAAAACTAATTTGGGATTTTCGAGGCCCCGATGCTTTAAAAATTGCTGAACACCACGAAAAACATTTAAAAGAATATTGCGTTATTCAAAATACCAACTTTAATATTACTGGGTTTGAACAACGCTCTAACCTCCATTCTGTTGCATTTATGGTTGTTACAGATGATGAAATGAAACCTATCAGAGATGCACTTAAACCTCATCGAGGAGAAATATATTCAGAATAAAAACTATGAAAAAGCAAACACTTTTATACGCTCTAATCGTATTAACAATGAGCTGTGAAACCGATAAAAAAACAGAAGATACAGCTTCCAAATATGTTGAAGAATCACATTCATACGCCAAACCTAACGAGTCTGTAATCAAGCATTTAGATTTAAATATAGATGTTAATTTTACAACTAAAACTATTGACGGAACAGCCACTTACACCATTGATACTAACAATGCTTCTGAAATTATTTTAGATTCAAAATTTTTGGAAATTGAAAGTGTTGAAGCCGATGGAAAAGCTACCAATTTTAATCTTGGAGACTTTGATGAACAGTTAGGACAGGCTTTGCATATAAGCATCGAAAATGATACCAAGCAAATTTCGGTTCATTACAAAACAACAGATAAAACAGAAGCCTTGCAATGGTTAAATCCGCAACAGACAGCAGATAAAACGCATCCATTTTTATTTACACAAGGTCAGGCCATTTTAACTCGCTCCTGGATTCCAATTCAGGATAGTCCTCAAATTAGAATTACCTACGATGCCACTGTGAAAGTACCAAAAGAACTTATGGCAGTTATGAGTGCCGAAAATCCAAAAGAAAAAACCGTTGATGGTATTTACACGTTTAAGATGAAACAGCCAATCTCACCTTACCTTATGGCTTTAGCTGTTGGAGATATTGCCTATAAAGCAGTAAGTAACAGAACTGGTGTTTATGCTGAAAAATCTATGGTCGATAAAGCTCAAGCCGAGTTTAGTGACATGGAAAAAATGGTAGTTGCTGCCGAAAACCTATACGGAGATTATGATTGGGATCAATTTGACGTGATCGTCTTACCACCTAGCTTTCCATTTGGAGGTATGGAAAACCCAAGACTTACTTTCGCTACACCTACTGTTATTGCTGGTGATAAGAGCTTAACATCACTAATAGCTCATGAACTCGCCCACTCTTGGTCTGGAAATTTAGTAACCAATGCCACATGGAATGACTTTTGGCTTAATGAAGGTTTTACCGTGTATTTTGAAATTAGAATCATGGAAGCCCTCTACGGAAAAGATCGCGCTAATATGATTGCATTAATTGGAAGGCAAGATTTGGAAGAAGAAGTTGAAGGCTTTAAAGACGAACCAGAAATGACCAAATTAAAATTGGATTTAACTGATAAAAATCCTGACGATGGCATGAACAGCATTGCTTATGACAAAGGTTATTTGTTCTTGAGAACTTTAGAGGAGAAAGTAGGTCGAGATAAATTTGATGCCTTTCTAAAAAATTATTTTAAGACCAATGCTTTTTCTACCGTAACAACCGAAGGCTTTATAGATTATCTTAATTCAAATTTATTAGAACCTAATGGGATTGATTTTAATGTAGACGAATGGGTGTATCAAGCTGGTGTTCCAAATAACCAGGCCATTATCGTATCTGACAAGTTTGAGAATGCCAAAAACACTTTACAATCTTTTATAGATAATAAAACTGTAGATGCGTCAAAAACTTCTAATTGGACTACGCAAGAATGGGTACATTTCATTAGAAATTTCCCTGAAACGATTACTACCGAAGATTTAAAACGTTTGGACGATGCCTTCGATTTAACTAATTCTAGTAATTCTCATATTGCTATGGTTTGGTATGAACAAGCCATTAACCATGATTATCACGGAAATGACGTAGACCAACGTATTGAAGACTTTTTAATTCGCGTAGGAAGACGTTGGTATGTATCTACATTGTACAAGGCTTTTAAAAGAAATGACAAGGTTGATGACGCCTTAGCAATCTATAACAAAGCCCGAGCTAATTATCACTCGGTAACTGCCAATACTATTGATGACCTATTGGGATACAACCAATAAACATTTCATTCTAGAATAGTTTGTATCTTTAACCAAAGTACATTTATTCTATACAGATGAAAAAGTTAGTCAATTCGGAAACCAACAAAAATGTTGATGCATTTATAGATAACATAGACAACGCCACTAGAAAGGCAGATAGTAAGCTATTGGTTGATCTTATAAGAAACATAACAAAGAAAGAACCTAAAATTTGGGGAGCTCGCATTGTGGGTTATGGCAAATACGCTTACAAAAGAAAAAATGGTGACGAATTCGAATGGTTTAATGTTGGTTTTTCACCTGGAAAAGCGAATCTCACTATTTATGTGATGTATGACATTAATGAGGAAGAAGCGCTCCTAAATCAGTTGGGCAAACACAAAACAGGACGAGGTTGTCTTTATATCAAAAAACTAGAAGATATAGACATAAACGTTTTAAAAAAAATCATTAAAAAAAGTGATAAATGGAATTGATGTGTCGCCTCTATAAACGAATAAAATTAATTATATAGCCTTGTATACCATAACCTAAATTTATGAACAAAAAACGCTATACTTTAGTTCTAGTTTTATTCTTTTTAACCATTTCTATCGTTAAAGCTCAATCTAAAGAAGCAAAATTTTAGAATTGGGTCGTTGAACACAAAATGGAACTCGAAGCCTTTATTAATTATAGAGGAAAAATGATTTTTTGTTGCGGTGAAATTATGAAAGAAAAAAACAAACTGACCTATTTCCTTAATAAGAATCAGCTCATTGATAGTCTTGTAATAGAAAGTCTAGAGACCGATAAAAAAATGTCTTTTGAATATGAATACCAATAAAACAGGCTTTTAAAATGAAGGTTTTGATATTTGGAGCTTCTGGTTCTGGAACCACAACTTTAGGAAACGAAATTGAAAGACAAATAGCGTTTAAACATTTAGATGTTGACCACTATTATTGGAAAAATACCGAACCACCATTTCAAGAAAAAATACCGCTAGACGAACGAAATCAAAATCTGAAAGCCGATTTTAAAACATTCGAGAACGTTGTTGTGAGTGGCTCAATGGTGAGCTGGGGAATAGAATGGCAAACGGCATTCGACATAGTTGTTTTTATAACATTAGATAATGAAAAAAGAATGGAACGGCTTAAAAATAGGGAAGCTGAACGCTATGGAAAACGACTGATAACGAATAAAAGCATTAAACAGAATTCAGAGGCATTTTTAGAATGGGCCAATCAATATGAAAACCCTAATTTTGAAGGTAGATCTCTAAAAATTCATAACAATTGGATCAAACAACTTAATTGCAAGATCATGAGAATTGATGGAGAGATTGAATTAATTTATAAGACAACAGAAGTAATTAACGCCATAAAAAACCACAAACCACATTGCAGATGAACCTGAATACAATAAAAAATATTGGATTATTATTTTTGATGTTGTTATTGGCTTCATGCAATAAATATGCTCGTAAAAACTACCCTCAATTCGTCTCAAAACCTGAAAGCTACAAACATATAAATAGTTGTTATTCTGCTGACATCCAAAATTTGGATGACATTCCAATCGATGTAAAAAACAATGTTATCTCTTATCTTAAAAACAGATTAGGTAATGATAATTTTCAAAAGCTAGAATTTGATCATGCTAATGTGCTATCTAATAGGCTTACAGACATTGAAACGATTAAAACCAAGGACAACATTTCGGCACTTCTAGGTGAAGAAGACAAAAGGAGTGATTGTGATACCATTTCGGCTTTCCCAATATACTCTGTAGTTTATCAGCTTAAAAACCCTGAAATTGGAATTGAAAAAATTGGATTAAATGTAATGATCGACAACAACGGAAAAACCATTAAAGACATTGAATTTCCAAGAGCAGAATTTGTAGATATAATAATACCTATAGACTCTGTACATTCAGAGTTAATTCGTAGAAAAATACCCTCAAAAAACCTAACTATAGAATTGTGGTTCGACAAGAAAACGGAATCACTTTTTTGGTCGACCAACACCGTGGTTCGAAAAGGTAGTATTGCAGGACCTAGTTGTTTTCCTGAAATAGACTACCATTTTAAAATGAACGCCATAACAGGCAAAATAACAACATATACTTTTGAAACACATGAAGACTATTTTGCCGAAAGATATTAACTCAATTTCGTCCTTATTAAAACCACTATAAACACTTCCCGTTTTTTTGAACTAAAGGTTTGCAAGCGTTTACTTTTTATTCTGACTACCGTAAAATTACGTTTAATCTTTACAAGATATGGCACTCAAATTATCATCCTGTATGACTGTAATAAGAAAATCCGCATCTTTCGCATGGTTCGCTAGGATGGCCTACAAAATGCCCACATTGTTCCGAATGTCCAGAATAACTCAATTCTTTTTTAACGGTTTCAACCGTTGGTTCTAATGTTTGTTCTAGTTTCATAATTACCTGTTTAATTGTTTCTATAGCTACTCATCGTATCTATTTATAAATGTCACCAAAACAAGCATTTAACTACTCTAAACCCCTCTGTATAGAATTCATTTCAATTCACTATCTTTCGCTTATATCCAAAACTTAAACATCAAAATAGGGCTTAAAAAAATTAATGGAAGATAAAATACAGGACATATTTGGTTTGAAGTTAGATATAAATCAACGAAAAAAAAGTTACGACTTCATTGAAACATTTATCGAAACTAATGTTACAGATTGGAGTACAGCTCCAGATACAGAAGCCGTTGAAATCGCATTTACAGAAACACTAAAAACGCTATCTAATAATGAGTTGGCTTTTTTATTAGTGCATTCAGGCTATATTCCAGAATTTTATGGGCATGATTCCTCTCAAGAAACACTATATTCAAAGCTGGTTGAATCCCTTGTATGCGAATGGGCCCAAAGAATTGGTTTTAGTGATACTGCATTACAAAAACAAAAGTCTAACAAAGAAGATGTAACTGTAAAAATTGACAATAATATCATCGTTTGCGACGCCAAGAGTTTTCGGCTTGGCAGAAGTCAAAAAGCCCCTAATGTCAAGGATGTCATAAAACAAGCGTCTTACATCAAATGGTTAGATCAATATGAAGATAATGAGTGTCGCGCAGGACTGGTAACCTTTCCATCACTATTGGATTGGAAGAACAATAGTGAAGCCTACCAATATTTTTCTGACCACCATTTACCTATTCTGTTTTTGTTCTATGAACATTTATCTTTCTTACTCATCTCTGACAGCTTTAATCATCAAACTATCATTGACCTATTACATAATTATGAAGATGTTTTTCCAGAGAGTTCTCGGCACAAAGCAGCTTATATTAATGGTCTTAATAATTCACTATTTCTGAGTCCAATAAAAGAAGTGCTCGATAATTTCCTTGAGCTTTCAGCTTTAGTCATAAAGGAAAAAGTTCAGCATTCAATTCAACGAATTGAAGCAAAAGCAATAGAAGTAAAAGCAGCCATAGAAAGTCATATTAATGCCATGAAACTTGAGCAGTTAAGAGCATTTACATTTGAGGTAACTTATGAAAATGAATTTGGCCAAATGCTAAAACAGTTAGCCAATATTAAAGACTATAGACCACATTAAATCTTTGACAGAATAAGTCGTGAAACTTTAACGATTTCATTACTACTTCGTTTTGAGACTGTATTGAGGTTTAAACCACTCAAAGTCGAAAATATCTCAATCATAACCGCTCTATCATTCTCATCAATTTGAGCTTTTGTCTTACTATTTCTTTTAAATTCTTCAAATAAAGCTATAGCTTTATAAAGTTGCGTGTTTTCGGGTAATAATTGCGTGTCAATCTCATTTAATTGAATGATTTGGTTACGTTTCTCTGTATAGAGCCCGTTAGCAATCAACAAATTTGTATCGACCTCATTCTCATTCAAATATTTAGACAGATATGTTCTTGTAATATCGTCATAAATACCACTATTTCTGTGTATTGAAATTTTAGAATAATCCCTAATTACGTCTCTATAGGCATCATCGAAACACTTTGCATTGAGAATCATATCCTTGCAAGCCAAAGCCGCCAAATAAATGACTTTATGACTCTCCAATATCTCTCCTTTTTGTACTTCGATATCGAGAGCTGAGATGTCATCTGATACGCTTTTAATATGTGTTTTGTCTTTTTTCATTTTAAAAACAATAACACCATTTAGGGCTTCATAAGACATTGCCCTAGGTCTGGCAATACGCTCCATTTCCAGTGGTAAGCATTCATCAATAAATAAATTTGCATCTCTAATGGCTTCACCAATAACCTTCCAACCTTCAAAGGTTTTATGCGAATAAAGCATAAGTGCCTTTCCATTAGATTTCAGTACTCTATTGACTTCTTTTAGAACGTCTGTCATTAAACTTTGATAATGATTCTGATCTTTACCATTTTTTCCTCCATTTGCGAGATCAACAATAGCTTCAGAGTTATGGTCGTTCTCTAAATTTGCAGACTCTGAAAATGTATGTTTTATAATAACTTCAAACCAAGGTCTAAAGAATTCACTAAGTCCTGTATAGTCTATAGAATCAAAATAAGGTGGATCTGTAAGTACAATATCAATATACTCGTCTTTAAAAGGCAATGCTGCTGATGATCCTTTGATAATCTCAACTTTATGCTTTAAATCTATTGCCATAAACGTATTACAAACCCTATCTAACTTAGATCTAAGATTTGAACCCGATTTATAAAATGGATTCACTTCAATAAAATCCCATTTCATTCCTACTCCTGGTCCAGCCAAACTCCTCCCCGTTTGCTCATTTTGAGCTATCCACATTGTTCCTTTGCTATTCCAATCTACAAGAAATTCAACAAGCGAAGTAAGGCCTAATACTATTTGTTTAGCTGTTTTTAAATCGTACACTTTGAGTAGTCGATTGTATTCATTTATGATTTCATCAATTAAACCTAACAAAATAACAAGCTGTCTATCGGTAAAAAAATCTGACGGTATTTTTAAATCATATAATGTTGGGTTTATTACGCCTCCCTTTTTTGTAACTATATTTTTTGGAAGTAATTGCTCTAGTCTATCTAATTCTAATGCAATAGACGCTTTATATTTGTTTAGATCCTCACCATCTCTACTATCAATTTTCCTATATGCTTTTTTTTCTTTTTCATTATGATAGCATATGGCAAAAGGCCTATAACCTAATGTATTGTTTACACAGTAATCTTTAATATCCTTAAAGCTGTTAACTACTCCGCATTTTGGACATTCAAATCCTTTTATTTTACTATTTGTAGTGGTGTCCTGTGTATCCTCAACTATAGTTTCATTATGGTCAAAATAAATTGTTTTCTTCTTTTTCTTGCTTAAATACTTCAGACGTTTTAAATCAATTTCAGAATTACAATTAACACATTTTGAGATTTTCGAACAATATATCACATATGGGACATCTCCATTTAGATCAAAATACTTAGCATACTTTTTATTTAAGTTTTCAATAATAATTGTCCCAGAATTTCTCAATTTTTCAGAATAATCGGGTACCTCGATGGCATTAAATATTGTGTCTTGTAATAATGAAGCAACAGGATTTAATTCAGCAGAAAACGTTTGAAAACCTAACCTAGAACTTTCAAAAGGTATCGAACCTCCACCTGCAAAAACATCAAGCACTTTTAAATCTGAGGTTTTAAAATCTTCGGAGAATTTCTTGAAATACTTCGGCGCCGGATTAGTATCTGAAATCAAGCTAAGATCCACTTGAGGGTCCTTATTTTTACGTTTGAACATTTCCAGAATCAGGAGAGAACGCATGGCAGTTGTAGGTCGTCTTGCCCACCACACTTTAAGACTATTATAATGGTTTTTTCGCAAATATTTCTCTTTGACTCCAATTTCACTAATTATTTTACTAGTCAACCTAACTTTCATCCGTTCGAATAAATTTTCTTCAAATATAGTTCTTTACAAACATAGTTCTAAGCAAGATTAACAACTATTAAGAGGAGTAGATTATTACGCGGTAGTTTGAAAAAAATTGTAACATTTCAATTAAATACGTATCATTATTTAGTAAACTGAATAGAAATGATCAATAACCGCGTTTTCTCAATTATACTCATCTTATGTACGTTATTAGTTAGTGCACAACCACTACAAGTTCCAGATTCGACCTACATAAACAAAAACATTAAATCTATTAATGTTAATACCAGCTATAAAAATGGCAACTGGAATCCTGTTCTTAAACAAGTTAAAAACAAACGAATAGTGCTTCTAGGAGAACCAAATCATGGCTCGAAAGAAATATTTGAATCAAGGAATGATTTAATAAAAGCATTACACGAAAAATTAGATTTTAATGTCATCCTTTTTGAATCTGGACTAGGAGAACTCATTTCAATCAATTTGCAAAAAGAGACCTTAAACCCTACTGAAATGACCTATGGTTTTTTTAGTGGATGGCGAACATCAGAGTTTGTGGATCTTATGGAGTATATAAAAGCAAACGACATTTCAATAAGTGGTTTCGATGTTCAGCGTACAGGCAATTCGTTTGAGAACCTCATGAAAACGGAATTAAAAAGATTAGGTCTTGATGCCAATCAATTGTCACGCTTAGAAGCTCGTTTTTCCGAAGAAAAAAAGAAACTAACCAATAGAAAATCAATATTTGATTCTTTAAACAATTCTACCAATACACTCATAAAAGATTATAAACAACAACTTTCATCTATTGAACAGTTAGACAATAAATATTTAGATCACACATCTCATTTAGTTATAAGAACTATTAAAAACCGTATAAAATATCTAGAATACTTTTTGGTTTTTGTGAAAGACAAAGATTGGAGTAAAAGATGGAAAGCACGAGACTCTATGATGTATTCTAATATGGATTGGCTTTTAAAAACTATTTACAAAAATCAAAAAGTAATAGTGATTGCTCATAATTTTCATATTTCGAAACATAATGTCAAGGAAGAAGTTATGGGAGAATTTCTCAAAAAAAAATATGGTTCTAAAATGTATGCTATAGGCGTGTTTGCTGGTAAAGGAAGTTTTTTTAATAACCGTGGACAAGAAGAGCAACTAAAACCAGTATCAGATATTGGTCTAGATATTAAACATGTCATACATCGACTAAACTCTAGAGTTGGTTTTTTGAACATTCCAAAAAAAGCCAATAAAAACACAAATTGGTTATTTAATGATATCATCATAAATGATACATTCATTGACTTAAATGGTTCTAATCAAATGATTTTGTCTGAAAATTTTGATGGACTAATTTTTATTGACGAAATTTCACCGCCTAAAAAAATATAGCTATTTAGAAAACCCTTTGAACCAATGAGTATTATACAGGACATAACCGAAAAATATTACGGTAAATATTCTGCAGAATCTGAGAAGAGTTTTAATAGCCCTGTTGGTAAACATTCTTTCCAGCAAAAAAAAGGCATTATAGAAATAGACGGAACAAAAATTAGTATCAACCTAAACGCTGTTAAAGGAGCAACTTATGGCACTGAACCTTTCAGAATTACACTTCATTTAAATAAAACTTACACTATTAAATTTAGTGCTTTTCCAAAATCTTTATGGCACCGATTCTTAGATTTTCTTATACCAAGTCGAGTAGTTTTGATACCAAAATCTGTTAGAAATCAATTTTTATTTGGTGGTGATAAAGACATCATAAAAAATATCGTTTCAGATGAAATTTTCATCAAAAATATAGCTAATGAAAAACTCTACATTGGAACCATGGCTAAACCAACGAATAAAATTATCTTAACTCCTGCCCATGGAATTAAAGACATGAAACAATTCGAAAAGTTCATTAGTATTTTGAAGTGTGTTCAAAAAACCATAGAAGAGAATGCGCCATAGCAAACATAAATCAACTAAGTTAAAATCTTTCAGATTATTCTATAGTTTCATATATATTTACTAACTTAAATCCAAACAAGAACATAGTCAATTATTATGAAATTTTTCAAATCATTTTTAATTCTTACTGCACTATTTTTTCTAAAAAACGACTCCACGAAGGCGTATTATTTTCAGCTATCGGATTTAAGCACAAGTATCATTTTTAAATATGAATGTAAGTCTGATACTTCGAAAACAGAATATTGGAAATTAACATCAAACACCAAGAAAAACACTTTGATAACAGAAGCCTATTCAAACGATCTTAAAAAATATGAATTCTTTGTAGAAGAGTTCAACTCTGATGGATCAAAAGTTTTAAAGTTTATTAGTTACCACTGGAATAAAATTGGAGAAATAGAAGTTATCAAAAACAATCTAAAAGAAGTAGATGTTTTTAAATGGAAAAAAGATCAAACCTACTGCTACTCATCAGAGTATATTGATGGAACATACGGAAAAGTGTCGTTCTCTAAATGCAGAACTTTTTTGAAAGAAGAGGTCTTAACCATCCTAGGAAAAGACTATCCCGTTCTCAAATTTAAAGGGGTTTATAAAACCAAAATCCCAGGCGCCAATTATGACAATGAATACTATCAATATAGTTACTATGCTCAAGGGTTAGGACTAGTTAAAATGGAAAAGAACTACCCTAACGGAAAAACAACAGTATTAGAACTCACAGAGATTATATCAAATGACGATTGGGAAAAAAAACTAAATTAGATAGTCTATGATGCTTAGAATAAAAAAAAGGTTAGCATTATTGATTTTAACAGGAACTGTCATATCTATTCAAGGGCAAGTTCAAATTGGAGATGACATAGATGGTCTAAGCGCTGGTAACCTTTTTGGAAATAAAACGAGTATATCTTCTGATGGGACCGTTGTTGCTTGCGTAGGTATTGGAAATGCTGGAGGACAAGGAAATATCCGTGTATTTAAAAACAATAATGGGGTTTGGAGTTTATATGGAACAGATCAAAATGGTGCTAATTTTGGAGGCATTGGTGCTTATGATGTAAGTCTATCTGCAGATGGTAACACTTTAGCAATAGGTGGATGGTCTAATGCTGTGAGGTTATATACTTACGATGCTGTAACCGGTTTTTGGACACAGAAAGGTAATATTATTACAAATAATACTGGCGTAGGTACTTTTGGTTATAGCGTTAGCTTATCAGCCGATGGAAATAAAGTGATCATTGGAATACCAGGATTAGGAACCCCTCCTCCACCTGAGTCCGGGATTATTCAAATATTTGAATATAATTCGGGCACTTGGAGCCAACTTGGAAATAACATTGAAGGTTCTGTTTTTGCAGGTCATTCTGGACTTAGCGTAAATACATCTTCAGATGGCAATAGGATTGTAATCGCCAACTACGATTCGGTATTTATCTATGAGAACATTGCAGGTCAATGGACACAACTAGGAAACGAAATTATAGGCGACAATGTATCTGGGTTAGACATTAGTGACGTTGCCATCTCATCTGATGGTAATACTGTAGCTGTTGGAGAACCTGATTATAGCGATGCTTTTATTCAACGTGGACGTGTTAGAGTCTTTAATTACGAATCTGGAATATGGCATCAAATTGGTAGTGCTATTATGGGAGAAATAGCTTACTATCGAACAGGCTGGAGCGTGAGCTTATCTTCCAATGGAGACATATTGGCTATTGGAGAAATAGGCAGTATGAGTGGGTCTACTGACAAAGGACGTACACGAATTTTTAAAAACGTAGGTGGTTTTTGGTCCCAAATAGGAACTAATATTTTTGGTGAAGCGAATGAAGATTACTCTGGCTGGAGTGTAAGTTTGTCTGAAGACGCTAGTACACTTGCTATTGGTGCATCAAGAAATGACGGAAATGGAGATAATTCTGGGCACACCAGAATTTACAATTTGAGCGCATTACTGTCTGTGAACGATTTGATTCAATCCCAAATTAGTATGTTTCCCAACCCCGCTAAAGAAGAAGTTACAATTGAGTTGAATGACGCAACTACATTAAATACCGTAAATATCTATAATAGTTTAGGGAAATTAATTCGTACAGTTAACAACCTGATTATTGATACATCAAAACTTGCTTCAGGCCTTTATTATGTTGAAATTAAAACCAATTTAGGCAAGGCAACTAAAAAATTAGTGATTCAATAAAACTAACGTTCCTTTTATGGTCTTCATTCCGCATACCTTCTAAATGACCTAAACCTTAACAACATGATGTGGACATTTCAAACCGACATTTTAAACGAAGGGACTCTAAAGTTTCAAATTCATAATGATGGTAAAACCATTAGTTATCGTGATTGGATAGATCTCATTCAAAACTCGGTTGAGTTCTGTACATTTTATACAGAACTTTTAAGAACCTGTGATTTTAAAGGCTTCTTTTGGGAAGTGAAGCCAATCAATAAAAATGAACTCGATTTTGATTTCGAATTTGTTCTTGTTGAAGGCTCTAATTTAAAGTATTTGGTTGCCAATAGTTCTCGCTTCGAAAAGTACTTTACGCCACACGAGGATGTTGTTAGCTTTCCTAATCTTAGAGGTGATGCGCAACTGGTTGTACCTACGAAAATTTCAGAAGCAAAACACTACGCACATTTAGCATTATTCTTACGCCATGCACCTAAATCACAGATTTTATCATTCTGGAAAAAAGTAGGAACGACCTTTTCTCAATTTCTTGGAGAAGATAAAAAATGGCTAAGTACAGCTGGTTTAGGAGTTCATTGGCTGCATGTAAGGATAGATTCAAGCCCAAAATATTATAGGCATAAAGATTATAAATAAATTTACTTTAAGTTATTCTTCATTAGAATGACATCTCAATTAAGCTAGATTCTTTGTTTTCTTTTACTAAATTAGTAGCTATAGAAAAGAACGAATAGCCAACATTATAAAACGAAATGATAAACTTCTTCAACAAAAAAAAAGCTAATATCAACTCACTAACAATTCCTGATCTTAATTGGACAAAACAACAAGACAATAAGACTATTAAACAATGGATTAACCCAGAGCAAAGTATTGCGCTGTCTTTACATTTCTTTGACTTAGAACCCGATTTGCCAACGATAAAAAATAAAGATGCTCTTAGAAATTTCTATAGAAATCAAATAGTTCAACACAATGGCGGCTTAGTTTTAGTAGATACAACGCAGCTAAAAACACATTCTGCTGTAAAAACTATATTCAAAATTCCTCAAGAACCTACTGGGATGGTTTATTTAGCATCCTTGACGATTCCTTTTAAGACCTGCAGTTATGTGGTGAAAATACAAGCTCCTGAGATTGGAATGACTGGAATGCGAGACACTGTAATTGTAGATAAACTTCTAGGTGAAGGAAAAATTTCATTTGGAGATGATGGCATTGAAAATTGGTTTTCGGATCCTTACGATAGTTCATTCACCGAAGGAACATTAATGAACAAATCTGAAGACGCTATTTACGATGTCGATTTTCAAAATCATCCATTAACCTTAGCCAGACAATTAATCGCTCAACTAGAAGAAAATATTGGATTTAAACCTGAAATAGAAAAACTCATCCCATTCGGAAAATAATTATAATTTCAACTATGAAAACTTACAAGTCACTATTCTGGATGGCATGCCTTTCTTTTATAATACTATTGTGCTATTTCTATTTACGAAAGTTAGATTACGATTATGAAGTATCTTCAAAGACATGGGATATTCAAAATCATGAATATGACATTCGTATCATTGATGAAATCTTATCTAAATCTGATCAATCGAGGCATCAAATTGATAGTATTTTAAAAGGTCATTATCCGTCTGATGGTGATGGCTTTCGCCACGATGGAGACACCATATTTTTAAGCCAATCCAAACTGATATTTAAAAATGGACAATTAACTAACATCGCTAATCTATACGCTCGAGAATGAACGCAACCAACATAGATATTTACGACTTTAACTTCCTTATTGGAAAGTGGACCGTCCTAAATAAAAAATTAAAAGAACGCCTTAATAATTGTAATGAATGGACTGAGTTTCAAGCCGAAATGCAAACCAAACCATTTCTTAATGGATTAGGTTTGATGGATGAAATGAAATCATCACATTTTGGAGATGATTTTATCGGATTTAGTATTAGAATGGTAAACCCAAAAACCAACTCATGGACGATCTATTGGGCAGACACTGCACATCCCGAAAATTATTTAAAAGAACAGGTTGTTGGCGAATTTAAAAACGGTATTGGTGAATTTTATGGTGAAGAAACTTATGAAGGTCGTTCCTACAAATTACGGTTTACTTGGACAAAACCATCCGAAAATACAGCACTATGGAAACAAGCCTACTTTGATGAGAAAAACAGCCAATGGGAAACCAATTGGATTATGGAATTTACTAAGATGAATTAGGACATACACCATTTAATCAGGCTTTAACTAATTTTAGTAATATTAAATTTAGAAACGTTTGCGATGAATTTTTTATACTAGATTAAATATGCAATAAAGTAACTATGATAACATTCAATTTAAATGAGGCTATTAATATCCTTGAAAGAACTCCTGAAACTGTAAGTTCTTTGCTTAATGGTTTACCAGAATCTTGGATAAAATCCAATGAAGGTGAAAATACTTGGAGTCCTTATGACATTATTGGTCATTTTATTCATGGAGAAAAAACAGACTGGATGGCACGTGCCAAAATTATTTTAAGCACATCCAATACTAAAACCTTTGAACCCTACGATCGGTTTGCACAACAACGTGAAGATCAAAATAGACCAATTTCAGAATTACTAAACACATTCAAAATACTTAGAGACCAAAATCTTATGACGTTAAAATCACTTAATTTAGGTGTCGACGACCTCAATAAAACTGGTATTCATCCAGAACTCGGAGTCGTTACCTTACAACAATTGTTATCAGCTTGGGTTGTTCATGATTTGGCTCATTTAGCACAAATTAACCGTGTTATGGCAAAACAATACGCAACTAACGTTGGCGTTTGGAAAGCCTACATGGGCATACTTAATCAATAAATAATATATATTTAAATAAATAAAATGAAAAAACTCATACTTTTTTTTAGCATCATTGGGCTATCACAATTAGCTTGGTCACAAGATTTTTACAACGAATTTCTAGAACATTGTAAGACCAATGATACGGTTAGTCAACTAAAAGTTCTTAAACAATGGAAAACGTCAAACCCTAAAGACCCAGAACTTTATACGAGTTTTTTTAACTATTATTTTCTCAAATCTAAACAAGAGGTTATTGCATTAACCAACGATAAACCCAATGGAGATGGTTTGGCACTAAAAGACAGCCTTAATCAAACAGCTGGTTATTTAGGAGGTCAGATCATTTATAATGCGAAAGATATTCAAAATGCAATGGAGGCCATTGATAAAGGCATTGCTTTATTTCCTGACCGTTTAGATATGAGATTTGGAAAAGTATATGCTTTAGGGCAAACCAAAAATTGGGCAGCATTTACATCAGAAATTATTAAAACCGTAAAACATTCTTCTCAAAATGATAATCGTTGGACTTGGACTAACGATGAAAACAGAGAAGATGGTAAATCTTTACTCTTGTCATCTATTCAAACCTACCAGGTACAATTGTATAATACTGGAGATGATAAATTACTGAATAACATGAGAACCATTGCCGAAGAGATTTTAAATTATTATCCAAATCATGTTGAGAGTTTATCTAATGTTGCTTTAACTTATATGGTAACGGGAGCATATGATGAAGGTCTTGAGTCCCTCTTTAAAGCTGAAAAGATAAATTCGAAAGACGCTATTGTTTTATCTAATATTGCCCATTGTTATAAATTAAAGGGAGATGCAAAAAAATCTATTGTTTACTATGAAAAGGTCATTGCTTTGGGAGATACACAGTACAAGAGCTATGCAGAGCAACAAATCGCAGAATTAAAACAATAAATAGACCTGTTCTTATGACCATAAATGTTCTAAAAAATATATCAACCAGTCAGCTATTAGCCACATTCAATCTGGCCTTTTCAGATTATTTTATACCATTTCGGCTTACATTAGAGCAGTTACAATATAAACTGCTAGCAGATCATACCGATTTAAATATTTCAGTTGGTGCATTTGATAAAGATAAGCTCGTAGGATTTATATGTCATGGCATCCAAACCGTAGGCACTTCCAAGTTGGTATATAATGGTGGAACAGGTGTAATCCCCGAAAAAAGAGGACATGGCTTAACGGCTAGAATGTACGATTTTATCATTCCTGTTTTAAAAGAAAAAAATGTAGATGCCATTGTTTTAGAAGTCATTTCAACTAATACTCAAGCTATAAAATCTTATGAGAAAGTAGGTTTTAAAACGAAGAGAATGTTGCATTGCTATAAAGGAAATGTTACTATTTCTAAAGTGTCAAATGCTGT
Organism: uncultured Psychroserpens sp.; assembly: GCF_947492715.1. Lineage (GTDB taxonomy): Bacteria > Bacteroidota > Bacteroidia > Flavobacteriales > Flavobacteriaceae > Psychroserpens. The sequence goes on from NZ_CANLNS010000006.1 coordinate 62,260, forward strand.
TGAAATTAGAGAATTATTATACTATGATTGGGAACTAATGGAATCGTTTTGGGATAGTACTCCCACGTGGCAAAATGCACCTCATGTTTTGAACAAACTAAAAAGCAACAATCATATTTTTGGAGCTTTCATTAACAAAACTCTTGTAGGCTATGTTATTTATAATGCACAAAGTAAACGACTACAGCAAATAGCTGTGAATGCACGTTTCCGAAGACAAAACATAGCATCATCAATTATACTGCATATTTCAAAAACATTTAGTCCAGACTTATCTATTATCAATGTTGATGAGCAATCTAAGTCTACCAATACCTTTTTACAAACCATTGGCCTTAAGCATCACCTAAGTCAGTTAGAAATGAGATTAGACCTTAAAAAGCAATAAACATGTCTGGAGAAACCAATTTAGTTCAACTTATAAAGGGTATGACACCACAACTGCATAAAGGCAATTATGTGTTTTGTACAGTTAAGAATTTAGACCGAATAAAAAGAGACGATACTATTTGTGAATTTCAAGAAATTGAAGGCACAACTGTTGTTCTAGAACAAAGCAAAGCAGACGCACTAGGTCTTAATTATGATTACGTATCTTCATGGATCACATTAATGATACACTCATCGTTAGATGCTGTGGGCTTAACGGCAGTTTTTTCTAACGAATTAGCCCTAAATAATATCAGTTGTAATGTCGTTGCTGGTTACTATCACGATCATATTTTTGTAGACTCTAAGGATGCTAGCAAAGCTATACACGTTTTACAGGAACTTTCTAAAACCTATAAGTGAGACTTTATTTAGGATAGCGTTTCTGAATGTCTCTAATTAAATCTTCAAGACCATTTAATTTCAACTCATATACTTGAGTAAGCATATCGCCTAGTTTCCCTTTTGGAAACCCTTTATTATGATACCATACAATATAATGCTCAGGTAAATCGATAAGGTAGCGACCTTCGTATTTACCATATGGCATTCTGGTATGCGCTAATTTTATAAGAAAGGTTTTATCAGGTTGAAGCATGACCCTACTGAGACTTGAAGTCTTCAAATTTTTTAAGTTCAGATTTCACAAACTCCGACCAAATGGCTTGCTGCTCTTTATTGATTGAATTCTGACTTTGAGTATCGTAGGCATTCTGCATTTTTGCGAGATCTTCATTAGCTTTAACATGAACACGCCTAAGATCTTCTTTAATCTGTTGTGACATTTTAAGTCTTGAAATTTGATAGCGTAATATCCTTACATGCAATTCTGTAATATCAAAGTGTAACTGTTCATGTGCTAAAATATGATCATCACCTTTGGCCTTTATATACCATGATTTTTCTGGGTAAAAATGTGCATTGGCTTGTGCTTTAAAACTCACCAATCTCTTATTACTTTCCTTAACAGAAAATGAGAATGTAATTCCAGAAGCAGTGACTGCGACGGCATCTGTATTGGTGTCTACAGGACCTCTAAAATCAGCCCAGGTTAGTTTTTTTGATTCACTCCACGGAATCTTAACCTCATTGTTTTCGGGGACAATGAGTACACTCAATACAACAATTAAAATTCTTAATAACATTAGTTCCAGTTAAAAGTGATATCCTTTTCGATATCAGGGTGTAAACTGTAATGCACAGGGCAAGTATTTGCTGTACGTTCTAAAATTGTTCTTGTTTTTTTATCAGCTTCGAAAGGGAAGTCTAATACAACTTCAATTTTAGAAATACGTCTAGGATCACTAGCCATTGTTTTGGTGACATGAGCCGTTGTGCCTGTCATATCAACGTTTAAATCTCTAGCTTTTATTCCCATAACAGTAATCATGCAACTTGCTAATCCTGTAGCAACAGTATCTGTAGGTGAAAACGCTTCTCCTTTGCCATTATTGTCTGTTGGCGCATCTGTTATAAAAGAATTGTTTGATTTAAGGTGTGTACTTTCAGTTCTTAAACCACCTAAATAGGTCACTTTTGATGTCATAATTTGGCTTCTACAATAGTTAAATTATCATATTTCACAATATACACAGCTTCGTTGTAATAGCCTCCAAATAGTTTCTTAGAATATCTAAATTTATTCTCTACGTATTCAGTTTCAATATCTCCAGAAGATGCTTGATAGAGGTCATCTGCACTAGCCAGACGTAATAACAAATCTAAAGTTAAATCAAAGCCTCTTACAGCATACCTATTAGGGCTAACATTGTATTGTCGTCTATAAGCTCTTACAAACGCATTTCTCGATGAAGAAATATCTGTTGTCTTGTTAGGAGATGGGTAATGAAATTTTAAATTAGACAAGTGGTAATTAGAAATCTCACGTCCTTCAAATGCTCTATTTTTATCTGTAGTCATTAAGACAACTTCTTTATTATCAGAAATAAAACCGTTAATCATACTAATAACATTAGATGCAAACCCTTCATTATCGGTTTCTAAGAACACGATATTTCTTCCATTTACAAATACATTTTCTAAATCGGTTTGATATACGAAATAAGCCTCTTCGCCTTTCTTATTTTTTCTAGAAAAAATTTGTTTTGCTAACGGAAATTCTTGTTTCAGTTTATCACTAATTCTCTTATGTTTAGAATCTGAAATAATAACAATATGCTTTGACAATGAATCTGACTTTACAAAATTGATAATTGTCTCTTCCAATAAATCGTTTGAAGGAATGGTTTGAAATACATTGTCATATAACTTTTCTGGCATCGTCAATGGCGATAATACAGGAACGTTATCTTTCTTCAACTCTGTGGCTACGCGATCTAGATTTTTAGACAGTAAAGGGCCTATAACGGCATCATATTCAGAAAAATCATTATCATTTAATATTTTAGATATTTCCGAAGGTTGATTTTTTGTATCAAACACTTTAAGATATGTTGATATCCCTAAACGTTTGGCAGAATCTATCGCCATTAAGGCTCCTGCATGGAAATCTAAAGACACTTTAAGTAAGGCATCTTTTCGTATGGCTTTTTTGGCCTCTTTAACAGAATCTACATCAATACGATGTGTTCTATAAGGCATCATTAAAGCAATTTTTTTACCACTAAAATTAGTTAGACTGTTTGATAAATTTGTGTTTTCTACATCTTTTATAACAAGTTCTGTCTTAGCCGTTTGAGGAACTCGCAATACCATGCCTAATTTAAGCCCGCCCGCTTTTAATTCTGGATTCAAGGCTTCTAACTGTTCTTGTGTAACCCCAAGTTTTCTATTGAGTGCCATGTATCCTTCACTCTTTAAAACCGTATAATAATTGTAATTTTCTTCAACAGTTTTTTCTTCATTATCACTAATATTAGGCACATTAACTTCTTGCCCTGGTTGTAAAACGTCTCCTAAATTTGGATTTAGCCCTTCAAGTTCTGGTACTGTAATGCCAAATTTATAAGCCACGCGCCATTTACCTTCCTTTGGTAATACTTTATATTTCTTTACAGTATTGTTAAAAGATACTTGGCTTACAATAGTTTTATATCTTGGGATTTTTATTCTGTCACCTTTACGCAAGTTTTCAGAATATAAGTACGTATTATGCTTTTTTATGTCTTCGATAGAAACGTTATAATCTTTCGAAATACTATATAAAGTCTGTTTACGCTTTACTTTGTGCTTTTTGAAACCTATAACTTCTCTTACGGTTTCTGGTATAGGTTCATTTTTAACTCTTGATGTTGGAATAATCAAAACCGTATTAAGGTCTAGTTTATTTTTAGCATCTGGGTTAAGCGCATAAATATCGAAAGGTGTGACTAAATATATCTTAGCAATATCTTCTATCGTCTCTCCTTGCTTAACTTTATGAGTTTTATAATCTTGTGCAAAAGCAGATATACTGCATAACATGACAAGAACTATTAGAATGATTTTTTTCATTTATAATCTATTTACCTAATCTATATATTGAACGTATTTATTCCCATTCAATTGTAGCTGGTGGCTTTGAACTTATATCATAAACCACTCTATTTACACCTTTTACTTTATTTATAATTTCATTTGAGGTCTTTTGTAAAAACTCATATGGAAGGTTTACCCAGTCTGCGGTCATACCATCTGTACTCTCGACAGCTCTTAAGGCAACACACTTTTCATATGTGCGCTCGTCTCCCATTACTCCTACGCTATTTACAGGTAATAAAATCGCTCCTGCTTGCCATACTTTATCGTATAGATTCCAAGATTTTAAATTATCAATAAACACTGCATCTACCTCTTGTAATATACGAACATTTTCTCTAGTTAGACTACCCAGAATACGAATTGCTAGTCCTGGTCCAGGAAATGGATGTCGTCCTAAAATGTTTTTATCCATTCCCATAGATGCGCCTACACGACGTACTTCATCTTTAAATAGTGCTTTTAATGGCTCTACAACTTTAAGTTTCATAAAATCTGGCAATCCTCCTACATTGTGATGACTTTTTATAGTTGCGCTTGGACCTCCAGTAGCCGAAACACTTTCTATAACATCTGGATAAATTGTACCTTGTGCCAACCATTTCACATCTTTAATAAGATGAGCTTCATCATCAAAAACCTCAATGAACACACGACCAATTGCTTTTCGTTTTAGCTCAGGATCGCTTATATCTTCCAAGGCATCCAAAAAGCGTGCCGAAGCATCAACACCTTTTACATTAAGCCCCATTCCTTCATATTGTTCAAGTACGCTTTCAAACTCATTTTTTCTTAGCAATCCATTATTCACGAAAATACAGTACAAATTATCCCCAATAGCTTTATGTAATAAAATTGCTGCTACAGATGAATCTACACCTCCAGACAACCCTAAAACAACCTTATCGTTGCCTAATTGGTTTTTAAGAGCCGCTACAGTTTCTTCAACAAACGAATCTGGAGTCCAATCTTGCTCTACGTTTGAAATATGAACCAAGAAATTTTCGAGCAGTTGCTTCCCATCTGTAGAATGATAAACTTCTGGATGAAATTGAATAGCATAAGTTGTTTCTCCGTCTATCTTAAATGCGGCATTTTCTACATCGTGAGTACTAGCCAGCAAAACTGCATTTGCAGGCAAGTGCTTTATAGTATCACTATGGCTCATCCAAACTTGACTACCTTTTGAAATACCAGTAAAAAAATCTTCATCTTCTTTCACAAAATTTAAGTTAGCTCTACCATACTCTCTCGTATTAGAAGGTGCCACTTCACCTCCCGAAAAATGAGCTAGATATTGTGCGCCATAGCAAACTGCTAAGAGCGGTTTTTTTCCTCGAATTTGCGATAAATCTGGATGAAGGACATCTTCTCCCCTTACCGAATTTGGACTACCAGATAATATGACAGCTTTAAAACTTTCTGAATCTGATGGAATTTTATTAAATGGATGAATTTCGCAGTAGATGTTTAACTCTCTGACGCGACGCGCAATTAGCTGAGTATATTGCGAACCGAAATCTAAAATTAGGACTTTGTTGTGTTGCATGTGCAAAAGTAATAATTGATTTTAGATTGACGATTTCTGATATGCTATTTTTTGAATATTTTTTTAACATTTAAAGTTGATGTATATGTGTTAATATTTCAACTGGTCTACCATTTGTCCACCTCCATTTTTAGCGCATCTAAAATCTTGATTATAAGTTTACAAGGTCATTAAGTTGACCCACACTTTTAAATCACAAAACCAGCATATTATGAAATCTATTTTAAAAAAAACAGTCTATTTATGCATTCTTTTTTCAACGTTTATCTTATCTAACTCATGCAGTAGCGATGATGGACCAACAACTCCTCCTATAGTTGTTTCCAGTATTAATAACACTATAAACGAACATCCGGAAAATGGAACATTCATTGGTATTATTACAACTGATATGACAGGAACTTTGTCTTTTAGCATTGCATCTCAAACGCCAATCGATGCTTTTAGCATTAACAGTACAACAGGAGAAGTTTTGGTCAATGACAATACAAAATTTGATTATGAAATCAACGCCTCTTTAAATGCAACTATATCTGTAACAAACGGCATGAACACCGCCACAAGTTCTGTAAACGTCATGCTAAACAACATTGATGATATTGCATTCTTCCTTTCTAACTCGCAAGAGGCTTATAATACTGCTGGAGTTGGAGACTGGATAACAATTACTGAAGCTGAATACAACACTTTAGCCACATCTTTAACTGATATCACAAAAACGAGTACTACAGATGAACACTATGATTACGACGTCAATATTAGTACGGCATCAAGTTCAGCCAACGGCATATCATTTGCCAATGACAATGGCGCCACTATCCCAACAAACAGTTTTCTTTTTGCCTTTAAATACTATACCGCTAACGGCCCGATTCCAAATACAACAAAGGTTAAAACATCTACCTCTAGCGCAACTACAGGATATTCCGACTTAGGTTCTGTATTACCAGAAGTGCATCAGACTGGCAACCATTATTTTGTATTAAAAGGAAATGACATCAGAACAAATAACACTGGTTATCTAGGAATATACACCAACTTAAATTTAGGTTTTAGAGTTATTGATGATCCAACCAATTATAATTTCACTTTTAGCGACAACAGTGATCTTGATAATGTAGGAGGTACAAATTCTGCCATAATAATGTATCAAGGTTTGAGTAGTACACAAAAACAATGGGATTAGATTTTAGGAGCGTTATAATCTTAAAAAAAACATTAAACACCTGTTAGTCAAAGAAGTAAATCTTCCTAATCCATAGCTGGAAGGTTTACTTTTATAGTGTTACAATAGAAAATTCTCCATTTAAAGGCTCTAATTCTTCTATTAACTTAGGAATAAGTGTTGCACCATAATCCAAATAGAATTCAGAGAAATTCATATTTCGCTCTTGAAGACTTTGAGAAGGAAATAATTCGTCTTGAAGCTCTGTAACGCGTTCTAAATAATTACTTAATTTTCGTTTTTGAGCTTTAAGCAATCGCTTTTCTAGATGCTCTAAACCTTTAATTTGTTTTCGCTCCTGAGCAGCAACTGCTCCTTTAAACGATTTATCGGTTTGCTCAGCAAGTTTATATAAAGCATCAAATTGCGCTTCTAAATGTGTTTTTTGAGAAGAAAAATCAATATCAATTTCCGATATTTTCTGTGTTACTTTTGTTTTTAAGTCATACTGATTCAAAAACAAATCTTTAATCGAAACATCTAATTTTTGAAGTTTCTCTTTATGCTTATCTGTAATGAGTAATACCGAATTACGCAACAATAACATTGGAAATGTGACGTTCTGCGCTTCAAAGTTTGACTTAAGTTCTAACCAATACGCCAGTTCCCCTCCGCCTCCAATATAGCAAAGGTTTGGTAAAATCACCTCTTGGAATAACGGTCGCATTATCACGTTTGGACTAAAGCGTTCAGGGTGTTCTGAGAGTACGTTTTGTAGCTCACTTTTACTCCAAGAAACATCTGTATTGAGCACCTGATAGTTACCTTCTGTTTCTACAATTCGTTCTCTTATCCCCTCATTAATATAAAACAAATTGATGGCTCTAGGGTTAACTTGAATTTTATAATTACCCTCTAAAGCATGAAGCTGTTCATTAGAATGGGACACTTTATTAAATGATGTTTGATGTATCAATTCATCCTCAACATACGGAATAAACAATCGTTTTAAATCAATATCGTTGCCATCTATAATAACCAATCCATAATCTTTAAATAAGGTATTAACCAAATAACGCATGGCGTCGGTTAAATTTTGATGTTCTATATATGCGTTTTCAAATAATTGCTTCAATTCTAAAGCACTGGTTGTTGAATTCAGCTGATTTGAAAACACTTCAAATACGTGATTCAACCCATCAAGTTGTAACTCTCCAACAGCTCCAGACGCCTCTCTATTCCATTGTACTTTCTGTCCTCTAAAATTAAAATAATTGATTTCATCAAAGTCATGATCTTCGGTCGCCATCCAATAAATGGGTACAAAATTTTGTTCTGGATATGCTTTTTTTAACTGCTTACATAAATTAATGGTAGAAATAATTTTATAAAAGAAATAAAGCGGCCCCGTAAACAAATTGAGTTGATGCCCAGTAGTTATTGTAAATGTGTGGTCTTCTTTGAGTGCATTAATATTACGCTGTGTTACTTCGGAAATATCAACTGATTTATATTGGCGTTCTAATGCTTTAACCAATATAGCTCTTGTATTACTGTTAAACGACTGCTGTTTTTCTTGGATTTGAGCTTTAAAATTCTCTAGCGATGGAAATCGATTGTAAAATGGTTTTAAATCTTCTTTTTCATCTAAATAATCGCACATCAGCGAAGAAAAATAATGGGTTTCTCTAAACGGAATACAGTCTGTTGGCATAGTTATGGTTCAATTCTCGTGTAAAGATAATGCTCTTAACTTTTTTTAAGTCCTAAATTTTAGTTAATTCAATGGCACTTCATATCTTTACTCATTATCACAATCAAATTAGTTAAAAATCTATGATTAAATCATTAGCTTTTCTCGTCACATTTCTATGTTCTGTCACAATTTCTGCTCAAAACCTACAATCTCCTTCTCAATTTTTAGGATACGATTTAGGCACAAAATTCTCAAGACATCATCAGGTAGTAGATTATTTCAAACATGTTGAAAGTCAAAAACCACTACAAGTTAAACTCGAAACATACGGTAAAACCAACGAAGGACGAACTTTAATGTTAGCCTTTGTTTCTTCCGAAGAGAATCTTAAAAACCTTGAAACCATAAGAACAAACAACCTTAAAAACGCAGGTCTGTTAGAAGGAAATCCTAGTTCTAACGATGTCGCTATTGTATGGTTAAGTTATAATGTTCACGGTAACGAAGCATCAAGTACGGAAGCCGCTATGAATACCATATATAAACTGCTCACTGAGAAAAAAGAGTATCTAAAAAACACAGTTGTTATCATAGATCCTTGCATTAATCCAGATGGTAGAGACCGTTATGTAAATTGGTATAATGAAACGGCAAGCCTACCTTATGATATCGATCAACAAGCTAGCGAACATCAAGAACCTTGGCCTAGTGGACGGCCAAATCATTATTTATTTGATCTTAACAGAGATTGGGCTTGGGCAACTCAAGTTGAATCGGCATCTCGATTAAAAGCGTATAACAAATGGATGCCACATATTCATGTTGATTTTCATGAGCAAGGCATTAACGAACCTTATTATTTTGCCCCTGCAGCCGAGCCGTTTCATGAAGTTATAAGTGACTGGCAGCGAGATTTTCAAACGCAAATAGGAAAAAACCACTCCAAATATTTCGATGCTGAAGGTTGGTTATACTTTACCAGAGAGCGTTTCGATTTATTATACCCTAGCTATGGTGACACCTACCCAACCTATATGGGAGCCATTGGTATGACCTACGAACAAGGCGGTCATGGACGCGCAGGACTCGGGATTTTAAACGATGAAGGCGATGTTTTAACTTTAGTAGATCGATTAACACATCATACAGTAACAGGGTTATCTACAGTAGAAATTTCTTCAAAAAATGCTAAAAAATTAAATACGGAGTTCGCTAAATTCTTTGATAATTCTAATCTCAAATATAAAAGTTATGTCCTACAAGGTCATAGAGATAAAATAAACCAACTAACAAAATTACTTGATAAACACGATATTAAATATGGCTATGGTTTAAACAGTAAAGTTAGTGGTTACAAGTACTCAACAGCAGCTCAAGGCCAAATGACGACATCTTCTAAGGATTTGATAGTGAGCACCAACCAACCTAAAGGAAAAATGGTAAAGGTCTTATTTGAACCTAATACTAAATTAAGTGATTCTCTTACTTATGATATTACGGCATGGAGTGTTCCTTACGCTTATGGTTTAGATGCCATTGCAAGTAAAACTCCTGTTCAACAAACAGAGACTGGTTCTATACGCATACCAGCTTCAATAGTAGATCCTTCACCAACGGGTTACGTTTTAACATGGAATAGCTTACAAGATGCTCAGTTTTTAGCCGATTTATTAAAAAAAGGCATCAAAGTTCGGTTTACAGAAAAACCATTTACCGCTCAAGGCGAAACATTTAATAGAGGTTCACTAATTATTGTAAGAGGCGACAACAAAAAGGTTTCTAATTTTGATGCCATTGTAAAAGACGTGGCATCATCCCATGATCGCGTTTATAAAGCGGTGTCTTCTGGGTTTTCTAAATCTGGACCAGATTTTGGTTCGCCAGATATCAAATTGGTTAATCCTCCTAAAATTGCTATGCTCTCTGGAGATTACACTTCATCCTTAAGTTATGGAGAACTATGGCACTTTTTTGAACAACAGTTAAAGTATCCTGTCACATCAATTAATACCGATGATTTAAGTGGTACTAACTTGTCTAAATACAACGTCTTAATCATGCCTAATGGTTATTATGGTGGCCTATTAAATGACAATCTAATGACCAAACTCAAAACTTGGGTGCGTTCTGGAGGAAAACTCATTGCCATAGATGGTGCCCTTAATAGTTTTGCTGATAAGGAAGGTTTTGGATTAAAAAGAAATAAACCAGCAGATGCATCTGAAACCGATAATGAAGATGCTAAACGCATCAAATATGCCGATCGAGAACGTGATTATACTAAAAACCTAATCACAGGAGCTATTTTTAAAACCGATGTAGATAATACGCATCCAATGGCTTTTGGATATGATGATAACTATTTTACCTTAAAGTTAGGAAGTTCATCATATAGCTTATTAGATGGTGGCTATAATGTGGCATATCTTGGGCAAAATCCTAAAAATGTATCTGGTTATGCCGGAAAAGACGCTCTAAAACGACTAGATAACTCATTGGTTTTTGGTGAACAGCGTATGGGTAGTGGAAGTATTATCTATTTAGTTGACAATGTAATGTTTAGAAGTTTCTGGGAACATGGAAAGCTCTTTTTTGTTAACTCCATTTTCTTTGTCAATAATAATTTAGTAGAATTATAAAATTTAGTAACGACATAAAAAAAAAGCTCAAGACTTGTTCTTGAGCTTTTTTTTATATCAACTTTTTAAATTACATACGCTCTGGCACATTAATACCAAGTAAACCAAAGGCATTTTTTATAACATTGGCCACTGTCTTAGATAATTCTACTCTAAATGCTTTTTCGGCAGTCGTATCAGCACCAAGAATTGATACATTCTGATAGAATGAACTAAACTCTTTTACCAAATCATAAGTGTAATTTGCTATAAGCGCAGGACTGTAATGATCCGCAGCATTTTGAATAACTTCTGGAAACAATTCGATTTGTTTAAGTAATTCTTTTTCCTTGACATGTAGAACCAAATCGTTTAGATCTAATGTTTTGTTTGTTTCTATATCAGACTTTCTTAAAATAGACTGTATCCTAGCATATGCCATTTGTATATATGGCGCTGCATTTCCTTGGAAATCGATGGATTCCTTAGGGTCAAATAAAATACGCTTTCTTGGATCGACCTTTAAAATAAAATATTTTAAAGCACCTAAACCAATTGTATTATAAAGTGCTTTCTTTTCATCATCAGAATAGCCATCTAATTTACCTAATTCTTCAGAAATTTCACCAGCTGTTTGTGCCATTTCATCAACCAAATCATCAGCATCTACAACAGTTCCTTCTCTACTTTTCATTTTTCCAGAAGGCAAATCAACCATACCATAGCTCAAATGATATAGGTTGTCCGCCCAATCAAAACCAAGTTTTTTGATAATTAAAAATAAAACCTGAAAATGATATTCTTGCTCATTTCCTACGGTATACACCATACCTCCAATATCAGGAAAATCCTTTACACGTTGAATTGCAGTTCCAATATCCTGAGTCATGTAAACAGCAGTACCATCACTACGTAATACTATTTTTTCATCCAGTCCTTCTTCGGTAAGATCGCACCAAACAGAACCGTCTTCCTTTTTGAAAAACACTCCTGTTTTTAAGCCTTCTGCAACAAATTCTTTCCCGAGCAAATAAGTCTGACTTTCATAATATAATTTATCAAAATCAACACCAATATTTTTATAGGTGATATCAAAACCTTCATACACCCAACCATTCATCATTTCCCATAAGGCAACAATCTCCTCGTCTCCAGATTCCCATTTTCTAAGCATGTTTTGAGCTTCAAGTAATAGAGGTGCATTCTTCTTCGCTTCCTCCTCTGCTTGACCATTTGAGATTAAGTCTTGAATTTGTTTTTTGTACTCCTTATCAAACTTTACATAGTAGTTTCCAACGAGCTTGTCTCCTTTTAAGCCAGATGATTCTGGTGTTTCACCGTTTCCAAAACGTTTCCAAGCTAACATACTTTTACAAATATGAATTCCTCTATCGTTTATAATTTGTGTTTTATAAACCTTTTTGCCAGATGCTTTTAAAATTTCAGAAACGCTATACCCTAAAATCACATTTCGAATATGTCCCAAATGCAAAGGTTTATTTGTGTTAGGTGAAGAATACTCTACCATCACAGCTTTCCCATTAGAATTCGTTTCGGCAAAACCATAAGATTCATTATCCTTTATACTATTGAAAAACTCCAAATAGTAGGCATCGTTAATTTCAACATTCAAGAACCCTTTAACAACGTTAAATCCTTTGACTTCTTGAACGTGATCTACCAAATATTCACCAATCTGTTCACCAATTTGAACAGGGTTTCCTTTTACAACCCTCAGCATTGGAAATACTACTACAGTAATATCGCCTGCAAACTCTTTGCGAGTTGCTTGAAATTCTACCGATTCTAAGTCCGCATTAAAAACAGCTTTAACTGCCTGTTTTACATTGTGTGATAGTGTTTCCTGAAGATTCATTATGATACTTTTTTATAAGTCTGCAAAGATAGGTTTTTTATTAAAATTTAGGGATGCTCCAGAGCTTTAATTGATTCGATCTTAAATCACTGGAAACATCCTATATCTCATTGCAACGCAAAAAAAACATTTACCTACAACGCACTTATAGATTCAATTAGCATAAAATATTGATAATCAATAATTTAAATTTAAATAATCTGTAACATGCATTTCATCGATAAAAGTGTCGTTTTTCTATGTTTTTTGCCGTTTATCTATTCGTCGATAATTTTGTGAATTTCAATAGTCACTTTAACTAATTTATAGGCATTAAAACCTAAAAATTAGGGTTTCAGGCGCTTTTTATTCATTTTTGGTATTGCTATTAATCAAAGTCCCAAACGTTGATGAAACTTAATAATCAATCTTTAATGAGATTGGCATTATTATTTAAACACTCTAACTATCCAACCCTAATGACGGTTTTGTGTGAAAATAGTTTTGCGATTAAAACTCTAATCAAAGTATGAAGCAGTTAATTACATTAGCTGTTTTATGTTCATCGTTCTTCTGTTTTTCACAAGCAAGCGAGATTGATAGTCTTACCCTGCGTTTATCTTTTCAAAAACAAGACTCATCTAAAGTAGACACCTCTTTGAGGTTAGTTAAAGCGCTCTATGAAGCTAAGAGTTACAAAAAGGCACTTACCTACATTGAAAATGCAGAACGTCTATCGAAATCTTTAAATCATACCAAAGGTATTGCAGATATTAATTATTATAAAGCATTAATCTATGCTCAAAAAGATGATTATTACAACGCTATTGACGGTTATAACAGATCAAAGCGTTATTACATGCAACTTGGAGATACTTTAGGTATTGCCAAAGTAAACAACAGCATTGGTTTAATAGAAATTAAGCGTGGGAATTATACTGTTGGTTTAGAAAATTCATTGTCTGCGATTCAAACCTTTGAATCTAGAAATCTAAGAAAAGAATTAAGTTCGGCATATAACAATCTGGCCGAAGCCTATTACAATACAAAGCAAGTAGATAAGTCTCTTGAATTTAATATTAAAGCACTTAACATTAGAGAGCAACTGAGAGACAGTATTGGTATAAAAACATCCACTAGAAATATTGCATCATTGTATTCTGAAAGAAAAGAACACAGAAAAGCAATTGAATACTATGAAAAAGTTCTAAAACTTCTAAACCCAAATACCGATCAAAAGTTAAAAGGTGAAATTCTGCCACGCATTGGCGCAGAGTATCTTCAATTCAAAGATTACGTAAAAGCAAGACAATATTTGGTTGAAGGGTTGACTTTTAATAAGCAAAACAAAAATCTGGACGGTACACTTAGAGCGTTAAACGCTATTGGAGACCTTAACATCCAGCAAAGAAATTATAGAACAGCTAAAGGTCAAATTGATGAGGCCTATGCTATTGCTACGACAATTGACAATAAACTCGAGTTGTTAAAAAACTACAAGCTACACAAAGAGCTAGACTCCATAAATGGTAAATTTCAAAATGCATTCTTTTGGCAGGGAAAATATTTCACCCTAAAGAGTGAACTTGACAAGGAAAATTCGCCTAAACTCCCTGTTATTACACAACCCATTGAAATTAAACCGCTCATTGAAAACCAAGAGGATTTCGATGCATTGGCTAAGCAACAAAAAGAAGATGAGGACGCTATCTTTGAAAAGCGATTGAAGGCAATTTCATATATTCTAGGAGCAGCATTCTTAATAGTATCGACCATACTTTTATTGATTTATCTAAAACGGAAAAACACTCTAAAATTTAATAGAGAACTGCAAGAAAAGAATGAAAAAATTAAAATTCAGAACACAGAACTGTCTAAAAAAACAACGCACCTCGAAGAAGTGAACAGTGTTAAAGACAGGCTTTTCTCGATTGTATCTCACGATTTAAAAGACTCCATATCATCAATTAAAGGGTTTATCGATTTACTCAAAGAAGATGGAATTTCACGTGAAGAGTTCTATGATTTAGTTCCAGAATTAAGTGAAAACGCCGATAGTGCCTCACAATTATTATACAACCTCTTAAACTGGTCTAAATCTCAAATGCAAAATTTAGAGCCTAAGCCAGAACTATTCAATATACAAGAGGTTTTTCAAAATAAAATCAACTTAGTTGAACAAAAAGTTGAACAAAAGCGTATCGTACTTATTGATGAATCGCATCGCGACTTTATTTATGCAGATAAAAGTATGATCGAAATTGTGATTCAAAACTTAATCACAAATGCAGTTAAGTTTACTCGAGTTGGAGATGTGATTACCGTATCTAATAGTGATCATGATGGTAAGAGTTTGATTTGTGTAGAAGACACTGGTGTTGGTATTTCTAGAGAAAACGTAGATAAATTGTTCCAGAATGGCACCTTTAGCACCCGAGGAACAAGTAACGAAAAAGGAACAGGTTTAGGATTAACAATTTGCAAAGAATTAGTAGAGCTCAATAAAGGTAGGATTTGGGTAGAAAGCACACTAAACGTTGGAACAAAATTTTACGTTGAACTTCCAAAAATCAAGCCAGCTTAGTAATCATTTTTTGGTATCTTTCTAAAAAATAAATCAACTATGCTACGTCAACTACTTCTATTACTTATTGCAATATCTCTATTTAATTGTAAAAATGACACCTCAAATTCACAAGACAATTTGTCTTCCGAACACTTGTCAGAACTTTTCGCTCTAATGCAAGGCTCCTATAATTCTGAAATTCAATCCCAAGTAGACTCCACTTATTATAATATCTCACTTCATATGTATCCTATATGGAAAGACAAAGGAAATTTCTTGTATGTAGAACAGGCACTTAATTCTAAACAAGATCAACCTTATAGACAACGTATTTATGAGGTTACGCAATTAAATGATAGTGTCTATAGTTCTGCCATTTATACTATTGAATACGATTCTTTATGGATAGGAAAATGGAAAACGCCAGAAGCATTTGATACGCTTAATTTAGACAAAGTCACCAAAAAGGAAGGCTGCGAAGTGCTATTAAAACGACTGGAATCTAACTTATATCAAGGTGAAACTGGAGAAAAAACATGTGAGAGTACTCTTTATGGCGCATCTTATGCCACAAGTGAAGTAGAAATTATGGAAGATAAAATCATTTCATGGGACAGAGGCTTTGATGACAAAGGTGATCATATCTGGGGCGCCGAAAAAGGAGGCTATATTTTTATAAAACTAGACTAAGCCTTTGGTAAAAATACTTCTGCCATCATACAACGTGCACTCCCACCACCACAAGTTTCGATAGTTTCTAACGAACTTGACAAGATTGGACAAAATTTTTCAATATCTGCAACTTGCTTAGGAGTTAAACTGTCATGAGCAGCTTTACTCATTACAAGATAACGCTGATTATTATGTCCTTTAACCTGCAACATATTACCCGCAAAATGATGCATTTGTGTTTCAGAAATATCTATTATGGCTTTTCCGTCGGTTTTAAGGTGCTTAATAACATTCTTACGTTCCTTTTTATCATCAATAGTATCAAGACATATTACCGAGAATTTTTCAGCTAAACACATCATAACATTAGTATGATAAATGGGTAAGCGCTTACCATCTACCGTTTGATTTGCGGTGAATACAACAGGTGTATACTCGAAATCCTCGCAAAACTCAATAAATAACGATTCATCTGCTCTTGCAGACAAGGCACAATACGCCTTAGCATTCACACGATCTAGAAGTAAACTTCCAGTACCTTCTAAAAAGATGTTCTCATCTTCAGCACTAGTATAATCAATAATGTTTTCAATTCTAAAACCTTCTTTTTCCAAGCGTAATAATACATCTTCTCGACGCTCTCTTCGTCTGTTTTCAGCAAACATCGGGTACAGACCCACATCACCATTTTCATGAAAACTCACCCAGTTATTAGGGAATATAGAATCTGGTGTATCTTGAGAAGCCACATCTTCCTCTACAATAACCTGAACACCAACGGCTCTTAATTTTGCAACAAAATCATCAAATTCCTTTTGAGCCTTAGCATTTATTTCGGCATTTTTTAAATTTAAATCTTCTTGGAAATAATTATTTACAGCCGTTTCTTCATTCATCCTAAAGTTCACAGGACGAATCATTAAAATTGTATTTGTAGTTTGTGACATTTCAAAAAATTAAAGTGCCGTAAAATTAACTAATTTTAATGTAGAATTCTACATCGCACTTTTATTATTTTGATTCATAAGTAACCAGTCTAAAGCATTCTGTCGCTCTCTAAATATTTTAATATTCCAATTGTTATGCTTATTAATATCCATAACAATTTGGGTGGCCATTTCTGCGCTCTGACTATAAACCACAACAGCTCTAAATGCAATAAAATCACTGAATTCGCCCATAGCTATCTGAGCTTCAAATGTATATGAATAGGCATTTTCTTTATTAATGAGAAGAGAAATTGGTTTGTCTTTATCTAAATGAGATTCTAATAATTTTCGGTAAGCTGCAACCATTGACGCGTCAATTAAAACGCCTTCGTTTATAATGACTTCGGCTATGTGAGACTCTAGAATAGAAATCTTTCCGAAGGGTAAAATAAAAACTTTCATTTAGCTATTAGTTTAGAGGGATAATCAAATTTAAGTTAACTTTGAATGCTTTTGATTTTATAGCTATAAAGAAATAAACAACATATTAACAATTGATCTTATTCTTAAAATTTCTGTATGAAAAAAATAGTCGTTCTACTTCTAATTCTAATGTCTTGTTCTTCGGAAAAAGATAAGCAAGATTTTGATTTCAAAACTGTTTTCGAAACGTCAAATGGTACGCAAACAGCAACCTATGACCAGGTTATTTCGTTTTATAAAGACCTAGCCGAAACTTACGATTCTGTATCCATAGAATCAATGGGTTCAACAGATTCTGGACATCCACTGCATATTGTTACTTTAAATCCTGATGAAGATTTTAACTTTACAAACATTAAAGAGCAAAAGCGCATTATTCTCATAAATAATGGTATTCACCCAGGAGAATCTGATGGTATAGATGCCACAATGATGTTGTTTCGCGATATGGCCCAAGGTAAAATTGATATGCCGAAAAAGACAGTTCTTGTCACCATTCCTATTTATAATATCGGAGGAAGTTTAAACAGAAATTCTACAACTAGAACAAACCAAAATGGCCCAGAGGCTTATGGCTTTAGAGGTAACGCTCGTAATTATGATCTTAACCGAGATTTTATAAAATCTGACACAAAAAATGCTAGAGCTTTTCATGGAATATTTAATACTGTACAACCAGATGTCTTTATTGACAATCACGCAAGTAATGGTGCAGATTACCAATATACACTTACGCATTTGTTTACACAACATAATAAATTAGGTGGTGAATTAGGCGAATTTCTTCACGCCAAAATGATGCCTCAACTTGAGCAAAAATTGGCCGATAAAAGCTGGGACATTACACCCTATGTAAATGTATTTAATAGAACACCAGAACAAGGTTTTAATCAATTTATGGATTCTCCGCGATACTCTACAGGGTATACAACCTTATGGAACACCCTTGGTATGATGGTTGAAACACATATGTTAAAACCATATAAGCAGCGTGTTGAAGGCACTTATGAGCTCATGAAAAGTATGATTGAAATTACTGAAGAAGAAGGAGAAACGATCACAAATTTACGCAGAAATGCCGTTGCCGATTTGCGTTCAAAAAAAACATATCCGTTGCAATGGAGCATAGACACAACACGTAACTCTACATTACAATTTAAAGGATATGAAGGTCAAATGATTGAAAGTAAAGTTACAGGTGCTCAGCGCCTAAAATACGACAGAGCAAAGCCTTTCACTAAAGACATCACCTATAAAAACTATATGACACCCACGTTAGAGGTTTCTATTCCAACATCTTATATTATTCCTAAAGGCTGGTGGAATGTCATTAATCGTCTAAAACTTAATGGCGTTGTTATGCATGAACTTGACCAAGACACGACATTAACAGTTCAATCTTATAAAATAAAAAGCTACGATACGAGAAAGCAGGCTTATGAAGGACATTACCCACATTATAATGTACAATTAGAAACTCAAGAAGAGCAGGTTAAATTCTCAAAGGGTGATTATTTAATAAATACGAATCAACGCAGTTTTAGATATCTTATGGAAACCTTAGAACCACAAGGTGTCGATTCGTTTTTTAGTTGGAACTTTTTCGATACAATTCTTCAACAAAAAGAAGGGTTTTCACCATATGTATGGGAAGACAAAGCACAAGAATTACTAGCACGTCACCCTAAATTAAAAATCGATTTTAATCTTAAAAAAACATACGATGAAGATTTTGCTAACAATTGGTATGCGCAATTAGATTGGATTCACAAACAAAGTGCTCATTATGAAAAGGCCCATTTACAATACCCTGTATATCGTCTAATGTAAAGGTTAAACTAAGGCTTTAATATTAGCATAACTATTTTCTAAAGCTTTTTTACTTTCATCGGGTGATAACCACTCTACCCTTGTGATGCCTTCATTTTCTTGAGGGTACAACGTGCCATTAAAAGCAGTAGTCATTTCAAACCAATAGGTGATTTTAATCTTATGTTTACCATTTCGTTTAAAAATATGGTAGGTTGTAGGAAGTGCTTTTGTAATATGCAGATCTTTGACTCCTGTTTCTTCTTCAACCTCTCTAATAGCAGTAGTTTCTATAGTTTCTGTTCCCTCAGTCTTGCCTTTAGGGAGATCCCATTTATCATTTCGGTAGATAAACAAAACATGACCTTCGTTATTAAAAACCTTTCCTCCTCCTGCAATTACATTAGGCAATAGCTTTAAAAATTTCTTTAAAAGATTTTTCTCTTTACGTCCAATAAGTCTTACTTCCTTCAACGATGTCGAATTAAGCTCCTTAATCACCTTACCAATATTAACTTTTGATAATAAATAATTTTTAAAACCATTTTCTTGCTCAACCTTTGTAGTAAGCACAATGGGTTTATCATTGACAAAAACGTGATACATGTATAAAGTCTGTAGGTTTTTCAGTAAGTAAAAATATCATTTTTATAAAGACAAGCCCTATTTTTTCTATTAATTTTATTTAAAATTTTAAAATCTATTATTACCAAAATTGTGTAGTTTTGCAACATGATTTTTGATAAAGAAACCGCTAAGCGAACTGCCGAAGTTTTATTGCAAATTAATGCCATAAAACTTCAACCCAACGATCCCTTTACTTGGGCTTCAGGATGGAAATCTCCAATCTATTGCGACAATAGAATTGTATTATCATTTCCGCCTATTAGAAATTACATTCGAGAAACTATGGCAAAACATATCGAAGTACACTACGGAAAAGTAGATGTGATTGCTGGTGTTGCCACTGGTGCTATTGGCATTGGAATTCTAGTGGCAGAATATCTAGGACTTCCTTTTATATATGTTAGACCAGAAGCCAAATCTCATGGACGTCAAAATCAAATTGAAGGTTTTGTAGAGGCTGGTCAAAATGTTGTTGTTGTGGAAGATCTGATAAGCACAGGAAAAAGTAGTTTAAATGCTGTAAAAGCCTTAGAAGAAGCGAAGGTGAATGTAAAAGGCATGGTAGCTATCTTTTCTTATGGATTTGATATTTCTAGAAAGAATTTCGAAACTGCGAACGTAGCATTACATACGTTAAGTAACTATGAAAACTTATTAGAACAGGCTCTTGAAACCATGTATATTAATAGTAAAGAACAAGAAGTTTTGGCACTTTGGAATGACAACCCGAGTGAATGGAACACTATTTGATTATAGCCAATTATAACATATAATATAAAACACATGAAATTAGAATCACCAAAAACCCTTATCAATAAATCAGCTCAAGAAACTTTTGATTTTTTGTCTGACGTAAAAAATTTCGAAAAATTAATGCCTGAAAACATTAGTAAATTTGAAGTTTTAGAAAATGATAAGTTTTTATTCGCTCTTAAGGGAATGCCAGAAATTGTGTTGAAGAAAAAAGAAGCGATCGCTCCAAATAAAATTGTTTTGGGAGCTGCTGGTGGAAAATTAGATTTTTCGCTTACCGGACTCATTTCTGAAATTGATGCTTCAAAAAGTGAAGTAGAATTAGTTTTCGAAGGTGAATTTAACGCTATGATGGGTATGATGATTAAAGGCCCAATTAGCAAATTTATAGAAACACTAGCTAGTAATATGCCAGCACAAGTTTAATATAAAAGTTTTACAGCTTTCAAATCAAATTCCTTTAGAACATTATCTTCTAGTAATATTCGTAAGTAACCAGCATTTGAAACACCATATATAAAACCTGAAAACATAGAACCTTCAGCATCTTGAAATGTTGAAGGTTTATTTTTTCTGAACAACGCCGCCTCATATAAAGATTTCAATTGGGTTTGTTGTTGGTTTTTTAATTCCTCCATATAGTCCTTTAAATATCCAATTACAGCAGTTAAGACTTCATCTAAATTAAAGGCCTTGCCCGATACTTTTTGCATTGATGTTGCATTTGGTAAATCATCAAAATGAAGTTGATTGACATTGAGTCCGAAACCAATAATAGTAGCTTGCAACTGATTGTTCTTTATGACATTTTCAATTAAAACACCTGAAATCTTTTTTTGGTCTGCCAAAATGTCGTTAGGCCATTTTACTTTCACATTTTTAATTTGAAAACTTTTCAATGCCTTCGATATAGCCAAAGATGTAGCCATACTAATATAAAAACTATCTTCAATAGATAAAAAGGAAACATCTACAAACACACTAACCATAAGGTTTTTTGAAGGTTGAGAGCTCCAAGTTGTTCCCATTTGACCACGTCCTTTAGTTTGAGATTCGGCAACAATTATGGTATAATCTTCAAGAACTTCACTAGTACTTAACTGTCTTAAAAAAGTATTGGTAGAGTCGATGGCACTAAGTTTGATTATACGCATAGTAATGAGTTAAAAAAAATTATATTTTTCTTATGATGAATAACAGTTTATAAGAAGTAAAAAAATAATAACTTTGTACAAAATTAAATCAATTTAATGGCGAAAAAAAATACGAATCCAGATCAACTAATAAGTACGGTTATCGCTGGCATTGAAGATGTAAAAGGAAAAGAAATTACAATTTTAGATTTAAGAGAGATAGAAAACACAGTATGTGACTATTTTATAATTTGTGAAGGTACTTCTAATACCCAAGTAAACGCTATTGTAAACTCCATACAGAAAAAAGTAAGTAAAGAACATAAAGATAATCCTTGGCACATAGAAGGAAGTGATAATGCAGAATGGGTTTTAATGGATTATGTTAATGTTGTTGTTCATGTTTTTCAAAAGCACATTCGCGAGTATTATGATATCGAGAGCCTTTGGGGAGACGCAAAAACAACCCAAATAGAAACAAGTTACTAAGGAATATTAAAATAAAAACACCACAATTGTGGCAACTATAGATGGCAAAAGACAACAAAAATTTAAATAAAAAACCAAAGTTTAGCCCTTACTGGATTTACGGATTCGTCATTGCTGGTATTTTAGCAATACAGCTTTTTTCTGGAGGTTTTGGTGGCTCTCAGGCAAACACAATTACTCCTGATAAGTTCAAAACATTTTTAAAAGATGGTGATGTTTCTGAGATTATGATCATTAGAAACACCCACACTGCTAAAGTTTATTTAACGAAAGAAGCATTAGATAAGGAGCTACATAAAAAGGCTAAACCTAGTAATATTGCGCTTTCTATTTCAAAGCAACCTAATTACACCTTTGAATTTGGTGATTTACAAAACTTTGAAGACGATATTGAAAAAATCATTGATGAAAGTCAGGTCAAAGTTGATGTTAAATATGATACTGAAGAAAACACATTTGGTAATCTCTTATTCTCCCTTCTTCCATTTATCCTAATTATAGGTGTTTGGATTTTTATCATGAGACGTATGTCTGGTGGCTCTGGAGGAGGTGCTGGTGGTCAAATTTTTAATATTGGAAAATCGAAAGCTAAACTCTTCGATGAAAAAACAGATGTAAAAACATCATTTAAAGATGTTGCCGGTTTAGAAGGTGCCAAAGAAGAAGTACAAGAAATTGTTGATTTCTTGAAGAATCCTGAGAAGTATACATCGCTTGGTGGTAAAATTCCAAAAGGCGCATTACTAGTAGGGCAACCCGGAACTGGAAAAACCTTATTAGCAAAGGCTGTGGCTGGTGAAGCCAAAGTACCTTTCTTCTCATTATCTGGTTCTGATTTCGTAGAAATGTTTGTTGGTGTAGGTGCATCTCGTGTAAGAGATTTATTTAAGCAAGCAAAAGAAAAATCGCCTGCAATTATCTTTATTGACGAGATTGATGCGATTGGTAGAGCTCGTGGAAAGAGTAATTTCTCAGGTTCTAATGACGAACGAGAAAACACCTTAAACCAGTTGCTTACAGAGATGGATGGTTTCGGTACAAATACAAACGTTATTGTACTCGCTGCAACCAATAGAGCCGATGTCTTAGATAAAGCCTTAATGCGTGCTGGACGATTTGATAGACAAATTTTTGTGGATCTTCCTGATGTAAGAGAGCGTAAAGAAATTTTTGAAGTTCATTTAAGACCGCTTAAACAAGCCGAAAAATTAGATATCGATTTTCTTGCGAAGCAAACACCTGGTTTTTCTGGTGCCGATATTGCCAATGTTTGTAATGAAGCGGCATTAATCGCTGCACGTAAAGGAAAGAAAGCTGTAGATAAACAAGACTTTTTAGATGCCGTAGATAGAATTGTTGGTGGTCTAGAAAAGAAAAATAAAATCGTTACTAAAGAAGAGAAAAAGGCAATTGCCTTTCATGAAGCTGGTCATGCAACAGTTAGTTGGATGCTAGAGCATGCTGCTCCTTTAGTTAAAGTGACTATCGTTCCGCGTGGTCAATCTTTAGGTGCTGCTTGGTATTTACCAGAAGAGCGTCTTATTGTAAGACCAAAGCAAATGCTAGACGAAATGTGTGCCGCTCTTGGTGGTAGAGCCGCCGAAAAAGTGATTTTTGACGAAATCTCAACTGGAGCTTTAAGTGATCTTGAAAAGGTAACGAAACAAGCTAGAGCAATGGTAACTGTTTATGGTCTTAGCGACAAGATTGGAAACTTAACATATTACGATTCTTCAGGGCAAGAATCAGGCTTCACAAAGCCTTATAGTGAGGAGACAGCTGAGTTAATTGATAAAGAAATTTCCGATATTGTTGAAGAGCAATACCAACGTGCTATTAAGTTGTTAGAACAACATAAAGACAAACTTACAGAGCTTGCCGAGGTATTACTTGAGAAAGAAGTTATTTTTAAAGATAACCTCGAAAAAATATTTGGAAAGCGTCCATTTCACAAAGAAATCGCAGAGCGAAAATTAGAAGCAAATTCTGAAGAAGAATAATCTGCTTTTATCCTTAAATAATCTTATAAAAAACTTAAATTGACTCACATTAATTTAAGTTTTTTTATATTTGATACTTACATTAATTCTATTAGGTTAATAGCAATCCCTATACATGAGTCTATTTCGTAAAATCTTCGGTTTAAAAAACACACCAGAAGACAACATAAAAAGCGAAGAGAGAGGCAAATACATGCCCGAAATAAAGCTGCCCGTTGATGAACAATTCACGATAAACTTCAAAGCTAATGGAGGGAAATTCTTGTATTGTGAAAATATGCAGGAGGTTCAAGACAGCCTAAATTCGATTTTAATAGAAAATAGTTGGGAAGATGATAAAGTACTGTTATTTGATGAGCGCTTAAATGATTTATTTAAAGATTTCGACTTTAATATGACCAAACGTATTTCAGAAAGCACCTTCTTTTTTTCAACCTGCGAATACCTTATTTCTGATGATGGCTCGCTTTTAATATCTTCAAATCAAATTGCAGAAAAGAAATTAAAAGAACTTCCAGACAACTTTGTGATTTATGCTACAACAAGTCAGTTTGTTCAAAATATCGGAGAAGGTTTACGAGGAATTAAAGGTAAGAATAGAGAGAAGATCCCAACAAACATTACCACAATAAAACATTTTAAAACAGTCGAAGATAAAGACTTTTTGACTTACGGAAGCAGCTCAAAAAACTTATATTTGCTGCTCTTAGAAGACTTATAAATGAAAGAAATTGGTACAAGAGCGATCTCAGGACTACTATATGTGTCGCTTCTTATTGGTTCATTATATTGGCAAAATGCCGTAATCGCACTCTTTTTTGTATTTGGACTTATCAGTATGGCCGAGTTTAAAAAACTCATTCAACTCAAGAGTTTCTTTCCGTATATCGTATTTACAATTCTATACTTAGGTTTTGCCTACTGGAAAGTTATTGTAGACTCCGCTAGAGGCATAGACGAAGCTGCACAAATTTTATTGGTCATAACCATATTTGTACAACTCATCTTAATAAAAGATCTATTTTCAGAAAAAACAATTCCGCTATTTAGCTCAAAACGTTTTATCATAACAACATTTTATTTATCAAGTGGTTTTGTGTTTTTATTATGCGTTGCTAATTTCAACCAAACCTTTACGCCTTTACTTCTACTTGGCTCATTTATACTTGTTTGGGTTAATGATACTTTTGCGTATCTGGTTGGGAAAAACTTTGGAAAACAAAAACTATTTCCTAGAATCTCTCCTAAAAAAACAGTTGAAGGCTTTTTAGGCGGACTCTTTTTTTCATGTATTGCTAGCTATTTTATTGCTAACTTTACAGAGACTCTAGGCTTTACCAATTGGCTTATATTGAGTATTATTATAAGTGTTTTTGGAACGCTTGGAGATTTAATAGAATCTAAGTTTAAACGCCAAGCAAACGTAAAAGACAGCGGTGTCATCATGCCAGGTCATGGTGGATTATTAGATCGTTTGGATAGTATTATTTTTGCGGCACCATTTATATTTTTATTTTTAAGACTCGTCACTTATGTTTCATAAAGAAGGTTATAAAATCATATTCATTACACTTGTAATTGTAATCATTTCGGCTTTAGCCATTGATAAATTTATTGATATCTCATGGTTACGACTATTACTAATGATAACGCTCTTAGTATTATTGGTGCTTATCTTACAGTTTTTTAGAAACCCAAAACGTCATACTAAATTAGAAAACCATACAGCTGTATCTCCTGTAGATGGTAAAGTTGTGGTTATCGAAGAAGTTTTTGAAAAGGAAGTTTTTAATGACAAGCGTATTCAGGTATCTGTATTTATGTCACCTTTAAATGTTCATGTAACACGTTATCCTATTAGCGGAAATGTGACGTACAGCAAATATCATCCTGGAAAGTATCTTGTGGCTTGGCATCCTAAAGCTAGTGAAGAAAATGAACGTACCACTGTTGTTGTTGAAAATGATAACTTTGGAAAAGTACTCTACAGACAAATTGCTGGAGCTCTAGCAAAGCGTATCGTAAATTATGCTAAGGTAGAAGATAGTGCTGTTCAGGGATCTGATTCTGGATTTATTAAATTTGGATCACGTGTAGATTTATATTTACCCTTAGATGCCGATATAAAAGTTGAACTAAATCAAAAGGTAAAAGGAGGCGAAAGTATTATTGCCGAAAAAGTATGACTTCAGAAGAATTAGACATAGCGTTTAACGAAGCAGTGGAACGTATCAATGCGCATACCGAGCCTTTTCCTGCCGATTTTTTATTACGCCTTTATGCCTATTATAAAAAAGCAAGTAACGATTATGGCAGACCAAGTAGTAGTAAACCCATCATTAATGCTTTTAAAACCAATGCACTGTTTCAGGTGAAAGATGTTAGTGAAGATGAAGCCAAACGTATTTATATTGACCTTGTAAATAATTACTTTTTATACCGAAAATAACCCCGAATAAACCCCAAACTATTATGAAAAAATTAGCCCTAACTTTATGCCTAGCCTGCTTCGTTAACCTTACCAATGGGCAAACGTTTAATCAATTTTATGCCGATGTTGTTGCAGATGTTTCAGAAACAAACATTCTGAACGACCTAACAGCCTTCGAAAATTTCGGCATTAAAACCGTTGGTTCTACTGCATTAACAAATACTCAAAATTGGATCACAGCACGCTACCAAAGTTATGGTTATACCAATGTTGAATTACAGCCTTTTACTTACGCTGCCGGAACGAGTAATAATATTATTGTTACTAAAACGGGAACTGTATACCCAAATACGTTTTTAATTATTGACGCACATTACGATACCATTAATGGGCCTGGTACAAATGATAACGGAACAGGAACTGTATTGCTTTTAGAACTCGCGCGACTTTTAAAAGATATCGACACAGAATACTCTATTAAATTTATTCATTTCTCTGGTGAAGAAGATGGTTTAATTGGCAGCAATTATTATGTAAACAATACTGTAATTCCTGAGAATCTGGATATCAAATTGGTATTTAATATTGATGAAGTTGGCGGTGTTAATGGCTTAATAAATGATACTATTGTTTGCGAACGCGATGAGTCTAATCCAACATCAAACAACGCCGCTTCAAATGCAGCGACAAATAGCTTAGCCACTTGTATGGAACTATATTCTAATCTAGAAACTGAAATTTCTAATGCCTTTGCTTCAGATTATATTCCTTTTGAAAACAATGGTGAAATTATTACTGGTATCTACGAAAAGAATATATCTCCAGTAAACCATACGGCTAATGATAATTTAGCCAATATGGATGTCAACTACGCCTTTGAAGTCACTAAAGGTTCTTTAGGTGCTGCTATGGAATTTGCTTTAGCTTTCGAATCGTTAAGCCTCGAAGAGCAAGACAACTTTAACAATCAGGTAAGCATCTCTCCTAATCCTTCTAAAAATTATTTTAAAATCGAATTTAAAAACCCTGTGCAACGCGCCATAGATTTTAAACTCGTAGATATGCTTGGTAAAGATGTTTACGAAAAACGACTTACAAAGCAAACGCAAACTATCGCTATAGATAGTATTGCCTCTGCGCAATATTTAGCCGTGTTCAAAATTAATAATAAGCGTTTTGTAAAAACGGTTGTTATCGAATAATTAAGGGTTTCTCAAATTTTGTTTTGTTACTCGTTATAGTTTTTGGATATTTAGGATAACCTTAAATGTCTAAATATGAAATTCGTAACCGCTTTACTTCTAGTACTTAGCTTTAATTTATCTCTTGCGCAATCTCCTGAGGTTGTCGACTTTATTGAAAAAGGAATAGCATTCCATGATAATGGGGATTATGCCAGTGCTATTGCCGAATATAAAAAGGCCCTAGAAATTGAGCCTAAATCTTCATTAATTCATTACGAATTATCACTAAGCTACTTCTATAAAAAGGAGTTTAAAGATGCCATAAAACATGCTGATGTCGTGATTAAAAATGACGACAAGTATGTAAAGGAAGCCTATATCACAAAGGGATCATGCTTGGATAATTTAGGAAAGACAAAAGAATCTATAAAGCTCTTTAAAAAAGGGATTCGTAAATTTCCTGATGTCCTACTCTATTATAATCTGGCACTTAATTATTACAAATTAAAAGAGTTTGAAGATGCCGAAAAGTATGTGACACTTGGTATAGCGCAAAAAGCCGATCATGCGAGTAGCCATTTATTATTGGGCTATCTCAACTTTGATAAAGACTATAAAGTGCAAAGTCTGCTAAACCTTCATTATTTTTTATTACTAGAACCAACAAGCAGTCGTTCTCCTCGTGCTGTAAAACTCATTAAAACCATGATGAGCGCCAATGTTACCAAAGACGAAGACGATCCTAAAAGCGTAACAATTAACTTGTCGCTACCCTCTAAAGACAACGAATTTGGTGCAGCCGAAATGATGCTTGGTTTGCTAGAAGCGTCCAAATCATACGAAGAAAATGAAGGGAAATCTGATGACGAGATGTTTGTTGAAAACACCGATTCTTTCTTTACCATTCTAGGTGAACTTCAAGATAAAAAGAAAAAGAAAGGCATCTACTGGGATGTGTATGTGCCGCTTTTTTATGATTTAGCAAAAAGCGATCATATGGAAGCCTATTGTAACTACATAACACAATCTGCCAATGAGAATTATGAAAATTGGGTAGATAATAACAGTGATAAGCTCGATGCTCTGGCTGATTGGTTTAGTAAAAAATAAGCCATGACACAGCAACCAGATTCTCCATTACAATTTACCTGTGGTGCTCAAATGCCCAACCGGTTTATGTTAGCGCCAATGACTAACACTCAGAGCCATGAGGATGGTTCGCTCTCTAATGACGAATACGATTGGCTTACAATGCGTGCTAAAGGTGGTTTTGGATTAACCATGACTTGTGCCTCTCATGTACAGGCTATAGGCAAAGGATTTCCTGGACAGCTAGGCATTTTTTCTGATGATCATATCGAAGGCCATACACGACTTGCCAATGGTATTAAAGCTCATGGAAGTCTGGCGGTTATTCAGTTGCATCATGCTGGAATGCGCTCCCCTTTTGAGGTGATTAATGAGAAAGCTGTTTGCCCTTCAGAACACGACAAATACAATGCGCGTGCGTTAAGTTTAGAAGAAGTCCACCAATTGCGTGACGATTTTATTGCGGCTGCCATACGTTCCCAAAAAGCGGGTTACGATGGTGTGGAAGTGCATGGCGCTCACGGCTATATCCTGACCCAATTTTTAAGCTCTAAGATCAACCTGCGCAATGATGATTATGGCGGAAGTCTCAGCAATCGTTCGCGTCTCCTTTTTGAAATTGTTGATGGTATTAGAACTGCTTGCGGACCAACATTTTTGCTTGGTGTACGTCTCTCTCCTGAACGTTTTGGGATGCAACTCCAAGAGATTACAACCGTTACGCAGCAATTGATAGACCATCACCACATCGATTTTTTAGACATCTCTCTCTGGGATGTGTTTAAGCAACCCGAAGACAGCGAGCACCAAAACCGCTCTTTACTCGAGCATTTTAGTGCACTCGATTTCAAGACTGTGAAATGGACAGTTGCAGGCAAGATTAGAACAGGAGCCGATGTACAAAAGGTATTAGACGCTGGTGTTGATTTTGTGTCTATAGGACGCTCTGCCATTTTGCATTACGACTTCCCAAAGCAAGTGCTTAAAAACCCAGACTTCAAGCCTACAGGCTTACCTGTCTCTGAAACCTACCTGAAAGCCCAAGGCTTAGGTCCAGATTTTGTGACCTATATGAAGCGTTGGGATGGTTTTGTAGCTGAATAATTTATTCTAAAATATACGTAATTCTACGTATAAATGGTATTGTATAATTTAATAGCTTTAATGGTAATAAAAACCGCGATATAATTTCTGTTTTTGGGTGAAATCTCACCGAAATCAGGACATTTTATTCGTATGCAACCAGTTGTGGCTAATAAAAAATGATAGAAAACAAGGTGACGTTTTGAGACTTTTAATGTTTTTTAGAACCTACTTTAAGTTCAAATAGGGTTATTTCAATAAGTATTTATTTCAGTTCAAATCTATAGAATAGTGTTTTAGCAACCTAGTTTTGATTAGTAAGGACTGCTTAATTTTTTATGTTAATTGACATATCCAATTTAGAGATTGACCCATAAATAGCAAATTCCTTTTCTTTTTCGATTGCCCAAATAGCATTTCCATAATCAAAATGCCAATATTCTTTTAGATCACATACAAAACCTTCACTTTGAAACAAACCTATTAATAGTGCTCTATTTTCTTTAGCTTCTTCACTAATTTTGGGATAGTAAGGATAACACTTTTTAGAAAGATTTATATCATATCCTTTGTTCGTGCCAAAATCCATTACACATTTTTTAGCATCATCATAAATTAATGCATCTACTGCACCTCCAGTAGCATGCATTGACTTTGTAGGAAAAGCAATAAAATAACTAACAATTTTTTTAACTCCGGAGAAGGATTTTTCTGGATACTCTTTTTGAAAAAATTCAAATTTAGTATCCCATAAAAGTTGTTGATGCTCTGAAGATCTCCATGCTGATCGAATAATCAACCTCTTATTTTGGGCATTTAACTTTTCACTAATTCTCCCTATTTTCCCAAGAATGTCTTCTCTAACGAGGTACATATAATCTACAGAAATAGAAGGCTCAAAAATTAAATTAAAATCTGTATTAATTAAACTTATTAATGGCGAGTTATTTTCTGAAATTCTAATTGAAGGA
Source organism: uncultured Psychroserpens sp. (assembly GCF_947492715.1). GTDB lineage: Bacteria > Bacteroidota > Bacteroidia > Flavobacteriales > Flavobacteriaceae > Psychroserpens. The sequence continues at coordinate 93,268 of NZ_CANLNS010000006.1, forward strand.
GTTAAAAGTTTGTTCCTACTATCTTTTGCTTCAACTGCTTTGCAGTACGCTTTACATTCATTAAAATTGATTGTATTTTTAGTTATATACGGTGAATTTAATACTCTTAATAAAGCACTATAGTTCAAGTCAAACTCTACAGTATCTCCTACTTTTAAATTTGACTTGGTGTTATCTATCACAATGTGGTCACTACTTGCACCCAAAATATCAATGTTTTGCCTTGGAGTAATTCCTGAAACATCAACATCTTGTCCTCCTATAGCTAGAATAGCTCTATCCATTAAACCTTTTTCTTTGAATTTTTTAATTTTTCCATTGGCATTTTGAGATACTTTGCCATAAGGTTTGGAAGGTTTTATTTTTGATTCAATTACTTCAACCACTAATGTAAAAATGTCTGTAAAGAGTCTAGGTATTGGCTTTCTGCAAAGTGCTTCCCTTCCTAAAAAGATAGACTCTCCTAATCGTAAATTATTTATTCTACCCACATTTTTTGAAGATTTGAACCAATGATAGTTTGCAGAATTTCCGCCAGAAATAATTGCTAATTTAATTTTAAAAGTTTTTTCTAAATGTGTCGCTATTGATGATAGCTTACTCATTTTGCTGGCATCAGGCCCTATTCCTCCAAAACAAGCAAGATTTGAACCTATCCCTATTAAGGAAAGCCCTTTTAATAGTAGTACCTCTTTTACAGTGTTATTTATTTCTAAAGGCATAATTCCTTCTCGTAAATCTCCCAGCTCCACCATAAGAATCACTTTATGTATAATTTGATTCCTTATAGCATATTTTGATAGCTCTTTTAGGACGATGAGTTCAGAATTTAAGCTTATATCGGTGTAAATAACAACTTCTTCTACTTGGCTTAAAGCAGGTGTTCTCAATAACAAATACTTTGCTTGAACACCAGCTTTTCGCATTTTCACAATATTTTCAATTCTAGAATCTGCAAGAATCTTTATGTCTTTTTTTACTAAAATTGAAGCGATTAGTGGATTGCCACCAATGACCTTTGTAACACCAGTAATTTGAATTCCTTTGGAGCCATATAGCTTTTTTAATTGTTGAATGTTATGGGCGATTTTTCCAATATCAATATCTATCCTAGGGATTTTCAAAGTAATACGGGCTCTCTCTTTAATTTCGGAAATGTTTTTAATAGTTCCTTTATCAGTTTATCACATCCATGCTTCAAGACATCTGTAGTAGGTAGGTTATAATCTATTTGATAATCTATAATAGTATTATCAATTTCTTGATCAGTCATATCTTCATGATTAATAGTAATAGCAATTACCTTTGATTTAGAAAATATTTCTATCATCTCTATCTCATCCTCTAGTGACAACATTGGGATATTAGGATAATCGCAATAATTTTCTCGCATTGGTGGATGTTGAAGAATAATTGCATCTGGCATTGCGCCACGTAAAATTGCACTTGAAGAAGTAAAAGCAGGATGGCTTAAAGCACCTTGACCTTCAACAACTATAATATCTGGTTGTTCTTTCTTACAAGCATTTAAGATAGCATTTTCAACTTCTCCCGAAGCAAAACCAGAAGTTAAAACATCTATAGCAACACCATATTTTGACCCTTGGAGTATACCAGTTTGCCCTGTGGTTACAAACACAGTATTAAAATCCCTTTCTCTCAAAGCGTTTACCAAAAGTAAAGCAGTCGTTCGTTTTCCTACCGCACAGTCAGTTCCCATTACTGCAATTATAGGAATCTTTACATTCTTTATACCTCCTGTAAAATTATGGAGGTTTTCTCGTTTTGGAGGTTTTCTCACATCCTGAATAGTAACTCCATATTTGTTGGCAATATCTCTGAATTGAACATTATCATTTAAAAATTCTGGCATACCATTAACAATATTCATTCCGTATTTGATGGCAGTAAAAATTATTTCTTTTTGTTGGTTACTCAAAAAAGAAGTGAGAGGCGCTATACCATAAATAAAATATTGAGGAATATTTTTCAATTCTTTTAAAGCACTTTCCAAGTTATTGAAAATAGGAATCCCATTTTTTACACCGTCGAGATATTCGCCTGCATCCAAACCAACTTTTGTACTATCAATAATTCCAACAATTGTATAGGTTTCCGACTGACGAACTAAACCATTTGCAACTTTTCCATCTGTATTTCCAAATTCATTTTCACAATAAACTAATGCATTACTTTTCATAGTTATTCATTTTTAAATTATTAGTTTTTAATTGATCGTCAATATATGGCATTAGTTCTCTTTCAAAATAGACAAGCTCTTTTGCAGTAGGGTCTGCCTGAATATTACAATAGTATATTTTCCTAGCATATACTCTAACAATGAGTGGCACTGAAGGCCTAACTTTGGCGAACACAAAATCGCCAGCTTTAAATCTATTTTCCATGATTTTTTTATGATTATTTCTTTAATGATAGAACAAAATTATCTAACCATTTTTTATTGTAGTACATATCATCTTGAATGGTAGGTTGGCTTCAATTGAACTGCCAACAGCCCTAGGAATAAGAACTGAATCTCCAGTTTGCATAAAGGATGAATTGTTGTTGATAACTACTTCAGCTTTTCCTTCAATAATATAAATGAATCGAGAAAAAGGGGACTTTTCATATAACTGGACTTTTCCAAAATCAAAAGCAAAGACTTGTATGACACATGTGTTTTCAACAACTATATTTTTTACTCCAATAGTATTCGTACTATAATTTAGTAAGTCCAGTAAATTAAATTTAATAGATTCTTCAAACTCACTATTTTTCATCCTTCAAATGTTCTAATGTTTCCCTTTTCTCTATTCTGAATACTTTTTTGCATTTCGTTTTAAAATTTTAGCAGCTTTTTTTTCTTTAGCTGTTTTGGCAGCAGGAGTTTTACTGTTTTTTTTCTTACCTTCTTTTTCTTTTGACATTGTTTTAAGTATTTAATTGATTGTCATTTAAGTTAATGTAAATGTTATTTATAGTATTGTAAAAAAAACTAAATGAGTTACATATATCACAGATACAGTTGTATTATAAAAAATAAAAAAGCAGACTAGTAAGTCTGCTTTCACATGCCAAATGAGATATTTCATTTGGACTTACCCTAATTGATTAATAGCAATGCAAATTTGATTGATTTATTATAGTTTCAGTTACATAGCAATAACTCTAACTTACATAAATCACAGATTCTCTAAATTATACTTTCTTTTTTTACCTATTTTCTTATAAAATGAAGGGGATTGTCCTGTTACTTTTTTGAATTGATTAGATAAATGGGCTACACTACTATAATTAAGTCTATAGGCTATTTCTGTAAGGTTTAACTCGTCATAGAGTATGAGCTCTTTGGCTTTTTCAATTTTATGCTTGATAATAAAATGCTGTATTGTAATGCCTTTGACCTCGGAAAAAATATTAGACAAATAAGTATAATCATAATTCAATTTTTTACTAATAATGTCTGAATAATTAGTTTTTGGAACTTCATCAGAATAGTGTATCATTTCAATTATAACATTTTTAATCTTATCTATGAGTATACTCTTTTTATCGTCTAATAATTCCAGACCAGATAGAGCCAAATTTGATTTCAGTTCTTGTTTTAGTCCATTAGTAATATTCTCTTTTATTTCAATCATACCAAGTTCAATACTTGTATAATGCAACCCTAGTTTTTCTAGCTCATATTTCACCATGAGTTTACATCGTAAGCTGACCATGTATTTTATATATAATTTCATAACATTTCAACCTACTTGACAATAGTTTTAAAATTAAGCTTTATTTTCTGAAGATTAACTATCTATATAACTAATAAACTAAATAGAATATTTTTGAAATAGAAATGAGATAGGATTTGCATTTCAAAACAAAAAAAGTAAGATATAACTAGCCACAACACCGTGTATAATTCATTACTAGTTCTGCCTGTACTCGGAAAATCCTGCGGATTTCCCTAATGGTTCGTTTTCTTTTGCTAACTTAGTTCATACTAACCAAACCATATACGAACACGTTGTGGTACATTTTAACAAACCTCATAAATTGAAAAGAAAAATAGTACAAATAACTATAACCATAGGAATTTTAATTTCTGCTAAGTTTTGGATTGGAGTTTATACTCATGATGAATTTGGGCGGAAAAATATATTTATTAAACATAAACCTATTTGGAAAACGTTTTTCTATTCACCAAGAGGAATGAGTGATTTAGAATTATCGGAAATGTCTACCGAACATAAGGAAGAACAGAAGATGTTTGATGAATTTGTTCTTAAGAATCAATCAATGGAATAAAATGATTCAAGCCAAACATTGTGATTTATGTGAACATCCCAAAAGAAGTCTAAAAAAGGGATTGACTTGCGGTTTGACTAATAAAAAACCTGATTTCAAGATTTCTTGTTCCGATATTAAATTCAGTAATTCATTTAAAGAGTATCTACCAGAATTATCAAATCAAATTGAAAATGTAAAAAAAAGAAAAGCATTTGCTTATTTGACATTTATTCTGGCAAGCCTTTTGGGTTTAATTATAATTGTTGGAAGTTATCCTATACTAGAAAAAGCTTTAAAAAAAGATCATCCATATTCCATTTGGAAACATTTAGAAGTTGTTCTTTTTTTTTATTTTGTTGGAAGTGGTATAATATCAATGGGATTGTGGTCTTTATATAAACATAGAAAGGCATTAAAAAAACTCGAATCCGAAAAAAGAGAGTTAAATATGGTTCTTAGCAATTATAAACTTGACATTGAATCATTAAACAGTAAAAAAACACCACCACAACAACGTGTATAACTAATTATTCGCCCAGCTTGTACTCGGAAAATCCTGCGGATTTCCCTAATGGTTCGTTTTCTTTTGCTAACTTAGTTCATACTAACCAAACCATATACGAACACTTTAACACACCTATAAAAACATTGAGAACTACAATAATTTTATTTCTAATTTTAGTTTCATGTCTTTCTTTTGGACAAGGAAATGGACTTTATAAGTTTCGGTCTGAAAATGGTAAATATGGATTTATGGACAAACATGGAAAAATTCAAATAAAAGCAGAATACTTATTTGTAAACGATTTCGATGGAGGTATTTGCAAAGTTTCCAAAGAAATTAATAACAAAAATTACAAATGGATTTTTATAAACACCTTGGGACAAATAACAAGTTCAGATAAAAAAAACTTCCGAAGTGCAAACAATTACAGTTCTGAAACAAAAGCTAAGGTCGGATTTACATCTGATACATTTGTTCCTTTTCAAAAAAATGGATTATTAGGTTTTAAAGGCGATAATGGCAGAGTAATAATTGAACCCAAATTTTATAAAGTTGATAAATTTAAGAACGGAGTATGTGCAGTGAGAGTAAATCAAGTACAATTTGAAGTTGCAGGAGATTATTTCTTTAATGCCTTGATTGACGAAAATGGAAAGGTTCTAATTGAAATCGAAATGCATTGCTATATGGGTTTCCAAGGAGAATTAATCGAATTCTATGGAGGGCCTCACTTCATTGGAGGAGTTTACTATCTGAATAAAAACGGAAAAAAAATAAATCCAACTCAATAAACAGCGTGTATAGTTAATCGCTTTTTCTGTGTGTACTCGGACACGAGCCAAGCGAACTAGTGAAGCAAACCATACACGAACATGTCGTATGCTATATAACTGATAAATAATAACAGATTTGAATAGAATTAATAATTTAATATAAAATATAATATTATGGGAATTTTTTCGTCACATGGGAATGAAATCAAAGTTAGGTCTGAAATAAAATCTAATCCGAATACATATGAATGTTTACGAATTTGGATGAATCAAGGAGCACCCGAAATCTTTGCCGAACCTATAAAAGAAACACCTGACCCAAGAGCTTGGGGTTCTGTTCTAGCGGATGCAGTTGCCCTTGTGTCTAGCCACAATGCAACAAACGATAGTGAACGCAAAGAAGCTATGAAGCAAATTCAGGGGATGTTTAATTCACTAATCGATGGTTGGGTCAAGTAAATAGGACATACAACAATTGGTATCAGTAATTGCTTGTTCACACTTACTTCTGAAAATCCTCACGATTTTTCAGTTTGGTGTGTACTTACAAAGTTAAGTGCTAAACCACGTAACTGGCCATAACACAAACACATAGCACATTACCAAATAAGCGCAACACTTTAAACAAAAAAAATATGAATACAGAATCAACTTCATTTCCGAAAGAGGGCATTCCCATTTCAAATGCAGGATTAGTCCTGCTAAATAATTATGTTTTAATGTTGCTAGAGCGCTTGGGAGCAATAAAAGACAATGCTTTTATATCAGATAGTGCGCAGTTGGATGCAGTACATTACTTGCAATATATCGTTACAGGACAAAGCCAAACAGAAGAATCTTTATTACCATTGAATAAGGTATTGGTAGGGCTCTCGCCCAATACGCCAGTAAAAAATAGTATTGATATGACTGAGACACAAAAACAACTCATTGACGGGATGATTACATCTACTATTAGTTTTTGGACAGCTATTGGAGACGCTTCTATAATGGGTTTTCGCGGAAATTGGTTGGTACGAGATGGTATTTTGAGAGAGACCGAAAACCATTGGGAACTAACCGTCGAAAAAAGAGCCTATGATGTATTATTGATCAAATCACCATTTTCGTTTTCAATAATAAAGCTACCATGGATGGAAAAACCATTGCATGTTACTTGGCCATTTTAAAACAAAGTCACAACAACATGCATAATTTGTAGCGCATTCTGTATTTACCTGTTTTCTTTTGCTAACTTAGTTCTAGCCTATGTAAACGATACCATACGCGAAGACGTTGTATCACATTTAGACTTGCTCTGACGAAATGAACAAAATTACCCTAATATTAATTATTGGCTTAATAATAATTGTTTTCAATTGGTTATCAGGTTATATAAGTACTACATTTTTATCATCAAAATATGAATCGAAAGAATCAAAAAATTATCTGGCATCAAATAGATTAAAGTTTAAAAAGTTAATTCGTGATACAAAAAAACTAAGAGTAAAAAGCGAAGTGCTTAGAGACAACAGATCTTTTTTACGTAAAGTATATTCTACTAGATGTCTACATATTCTTATCGTAACATCTGAAATAAATAATAAAGACGCAGTTTTATGGGTTGAAATACTGTGGTCTTGGAGTTTAATGCCTGCAAAAAAAAGAGAATTGAGATACTTTAAAGAAACCAATACTGACATTATAAATCATCTGATGTAGAATAAAAGTGCAACAACAACTGTATATTTAATAATTCCTTCTGTGTTTACTTGTTTTCTTTTGTTAATTTAGTTCTTACCAACTCAACTATTAATAGACTAACGCGTTAGGCGCAATAATAAAAAGTCATTGCCTGTGAGCATTATTAGACCATCAGCATCTGAAATTGAGAAATACATTCAAAAATGGCATTCACTAGATAATTATGCACTACAAGAAAGAAGTTTAAATAAGCTCTTTATTAAAACCTATCCTCTCAATAACGACTTAGATAATGTCCTTATTAAAGTCTGTTCGCTTAATGACTTCTATAGCACTAATATATTTTCTCCTTTTAAAGTTGCAAAGCATATTGTGTCATTAAAAATTGATGAACGATTAAAACGTAAGGATTTAAGTTTAGTTAATGATATTGCGTTAGTCAAAATGAAACAAAACAAAGAAATCAATTTCTATTCTTTTGCCACTAAATACTGCAGCCATCATGATCCATTAACATATCCAATCTATGACAGTTATGTAGATAAATTGTTAATGGCTTTAAAAAGACTCGATAAGTTTAGTGATTTTAGAAAAGTTGATCTAAAAAACTACAAAGAATATAATAGAATATTGACGGACTTTCAAAATAGATATTCTCTTCATAAATATACTCTAAAGGATATAGATAAATACCTTTGGCAAGCGGGTAAAGAACACTTTGGTGGTAATTACAAATAATTTTATACATCGCATAACAACGTGTATAGTCAATTACTTGTTCCGTGGGCACTACGAAAACTCTACAAATCCCCTCTGATTTGTTTTCTTTTACTAACTTAGTTCCAGCCAATACAAACGCGTTATTAACCAGTCAAAATAAAGTTTATAATTTAGAATTATGCTAACAGACATCCATCCGAAGTTACCAATGCGTGACAAAAATATTACCAAAGAATTTTATAAAAACAATTTAGGATTTAATGTATTCGGTAGTGCCGACTTTGATGGTTATTTAATGATGGAAAAAGATCAAATTCAAATTCACTTCTTTGAATTTAAAGCAATAGACCCTAAAGAAAACTATGGAATGGTATACATCAGAACTGACAACATCGATAGTTTTTACCAATCACTATTAGATAACAACACACAAATACATCCAAATGGACCGTTAGAGATTAAACCTTGGGGACAAAAAGAATTTTCTATACTCGACCCAGACAGCAACCTTTTAACCTTTGGGCAGAGCATTTCAACATAATTTAGATCAAAAAAAGTATGGAATCACCAGATCATATAATCATCAATGGATACAGACATAATTCTTTTGAAACAGAATTATTTTCTGAGCATGAATTAATCCATAAAAGTAAAACCTTTCATAATTGGCTAGACAAACGTAGGTCTGTAAGAGATTTTTCTGATAAGGCTATCCCTAAAGAGGTTATCGAAAACCTAATTAAAAGTGCGTCTACTGCGCCTTCTGGTGCTCACAAACAACCTTGGACATTCTGTGCTGTGTCTAACCCAATTTTAAAATCCAAAATTCGTAAAGAAGCAGAAATTGAAGAAAAGGAAAGTTACGAAAACAGAATGAGTGAACGCTGGAAAAAGGACTTAGAACCCCTGGCTACTGATATGCATAAACCTTTTTTAGACGTTGCGCCTTGGTTAATTATCGCATTTAAAAAAGTATACGAATTTGGAGATGACGGAACAAAGCATAATAACTACTACGTAAATGAATCTATCGGAATTGCTTGTGGTATGTTAATTTCTGCGATTCACGATGCTGGTTTAGTTACCCTTACACATACGCCTAGTCCAATGAATTTCTTGGCCAAAACCTTGAATAGACCTAGTAACGAAAGAGCATTTTTATTACTTCCAATAGGTTACCCAAAATTTCCAACATATGTGCCCGATTTGAAACGAAAAGCACTAGATGAAGTTGCCATTTTTTATGAGTAATAGAACATCATAATACTTCAGTTAAAACCTTACTGCTCATAACACTAAGACTTCTCTCTAAGTTCCGTGACTTATATAGAGGCCTGAAACAGGTTGTCCTATCCTAAAACTCTCTAAAAAATACGTAGTTCTACGTATTGTATTGCATTCACTTTCAAAGTAATTTTAAGTACAACTATTATTTGAAGCTGATAACTTCTCTTTTGGACGATTACTTATAAAAACATGAAGGAGTTATTGTTTTCACACAATTAAATACAACAGATTTAAAACAGAACCTAACATAAAAACGATAAGAAATGGAGTTACATTGTATGATAGCACAAGGAAGGTCAACTCAAGACCTTTGGGAAGAAGTGCATTCAAGGGTCCAAGAAGGTTGGACGCCTCAAGGAGGTGTCGCTGTGGCTAACGCGTCAAGTTTGATATTTCTTCAAGCATTGGTGATGAAAGTAGAATGAGTAGATGCCTCATTTAAAAACACAACTACCAGCCGCCTCCCCCGCCTCCGCCTCCGCCACCACCAGAGAACCCACCGCCACCTGAGCCACTTCCACTACTTGATGGTGGTGTAGCAGATTTGCTTATGGAATTGGAAAGTGATGAATTTAAAGTGTGATTAAATGTCGAGAAATTCCCTACCTGACCGTTATACCATGTAGGCTGATAGTCTTGATCAATTACGGATTTGTTAATTAAGTTTTGAAAATTTTGCCCCCAAACACGTTCTACTCCTAGCACGACTGCATATGGTAATAATGTTTCAAATCTTTCTGGTGTTAACTCTGGCGGATTAAAATGAGCTATTTGTTTGACTTCCGCTGCATTCATATACATCTCAAATCCATCTATCAAAGATTTAAGTCTGAGTTTTTCCACAGCAGGCTTTCTTATTAAATATTGGTAAATCAAAAAGAAAATAATATTTAATCCCAAAAATAAACCGAATATCAATCCGTCATTTTCCCCTCGAAGGTAATTAGACGAAAGAAATATAAACAAGAAGATATAAGCAATTATGGTTAATATAGGAGCAATCCAAAATTTGGCATTAAAGCCCTGATAAATGAGGCCTCGATGTTGTTTCCATAATGATGTCCTAAATGCAGTAACAGCGCTTTTTACTTTAGAATTATATTTTCCGTCTAATGCTAAAGTAGAAGTGTTCGAAAATAGTTTTTTGAACAGCACGCGTTCTTCCTTTTTGAGCTCTTTATCGACTTCCTTTAGTTTATGGATGACAAATTTTTTGCTTTTAAATAAACCAAAAACATAGTCTTGGGCATCTTCTTCAATATTAAGGTAGCCTCTTACAGCTAAATTTAAAATTGAGCCTGTAATCAAATCGCCATCATAACGCTGTTTATCTAACATACCAACAGATGCAGGCGACATGTTTTCTGGTACTTCAAATTGTGGATATACAGTTGGCTTTGGTGGATCTACACCAAATTTCAACCAAGTAAATCCGTAATAAAACAAAAGCATCAAGCTTATAAATCCACTTAAAAGAAGGGCTCCAAATTTCTCAAGAAATGTTGGAGGTGGCGGTGGAGCAGGCTGCTGTACAATACCCTTTTTAAAACCTACTGCTACAGTTAAATTCTCCCCAGGACTTAAGTTTTCGGCACTAAAACGAATGCTGTTATCAGCTATAACTTCTGCACTACAGTTGGTACTATCACTACCATATCTTCCCGTATAACAGGCATTTTGAATACTATTTCCTCCCTCTGGTAATGTGACTAGGCTTGACACTTGATCAAAAGGAAGATCCCAATCAAAACCATTTACATTCCAATAAATTTCATCGTAGGAATCAAAAAAGCGAATCTGTCTACCCATACTATATGTAATCGTATAATTGTATTCGCCTTCACTTAAAAACACATCTTTTTCACCGACATAAATGGTAATCGTACCACTTCCTTTTTTGGTATGATATTTTGAAGACCTACCATCTCTTTCAACGGATAGAATTTTAAAATCAAACAGTACTTTTTGTCCTAAACTGTCTAAACCTTCTGTTGGAATGGTACGTGTAATACCTCTTTTAAAGATGTTTCCTTGGGCATAAATTTTAATCGTCTCATCTACAATAATAGTACTTGAGGTATCCACTTCTATATCAGAATGAAATGAAAGTATGCGCTCACTTTGCGAAAACGAGGCAAAAACGTTCGACATTAATAGTACAATAAAAAAGAGTTTTTTTAACACTTTAAAATTTTACTTGTGGGTTTTCACGTTCTGCTTCGGTATCAATTTCAAAAAACGCTTCTTTAGTGAAGTTCGTCATTCCGGCTATAATGTTTGAAGGAAATGAATCTATTAAAATGTTATAATCGCGTGTCGTGCCGTTATAATATCGCCTTGATTTTTCAATGTCAGATTCAATATCTGACAATTCATTTTGCAAGCTTAAAAAATTCTCATTTGCTTTGAGTTCAGGATATTGCTCAGCTACCGCATACAAGTTTATAAGTGATTTGTTTAACCCGTTTTCAGCAGCTTGCTGTCCCTCAACTGTAGTTGCATTCTGCGCTTGGCTTCTTGCTTTTGTGACATTCTCAAACGTTTCTTTTTCATGGCTTGCATAGCCTTTTACAACTTCAACTAAGTTCGGAATTAAATTATAGCGCTTTTTCAATTGAACGTCTATACCACTCCATGCTTCGCCGACAAGCATTTTTAATTTTACTAATCTGTTGTAAATTCCAATGCCATAAAATGCAGCTAAAACAACAAGTCCTATTAATACGTATGTTCCTATCATAATCATAAAGATATTAAAATTTATATAAATATAGGTCCAATTAAAAAACAACCAAAGCACTATAACAGGTTTAATTCATAACTGTTTTACATACACACGAAAACCTTAAATATTTTCTTATAACTCATTTTCTTTCATTAACTTAGACATAGTTATCACATGATAACGATTAGATAAAAAACATGGGGTTTTTAGATAAATTTTTCAGTAATAAAAAGAATAAAGTTGCTAAATCGAACGAGTCAGCTGTTGAACATGCTGTTATCATATATTTCAATTATGAGCTTGAGGGAATGGAACATATTTACGCATTGAGAGACAAGCTAGAAACAGCTATTGAGAATAACAATTTGGGAGAATACGACGGACACGAAATGGCAATCGATTATAGTGATGGTTCCTTATATATGTACGGACCAAATGCCGAATTATTATTCAATGGTATTAAACCGATTTTAGAAACGACCACCTTTTTAAATGGAGCAAAAGCCAAATTGAGATTTGGACCACCTGAAGATGGCATCAAAGAAATTATAGTTGACATTAAAACTGAATAATCTTTTATCAAATATCTTGGAAATAAACTACCAACATCGTCACTTTCACAAGCAACCTAAAACCAAACCATCATGCCGCGTCCAACAACCATACAGCAAGTCTTAGATGAACTCGATAGCATCATTAGCGACAGTATTGCCACGAATAGCAGGTTGGGTTTGTTTGCCTATATCTATAGGCGTACTACGGCAGAAATAGCAGCGGAAATTGATCTGGGAAATTTTGAAGACAACCAACGTCTAGAGCTATTAGATGTAGACTTTGCGAATTTGTATTTAGATGCCTACAAAGCCTATAAAAACAATCAACCTGTAAGTGCGTCTTGGGCTTTTGCCTTTGAACATGCCAAAGAGCCTTTGAATATTGTACAACACATTATGTTGGGTATGAATGCACACATCAATCTAGACCTCGCGATAGCCACAGCTACAACGATGTCTGGAAAAGACATTCGAGATATTGAGCAGGATTTCAATAAGGTGAACGCTATTCTATTTCAGATCACTAATGAGTTGCAAGATCGACTAAGTCGTGTGTCTCCACTCCTATTTGTTCTAGATTGGCTAGGAAAAAACACAGATGAACAAATTATCGATTTTAGTATGCGAAAAGCACGCGAGCAATCTTGGAATTCGGCAAACTTACTCTGGCCTTTAACGGGAAGTTCCCAATTTGAAACAACCAAAAATGGAATTGATCAATTGGTACTTAAACTAAGTCAGCATATCGCAGCTCCTAAATCCAGAATCATTCGGTTTTTCCTAAAGGTCATTCAGAAGTTTGAAACGAAAGAAGTGAGTCGTATCATTTCAAAACTAAAGGCAGAATAAACACCTCGAAGCCGTTTTTATTTTAATGAACTCGTCATAAAGACTATTAGCTCCAATAGCATAAATATCAACATAATTCACACATTATCAATACATTATACGTATAACACTTTCAATATTCAGTATTAAATCAACATATAATCAGCTTATATTTAAGTCAATTTGTATGGTTTTCCCATAATAATACTAAGGCTTTCCCATAGTCTTTGGTCAAACGTTAATCTTACCTTTTTAGAAGTTACATCAATGAATGATAAAACTTTAAACCACTTATCTCATAGTAGTGAACCAAGGAGATATCTGAAAATCCTAAAAAGAGTAAGAGCCAACTTATATTTAATTTATTTTATGAAAACTCAAGTAAAAATTTTAGCCTCCTTTTTAGTAATAATCTGTATGACATTTTACGCCTGTAACTCAGATAATGACATAACCGATAATAGTGATCAACAAACTCGTGTTGTAAATGATGAGTTTAGCCAAAGAAAAAAAGGAGGAAGTCAAATTCAATATAATCCAAATGGTCCTTGTCCTATGAGTGGTCCGTTATGTATTATTCCAGGAAACACCTATACATTTACAATAAATTGTAATGGCAATAACCCATCTGGAAATGTGTACTGGACTTATAGTGGATCTGGTATAACGCCAGCTACACCTCTAGGTCCTAATGGTCTTGGGTCGTCAAGTCAGTCGTTCACGTTTAGTTCAACCTTCAATAGTACAAATACATGGATTCAAGCTGTATGTGATGGCAGTTTTGGATGTAAAGATCAAGTGCTTTTAGAAACTTGCAACATTATTCCTCCAACATGTTCAATTTCTGGACCTAATTGCGGTGTAGAAGGTGATATCTTAACGTATACTTATAATGGCGCTAGTAATGTAAATTGGACGTCCTTAAGTTCTGGTATTACCTTGATAAGTTCTAGTGGAAACACAGCAACTTTCCAAGTAAATTCAAACTTTGGACAAAATGGAGGGTCTATTAGGGGAAGCGCAATTGGATGTAACACCATCACTTTTGATATTTCTAATTGTTGTGTTCCATCTATAATAACAGTAGATTATGACAGACGTGTCTATAAAAATTAAATGTATTAGATATCTTGTATAACGATGATATTATTTTCGGCACTCAAATAAGCAAACTATTTGGGTGTCGTCTTTATTCTCTAATCAATGGCATTGTACTACAACGTAACAAGCCTTCTTGTTTAGCAATTTCGGCATAAGGTACTTCCTCAACCGTAAAGCCTTGCTCTCGTAACCATGTATTTAACCTCGTAAAGTTCCGTTCAGAAATAATGACATCTTCAGAAATAGAAAATACATTACTATTCATATTGTACATTTCATCTTTCGTAATTTCAAAGATGTTCTCTTTTCCGAAGAAATCTACCAACCATTCATATTCGCTTTCAAGGAGGAATCCGTTTTTATGAAGTATAGCTTTATCCTTACCTACAGGTTGAAAACAGCAATCTAAGTGTAGGGCATTCTCTTTAGGTTCTGTATTAGATTTACGCAATTCGAATGCTTTTACCGTTTTTTCAGGAAACAGTTCTTGAATAGCTATTACGGCATCCATATTAGTGCGAGCTGTAATAAAATCTGGGTAGTCATCACCTGAATATGTTCCAATAAAAATATAATCATTCCAAGGCATCACATCGCCTCCTTCTACATGACACTCTTCTGGTAAACGTACGCGATTCTCTTCTGGGATTTGAGACCATACATGTTCGATAGCTTCAATTTCACGATCACGATCTGGTAAAATATTGGCAAAAATAAATGTGTTGTCAATCACAAAACCAATGTCTCTAGAAAAAATCTGATTGTAATCGTTAATCACTTGAGGTCTATAAACGGTAACATCGTATTTTTTAAAGACCTCAGCGACAGCTTCCATTTCTTTAATCATATCTGCTTCTACAGGATAGGTTCCAGCTTTGATATGTTCGGCAGATTTTGGATCGTAAGTATCTTCTAAGGAAGGTGTTGGCCCTACGCTTTCTGCTGTTCCTAAAACAACAGCGCGTAAGCGAGCAGTTTCGTTTTGTACGTTAGGTTTGATCATAGATTGCAAATATAAAAAAAGCTCCATATTAATATGAAGCTTTTAGTTGGCATTTAAAGTTGCCTATCTCTTATTTATGTCTTTAAACGGTCTGTACGTTTCACCAATATAAATCTGTCTTGGACGACCAATTGGCTCCTTACGTAAGCGCATTTCTCTCCATTGTGAAATCCAACCAGGTAAACGTCCTAAAGCAAACATTACTGTAAACATTTCTGTTGGAATACCCATAGCGCGATAAATAATTCCAGAATAGAAATCTACATTTGGATATAGCTTTCTATCTACAAAGTATTGATCTTCTAAGGCTTCTTTTTCTAGGCCTTTAGCGATATCTAAAATTGGGTCTTCAACACCTAAATCGGCTAAAACCTCATCGGCAGCAACCTTAATTATTTTAGCTCTCGGATCGAAGTTTTTATAAACGCGGTGACCAAAGCCCATTAAACGGAAAGGGTCATTCTTATCTTTGGCTTTACCCATATACTTTTTAGTATCACCACCATCTTCTTTAATACCTTCTAGCATTTCCAATACTGCTTGGTTAGCACCACCATGTAATGGTCCCCAAAGCGCAGAGATACCAGACGACAATGAAGCAAATAATCCTGCATGGGACGAGCCTACAATACGCACTGTAGACGTAGAACAGTTTTGCTCGTGGTCTGCATGAAGGATTAATAATTTATCCAAAGCGTTAACTAAAATTGGGTTTTGAACATAGTCTTCATCTGGACGCTTAAACATCATTTGAAGAATGTTCTCTACATAGCCAAGAGATGTACTTCCATAATCTAACGGCATACCATGTTTCTTGCGCATTGTCCAAGCCACTAAGATTGGGAATTTACCTAAAATTCTAACAATGGCGTTATACATTTCCTCATCAGAATCGACATTCACAGACGTAGGATTAAATGCTGTAAGCGCACTCGTTAACGATGCTAATACACCCATTGGATGTGCTGCCTTTGGAAAGGCGTCTAATATTTTTTTTACGTCGTCATCAACAACAGCGTGCTTCTTAATATCTGAATGGAATTTTTCCAATTCTCCTGCATTAGGCAACTCACCAAAAATTAAAAGGTAAGCTACTTCAAGAAAATCTGCCTTTTCTGCTAATTCTTCGATAGAGTAACCTCTATATCTTAAGATTCCTTTTTCACCATCTAAAAATGTAATTGCGCTTTCGCAAGACCCTGTGTTTTTATAACCTGGATCAATAGTCGTTACACCACCTGTAACACCTCTAAGTGTTTTTATATTTATTGCAACTTCGTTTTCAGTACCTGTAACTAACGGAAAATCATGTTTTTGTCCATTAATTTCTAGTGTAGCTTTATCTGACATATATTTTGTGTATTTTATTTTGTGTGTTTGTCGAAATCGAGATTACGAAATTACGAAATATCTAAGGATTTACGAAGTCTATTTAGAAAGGTTTTAACAATTGTGATATTCATAAAATTGATATGGATTTGCCCCCTAAACATTAGCATATTCTCAATATAGAATTACATCGTCTGTCCTGAAGTTGTCAAAGTAAATCTTATTTTTGACAACAAATTTATACTCATGAAATATTTGCTGCTCATTATCTGGCTATTAAGTTTTGGTGCTAATGCTCAGGTGGTTAATATCGAAACATTACGGAAGCCATCAGATTCGGCCAAATGGACAGGTTCTGCTAGTCTTGATTTATCGCTAATTAAAAATACTAATAACATTTTCCGCATTTCTAATAAGGCTCATGTTCAGTATAACAATACCAGATCACTTTGGTTATTTGTAAACGACTTAAGTCTGCAACGTGCTGACGGATTTTCATTGGTTAATAGAGGTACACAACATTTAAGATATAATCGTCGCATATCTAATAGAGTAAAATGGGAAGCTTTTGGACAAGCGCAATACGACGCCATTTCTCAAGTAGATTTTAGAGGTTTATTAGGAACTGGTCCAAGATTTAAATTATCCAATAACGATAAGTACCGCTTCTATTTAGGAACGCTTGTGATGTACGAATACGAAAAAGCATCGAGCGACATCGCAGACCGCATTCAAAAAGACATACGAGCAAGCACTTATTTGTCGTTTAGCATGTATCCTACAGAAAAGATAAGTATTATTAGTACCAGTTATTATCAACCAAAAATAGATGCCTTTGGTGATTTTCGTTTTTCGAGTAATACAGCCCTCCTCTTTGAAATTTTTAATGATTTGGCCTTTAAAACGAGTTTCAATTACTTCTATGATGCCGTTCCTGTAAGTTCTGACATACCAAAAACCCAATATGAATTAACCAATGGGTTGTTGTATACGTTTTAGGATCTTCATTTAATCTTTGATAATTTTCTCAACACCTGTACCATTTTCGGTTTTAATTTTGAAAAAGTAAACACCATTAGTCAAACTCGCTATTTGTAAGGAGACATTTGCCTTATTAACTATAGACGTTTGTATGATTCGTCCTTGAACGTCATATATTTCGATAAATTTAATTGTTGTTTTTGCCGAAATCGTAAGGACATCACTTACAGGGTTTGGGTAAATCGTTATTGAAGGATCAATCTCATGATCGTCTATTGATAAATTTTGGAAAACGGTATTGGCATTATTAGTCACTATTGGGAAGTTATAGTCAAAATGAATATCGGCCTTTTTAGAGACCAGTTCACTAGGCTGCACATCACTGTTCGTTCTAATTCTAAGCAAAATATTACCATGTCCTCCACTAGCGCTTAGGTTTATGTCTTCAAAAATAAACTTTACTTTATCGTCTTTAACTCGGGTATCTACAGGATCTGAAGCATTTAAAACTCGCAGTGTATTGATGTCAAACTGAGTTGGGTCGATATCAATTTCTATGACAACATTTTGAGCTGCAAAATTTCCGATGTTTTCAAAGTTGACGATATAAGCCAAATATGCTCCAATCTCAGATGTTGGTAAAATATCACCTTGCAAGCATGTAATATCATTGGGATCATATGAACCGACGACTATTTGCTTATATTCAAAAATATTATCTGATGGCACCTCATCACTAGGTATAGGATTAATAAGCACATTAAAGTTCAATTGATCACCAATGTTTACGGCTGGAACTTCCATTGGCGAATTGACATTAAGTGTAATATATATACTCCTATTTTCAAAAGGTAAAAGGTCTATATAATCCCATGACAGGCTACCAAAAGTTTGATTGTCTGGTGCTGTTGTTGCTGAAACAAAATCTAAAACGTCATCATTAAAGGTCATTTCAAAATCACCAGAAAGTGTTTGGTTTCCTTTATTTCTGTATACAATTTGATACAGAGCATCAAATGCAGGAACGGCAAAATCTATAGGTGCAATATAGATCTCAACATCGTTATGGGTTCCTACTGGTGTGATACAAAAATCTTGAACTTCAACATTATTGTTATTATCTGTAAATGATACATTAGCGGTTAATGGCGTAATATTAAACCAAGATGGGTTTTCTAGGTTGGGTTCAAAATCGTAGTTACCAGTTAATGTGTAAAAATTATAAACCCCTTCATCGCTCGAAAACACAGATCCCAAACTTGTACCATCGTTAATATTCATTTTAATATGTGGTTGAGGAATATCTAAGGCATCACAACCATCTTCATTAAGATCATAAATTACGCTGCCTGTTATGGTATTATAATCACCACCAGGAGTAAAAGAACAATACGAACTTACTACTGTTGTAGGCTCTGCTTGTAGTTGCACACTATTAACTTGATCTTCATCTGCACAGATAAAATCTAATTGAGTTGAACTAAACATCAATATAGCCTCAATGCTCCCATTTTTGATATTTAACTCTGTAAGCAATCCATTTCCTGAGCAATCTAAATTTTGAAGATTAGTATTTTGACTTAGATCGAGAACCGTAAGCAAATTAACAATCCCACAGTTTAAATCTTGAAGACTTTCACAATCTGAAGTATCTAAACTAGTTAGACTATTATCCTGACATCGTAATATCGTTAGTTGGTCTTTTTGGGTAAGATCTAATTGTGCAATACTATTAACACCACAAATAAGTGTTTGAATATCAAAATTTTGAGAGACATCCAGAGTCGTTAGATTATTCATATTACAGTCTAAATAAGTTAAATTTGGACTATTAGATAAATCTAATTGAGTTAATTGGTTATTATAACATGTCAACTGCTCGAGGCTAACATTTTGAGAAAGGTCTAAACTAGATAGTTGATTATTATGAGCAGAAATATTTTGAAGGTTTGCGTTTTGAGATAGATCTATGGTCGTGAGAAAATTATCCTGAAATGTTAATAGTGTAAGATTGGTGTTTTGGGTGATATCCAAATTGGTTAATTGATTGTCAAAACAATTTAAAATCTGAAGACTTGTATTTTGCGAAACATCTATACTAGACAATTGATTAGAACGGCAATTAAGTTCCAACAGGTTTGTAAATGCTTCTATTCCTGTTAAATCTGAAATATTAGAATTTTCTACATTTATAATGGTTTGAGCTAATGCTTCACTTACCTGAATATCTCCATCTGTGTTGGTATCAACTCCTTGAGCAATTAATGTCGCTTTAAAATTAGCATCTGGAATATTCACTATTTGGGCTTTTGCAAAGCCTGTTACTAACAGTAATAAGAGCACTATTTTTTTCATAATCAATATATTAATTGTCTTATTAGGTTCAATTTTTAATTATCTTTTTTAAATGTGAGCCGATATCTGTTTTAACTTTTAAGAAGTAAACCCCTTGATTAATATGAGATATCTCTAACGTTGTCATTAAAGTGTTAGGGTAATATGACTGCACTTTTCTACCTTGAACATCAAATAGTTCGACATGCTTAATTATAGATTTGGCTTTTACGTTTACAATTCCTACTGAAGGATTTGGATAAATGTGTATCGTTTGGTTTTCAAACTCGTTTACTGATAAGGTTTGAAAAACAGTATTCGCTATATTGGTCTCTATTGGAAAATTATAATCAAAGAAAATATCGGCCTTATTATTTACAAAATCTCCAAGGACCAAGCTCTCAAGTGATCTCATTTTAAAAACTACATTTCCTTTACCTTCTGGTATTAAATTGATATCATCAAAAACAAACTCGATTGTATTATCTAGAATTCTAGCCATCATAGGATGTGAACTATATAATATTTGTAATGAACTGATATCAAATTGTGTGATATCGACCTCATCTTTCACAACGACAAAGGTTGCTGCTGCTGTTCCTGTGTTTTCAAAATTGATATTATAATGTAGGTACTCACCTATATATTCTGGACCTACAATGTCTCCTTCCAAACATGTAATATCATTTGGATCGTACGAGCCTACAACAACTTGATTAAGGTTAAATACGTTATCTGTAGGAATTTCATCTGTAGCTTGAGGTGATATATTCACTTGATAATGCAAAATATCTCCAATATTTACAGCTGGTGTTTCCATTGGTGAATTAACATTTAAAGTGACTTCTATAGTTCTACTTTCAAAAGGTAAAAGGTTGATATAATTCCATGATAAGGCACCCGTAGATTGGCTAATTGGCATTTCACTTGATAAGATATAATTGAGTACTTCATCATCAAAACTAAAGTCAATGTTTCCTGATACAATTTGATTTCCTTTATTTTTATAGACAATTTGATAGATCGCATCAAAGCCTGGGCGCGCAGGAATGATTGGAATTATAACAATTTCTACATCATTATGAACACCATTAGTCGTTACACAAAAATCCTGTACAGCAGTATTATTGTTAGCATCGGAAAAAGAAATTGTTGTTAGCTCTGGTGTAATATCAAACCAAGGAGAGTTTTCAATTCCGGGAGAGAGGTCAAAGTTTCCTTCTTCTGTATAAAACGTATAGTTTCCATTAGTATTAGTAAACATAGCGCCTTGATCTGTACCAGTATCAATATTAATTCTAACATTATACTGCGGAAAATCGTTAACATCACAACCGTTATTATTGCTATCAATAAGAGCAGTTCCGGAGATGGTATTAAAATTTCCGCTAGGTGTAAACGAACAATAAGAATTCACTTCAACACTTTCAGGAGCTTGATTGTTTATAGCATCTAACTGCTCGTCATCCACACAAATGTAAGTTAGATTTGGGTTATTACTAAAGTTTAGAAGATTTTCAATGCTTCCATTTTTGACATTAAGCTCAGTAAGTTGGTTATTAGCAGCAAAAAGTACTTTAAAAACTGGATTTTGTGAAAAATCCAAGCTTGTTATTTGATTTGAAGTACAATTAAGTTCTGTGAACTCTGGACATTGAGAAAAGTCTAATTCGCTTATTTGGTTATTACGACACTGCATTTCTTTAAGAGCAACATTTTGTGTTACATCTAAAACAGTGAGTTCATTATATAAACAATATAAATATTCTAGCTGCGTATTTTGAGAGAGGTCTAAATCTCCTATTGTATTGAGATAGAGGCTCAGTGTTGTTAAGTTAGGGTTTTGTGTAACGTCAATACTCGTAAGCAAGTTTTCTCCGCAAAACAATTCTTCAAGATTAGGGTTTTGAGTCACATTTATGCTGGCAAATTGGTTATGCCAAATATCTAACTTAATAAGGTTTGGGTTTTGAGACACATCCAAATCTGCAAGCTGATTATGATTGCACACTAAAGTTTCTAGGTTACTATTTTGTGTTACATCCAAGTTTGTTAACTGGTTATTATTACATTCAAACCGTTTTAAATTTGTGTTTTGGGATACATCTATTGAGGTCAACTGACTTCCGTAGCAAATTAGAGTTTCAAGATTGATGTTTTGGGATAGATCAATACCAGCCGTTAAAGGATTCCCCACACACTCAAGAACTTCCAAATTTAAATTTTGACTTACGTCTATAGTGGATATCTCATTACCAGAACATTTTAAGGTTTTTAAGTTTAGGTTTTGACTTACATCTAAAGCTCCAAGGGATATATTAGAACAATTTAGATATTCAAGATTTATATTTGGAGATACGTCAAGACTTGTGATATCAATGGCACTGCAATCTAGTGTCACCAAATTTAAATTTTGAGATATATTTAAACTGGTCATTGGATTGCCATTGCAATACAGAGCTATAAGATTGATATTTTGGCTAAGGTCTAGATCTGTCAATATATTGTGCCAACAATGAAATTCAACCAAGTTCACATTTTGAGACAAATCTAGACTCGTTATGCCATTCAAATCACAGTTTAAATATTCGAGATTGGTAAATGCTTCTATTCCTGTTAAATCTGAAATTCCAGATTGGGAGACATCTAAGGTCGTTATTGTTTGAGCTTCACTTTCTTGAATTTCTCCATCAGTATTAACATCAACACCCAAATTAATCAACGCTGTTTTAAAATTGGCATCGGGAATATTGACAATCTGCGCATTGGCAAACCAAGAAGTAAATAATACTATATATAGAACTCTTTTCATACTCAATAATTAATTCAAACCTTTATTGCTTGACGATTTTTTCTAAATGTTCTCCTTTCGTTGTTTTTACTTTTATAAAATAAATCCCATCAGTTAAATTTGAAATATCAATAGTCATTTGAGCCAGATTAGGAAATAAAGATCTAACCCTTCGCCCTTGCAGATCATAAACATCTATATATTTGATAACCGACTGTGTATTGATGTTTATTAGATCTGCTGAAGGGTTCGGGTAAATGTGTATTGTGTTGTCTTCAAATTCGTTTACAGATAGCGCGTCAAAAACAGTATTCGCAACATTTGTTTCGATTGGAAAATTGTAATCGAAGAAAATATTGGCTTTATTATCTACAAAGTCGCCTTGTACTAAGGTTTCTAATGATTTTATTTTGAAAACTATATTGCCTTGACCTTCTGGCGCTAAGTTGATATTATCAAAAAAGAACTCTACAATTTGCCCTTCGATGGTGGTTGTCATGTCATGAGAACTATATAGAACTTCTAATGTATTAATATCTAATTGGGTATTATCAATACTATCTTTAACCGCTATAAATGTTGCAGCAGCTGTCCCTGTATTCTCAAAATTGATATTGTAATGCAGGTATTCTCCAATATGTTCTGGATTTACAATATCGCCTTCTAAGCAAGTAATATCATTAGGATCGTATGATCCTACTACAATTTGATTAAGATCAAAGCTATTATCTGAAGGCAAGTCATCTGTAGCTAAAGGTGAGATACTAGCATTGAATTGTAAAATATCTCCAATATTTACAGCAGGTGTTTCCATAGGAGAATTGACATTTAAAGTCACTTCAATAACTCTACTTTCAAAAGGTTGAAGGTTAAGATAATTCCATGATAAAATACCTGTAGATTGTGTAACTGGCATTTCGCTAGAAAAAATATAATTGAGAACAGCATCATTAAAACTAAAGTCAATACCTCCTGAAACTATTTGGTTTCCATTATTTTTAAAAACAATGTCATAAACTACATCAAAACCAGGTTGAGCAGGAATTATTGGTACGATAACGACCTCTACGTCATTATAAGCACTATTTGTTGTTAAGCAAAAATCTTGAAACTCTATATTATTATTGTCATCAGCAAATGAAATCGATGTTGATGCAGGAGTAATGTTAAACCAAGGAGCACTTGCAAAATCTGGTGCGACATCGAAATTTCCTTCATTGGTATAAAAAACATATGTTCCATCAGCATTAGTGAAAGTTGACCCTTGATTTACGCCATCATCGATAGTAATCTTTATATTAAATTGAGCCGTATCATTTACATCACAACCATTATTATCGCTATCAAAAAATGCTGTACCTGTAATGGTGTTATAGTCACCTCCAGGAGTAACCGAGCAATAATCTGTAAAAAGCACTTCCTGGTCGAATTCAAACGCCATAAAGTATGCAAAGTCGCTATCTGGATCATCAACACACATCACTTCTAAACTTGTTAGATTTTCAAAGTTGCCATAATTATTAGCATCACTATAATTATTATTTCCTGTTTTATAGTTTAAATAGGTAAGATTTGGATTATCATTTATAGAAATATATTGTACAGTAGTTAAACTACTTAAATCTAATGTAGTAAAAGCATTATTTGCACAACTAAAACTCCATAGATTGGAATTAATACTCACATTTATATCTGTCATTTGGTTACCATCACACCTTAAAATATACAATAGAGGATTGCTACTTAGATCAAGGCTAGATAATTGATTATTACTAAGACCTAAAGCGTTCAATAGCGGAAGATTGCTCACATCTATACTAGACATTAGATTTTCACTAGCAAAGACATTTAATAACCCTGTATTGGTACTTAGATCTAATGTTGTGAGTTGGTTCTCATAAATTTCAATATCTGTTAATGACGTAAGGTTAGTTAAATTTATATCACTCAAGTGATTATACATTGCACGTATAGTTGTTAAAGCTACATTACCACTTAAATCTAGACTTTCTATTTGATTAAAAGAACAATCTAAATTCGTTAACGATGAGTTATTGCCAAGATCTAATGCTGTCAATGCATTGTTAAACACATATAATTCTTCAAGATTACTATTATTACTTAAATCCATAGAGGTTAGTAAATTGTCTTGACAAAACAGCTTTTCTAAGTTAGTAAATGCTTCTATTCCTGTAAGATCAGCTATCGCTCTTCCGCTTAAAAATAAATTTTGAACCGTTGCAGCTTCTGTAAACTGTATTTCATTATCTTCATTGGTGTCTATGTCTGTATAGTTAAGCAAGTAATCCTTAAAATTAACATCAGGAATATCGACGATCTGCGCTTGAAGATATCCTACCGTAAAAAATAATAAAAGCGTAATGTTTTTCATGGTTGTTATTTTACATAAATGTACTAATGTTCTAAGGTAATTTTAGGTGTTAATGAGTAAACTAAGGGTTTGACTTAGAATTCGATAATCTCTGACTTAAATTGTTTTTAAAATTTCTTGTAGGCGTTCTTTTTTCCGTTGAGAAATGGGTAAATGACTTTCATCCTCCATAATGACATAGCCTCCATCTCTTTTTATATATGATTTGAGGTATTTTAAGTTGATTAAATGCGACTGATGAATGCGTTCAAAGCCATGTTCTGTAAGAAGTTCTTCATACTCTTTTAGCGTTTTTGAAATGAGAACAGTTTTGGTATTTTTAATATAAAATTTTGTGTAATTATCCTCGCTTTCACAACGTATTATATCGCTAATATTAAACAAGTGAATACCATCAGAAGTAGACAATGCGATACGTTTAAAATTATCAACCTTCTTCCTTATGTTTTCTAACAACAGGTCGATATGAGCATAGTCATTATTTTTTTCTAATACGGCTTCAATTTTCTTAATAACCTTTTGCAATTCTTCTGGATCAACAGGCTTAAGCAAGAAATCTAAAGCACTAAATCGAAATGCTTTTATGGCATATTGCTCGTATGCTGTTATAAAGACAATATTGGAAGTAATAGCACCATTTTTTTTTGCAACTTTTTCTAAAATATCAAAACCCGTTCCGTCGTTTAATTGTATATCTAAAAACACAACTTCTGGTTTTAATGTATCCATAGTAACAATGCCAGATGCGACACTATCTGCTTCACCAATTATTTGGATGCTTGGAGCAAACAATTCTAGCAACTTTTTCATGCCCTCACGGAGATTTTTATCATCGTCAATTAAAATAGCTGTTATCATATTTTAAATTATGTTTTACATTACATACTAATTGTTGTTCTGGTTTCAATGTATTGCAATGGCAATCGAAGTTCTACTTTTGTTCCTTTTACGATATCATCATTGCGAATTTCGTCTATGTGTATTGTTGCTACTTGCGCAGTTGAAGACGTCATCATTTCTAGTCGTTTTTTTATAATATCTAAGGCCATTGATTTATGAGCAACTACTGAGTTTTCTTTATTCTTTTTTGAGGTATGAATACCTATACCATCGTCAACAATTGTGCAAATTAAAATGTCATCACCAAGCGAAAATTTAACCGCTATGTTACCCATTTCTTTTTTAGGAATAACCCCATGAATAATGGCGTTTTCAACAAAAGGCTGTATGAGTAGAGGTGGCATGGATACGTCATCATCAATATGTTCACTTTTATGAATACTGAAATCGAACATGTGATTAAATCTAAGTTGTTCTAGCTCTAAATAATTTTGCAAACTCTCTATCTCTCTATCAATTGGTATTAATGATTCTTTAGAATACTCTAATGTTAATCGCATAAGTTTAGAAAACTTTGAAAGGTATTTAATGGCCGAATCTGTCCCATTTTGTACAATAAAGCTAGATATTGATCCTAAACAGTTAAACACAAAATGTGGATTCATTTGTAAATGCAAGGCCTTTTGTTCATATTCGGCTAGCTCTTTTTGAAGTGTTAATCGCTTTTTAAGTTGAGATCTGTTATAAATTAAAAAGCCAATTCCAAACAGTAAAAGTGCAGTTAAAGCACCAAAAATTAATTTCATTTTTGAACTTTTCGCTTCTTCTTTTAGGCGTATTTCTCGCTTTTCATTTTCTTCTTTTTGAAGTAACTCCTTCTTTTCAAATTCGTACTTCATTGAAGCCTCAACAGACTTTCTAATATTAGCTTCATTGATTAAACTGTCTCTAGCAACACTATATTTTTGAAAATGTTCTAAGGCTAAGGTGGTGTTTCCTTTTTTCTCGTAAATATCACTTAGGAGTTTTTCAGTTGTTGATTTTGCTTCTAGAACACCAATATCTTCAGATAAACCCAAAGCTATTTGGGTCATATGCAATGCTTTATCAAGATCATTTCGTTCATAATAGAATTTCCCTAAAAACAAATAGGTATCAGACAAGCCAAATTTATCATCAAATTGTTTAAACGTAGTTATCGCATTTTCCCAGCTTTCGATAGTCTTTGAATCCTCATTCTGAGATTCGTAATACAAACCAATATTATTATACCATTCCCCTAAAGCTCTAGGGTTTGGATTATTATCCAAACTTTGTTTTGCCAGAGTATAATATTCAAAAGCCTTATTTGGATTAGCTTGATCCTGATAAATATTAGCAATATTGGTTAGAGTAATACCTATATTGGGGTCATTTAATCGCTCTTGAAGATTTTTAGACTTTTCAAAATATTCTAGAGCTTTAGCATATAACGACTGTGATTTATAAACCACACCAATATTGTTATATAATCTAGAGCATTTAACATCATTTTTTAAGCGCTCATAGAGTTTAACAGATTTAAGATAAAATTCTAACGCTCTCGGATAATTACTTTGTTCGGAAAAAACAATTCCCATACTGCCATACGCTTGTGCAAGTCCTTCGGCTACATCATTATTTTGAGCATCCGAACCTTGTTGCCCTTCAAAAATGGTTTTGGCTATCGAAAAATCATCTAGAGATTGTTTATAATTACCTAGAATAATATTTGAGGTACCAATATTTAGGTAGGCGTTAGCCTCTCCTATGGAATTAGAGCTGCGCTTTGATAGTTCGAGTGCTCTATTACCATACTCTGCCATTTTATTCGGGTCTGAGTATTTATAAGCGTTAGAAATAGTATTTAATAACTTAACTCTCTCCAAATCGTTATCAACATCGAGTAACCTTTGTTGCAAACTGTCTAAAGTATGAGTTTGTCCATGTACAGTTATCGAAAAGAGAACTATAAAGAATAGAAGTGCTTTTACTTTCATTTTAAATTTATAGATAAGTTAAAAGTAAAGATTTAGTTGTTTAGATGATGTATTCATTTAGAATTTTAGGGGTTTCACTTAGAATTCGATATAAACCGTATTTTCAGACTTTCTAATAGGAGGTATAAGTTCATCAAATCAGATTGATTCGGGTTTTAGATACCATTAAACTTTAGATTTTAAAACATTTTAGCACAGAATTACCAATAGTTGTTTTCACATCAACAAAATAAACGTCACTAGATACGTTCGAAATATCTATCTAATATGTTTCCGAAATCATCACATCTTGAGCTTTTCCTCCTTGAACATCAAATAAGGTCTATTCTACTATTTGATGGTATAATAGTCTTTAATAAGTACTTGAAGATACAAAAAAAAGCCAGTAATAAAATTATACTGGCTTGTTTAATATGCTTTTGAAAATAGGTCTTATTTCACCTTGAATGCTTTTTCTTGAGGGTAATAAGCGACTTCATCAAGTTCTTCTTCAATACGTAATAACTGGTTGTATTTTGCCATTCGATCACTACGAGAAGCAGACCCTGTTTTAATTTGTCCTGTATTTAAGGCTACAGCCAAATCTGCAATAGTATTATCTTCTGTTTCACCAGAACGATGAGACATAACAGATGTATAACCAGCATTATGAGCCATATTCACTGCAGAAATCGTTTCAGTTAAAGTCCCAATCTGGTTGACTTTAATTAAGATAGAATTAGCGATACCATTTTCAATACCACGAGATAGACGTTCTACATTCGTTACGAATAAATCATCTCCTACTAATTGCACTTTATCACCAATTCTTTCGGTAAGATATTTCCAGCCTTCCCAATCATTTTCATCCATACCATCTTCAATAGAAATGATAGGATAATTATTGGCCAATTCGGCTAAATAATCGGCTTGTTCTTTACTAGAGCGTACTTGTCCAGAATCTCCTTCAAAGATGGTATAATCATATTTACCATCTTTATAGAACTCGGCAGCAGCGCAATCTAATGCAATCATAACGTCATCACCTAAAGTATATCCAGCATTAGATACAGCTTTAGCAATAGTATCCAAGGCATCTTCAGTTCCTCCTTCTAAGTTTGGTGCAAAACCACCTTCGTCACCAACAGCTGTACTTAAACCTCTATCATGTAACACCTTTTTAAGATGATGAAAGATTTCGGTTCCCATTTGCATGGCGTGAGTAAAATTCTTGGCCTTTACTGGCATTACCATAAATTCTTGAAATGCTATTGGAGCATCACTGTGTGAACCTCCATTAATGATATTCATCATTGGTACAGGTAGCGTGTTGGCAGATACACCTCCTACGTATCGATATAAAGGCATTCCCAACTCACCTGCAGCAGCTTTTGCAGCAGCCAGAGATACGCCTAAGATTGCGTTAGCTCCTAATTTAGATTTATTAGGCGTACCATCTAAATCTATCATTAATTGATCTATTCTATTTTGGTCAAATACAGATTCTCCTAATAGTTCTTGAGCAATTATCGTATTGACGTTATTAACAGCTTTGGAAACTCCTTTTCCCATATAAGTATCGCCACCATCTCTCAATTCAACGGCTTCATGTTCACCAGTCGAAGCACCAGAAGGAACTGCTGCTCTTCCCATCATTCCGTTTTCGGTAACGACATCCACTTCAATTGTTGGATTTCCTCTAGAATCTAAAATTTGTCTTGCATGAATATTAATTATAATGCTCATTATATCTAATTTATGTTGTTGTTATTTTAAGTTTCAAATTTACGAAATTGTTGGTCTAATAGCTCCTTATATAAAGCAGATTTACATTATATCTCAACGATAATGTTTTCGTAAAACAAGATTGGCAACGAAATTTAAAATTCATTGCCAATTCTGCATTAGTTGTTTTTTATGTTTTCAATAAAGGTATCAAACAAATATGTTGAATCATTTGGCCCAGGGCTGGCTTCTGGGTGGTATTGTACCGAAAAACAATTCTTATTTTTCATTTTGATTCCGGCAACAGTATGATCATTAAGATGTACGTGTGTAATTTCTATATCGGGATGCTTTTCAGTTTCTTCTCGATTAATAGCAAATCCATGATTTTGCGATGTAATTTCACCTTTAGTAGTTACAAGATTCTTTACAGGATGGTTAATTCCTCTATGTCCATTATGCATTTTATAAGTTGAAATTCCATTAGCTAGAGCAATCACTTGATGTCCCAGACAAATACCAAATAGTGGTAAATCTCTGCTTATAATTTCTTTAGCAACAGCCTGAGCTTCTACCAATGGTTCTGGATCTCCTGGTCCATTTGATAAGAAGTAACCGTCGGGTTGAAACGCTTCTAGGTCTTCAAACTTAGAATTATAAGGAAACACTTTAATGTAAGCATCTCGCTTGGCTAAGTTTCGTAATATATTCTTTTTAATACCAATATCTAATGCAGCAATTTTATAGGTAGCATTTTCGTCTCCAAAGTAATAAGGTTCCTTTGTAGATACTTGAGATGCCAACTCTAAACCTTCCATACTTGGAACTTGAGCTAGTTGTTTTTTCAATCCGTCAATATCATCCACCTCTGTAGAAATTACCGCATTCATTGCTCCATGATCTCTTATATGACTCACCAAGGCTCTAGTATCTACATCTGAAATAGCTAAGAGGTTATTATCATTTAAAAACTCTTCGAGCGACTTGTCGCCTGCTGGTCGAGAATATTCAAAACTGAAGTTTTTACATATGAGCCCAGCAATTTTAATAGAATCAGATTCTATTTCTTCAGATTGGGTTCCATAATTACCTATATGAGCATTAGTAGTTACCATTAACTGACCATAGTATGAAGGGTCAGTAAAAATTTCTTGGTATCCTGTTGTTCCTGTGTTGAAGCAAACTTCACCAAAGGCAGTTCCTTCTTTGCCTATTGATTTTCCATGAAAAATCGTTCCATCTGCAAGAAGGATTAAGGCTTTTTTACGTTTTTGGTATATCATTTTTTTAGAAAAGTTTTACAAAATTGCATAAAAAAAAGGATAATCTAAAATAGATTATCCTTTATATATTAAATGCTTATTAACATTTATTCTTCTTCGTTAGTTGCTTTCGTTTCAACTGGAGCCGCAGCTGGTTTAGAGCCTCCTCTTCTACTTCTTCTAGTAGTTTTCTTCTCTTTCTTACCAGCGTTGTAGATTTCGTTATAATCTACTAACTCTATCATTGCCATATCAGCATTATCACCAAGTCTGTTTCCTAATTTGATGATTCTAGTATAACCACCTGGACGATCTCCTACTTTTACAGCTACATCTCTGAATAATTCAGTAACAGCATCTTTTTGTCTTAATCTAGACATAACGATACGTCTGTTATGAGTTGTATCTTCCTTTGATTTAGTAATCATTGGTTCAACAAATTGCTTTAACGCTTTTGCTTTAGCAACAGTTGTGTTGATGCGTTTATGCTCAATTAATGAGCATGCCATATTAGCTAACATTGCTTTTCTATGAGCAGTTTGTCTTCCTAAATGGTTAAATTTCTTTCCGTGTCTCATGACTTTCTATTTATCATCTTGCTTCCAAACTCATTTTCTGAGGAGCAAAATATGATTATTATAATTTAATCTTTATCTAATTTGTATTTTGCTAAATCCATTCCGAAGTTAAGACCTTTGACATTTACAAGCTCTTCAAGCTCTGTTAAAGATTTCTTACCAAAGTTACGGAACTTCATTAAGTCATTTTTATTGAATGATACTAAGTCTCCTAAAGTATCTACCTCTGCAGCCTTTAAACAGTTTAGTGCACGAACCGATAAGTCCATATCAACTAATTTAGTTTTAAGCAACTGTCTCATGTGAAGTGATTCTTCATCATAAGTTTCAGTTTGAGCAATTTCATCAGCTTCAAGAGTGATACGCTCATCAGAGAATAACATGAAGTGGTGAATTAAAATCTTAGCAGCCTCAGTTAACGCATCTTTTGGATGAATAGACCCATCTGTAATGATTTCAAAAACTAATTTTTCGTAATCGGTTTTTTGCTCAACACGGAAGTTTTCAATGCTATATTTAACATTTTTTATTGGTGTATAAATTGAATCTGTAAAGATTGTTCCAATTGGTGCAGAAGCCTTTTTATTTTCTTCAGCAGGAACATAACCTCTTCCTTTTTCAATTGTAATTTCCATGTTAATATTAACTTTAGGATCTAAGTTACAGATCACTAAGTCTTTATTTAATACTTGGAATCCAGAGATGAATTTTTGAAAATCACCTGCTGTAATTTGATTTTGTCCAGAGATAGAAATTGAAACAGACTCATTATCAACCTCGTCAATTTGACGTTTGAAGTTAACTTGTTTTAAGTTCAAAATCATTTCTGTAACGTCTTCTACCACACCTGCAATAGTAGAGAATTCGTGGTCTACACCTTCAATTCTAACTGATGTAATAGCGAAGCCTTCTAAAGAAGATAATAAAACTCTTCTTAAAGCATTACCTACTGTTAATCCATAACCTGGTTCTAAAGGTCTAAATTCGAATTTACCTTCAAACTCAGTAGAATCAATCATGATTACTTTGTCGGGCTTCTGAAAATTTAATATTGCCATGTATTCTTCGTTTTAATTGTTATTCAGTTGCGCGGTTTAGAGGTTTGAAGAAGGCCAATAAACCCTTTGGCTAAATACCAATATGATTAATTTATTATTTAGAGTATAATTCGACGATGTATTGTTCGTTGATATTTTCTGGAATTTGAATTCTTTCAGGAACAGAAACATAAGTTCCTTGTTTTGTATCATTATTCCAAGTAATCCACTCATATACATTACTAGAATTAGCTAATGAATTTTGAATAGATTCTAACGATTTAGATTTTTCTCTAACCGCAACAACATCACCAGCTTTTAATTGGTAAGATGGAATGTTTACGATACCTCCGTTAACAGTGATATGTCTGTGAGATACTAATTGTCTAGCTCCACTACGAGATGGAGACAATCCCATTCTGTATGCAACATTATCTAAACGAGATTCACACAATTGAAGTAAAACTTCACCTGTAATACCTTGAGCAGCAGTTGCTTTTTTGAACATGTTTCTGAATTGCTTTTCTAAGATACCATAAGTGTACTTAGCTTTTTGCTTTTCCATTAATTGGATAGCGTATTCAGATTTTTTTCCACGACGCTTATTAGCACCATGTTGACCTGGAGGATAGTTTCTTTTTTCGAAAGCTTTATCATCTCCAAATATAGCTTCGCCAAATTTTCGAGCTATTTTAGTTTTAGGACCAGTATATCTTGCCATTTTTAAATTTGTTTTGAGAGTGTTTGTGAATTAAGGTCTTAATCTTATCCTTCGACAACCGTTGATCTCTCGTTGATACTTGTTTGTTATTTTTCAGTTTGCAAATTTACATATAAAAAATGAATATCAACCATTAAAAACAGTTGATATTCATTTAGTATGTATATAAATTATACTCTTCTTCTTTTTGGAGGTCTACATCCATTGTGTGGTAATGGAGTAACATCGATAATTTCTGTTACTTCAATTCCAGAATTGTGGATAGATCTAATAGCAGATTCTCTACCATTTCCAGGACCTTTTACGTAAACTTTAACTTTCTTAAGTCCAGCTTCTTTAGCAACTCCAGCAGCGTCTTCTGCAGCTAATTGAGCAGCGTAAGGGGTGTTCTTCTTAGAACCTCTAAATCCCATTTTACCAGCTGATGACCATGAAATTACGTCACCTTTTTTGTTTGTTAAAGAGATGATGATGTTGTTAAAAGATGCAGCTACATGCGCTTCACCTACAGCATCTACAATGACTTTACGTTTTTTTGTACTTGACTTTGCCATATTTTTCAGTTTCTAGTTGTTAGTTTTTTTGTTTTTAGAATCCTAAACATTACTATTTCAAACAGATTCCTCTAACGGTTAAAACTAATGACTAATGTCTATTTATTATTTAGTTGCTTTTTTCTTGTTAGCAACAGTTTTTCTTCTACCTTTTCTAGTTCTAGAGTTGTTTTTTGTTCTCTGACCTCTTAATGGAAGTCCAGCTCTATGACGTATACCTCTGTAACATCCAATATCCATTAATCGCTTAATGTTTAATTGTGTTTCAGAACGTAATTCACCTTCAATGGTATAAGATCCAACAGCGTCACGGATTGCTCCAATTTGCTCATCTGTCCAATCTTGTACTTTGATGCTTTCGTCTACTTTAGCCGTTGCTAAAATTTCTTGTGCTCTACTTCTACCTACTCCGTAGATATAAGTTAAAGAGATTACTCCTCTTTTCTGTTTTGGTATGTCTACACCTGCAATTCTTGCCATAATTACCCTTGTCTTTGTTTGAATCTAGGATTCTTTTTGTTAATGACGTAAAGTCTACCTTTTCTGCGGACTAATTTACAGTCTGCGCTTCTTTTTTTAATGGATGCTCTTACCTTCATGGTTTTAGTATCTATAAGTTATGCGAGCCTTTGTTAAATCGTACGGGCTCATTTCTAATTTTACTTTATCTCCAGGTAACAACTTAATGTAATGCATACGCATTTTACCCGAAATGTGTGCTGTCACAATGTGACCGTTTTCTAGTTCAACTCGGAACATCGCATTTGACAATGCTTCTATGATTGATCCGTCTTGTTCTATTGCTGCTTGTTTTGCCATATTATATATTTTAGTGTTTAACCTTGGATTAGCAAATACCTTGCCTAAAATTTTTCCGAAGGTTACCCTCTAAATTAGTATTACATTTAAGCTACTGCTTTTCTGTTTTTACCTGTCTTCATCAAGCCATCATAATGTTTATTCAACAGATATGAATTCACTTGCTGCATTGTATCTATTGCAACTCCAACCATAATTAGTAGCGATGTGCCACCAAAGAATAATGCCCATCCACCTTGAACACCCATAATCTTTACAATAATTGCTGGGAACACAGCTATCAATGCTAAGAAAATAGAGCCTGGTAATGTAATTTGCGACATTACTTTATCTAAATATTCAGATGTTTCAGTTCCAGGTCTAATTCCTGGAATAAATCCACCACTTCTTTTTAAATCATCTGCCATCTTGTTCGTTGGAACTGTGATTGCAGTATAGAAATATGTAAAAATGATAATTAATAATGCAAATACAACATTATACCATAATCCAAAAGGATTACCAAACTCGGCTTGCATCCATTGTCCTACTTCACTAGAAGCTCCAAATGATTTTCCAATTAAACTTGGTACAAACATAATTGCTTGAGCAAAGATAATTGGCATTACACCTGATGCATTCAATTTTAATGGTAAAAATTGTCTATTACCAAACACATTTTTCTCGTAACCACCAGAAGCCGTTCTTCTTGCATATTGTACAGCAATCTTACGCACTGCCATAACTAACATTATCGATGCTAAAATGATTACAAACCAAACTACTAGTTCGATTAAGATCATCATTAATCCACCATTTCCACCACCATCTAATCTAGCTGATGCATTTTGTAAGAATGATTGAGGTAAAGTAGCGATAATACCCACCATAATTAATAATGAAATACCATTACCAATACCTTTATCTGTAATCTTCTCTCCTAACCACATAGCGAATATACAACCAGTTACCAAAATGATTACTGACGATATATAGAACGTTGGTCCTGTACCTAATAAGAATGCTGAAGAAGGAATACCAAATGCAGGTTGTAAACTAGCCAAATATCCAGGTGCTTGGAACAAGCAAATAATAATGGTTAACCAACGTGTAATTTGTGTAATCTTCTTTTGCCCACTTGCACCTTCTTTTTGAAGTTTCTGTAAATAAGGAATCGCAATTCCCATTAATTGTACAACAATAGAAGCTGAAATGTAAGGCATAATACCCAATGCAAAAACAGAAGCGTTTGCGAAGGCACCACCAGTAAACATATTAAGAATTCCTAATATCCCACCATCTGCACCATCTTGCAAACCTCCAAGTTGAGTTGCATCAATACCTGGTAAAACAACCTGAGCACCAAAACGGTAAACTAAAAGCAGACCAAGCGTAAGAATGATTCTGTCTTTTAACTCTGTTATTTTCCAAACATTTTTTAATGTATTTATAATTTTCATACTAAAGTGTTCTTATAAAGTTACAGCTTCTCCTCCTGCAGCTTCAATAGCAGCTTTTGCCGTCGCCGTAAATTTATGAGCAGTTACTGTTAATTTTGATTTTAATTCACCACGACCAAGAATTTTTACTAATTCATTCTTTCCCGCCAAACCTAGATCAACTAAAGTTTGAAAATCAACTGCATCCTTTATTTTCTTGTTATCTACTAACTCTTGTAACGTATCTAAGTTTACACCTTGATATTCTACACGATTAATATTTTTGAATCCAAATTTAGGAACTCGTCTTTGAAGAGGCATTTGACCACCTTCGAAACCTAATTTCTTAGAGTATCCAGAACGAGACTTCGCTCCTTTGTGACCACGTGTTGCCGTACCACCTTTTCCAGAACCTTGTCCTCGACCTACTCTTTTACCTTGATTCTTTACAGAACCTTCTGCTGGTTTTAAATTACTTAAGTTCATCTTATATTATTATTTTGTTTCTTCAACAGAAACTAAATGTGAAACTTTACTTACCATTCCAAGAATACTTGGAGACGCATCATGTACTTTGGTTTGACCAATTTTATTCAATCCAAGAGCTTCTAAAGTTCTCTTCTGATTTTGCGTACGATTTATTGCGCTTTTTACTTTTGTTACTTTAATCTTTGCCATCGTCCTATTGATTAACCGTTAAACACTTTTTCAAGTGAAATTCCTCTATCTCTAGCAATTGTATTTGCATCTCTTAATTGTAACAAAGCATCAAAAGTTGCTTTTACTACGTTATGAGGGTTAGAAGATCCTTGAGATTTTGATAATACGTCATGTATACCAACTGCTTCTAAAACTGTTCTCACAGCTCCACCAGCAATTACACCTGTACCAGGAGCAGCAGGAATGATATTTACTCTTGCTCCACCATATTTACCTTTTTGTTCGTGAGGTAAAGTTCCTTTGATAATAGGAATTCTTACTAAGTTCTTCTTAGCATCTTCAACAGCTTTTGCAATTGCAGTTGCTACATCTTTAGATTTCCCTAAACCGTGTCCTACAACTCCAGCTTCATCACCAACCACTACGATCGCCGAAAAACCGAAAGCTCTACCACCTTTTGTTACTTTAGTAACTCTTTGAACACCAACTAAACGATCTTTAAGATCAATTCCACTTGGTTTTACTAATTCTGCGTTTTTATATTTTTGATACATAGTGTCTTAGAATTTAAGTCCGCCTTCTCTTGCGCCTTCAGCTAATGATTTTACTCTTCCGTGATATTGGTATCCTCCTCTATCAAAAGAAATGGTATTGATACCTGCTTTGATTGCTTTCTCAGCTACAGCTTTACCTACTAAGGCAGCTATTTCTGTTTTAGTTCCTTTTTCAGAAGCTATTGCTTTATCTCTTGAAGATGATGCTGCTAAAGTTTTACCTGTAACATCATCAACAACTTGAGCATAAATTTCTTTATTACTTCTGTAAACAGCTAAACGCGGTCTTGCTTCTGTACCAGAAACTACCTTACGTATTCTGCTTTTTATTCTTAGTCTTCTTTCGTTCTTTGTTAATGCCATAACTAATTTTTTAAGCTGATTTACCTGCTTTTCTTCTTAATTCTTCACCAACAAACTTAACACCTTTTCCTTTGTAAGGTTCTGGCTTTCTAAATCCGCGAATTTTCGCAGCAACTTGTCCAACTAATTGTTTATCGTGAGATGTTAATTTAACTATTGGGTTTTTACCTTTTTCTGAAATGGTCTCAATTTTAACCTCTGGTGCTATATCTAAAACGATATTGTGAGAGAATCCTAAAGCCAAGTCTAATTTTTGACCTTGGTTAGATGCTCTGTAACCTACACCAACAAGTTCTAATTCTTTAGTCCATCCTTTAGAAACACCATCAATCATGTTGCTTACTAAAGATCTGTATAAACCGTGTTTAGATTTTTGTTCTTTGTTATCTGCTGAACGTGTTACAAGTACGTTTCCGTCTTCAACTTTAACTTCAACAGCGTCGTATGGTTGTGTTAATTCTCCTAATTTACCTTTTACAGTAATTACGTTGTCTTTAACTTCAACTGTAACTCCTTCTGGAATTGCTACTGGGTTATTTCCTATTCTTGACATTGCTCTTTCTGCTTTAAATTAGTAAACGTAACACAATAATTCACCACCAACATTTTCGCGCTGTGCTTGCTTACCTGTAATTACACCTTTAGATGTAGACACGATAGCAATACCTAAACCATTAAGGATTCTAGGCATTTCGTTTGCGCCAGCATATTGACGTAAACCTGGTGTACTGATTCTTTGAATTTTTTTGATAACCGATTCTTTAGTTTCCTTGTTGTACTTTAAGGCAATTTTAATTGTCCCTTGTACAGTTGAATCGTCAAATTTATAACTTAAAACATATCCTTGATCGAATAATATTTTAGTCATTTCTTTCTTTAAGTTTGATGCAGGAATTTCAACAACTCTATGGTTGGCCTTCACAGCATTTCTGATTCTTGTTAAGTAATCAGCAATTGGATCTGTATTCATTTATATTAATTTGCGGTAATGGTTTTCGACTTTCTGCCGAACCTAAAACCAATTTATAATTCTTGTTTATAATCGCGATAAAACGATTTGGTTTACCAAGATGCTTTTTTAACACCTGGAATCAAACCTTGGTTTGCCATTTCACGGAATGTTACACGTGAAATACCGAAAGTCCTCATGTACCCTTTTGGTCTTCCTGTTAGTTTACATCTGTTGTGCATTCTAATAGGAGAAGCATTTTTTGGTAACTTTTGTAATGCTTCGTAATCTCCAGCTTCTTTTAAAGCCTTACGTTTCTCAGCATATTTAGCTACTGTTTTTGCTCTTTTTACCTCACGGGCTTTCATTGATTCTTTAGCCATATCTTAGTTCTTTTGAAATGGTAATCCCATTTCAGTTAATAACGATTTTGCTTCTTTATCTGTTTCTGCAGATGTTACGAAAGAAATATCCATACCAGAGATTTTATTGATTTTATCAATGTTTATTTCTGGAAAGATAATTTGTTCAACAACACCTAAGTTGTAGTTTCCTCTACCATCAAAACCTGTAGCTTTGATACCATTGAAATCTCTAACTCGTGGTAACGCAGAAGTTACTAAACGATCTAAAAACTCATACATTTGCTCTCCTCTCAAAGTTACTCTGGCACCAATTGGCATTCCTTTACGTAATTTGAAAGATGCAACATCCTTTTTAGACATTGTAGCAACAGCTTTTTGACCAGATATCATTGTTAACTCATC
Organism: uncultured Psychroserpens sp.; assembly: GCF_947492715.1. Classification (GTDB taxonomy): domain Bacteria; phylum Bacteroidota; class Bacteroidia; order Flavobacteriales; family Flavobacteriaceae; genus Psychroserpens. The sequence continues at coordinate 132,799 of NZ_CANLNS010000006.1, forward strand.
AATAGCATGATCAATTAATTTCTTATCGGCAACGGCAGCTCCCACACCTTTAGATATAACAATCTTCTTAAGTTTAGGAACTTGCATTACGTTTTTATATCCGAATTCTTCTGTAAGAGCAGAAACAACCTTGTCCTTGTACTCTTGTTTTAATCTTGGAATATAAGCCATAACTATATTACTTCATTTGATTTTGTTGAAAATCTTACTTTCTTGTCACCTTCCATTTTGTAACCTACTCTTGTTGTTTCTCCCTTTGCGGTTAACAACGATAGGTTAGACATATGAATTGGTGCTTCTTTTTCTACAATGCCTCCTTGAGGATTTTGTGCACTTGGTTTTGTATGCTTCTTAACCATGTTCACGCCTTCTACGATGGCTTTGTTTTTATCCTTTAATACTTTAAGTACGTTACCTTCTGTACCTTTGTGGTCTCCAGCTATTACTTTTACAGTATCTCCTGATTTAATTTTAAACTTTGTCATTTTATTAGTCATTAAAGCACTTCTGGTGCTAATGAAACAATTTTCATGAATTGTCTATCACGAAGTTCTCTAGCTACAGGTCCAAAAACACGTGTTCCTCTCATTTCTCCAGTTGGATTTAAAAGTACACAAGCGTTATCGTCAAATCTAATATAAGATCCGTCTGGACGTCTAACTTCCTTTTTAGTACGAACAACTACTGCTGTTGACACTGCTCCTTTTTTAATGTTTCCATTAGGAGTAGCATCTTTAACTGAGACAACAATTTTATCTCCAATAGACGCGTATCTTCTTTTTGTACCACCTAGAACACGGATAGTTAATACTTCCTTTGCTCCTGTGTTATCAGCTACTTTTAATCTTGATTCTTGTTGTACCATAATTACTTCGCTCTTTCAATTATTTCTACTAATCTCCAACATTTAGATTTACTCATAGGTCGTGTTTCCATGATCTTTACAGTATCTCCAATGTTACAATCGTTTGTTTCGTCGTGAGCAACATATTTCTTTGTTTTCAAAACGAACTTTCCGTACATAGGGTGTTTTACTTTTTTAACTTCAGCAACAACAATTGATTTTTGCATCTTGTTGCTAGTAACAACACCTATACGCTCTTTTCTTAAATTTCTTTTTTCCATCTTTCAGCCAGAATACAATTATTGTATTTCTCTTTTAGTTAATTCTGTTGCAATTCTTGCTACTGAACGTCTTACGTTACGTAACTGAATTGGGTTATCTAATGGAGAGATTGCATGTGCCATTTTAAGGTCTGCATAACTCTTTTTAGTTTCACCAAGTTTCTCTTGTAACTCAGCTACTGATAATTCTTTAATTTCTGATTGTTTCATAATATCAAATAAATTATGCTTCGTAATCTCTAGCGATTAAAAACTTAGTTTTTACTGGTAATTTCTGTGCAGCTAAACGTAAAGCCTCCTTAGCAACGTCCATTGGTACTCCACCAACTTCGAAGATAATTCTTCCTGGTTTTACTACAGCTACCCAGTATTCTACAGCACCTTTACCTTTACCCATACGTACTTCTAATGGTTTCTTTGTAATTGGCTTGTCTGGAAATACTTTAATCCATAATTGACCTTCTCTTTTCATATAACGAGTTGCAGCAATACGCGCAGCTTCTATTTGACGAGATGTCAAGAAATTAGCATCTAAAGATTTTATTCCAAACATACCATTAGAAAGCATATGTCCTCTTCCGGTATTTCCTTTCATACGTCCTTTTTGGACTTTACGAAATTTTGTTCTTTTAGGTTGTAACATCTTATTACTTTTTCTTTAAAAATTACTTTCTACGACGAGATTTGTTGTTCCCACCGCGTCCTCCAGACTTGCCACCTTGCTTCTTAGACAAGCCAACTAATGGAGAAAGTTCTCTTTTTCCGTACACTTCACCTTTCATGATCCATACTTTAACACCTAATCTACCATAAGTAGTATGTGCTTCAACTAAAGCATAGTCAATATCAGCTCTAAATGTAGATAAAGGAATACGTCCTTCTTTATAGTGTTCTGAACGTGCCATTTCAGCACCGTTTAAACGACCACTAATCTGAATTTTTATTCCTTCAGCATTCATACGCATAGCAGCAGCAATAGCCATTTTAATTGCACGTCTGTAAGAAATACGATTTTCAATTTGACGAGCAACACTAGATGCTACTAAATATGAATCAAGTTCAGGTCTCTTAATTTCAAAGATGTTTAACTGAACTTCTTTTCCAGTAATTTTCTTAAGCTCTTCTTTTAACTTGTCTACCTCTTGTCCACCTTTACCGATAATAATACCAGGTCTAGCAGTAGTGATAGTAACGGTTACAAGTTTAAGCGTACGCTCAATGATAACTCTAGATACACTAGCTTTCGATAAACGAGCATGGATATACTTTCTGATTTTATCATCTTCAGCAAGTTTATCACCATAATCATTTCCACCATACCAGTTAGATTCCCATCCTCTGATAATTCCTAAACGATTTCCGATTGGATTTGTCTTTTGTCCCATATCTCTATTTAAGCTTGTGTGTTATTTTTAGCTCCAATCACTACTGTTACGTGATTAGATCTTTTTCTAATTCTGTGAGCACGACCTTGAGGTGCTGGACGTAATCTCTTTAACATAGATCCTCCATCTACTCTAATCTCTTGCACAAATAAATCTGCTTCTTCCATGTCTGCATCTTCATTTTTTGCTTGCCAGTTAGCAATTGCTGATAACAACAATTTCTCTAATCGACGAGATGCTTCTTTTGAACTAAATCTTAAGATTTGTAGTGCTTTCTCTGCTTCTTTTCCTCTTACCAAGTCTGCAACTAAACGCATTTTTCTTGGTGAAGTAGGGCAGTTATTCAACTTTGCAAATGCAACGTTTTTTCTGCCTTCCTTAATAGCGTCTGCCATTTGTTTTTTACGACTTCCCATAGCTTACTATTTTTTTCCTTTATTTTTTGCACCTGCGTGACCTCTAAAAGATCGTGTTGGTGAAAATTCTCCTAATTTATGACCTACCATGTTTTCTGTTACGTAAACTGGTACAAATTGACGACCGTTGTGAACTGCAATAGTTTGACCAACAAAATCTGGAGAAATCATTGAGGCTCTTGACCACGTTTTGATAACTGTTTTTTTGTTAGCTGCTACATTAGCTTCTACTTTTTTAGCCAATTTATAGTGGATGTAAGGTCCTTTTTTTAATGAACGTGCCATATTATTTCAATTATTTCTTTCTACGTTCTACAATATACTTATTACTCGCTTTCGTCTTAGAACGTGTTCTATAACCTTTAGCTGGAATACCATTTCTTGATCTAGGGTGTCCTCCGGAAGATTTACCTTCACCACCACCCATTGGGTGATCAACTGGATTCATTACTACTGGTCTTACTCTTGGTCTTCTACCTAACCATCTTGTTCTACCTGCTTTACCAGATACAGTTAATTGATGATCAGAATTAGAAATAACTCCAATTGTAGCCATACATTCTGAAAGAATCATTCTTGTCTCACCAGAAGGTAATTTTACTGTTGCAAACTTACCGTCTCTTGCCATTAATTGAGCAAATGCTCCAGCACTTCTTGCCATTACAGCCCCTTGTCCAGGACGTAACTCAATACAAGAAATAATTGTACCTAATGGAATTTGACTTAATGGCATAGCATTACCAATTTCTGGCGCTACTCCTTCTCTACCAGACACTACATTTTGCCCAACTTGTAAACCATTTTGAGCAATGATGTAACGCTTCTCACCATCTTGATAATTCAATAATGCGATAAACGCTGTTCTGTTTGGATCATATTCGATAGACTTAACTTCACCAGGAACACCTGTTTTGTTACGTTTAAAATCGATAATACGATACTTTCTCTTATGACCTCCACCAATTTGGCGCATGGTCATTTTTCCTTGACTGTTTCTACCACCAGATCTTTTGTTCGGAACGAGTAAACTCTTTTCCGGCTTATCAGTAGTTATGGCGTCAAATCCATTTACTACTCTAAATCGCTGAGCTGACGTGATTGGTTTTAATTTTCTTACTGACATTGTTGTCTAATTACATGTTAGTGTATAAATCAATTACTTCACCTTCCGCCAGTTGTACAATTGCCTTTTTAACAGCATTTGTTTTACCATGTTGAATACCTGTTTTTGTATAACGAGTACTACGATCTGGACGGACATTTATAGTACGAACTTTTTCAACAGAGACACCATAAGCAGCTTCAACTGCTTTTTTGATTTCTACCTTGTTCGCCTTGGTGTTCACTTGAAATGTAAAGCAGTTATTCAACTCACTATTAGTTGTTGCTTTTTCAGTGATGATAGGTTTAATTAAGATACTCATTGTCTTCTTATTTACTTAAATTCGATTCAATTCCTTCTAAAGAACTCTCTAAAAGAACTAATTTATTTGCGTTTAAAATTTTGTAAGTACTTAATTCTGAGTTCATTACAACTTCAGAGCCTTTAAAATTTCGTGATGACAAATATACATTATTATTCGACGCACCCAACACAAACAGAGATTTTTTATCTTGTATGTCTAGTGCTTTTAATACAGCTGTAAAGTTTTTCGTCTTTGGCGCATCAAAATTGAAATCTTCCAAAACAACGATATCTTTATCATTTGCTTTCATTGTTAACGCTGATTTACGTGCTAAACGTTTCAGGTTTTTGTTCAGTTTAAAACTGTAGTTTCTAGGTCTTGGTCCGAACATACGTCCACCACCTTTAAATACACCAGATTTGATACTACCTGCTCTCGCAGTACCTGTACCTTTTTGTTTTTTAATCTTACGTGTACTTCCTGTAATTTCTGCTCTTTCTTTAGCCTTATGCGTTCCTTGACGTTGGTTAGCAAGATATTGCTTAACATCTAAGTATACTGCATGATTATTAGGCTCTATAGCAAACACATCTTTAGAAAGGTCTACCTTTCTACCTGTGTCTTTTCCGTTTATATCTAAAACTGCTACTTTCATTACTTCTGAATAATTACATAAGAGTTTTTGTGTCCTGGAACACATCCTTTAACTACAAGTAAGTTCTTTTCTGGAACTACTTTATATACTCTTAAATTTTCAACATTCACTCTTTCGCCACCCATTCTTCCGGCCATTTTCATTCCTTTGAACACTCTCGCAGGATATGAAGCAGCACCAATAGAACCAGGAGCTCTTAAACGGTTATGTTGACCATGCGTTGCTTGACCAACTCCAGCAAATCCATGGCGCTTAACAACACCTTGAAAACCTTTACCTTTTGATGTACCAGCAACATCAACATACTCACCTTCTATAAAGTGCTCTACTGTTATTGCATCACCTAATTTGTAATCTCCTTCAAATCCTTGAAATTCCGCGACTTTAACTTTAACAGAAGTACCCGCTTTTTTGGCATGGCCAATTTCAGCTTTAGTAGCACTTTTCTCAGTCTTGTCATCGAAACCAAGTTGAAGGGCATTGTACCCGTCGACCTCTTCGGTTCTGACTTGGGTAACGATACATGGTCCAGCTTCGATTACTGTACATGGAATATTCTTTCCATTTTCATCGAAAATGCTGGTCATACCGATTTTTCTTCCTATTAACCCAGACATAATTATTAATTTATTTATTATTAGTATTTATTAAAATTCAAGGCCGAAAATACATTCGACCTTGAATTGTATTTTTACCGTTTTTCCTTCGCACGCAGCTCCGGACATGTTCTTTCCACCATTGTGGAATAAGTTCATTACACTTTAATCTCTACTTCAACTCCACTTGGCAATTCAAGTTTCATTAAGGCATCAATTGTTTTAGAAGATGAAGAATAGATATCCAATAATCTCTTGTAAGATGATAATTGAAATTGTTCTCTTGACTTCTTGTTTACGTGTGGTGAACGTAATACAGTGAAAATCTTTTTGTGTGTTGGTAATGGAATTGGTCCAGTTACAACAGCACCAGTACTTTTTACTGTTTTTACAATCTTATCAGCAGACTTGTCAACTAAATTATGATCGTAAGACTTTAATTTTATTCTAATTTTCTGACTCATTTTCTTTTAGTTTTAAGCTTCTACGCCTTTAGCTGCTTTGATTACTTCTTCTGAAATGTTAGAAGGAGTTTCAGCATAATGTGAAAATTCCATTGTTGATGTTGCACGACCTGAAGATAATGTTCTTAATGTTGTAACATAACCGAACATTTCAGATAATGGCACAGTAGCTTTTACAGTTTTTGCACCAGCTCTATCTCCCATATCACTTACTTGACCACGACGACGGTTTAAGTCACCTACGATATCACCCATATTTTCTTCTGGAGTAATAACTTCAAGTTTCATGATTGGTTCCATGATTACTGCTTTAGCCGCTTTTGCTGAATTTTTAAATCCAAGTTTTGCTGCTAATTCGAACGATAATTGATCAGAATCCACATCATGGTAAGAACCATCAGTTAATGTTACTTTCATTGAATCAACTTCGTATCCTGCTAATGGTCCATTAACCATTGCCATTTTAAATCCTTTCTCAATAGATGGGATAAATTCTTTAGGAACATTACCACCTTTAATTAAAGACTCAAACTGTAATCCAACAGTTCCTTCATCTGCAGGTTCTAATGTAAATACAATATCGGCAAATTTACCACGTCCACCAGATTGCTTCTTATAAACCTCTCTGTGTTCTGCACGTTGTGTAATAGCTTCCTTGTACTCTACTTGAGGCTGTCCTTGGTTAACTTCAACCTTAAACTCACGCTTCAAACGATCTACAATAATATCTAAGTGAAGCTCACCCATTCCAGAAATAATTGTCTGTCCTGAAGCCTCATCTGTTCTAGCCGTAAATGTTGGATCTTCTTCAGATAATTTAGCCAAAGCCATACCTAATTTATCAACATCTGCTTTAGTCTTAGGCTCCACAGCAATACCAATTACTGGATCTGGGAAATCCATAGATTCTAAAACGATAGGATTTTTTTCATCAGACATAGTATCACCAGTCTTGATATCTTTAAATCCTACTGCTGCTCCAATATCTCCTGCTTCGATAAAATCGATAGCATTTTGTTTATTAGAGTGCATTTGGTAGATACGAGAGATACGCTCTTTCTTACCTGAACGATTGTTCAAGATATATGAACCAGCATCTAAACGACCTGAATATGCTCTAAAGAATGCTAAACGACCAACATAAGGATCTGTAGCAATCTTAAATGCTAAAGCCGCAAAAGGCTCTTTTACATCTGGCTTACGTAAAATCTCTTCACCTGAATTAGGATCTGTACCTATAATACCTTCTTTATCTGTTGGAGAAGGCAAGTAACGACACACAGCATCTAATAAGAACTGTACACCTTTATTTTTAAAAGCAGAACCACAAATCATAGGAATAATAGACATATCCATAACAGCAGCTCTAAGTGCAGCGTGCACTTCGTCTTCTGTAATAGAATCTTCATCTTCCATGAATTTTTCTAAAAGATTCTCATCATAACCCGCAACTTCTTCGATTAAAAGTGCACGATACTTACGAGCTTCTTCTTTCATATCTTCTGGAATGTCAATAACATCAAAAGTTGCCCCTTGAGTTTCATCATGCCATACGATAGCTCTATTTTTTACTAAATCAATGATACCTTTAAAATCTGCTTCATCACCAATGTTTAATACAATTGGCACTGCATTTGATTTTAACATATCTTTTACCTGCTGACAAACAGCAAGGAAATTAGATCCTTGACGGTCCATTTTGTTAACAAAACCAATTCTAGGAACTTTATAGTTATCAGCTAGTCTCCAGTTAGTTTCAGATTGTGGCTCAACACCATCAACTGCACTAAATAAGAATACTAAACCATCTAATACACGTAATGAACGATTCACCTCTACGGTAAAATCAACGTGACCAGGAGTATCAATAATATTGAAGTGGTATCCTTTTGTATCAGGAGTTGGTTGTCCATTCTCCATTGGGAAATTCCAAGTACAAGTTGTAGCAGCAGAAGTAATTGTAATACCTCTTTCTTGCTCTTGCTCCATCCAGTCCATTGTTGCAGCACCATCATGTACTTCACCAATTTTGTGAGAAACACCTGTATAATAAAGAATACGCTCTGTTGTAGTAGTTTTTCCTGCATCAATATGTGCAGCAATACCTATATTTCTTGTAAATTTTAAATCTCTTGCCATGTCGTTAATTAAAATCTAAAGTGAGAGAATGCCTTGTTTGCTTCTGCCATTTTATGAGTATCAACTCTCTTTTTAACAGCCGCTCCTTCTTCTTTAGCTGCTGCTAAAATTTCAGCTGCTAATTTTTGAGGCATAGATTTTTCATTTCTTTTTCTTGCGTATCCAATCAACCACTTCATTGCAGTTGAAACTTTACGGTCTGGACGAATTTGCATTGGAATTTGAAATGTCGCTCCACCAACTCTACGACTACGTACTTCTACGTGAGGCATAACGTTAGATAAAGCATCTTTCCAAGTCTCTAACGCTGTTTTTTCATCGTCAGTTTTCTTTGATTCTACGATATCAATTGCATCATAGAATACTTTAAAAGCGATAGACTTCTTTCCATCCCACATCATCATATTAACGAAACGAGTTACTAACTGGTCGTTAAATTTTGGATCTGGTAAAAGCGGTCTCTTTTTTGCTGCTCTTTTTCTCATGTCTTCTTCTTAAAGTTTTAAATTACTTCTTAGGGCGTTTTGCTCCATACTTAGATCTACGTTGTGTTCTACCTGCAACACCTGCTGTGTCTAAGGCACCACGAACGATGTGATATCTAACTCCTGGCAAATCTTTTACCCTTCCACCTCTAACTAATACTATCGAGTGCTCTTGTAAATTGTGTCCTTCACCGCCGATGTATGCATTAACCTCGTTTCCGTTTGTTAAACGAACCCTTGCTACCTTACGCATTGCTGAGTTTGGTTTCTTAGGCGTCGTCGTGTAAACACGAGTACACACACCACGTCTTTGTGGACACGAATCTAGAGCAGCCGATTTACTCTTCTTAGTTATTTTGGCTCTTCCTTTTCGTACTAATTGTGAAATTGTTGGCATATATTACTATATATTTTTTATTAAACCCTCTCCTTAGAGGGCTGCAAAGGTAGAAATAAATATCAATAATTCAAATCCACAACGATTAATTTTAGAAAGTTTCTTAATTTATTTTCATTCGTGGATATTTTTACTGATATATTTCCGTTAGATTTGAAGAATATTTCTATTGATGCTGAGAAAAATTAGTCCTTTATTATTACTCCTATATATATTATGGTCAACAAAATTGTGTGCTCAAAATTTATATTTAAGCTCAGTTGGCAACACCGAAAAAGAAACCAAAACCATTGATTCTTTAGGATATAAAAAAACCTTTAGTGATTATCTGTCTTTAGAAAGCGAAGTCAAACAACTTCAAAAAAAGCTAACACAAATAGGGTATATAGAAAACGAATTACTTCATTTAAAAAAGCAGAACGACTCCTCATATCTTGCCAGTTTCAGTTTAAAAACAAAATACAAAACGATTACCGTTTTTCATAACAACCTAGTAGATCCTGCCATTTTAAAACTTACAGATTTTTTAGATGAGAATGCGCTTGTTATTCCAATTGCAAATCTCGAAAGCACGTTACAAATGATTAATACGGAAATAGCCAATCGCGGCAATCCGTTTAGTTCCTTAATAATTAAGGATATAAAAAAGATTGATAAGTATACGCTGTCTGGAGAACTATCTGTTTCTGAACCTAAATCAAGAACTACAGATAAAATTATTATTAAAGGCTATGAAAAGTTTCCAAAATCCTTTCTTAACCGTTACTTGAAAATTAAAACAAATGAAGTTTTTAGTTTAGCAAACATAAAAGACAAAACGGCGGTCTTAAATGATTTGGTGTTTGCAAATCAAATTAAAGACCCAGAAGTGCTTTTTACTCAAGACTCTACCATATTATATATGTATATAGAAAAAGCTAGAAGTAATACATTTGATGGTTTTTTAGGTTTTGGAACCAATGAGTCCACCAATAAAATTGAATTTGATGGGTACCTCGATTTAAACCTTACTAATAATCTTAATTATGGAGAGTCTTTAAAACTTCTATATAAAAGTGACGAAAATGATCAACAAACGTTTGATTTAAAACTAACAACTCCTTATATATTTAATTCGCCAGTAGGACTGGATCTAAATCTAAATATTTTCAAAAGAGACTCCTCCTTCCTAACGGTAAGTCAAACAGCAAAAATAAATTATCAAATTAATAGTAAACATATAATTTCAGCAGGAATTCAATCGGTGACATCAACAGATTTATTAGACATTCCAACAGCATCAATTACCGATTATGACTCTAATCAATACCTTATTAATTATACATTTACTAAACGACAACATTACGATCGTTTATTCCCAATAAACTTCTTATTCGATGTATCTTCTAGTTTTGGAAATCGGTCTTACGAGACTTTTGACGAAAAGCAATCTAATTTTTATATTAATACGTTTAAGATTTTCAATCTTAACGATAAGAATAGTTTCTACGGAAGAATAAATGCCAATTACTTGGTATCAGATACTTATTTAGAAAATGAATTACCCAGATTTGGAGGTATTAATTCTATTCGTGGTTTTGAAGAAAATAGTCTCATTGCAAATTTATATGCCGTACTTAATACGGAATACAGATATAAGTTAAACTCTACCATTTATGTGCATTCTGTAATAGATGCTGCCTACTTCGAAAATCAGATTTCAAATCAAAAAGAAAAACTTTTCGGATTCGGATTCGGATTCGGATTACTCACCAAAGCAGGCTTGTTTCGATTTAACTACACTAGTGGAAAAACAGAGCAAAGAAAATTCAGATTATCGGACTCAAAAATTCATTTAAGTTTAACAACTCAATTCTAATTTGAATGAATTCTTAAAAAAAATCAAAATTTTCTCACGGATTGATTGTTTCTTTAGCTTTTTATTATGAAATTTGGGCTAGACCAATTTTAATCAAATCAACAATATGAAAATAACGCTTAGTAAAGTGCTGACGCTTTTATTGCTGTTAGCTGTGCAACTTACGTTAGCACAAGAAAAAACCATTTCCGGAACTGTCGTAGACAATACCGGTTTGCCAATTCCCGGAGTTAATGTTTTAATAAAGGGAACGACAACCGGAACACAAACAGACTTTGACGGAAATTATAATGTAAATGCCAATGTAGGAGCTATCTTGGTGTTTTCATACGTCGGTTTAAAAACTCAGGAAATCACAGTAGGTGATCCTAATGTCATTAATGTAACAATGTTAGAAGATGCTGAATCTTTAGACGAAGTTATTGTAACTGCTGTAGGTATTAAAAGAAAACCTGATGAAATTACCACAGCCTATGAAAATTTAAAAGCAGACGAGATTAACGCTGCCAACAACCCAGATGCCGTACAAGCTCTTGCTGGTAAAGTTTCTGGTTTACAAATTAACACCATCAATACTGGTGTGACGCCTAACACTCAAATACGATTAAGAGGTACAAAATCTTTATCTGGAGATAATGCGGCGCTTGTAGTAATTGACAATGTGATTTCATCGGCAACGATCTTTTCTAATTTAGATCCAGACATCATCGATAACGTCACAATATTAAAAGGACCTAATGGTGCAGCATTATACGGTTCTAGAGGTGGTAACGGTGTTATTGTTGTCACAACAAAAAAAGGAACTAAAGAAGGTGGAAAAGTAACCGTTGGTGTTAACTCATCAGTTACTTTTGAAGATATTGCTTTTTTACCTCAGCTTCAAGATCGTTACGGTAAAGGATATTGGGGAGAAATAGATGCTATTGATCAAGGATCTTGGGGACCAGAATATGATGGTTCTATTCAACCCGTAGGATTACCTTTCCCAACATTCACAGATTTTAGAGATGAAGTTTATGAATTTAAGAAAGAGAATATAAGACCATTCTTTGACACAGGTATTACGCTACAAAATACAGTTACTGTAAGTGGTGGTGATGCTGAAGGTTACTTCACTTTCTCTGGTAACAAAAGACAAACTGAAGGTATTATTCCTGATGATGAGTACGTAAAGGATTTCTTTAACCTTAATGCAGGTAAAACTTTTGGTAAATTATCAGTAAGTGGTATTGCTAGGTTTATTAAAGAAAGAACAGATGTTGTATCTGGCTATTCTGGTGGTACATTATATGGTAACTTATCACAATTACCTAGTGATGTTGATATTGAAACATTCAGCTCAGGTGATAATGGCGATCACTGGACAGCTTTTGGCGATAGTCCATACTGGATTCAAAATAATTCGAGACGATCTACAAGACAGTTTACAAGTGATTTAAGTGGTGAAATTTCTTATCAATTTAACGATAACATTAGTTCTTTAATCAGAGCCAATGCCGTTAATTCGAGTTATGACTTTACAGATTACACTAACGCTTATACCGCAACATTTACAATTACAGGTGATGGTAGAAATATACAATCGGCGTTACAATTACAAGGTGGTAGATCTAGTAGATTTTATGTGGATTTCATTAATAATTTCAACTACACCCTTACAGATGATATAGAAATGAAATCATTATTAGGTGTTAACTTTACTGAAAGAAAAACATACTTCTTAGATACTCAAGGTAATGATCTTACAATTCCTGGATTGTATACAGCGAGTAACATTTCAAGTGGTATTCAAATTACAGATAATAGAACAATCTCTAGGCAGAATGCAATATTTGCTAATATCGATTTAAGCTATAAAGATTTCTTATTCCTAAACTTAACAGGTAGAGGTGAATGGAACTCTGTATTAGAGTCACCAACAGTAGATGATACATTCTTCTTCTATCCATCAATTGGTGCATCATTTATACCAACAAAAGCGTTCCCAGAAATTAAGAGCGATATTTTACATAGAGCAAAAGTTTCTGCTGGTTATGTAAGAGTTGGTAATGTTGGAGCATTAACACCGCATAGATTATTCGAAATAGGTGTTCAAGGTGCAGGATTCCCGTTTGCAGGTGGTGTTAACTCATTTTTAAGCCCAACTGGAACTGCCGTTGCAGGTATTAAACCAGAATTTGTTTCTACTTTTGAAACCAATCTTAATTTAGAGTTTTTAAATAGAGGTGGTAAACCAAGACTTACACTTGACGCTTCCGCTTCTTTTTATACTAATACCGATCAAATATTAAATACAGCAGTGTCTAGTTCTTCTGGTGCTACATCGTCTATCGTTAATATTGGTAAAACCGAAACAGATGCCTTTGAAATTGATTTAGGGTTTACACCTATCAAAACAGAAGACTTTGAATGGAATGGTAATATTGGATTTAGTACATCGAAAACAACGGTTGTAAAAGTTTCTGATGATTCTAATTCGCTTCCAATATTTGCAGGAGGTTTACCAAATCTTTACGCAATTGAAGGTCAAGAATTTCCAGTAATTCAAGGTAGTGCTTACCAGAGAGATGATCAAGGACGTGTGATTGTAGATGCCAATGGTGTGCCTCAATCGGATCCTTTAAAAATTCTAGGAACTACAACTCCAGATTATATATTAAATTTCGCAACTGAATTTAAGTACAAAGGGTTTAGATTATCTGCTACAGCCGATTTCAGAACAGGTCATGTATTTTATTCTCCAATTTTTAATAACCTAACTGGTCAAGGTCGTTCATTTATTACTGCTGAAAATGGAAGAGGACATTTTATCTTTCCTAATTCAACAGTACAAGGAACAGGAACAGACAATACAACCGTATTAACTGGTCCTTCTTATGGTGGACCAACTCCATATGCACAGTACCAATCTTTTGTTCAAAGTGGTGATTTTACTGGTGTAGATGAAAATTTCATCTTAGATGCTACAGCGTTTAAACTTAGAGAAATTTCTATAGGATATACTGTACCTGCAAAGTATCTTGAAAAGACCTTTATTCAAGGTTTATCATTAGGAGTTAGTGGAAGAAACTTAGTAAATGTTTTACCTAGAGAAAACAGACGCTATAATGATCCAGAAATTGGACAAGGACTAGGAGGTTTTGGACAAACACCTCCAACAAAATTTTATGCTATGAATATTAACTTAACATTTTAAACACTGATAACTATGAAAACATATATAAAACTCTTCGGATTGTTATTGGCATTTGGAATGCTAACACAATCTTGTGAAAATGTATCAGTCAATGAGAATCCAAACGGTGTTATTGTAGATGAATTATTACCTGAGGTAGTAATGCCTGGTGCGCAAGTGAGGCCATCGGCTTTATTGATGTCGCGTATGAACCAATTAGGGAATACTATGATTGCTACTTGGTCAGGAAATGCACAACAAATACAAGCGCCATACTTCGTTGAATTTTCTCAACAAGTAACAGCAGATTTTTACGATGATATTTGGGATGGTCTATACATTAGAACTGGAAACCTTTCTAACATTATTGATTACGAAGGTGAAACCAATTATGATTACTACCAAGCAGCTGCGAAAATATTAAAGTCGTTTTACTTTCAATATTTAGTTGACACCTATGGTGATATTCCGTATTCTGAAGCTCATAAACGTGGAGCAAATCTTTTCCCGAAATATGACGCTCAAGCAGAAGTCTATAGAGCTTTAGTAGATCAAATAGATAGCGCTATTAACCAAATAGATAATACCGATATGTCTACTGTTGTAAATATGGGCGGTAATGATGTTATGCTTAATGGTAACATGGACCTATGGAAACGTTTTGGTAATACCGTTAAATTAAGGTTGCTAGTACGTCTTATGAATCTTGCAGATCAAGATGGAGCAACACAATCTTACCTTCAGGAAGAATTTGCTAGTTTAAATGGCGGTTCTGGCTTTATTGGATTAGGTGAAGATATCACTATAAATCCTGGTTATACAGATGAGAACGGTAAATCAAATCCATTCGCTGCAACATACGGATTTAACCCTGGTGAATTTGGTCAAACTGGTAGTGAATTGTTTGGTAATACCGCTACGGGACCAACAACCTTCTTAGTAGAATTATTAAACGGAACGTCCAATGGTGTGTCTGATGCTAGATTATCTAGACTTTACGAAGTAAGAGGTGGACAAGCCACTATTCAAGGTAACACCCAAGGTGGTGAAGGGCAACCTTCTAAAATAGGACAAGGTCTATTGAGTTCTGCTGTTCAAGATGGTATTATTATGACTGCTGCAGAATCTTTATTCTTGCAAGCAGAAGCTACACATCGTGGTTACTTATCTGGAGGCGCAAGTGCGAAATCATTATTTCAAGATGGCATTACCGCTTCATTTAATAGATTAGGTGCTAACCTAGGAACTTATTTAACAGATTCTGATAATGTTAACGGTATCGGATGGGATGGTACTGCCGATAAAGTTGAGGCCATTGTTACTCAAAAATGGATTGCACTTGGTGGTACTAACGGATTAGAAACTTGGATCGAGTTCAACAGAACCGGATACCCAAGTAATATGCCATTACCAGATATTGCTAGTCAAGCAACTCAACCTAAGCGTATGCTCTACCCTACTTCAGAATATGTAGGTAATACAGCTAACGTTTCTGAATATGGACAAACGAATGCTTCGGCATTTAATACCAGTATTTTCTGGGATGTAAACTAAAAAAATTGAAAGATGAAAAAATTTAAACTTTTATTATTTGCAATTCCACTTTTAACATTTTCATGTTTAGTGGATGACGATGCTCTTCAAATAGAGGAAGACCTTTCCAACACACCTTTTGTTGTTGGATTTAATAATAGCTCTGCTGGTCCTGCTTTTTTAACTGACGGACAAGTAAATCTATTTAGTGAAAATATTGTTTTATTTGGTGGAAATGATTTTTCAACAAATCCAAGTATTACAGTAAACTTTGAAGTCGATCAAAGTTCAACTGCCGTTGCTGGAACCGATTTTGATTTTGTAAACCCGTCTCAGTCAGTAACGATTGATGCAGACAGAGAATTTGCAAAACTGGATATCAATTTCTACTCAGATGTTATAGATGTTGACAATCCGAAAACATTGATATTAAATATTACTTCAGCTACTAATGGTGAAGTTGCAGATGAATTTAGAACATTAGTAATTACTATTAATGGTATTTGTTTTTCAGATATTGGAGGTATGTACAGCGTAACAACTACATATGGATATCATGATTTCTTACCAGCTTACAATCCTCAAACTACCGATATAGAAATTGAGGCCTTAGGTGATGGTATGTATCGTGTATTTGATATGTCTAGCGGTTTGTATAGCTCAGGACCATATGCAGATGCTTATGGTACAGGCCCAACGAGCTTCGATGTTGTTTTTACAGAAAATTGCGGTGAAATATCTTGGGTAGACCAAAATGATCCTTGGGGATTAGTTATTCCTTTAGAAGGAGGCGTTAATTCTGTTGATCCAGATACAGGTGTTGTCACCATATCATGGTTCTGCGAAGGCTATGGCGAAAACGGAGTTTCAGTTTATACACCACTTTAATACTTTGAATAACATGAAAAATATACATAAAAAAATAAGTTACTCTTTAGTTGTTGTATTTCTATTAGGTCTTGTCTCATTTTCATGTGAAAAT
Organism: uncultured Psychroserpens sp.; assembly: GCF_947492715.1. GTDB lineage: Bacteria > Bacteroidota > Bacteroidia > Flavobacteriales > Flavobacteriaceae > Psychroserpens. The sequence goes on from NZ_CANLNS010000006.1 coordinate 149,415, forward strand.
GATGATTCAATTCCTAGAAGAGGAAAACCAGAACTAAGATTGGCGAACAATTCAGTTACAGTAACTGAAGGAGAAACTGCAGTCTTCAATATAGACGTAGAATACCCAGTTTCAGAAAAAATAGATATCAGGATTGATATTTTAGACGCAGATGGAAATCCAGTACCGACAGCAAACCCTACAGATGGGGATCCTACTACAGGTAACGGTTTCTTAGACAGAATTCAATTTGAATCTATTGAAGTACCTTATCCTACATGGTTTGAATCTGGTTGGTTCCAGTATGGATATTTGGGCGGAACAGGATACGTAGCATCCTTCCCTCCTTTTACTGAAGCTATCGAGCTAAATATTGAAACTATTCAAGATTTCATTCCTGAAGGTGCAACAACAGTTAATTTAAGATTAACAGCTACATCTTTAATGGAAGCAACTATCGAAGAAGATATTAGTATTACTATTAACGACTTTGTTGGAAACGACCTAGTAGCTCGATTAAATTGGGCTGGAGATTACCTCGAAAGCGGTGCTGATCCTTGTGATATAGATAATGGGTTAGACTTAGATTTAGAATTAATCTATGGTGGTGCTTATATTCAAACTAGTTATAACGACTGTCCTGAAGAATTAACTATTCTAGGTTCTGACGCTGATGGTACTTATATCATTGATGCAAGTTTCTGGACTGCCAACGGTAACTCGGCTACAGATAATAGCAATGTTCCAGCTTCTATAGATTTTATGAAAGCAGGTGTATTTGTAGAATCTGTTGATTTATCGTCTTTATTTCCACTAAATGATGGTGGACTTAATGATGGGAACGGTAATGCAATTACATCGTTTACTATAGAAAAAGCAGGAAATACATTTACAATTACTGATAGTAATGATACGCAAATTGCTCAAGGACGTTTTTCTGATCACAGAATGACGATCAACGAAAAACGAGCATTAAAGAATAGATAATTTAATATATCTATACATTAAAAAAAGTCACCTAAATTTAGGTGGCTTTTTTTTGTTAAATATGGCTTGTCTTAACTATTTTTGCCTTTTAAATGTTAGGTTTACAAAAAAAACAGCACTAACCGTTTATCAAATCAATTGCTATGATAAGAAAACTACTCGTCTCTCTTACCTTACTCTTTTATTTTAATTCATCTGCTCAAAACACTTTAGGAACTACATTTATTACAGAAGATGTTTTCGAAGCATTTACCCTTTATACCGTAAATACAAAATCGTATTTATTAAATAATTGTGGAGAAGTCATTAACGAATGGACCAGCGCTTACCTGCCTGGCAATGCCGTATATTTATTACCCAATGGAAATTTACTCAGAGCTGGGCGGCTTGCAGATGGCTCTAGTGATATTTCATTAGGTGGTCAAGGTGGTATTATAGAACTCTATAATTGGGATGGAGATTTACTATGGTCTTATGTCTATAATACAAATACATTTAGACAACATCATGATGTCTTTCCTATGCCTAACGGAAATGTATTAATTCTTGCAGTAAAAACAATTACAGATACCGAAGCTATTGACGAAGGAAGAAACCCTGCTTTATTAGCTGACACACGCCTCTACATGGAGGAAATTTTTGAAGTGGAACCTGTTGGTACCAATCAGGCGAATGTGGTTTGGGAATGGAATATAAAAGATCACTTAATTCAAGATTTTGATAACACAAAAGCTAATTTCGGGGATGTTTCAGCCAACCCTGGAAAAATGGATATCAACTTTTTAAATGGAGGTTCTGGTGGTGAAAATTGGTTACATTTTAATTCTATTCAGTATTATGAAAATTTCGATCAAATTGTAATTAGTTCTAGAAACCTCAGTGAAGTTTTAATTATAGATCATTCTACAACGACAGCAGAGGCTGCCACAAGTTCAGGAGGAAATTCAGGAAGAGGTGGAGATTTCGTATATCGATGGGGAAACCCTCAATCGTACCAACAAGGAACGGCTACAGATCGTATATTATACGGACAGCATTATCCGCATTATATTGCAGATGGCCTAACCGATGAAGGGAAAATAATTTTGTTTAATAATGGCAATGGAAGAGAACCTAATTTCTCTGAAGTTTTAATTATAGATCCTCCTGTTTCTGACACTGGTATCTATTCTTACACGCCAGATACAGCTTATGGGCCATTAGCAGCAGATTATACATATTCCGATTTACCAGCCGATCCTACCGCAGATTCTGATTTTTATTCTGCAATTGTGAGTAGTGCACAACGACTGCCTAACGGAAACACACTTATTTGTGAAGGTCGAACTGGAGAAATTTTTGAAATTGATGCGAGTGATACGATTGTATGGGAATATCAAAACCCAATAAGCAATGCCGACGGAACATCATATATTCAAGGTGAGGCACCACCAGTTAACGGGCTTGTTTTTAGAGCTATTAAATATGCTCCTGATTACCCTGCATTTGTTGGTAGAGACCTAACACCTGGAGCTCCATTAGAACAAAACCCAGATCTTACGGCTTGTTTCAATTTAAGTGTAGATGATTTTGAAATTACTGAAATATCAATACATCCTAATCCAGCAACAGATTACATCAATGTAACATCAACTAGCAATATAGATAAAATTGAACTCTATTCGGTTTTAGGTAAAAAAGTACACGAAGTAAACGATGTTGATACTATGAACCTTTCAAATTTTAATTCTGGAATATATTTCGTTCGATTATATTCTGGCAATAATAGTATCAGTAAAAAAATAATAAAGCAATAAACTTGCTTTACATATATTAAAAACCATTCTATTTTTAGAGTGGTTTTTTTATACCTTTGAACCATGGAAAAAGAAACCACCATTTTTGGTATACGTGCTGTAATTGAGGCCATAAAGTCTGGAGAAAATATTGATAAAATTTTTTTACAAAAAGGATTACGAGGTGAGTTATTTACAGAGCTAGAACAACTGTTAAAAAAGGAGCGTTTAAATAGTTCTTACGTTCCAGTTGAAAAGCTCAATCGTTTATCTAAAAAAAATCATCAAGGTGTTATTGCTCAAATTGCTCCTATTTCATTTTATGATATTGAAAATTTAGTAATGAACGTTATCGAATCTGGAAAAACGCCACTCTTTTTATTATTGGATCAACTTAGTGACGTTCGTAATTTTGGTGCTATTGTTCGTACCGCCGAATGCACAGGTGTTTCTGGTATAATCATTCAAAAGAAAGGTGGTGCTCCCGTAAACGGAGACGCCATCAAAACCAGTGCTGGTGCGCTTTTCAAAATGCCTATTTGTAAGGTAGACCATATTAAAGATGCCGTATTTTATATGCAAGCCAGTGGTATTAAAGTTATTGCTGCTACCGAAAAGACAGATCATACAATTTATGACGTTTCATTTAAAGAACCTTGTGCAATTATTATGGGGTCTGAGGGTAGAGGCATTAATCCTTCAGTGCTTAAAATAGCAGATGATAAAGCGAAACTTCCACTTTTAGGTGATATTGAGTCGCTAAATGTTTCTGTAGCTTGTGGTGCATTTTTATACGAGGCCGTTAGACAACGTCTTTAATCGTTATTCTTTTTAAATGTATACGTAATCGATGGCTTCTCGTTTTCTTCGGAAATAGCCTCCTCCTCTACTTCTGGCTCTAAATTTTCAATAAAGTTTCCGTTTTCATCGAAATGTTTCAAAAAGGGATCATCCTCTTCATTATAATCTGGTTGTTGCCAAACGTAACGTTCAGGCTTAGCAATAGCTTTTCTAAAAATAACGGCAAAAATGAAACCTGAAATAAGACCTCCAAGATGTCCTTCCCATGACATACCATCTTTTACAGGAAATGCGTACCAAATCATACTTCCGTAGAGAAAAATGATAATAAGAGATAAGGCAACAAGTCTAAAGTGTCTTGCAAATATGCCTTTAAAAAAAATAAAACTTACTAGCACATACACCAATCCACTTGCCCCAATATGGTTTGCTGGTCTACCAATAACCCACGTAAACAACCCAGAAAGTACAATGCCAAAAAACAAGACTTTCCATGATATCTTCCTATAGAAGTAAAATAAGGCTACAGACAAGATAAACAATGGAATACTATTATGATACAGATGCTCTATATCTGCATGAATAAACGGACTTGTAAAAATGCCTAGCAAACCTTCTAATTCTTGAGGGTAAACTCCCATGCGTTTAATAGATGGAAAAAAGCGGACTTGCAACCAAAATACGATCCAAATGGAAAGCACGAAAGCAATAGGATAGGCAATAACTCCCGTAGAATATTTAAAATGTTGTTGGTTATTACTCATAGCCATGATCTAATTTAAAACTTTAATATCAAAATACTGTCCATTTATTAAAACTATGAAATATTGTCACCTCTGTTTTTTGTAATTTTACATTATGAATGAACCTCTAGCAGAACGATTAAGGCCACAAACTCTTGATGATTATTTAAGTCAGTCGCATTTAGTTGGCAAAACTGGCGTTTTAACCCAACAATTAAATCAAGGTGTTATTGCATCAATGATTTTCTGGGGACCTCCAGGGACGGGAAAAACAACACTTGCCAATATCGTTGCTAATGAATCTCAACGTCCTTTTTATACTTTAAGTGCCATCAACTCAGGTGTTAAAGATATTAGAGAGGTTATAGACAAAGCCAAGCAAAGTGGTGGTTTGTTTACTACCAAGAATCCCATTTTATTTATTGATGAAATCCATCGTTTTAGTAAGTCGCAGCAAGATTCTTTATTACAAGCAGTAGAAAAAGGCTGGGTGACTTTAATTGGTGCTACAACTGAAAATCCAAGTTTTGAAGTTATTCCTGCCCTATTATCGCGATGTCAGGTTTATATTTTAAACTCTTTCGAAAAAAGTGATCTAGAAGCCTTATTGCATCGTGCACTGAAAGAAGATAATCTTTTATCAAAACGAAATATTACGCTTAAAGAAACCGAAGCCTTAATAAGACTATCTGGCGGCGATGCTAGAAAACTATTAAATATTTTTGAGCTTATTGTTACTTCTTTTGATGAAAAAGAGGCCATTGTCATTACAAATGATGTCGTTTCTAAACGCGTACAAAGCAATACTGTACGTTATGACAAAACAGGCGACCAACATTATGATATTATTTCGGCATTTATAAAATCTATACGAGGTAGTGATCCAAATGCCGCTGTGTATTGGTTAGCTCGCATGATAGAAGGTGGTGAAGATGTTAAGTTTATAGCACGACGATTACTTATCTTGGCGAGTGAAGACATTGGTAATGCTAACCCTACAGCTTTGGTTATAGCTAATAACGCATTTCAGGCTGTTTCTGTTATTGGTTACCCAGAGTCTCGGATTATCTTAAGTCAGTGTACAACCTATCTCGCTACATCTCCTAAGAGTAATGCAGCCTATGAAGCGATTGGAAAAGCCCAACAATTGGTAAAAGAAACTGGTGACCTCTCTGTACCATTATCTATTAGAAATGCACCTACAAAATTGATGAAAGAATTGGGTTATGGAGATAATTATCAATACGCACATAAATACGAGAACAACTTTGTTCCGCATGAATTTTTACCAGAAGAAATTAAAAACACAACGCTCTATAAGCCTGGAAACAACGCGCGAGAAAATGCCCAACGCGAATTTTTAAAATCGCGGTGGAGAGGTAAATATGATTATTAAAATTTCAGATTAATTTTTTTAACACGAAGACGGTTTCCATCATTTTCGGCATAAACCCATCCGCTTTCATTTCTATAAACAACAGCATCTTTGCCCTGAACAATATACATATCGGGAGAACCAGAGTACAATAACATCATGACCTTCTTAGGCTCTGTATCTACAATTTGAAATCCATTGTCAATAGGTTGCGCATATAATATGTCTTTTTTATCCACCACTTCGGAAGTAATAACAGGCTCCTCCTCCTCTTCGATGATTTCAATTTCATCAGGAATTTTAACCTTCTCATCAGCTGCTTTGATTTCAGATTCTACGACTTCAAGTGTTTCTTTACTATCAACTTTAGTTTCGGCCGCTTTTTCTTTCACAGCTTCAACGTTAGTTGTTTTGCTTTCTGAACTTCCGTTATACTTATAATCAAAGTCTTGATACGTAATAAAAGCATCTCTAGTAGCCTTAGTATACGCTTTTTTATAGTTCTTAATTTTAGTAATACCTATTACAGATGTTGCAACGGTGTTATTTTTACAATCCACCAAATCGATCTGAATTTTAGTTACTAGAAACCCACCTTTTACATCCTTTAAAATAGCTTTGAGTGCCATACAGTTGTCTGCTCCTAAATCACTAGGAAACTCATCACTTTGCAAATATGCTTGATAACCATGTTTGTTAAACAAAAATTTGGTTAAGGAGTTCAATTGATATTGATCTTCAGATTTTTGAAAATCATACTGTGTAGGAACAATAATATATTTATAGTTATTAATCGCATCTTGAGCGTAAGTACCAAACTGAAATATAAAGCTAAAGGCAATAAAAAAAAGTATTCTATTCATCTGAATCAAAAATTAGGTTTATTCCGAATTGTAAAGATACACTTTGTGCTCTAGAAATATTTTGCAATTCGGATAAATTATTACCCATGAAGTACATATTAAAACTACCGATATGAAAAGAAGCTCCTAAACCTATGTTATGGTAAGAAAAATCATCCACTGTATAGGTGAGTTTAAGTCTTAAAAAATCAAATAACCTGCGGTAGTAAAATGCTGTAGCCGCAAACTGAGGTTGCCTTGGTCTAAATATTGAAAATAATTGCAAACCTACGGCATTTTGATAAGGCTTTTTCCCTGCGTAACAATCACAATCTTCCCCATTCTCCTTTCCAAAATTATAACGATAAGATGCATTGAATTTTGTTGAACGCCATGTTACATAATTACCTTTTAGTGTATCTATTTTTATATTTTCGTCAAACTCATCTTCCAAATTTTGCCAATATGGCGTTGTTCCTTCGGCATTAATTAAAGGCGGAAACACGAGCTCAACTCCTTCTGTTGTATAACTTCCATTGAGATGATACGTTTCGACATCTTTAGTATGAAAAACAGCACCTAGATCTAACAAGCTACCAGTAATGACATGTTGTTCTTTGGGTTGATATGTAAACCCTACATCAACACCTAAGCCTAAATTACCACCTAGAAAAACGCGTTTTCTAAGCGTTTTTATATCCTCTTTAATATCAGAATTATCATCAGCCAAGAGGGAAGCAATTCCTGAGGTCTGCGCTTTTCCATCCAAAAACTGAAACACGTGTTCATATACATTATCGCCTGTTGTACTTGGACGCGTTGTAAATGTTCCAGAGTTATTTGTACTGTTTACATTTGCAATACTTGAATACAACTTTGCTCTGGCTCCAATGGTTAATTTTTTGCTTACTTGCTTGTTGATTCCAAAATGAAACACAGATAAAACCTCCCCTTTAAAACTCACATCTCCTAAGGAAAATGATTGTCCAATATAATCTGCATTTCCATCCCAAAGTAAAATTGCAAGATCTTTAGGGAAATATGCAATGATATCGGCCTCCTCATATATACCATATGAAAAATATGTGGTTTCATTTTTTCTCCATCCACCATTAATAACCTCTAACTGCTGGTTAAGTGTAAAATAATCTCTTTTAGAGAGAAAAAAAATGGCGTTTCTAATTTTCGTATTAATATTTACACCATCGTCTTTAAAAATATCATAAGCCGAAATACCTGAGCTACCAACATTTAAGTGAAATTGTGATAATAAAGGGATTCCAAAGTGCTTGTCAAAAGATACGAGAGCACCTGGATTTTGATTTAACGTTTGAGGCAGGTCATTAAAATCATACAATAGCTCTTTGTTCTGGCCAATTGCCAATACTGAAAGCAATAATGCTATGTAGGTTATTTTTAGACGCATTCATTTATAATTCGAAATAAAAAGTGGCCTTAGATTCCAATTTCAATGATCCTAAAGTTGTAGCATCAATGGGATTGGTACTTGCTGGCAATGTTATCCTGTAGATTAACTTTGTAGCTTCTTCAAAAGTACTGAGTTCTGGTTCTTCGATTAAAAAACTAGAAGTTACCTCTATAGGTGCGTCATATTGACCAGAAGGCACATCAATTTGAGCTAAATAGCGCTGTTCATCGGCATCAGTAACAAAAACTAAATCGATATTAAAATTTCGATCTATGCTATTGGTAAATTCAAAGGTTAATTCAGTTTTGGCGAGTTGATCAACAAAAAAGTCTGAATTGATATATTCAAGTCGTGTTGTATCTGTTAAAATTAAGACCTCATCTTGAGTAACATCATCAACAAAGCTAGGCCCTTCGAGGTTAGAAAAAATTAAACTGGCTTCAAAAACTGGAGTCGGTAAGATGTTCTCAGCTTGGTCAAAATCTACATCACTCACGCAAGAAGAGCATAGAAGAATACTTGCTATTATAGTAACTAACAATAAGAACTTAGGCTTTTTCATAATGACTTAGGCTTAGTACTTAAACGAAAATCCCGACAGTTAAGTATATCACAAATACTTTTTTAAATCTTCAAGTCGTTTTACCTGTTTAATATGATCTATAGTTTTATAGTCGTGATAATTGTATAAAATTACATCTAACCCCACATCCAATGCTCCTAAAATGTCAGCTTCATAGTTATCTCCAATCATTAAACTTTCATTAGGCTTTGCATTGGCTAAGTTCAGGGCATGGTTAAAAATGATAGGGTTAGGTTTCTTAACACCTGCTCTTTCAGAGTTTGTTATGGTTTTAAAATATTTAGCAATATTGGCATTATCCATTTTTTTCTGTTGTGCCTCTTCGAAGCCATTGGTAATAATGTGCAATTGATAGTTTTCTTGCAAATGCTCCAAAATAGAGATGGCACCATCAAATAGGTGATTAAACGAAGTTAGGTATGTAATATAATCTTCAGATAATTGATTAATAACATCGTCTGTTACAGTATAATTTACCGCATCAAATGAATCTTTTAATCGTTTATATCTCAGGCTCCGTTTATCAATTTTTTCTTCCCTATAAAGTTTCCAATAACTGAGGTTAATGGGCTCATAAGCCGTTAAAAATTCTCTTGCATTAATATCTAATTTATGTATTTCAAAGATCTTTTTAAATGTTAATGCCGAATTCTTATCAAAATCCCAAAGCGTATGATCTAAGTCAAAAAATATATGTTTTACCCCTTCAATTTTCATGTCGTGATTTTAAAATTTGAGTAAATAATTGTCTAAATCCTTTCCACCTCACATCGCTTCCAAAACAATAATTATGAAACACTGGTGTAAATGTTCCATTCACTCCTTTAACGGTATCAATAAGTCGCTGCAATTCTTGAGCTTTATCTAATTGCGATTGGTATTTAAGCAAGGCGTGGTCTAAACAATGAAATGAATGAATTAGCAAAGGTGTTCGCATTTCATAATCGAGATCATAAAACAAAAACGGTGTACAGGTGCCAGCTCTAAAACCTAAATGATTGAGATAACCCATGGTGAAATCATTCTTTATCTCTAACTCTATAAGGTTGCGGTACGAGTTAGGCAAATTGATTTTAGAAAACGAATTTCGGGTGGCATCTAACTCATAGTTTGTAACAAACTCCATTTTCTTCTTTTCTTTTTTCAGAATGGCAATACTATCTAATGAAAAATAAGAAGCCTTAAGTCCAACCTTACAATAATCTGTAATAGATTTGATAAGCGACACAAATTTCTTTTTATTAATATTTATGTTCTTATCGAAAGTAGAATAATCTCCAATTAGAAAAAAAACAATAAACTTAAAATCGCACTGTTTTTGTTTATTTATAATCCACTTAAAAGTATCATACGGATCTCGTTGAAAGCCAAACAGTACTAAAAATCGTTGATAAAATCGTCTTAACTTGAATCTAAATAAATCATTAATTGTACCTCCAACTGTACGCATTAATCCTTTCTGTTTAAAGTAGTACGCCATAGGTACGTCTATAACAGGTTGTATGTTATAAGTACGCTCTGGAAATTTGAAGTCTTCGAATTTCTGTTCTAATATTGCTTTGAACTTATAGGCCCAAATATCTACTACTGGTTGATGCAAAAAATCTTCCTTATACGCTATACTTTCTGTGGCCGTAAATCGACCAAATTCATCTTTAACATGCGGAAGGTATTCCTCATAACGACTTAACAAATAAAACGACGCTGCAAAAATATCAAACGGTAAAGCACTCTTTTCACCTGTTGAAAAAAAGCATTTGGTATCGTCCCAATCTTGAACATTAATATCTATATCTGACAAACCTTGTTCAAATAACAACTCGTGATTTCTTATAAAAATCTCATGGCTCAATGGCTGTCTTGTATAAGACATTTTTAAACTATCGTGCGCTATAAACTCCTCAATGGTTGTTGTAAATGACACAGGTATACCTAGAACCCTTGTACAAAGGTGTTTAAAAGCAAAACGGAGTCGAGGTGTAATTTTATGAGTATAAACGAGTAGCAATAGTCTCTTTAGTTTTAAAGCAGGTTTTCATCTGCGAAACTAAAATATGCTTTTTCTGTGATAATTAAGTGATCTAAGACCTTAATATCTAAACTTTGAGCGGCTAGCTTCAATTTTTGAGTGAGATTTTTATCGGCTATGCTCGGTTTTAAATTACCAGAAGGGTGATTATGCGTTAGTATTAAACCAACAGCACCAGACTCTAAGGCTGTTTTCATTACTAAACGTACGTCGACCAAGGTTCCTGTTATGCCGCCTTTGCTCAATTGCTGTTTTTGAATCACTTTATTAGCATTATTGAGATAAATTATCCAAAATTCTTCATGAGGCAATTCTCCAATTATCGGTTGCATCAATTCAAAGACCGAGTGACTAGAAGTGATTTTATTTTGCAACAAGGCTTCACCTCCTCTCCTACGTCTCCCTAATTCTAAGGCTGCAACAACTGAAATAGCTTTAGCCTCACCAATACCTTTAAAGGCCATTAATTGTTTTAATGTTAATTTTCCGAGGGCGTTTAGGTTATAATCAACACTACTCAAGATTCGCTTACACAAATCAACAGCGCTTTCTTCTCTATTTCCAGAACCAATAAGTATGGCAATCAATTCGGCATCGCTTAAGGCTGGTAACCCCTTATCTCTAAGTTTTTCTCGTGGTTGATCATCCTGTGACCAATTTTTTATTGAAAATGAACCATATTTTTGAGTCATCTTATAAAGATATATTGTAACTTTCTAGAGTATAAATATAATGCATTATATAGAAAAAATACTACACTTTATGAAATCTATATTCAATACTGAGGCACATCAGGAAATTATGGACAGACTCGAACAGCTCAATGAGAATTCTCAAGCCAATTGGGGTAAAATGAATGTTGCACAAATGACATGGCATTGTCAAGGTCCTTTTAATATTATGCTTGAAAAAAACAACTATGGAATGAAACCCAGTTGGTTTGCCAAGATGTTTTTTAAAAAATCACTTTACAACGACAAGCCATGGCGGAAAGGATTACCTACGGCCAAGTTTTTAAAACCTACAGAGGACAAAAATTTTGCTAATGAAAAAGCTAAACTTGCAGAGCTCATCGATGAAACTCATGCGCAACGTGTTAAAAGCGAATGGAATCCACATCCTGCCTTTGGTTACTTCACAGCTGAGCAATGGGGACAAATGCAATACAAACATTTAGATCATCACTTTAGACAGTTTGGTGTATAACTTGAACAAACCTAAAACATTTGAAAATTGAATTATCCTCCTAAATATCATCAAGATAATGACCAAAATCACTTGATTGAGGTTATAAAAACCTATCCTCTTGCGACTGTAATTTCTGTTGAAAACAACCAACCTTTAATTACACATTTACCCCTAATATTTAAAAACGGAAAGCTGGTTGGTCACATTGACGTCTATAATCCACAGGCTAATTTGTTAAAAAACGGTAATGAGGTAACGCTCTTATTTTCTGGGCCAGAATGTTATATCTCACCTAGTGTCTATGGAACAACTCAATTACCTACATGGAATTACATAAAAGTTCATCTCAAAGGACATGTTGACGCTATTGAAAGTAAAGAGGCTTTAAAACAATCATTAATTTCAATGACAGAATTTTTAGAGGCGCCAGATTATAAGTATGTGTTAGAACCAGATAACCCGAGACTAGATCGTAATCTTGATTACATCAAAATGTTTGAGATTAGCATTACGCATTGGGAAGGAAAATTTAAGCTGTCGCAAGATAAAAAAACCTAGTGATACCACTTATGCTCGTGAGGAGCTTATAAGAGCAAACCAAGAGAGTATTAAACAGTTTTTAGACAACGTATTTTAAACGCCTAGACCCAAAACAAATCTGCCCAAATGGGTCAATACACAAACCTCAAATTGTTTTAGAAAATAGGCTTTAGCAGGATTAAAACCACCATCTCGGTTTCTAGTTGAAATGTTAATTTCACATCAGATAAATTTGCTATATCATAAAAATGTCCGAATTTCGTTTTATATTTAAAACAAAAGCAAACTCAAGAACAATGAAAAAGATTTTATTACTAATGCTATTTGTGTGTAGCATTACTTACTCATGCCTTCCAGATGATAGTGACTCTGGTGCAGAACCAGATGGACCAACGATTTCAAATATTAAATTTGAAGTAACAACAACAAGAAATACTGAGGGTATTATCACGACAACTATTAATAATGATACAGAAACCGAAGAGGTAGAAAATTTACCATATAGTCGCACCTATGCTCAAGTGGAGTTAGAAAGCGGTATCTATTTTAAATTAACATTTCTAGAAAACGGAACGTACAGTGCCTCTTCTGGAGGTGGTACTAGTTGGACAGACTATACAGCTGTGCTAACTATTTCTATTGATAATGTTGTGGTTAGAACAGAAATATTTAATATCAATGAAGACAATGCTTCAACCGTAAGAGAAATTGATCTTACTGTAAATTAAAAGCTATATATCAATAAAAAAAAGCCACGACTTAAATCGTGGCTTTTTTTTTTCTACTAAGCTATACTACTCTGCAATAGAATAGCTATCTAAACGTCTTATAACTGATGGTATATCACTACTTACAAAAGATGATGTGTCATAGATTAAACCGAAACCATCTGCATAATAAAAATAATCTACCGCTGGAGAGTTATTGCCATCTGGTAATATGGCATAACGTTGAGAATTAACGCAAGTAAATGTTCCCGCTTCAACATCTAAAGTGCTTTCCCCTTCAGCTAGTTGCTCTACGATATTTCCCCAATTGTTTTCGCTCAAAACCCTAACTGAAAAATCATTATTCGTGAACTTTACATCGCCCACACTCGTTACTAAATTGCCATTGGTTTCTCTTAAATACTCAAAATGTTCTCCGTTTGCATTACAAAAGGTAATGCCTTCTTCATTTCCTGTTGTTAGTCTTCTAAACTTGAAATATGTGTTTCCTGAAATATCTTCGGTAGCAACAATACTAACAGAATCAATAACTCCTGTATCATCATAAACTTCGGTTTGAGGGTTATACCTGTAATTCTTATAAACCCATGAATTGCCAACCGTTAAAGCATAAAAATTGTCCTCTTGAATTTCAGGAGTGGTTGTAGCATCGTTCGAACAAGAAAAAAGGCATGCGGTAAAGCATATGCAGAAAAGAATACGTTTCATAATAATTAATGGTTTTGGTTAATAATTAGTAAACGTAAAAGTGTAGTATAGAATGAGTTGGTTTGGTTGTTGTAAGAATAACGCTATAAAATTTAGTTTATTACAATCCTATAAATTATTTCTTTTATAAGTATCAATCGTATTTATTGGGTACTTATATCTAAGCTCTTCCCGTTCATCAATATAAGCCTCGCTGCTTTTAAATTCATCAAATACAGTTTGCTCTTTTTCTCGTAAATCGTGAGCTGCCCTAAATTGAGCAGACAGCGCTGTAATATACTCTTGATATGTCGTTTCTTCTGAAATGATATAATTAACAACAGTCTCTTTGGAAATATAATTTTTAAATTTTCTAATCAACATAGCGTGAGGAACTACAAGACTATCTATTACAATCTCATTTCCAACGTGGACATTCAAACTATCTTTAAATGACCTATTATTCAGAAACGGCTCAGGAATTGGTGGATAAGATGAAGCATCTCCTGGTCTAAATTGAAGCACATGATTTGTTATAAAATTTCTAAAACTCTGCTGATTGTAATTTCTTGTATAGGGGTTCTCATTATAAACAACATAGCCCACCATATAATACCCCGAAGCGTATAAGTTTGCCTCTATTTGTTTAACATAATTGAGTTTTATGGTCTTGTCTATAGACAGTCTAATCTCTAAATAGTCTCGTAATTCTTCCCTAAACCATAAACTTTTTCTTGCAATTTCACTAGGGATTTTGTGCATTTCGATGGTATTACCTTCTTCATTTTTTATAACGATTTTTCCATCATTATTCTTTATCACCTTAAAATCAATTTGAGGATATCTCCATTGCGTATCACGATAATAAAATGACGTTGGCAGATCTACAACAGGATTAGCTTCTAAGGCTATTTGATCTATGGCTTTATAATTAGTCAAATTAACTCTACTCAACCCTAATGAAAGTAGACAAAGTACTATGGCGTGTACTAACATAAATTTCCACTTTCTTCTTTTCAAAACCTTATTTAAGGTTTTCCATGATTCGAGGTATAAAGCAATAATTAAAATCCCAGCTATTATATATCTAGAATCTGACCAAATGGGATATTCTACACAGCATATTGCAAATGCTCCAAACATGAACCCCAATTTTGCAAACCAATGTGCAAAATTAAAGCCTAAGAAGATTTGTTCGTTTACAATTCGTTTTCGTTTAAAACCTCGCCTCGACATCAATTTTTGAGGTCGACTAAATATAAAACTTAGAGCTATTGAATTACCCAAAATAAGCGATAAGCCGGCAAAGAATAAATTATAAAAATTCCTGTCTGTTTCATTTAGAATATTTGGGTAGAGATCGTAGCTAAAAGATATCACTCTAGACACTTCACGTATGATATAAGAAAAACTATAGATGACAACGCCAGAGGCAAGTCCGATAAATATAGCAACCAATAATCTACGCTTAGACATTTGTCTAAGATTAATATGATCATCATAAAATCGTCGGTTGAATTTCATAAATCGTGCTTATAATTATAAGTACAATCCTGAATCAAAACGTTACAATAATTAATACGCTAATACATTGAATCTTGATCGAGATTTTAAACAATAAGTCCTTTCACCTCGTCAAAATCTAGGCCTCCGTAATTTCCAGAACTCATGAGCAATAATGCTTTATCATCAAAATCTTGAGAAAAGAGATACGACTTAAAATCGTCTGGATTGGTATAAATAATGAGATCATCTCGCTGAAAAGCATTAGCTATTTGGTCGTGTGTGACCTCATCTAATTGCTTGATTTCTACAGCATGCGGAGAATAAAACACAACAGCAATATCGGCGGCATCTAAAGCACCTTTATACTCTTTTAAAAACTCGGCATTCAAACTGCTGTAAGTATGTAGCTCTAGGCATGCCACTAAAGTTCTATTTTGATATTGCTCTTTTACAGCATTTGTTGTGGCTTCAACTTTACTTGGCGAGTGGGCAAAATCCTTGTAAGCAACGCTTTTAGAACTTTCAGCAATTTTCTCCAGTCGCTTACTGGCGCCTTTAAATGTTGAAATAGCCTCATAAAAATCATCTTCATCAATGCCCATATGCTGACAAATCCATTTGGCACCTGCCAAATTATTGAGGTTATGCTTTCCAAAGACTTCAATAGGTAAATCACCTTCTGGCGTAGCAAGCAATGTTTGCCCATTTTCAACACGATACTCAGGCGTATGATAAGCCAGTTTTCTTATGGTATTTTCGCTAGCCTCAACAACATGTTTTACTGCTTCATCTTCTTCGTTATAGTTGATGCTGCCACCTTCAACAATCGAATCTACAAAAATTGAAAACTGTTCTACATAATTATCATACGTTGGGAACACATTGATATGGTCCCACGCAATCCCACTCAATAAGGCAATATTGGGTTTGTATAAATGGAATTTAGGTCGTCTATCTATTGGAGAGCTCAAGTACTCGTCACCTTCTAGCACTATAAAATCATTGTCTTCGGTTAATTTTACCATGACATCAAAACCTTCAAGTTGCGCTCCAACCATGTAATCGACATCTCTATCATGATAATGCATAACATGTAAAATCATGGAAGTAATCGTTGTCTTCCCATGACTCCCTCCAATCACAACACGTGTTTTGTTTTTAGATTGCTCAAACAAAAATTCAGGGTAACTGTATATTTTCAAATTGAGCTCTTGCGCTTTTAATAATTCTGGGTTATCAGCCTTAGCATGCATTCCTAAAACAATAGCGTCTAAATGAGATGTGATTTTTTCTGGAAACCAACCAAAAGATTCTGGTAGCAATCCCTTAGCATCTAATCTTGATTTTGAAGGTTCAAAAATAGTATCATCACTTCCCGATACCTGATATCCTTTATTGTGCAGAGCCAAAGCCAAGTTGTGCATTGCACTACCTCCAATAGCTATAAAATGTACGTTCATTTACTGAATTTTAGACCTTCAAATATACTAATTGAAGCGTTAAAATGAACGAACTATCTCAGAAGATTTTATACAGAAATTATAGCTTTTGAATCTTTTGCTTTTCCTTTTTAAAAACTTTGATCTTTGGCAAACTCAACATGGCTTTATCAATCCATTTTAGTGCTTCTTTCTTTTGACCTTTGTTCTTGTAGATTTGGGCCAATCGATAGTAAGCCCATGCCTTTGGCACACCATCTTTTGCCGAATAATTTTCAATATAAGTTAGCAGGCAGTTTCTTCCTTTATCGAGTTGAATATTATATTCTGCACAGACTTTTCCAATTTGATAATGCATGGCATTACGTTGATGTTTTTTACCAGAAGATTCTAAATTAGCAATAGCTTTTTCAGGCTGGTTCTCTTTTTCATAGAGTTTGGTAAGTTTATCATAGCAGGTTAGAGAACCTCCTACATTAATAGCCAATTTATAATATTTCTCGGCTAATTCTGGCTCATCATCATACTCATATATATAACCTTTAGCTAAATACCCGTCTACCTTAGACAAGGCTTCTAATTCTTTCGCATATTTTAGAGATTTGCTCTTACTTCCACCAATTATACCAGGTAATTGCATATAAAGTTCAACCAGCGCCCAGCGTGTATCAATATGTTTTGGATCTAACTCTGCCGCTTTTAAAAAAGCTGATTTAACATCTCCAATAATCCCTAATGCCTTTATTTTACTTACACTCAGGGCCTTCATTCCTAATGCTCCTCCATATTTATAATGAAAGTTTGCATTGCTAGACTCGAGCTTTGTTAATTTTTTATAGTGTGTAGCTGCTTCGTCCCATTTTTTCTGATGACCATAAGCATCTCCTAATAACTCAAGCCCTTCTTTGTCATTTTGATGTGCTTTTACATACGTTGAAAGTAACTGCTCTGCTTTTTCAAATTTTTTGGCATCAAGAAGTGTCCTAGCATTATTTAATGTTGATGCTTGGCCAAAACTTAATATTGGAACTAACAGAAAAATATATAAATATTTCATACGTCTCTTTAAACAAAATGCATACCAATAATTTATAATTTTAGAAATGGTATTGTTTTTGATTTTCAAGTTGTAAATATAATGCGTTTACGGCTAAAATTCATAACTTCACTCAACCAAACGAGGTAATACCTAATTTGTTGTTTTACAGTAAGTTTTTAAACTTTAGTTTGCACAGAAACAATTGAAACAAATGAAACCATTTATAAGCCTATTAATGATACTCCTTTTTGCCAATTTCTCAAATGCTCAATCTCCTGAAGACTATAATAAGCTCTGGAAAGAAGTTAGCGATTTCGAAAGAAAGGGGTTACCAAAATCAGCTCTAAAAGTTGTCGAATCAATCGAAAAGAAAGCAAAAGCAAGTCATAATACACCTCAAGAAATTAAGACTTTACTTTTCAGAAGTAAATATGCACTAATTCTTGAAGAAGACGCGCAATTTAATATTATCAACGAGTTTAAAACTGTTATTTCAAAAAGTGAAGCTCCAACTAAAAATGTGCTACAAAATATGCTGGCTACACTGTACTGGCAATATTTTAATCAAAATAGGTGGAAATTTTATAATCGAACAAAAACAAGCGAGAAAGTTGATGAAACCGACTTTAGAACTTGGGACCTTCAAACCCTATTTGATGATATCCATTCTAATTATCAGCAGTCTTTACAAAACGGATTGATACTTCAACAAACGCCTTTAAAAGATTACGAAGCTATTTTGGTGAGTGAACCAGATTCTAAATTATATAGACCTACACTTTTTGATCTTTTAGCTCATAACGCCCTTGCATTTTATAAAACAGACGAAACCAATATTGCAAAACCTGCATATAAATTTGAAATTGACAACCCAGAGTTACTAAGTCCTTATAAATCATTTATTACCTTAAAATTAGATGCTAAGGATTCGACATCTCTCCAGTTAAACGCACTAAAAATTTATCAAGATTTATTGAAATTCCATAGGTCTGATGCCTCCCCAAAGGCTTTGGTTGATGTTGATGTAGAACGTTTGTTTTTTACGTATCAAAATGCCACTTTCGATGATAAACAAGACATACTATTAAAGGTTTTAAAAGACGAGAGTGCGCATTGGCATAAGGTTAAATCCGATGTAGCCGCATTATATGATTTTGAAATTGCTAAAATTTATGTTGAACAAGGTCATCAGTATGATCCAAAAAAAGAGGATAACAATTTTCGTTGGAAATTTAAACAAGCATTAGAATTGTGTGAATCTGCTATTAAAGGTTTCCCAGGCAGTAAAGGAGCTCAAAAATGTGAAGTGCTTAAAAACCAAATTTTAGCGCAGTCTTTGCAAATAACAACTGAAAACTTTGTACCTATTGAGACCCACTCATTGGCCTTAATTCGTTATAAAAACATAGCCGATATCGATTTCAAGATTGGAGTTATTAGTGATCCTGAAGATATAAAGATTATTTATAGTCATCGTAAAGACATGCAGTTTGATATTCTTAATAGAATGCACGCAATCCATAGTTGGACGGCAAAACTCAAAGACGAAAATGATTACCAAACACATAGTACAGAAATAGCTGTACCAAAACTTAAAAACGGTCGTTATTTTATTTTTGGTAAAGTCCAAAATAGTAACAATACATATGCTTTTAAAGAAATACAGGCGACTAACATAGCTTATATCCAAAAAGAGCAAAAAGAAGTTACTACCTATCAGGTCATTAATAGAGCAAATGGAAACCCTATAGCTAATGCCAAAATCACTTACTCCTATATTAAGGATTATCAAGGTGATCATAAAACCAATACGTATACGACCGACGCTAAAGGAGAATTTCATATCAAAAGAAAAGTTTACAGGAGAAATAGTATTAAACTCAAAATTGAATCTCAGGATGATATAGCATACTTTGAAAACCTGTATGTAAATCGCTATTACAATAATAGGCCATCTAAAAATCAAGCCTATAAGGGGTTTCTATTTACTGATCGAAGTATCTATAGGCCAGGTCAAACCCTCTATTTTAAAGGCATAACCATGGTAACTAGAGATAACAAATCTATGGTTACCAAGGATCAAGCTGTTAACGTAACCTTATACAACACTAATGGAGAGGAAGTCAAAAAACTAGAACTAACAACAAATGATTTTGGTTCGGTATCAGGAGAATTTATTCTTCCCAACACAGGACTAACAGGTCATTTTTCGTTGCGCCTTACAGGCGGAAATAACTTAAACGTTTATCATTCTTTTTCTGTTGAAGAATATAAGCGTCCAAAATTTGAAGCGACTTTCAAACCTGTTTCTAAAACTTACAAAATAAATGATACCATTAGCGTTAACGGAAACGCACTTGCCTACGCAGGAAGTAATATAACCGATGCTAAAGTAGTATATCGTGTTCATCGAAAGGTACGTTATCCAAACTGGTACTATTGGTACAGGCCTTATTTTAATAGTGAACCTCAAGAAATCACTCACGGAGAAACCACGACAGATGCTTCTGGAAACTTTGAGATTAAATTTAAAGCCATTCCAGATGAAAGTGTAGATAAGGCATCACAGCCTATTTTTAATTATGAAGTCATTGCCGACATCACAGATATTAATGGTGAAACAAGAAGCACTACAACTACTGTAAAGGTAGGTTATCATGGGCTTGTGGCTTCCGTTACTGTAACGGATCGTTTGGATAAAAACGATAAAAAGAACCAAATAAATATCGATACTAGAAATTTAAATGGTGAATTTGCACCTGCCACAGGGTCTGTTAAGATATATAAACTTAAAGCTCCAAATTCTGTTTTAAGAACACGACCATGGCCTGCGCCAGATTATGTTCAGTTTACAAAAGAAGAATTTAAAACCTTATTTCCTAATGAAGCCTTTTCTAACGAGCATAATGTTTTGTTTTGGGAAAAGGGTGAAATGGTTTACTCTAAAGCGTTTGACACGGAAAAATCGAAAGCCTTAGAATTAGGCCGCATTAAACGCTGGAAATCTGGCAAATACCTTGTCATTCTAGAAAGTAAAGATCGTTTTGGGCAAAACATAAAAGATGAAGCCCGATTTTCACTGTATAGTGATAATGATAAACATCTTGCCGACCATCAACTTTTTAGTGTAAGTACTAATAAAAGTTCGTATAAAATCAATGACACTGTCGAGCTTACTTTAGGGTCTTCTGCCAATATTTATGTTACTGTTGATATTGAAAAAGATCATGAAATTATTGATACACAAATCATTCATTTAAATAATGATAAGAAAACCATAAACATTCCTGTAACTCGTAATGACTTAGGAGGTTTTGCTATTCATTATACCTATGCGTTTCAAAATACGCATGCTCAAAGTACCTTAACTATTTCTGTGCCTTACCCAAAAACAGATCTAGATATCGAAACGTTAACATTTAGAGATAAACTACAACCAGGAGTTGATGAAACATGGCGTTTTAAAATTAAAGGACCGAAGGGAGATAAAGTCGCGGCAGAGTTATTAGCTAGCATGTATGATATGTCTTTAGATCAGTTTAAAGCACATCAATGGCATTTTAATCCAATAAGTAATAGGACTTATTATTCTTCATTTAGACCAAATTATGGCCGAAGTTTTAGCGTTCAGCAGTTTAGAGTTGAAAACCTAAAAAGAGACATTGGTAGTTATCACGTTCAAAATTATGATAGATTGAATTTTTTCGGACTCTATTTTAGTCATTACTACTATGGCAGACAACAATACCTAAAACGCCTTAAACATTCAATTCCGTCGACTTATACGAGCAAAACAATTAAGAGTCAGAAAAAAGGAATCATCAAAGGTATCGTATATGATAATGACGGGGTTCCTTTACTTGCAGCAAATATTTTGATAAAAGGTACCTCAACAGGAACTACTACAGATTTCGACGGTAACTTCTCGCTTAAAGCTAAAAAAGGTGATGTATTAGTTATTACATACATAGGTTATAAATCGTTAAACATAAAAATTTCAGAAGACAATTACTTCACCATTACACTTTATGAAGACGGAGACCTATTAGATGAAGTTGTAGTTGTTGCCGAACAAGTTTCTCAACCTAGAGCAGAATCAGGAATACTAAACCTTATTAGTATGGATGATGAGGCCGACAAGGATAGTTTCGGATTTGAGACTAATGGAAAGTTTAAAAATTCTGGAAACAAAAACTTTAGAGATGGTGATTCACGATCTACAGAAGCCTATAAAAAAGAACAAGAAAAGAAGGATGAACAAAATTTTGACGATGTTAAAATTAGAAAGAACCTTCAAGAAACGGCTTTTTTCTTTCCACAATTGCAAACCGATAAAGATGGCAATGTTAGTTTTAGTTTTACGACACCTGAGTCTTTGACCAAATGGAAATTGCAATTATTAGCGCATACTAAAACATTAGACCATGGCACTATGTCTCTAGAAACAGTGACACAAAAAGAACTCATGGTGTTACCCAATATACCGCGTTTTTTACGTGAAGGAGATCAAATTACAGTGAGTACCAAAATTGCAAATCTTACAGATAAAGAATTAAAAGGTGTTGCTGTATTGCAGTTATTTGACGCACTAACAGGAAAATCTGTTGACAGTGAATTATCTAATGCCTATAATGAATTAAGTTTTACGGTTTCAGCGGAAGGAAACACTAGTGTATCATGGAATCTTGATATTCCTTTTGATATTGATGCAGTACAATACAAAATTATTGCAAAAGCAGGCGATTTTAGTGATGGCGAACAAAATGCATTGCCTGTATTAAGTAATCGTATGCTTGTTACAGAAACCTTACCAATGTGGATTAAAAGTAACGAAACAAGAACCTTCACTCTTGATAAACTTAAAAATGTATCGTCGTCTACGCTTAGACATCAAAAGTTAACTTTCGAAATGACTTCGAATCCTGCTTGGTATGCTGTACAAGCCTTGCCATACCTTATGGAGTATCCTTATGAATGTAATGAGCAAACCTTTAGTCGATACTATGCTAATGCTTTAGCAAGTCATATTGCTCATAGTAATCCAAGAATTCAAGAGGTATTCAATCAATGGCGAAATACGGATGCTTTATTAAGTAATCTTGAAAAAAATCAGGAGTTAAAATCTATTTTAATTCAGGAAACGCCTTGGTTACGTGATGCGCAAAGCGAAACCGAACAGAAAAAACGCATTGCCCTTTTGTTTGATTTGAACAAAATGAACAACGAGCTGGCTATGGCTAAGAATAAATTAAAAAATGGTCAAATGGCAAATGGAGCTTGGCCTTGGTTTAACGGAGGACGTCCAAGTCGTTACATTACACAACATATTATAACAGGGTTTGGACATCTCAACAAATTAGGAGTGACCACTAGCGAAGAATCATCAATGATAACTAAGGCTCTTAATTACTTAGACGCCGAATTTGTTCAAGAATACAAGGATCTTAAAAAGTATAATCCTGATGTCGATTTGTCTAAAGACCATCTCAGCTATACACAGCTACATTATTTATATATGCGTAGTTTTTATCCTGAGATTGACGTCACAAAAGAAGTACAGACTATAATAGACTACTACCAAACGCAAATACAAAAGTATTGGTTAAGTCGTTCGCTCTATGCCAAAGGCCTAATGGCACTTGTAACACATCGAATGGATGACAAAAGCACAGCCGAAAGCATCTTAAAATCACTTCGTGAAACGAGTATCACGTCTGAAGAATTGGGCATGTACTGGAAAGCGAATACAAGTTCTTGGTATTGGTATCAAGCACCTATTGAAACGCAAGCCTTACTTATTGAAGCTTTTTCTGATATTGAAAATGATACCGCCACAATCGATAATTTAAAAATATGGTTATTAAAAAATAAACAAACGAATCGTTGGCAAACTACAAAGGCTACAACAGATGCTATTTATGCTTTATTATTGCAAGGCAGTGATTGGTTGAGTGTTACAGATATGGTTGATATTGTTTTAGGCGGACAAGCCATAGAGCCTTCAAAATTGGAGGACGTCAAAGTAGAAGCTGGAACTGGATATTTTAAAACCTCATGGTCTGCTAATGAAATTACACCAGAAATGGCCACTGTTAAACTTACCAAAAAAGGAGATGGTATTGCCTGGGGAGGTTTGTATTGGCAATATTTTGAAGATTTGGATAAAATCACATCTGCCGAAACACCTTTAAAATTGAAGAAAAAACTTTTCAAAAAAGTGAATACAGACACAGGCGAAGAAATTACTGAAATTACAAAGGAGACCGAGTTAAAGGTTGGTGATTTGGTAAGAGTTCGTATAGAACTACGTAGTGATCGTGCGATGGAATTTGTTCATATGAAAGATATGCGTGCGGCTGGATTAGAGCCTATAAATGTGTTGTCACATTATAAATATCAAGATGGATTGGGCTACTATGAAAGCACAAAAGATGCTGCTACCAACTTCTTTTTTGATTATTTACCAAAAGGCGTTTATGTTTTTGAATACGATCTAAGAGTCAACAATGCTGGTCATATGAGTAATGGCATTACCACGATTCAAAGTATGTATGCGCCAGAATTTAGTAGTCATAGTGAAGGCCTAAGAATCTCTGTAGAAAATGATTAACTGTTAGTAAATAAGGTCATTTTCGACAAATTCACTATATTGATATACTAACTAATATTAAATATTATGAATTCAAAGGTGTTTTTGGTCTTGAGAATTTTACTCGGACTGTTCGTTTTAGTTTTTGGACTAAACAAGTTTATTGGGTTTATTCCAGACTTCCCACTAGAAGGTGATGCATTAGCTTATTTTGGTGCATTAACCAACTCTAAAACAATGACGTTAGTTGCGATTGTAGAAATTGTAGCTGGATTAGCATTAATTACTAATAAGTTTGGAGCTTTACTCGCCATCATTTTAATGAGTGTATCGGTAAACGCAGTGTTGTTTCATGCAACGCTAGATCCTGCAAACAGCGCTGGCGCTATTGCGTTGTTGGTACTAAACATTGCTGTGCTTATAGGCTATAAAGATAAATACAAAGCATTATTAAATTAAGTAAAAAAAAGAGAGGCTTTAAAAAGCCTCTCTTTTTTTAGATGCGTTTTACAATAAGTGCTAGTTGCCCCATATGATTGGCCTGATGTTCCATAACATGAAACCAAGCCCAATGATTGGTCATAGTCCCATTTTTTTTCTTAAACCACTTATCGTCTTTTGTTTTTAGTAATGCTTTGGTTTTGGCTCTTACTTTATCATAGATTTCTAAATAGTAGGATATTGGCTTTCCTTTAAATTCCTGTCTAGCTGTATCACCTAGATTTAAAGCTGTATTCCATTGTTTGCGTTCCTCAGCATTAAATCCTCGTCCTTCAAAAGTATACACCTGATAATAGGCTTCGGTGGCTGCTAAATGATAAATAATGGCTCCTGGACTATTAGCTTGATCATCTAAAAGAAAATCGGTGCCTTTTTGATCTAAGCCTCGAACATTTCTTTCGACACGGGCTTTTAAGTTATCTAACATAGATACCATCTGCCCAACATCATTAGAATATCCTTTAGGGATTTTAATTTCAGAACGTTGCGCAAATAATGTGACAGAAGAAAGGAATAGGGCAAATACTAGTGATACTGTTTTCATGGTTATTGTTTTAATTTCTATTAAAAATAAAACAATTCGCAACTCATAGCGATATCATTAACAGCTCCTTAACGCTCTTACTAGTTATTTTGATTCTGGAGGAAATCCTTGAAGTACTTTATCTACTAGAGCAGTAAATAGCGCTTCGCGTTTGTCTGGCGTGGCATTTGGTTTATAGTTCGACTCCGAAACAGCCTGCCAAAAGAGTCCATTTTTACGTTCGTCTACAAAATCAAATATAATTTCTCTTCCTAATTGACTTTGACCGATTGGCAACCCAATAGAAATTCCGCCACCAACATTGCGGCCAGTACCTCCAACGCCTACTCCAACATTATTATTACGTTGTTGTTGAAACTCGGCACTTTTAATATCGATAAAAAAATCTGGTGTTTCCGACAAACTATAACCCTTACTTTGCAAGGCTTGATTTAAAGCATTAATAAGACGCTTATCGTCTAATTCGTTCATACCTGTATTAAGGTTGGTATAATAATTATATGTTTTATAAGCGGAAAAGTCGGTTGTTTTCTCGTAGTCGTAATTAACTCGGATTGGCGCACAAGACGTAAGTAAAGCCAATATGAAGATGATATATATATTTTTCATTGCTTTTTTATTTTAAAGATAATCAAAAAAGTACTATGTCATTACAACTTTAACTTAACCCTATGCGTTAAGGATGGAATCATTGTTGGAGCTCCTCTTAGAGAGCGACTGATGAGAGCCTGACGCTTTGTTGTAAATACGACAAAGGGTAACGCCCAAAAGTTAATCGTTAAGAATTTTCCAGAGTTTATCTTTTAGTTGCATAATACCTTGTTGCGCTACAGAAGAGATAAACATATACTCAATGGGAAGGCTTTTATCCAACTCACTTTTAAGTTCTGCTTTAAGTTCGTCATCCAACATGTCACTTTTTGAAATGGCAATCATGCGTTCTTTATCTAACATTTCTGGGTTATAACGCTTAAGTTCATCTAGCAAAATATCGTATTGTTTACGAATATCGTCGGCATCGGCCGGAATAAGGAATAACAATATCGAATTACGCTCAATATGTCGTAAAAAATAATGACCAAGTCCTTTACCTTCGGCAGCGCCTTCAATTATTCCAGGAATGTCGGCCATCACAAACGTTTGATAGTCACGATATTCTACAATACCCAAATTTGGTTTTAAGGTTGTAAATTCATAATCTGCTATTTTAGGTTTAGCAGCGGTAATCACTGACAACAAGGTTGATTTTCCAGCATTAGGAAAACCTACTAATCCAACATCGGCTAAGATTTTTAGTTCGATGGTAATATCTCGTTCTTGAAGCTCTTCACCAGGTTGTGCATAACGCGGTGTTTGGTTTCGAGAATTTTTAAAATGCCAGTTTCCTAGTCCGCCACGACCACCTTGAACCACAATTTGTTCTTCATGGTCTTCGGTAATTTCGAACAAGACTTCATCTGTCTCGGTATCTTTAATAACGGTTCCGAGCGGTACATCTAAGTAGACATCCTCACCATCGGCACCTGTACTCCTACTCTTACTTCCGTGTCCTCCATGACCTGCTCTCGCATGACGTTTAAATTTTAAATGCAATAAGGTCCAAAGATTAGAGTTTCCTCTAATAATTACATGACCACCACGACCACCATCGCCACCATCTGGGCCACCTTTTTCTATAAATTTCTCGCGATGTAAATGCGCAGATCCTTGTCCGCCTTTTCCAGAAGAAACATGCATTTTAACGTAGTCAACGAAATTGCCTTCAGTCATAGTATTGTATTAAGTAAAATCGTTTACCGATTAAAAATTAAAGCGTATTAATAACGACTTTTAAACGTTCTGTTATGTCGCTAATGCTACCAACACCATCAACACCATAATATTTATTTTGAGTTGCGTAATACTCTTTTAGAATGGCCGTTTTATTGTAGTATTCGGTAATGCGGTTTCTAATGATAGACTCATCTGCGTCGTCTTTTCGTCCACTTGTTTTTCCGCGTTCTAAAAGACGTTCAACCAATACTTCGTCATCCACTTCTAAGGCGATCATTGCATTAATTTGAGAATCCTTATTCTCCATAAGGTTATCCAGAGCTTTGGCCTGTGCATTTGTTCTTGGGAAACCGTCAAATATGAATCCATTAGCACCTGCATTTTTTTCAACTTCAGCGCTAAGCATATCAATAGTAACTTGATCTGGAACCAATTCTCCCTTATCCATATAAGATTTAGCCAACATGCCTAAAGCTGTTTCATTTTTTATATTGTATCTAAACACATCACCTGTTGAGATATGTACAAGATTATAGGTTTCTTTTAAAAAATTAGCTTGTGTTCCTTTTCCTGCGCCTGGAGGTCCAAATAGCACTAAGTTAGTCATGTGTTGTGTTGTTTTTAATTGATATATTTCTGGTAAGTCTCGTCCTAATCCGTTATAGTCTAAACCATAACCGACAATAAATTTATTTGGAATCTCTTTACCAATATAATGCAGTTTATAATCTTTTTTGTAGGCTTCTGGTTTATAAAAAAGTGTTGCTATTTTAAGCTCATCAACACCCTCATTTTCAAAAATGCGATGTACTTCTTCGAGGGTGTTACCAGAGTCGATAATATCTTCTAGTATGATTACTTTTCTTCCAGACAAATCCTGTGTTAAACCAATAAGGCGGTGAATATCCTCGGTCGATTTTAAACCTTCATAAGATGCTAGCTTTATAAATGTGACTTCGCAAGGTTTAGGGTACTTTTTTACAAAGTCGCTCACAAACATAAACGAGCCATTTAAAATTCCAACAAATACTGGTACTTCGTCCTGTAAATCAATTGCAATTTCGTCGACCATACGTTGTACAATATCATCAACTTCTTGCTCAGAAATAAAGGGTTTAAAGTATAAATCGTGTAGTTTAATCACTGGATTTTGATTTTAAAAAAGCAAAGATAATCAATAGATTGGCGATTACCGATTTTTGAATTCTATTTTTGTTAATCCTTTCTATTTTATAATGTATTTTTGTGAAAGAAAAGCAATAGGTTTAACTTTTAGATTTTCTTAGTACAGGAAATACATATGAATTATTTTTCTTCAAATTTCAAACTCGGTATTCTCGGTGGAGGGCAATTAGGTAAAATGATGTTGTATAGCACCAGAACCTTTGACATTACAACGCATGTAATGGATGCTAGCAATGAAGCTCCTTGTAAGCTAGCGTGCAATCAATTTACTTTGGGTGATTTAATGGACTACGATGCTGTTTATAACTTCGGAAAACAAGTAGATGTGTTAACTTTTGAAATTGAGAATGTTAATGTTGACGCCTTAGAATCCTTAGAAAAAGAAGGTGTTCTCGTTTATCCATCATCTCAAACCTTAAGAACCATTCAAAACAAAGCAACTCAGAAGTTGTTTTACAGAGATCATGATATTCCAACATCAGATTTTACAAGGTTCGCCTATCTTTCTGAAATTAAGGACGCTATTGAAAATGGCGGATTAAAACTTCCATTTGTTTGGAAAGCGGCTCAGTTTGGATATGATGGTAATGGCGTTAAAATTGTAAAGCAATTATCGGATTTGGAAGGTTTACCAAAAGGCGAATGTATTGCAGAAGATTTAATTCCGTTTAAAAATGAATTGGCAGTGATTGTAGCAAGAAATAGTTCTGGAGCAATCAAAACCTATCCTGTTGTAGAAATGGAATTTCATCCAGAAGCTAATCAGGTAGAATATGTCATTTGTCCGGCTAGAATTGACGATGCCGTTGCAAGAAAAGCTCAGGATATAGCCCTTAAAGTTTCGGAAGCCTTTAATCATGTTGGATTGTTGGCTGTTGAAATGTTTCAAACTAAATCTGATGCTATTCTCGTAAATGAAGTAGCGCCTAGACCTCACAACTCGGGGCATCAAACAATAGAAGCCAGTTACACCTCACAATTTGAGCAACACATACGAGCCATTTTGAATCTTCCATTAGGAAATACCGAAAGTAAAGTTGGAGGTATTATGGTTAATTTGGTAGGAGCCGAAGGTCATACAGGACCTGTGATCTATGAAAATATAGCAGATATTATGCAACTTGATGGTGTCACACCACATATTTACGGAAAAAAACAAACCAGACCTTTTCGTAAAATGGGACATGTTACCATTGTGAATGAAGATATTGGTGAAGCAAGACGTATTGCTGAAACCGTTAAAAAAACGATTAAAGTTATAAGTAAATAATTATGGGAAAAGTAGCAGTAGTTATGGGAAGTAAAAGTGATCTTCCTGTTATGCAAGATGCCATAGACATCTTAAAAGAATTTCATATCGATGTTGAAGTAGATATCGTATCTGCGCATCGTACGCCTGAGAAATTATTTGATTTTAGCAAGCATGCACATACTAAAGGTATTCAAGTTATTATTGCTGGAGCTGGTGGTGCAGCACATTTACCAGGAATGGTTGCATCGTTATCACCTTTACCTGTAATTGGTGTTCCTGTAAAAAGCAGTAATTCTATCGATGGATGGGATTCTGTATTATCTATACTTCAAATGCCTGGAGGTGTTCCAGTGGCAACTGTTGCCTTAAATGGCGCAAAAAATGCAGGTATCTTAGCCGCACAAATTATTGGAGCTGGAAATGAAAAGGTCCTTAAAACTATAATTGATTATAAAGAAAGTTTGAAGTCCAAAGTTATTGAGTCTTCCAAAAACTTATAGGATAAAACAAAAAAAACCTCGCTGTTACACGAGGTTTTAGAGCTATTAATCAATTCTTACTAAACCTTACAAAAAATAAGTTTTAATAATACTGCAAAAGTAATAATTAATTTGATAAATCGCTCTTAACTAATCGTTAATGATATAATAAAATATTAGACACCCAATTTCATGAAAAAAACAGCATTACTTATACTATTATCTTTCATACTAAGCTGTAGTAGCAATGAGAATCCTGATATTTATTCTGGCGAAATTTCTGCCTTACAAACAGAGGAAGACCTTAAGGCTTATTGGCAAAAACTTCATGATCTTGATCAAATTACCTACTTAAAAGAAACTAAAGGACACCTACAAGGTGATTCTATTTCAATAAGTAATATGATTAGAACGGCACTCATGTTTGAAATTCATGGACCTGAAGTTTACACACCAGACAACGTTGTACCAATTTTGAACTTTGCCCATAATTATTATGGCAAATCAAATATCGCCTTTTGGCCAATTATTCAGGCCTGTAAAAAAACTGGAGGCGTTATCGAATCATTTGGAGGCAAGTTTCCTGCATATCCACTAGAAGCTTTAAGTCTGACTTTTTATGATTTTTCGCTGTTCCAACAAGATGAACGCTATGATGGACTATTAGCGAAACTAAATAACAAAACCTATGATAAAGTAAGTACTACGCTTTTTGAACTTCAAGGTGAACAACGACGATTATCTCAATTAGAAGTTAAAGACGTCATTGGCAAATGGCATATAGAACGTATGAAAAACATTGAAGAAAAAGGATTCTTTGAAATTGTTAAAATGTCGGATAACACACTATACATAAAACGAAAACATCGCTTACAAAGGTTAGTTTCTGTAAAAACAAGCGACAATACTGAACATTACAAGATTGAAGATGAACCTTTTGGTTGGACCTATATACTCAACAATGGAAATTTGAGTTTAGTAGGTGACCAAGGTAGTACGCTAATTGATTACAACATATATAAATAAAATAAGATGAGTATTCTAAATTCTAAATTCGACACACCATACCATACAGCACCCTTTTCACAAATAAAGAATGAAGACTATTATCCTGCATTTTTAAAGGCTATTGAAAAAGCACGTGAAGAAATACATACCATAACGTCAAATTTGGAAGCGCCATCGTTTGAAAATACGATTGAAGCCTTAGATTTTTCAGGTGAGGAATTAGATAGGTTATCGAGTATCTTTTTTAATTTAAATAGCGCAGAGACTAATGAAGATATTCAAAAGATTGCTCAGAAGGTTTCTCCTCTCTTATCCGAATTTAGTAATGACATCACACTTAATGAAGATTTATTTAAACGCGTTAAAGCCATTTATGACACTAAAGGGTCATTAGATTTAAATACAGAACAACAAACCTTGCTCGATAAGAAATATAAAAGTTTTTCTAGAAATGGTGCTAATCTTTCCGAAGCTAAAAAAACAAGGCTTCGAGATATTGACAAACAGTTAAGTAAGCTAAAACTTAAGTTTGGTGAGAACGTTTTAGCCGAAACCAACACATTTGAAATGCATCTTACAGATGAAAGTCAAGTAGCTGGGTTGCCCGAAGGCGCAAAAGAAGCGGCACAACAACTGGCAGAATCTAAAGGAAAAAAAGGATGGGTAATTACACTCGATTATCCTAGCTATATTCCATTTATGACTTATGCTGATAACCGAGAGCTGCGTCAAAAACTAGCTATTGCTGCCGGAGCAAAAGCCTTTAAAGGTGACGACTTAGACAATCAGGAGAATGTTCTTCAAATTGCAAAATTACGTCATGAACGTGCCAACCTTTTAGGTTATGAAACCCATGCTCATTTCGTATTGGAAGAGCGTATGGCAAAAACTCCAGAAACGGTTGAGACCTTCTTAAACGAACTTTTGAGTAAAGCAAAACCAGCTGCAATTCGCGAATTCAATAACCTAGAGGCATTTGCTAAAGAAATGGATGGCATTGATACCCTTCAAAAATGGGATGGCTCATATTATTCGGAAAAACTAAAACAAAAACTCTTTAGTCTTGATGATGAGCAACTTAAACCCTATTTCAAACTTGAAAACGTTATAGATGGTGCTTTTACTATTGCAGAACGGCTGTACGACCTAAAGTTTGAGAAAATTGATACAATTGATAGGTACCATGAAGATGTATTAACCTATAAAGTCACAGATACAAAAGGAAATTTAGTATCTATTTTTTATGCCGATTTTTTCCCGAGGGCAGGAAAACGTAATGGTGCTTGGATGACAGTATATAAGCCTCAGTATATTAAAAATGAGACCAATGACAGACCGCATATCTCGATTGTATGCAATTTTACCAAACCTACTAAAAGCAAGCCTTCGTTACTAACATTTAATGAAGTGACGACCTTATTCCATGAGTTTGGTCATGCCTTACATGGTATTTTGGCAAATACGACGTATCCAAGTTTATCTGGTACAAGCGTGTATTGGGATTTTGTAGAATTACCTAGTCAAGTTTTAGAAAACTGGTGCTATGAAAAAGAGGCGTTAGAATTGTTTGCTACCCATTATGAAACAGGTGAAGTTATTCCTATGGAATTAATCGAAAAGATTAAGGCTTCTGCAACATTTCATGAAGGTATGCAAACATTGAGACAAATTAGTTTTGGACTATTAGATATGTCTTGGCATGGTCAGGACCCATCGCAAATCACCTCTGTAAAAAAGCATGAAACTAATGCTTTTGAGAACACGAAATTATATCCTGATGTTTCTGAAAATTGCATGAGCACTTCATTTTCTCATATCTTTCAAGGTGGATATAGTTCTGGCTATTATAGCTATAAATGGGCTGAAGTTTTAGATGCAGATGCCTTCGAATATTTCTTAGAAGAAGGTGTGTTTAATAAGGATGTAGCTAAAAAATTTAAGGATAATGTTCTTTCGCAAGGTGGCATTGAAGATCCTATGGTACTATACAAACGTTTTAGAGGAAAAGCACCTAAACCCGATGCTTTACTAAAACGTGCTGGTTTAGTTGAAAAATAATAGGTTGGAATTTACGTTAGGTTTTATATGAAACTATTGAGAGCCATAGGGCATCTTATTATCATTATATTCCTTACGGCTTTAACCCAAGTTGGCGGTTTAATTTGGCTTCTGGTCCTGCTGTTAGCATCCAAGTTTAAATTAAAAAAACGCTATCTATTTCCTATTGTGTACTTGGTTTTTAATCTGTTACTTGTTCCGCCAGTAGCCAAGTACTTTGGCAGAGAACAATTACCAGTATTTGATAAAGATCTTAAACCAAGACATTATTTATATCCGCTACTATTTAGAAATTATGTTGTTCCTGAAATGAAAACCCTTCTGGAGCAATCTGCAGAGCATTTAAAATATCAATCTATTGGGATTACTTATTTAGACGCCAATTTTCCATTTTTGGATGGATTTCCGCTTCTTCCGCATTTAAGTCATAGCGACGGAAAAAAAATAGACCTCTCATTTCAGTATGTGAATTCAAAACATCAACCTACAGACAAAAAGCCTTCGCTTTCTGGTTATGGCGTATTTGCTTTGTCGGAGCAAAATTTCACGAGCAACTCATGTATTGAAAATGGCTACTGGCAATACGATTATAGTAAGTATTTGACGTTTGGTACCATTAACGATTTAAATTTTGATAGTAAGAACACAAAACTTCTTATCCAAGAGCTGCTAAAATATCCAAGTACCCAAAAATTATTTATCGAACCACATTTAAAGCAATCCTTAGGATTAGGCCATATGGATAAGATTAGATTTCATGGTTGCCAAGCAGTGCGACATGATGATCATATTCATTTACAGATAAGATAGGTCAATGTTTGAGTAATTTTACTGTCCTGGTTGTTTGCCCTAACGTAAGTTTTACAATATAAATCCCAGCTCTTTTTAAGCCTAAATCATAAGTCACAGTGCCTGTAATTGTGAGTATATCATTCTGAATTAATTTACCAAGAATATCATATACCTTAATAGAATAAGCACCGCTTTTTACGAATTTCAAACTACCATTAAGTACTATTACATCCTCACCTATCAAAAAATCATTTACAGTTAAAGTGGCCGCGTTAAATCCATAATCCGATCCTTTTAAATCGGCCGACTGTCTCGATAAATCGTCTGTTGTAATTAAAAAGTACCAATCATATACTTGTATTCCGTTAGGAACGCTAACTAAGTTTTGAGACACCGCTTCTATATATTGCCTCGTTTTTGGGTTAAAAGTTGCGACATAATACCCCAAAGTATTATCATAAGTTAGAGGAATCATTTGTCCAAGATTGGCTAAAGTAAATTCGCCATCGTTATAGTCCCAAGTAACAGGATCAGCATCGGTTTGTAAACCCGTGTAGAGATATAAATTAGGATTACTAAAAGGGTCAAAAATGGAATAATCGCCAAATTCGCCATACTTAAATGTGAATGTACCTGAATTGATATTACTTGGGTTTGGTTGCAACTCTATTTGAGAAAACCCAAGTGTGGTAAATAAACAGCAGAGTATAAAAAGTAATGGTTTTGTCATAGCAAAGATTTTAGTATGCTTAAATGTAATAAAAAAAATAATTCAAAAATAAACTTTCAATAATTATTGAAAGTTTAAAATATTTTATATATTTGTCATGTAAAACAATTCGAACAATGAATTACGAAGAAGCTAAAATGAAGTTTGTAAGTACCTGGGGAAGTTTAGGTTCTCTTTGGGGCATCAACAAAGCTATGGCTCAAATTCAGGCCTTATTGTTTGTATCAACCAAGCCATTATCGATGGAAGACATCATGGAAGATCTTAAAATTTCACGAGGAAACACAAGCATGAATTTGCGTCAATTAATGGATTGGGGCATTGTAACGAAGGAGATTATTCCTGGTGAGCGCAAGGAATATTTCACAACAGAAAAGGATGTTCAAGAATTGGCGCGCATCATAGCAAAAGAGCGCAGTCGTAGAGAGATTCAGCCAGTAATTAGAGTACTAAAGGACGTCTCTTCTATTAAAGATGATGGCACAGCGAAAACGAAAGAACTTATAAAACAAACTAAAGCCTTGCATGATTTAACCGAAACAGCAGATGATATGATTAATAGATTAGTTAATCAAAAACAAAATTGGATCACCAAGTCTTTACTTAAACTCATTAAATAAAAAAATTTGAACCATACTTTCAATTTTTTCTGAAAGTTTAATACATATTTAAACTATGAAAACAACATTAAAAACATCAAAGATTATCAACATTATAGCGCTGTGTTTGTTAGTATTAGGGCCATATGGGTTACCATTCACTGGCTTTTTACAAGTTATTGCAGCTATTTTATTCTTAATTGTGTTTCCAAAAAACAAAATGATTTACCTCTATTTTATTCTGGTAGGCGTATTCTTTACACTTTGGGACGGAAGTATTACCACCTTAAATTGGTTATTAATCATTCCTCCTTACCTATTAATTCATTTAAGCTTGCTTGTACACACTAAAAAAATTTAAAAGAAACTTTCAAAATTTTTTGAAAGTTTAAAACACAAACCATGAATTATAATATCCTAACATATTGCATTTATCTGCCTGTCATAGCTGTAATTATGATTAAAGTAGGCTGGATGTTTTATACACATGGTGAGGTATTCTTATATCATTTATTTCAACAGCATACAACAATAGTAAAACCAATAAATAACATATTACTCATTGGCTATTATCTCGTTAACCTTGGATATGCCATCATTACTTTGGCGTATTGGGAAACTATTGAGTCAATACCTCAAATGCTTAACACATTAAGTGAACATCTTGGCGTCATCATTTTGGGCTTAGCACTTTTACATTATAACAATGTGTTATGGCTTAATTATCTCGTAAAATCAAAAACCTTAAAACAATAAATCATGGACAATTCAAAAATTATAATCGGATACCTCATCTATTTACCAATTGTGATTATACTCACTATTTACGTATCAAAAATGCTATTCAAAAATGGCAAGTACTTTATGCTCGATATTTTTAAAGGCAAAGAAGATATTGCACTGGCTACCAACAAACTTTTTGAAATTGGCTTTTACCTCATCAATATTGGTTGGGCGCTATTAATTCTCAAAATTAGTTATAGGAGTTCAATAGATATGAGTTCTCAAACTCTGATTGAAATTTTAAGCAAGAAAATTGGTGGTTTTTCTATCTACTTAGGCATCATGTTATTTATCAATTTATTCTTCTTCTTTAGAGGGCGACGCAAATCAAGACAAAGCCATAAAATAGTACCAAAAACACCCGTTTTTGATGCTGGACAGAAACACTAATATAATAGTGAATTAGTATACAATGAAAACGCTAGAAAACCATACATTACTATATGATCAAGATTGTCCTCTATGTCAGATTTACACATCTGGATTTATAAAAACCAGAATGCTCGACACTAATGGACGTACTCCGTTTAGCGATTTTTTTGCTGAAGAATTTGATTTTATAGATATGAAGCGTGCTTCTAATGAAATTGCTTTGGTAAACAAAAAAGAAAAGACTGTAATTTATGGTATTGATAGCTTATTACGTGTTATTGGCGTTAGGTTTCCAATTGCAGAAAAAATTGGAAACTTAAAGCCTATAAAATTTGTACTAAAACAATTGTACTCATTTATTTCGTATAACAGAAAAGTGATTATACCAAGTAAAGAAAAAAGTGATAAAACACTTCAATGTATTCCTAGTTTTAATACTAATTATCGCCTTTCATATATCGTATTAGCTATCTTAATGACAGCGTTTGTCTTATTCTCGTTTTCAAATACAATAACATATTTGTCAGAATCCTCAATAATTAGGGAGAGCTCTATAACCATTGGGCAGATTATTTTTCAAGGTCTATTTATAGTTAAGTTAAATAAAAAAACCGTTCTAAATTATATAGGCAATTTAATGACTGTATCCCTAATGGGCTCACTACTCCTATTACCTATACTCTTACTACAGAGTATAACTTATGTTTCTGATAATATTTTATTGTTATGGTTTGGTATCACGGCAAGTTTAATGTTCTTAGAACATTATAGAAGAATCAAACTGCTTAAACTACCATACTTTTTATCATTTACTTGGGTGTTATATCGCATCCTCATTTTATTAATCATATTAATTTAACTTATGAAGACTATAGTAATAGCAGGAGGTAGTGGTTTTTTAGGACAAGTCTTAGAGCACTATTTTTTGAAAAACGGAAACCGAGTATATATCTTAACAAGGCACCCAAAACGGGAAAATGATGTCTATTGGAATGCCAAAAGTTTAGACAAATGGACTTCCGTTATAGAGGGATCAGATGTTCTTATTAACCTTACTGGAAAATCGGTAGATTGTAGATATAATGAGACCAATAAAAAACTAATCTTTGATTCG
Organism: uncultured Psychroserpens sp.; assembly: GCF_947492715.1. Lineage (GTDB taxonomy): Bacteria > Bacteroidota > Bacteroidia > Flavobacteriales > Flavobacteriaceae > Psychroserpens. Next base: position 186,864 of record NZ_CANLNS010000006.1, read on the forward strand.
CGTATAGATTCTACTCATGTCCTAGGATTAGCCATCAATTTATGTGAGCAACCTCCTAAAATTTGGTTAAATTCTTCTACTGCTACAATCTATAGACATTCGCTTGATAAAGAAATGACAGAATCTCATGGCGAAATCGGAGATGATTTTTCAATGAATATCGCAAAGTCTTGGGAAAAGGCTTTTCATTCAATCATAACACCTAAAACTAGAAAAATAGCATTACGAACCTCCATAGTTATGGGTAAAAAAGGCGGAGCTACACAACCATTAAAACATTTAGTACACTTTGGTCTAGGCGGAAAACAAGGTACTGGAAACCAAAAAGTAAGTTGGATTCATGAACTTGATTTCGCAAGAGCTATCGCGTTTTTAATAGAAAACGAACACCTCTATGGTGACTTCAATTTATCTGTCCCAAAACCAACAGATAACAAGACACTCATGAAAAATTTTAGACATGTTATGAATGTCCCATTTGGATTTTCACACCCCAAGTGGCTTATTAAAATTGGCGCATTATTAATAGGAACCGAACCCGAATTGGTTTTAAAAAGTAGAAATGTAATTCCTGAACGATTGTTAAAAAACGGATTTAAATTCATACATTCAGATATAGAAATTGCGCTTGACGACCTTTTAAACAACTAACTATGAATTTCTTAAGTGCTTATTGGAAAAACCTTATACTCATAAACTATGAGGTAGATCCCTCTATATTAAAGCCATTCGTTCCAAAAGGAACCGAACTAGATCTTTTTAACGGAACTTGCTTCGTAAGTCTTGTAGGCTTTATGTTTATGGACACAAAAGTTCTTGGTTTAAAATTTCCCAATCATATCAATTTTGAAGAGGTCAACCTGAGGTTTTATGTGAAACATAATGGTAAAAGAGGCGTGGTTTTTATCAAAGAGATTGTGCCTAAGTCACTTATTACATTAGTTGCCAACTCAATGTATCACGAACATTATCAAACGTGTAAAATGACACATGCTTGGACCGAAACCGATAAAAACAAATGTTTCGAATATCAATGGAAAACTAAAGACCATTGGCAGTCTATTTCTGTAAAAACTAATAAAGAATTTTCAGATATTACAGACGGTTCTGAGGCCCAATTTATCACCGAGCATTATTTTGGATATACTAAACATGGCAATACAACATTCGAATATGAGGTAGTACATCCATCATGGCGACAACTAGAGGTAACTGATTTTAAAATCAACGTAGATTTCGAAGCCAATTACGGCTCAAACTTCAAATTTCTTAACAAAGCAACACCAACTTCAACGATCTTGGCAGAAGGTTCTAAAGTGCATGTCAAAAACAAAAAAACCATACATAAGTAAAACTTTAGATAAAATCATTTTTTTACGTTATTTTTGAGGTGAATTTTTCAGGAAAAAAAATGCCAAAACACGTCATAGATCCCAATCAGTGGATTAATCTGTATTCCGATTATCTTTTTAATTATACGATTACTCGTGTAAATGATAGAGAGGTTGCTAAAGATTTAGTACAAGATACTTTTGTTGCTGGATTAAAATCTATGAAGAATTTTAAAGGTGAAGCGAGCGAGCGAACTTGGCTCATTTCAATCTTGAAGCGAAAAATTATCGATTATTATCGTAAAATTAATTCTAACAAAGGAAAGGCCGAAGTTAGAATGAGTTATAGTGGTGACGAAAGTGAGGGTGATTGGCTTGAAGAACGAGTTGCCGATCCATTTGATAAAACAGCCGAAGATACTATAGAAAACACCGAATTAGGTATGGCTATACATGATTGTCTAGGTAAGTTACCAGAAAAGCAAGCCAAAGTTTTTAAAATGAAAACTTTATTAAATTTTGAAACGGAAGCAATTTGTAATGAATTAGATATTACTGCGTCTAACCTATGGGTAATCATCCATAGAGCTAGAACTGCTATGGCTGCTTGCATGGAAAAAAATTGGTTTTAAAATTATGACTAAAATAAAATTAGAGTGTCACGAAGCAAATCATATCTGTGACAAAAATCAGTACAAAGAAGCAAACTTTTGGGAAAAAGTGAAGCTAACTGTACACTTAATTTATTGTCGCGCTTGTCGAAAATATACAAGCCGAAATACAAAATTAACAAAGTTGGTGAACAACCCAAAAGTGGATGCTATGGATAGATCTGCTAAAGAAGAATTAAATGCTGCCTTTGAAAAGGAATTAGCAAAACAACAGTAATAATACTAACCAACCTATGGGTATACTCTCTACCCAAAAAGAACTATAATATTCATTTTGATTTTTATTAGCAAACACTAAAAACAATAGTGTAATTGCAGTTATCACACCATTGATCATTAGTCTACAAGTATCAATATCATCTTTAAAATAATTCAAAAAATAAAATACAAAGAGCAATAAAACACCCACAATTTTAGTTTGTTTTACACCTATTTTTTGCGGTATGGTCGCTAACTTCAAGCTATCATAATGTAAATCTCTTATTTCAAAAGGAAGCATTAGTACCAAAACCAATAAAAAACGTTGGATTCCAGTAAAAATGATATCTTCTGAAATAGAATAACCATTATTGATTAGAGGTAAAAAAACGGTAACTCCTGTCCAGACCAAAGCAATAATATAAATTTTCAAACCGCTTATACTCCTTAAATTTTGCTGGTTGTCTAAAAAGATTTTTTTGGGAATTAAAGGAATGGCATATAGAAAGGTCATCGCACCAAAAACACTCACATATATCAAGCTCTGCTTTTCTAATTTTAAAACGTAATAACACAATGCAAGAAAGCAAAGTAGCGAAAAAACCTGAATAGCTTTTAACCAACCCGCTAAACTACGATGATGAAATTTTGCTAGTCCAAAATACTTTACAAAATTATATCCTGTTATCGTCGAAAAAAAAACAAAGTAAAGCACATTTTCATCATATGGAATATTAAATTCCAACAAGGTTAACCACGACAGTGCATATACAGCCAAAGCCACATGAACACTACTATTGATATAAAAATCAAATATCGTTTTTAAAACACGCATATTACAAAAATAGGCAAACTGTTAATAACCGATTCAAATGGTTGAAAAGTTTCATTTTCGTTAACAATTAAAGGCTAATATTTGCTTAATTTTGCGACAACTAAACACAACTTAAATATCTTAATGAATACAACAGATTTTTCACTACGTCACATTGGTCCTAGAGATGAGGATCAACAACAAATGTTACAAACCATTGGTGTAGATTCTATAGAACAATTAGTCTACGAAACTATTCCTGATGACATTCGTTTAAAGTCAAATTTAAATCTTGATGCGCCAATGAGCGAACAAGAGTATTTGTTACATATATACGATCTGTCTAAAAAAAATAAGGTATTCAAAACATATATAGGTTTGGGATATCATCCAACTATTCTACCTGCAGTTATTCAACGTAACATCTTAGAAAATCCAGGTTGGTACACAGCGTATACACCTTATCAAGCTGAAATAGCTCAAGGACGACTAGAAGCGCTTTTAAATTTCCAAACTATGGTCACAGATCTTACAGGAATGGAAATTGCAAACGCTTCTCTTCTTGATGAGAGTACGGCTGCAGCTGAAGCCATGAGCTTATTATTTGCCGTGCGCGAACGTGATCAGAAAAAAGCTAACATCAATAAGTTTTTTGTTTCTGAAAATATATTACCTCAAACTTTGTCTCTGTTACAAACAAGAGCAAATCCAATTGGTATTGAATTAGTTATTGGTGAGGAAGATCGTTTTGAATTTTCTGAAGATTTCTTTGGAGCTATTTTACAGTATCCAGGAAAACACGGACAAATCGCAGACATTAAGTCTTTTATTGAAAAAGCTAAAGCAGCCCGAATTAAAGTAGCTGTCGCTGCTGATATAATGAGTCTTATAAAACTTGAGGCTCCTGGTAAGTTTGGTGCAGATGTCGTTGTTGGTACTACACAACGCTTCGGAATCCCAATGGGATATGGAGGGCCACATGCGGCTTACTTTGCAACTAAAGAAGCATATAAACGTGATATTCCAGGACGTATAATTGGTGTTACGAAAGATACTAATGGAAATAGAGCTCTTCGTATGGCGCTTCAAACACGTGAGCAACATATCAAACGTGCTAAAGCCACGTCCAATATTTGTACTGCTCAGGTACTTCTAGCTGTAATGGCTGGTATGTATAGCGTATATCATGGACCTAAAGGTTTAACATTTATCGCTAGTGATATACACAACAAAGCCGTTACATTATCAAATACACTTAAACGTTTAGGTTTCGAGCAAAACAATACATCCTTCTTTGACACCTTGCATATCAAGGCCGATGCCAAGGTCATAAAAACGGAAGCCGAAAACAATAATATTAATTTCTATTATCCAAATGAAAATGAGGTTGTAATATCTATAAACGAACCAACCACTATTGAGGAATTAAATGACATTATTGCAGTTTTCGCAAAAAGTATTAATAAGGAAACCATTGTAATTTCTAACATTTCTGAAGGAAATGAAATAGACGCCTCCATTGAACGTCAAACAGATTTTTTACAAGAGCCTGTTTTTAATAGTCATCATTCTGAAACCGAGTTGATGCGTTATATTAAACTATTAGAACGTAAAGATTTGGCCTTAAACCATTCTATGATATCACTAGGATCTTGTACTATGAAACTTAATGCTGCTGCCGAAATGCTACCTTTAAGCTGGTTTAAATGGGGTAAAATTCATCCGTTTGTACCTGCGGCGCAAGCACAAGGTTATCATACAGTTTTAAAGGCTCTTGAAGATCAATTAACCGAAATTACTGGTTTTGCAGGAACTTCACTTCAACCAAACTCCGGAGCTCAAGGTGAATTTGCCGGATTAATGGTTATAAAAGCCTATCACGAATCTCGAGATGATCATCATAGAAATATATGTATCATCCCATCATCTGCACATGGAACTAATCCAGCAAGTGCAGTCATGGCAGGAATGAAAGTTGTTGTTACTAAATCTACTGAAGAAGGAAATATAGATGTTGATGATTTACGCGAAAAAGCCGAATTACATAAGGACAATCTTGCGGCATTAATGGTAACTTATCCTTCAACACATGGTGTATATGAATCTGCAATTAAAGAGATTACTCAAATCATTCATGATAATGGCGGACAAGTTTACATGGATGGTGCTAATATGAACGCTCAAGTTGGATTAACAAATCCAGGACATATTGGAGCAGATGTTTGTCATCTTAACCTCCATAAAACATTTGCCATTCCACATGGTGGTGGTGGACCAGGCGTTGGGCCAATTTGCGTTGCCAAACAGCTCGTGCCTTTTCTCCCTGGAAATCCTTTAGTAAAAACTGGAGGAGATCAAGCTATTACAGCAATTTCAGCTGCGCCTTTTGGATCGTCTTTAGCTTGTATTATTTCTTATGGCTATATAAAAATGTTAGGAGCGTCAGGACTAAAAAAATCTACAGAAATGGCAATTCTTAATGCCAACTATATTAAAAAACGTCTTGAAGGTGCCTATGACACTTTATATTCTGGTGAACGCGGACGTGCTGCGCACGAAATGATTATTGATTGTAGACCATTTAAAGCACATGGTGTTGAAGTTGTAGATATTGCAAAACGATTGATGGATTATGGTTTTCATGCTCCTACCGTTTCTTTTCCTGTAGCAGGAACCATGATGATTGAACCTACAGAAAGTGAAAGTAAACAAGAAATGGATCGTTTCTGTGATGCCATGATTGCTATCAAAAATGAAATAGATAACGTTTCTAAAGAAGATGACAATAATGTTTTAAAGAATGCTCCGCATACCATGGATATGATTACGAGTGATGAGTGGTTGTTGCCATATACGCGTCAACAAGCAGCATTTCCTTTAGATTATGTAAGAGATAATAAGTTCTGGCCAAGTGTTCGTCGTGTAGATGACGCCTATGGAGACAGAAACTTAATCTGTACTTGTGCACCTATCGAAGAATATATGGAGGCGTAGTAAAAAAGCAAATATGTAAAAGCGTACCAATAAAGGTGCGCTTTTTTTTAATTTTAGTTAATTAATATCCGTTTTTTTAAGAATTCCGAAAAAAAATTAACTTATTTCCTTAACATTAAATTAAGACATTATTAATTACTACATTAGTAAATCGTAATGTTCAAAAATTACTTAATATGTCGATAAAGATAACAGGAACAGGAAGTTTTATTCCTAGCTGTATTGAAAAGAACGAAAATTTCTATAATCACGAATTTTTAAATGCAGATGGGTCAACAATAAATAGCTCAAATGAGATTATTGTTGAAAAATTTAAAGCCATAACAGGAATTAAAGAAAGGCGTTATGTTAAAGACGATTTATTAAATTCTGATATTGCTTTTTTTGCTTCTGAAAAGGCTATTGCAGACGCAAACATCAATAAAGAAGAAATAGATTACATTATAGTTGCTCATAATTATGGTGACGTTAAACATGATTCGGGACAAAGTGATACCGTACCCAGTATCGCTTCAAGAGTGAAACACTTATTGCAGATTAAAAACCCAAAATGTGTGGCTTACGACGTTCTTTTTGGCTGCCCAGGCTGGATTGAAGGTATGATTCAAGCTAAAGCATTTATTGCATCTGGTCTTGCAAAACGTTGCTTAGTTGTAGGCTCAGAAACATTATCGCGCGTCATAGACAAGCATGATCGCGATTCTATGATTTATAGTGATGGTGCTGGAGCAGTTATTTTGGAAGATATTGACGAAGATGGCGGTTTTATAAATCATGAAACAGTAACATATACCTACGATGAAGCGCATTTTATTTATTTTGGAAAAAGTAATCATCCCGAAATAACGGATCAACGTAGATACATTAAAATGTATGGTCGGAAAATCTATGAATTTGCTCTAACTAATGTTCCGATAGCACTAAAATCTTGTTTGGAAAAAAGTGGTTACTCGATAAATGATGTCAAAAAAATATTGATTCATCAGGCTAATGAAAAAATGGACGAAGCTATTGTAAAACGTTTTTATAAACTTCATGGAATAGAAATGCCAGAAGGGGTTATGCCTATGACTATTAATACACTTGGAAACTCAAGTGTAGCTACTGTTCCAACGTTATATGATATGATTTTAAACGGGCAACTTGAAAACCAAGAAATCAATAAAGGCGATGTGATTATTTTTGCTAGCGTTGGTGCAGGTATGAATATTAATGCCATTGTTTACAAATATTAATAATGTACGAAAAAACGTTTCCTAATAAACGATTTAAACATACCATTCAGTTTTTAAAACAGCATATTGACACCTCTGCATCTATCTTAGATTTAGGTGTAGAAAACCCTTTATCCGATATTTTAAAATCTGAGGGATTTACTGTTAAAAACACCTCTGGCATCGACTTAGATTTAGATACTTCTGAAATAGAAAATTCTCAAGCAGACGTCGTAACGGCTTTTGAAATTTTTGAACATCTTCTATCTCCTTTTACCGTTTTAAAATCAATTAAAGCAGATAAATTAGTTGCAAGCATCCCATTAAAACTGTGGTTTGCCTCGGCATACAGAAGCAAAACAGATATGAGAGATCGACATTTTCACGAATTTGAAGATTGGCAGTTTGATTGGTTATTAGAAAAATCTGGGTGGCGAATTATTGCAACAGATAAATGGACAAATCCAACAAAGAAAATTGGAATACGACCATTATTTCGTTGGTTCATACCGCGATACTATATTGTTTATGCTGAACGAATAAAATAATGAACTTCTATATTGTCATTCCTGCTCATAACGAAGAAAATTCTATTGCCAAGACTCTAGAATCTTTGACAGCACAATCTCTAAAGCCAAAAACAGTTGTCGTAGTTAATGATCATTCAACTGATAGTACACAAAGCATTGTACAAAATTTTGTGTCTCAGTATGATTTTATTTCACTTGTTAATGCAAGTTCTTCCGATGAGCATTTACCCGGTTCTAAAATTATTAACGCATTTTACAAAGGTTACGAGAGACTAGATGACCAATATGATGTTATATGTAAGTTTGATGCCGATCTCATTTTTCCGAAGAATTATTTAGAACAATTAGCAATTCATTTTAATAAAAATCCGCAGTTAGGTATGGCTGCAGGGTTTTGCTATATAGAAAAAAACAATGCTTGGGTCCTTGAAAATCTTACTCGCAAAGATCACATTCGTGGTGCCCTCAAAGCCTACCGAAAAGCCTGTTTTTTAGATATTGGCAAGCTCAAACCTTCCATGGGTTGGGACACTGTTGACGAATTATTGGCAGCATATTACAACTGGGAACTACTAACCGACGAATCTCTTCACGTTAAACATCTTAAACCTACAGGAATAAGTTATAACAAAGCATCTAAATATTTGCAAGGAGAAGCCATGTACAAAATGAGATATGGGTTTGTAATCACTTTAATTTCGGCATTAAAATTGGCTTTTAAAAAGAACAGTTTTAGACTATTTAGAAACTATATGTCTGGTTACTTTAGAGGAAAACGTCATAATCTAAATCACTTGGTGACTAAAGAACAAGGCCGATTTATACGACGTCTACGCTGGAAAGGCATGCTCAACAAATTAAAGTGAATTAATTGAAACTCCAGTCTTTATAGCTACTTGACGCCTCTAACCTATCTTCAATAGCATCGTCTAATTCTGGGAAAAAGTCTATCCCAGTTAGTTTTTCTACAGTATCTACAGATACAACATACTCATATAAGGGTTTGTTAGAATCTTCGTGAGGCATCAAAAATGCAATAACTTTCGTTTTTCCCGTATTATTATCAATAAGTAACTTATAGAATTGATTAGGTACACTTACATCCTCATCTCCAATAGTTTTCATATTTCCGTTCAAAACACCACCAGTGACTACAAAAACACCATCATATTTACGCGCCCAATAGCGCACTTTTTGTTCGAGCTTATTCCATATTCCAGAATTAAATTGATGGTTTTGTGGGCTAATATTACTCGTTAAAAAGGTTTCATCATGAGCTTCTTGGCTAAACCTCCTATCACCTGCAGGGCACAAATGACCTCGATCATATCCCGATTTTTTATAATTCCTCCAATGTGCTGCTCCAGTTTTTACGGCTTTGTCTATTTCAAAATAAGGACGTTTAAAATTTGTTGTAGATAAATGCGACTTTTTTAGCTCGTAGGCCACCCACTCTGCTTGTTCATGAGGTTCACTATAAGATAGTGAATAGCCTTCATGATGCACAATTTGTCCGGTTGTGCTCGTAGGTAAAAAATACTCGTTAGTATCAGTTTTTACAGCTCCTCCCTTTTCAATAACTGCATTAGATGCTTCCTCCTTTAAAAAATGTTCGTAGCTATAAATCCCAACAACTATTAAAATAGCAACAAGGGAATAAATGGTTTTTCTATTCATTATTTAATTCAGATAGTAGTGCTTCTGCTTTTTCATGATTGTCGAGCGATTTTGAAACAATCATACTTAAAATGAATTTTGCTTCGTCTACTCTATCTTGTTTTAGAAGAAGTAACGCTTTATACCAGTGCCCAGCGTTTCCATCAATAGCATTATTAGTTATTAGGGTATCAAACGTAGTCGCTGCTTCATCAAATAACTTTAGTTCAGTTTGCGCTATTCCTGTGTAAAGGTATAATGTAATATTGTTTTTTTCACTTTCTAATAGAGGCTCAAAAATAGTGAGTGATTCCTCGTAATTCCCTTTTTCAAAAAGTTGTTGCGCCGTGATTAATTTTTGTTCAACTTCATTTCCAGAACTTCTCGTTGCAAACGACGGTAAGTCACCATAGTTTATATAATCATTGTATAAATCTTGGTTCGATATATTTTGATTAAAAAAGAGCTGGAACGCTAATAAAACAACTATGGATGCCGCGGCCAGGTAATAGAATGTTGTCTTATTGAATGTATTAGAAGTTTTCTCTTTATTAGCACTAACTTTATCTATGGTATGCTTTAACGCTTGCATATCCTGACCATCCAATAATTGTCGATGCTCCTGCACCTCTTGTGACGTATTATCAACAAAACTCCAATGATCCTTTCCCAAGGTTTCAAAAATTTGTTGCTCAAATTCAAACCCTTCCTTCAAAGCATCATCAGACTGCAATTGTTTTAAAAACGCAGATTCCTCGTCTTTTGATAACAATCCTTTTAAATACTTCTCAATTAAAATATGATCTTCTTCTGTCATAATTTACTTAGTAAAGAAAAACGTTTATCTTTTTTTATGAACGTCTTCAATCTATTTTTACACTTAAAAACACTTTGTCTGGCAACAGTTTCCGAACTATAACTAAATTTTATCACCATGTCCTCATAGGATACTTTGGAAAAGTAGTGTTTTAATATTTGTTTGCATTTTTCAGAAATTAACTCTAAACTTTCAGTGTATAATTCCCAACGCTTTTGTTCCAAAACGGCCATAGCAATGTCTTCATTATCATCCCTCAGTTCTACAATTTCATGTTTTGTTACCCAAATTTTTGACTTATTTAATTCTCTACGCCATAAATTCTTACAAACTGTAAAGAAATATGCTTCAAACGTAGATTGAATGACAAATTTTTCTTTCTTATACCTCACTGCTAATTGCAATAGGGCTTTTTGAAAAACATCTTCAGCATCTGTTCGTTGCCCTTTGTTACTAGCAACAAAGCTTAATACTTGAGAAAACATTTTTTGATAGATTTGAGCAACAACAGCTTCGTTATTGTTTATTAATCCATTCAAGTAATAATCAGGGGTTTTCATTAAATTTATTAATAAATTAAAAAAAAATGCTTTTTTTGGGGTAACAAATATATATATTTATCACAGATGGGTAAAACAATTAATATTATGAAAACACAAACGTTTAAATTATTTACCATTTTAGCTTTATTGCTAACAACAAGTTGTTCTGTTGACAACCTTCAAGATGATTTTGAAAGGGAAACTCTTGAGAGAGAAACCAATGCGAAACCCAATTCGGAAATCCCCAAAGATGCAATGCCTAAAGGTAGTGATGTCGACCAACAACGTGCAGGAAATCCTTCACCAACATACAATCCTAATTTAATTGAATTGAATCCAATTCCATTTGGTGCAGATATCGTAGGAATGTATCTAGATATGGATCAGCAGGAAGCTAATTATAATGGTACCTATTCTGGTTCGTTCAGCTTACACTTCAGAAATGAAATGATGACCCATTTTACTATTTATAGTGTTGAAACAAGTTCAAATCCAGATTGTGGAAATGTAGAATTATGGATAGTGAATCTAGATGAGTATAATGACTATATGGTTTCTATTGGAGGCACTGTAATTGTAAAAGACGTAGATACTGGAGGCAGTGGCACTAGTAATACCGGCAGTAGTGGTGCAACAATTGGAGGTGTTGATAAAAACAAAAAAGACCCTAATGAACCTGATGCTGAAGTTGGAAACAACAATAATAATAACAATGATGATGTCGGAGACCCTGATGTAGAACCAGATAAAGGGATACCAACATATTATTTCAATTCGCCTTATGGTATTATTGCCATGGTTGCACATTGTTTTGAATCTGATATCATTGATTAATAAGAAAAAGGGTAGTAAAAACTACCCTTATTTTTTTTATCAAACTCACTTTGCAATTGCTACTCCAAAATGAAAAACAACATTACTATATTCATTATTTTTATTTTTAGCCTTAATTCTTTTTCTCAAGACCCTTATGATATTGTAAAAGATATTTCTAATAGTAAAATAAGTGAAAACGAAAAACAACAGAAGTTTGACTCAATTCTCAATACACATAAAAAAAACAAAAATTTAGATCAATTACTTAAATACAGATTTGAAATTTTAAAATGGCATAAAAGAAGAAGAAGACTCACAAAAGCTATTGAACTCAACAAAAGAAACATTTATCAAATGGATTCTGTCAATTATCAAGACAGATATGCATATCGAAAAAATTTATACAGTCTAGGTTTTTATGAAAGAAAAAACCATGACCTTGAAGATGCCATAAATACCCTTAAGCGTTTATTAAAGTATAAAGAGCCAGATAAATTTGCTTATTTAGCGGCGTTTCAAATTGCTGAAATTTATTTCTTCTCATACGATCAATATCACACATCTAAAGAATACTTCACATTAAGCAAAACTATAGCTGAGCGCTTAAATAACAATACATTCATCGTTAAAAATGCTATTGGTATAGCGCAATCCTGTAAACTTATAAACACCAGAAAAAGCCTTAAATCAGGTATTAAAGTATTATCTAATACCATTGAATTTACAAATGCCATTAATTGTGATGACGACGGCAATAATAATATTCATAAAAAACATATTCATGGCCTGTACAATCAATTAGGCAATATGTATATTGATAGAACTGACTACGATTTTGACAACGGTAAACTTAATTTGGACAAAGCACTTTTAATTGCTGAAGAATTAAATGAGGATAAAAAACTTTTTAATAAAGAACAATATATCTATAGCACCTATAATGACATTGGTGTTTTATATTTAAAAGACGAACGTGAGGAAGCTGAGTTTTATTTTAAAAAAGCTCTAACATACGAGCCTAATCGATTAATGAAGTCTGTTATATATAGAAACTTAAGTAATCATCATCTATTTTTTAAAGACTATGACAAGGCACTTCGGGATATACAAACTGCACTAGTAACTCTCATTGATTTAGATACATCTGACACTAGAAACCTACCTTCAAAAGTAGATTTGAGTAATTCTAGTGTCAAATTACAATTGATTTCTAATCTTATTGACAAAGCACTAATTTGGACAAAACTTGCAGAAGAAATACCAGAAAATAAAAGCTATATCGATGAAGCCATAAAAACTTTTGAGTTAGCCGATTTTTTAACTGAAAAAGCCAGGATCGATAGTAAAGAATTTAAATCGAAATTGTTTTGGAGAAAAACAGCAACCGATATTTATGTTGGAGCTACAAAGGCAAGTTTTTTATCAAACGATCCTGAAAAAGCGTTTTATTTTATCGAAAAGAATAAAGCATTACTGCTACTTGAGGATGTATCTCTTAAGATGTCAAGGAACAATACTAAAATTCCTGAAAGCATTGTAAAGCAAGAATCGCAACTTAGAACTGATATTGCAGAACTAGAAGAGCGTATAATTATGTCCAAAAACAAAGACGTTATTCAAAGCCAGTTACTTTTGGCTAACGACGATTATGACCAATTTATCAACTCACTAGCCCCTAATTATCAATTTTATTACAAAACCCAAAAACCAGCCGAAATAATAAACTTCAAATCATTTAAATCTACATTACTAGATAATACTAATGCCTATATCGAATATATTTTGGGAGATAAAGAAGGTTTTGGTATTCTCATTACCAAAGATGAAACGCAATTGTTTGAAATAAAAGATTTGGATCGACTAAAACAAAACGCGCGAATCTATCGTCAACTTATAGAACAACCTTTCCTAGATAAAACATCAACATCACAATTCAACACGGTTTCAAATGCACTTTATGAAGCTCTGTTTCCTGATCAAATAAAATCACTAATAAAAAATAAAAAACTAACAATTTTAGCGGATTATTATTTGCAAAATATTCCATTTGAATCCCTTCAAACATCTAAGGAGGATAGGAGTTATCTTATTTTTCAAAATGAAATAAGTTATGCCTATTCGTTATCCTTTCTTAGCGAGAATAATAAAATTGAAAGATCAAATAGGACTAATTTAATAGGGTTCGCTCCTGTTGAATTTTCAGATAAATTAACGTCCCTACCAAATACAGAAGAAGAGCTCAACTTAATTGATAAATTATTTCCATCAAAAGTCTATTTAAATGAGGGGGCAACTAAAGAGCGTTTCTTTAGCGATGGTAAAAATGCAAAAATCATACACATCGCTTCTCACGCAGATGCCAATGATAGTATTAGTCCTTGGATTGCATTTCGTAATTCTAGAGTAGATTTAAAAGGGCTTTATAATTTTAATAATACGGCAGACTTGGTTGTTTTAAGCGCCTGTAACACATCGTTAGGTGAGCTTAATAAAGGAGAAGGTGTGATGAGTTTATCAAGAAGTTTTTTTAACACAGGATCTCATAGTGTATTGCCTACACTTTGGGAGGTTAATGATAAAACAACCGTAAAGCTATTAGAATCATTTTATAAAAATATTCAATTAGGTCAAAATAAATCTTTAGCGCTTCACAATGCAAAATTAGATTATCTTAAAACGAGTACTTCCAATCAATCATTACCATACTATTGGGCATCATTTATTTTAATTGGTGATTCCGGAGCTATTGATATCAACAATGGAATTCCGTCAATATACTACTACATATCTATTGCTATCTTATTGTTAATCATTGGATTAATAATACAACGAAAAAAAATCAAAAATTAAAGGGTAACAAAACTACAAGTCTTGCACAGTAAGGAAACATTAAATATCCAATACTGTGAAAGACACTTTAAGTTACCTCGTATGGCACTTGTTAAAAACGCACAAGATAAGAGTTGATTTTGAAGAATTAACCTTCCAAATAAAAAGTCATCCAACCTACCCTAGCTTGCATGCCGTAACCGGAGTTTTAGACCATTTTAATATTGAGAATCTAGCTTTAGACATTCCTAAATCTGTAGAAACTCTTAAGCAGCTGCCTACAACATTTTTGGCTCAAATAGAAGAAGACAACGAAAAAGCGTTTGTCGTTGTGTCAAAAACTAAGAACACTTACAAGTTAGTTTCATCTAAAAAAGAGGTAAAAACAGAGTCTGCATCTAACTTCCTAAACCAATTTACAGGCATCGTATTAGCCGTTGAGAAAGATAAAATTGAGGTTAAGTCAGATTCACATCGCACTAAAACGCTTATAATTCAAATGCTTGTCATAAGCACTCTAATTTTATGTAGTATTTTATTATTTATTTCTACCAATAGCATCATTAGCACACTGTTTTTATGTCTTTCACTTGTAGGTGCATACCTTACTAAGACCATTTTAAAGCAGGAACAAGGCGAAGCTACAATACTTGGCAATGCTTTTTGTTCTAACACTTCAGAAAAGAAAAATTGCGATGCTGTCTTGTCATCAAAAGGAGCGACAGTAGTACAAGGAATCAAGTTAAGCGATCTAAGTTTTATGTACTTTACTGGCTTAACCCTAGCCAATGTATTGTTAATCATAAACAACTCTGCCTTATCCATTCTAATGCTAGTAAGTCTGATAGCATTACCAATAACCGTCTATTCTATATACTACCAAGCGCTTGTCATAAAAAAATGGTGTTTCTTATGCCTAAGCATTGTAGCATTAATGTGGATGCAGTCTTCAATCTCAGCAATATTCTTTGAACCTGTTTTTGAATTAAAAAGTCTTATAACAGTTTTACTTTCGTTTACAGTTGTTAGCTCACTTTGGCTGGTTCAGTCAAAGTTCCAAAAAGATAATAAGTCACTAATTTATACAAAACTTGAATACTTTAAATTTAAAAGAAACTTTCAGCTTTTTAATAATCAATTAAGTAAATCTAAAACAATAAATACACGAGTTAAAAATACTGAAGAAATCACATTTGGCAATCCAAACAGCGACCTTCAAATAACGATTATTACAAATCCATTATGTGGACATTGCAAACCAGTTCATAAATTAGTTGAACAAATAATACGCCTCTATTCTCAAACTATTAAACTCACACTAAGATTTAATGTAAGTACAAAGAACCCTGAGAATAGATCAGTTCAAATTGCCACACGTCTTTTAGAAATATATTACACTGAAGGTCCAGAAACCTGTATGAATGCGCTGCATGAAATATATGGTAATTCCTTGCCTGATGATTGGTTTAAAGAATGGCAATACTGTTCAGAACCATCAACATATTTATCAACCTTAGAAAGAACATATAATTGGTGCACTGATAATGCGATAAACTTTACCCCTGAAATTCTAATCAACGGCAAAGCTTATCCCACAATTTTTAACAGAAGTGACCTTGAGTTCTTTATTGATGACTTAATAGAACAATCTGCAACCGATAACAAAAACGTCGAGTTTTTACCAATTCAAGAAGCATAATATCATTAAAAGTTTTGAATTAAATGACATACCTGATGTAGCATTTTAAATGTTCATCGCTAAATGATTTATTAAAAATTGAGAAATAAATTCCCTACATATCAACAAACAGAAGCTAAAGATTGCGGTCCTACGTGTATAAAAATTATTGCAAAACACTATGGCAAAACAATCAACACTCAAGAACTCAGGCAGCTTAGTAGCACCACGCGTCAAGGTAGCAGTTTAATGGGCTTGAGCGATGCTTCAGAATCGATTGGATTTCGTTCTTTAGGTATTAAATTAGCTTTCAAAAAATTAATTGAAGCTCCTTTACCTTGTATAGTACATTGGAATAATGACCATTATGTTGTATTGTATAAAATTAAAAACGATACTGTTTATATTTCCGACCCAGCTCACGGGCTCATTACATATACTAAAAAAGAATTTATAAAATCTTGGATTGGTGAAAATGCAAATGAGAATACTGAAGAAGGTATTGCATTAATGATTGAACCTACCCCAACTTTCTACCAAACCGAATTTAATGATGATGAGACGTTTGGTTTCAGTTTTATTTTCAAATATTTATTTAAGTATAAGAAATTCATAATTCAGCTAATCATCGGGTTAGTTGCAGGAAGTTTATTGCAATTAGTTTTACCATTTCTAACACAAAGTATTGTTGATATTGGGATTCAAAATCAAGATCTCAATTTTATTTACCTCATCCTTTTTGCTCAACTAGCTTTATTTGTTGGGAAAGCATCTTTAGAAATAATTAGAAGTTGGATTTTACTTCATTTAAGTACTAGAATCAACATCTCATTAATTTCAGATTTCTTCATCAAATTAATGAAGCTACCTATCTCCTATTTTGATGTGAGAATGACTGGAGATTTATTACAACGTATCAATGACCATAAACGTATTGAACGTATTCTTACGACATCGTCCCTAACAATTCTATTTTCATTTTTCAACCTCATTATCTTCAGTTTCGTTCTTGCCTACTATAGTCTTCAAATATTTGGAGTATTTATCATTGGAAGCGCATTGTATATAGGATGGGTACTTTTCTTCTTCAAAAAACGAAAAGAACTAGACTATAAACGTTTTTCTAAAGTTAGTGAAGAACAAAGTAAAGTGATCGAACTCATTAACGGCATGCAAGAAATTAAACTGCATAATGCCGAACGACGAATGCGTTGGAACTGGGAATATGTTCAAGCAAAATTATTCAAAATTGCCTCAAAAAACCTTGCTTTAGAACAAACACAAAGTGTAGGCTCTAATTTGATTAATGAACTAAAAAACATGTTCATAACCATTTTATCTGCGACATTAGTTGTTGAAGGAAATATTACGTTGGGTATGATGATGGCTATTAGTTATATGGTTGGTCAACTCAATGGACCAATTGTACAACTCATTAATTTCATGAGAGAAGTACAGGATGCCAAAATATCTATCGAGCGTTTAGGTGAAATTCACAACATGGAAGATGAAGAAAAACCTGAAGATCGTAAAATCACTACAATTCCGAAGCAAACCGATTTAAAACTCAGCAATATTTCATTTAAATATACAGGAGGTTTAGATTCTGTAATAAAAGATTTGTCATTAACTATTCCAGCAAATAAAACAACTGCAATTGTAGGCACCAGCGGTAGCGGAAAAACCACATTAATGAAACTACTGTTGCGCTTTTATGACATTGACAAAGGTGACATTCACGTTGGAAATTTTAATTTGAACAGTATCTCACAACGCACATGGAGAGCCAATTGTGGTGTGGTTATGCAAGAGGGATATATTTTCAATGACACTATAGCAAATAATATTGCCGTAGGAGAAGACTACATCGATATTAATCGCTTAAAACATGCTATAGATGTGGCTAATATTTCAGACTATATAGATCAATTACCATTAAGCTATAATACCAAAATCGGAAGTGAAGGTAACGGATTAAGTACTGGTCAAAAGCAACGCTTACTCATTGCTAGATCTGTCTATAAAAACCCAAAGTTTTTATTTTTTGACGAAGCAACCTCAGCGTTAGATGCTAATAACGAAAAAGTAATTATGGAAAAACTCAATGCTTTTTTTAAGGACAAAACTGCTATAGTCATAGCACA
This sequence comes from uncultured Psychroserpens sp., assembly GCF_947492715.1. Taxonomy (GTDB): domain Bacteria; phylum Bacteroidota; class Bacteroidia; order Flavobacteriales; family Flavobacteriaceae; genus Psychroserpens. The sequence continues at coordinate 205,098 of NZ_CANLNS010000006.1, forward strand.
CCGATTAAGTACTGTAAAACACGCACATCAAATTGTAGTATTAGAACAAGGGAAAATTGTAGAAATAGGCAATCACAAACAATTGATCCAAAATAAAAGTAACTATTATAATCTAGTTAAAAATCAATTAGAACTAGGTAATTAAAAACATTCTCTCGCGAGGAATAGACACAACCCTTGGGTGTCTTTAAATGACCGAGGTTAATTTAATTTATTAAAACATTTTATTATGAAAAATTTAAAAAACTTAGGAAAAACATTAAACAAAATTGAACAAAAAGAAATTTTTGGAGGTATGCTTACGCATTATGATCCAAATTGTGATGATACTGAAACTTATGTAAGTCCAGGTTGTCCATGTTTTGCAAATTCTCAATGTGCAAACATGCAAAATCCAGATCATAATCAAGGATCTTATGATCCACTAGGAGGACCAAATCAAAATGGATCTGTTTTTGTGCAAGGGACTTGTGTAAATGGTGGATGTGTTGCCTAATCCAAAAAGCAATAAACAGGAGGTTGTTTACCAACCTCTTGTTTATTAACCCTTACAACGGTAATTAATCTTTTATTAGACTTATAAAATCCATGGAGATAGAAAACAAACCATTAGAACTTAGAAGTGAACAAATCCAGGAGCTCCTTAGTGCAGTGCCAAATTGGATGATTCGTTATGGAAACATATTGATATTAGGACTTATTATAATGCTTCTCATGCTCTCATGGTTTATAAAATATCCAGATGTTATTTCATCTGAAGCGCAAATAACAACAAAGCTTCCACCTCAAAAAAAATATGCCTTAGTCACAGGAAAACTGGATTCTATATTAGTTAATGATAGTGCTTCAGTTAAAAAAGGAATGATCTTATCTGTTATTGAAAACACAGCAAATTTTGAACACATTCAGCTCTTAAAATCTACGATTGATACTATCAGACCTAATCATAAGTCTTTTACTTTCCCAATAGACAAATTACCAGTTCTATTTTTAGGTGATATCGATTCTCAATATGCCTTATTCGAAAATAGCTACATAGAATATCAGCTAAACAAAAAACTCAAACCTTTTTCCAATGAGCAAAACGGAAATCGGTTCTCTAAGGCCCAGTTATACTCGAGACTAAAAATACTAGAATCCCAAAAAAACATTAATACCACCGAATTGGCATTTCAGAAAAAAGACTTGGAGCGTCAACAACATCTCTTTGACAAAGGTGTTATTGCAAAACAAACATTAGAAAATCAAGAATTAGCCTATCTTCAAGCCGAACGAAGCTATGCCAGCATGGACGCATCTATAGCCCAAATTAAAGAAGCTATAAGCAATGCAAACACAAATCAGGTATCAACGTTAATAAAGAAAACTAAGGAAGAAATTAGTCTACTTAAAAATGTCATTCAATCCTTCAATCAACTAAAAAGAGCCCTTAAAACTTGGGAAATGACCTACACAGTTACTTCTGACATCAATGGAAAAGTGGCTTTTTCTAAACTTTGGGTCAAAAATCAAACTATCAATCAAGGTGAGTTATTATTTACAGTTATTCCCGAAGAAAACTCCTCATACATAGCTAAGTTAAAAACGCCCGCTCAAAATTCAGGGAAAATAAAAGTTGGACAAACTGTGAATATTAAACTAGAAAACTTTCCAGATACAGAGTTTGGGACCATAAAAGGTCATGTAGAAGCCATTTCCTTGCTTACTGATGATCATGGCTATTATTTAATTACAGTAGCACTCCCATCTCAACTTATCACATCCTATAATAAAGAAATTATGTTTAAACATGAAATGCGTGGATCTGCAGAAATTGTTACTGAAGACCTACGATTAATTGAACGCTTTTTTTACCGCTTAAAAAATGTGTTCAAAAACTAAAAACATTCTCTCGCGAGGAATAGACACAAGCCTTGGGTGTCTTTAAATGACTACGGCTAATTTAATTTTAAATATTTTAATTATGAAAAATTTATTGAATTTAGGAAAAGGTTTAAACAAAGCCGAACAAAAGACCATACTAGGTGGAGGGTTAATTCACGTACCAGAAGAAGGACAAGAATGTATTGAAGGAATGTGTGCTAATATGCCAAACCCAGACTATGATTTAGGTCCTACAGGACATAATCCAGGTAATCCTGCCTTCGTACAAGGTGTTTGTAGAAATGGTGAGTGTTTTTACGCTTAATCTAAAAACAATAATCAAGAGGTTGTTTACCAACCTTTTGATTATTAACTTTCTTACAACAGTATTTAATTTTTTACTTCAAATCACTTAACAGTGCTTCCGCCTTAATATGATTATAGTATGATTTTTCAACAATCTCAGTAAGAAGGGCTTTGGCCTCATTAATCTTATCTTGTTTTAAACATAACAGGGCACTATACCAATACCCTTTTGGTGCATCAAGGAGGTCGCTTTTTATAAGTGTATTAAATGTTTGCTCGGCAGCATCATATTGTTCTAATTCAATTTGAGATAGACCTTGGTAAATATAAACTGCACCATTGTCTTTTGACGCTTTCAAGTACGATGTAAATATTTCCGATGCTTCTTCATATTGTTTGTTTTCAAAAAAGGTCTCAGCCTTAAATAAACCGTCCTTATCTTCTTCGCCTCGACTTACGAACGAAGGCAAATTTGAATAGTCTGAATAACTGCTATACAATTCGTCATTAGAGGTACCAAAATCAACAAACCATGACACTGCTAATAGAATAACCAACGAAGCGGCTATAGCATAAAAATAATAATTCTTCTTAGGTGCTACAGATAACTTCTGATTAGATTTGCCAACTTTTTCTATAAGATCTCTAGATTGCTGGCCTTCTTTACTTTTGATAAAATCTATCATGGCCTTTAGGTCTGCAGAATCTTCATTACTATTAAATTGCCAGTCTGTTTCACCTAAATTAGCATCCAGTTGTTTACTCAACTCTATATAAGATTTCAATTCTGAATTCAGCTCCATTTCACGCTCAAAAGCTATATTTTGCTCTTTTGTGAGTAAGCCTCTAAGATAATCTTCAGCACGGTTTATGTCCTTTTCAGATAGATTCATAATAATTTCAATTGCATGTATTTACCATCAGTTTTAATTAACTGTACCAGTTTGTTTTTACATTTAAAAACGCGTTGTCTCGCAACGTTTTCAGAGTTATAACCAAAATTTTGAGCAATATCTTTATAAGGTATTTTTTTAAAATAGCTCTTTAATATATTTTGGCAATTTTCTGATATCAGTTTAAGCTTTTCCTGAAAAAATTCCCATCGCTCCTGTTCAAGAACACTCAACGCAATATCTCTTTCTTCACTAACTTGTTCTTCAATAGAATAATTTGTTACCTCTTTTCTTTTCTTATTTAATTCTCGTCTCCATAGATTTCTACATGACACGAACAAAAATGCCTCAAAAGATGATGTAATTTGAAAAGGTCGTGTTTTAGCTCTTACTATAATTTGCATCAAAGCTTTTTGAAATATATCGTCGGCATCTGCGCGTTGACCATTATTTTTACCAATAAAAACGAGCACTTTATTAAAGGATTTTTGATAAATTTCTTGAACAATATGCTCTTCATTATGGATTAGCCCTTCTAAGTAATAGTTTGGGTCTTTCATAGAATACTACGTTATTTCAGTGTTTCTTAAAGTCACAAATATATAGATTTATCCGTTAGCGCTTTTTATACTTACCTGAATGACGCAAAACTTAATCTACTCCAATTTCAGTTATTTTAAATCAATACATTCCTGCATAAATAAAATATAATAATTTGACTATTATTCATCGCATCATCAAATTGGAATTAATATTTTCAATCTAGTTCAAATAAACTTTTATCTTTGATTGGGTAACAAAATATTCTTTCTAGAAACTATACTAAGAATCAAAAATATTTTATTATGAAAAAAATTAATTTAATGAAGAGTGTTAGTTCTGTATTAATCTTACTACTTGTATGTGCATGTACAAGCGATAATATTAACGAGGACCCCAATAACACCGAAGTTTCAGACACCGTTTTATTGAGAGGCGGAGGCAATTGTTTAGTAGATGATACCATTGAGGTTATTGTGGAGTATGGCTTTCCTTACCATGTGTTACCTAATGGGCAAATTTTGACTATTGCTCCTGAACAACAACAGGAAATTAAAGACGATTATTTTGATGAAATGTCTAGGCTTTTCACAATTTGTCGTGTTCTTAGAAGTAGTTGTGATAATGTAGAAAAGTGGATTGTACTTGAAGATGAGTATAACGCCGCTGGTGGTCCATCTTTGGAAACCAACAATAATTCAACAACTGAAGGAGAATCTGTTCTAAAAAATCCAGAAGATTATACAGGAGATTGTACCTTTAATTCTAAATCTTAAATAAACAAAATGGGAAAGAGAACAATCACTTCATATATTCAATATATACTTGTAATTCTCTTTTCCTTTTTTATTCACTTCTCCAGTGCTGCTCAAGATGCTTCTGAAAGCTACACTAGCATAAAAAATCTAAATCTTCCTTCTAAAGACACTGAACAAAAACTAGATAGTTTGTTTCAATCTTATGAGGATAAACAAAATTACAAAGCGCTATTCAACGATGCTTATCATTATGCCAGATGGTTATATTCTCAAAAGCCGAAGCAAATAGATAAAGCCATAAGTATTAGTCATAAGGCCATAAATTCTACAACAAAAGATTCATCCTATAATGACAGTCGCTTAGGCAGTTTAATGCATAATCTAGCCTATTTTTATAAGTATCAAAATAACATTCCAGATGCGGTAGCTACGTATCAATCGATTACTGAAAAAGTAAAATCTTTGAACCAAGTTTCAGATGCCTATTTAAGACTGGGTGAACTCTCTAGGCTTTCTGGTGATTTATACAAGTCTGCCGAATATTACGAGGCTTCAATTGCCTACGCAAAAAAAGACACCTTAGTCGATCCAAAAATTTCGAGGTCAATAGATGCCAGTATTATATATAAACTTATTGCAACGCCCAAAAGCTACGAACGCGGTATTGAACTATTGGAAGAAGCTGAAAAAGCTATCGTAAATAACACCATAGATGTATCAAAATTAAAAGCTAAAACATCTTTCTTTTTATACAATCATTTAGGCAACATTTACAATGAAAGCGGAAAGCACAATTACGAAAAGGTCAAAACATATTATGATAAAGCATTAGCTATTGCTATTGCCTCTAAAAACACCAGAGATATTGCTTCCATAAATAACGATTTAGGCTTTTTATTAATTCAAAATGAAGACCCGAATGCTATAACTTATTTAGATAATGCTTTGTCCTACCAACCAAATACAGAAACTACAGCCATTATTTATAGAAATAGAACTCGGCATTTTTTGCTTTTAAATGATGAGCAACGTGTTTTTGAGAATCTTCAAAAGTCATTTGAAACGCTTATCCCTAACATAGATAGCGCACAATTAAATAATGAAACCCTATCTCTATGTACATACAAATCAGGTCTATTAACTACGCTCATAATGCAAGGGCAAGCATGGTTGAAATTTTATGATCCTTCAAAACCCGAAACTCATGACTATCTTTCTAATGCGCTACGTGATTTTAAACAAGCAGATGATTGGGTTGATTTAATTCGCTTTAATAGTAATGAACAAAAAACGAAGTTGTTTTGGAGAACCATAGCTTCTGATATTTATACTAATGCAACTAAGGTTTGTTTTTTATTAAATAAACCAGAGGAAGCGTTTTACTTTATGGAAAAAAACAAGTCGTTACTTCTTTTGGAAGATATAACGCTTCAGCAACTTAAAGAAAAAGCCAATATTCCGTTAGATATTCAACAAGAAGAACTTCGCTTAAAACGTAATATAGTTGCTTTTACCGAGGACTTCCCAAAGGAAAAAAGTGCAGATCGCAGAGACACTTTACGATTACAAATGCTCCAGTCAAAAGCCTTATATGAGCGTTTTCTAGATTCAATTAATACAGATTACAAACAGTTTTATATAGGTCAACAACCTGCAAAAATTTTAACATTAAACGAGGCTCAAAAAACCCTTAGTGATGCTGATACAGTATATCTAAATTATATTTTGAATGACCAACATGGTTATGGCTTACTTATTACAAAAGACTCAAGTACTTTTTTTGAAATTGATAAGGTTTCAGAATTACTAAAAGATGCCACTCAATATCGTAAACTATTGGAAACACCTTTTGTTAATCAAGGCAATATCGACCTATACAATGAAGTATCCAAGGCTATGTATATTAAGTTATTTCCTAAATCAATTCATGGCAGTATTGAAGGAAAAAAACTAATTATAATTCCAGATTACTATCTTCAAAACATACCTTTTGAAGCCCTAAAAACCCTGGATAATAACAACTACCTCATTCAAAGTAACGATATTACTTATGCATATTCTATTTCTTTTTTAACCGAAAACAGCAAAAGACAACGTATTAATGACACACAGTTTTTTGGATTGGCACCAATTAATTTCACACAGAATTTGGTGAGTTTACCAAAAAGCAAAGAGGAAATAGAAAACATTTCGAAGTTGTTTTCTTCAAACATTTATATTAATGACAGTGCCTCTTCAAAAAACTTCTTTGATAACATAAACAACCATAGCATTATTCATTTAGCATCGCATGCCAACGCAAATGACAGTTTAAATCCTTGGATTGCTTATTCAGATAAAAAAATATCATTAAATGAACTTTACCTTAGTGAGAACTCTGCAGATTTAGTTGTATTAAGTGCTTGTCAAACGTCACTAGGCACTTTGAATAAAGGCGAAGGCGTTATGAGTTTAGCTCGAGGTTTTTTCAACACTGGTTCAAACTCAGTGTTATCATCGCTTTGGAATGTGAATGATAAATCCAGTTCAGAAATTATGATTGGTTTTTATAAAAACCTAAAACAAGGAAAAACCAAATCTGAGGCTCTGCGTTTATCAAAGTTAGATTATATTAATTCTCATGAGCTTAGTGATGCTTCCCCCTATTATTGGGCATCTTTTGTACTCATTGGGGATTCAGAAGCAGTGCCTTCTCTAGAAGGAAATTCTAAGCATTTGTTACTAATTATTGGTGTCATTTTAACACTTCTACTTTTAGTGTTTTTATATTTTAAGTTAAAAAAATAATTTTTTGGGTAACAGAATTTAAGTTGTTGAAACATTACACAAACAACTTCTATTTTTTATGCAAAATAGCCTAGCATTTTTAACTCAAGAATTACTAAAACGTCATGCTATTTCTATTGACAAGAAAGAACTTTATTTTCAAATTGAAAGCCATCCATCATATCCAAGTTTACATGCTATTACCGGAGTTTTAGATCATTTTAATATTGATAATATTGCTCTCGATATTCCTAAAACAGAAGAAACATTAGCACAACTACCTAAAACGTTTTTAGCTCAAATTAATACAAGCGATGGGCTCGAGTTCGTAATTGCCGTTAATGAGGGTCTCCATTATCAACTTATCAAATCTTCAAAGCAAAAAATAACGGTATCAATAAAAGATTTTTTACAGTTATTTACAGGAATTATTGTTGGTGTTGAAAAATCTGAATTTATAGTTGAAGACACCCAAGCAAATTTAATGTTTAATCAAATTTTAATTGTATTAAGCATCATCACGGTTATAGGCATATTCTTTATGATAAAGCCTCCTATTCTAACGCTTTCTTTTTTAGTAATAAGTTTAGTTGGACTGGTATTAAGTATTGCCATAAAAAAACAAGAACACGGACAAGAGACAGTTTTAGGACAGGCATTTTGCTCTAATGAATCTGAAACCAAAAATTGTAATGCCGTCTTAACATCTAAAGGTGCTTTTCTGTCAAAGAACTATAAATTAAGTGACCTCAGTATTATTTATTTTATCGGACTTTCATTAACCACGTTTAGTCTTATTTTATTGAACCAAACATTAACAGTGCCTTACCTTATAAGTGTGGCAACTCTTCCTATTACCATCTATTCCATTTATTATCAGTCTTTTGTCTTAAAAACATGGTGTTTTCTGTGTTTGAGCGTTGTTGGTATCTTATGGATACTATCTGTTTTTATATTTGTTGATAGTACAAGCGTAGCGATCGATTCTAGTTTAAAAATCCCTGTGGTCTTAGGAGCTTTCAACTTCATAATAACTCTTATAATATATAACATTATATCACCAAAACTTAATGAATTAAAAGCCTTAAATAAAACAAAGGTTGACTTTCATAAGTTTAAAAGAAATTTCACCCTTTTTAATACGCTACTGGAGAAATCAAAACCAATTAATACGACAATAACTCATGATTTTTCAGGCATAATAATGGGCAACCCTGAAGCTAAACTCGAAATAACTATCGTCACTAATCCTTTTTGTGGCTACTGTAAATCTGTTCATACTTCAATTGAAAACATTTACAGAAAATATGGCAAGAATGTTATGCTCCAAATTAGGTTTAATGCTAACCCGAGTGAACAGGATCATAAAAGTACAAAAGTGGTTATAAGATTATTGGAGCTATATCATGTTAACGGTCTAGAATCTTGCATGATTGCCATGAATAGTATTTATAATAATCCAAATGAAATCTCGTGGTTAAAAGAATTCGGTGCATGTAGCAACGCTGAGTACTATAGTGCTATACTAGAAAAACAATATAAGTGGTGTGTAGACAACCAAATCAATTTCACACCAGCAATTTTAATAAATGGTAAGAGCTACCCTAACGATTACAGTAGAGACGATCTTATTTTATTTATTGAAGAATTGCATGAAAACTGTTGTATTGAGCATGCAGATTTACAACTAACAACATAAACAACAAAGCCCTTATAAATAAGGGCTTTGAGCGTTGAACAATATTCTCTCGCGAAGAATAGACACACACTGTGAGTGTCTCTAAATGTTCACAGCAAATATAATTTATTAAAACTTTTTAATTATGAAAAATTTGCAAAACATGAAAGGTGCAAAAGCACTGAGTAAAACACAGCAACAATCAATTAATGGTGGTGGCTTACAAAAAGCAGGAAACGTTTGTAGTCAAGTATGCCCAAATGGAGCCTATGGTCACAGGTGTGATCTTCATGCCGGTTGCCCTGGCTCTAATGATGGCATGTGTGATGGAAATGGTGGTTACTACTTACTGTAACACTTTTTCAGATTTTTTAAATACAAATATTAAAATTTAAACAAAATGAAAAATTTGAAAAATTTGAAAGGAGCAAAAATGCTAAGTAAGCAAGAGCTCCAAACTGTTAAAGGAGCAGGACCATGTCCTGTACCACAAACTCAAGCGCAATGTCAGGCTATAGGTGGTTATTGGCTACCTAACAATATGTGCTTGCACTGGGTTAACTACTGCTTATAAAGCAGAAGAGTTGCATTATTCAGTAGGACGCAAGCTGTGAGCGTCTTTAAATGTTCACAGATTTAAATATTTAAAATTCATATAAAATGAAAAAATTAAAAAATATAAAAGGTGCTAAAGCACTTGATAAAAAGGAACAACAATCTATCAATGGAGGAATGCCAACACCCGTACCAGTCAACAGACCATGTGGTGACACAGGTGGAGCACCAGTATCTTCTCACTGGTGTATTATTGGAACTGGAGGATTCATTTGGTATAACGGCGTTTGCTACGTTTGTTACTAATCATAGAATTTAACAAAGTAACTAGCTCTTTTAATTAAGGGCTAGTTTCTAAAAAAATATAAATATCAAAATTTAAACAAAATGAAAAAGTTAAAAAATTTAAAAGGTGCTAAAGCACTTAGTAGAGAACAACTACAATCTATTAATGGTGGAGATGCCAAGGCTGATTGCGAAAGTGGTGGAGGCACATTTACTTGTGAAGGAGGGCCTTGGTTCTATGTTTGCACTTGTAGTTGTCCAAATCATCACGGTCAACAAAACAAATAAACTTTAGTAGTCGATTCAATTATGAATCGGCTACTATTTAAAAAAATTCAGACTTATTAGAACCTTTTTTAGCATAAAGCATTGAGAAAATTCCCTTCATATAAACAAATAGAATCCAAAGATTGCGGACCAACCTGTATCAAGATTATTGCTAAACACTACGGCAAAGTCATTAATGCAGAGCAACTACGAAAACTAAGTGAAACTACAAGAGAAGGTAGCAGTTTACTTGGTTTAAGTGATGCCGTAGAAAGCATAGGGTTTCATTCTATAGGTGTGAAAATTTCATACGACAAACTAAACGAAGTTCCTTTACCTTGCATTTTACATTGGAATAAGAACCACTATGTGGTTATCTATAAAATAAAGAAAGATATTGTATACATTTCAGATCCCGGTCATGGTCTAATTACATATACCAAAGAAGACTTTATAAAGCATTGGATTGGCAATAACGCCAACGAAAACACAGAAGAGGGTATCGCCTTATTATTAGAACCCACACCCCTATTTTACGAAGAAGAGTTTGATAAAGATGAGAACAGTTTTGGCTTTGGTTTCATTTCAAAATATTTGTTTAAATACAAAAAATTTATTATCCAGCTCATCATTGGACTCTTAGCTGGTAGTCTGCTACAACTTATTTTACCTTTTTTAACCCAAAGCATTGTTGATGTTGGTATCAAAAATCAAGATCTTAATTTCATATACCTCATATTAGTTGCTCAACTGTTTTTATTTATTGGAAAAGCGGCACTTGAAATTATAAGAAGCTGGATTCTTCTTCATCTCAGTACTCGAATTAATATTTCACTAATCTCAGATTTCTTTATCAAATTAATGAAATTACCTATTTCATTTTTTGATGTAAAGATGACTGGAGACCTCCTTCAGCGTATTAACGATCACAGTAGAATTGAACGTGTATTAACGACCTCATCATTATCGATGTTATTTTCATTTTTCAATCTTATTGTTTTCAGCTTTGTTTTAGGTTTTTATAGCCTTCAAATCTTTGGAGTTTTTCTTTTAGGTAGCCTACTCTATATAGGTTGGGTTCTTTTCTTCTTCAAAAAACGAAAAAAATTAGACTACAAACGCTTTTCACAACTTGGTCAAGAGCAAAGTAAGGTTATTGAACTTATCAATGGTATGCAAGAAATCAAATTGCACAATGCCGAAAAACGCATGCGCTGGAATTGGGAATTTACACAAGTTAGATTATTTAAAATTGCAACAAAAAATTTAGCACTGGAACAAACACAAAGTGTTGGGTCTAATTTTATCAATGAACTAAAAAATATGTTCATCACCATTTTGTCTGCAAAATTAGTTATAGATGGTGAAATCACTTTAGGTATGATGCTCGCCATTACTTATATCGTAGGTCAATTAAATGCTCCTATTACTCAATTAATAAGTTTTATGAGAGACATTCAGGACGCCAAAATATCTCTTGAACGTCTGGGAGAAATTCATAATAAAGAAGATGAAGAACATATTAATGATGATAAAATAACCGATATCCCAGAAAATGCATCCATCATTCTCAATAATGTTACTTTTCGATATACGGGTGGTTTAGAACCTGTTATAAAAGACCTTTCTCTTACGATTCCAGCAAATAAAACAACCGCCATTGTTGGTGTTAGTGGTAGCGGAAAAACGACTTTAATGAAGTTGTTACTGCGGTTTTATCATGTCGATAAAGGAGATATTCAAATCAATAATTTTAATCTAAATAATATTTCACAAAAAGTTTGGAGAGACCATTGCGGTGTTGTCATGCAAGAAGGTTACATTTTTAATGACACTATTGCCAATAACATAGCTGTTGGTCACGACCATATAGATAAAGATAAACTGATACATGCTATAGATGTTGCCAACATTTCCGACTTCATTAATGGCTTACCGTTAGGGTTAAACACAAAAATTGGTGCTGAAGGCTCTGGGTTAAGTACTGGTCAAAAGCAACGCCTTTTAATTGCTCGTTCTGTATATAAAAATCCTAAATTTTTATTTTTTGATGAAGCCACATCAGCTTTGGATGCCAATAATGAAAAAGTCATTATGGAAAAACTAAATACATTTTTTGCAAATAAAACTGCCGTTGTAATAGCACACAGATTAAGTACAGTAAAAAACGCACATCAAATTGTTGTTCTAGACAATGGAAAGGTTGTAGAAATAGGTAATCATGAATCTTTAATAAAACAAAAAGGAAACTATTATAATCTCGTTAAAAATCAACTCGAATTAGGAAAATAATTATGCCAATCAATACAACAGATATAGAATTACGAAGTGAAGAAGTTCAAGATGTACTTGAATCTGTACCTCATTGGATGATACGCTATGGTAACATGGTTCTTTTGGCACTCATAATAATGTTGCTATTTATATCGTGGTTTGTTAAATACCCAGATATTATTACCTCTGAAGCTGCTGTAACCACAAAACTTCCTCCTCAAAAAAAATATGTACGGCTATCAGGCAGATTAGACTCGCTGTTTGTAAAAGACAATCAAATGGTAAACAAAGGTGATATCTTAGCACTTATTGAAAATCCAGCTAACTATAATCATATAAAACGTCTTAAATCTACTATAGATACTATAAAACTCAATGACAAAAAATTCTCTTTTCCTTTGGAAGAACTTCCAATTCTATTTTTAGGTGAAATTGATTCTGAATATGCGCTTTTCGAAAACAGCTATTTACAATATCAACTCAATAAAGAACTTCAACCTTTCTCTAATGAACAAAACGGAAATAGGATTTCAAAGGCACAACTATACGCCCGACTTAATACACTTAAAAATCAAAAAACAATTCAGAAGCAGGAACTAGATTTTCAGAAAAAAGAATTAGAAAGGCATCAAAAACTCTTTAATAAAGGTGTGATTTCAAAACAAGAAATTGAATCTAAAGAACTGGTATATCTGCAATCCGAGCGTAATTACGCCAATATGGATGCTTCTATATCTCAAATCCGTGAGGCTATTGGAAATGCAAACACCAATACCATTAACACCACAATAAATCAAACCAAGGAAGACATAGGTCTCCTAAAAAACGTTATCCAATCTTTTAACCAGCTTAAAAGGGCTTTAATTAGTTGGGAAATGAAATATGCCGTGGTATCAGATATGGATGGAAAAGTTGCTTTTTCAAAATTATGGGTTACCAATCAACGTGTTAATCAGGGCGATTTATTATTTACAATTATTCCAGAAGAAAATTCTGCTTATATCGCAAAACTAAAAACACCAGCACAAAACTCTGGTAAAATTAAAACTGGACAAACAGTAAACATTAAACTGGAAAATTATCCCGACACAGAATTTGGAACAATCCAAGGTCATATCAAATCCATATCTCTTTTACCAGATGAAAATGGATTTTACCTTATCACCGTATCGCTTCCAGACAAACTAATAACCTCGTATAAAAAAGAGATTCCTTTCCGATATGAAATGCGTGGTTCGGCAGAAATAATAACAGAAGATTTGAGATTAATAGAACGCTTCTTTTATCAGCTAAAGAACGTATTTAAATAACAATAACATTCTCGCGAAGAACAGACGAGAGCTATGCACGTCTCTAATGAACCATAGCACATTTTAATTTAAACTTTTAATTATGAAATATTTAAAACGCTTAAAAGGTGCAAAAAACACTAAACAAGAAAGAGCAAAAAAGAAATTAATGGAGGTATGACACCAATACAATTATGGGTTGGGACAGGTACTGGCAGTGCTAGTATTGTTAGTCACTCTAGCGCACGTATTAGTTATAAAGGTAAATGTACAATTAACGCTTACTTAGTGGCTTGTACTGGAATTGGAGATCAATTTTGGTTCTATTAATTTTTTTCTGATCTCTATTATTGGGAAAGCGAAAGCTTTCCCTTTAATAATAAATACTTCTTTCACTTTAAAGTCGTTAAAAACTCCTGCCCTCACTTCTCTATTCTACAACATGCTTCCCAAATGTTAAAAATACTTCAAGAGGGTAACAAAGCAAATAAGCCAAGAACTCTTAACAAACAATTTCAATTGAAAAGTTGATTATTAAATGACACTTCAATGTCATATTCATTCATAGTGATATGCGCTAGGTTAAGCCTAAAAAAAATAGGTTTCTAATAGTAACAACTGTTTAACAAGATTTTGTTTAAGATATCAATGCATTATATCCTGTGTCTATCTACAAACACATAATTGTGGGTCGCGGAAACTGAAAAGCGTAAGAGTAAGTATCATAAAATAATGAAAATAATGAAAACTATTACAAAACTGTCATTCTCAGTATTGGTTTTACTTTTAAGTTTAAACCTGAGTTACGGTCAAAAAGGAATTAGACCGATAGATGATTGCAACTTAATTGATATTCATCAACCCTTAAATAATCCTAGTTTATTCAACTGCACATTTAGTTGGCATGTAAAAGAAGATTCTGGTAATACACTTAACTATCAATTTACAGTAAAGAATTTATCCAACAATCAAACCGAAATATTAGCATTTGGTTCTGGCAATAATATCTTTAGTACGTCATTCGACTATAGTAATTATGCTGGAGGAACATATCAAGTATGTCTAACACTTTCTGTCCCAAATGGGTCTAGAACGCCTTGTCAAGAAACTGTTTGTACAACATTTACACTACAAGATGATGATGGTGATAATATACCAAATGAATGCGACAATTGCCCAGATGACTACAATCCTAGTCAAACAGATAGCGATAATGATGGTATAGGAGATGCATGTGAAGATATAACTGTTGAAGGTTGCGAAGCCTCAGTTGATGACATTTGGTGTAATGTCAATAACGGGCCAAATTCTGCAACTTACCCAACACTAATAAATAGTGAAGTATTACTCACAAATCCATTTTCAAATCCAGCTTCTGGTTATGTACGCTGGAATGATGCCTATCTAAACGGACAACAGGCTGCTGGTGGTGTTTTTGGAAACTTGGCTGTTGGTGCCCAAAATCTTCTATTCCCATCTCAATTTTATGTGAATATTTCTACTCAAACAACAAACTGGCCATCTGGATTCTATGTACCAATGGAAGTTAAATATGTAGATAATGTAACTGGAGCTGAATGTTATGTAACGTTAAATCCACTTATTACTGATCCTTGTGATTCTATTGGACAGCAAAGAGATCATTCGGAAGATGGAATTAAGGTTTACCCTAATCCAACAAAATCAAAGGCTGATATTAAATTTGAAGGTATTGATCTTAACGACATAAATTCTATAGAGGTTTTAGATTTACGCGGAAATTCTAAATCGAAAACGAATCCGTCGACTAATACATTACGTTTAAAAAACTTAGCACCAGGCATGTATGTCATAAAATTTGACACTAAAGATGGTGTCAAACTTAAGAAAATCATTGTTGAATAATTTTCTCAGTTGCTAAACAAAAAGCCTTAAATACATCAATATTTAAGGCTTTTTTATTTTATCATTTTTAATCAATAACGAATTCTAGTGGTTGACCAGTAGCGGCATTTGGAAAGCTAATTCCCAAAAGAGCTGATAGCGTAGGCGCAATATCTGGAATTATTGTTTTCTGGTAAGTACTTCCTTGCTTAATTCCTTTTCCGAAGAACAACAAAGGCACATGCGTATCATAATTTAATCCGCTTCCATGAGTAGACCCTGTTCTGCTGTATGAAATAAAGGCTACATCATTAACAACAATAACATCGCCAGAGCGCTTTTGATTATATCCATTTTGTAACAAAGATTCAATCCCTTCTGTAAAATTAGCAGCATTCATTGTTGTTGCCGAATATGCTTTAGCTACATTATCGTATGTTATTTGTTCATTAACAATAGCCTGTTGTACATCGCTCAAATCTAAACCTAGTTCCATTATTTTAGCTCTATTGAGAAAAATTTGATTGTTACTAATATTCTCTAAAATATCTGCAGTCCCATAAGTCGCTTTTAAAAAGGCTTGGAATTTTTCTTTTCTGTCACTATTGCTAACGTAACCAGCAGGAATATTAACCGAACTTAAATATGAAGGTACGTTTACAGCTCCATGATCAGCAGTTAAAAAAACGGTATACTCCCCAGCACCAACTTGTGTGTCTAAATAATTAAATAATCGTTCTAAATCCTTATCTAATCTAATATAGGTATCCTCTACCTCTTTAGAATTTACACCAAAGTTATGACCAACATAATCGGTACTTGAAAAACTTAGTGCTAATACATCTGTAAATTGATCTTTACCTAACCCCTCTCCTTCAATAGCTGCTATGGCGAAGTCTGTTGTTAGACTATTTCCGTAGGGGGTTTCTTTTAAAATATCGAAGCCACTATTATCCATTTTTAATGCAGCCAAATCATATGGAAACACGGCTTTATCTTTTCCTTTAAATCCTCTTTCGAAGGTGTTTTCATCGCTTCCGCTTTCAACATATGTCGATATATCATATAAAGTATTCCATTCTTTAAAATAAGATTCGGCTTTATTAGATGTATTAAAATCTGTTACCCATTGCGGCAAAGCATTCATATAAAATGTACTCGTAATCCAAGCACCTTCATCTTTTCCGTGAAACCAATATGCGGCATTAGCAGTATGACCTGCTGGTAAAATTGCACCTCTATCTTTTAACGATACACCTATGGTCTTTCCTCTCATCTGACTAAATAATCTATTTTCGTCTGCAAATGTTGTCGTTTGCATTCTATGAGGAGACATTTTACCTGCATTATTTGTTGTTCCCACTGGTGCCACATTATCATCTCCTGCACAATAAACAGATGTCTTTAATTCTTTGTCATACCAATAGTTGCTAATAACACCATGGTACTTAGGGGTTGTTCCTGTATGGACTGAAGCATGACCTGGCCCTGTATATGTTGGTATATAATTAAAATGATTATTCTTGCAGTTAAATCCTTCATTAATCATACGTTTAAATCCGCCCTGTCCAAACTTATCATAAAATCGTGTTAGATAGTCATATCTCATTTGATCAACGACAATACCTACAACCAATTTAGGTCTACTATTATTGTCAATAACATCTTGGGTTTCGTTACTACCATTAGAATCTTCCTTCGGCATTTGAGCTGCACAGGACATCATAAAAAGTAATCCGAAAAACAAAAGAAAAATGCGTTTTATCATGGTCATAGAGTTTTGAACTTCAAAAATACAGATTTTAGTTTATCATCTTTTAAACTTAAGGTTAAATAAGTCTATGTAATTTTTTACTTTAGCGGTAACAAATTTCACTATGCAATACCTTCACAATATTGGCGCTTATTTTTTAATGATTGCCGAAATGTTTCGCAAACCCACAAAATGGTCGGTTATGCGTACACTTATCTTAAAAGATATTGATGATTTAATCATTGGGTCTTTAGGAATTGTGGCTTTTATTTCGTTTTTCGTAGGAGGCGTAGTTACGATTCAAACAGCTTTAAATATTAGTAACCCTTTAATTCCGAAGTATTTGGTTGGATTTGCCACAAGACAATCGGTAATTCTAGAGTTTGCTCCCACATTCATTTCTATAATTATGGCTGGTAAAGTAGGCTCTTTTATTACATCAAGCATTGGTACAATGCGGGTTACAGAACAAATTGATGCCTTGGAGGTTATGGGAATTAATTCTTTAAATTATTTAGTATTTCCAAAGTTTATCGCTTTAATGTTATATCCTTTTGTCATTTCTATTGCAATGTTTTTAGGTGTTTTAGGAGGACTGGTAGCTGCGGTTTATGGCGGATTTGGAACATTAGAAGATTTCGTTTTAGGAGTTCAAACAGACTTTATTCCATTTCATATTATCTACGCTTTTATTAAAACATTTGTATTTGCTTTCATTTTAGCAACAATTCCATCATTTTATGGCTATTATATGAAAGGTGGTGCTTTAGAAGTTGGTAAGGCTAGTACAACTTCATTTGTATGGACTAGTGTTGTTATTATTCTGTTGAATTATGTACTAACCCAATTACTCTTAAGCTGATGATAGAAGTTAAAAACATACAGAAATCGTTTGGTGATGCTCATATATTAAAAGGTATTTCAGCAACTTTTGAAAAAGGAAAGACAAGTTTAGTCATTGGACAAAGTGGATCTGGTAAAACCGTATTTTTAAAATGCTTATTAGGTTTATTCTCTCCGGAACAAGGAAGCATAGCCTATGACGAAAAAATATATTCGGAACTTTCTGATGATGAAAAACGAAATTTAAGAGCAAAAATGGGTATGGTGTTTCAAGGTAGTGCACTTTTTGATTCCATGACCATTCAAGAAAATGTTATGTTTCCTCTACGTATGTTTACTAAACAAAGTAAAAGTGAAATGGAGGATCGAGCAGATTTTGTATTAAAACGCGTGAATCTAGAAGGTGCACACCACAAAATGCCAAGCGAGGCCTCTGGAGGTATGCAAAAACGTGTTGCTATTGCAAGAGCAATTGTTAATAATCCAAAATATCTATTTTGTGACGAACCTAACTCTGGTCTTGATCCAAAAACTGCTATCGTTATCGATAATCTTATTCAGGAAATTACAGATGAGTATAATATTACAACCGTTATTAACTCACATGATATGAACTCTGTTATGGAAATTGGAGAAAAAATAGTGTTCTTAAAAGACGGACTTAAAGCATGGGAAGGCTCAAAAGAGACTATTTTTAAGACCGACAATGAGGTTGTGACAGATTTTGTATACTCGTCCAATTTATTTAAAAAAGTACGTCGTATGTACTTAGACGAAAACGATTAGGTTAGTTTCTTTTAATCACAACAGTATCCGTTTTCAGTTCTTTTTGCAACCACTCCTGTAGCGCTTTTTCCTGAACCAGTACTAAACTATCATTTAGAGAAACCTTCCATCTCACATTGGCCATTGTTACTGTATCAATATTGATAAAATCTTTAGACTCTAACATCTTAGAATATCCAAAATACTCCAAATCATTAAATCGAACCTTAGCATCTCTTGATAAATCGGTAAATGATACTGACGTCTGAGAGTTGCTTGACTCCACTTGCCTATTTAAGTTAGTAATACTCTCTTCCAAATTTTTGATTTTTTCATTAAGACCATCGATAATGATTTTCTTCTCATCAAGCTCATCAATAGCCCTATCATAAGCATCAACGATTTTATCAAAACTTCTGTTCTTATTTCCTTCAATGTTTAATTTAAAGTCCTTTATCTTATCATAGTTTTTTATTTTATTTTCTAAATTTCTAACCATTTGATCAGAAACTTCTCCATTAAAATAAAGTGTAATTTCTTTATCCTTCCAAACAGGCATATCATCTTGATTTTGTAACCAAAGTTCATTGTTGGAAGTCACTTCTTCTTTTAAAAATTTCTTATAATCACTTTCTAATCCGCTTTGTTTTATAAAATTTACAAAGGTCCAAATAGCTGGGGCCATAACTAGTAAAGCAACCAAAGAGGCTAATTGGGCAATACGTTTACGTTTTTTTGAATTGGCATATTTGAGCATCGGAAAACGCAAAATTTTCAACACTAAAAACGTTGCTAATGCGATAAAGATGGTGTTAATTGTAAATAAATACATCGCCCCAACGAAAAAGTCCCAGTTATGTGCTAAACCATAACCTGCCGTACATAATGGCGGCATTAAGGCTGTGGCAATTGCAACACCAAAAATCACAGAGGCAATCGTTCCTTTTTTGGTTCGTGCAATTATTAAAGCCGCTCCACCAAAAAAGGCTATAAGTACATCTCTCACATCTGGTTTTGTTCGACCAAAAATCTCATTTGTTTCAATTTCAGCAGTGGGGAAAAATTTAAAAAACAAATAGGCCGTTAATAAACTCAGTACGATCATCGTTGCCAAATTTATAAGCGACTTTTTTAAGGTATCAATATCATTTACTGCAATAGAAAAACCTATTCCTAAAATAGGTCCCATAAGCGGAGAAATTAACATGGCTCCAATCACTACAGCTGTAGAATCTGCATTCAATCCAACCGAAGCCACCATAATCGAACATACTAAAATCCATGCTGTAGCTCCCTTAAAAGGAATATCATTCTTTATCGCTTCAATTGTAGCATCACGATCTGTATCATCTCTAAAATCCAGTAACTCATTTAAAAATCGCTTAGTGCTTTGCCATAGTCCTTCGGCATCTTTTATAACGGCTTCTTTAGACTCTTCTACGGCCTGTTCTTTATTGGCTTTTGAATCTTCCTCAGAAAAATTAAATTTATTTTCGTCACTCATAATTATCCGTAATGTTCTCCAAATTTATCCTTAACTTTTTGGAGTACTTTTTTAATATCTTGTTCTTTAGTCTTAGGAAAGATAAGCAAAACTTCATCTTTATCTACAATAATATAATCTTTCAATCCGTCTACTACAACCACTTTGTCGGTTTTAGTGCGTATCATATTTCCCGAAGCATCCTCTGTTAATGTTTGGGCATTAACCACGGCATTTTCATTTTCATCTTTATCTAATTTATCGTATAGACTACCCCAAGTACCTAGATCGTTCCAATCAAAAGTTGCTGGTATAACAAATACGTTTTTTGAATGCTCCATAATGGCATAATCTACCGAAATATTTTCGGCCTTACCATAATTATCTCGTACGAAATCATCTTCAAAATCGGTATTATAAACATCATAGCCCGATTCAAATAACGCGTAAAGTGTTGGCTGATTATTTTTAAACGCTTCAACAACACTTTTTACGCTCCACATAAAAATTCCTGCATTCCAAAGAAAATTTCCTTGAGCAATGAACGCTTTTGCCGTTTCATAATTTGGCTTCTCTCTAAATTGATTAACGGTCTTGATATTTGTAACGTTAGATTTATCAAACTCGATATAACCATAACCTGTATTTGGAAATGTTGGCTCAATACCTAAAGTCATCAAAGCATTGTTTTGAGAACAAAAATCAAACGCCTCCTTTACATTCTCAGTAAATGCCTGTTCATCCTCAATCCAATGGTCGCTTGGTGCCACAATCATTACGGCATCTTCGTTTTCTTTTTGAATCTTCAATGCTGCATATAAAATACAAGGTGCTGTGTTTCGCATTGCTGGTTCTAAAACCACTTGGCGCTTCGTTACTTCAGGAAGCTGTTCAAGTACCAAATCATTGTAACGTTCGTTAGTAAGAATGAATATATTCTCCTTCGGAATTAACTTCGACAGCCTATTAAACGTTTTTTGAATTAAGGTATCTCCCGTTCCTAACATATCATGAAATTGCTTTGGAAAACCTTGTGTACTCACTGGCCAAAATCTCGAACCTACTCCTCCAGCCATTAAAATGGCATAATAATTTTTATTCATTTACTTCTTTTAATAATTCTACCTCAGCATTAGGGTTGAACAAATACGTACGTCCTGTGTTTAACTCAACACTTTCAAACCGCTTAACCCGTTTATGTCCCATTTTAAACACTCTGCCATTATATAACTTAAAAGTGCTTCCAAAAGGTACTTCAAAAATATAAGTTTTATCGTTAGGTTCATCAAATTGTTTTAAAGCTAAGGCCAATTTTACATCTGTATCGCTACTTGCTTTTGGGTTTTTAAAGTGATTTGCTAGCAAAGGTAACAGGTCTAGCGGAAAAACCTCAGGGTTTAAAAATGGTAACATTAAATGCTGAAATGTTCGTTTCCATTCTATTCCATGCGGTTTTATAGACTTTCCGTAAGTTTTATATGCTTCAAAATGAGCAATCTCATGAATTAAAGTAATTAAAAACCGATAACAATTTAAGTTAGAATTTACAGAAATTTGATGCTTTCCGTTAGGTAACCGTTGATAGTCACCATGCTTTGTTTTCCGTTCTGATTTAACTTTAACAGTTAAATTATCATGATCTAAAAGGGTAATGATTTTAGGGATAGCTTGCTCCGGAATATACGTTTTAAGTGTATGCTGCATAACCAAATTAACGCTTAATAATCAACATTTTAGACTCATCATTAATATTTAGAAAATATAAGCCCGCAGATGTTCCTTTAGGAATCGTAAGTTTTGTAACACTACCAAACTCGTTAAATTCTGTTTTAAGAATATTAACTTGTCTTCCTCTTATGTCGAATATAGTTATCACATCCTCAACCGCAGTGTTGGTTATAAAAATCTCACCATTTGTTACTGGGTTAGGATATATAATTTGCTCGGTAGGTTCAATTACTACGTCTTCTCCACTAAAATAAGGTACGGCGAAAGCAAAAGCATCATTGCCAACTTTCTCTCCAATTAATCGTCCAGGGATGTCATCGGCTGGAGGGTGAATACCTCCCCAAATTCTTGACAAACTCGTTTGGTCCGACGCATCTCTATAAGTGGCCCATTGTAATTTTATATCAACAGAAGGCCCTTGTTCAAATACTAAAAAATCATTTTGCCTCGCTACAAATTCTCCAAGTCCTCCTGGAAAAAATGGACTTCCAGTTACCTTCGTTAGTACTTCAGAAGCTGCTCTAGAATACGTAGAATGACCAGATACATAACCTGCAAAAGGAGGTGTTACAAAAGTAGGACGCTGATAAGGCCACCAATTTTCGGCAAGAATCCAATCAACTCCTGCTATATCTGTCGTTTCGTCATCAATAAAATCTGGTCCTTTCCAAGTAAATAACTTTATCTTACCAACATGCTCGTTATCTTCTCCTCTCAAAGGATCTGATGGTCCGACCACCTCAATATAGCCTTCCATCAATGGCAATCCAGCAACATTATAATTATCCTGAGTCTCGTCCGAGCTTTGACCAAGCAACGCCATATTTCGTATTGCTGAAATCGGCCTAACATAATCATACCATCCTTTTATACTCCAAGCTGAAATAGCAGAATCATGCATAGCTCCTCCCAATATAAAATAGGTTTTTACATCCCATTCTAAATCGGAAAGCACATCCCCTTCCCCTTCAAATTTTTTCTCAAGAAGTGGATGTTCGCTCACATAATTTAAAATAGTAAACCAATGTCCTGGCGGTGTCTCAGAATCTGGTCCGTCTGCCCAAAATTCTGCTAATACTCTTGCGTAATCACCTCTTGGAACCAATTGTGGGTCATAAGGCTCTCCAGTTACCGGATTTATATTATGGCCTGTACCTATATCACCACCTTCTAGAATATTGTAAAAGTTGGGATAATTAGCATAGTTTGTTGGAAACGTTGAAATATCAGTGTTTCCAATAGCACCAGGAGAAATATCCCAAAGAACGCCATCTCCTGGATCAAGGTGAGCCCCCCAAATAGATACCATAGAAAACCCAAGTTTATAAGCATCACTAGATGCGTCGTTTGTTGTTAGATTAAGATATGGCGGATCACTAGGATCATTATAAACACGATAAGAATCACCCTCGCGCTGAAAAATTGTACTATCATCTTGAGGCATGGCAAAAGGGTGTACATTTCCCCATTCCGGGCTTAAAAATTCGACGGTTGAACCCTCTATTAAATTTCCACTCTGATCTATAAACGTATTCAAACTTAAAGGCTGCCAACGATTTGGATCAAACATGAACTCTGTTGTTGGAACATTTGGCGCCAAAGGCTGGTTAACTGAAAAATAGTACTGATTATTAAAAAAATTCAACTCTTGAGAGCCATCTCCATTTCCGTAGTTAATTATCACTTCGGCCACATAATTTCCTAAAGCCGCAGCATTTCCAAACTCATAAAGCGTAGACACTGCAAAGGTCGTTTCATATCCCAACTGTTCCATAACCAAATCAAACAATTCCTGTAGTCGTGACGAATTTGGTGCATTTTGAAACCTATAACTCAATAAACGATACATGGCATAACTTATGGCCTTTTTACGGGATTCTTCAATAGATTCTAACGGAATAAAATCTAGCAATTCTGTCGTAAAGTTATTTACAGTATTTCCTATAAGATATGGTCGCGCTTCATCATCATAAATTGCCCATATATCATACATGGCAACGCTAGAGTGAAACAAATTACGCGCATGAATAGTTGGTCTTGCAAAGTCATTCCTAATTGCTTCTAGTAAAACTTCATTCCATAGTCTAGCAATAGAAACATCCTCAGGAAGATCATTTGCATTTAGCGTAACTTCTAAATGTTGTTCTTCACTAAAACAATTACCATCATTCTCTCTAACACTTAAACTTCCTGTTTCATTTAGATTCCATTTTACAATTACTGTGTCAGTATTCTGTCCATCTAATAGCTCTCCTCCAATAACTGTCCAACTAGCCGTAGAATTAGGTTCTATAGGATATGTATAAATCTCCTCTGCTAAAAAACCAGCGGTTGTATTTCCTGAAATTGCGTTTGGACTCAAATAAGTACAAGTACCATCATCTAATGTAGCTTCTGGATTATATGTACAGGAAAATGGATCTGTACACCCATAAATTTTCTGACTTGGAGCAATATCTAGAACCTCTAAACCTTCACCTTCTATGACTCTAACTGTAGTATCTACATCCAAGTCTTGAAAAACCTCTATCAGGCCAGATGGCCATTTAATTTCCAATTCTACGATTTGAGTCTCTTCTGCTAAGCCAAAATGAACTGCTTGTAAACTTTGAGATAAAAACCCAACACCTGTATAATATCTGCTATAAATACCAGAGTTTGTGGTAAGTTTTAGAATTGTACCAATGGCATCACGGTTGGATACTGTCCCTTGCAACATGACCTTAAACCAATGTAAGGAACTTTCTTCATCAAAGCTAAGAAGTTTGTTTTCGTATAAAATAGATTGCTGATCGGCATTAGTAACATAAATATCTAAATCACCATCATTATCATAATCAAAATCGATGGCTTCCACGCTAACTGTGGCGGCATTAAAATTGACGTTATCTGAAGCGTCTTCAAAACCAGACATTCCTTCTGAAGCCAAATTTGTATAATAGACATTAGCTTCTGTGGTTCGTTCTTCAAATTCGTAACCATTAACAATAATTAAATCTTCATCACCATCTAAATCAAAATCTGCAAATCTTGTTCCCCAAGCCCATCCTGTTCCTGTAATATTATTAATAGCTGTAACATCTGTAAAATTATTAGCTCCGTCATTTTGCAACAAACTATTCTCATCTATTCCTGTAATAAACACATCAAAAGCACCATCGAGATTAAAATCTCCAAAAGCAACTCCCATGTCATCAATAGTATTATCAAGTCCGTAACTTTGAGCATCTTCAACGAATGTCGTTCCATTTTGATTCATAAATAAGCTATTAGGCTCGTTAAAATCATTAGAAACATACAAATCCATCCAGCCATCTTTATCAATATCAAAAGGGACAGCTGTATAACTTGCGTAAACGCCATTATCTTCCATATTAGTCTCAACCGTAACATTGGTAAATGTACCGTTGCCGTTATTACGGTATAATGAATTGGTTCCACAGGCATCCCAGTCGTTCACATAAATATCTAAAAATCCGTCATTATCATAATCAAACCAGGTTGCACCTGTATGTCTACATTCACTAACAGCATCCAACCCCGCACCTTCAGTTACCTCGGTGAAATCGCCTTCCTGATTAATAAGAAGTTGTAATCGTTCAGAATGCGTAAGTAGTAAATCTGGATAACCATCATTATTATAATCTCCCCAAGATGCCCCATGCTTAAACCCTTTCAAACCAAAAAACGGTTCAATATCTTCATCTAAAGATAATAGATTGCTTAAACCAGCCTGACCAGTAACATCTGTAAAAGTACCATCGTTATTATTTCTAAATAATTTAGAAATAGTCGTTTCATCTCCCAATATATCTTTGGTAAGGGTCACAACATAGATATCAAGGTCGAGATCATTATCATAATCGGCTACAGCAACGCCATTATTATTAGCCAAGCTGCCTAATCCCGAAATAACTTGTGCCTGCTCAAACTGTTGAGCATTGAGCAATGCAGTACATACTAAAATAAAAAAAGCAAAGCTCCTTTTAAGAAAGAAAAAAGGTATTGTTTTATTCACGAGTTGGATTTTTTATAAATATAAGGATTCAAAAAAATATACGAAGAACTACGTATTGATTTTATATATAAAACAACCGATTGCGTTTAAATCCTGACTGGTTTAACGTTTTCAACTAAAATTGTACCCTCAACTAAAAATTTCCAACAGAGCTGGTTCTAGATGATGGTAAGTGAATAAGAAACCTGCATTTTCAATTTTAGAAGCACTAACGCGCTGACTTTCAAATAAGAGTATATGCATATCACCTAAGGCTAATTTCATCGCAAACTTTGGAATATTTGGTAGCACCAAAGGTTTGTGCAATATTTTTGCGACCGCCTTGGTTAATTCTGTGTTTGATACTGGGTTTGGGGCAACGGCGTTATAAATACCTTCTAAGTTATTGGTAACGGCGAAAACAAATAATTGAGCGAGATCTTCAATATGAATCCACGATTGCCACTGGTCGCCACTACCAAAAGCTGCTCCAGCACCAAAACGTATTGGTTTTGCAATTTCGGGCAAAGCTCCACCTTTTTTAGAAAGAACTAAACCAATTCTAATCTTAGCCACACTAATTCCTAGGGCAGAAAACTCATCTAAAGATGTTTCCCATTTTTGAACTACTTCTCCTAAAAACGATTTGGATAGATCTGATTCATCTTCTTCGTAATAATTGGTTATGGAATCAGGATATATTCCAATTGCACTAGCTGAGACAATGTGTTTAACAGGAAGCTGATGTTCTATAATGGTCTGCTTTAGTAATCTAGCCGCCATGATCCTACTGGAAATAATTTCAGCCTTATAGCTATCTGTCCATCGTTTTGATATGGCTGCTCCAGCTAAATTAATTATGACATCAATCCCATCAAAACAACGTTCATCAATTTCATTTTTAACAGGATTCCAATAGAATCCTTTATAGTTTTCTTGTGTGCTAAGTTTAGTTTTGGAGGTTGTTAAATAATGAACGACAAGATTTTGGTCGTGGCAAACTTTAACAATTTCCCTACCAATTAAACCTGTTGCTCCTGTAATTAAGACCTTTCTCATAGCTAAGCAAATTTACAGAAATCCAGAACCATGCCCAGCTATTTTAGTAAGGGTTTAACGTTTCACTGCTCTGAGCATATGTCGCTTACCAGGTGGTCCTTGAAGTTTTTCTACCTCAAATCCCAATGACTCCATTGTTCGTCTTACATGACCAATAGCTGCATATGTAGTTAGTACGCCATTAGGTTTTAAAGCGCGATACATAAGTTTAAAAATGGACTCTGTCCAAAGTTCTGGTTGCACACGGGCTCCAAAGGCATCGAAATAAATCACATCAAATGCGTTTTCTTCTGAAATATCTTTAAAGAACATTTGCTGTTTTGTCAAAGTAAATACTTCCGAAATTCTATGGGGAGATTCCCATGAACAGTTATGTAAGATTTCAAAGTTATGCTTATCGGTTTGTAATTCTGAAGCATAATTAAGTTGTTTCAATTCATCCAACGTCACTGGATAGGCTTCAATACCAACATAATTAATACTTTGTTTTAATTCATTCGCCTTAAGCAATGTTAACAGTGCATTTAAACCAGTACCAAAACCAATTTCTAATACTGAAATATTGGTTTTAGGAAATGATTTATTTTTAGAATATAAAAAAAGCAAACCATGTTTAATATACACATGATTTGCTTCCTGTATCGCACCATGAACAGAATGGTACTGCTCATTCCAATCTTCTATTTGAATGGTTTTCGAGCCATCTGCGGTGGTAATTATTTTACGTTGCAAACTACTTAGTTTTCAATAAAACACCGTCTGCTAAAAATGAATACGTTTTTTTTGGTTCGGTAATTTTTGCTATCTCTTCTGGGGTAGCACCTCCATCCTCAGCATAATGACGTTGTTCATCAACAGGAACTTCATTTACAAAGGCTTTTCCATTAATAACCAC
This sequence comes from uncultured Psychroserpens sp., assembly GCF_947492715.1. Lineage (GTDB taxonomy): Bacteria > Bacteroidota > Bacteroidia > Flavobacteriales > Flavobacteriaceae > Psychroserpens. Next base: position 232,958 of record NZ_CANLNS010000006.1, read on the forward strand.
TTCTTTACCTGAAATATCCTTAGGCATAAAAAAGCCATAGTCCTTAAACTTAACCATAACTTGTTCTCCATTAGGTAAATCTAATTTCATCCAACACCCTTTTGCCTGACAAACCTCATCCACCTTAGCAATCATCTTTGCATCAATCGAGTCACCTACAGTCATATTTTCATAATGTACCGCCATACGTTTTGCTGGAAGAGCATCTGACGCTGTAATTTCTTTGCCAAAAGAAGTATAGGCAATATCTTGAAGCTCTGCTTTTTCTTCTACATGAGTCACATTCTCAGCTTGTTTAGCCTCTTCTTTACAAGACACAAGAACTAAAACCACTAATACTATTGAAAAAATATGTTTCATTTTTATTGTATTTACTTAAAATTTATAAGCACCAAAGTTACGCTTTTTTTGTGAAAATATTATGTTTTATAACCCATCAAAAATGACTATTTTTGCAAAACACAAAACAACCAAAAATGTCAAATATATATACTAGTAATTTACACGTAGAAAAAGCAATTTCTTCAAAGCTTAAAGATGTTAATTTTGAAAATTTAGCCTTTGGAAAGACCTTCACAGATCATATGTTTATGTGTGATTTCATTGATGGAGAGTGGCAACAACCAAAGATAGTTCCTTATGGTCCAATGCCTATGGAACCTTCTGCTCGTGTATTTCATTATGGACAGGCTGTTTTTGAAGGTATGAAGGCATATAAAGATGATAATGGTGATGTCTTTTTATTTAGACCTGAAGAAAATTTTGAACGTATCAACAAGTCTTGTTCTCGTTTGGCAATGCCGGAATTCCCTAGAGAGTTTTTCTTTGAAGGACTAGAAACACTTATCAGTTTAGATAAAGATTGGATTCAGACAGGCGTTGGTAACTCATTATATATTAGACCTTTTGCCATTGCCATAGAACCTGTTATTGCGGCAGCACCTTCTCAAAGTTATCGTTTTATGGTTATCTGCTCACCTGTTTCTCCTTATTACAAAGGGAAAGTTAGAGTTTTAATAGCAGAACATTTCAGTAGATCTGCAGATGGTGGTGTTGGTTATGCTAAAGCAGCCGGAAATTATGCCGCACAGTTTTACCCAACAAAATTAGCACAAGACAAGGGTTATCAGCAAGTTATATGGACAGACTCTAATACGCATACATTATTAGAAGAGGCTGGTACAATGAATGTATTCTTTAGAATTAATGATACGCTTATCACAGCACCTACAAGTGACCGTATCCTAGATGGTGTCACAAGAAAAAGTGTCATTCAGTTGGCTAAGGATAGTGGCATTGATGTTGAAGTACGACCAATTAAGGTGCATGAAATTGTTGAGGCTTCTGAAAATGGCTCATTAAAAGAAATTTTTGGTGCTGGAACTGCTGCAGTTATAAGTGAAATTTCTGCATTTGAATTCCGAGAAAAAGTTCATGAAATTGAAGATTTGGGTGATCAGGGTTTTGCAGCTAAACTTAAAAAGCAAATGTTACATATCCAGCATAATCTGTCTGAGGACAAACATAACTGGAGATATCAAATAAAATAAAAAAAAAGAGCCTAACGGCTCTTTTTTTTATGCTTCTAAAATTTCTTTTATATGAGGTTTAAAATAGTTTGGTCCCTTTAACACTTTTCCGTCGTCTCTATAAATAGGCTCTCCATCTTCGCCGAGCTTACTCATGTTACTACGTTGGATTTCGTTAAACACTTCTTCAATTTTATATTGGAGCCCGTGTTCTATAATTGTACCACAAAGAATATACAACATATCCCCAAGCGCATCAGCCACTTCAACCAAATCATTAGCATCAGCCGCTTCTAGGTATTCTTCATTTTCTTCACGCATTAATTTATAGCGTAACTTATTCTTATCGGCACCTAAATTTGCTTTTGGTGTTTCTCTATGACCTATTTTAAATGCGGTATGAAATGCTTTAACAGCTTCTATTTTATCTTTCATTTTAATTGTCTTAATTTTGCCATAAAAATAGCTATATGTTTACTAATGGTCAATTGATTTTCGGAATTTTATTCGCAGTAGTTTTTGCTATCATCATTTTTGCTGCTTATCGAAAAGATGTAAAACTCCATAGAAAATACTACAAAGGAAGTGTTTGGGTGTTGATTGCCTTTATTGCGTTTATCCTATTAATTGCAGCCATTAAATTTGTGTTTGTTTAAGGCATAACGTTCTCGATTTGATGCTAGCGTCGGAAATTTCTTCCTAAATCTTGTTTTTTTTGTAACTTAATGGATTAAAATACCCATCATCAGGTATGTTTTAATATGCTACTGCGTTGCATATTTGTGGTGTTAACTAATTAATTAATCCAACCAGAATGAAAATTATTTCCTCACATTTGTTATTGCTCCCTAAACAGTGCTGTTTCTTTTTAAAAGATCCATGCTTCTATATTTTCGTTTGTTAATTCTTCGGTGAAAAAATGAAAATTAGTAGATTTTTTATCACAAAAAAGGACGCGAATCTCGCAATGACAGAATACAGTGACTCGTTTATCATTTATGAAGGAATTGAATTTATAGCTGTTTTTAAAAAGAAATTTCTGTTTTGGAAATACTATGTACTACGTGTTGGCTATCTCGAAAACAAAGACGAAAAATCAGTTGAAAGAGTGAAAATCTTTCAAAAAAATATTGACGATATACCTTCATACCTACCAATACCTAATAATAGATTGCACATAACAAGTCCTCTTAATAAAAACGAAACAAAAAATAAACCGAAATATATACGTGTATATAAAAAACCAACAGAAAGAATAAGCATTAAAAATTATAGTGAAAAAGGTAAATATGAATTTTTAAGAGTATATACAGAGCATTATGAAACAGGAGGAACCGTCGGAGGTTTGTTTTCTTTATCTAAATTTCCCAACGAATTATTTGGTATTAGTAATTGGCACGTCATAAAAGGCAAAAGTGGTAAACTAGGAGACCCTATATATAAACACTACATAGATTCTCGTGGAAGATTTGAAGATAAACGTATTGTAGGGAATTTATTTTGGGCTTCTAAATTTAATGAGATAGATGCTGCTATATTCCATTTTAATTTTGACTCTATTAAGGACGAAATTTTAAAAAAAGACATACTACGCGGAGTGCCAATAATTAATAAAATAGGTGTTCCTGAAATTGGAAAACGTGTGTTAAAAAAGGGAGTTCGAACAGGAGAAACGGAAGGCAAAATTTTATCAGATAATACAACCATAAAATTTGAAATAGAGCATGGTAAAAATAAAGAGATCAAAATATTTAGAAATCAAATAATGGTTGAAAAAATATCTGATGATGGGGATAGTGGATCTATATTGTTTTCTGAAGACAAAAAGGCTATTGGATTAATTTTTGCAAGTAATAATTCAGATTCCGGACAGCAAATGTCTCTGGCCTGCAATATTAATGATATTTTAAATCGAGATTTTAAACCTGAACATCCAGGATATTATAGAAAAAAAAATATAACTATTAAAAAATTAATATTAACTAATTAAATTTACAATTATGGCAACAGAAAGAAGACCTATAAGTAAACAAAAAACATCGTTTCAACTCCTACATGGAGATATTAGATTGAAAGAAACTATTTTAGCGGGAAAATTCTATTGGATACCAAATACTGATAATCTTGACAAGGCAGATTTTAAACTCTTTAATGTACAATATGATAAAGAAAGATATGTTTTAGATGACGTTTTGTGGTGCCAAGACGAGAAAAGAATTGAAGTTCACATCACTCGTGACGAGCAGAATGCTCAAGATATAGAGATTAAAAATAGTGTCAATTTAAATGGGATATCATTTAAAAAATATGAGGAAATTAAATTAGTATTTAGGGTAAATGAAAACACAAATCCTCCGCGAAAGCCACATTGTGAAAAACTAAATAATATTTTAAATCCAGATGACAAGGATGGCTCAATATTAGTTGGAAGAAGACCTTAAATATTGAAAAAAATAAAAATCATAGCTCTACTTTTACCAGTAAGTATATTTCTTACTGGTTTTTGCTATTCTCAGAACGCCTCACTTCAGAAGGCTGAGTTTTTTTTGAAACTAAAAAATCAAGACTCTACTATATTTTATTTAGATTCTATTAAAACAGAGGACTTGTCTGCCTTTGAAAGTGCGAAGTTTCAAGAAGTAAGGGGAATTTTAGAAATTCAGAGAGACAATCATGGTTTAGCGTTTGAGGCATTAAAAAAAGCGAAAAATGAATACACCCTAATTGATAGTCTAAAACAAGCAGCTAAAATCAACCTGCACATTATTGACTTACTTGCGCATCAAAGAAACATTAAAGTATCATCACAACCTTATATTGACGAATACTTAGCTTTCTCAGAAAATTCAAATGATTTGATCGACAAAGCAAATGCCTATTCAACTCTAGCTGTAACTTACCTGAAGGCCGATGAAGCATTAGAATCAGAGATCTATTTTGATAAAGCAATAAAAGCAGCACTTTTAGGTCAGGACACTTTATTAGCAACAGATTTTTTGTTTAATAAAGGGGTTGTTTATAATACCATCTCAAAAAAATACGATGAAGCCTTAAAAATTTTCAAACAAGTTATTCCCGTATATAAAAAAAATAATGATTTAACCTTTATCGCATATAGCTATAATAACCAAGCTGAGGCTTATAAAAAAAAGCATGACTATCTAAGAGCTATAAAATATTATCAAAAAGCAGATTCAATTAATTTAAACAAGAATGATTTAAAATCAAAGGCAATATTTTATCAAAATTTGACAGATGTTTATGAAAAAACGAAGGATTACCAGAGAGCTTTAACGTATTCAAAAAAATTAAATACTATAAAAGACAGTATTGATAATCTTGAGCAAAATATTGCAATAAACGACATTCAAGAAAGATATGATAACCAGACTCTTAGAGCCGACAACCTAGAAAGCGAAACAAAACGTTTAGAAAGCGAAGCCAATGCTAGAAAAAAACAAAATCTCGTTTATGGTCTAGGTGGCGCCCTAGCCCTAGGCAGCATCATTGCCTTCCTCCTCTTTAAAAACACCAAACGTAAACAAAAACTGGCTGAGCAAGACAAAGAACTAGAAACTCAAAAATTGACCACAGTTTTAAAAGAACAAGAATTGAAATCTATCGACGCCATGATTGAAGGTCAAGAAAAAGAACGTCAACGCATTGCTAATGACTTGCATGACGATTTAGGAGGACTCATGGCCACAGTTAAACTCCATTTTAATGCACTTAAAGACAAACAAACGCCAGAACTTTACGATAAAACGAACCAGCTTATTGATGAAGCGTATGACAAGGTAAGAACTGTAGCTCATGCGAAAAACTCTGGTGTTATAGCCAAACAAGGACTATTAAAAGCCATAAATGATATGGCTGAGAACATTTCCGCATCAAATAAAATAAAAATAGATGTAATAGATCATGGCTTGGAAACTAGGCTTGAGAACAGCCTTGAGCTCACCATCTTTAGAATCATTCAAGAACTCATTACAAATGTGATTAAGCACGCTAGGGCTTCTGAGGCTACTATTCACATTACCAATCATGAGGACAGTTTAAACATCATGGTCGAAGATAATGGTATTGGTTTTAACCCTAGTCAGGTCACAAAAACCAATAAAGGCATGGGAATTAGCAGTATTGATAAACGCATAGAGCATTTAGAAGGCTCGATGACTATAGAATCTGAAAAAAAACAAGGTACTACTATAATTATTGATATTCCATTATGATACGATTAGCCATAGCCGAAGATCATCAATCGCTTATTGATGGCATACAATTACTTCTTGAATATGAGGATGACATTTCTATTGTTGGCACTGCCAATGATGGTGAAGCGCTTTTGAAAATCGTCGAAAAGAAACGACCTAATGTTGTATTAACAGACATAAGAATGCCCAAATTAGATGGTATTGAAGCCACTAAACGTATTAAAAAAACGAACCCAGAGATAAAGGTGTTATCGTTTTCAATGTTTGATCAAACTGATGCCATACAACAAATGTTAGATGCTGGAGCAACTGGTTATATTTTAAAAAACTCATCGCTTAATGAGGTCTTAAATGCTATTCGCACAGTTGCTAAAGGCGAAACATATTTCGATGCAAATATTAACACTAATATTCTGTCTTCAGAAAACAAAACAAAAACTAAGGGCTTACTAACCAAACGGCAAATAGAAATTCTAGAATTAATTGCCTTAGGTAAAACGTCTCGGGAAATTGCGGATGAGCTTTTTATTGGTGTCCATACTGTTGATACGCATCGCAAAAACATGGTACGTATTCTAGGTTTACAAGGTAAAGGTGAACTTATGCGTTATGCTTTAGAAAAAAAATATAAGTTTTAGCATCAAGTAAACATTAACAGTTAAAAATACCCATTAAAGGGTATTTTTTTGTGCTCAATTGAAACATACTTTTGAGAAGTAACATTTCACTTATTATCGACAGTTTATTGAATAACATAAATCAACTATCATGAAAAAAAAAGCATTATTAATAGTTTTACTTATCTCATTTTCGACGCACACTTTCAGTCAACAAAAAAAATACTTAAAACCATTTAAAAATGACGATGGCGTACTTAGTCTTAATACTGATGACGGCAACGATACTTTAAAAAAGACTGAAATCGATTTAGGAACTATTAATGAAGCCGTTTCCTTTGGGCTAAGCCTTGGCTTTAACAATAGTTTAGAGACTTTATATCTAGCGCAGATTTCACCAGTGAATAGAACTTTAATATTAAGTGACGCTCAGAACACAAGTTTTGTTTTATCTTCTGTTGTCTCTGTTCCGGTCACATTCAAACGAAAAGTTTATAGATTTACAAATAAGGACGGAGATGAAATTGGTGAACTACATAAAATATCTGGATTAAGTTTTATAGGCATTGTAAATCTGGCAACATTTAATGAATCTCAAAATGGCTCTATCTTTAATCAAAAAATAAGTGGCGGTTTAGGAATTTCATATAATTTCAATGAACATGTTGCTATTGGATTATCTTATGAATTGTTATCATACAGAAAACCAAAGGACTTTTTAAGAGCATTATCTGGACAAGAAGTTTTAGAAAATGGGGAAGCCATTGAAAGTATAGACATCTCTGACAACAACTATTTCTTTGATAGATATGCTAATACTTTTTCGCTCAAAATCATTTACAAATTAACAACTAAATAGTAAAGTTGATAAAAACTATAGGGAGAGAACATTTTATCAACAAAAAAGGATGTGACAAAAGTCACATCCTTTCTCCATTTATATAACTTTAACAGTTTAGTTTTCTTCAGGAAGGAAACCGTATGTTTTACTATACTCTAACATCTGTCCTTCAAATGTATCCGGTTGTGTCACTTTAATTGATGTAATGTCTCCATCGTCATTCTTTTCAGCAACTAGAACAGGGTTTACAAAACCACTATAAGGTGCAGATGTAAATTGCTTATTACGCTCTAAAACTTCAGCATGAATATCTTGATCTACTTTTACACCATAGCCTTCTACCAAAGCCTCAACTGCTTCAAAATCACCTTCAGATTTAATACGTTGTGTTTCTCTTAAAAGCTGACCAAATAACTCATGTAGTTTTTCATAATCGTTAATATTGAAATAGGTTTTACCATCTCGTGTCACTTTTTCTATAACATTATCCTCAAGACCTTTCTCAAATACCCATGCAGATACCCATTGTCTATTTCGCATATGCGCTTCTTCTACGTCATCTCCAAGATTCAATCTAATTAACTGAGTCATAAGTCCGTTTCTTATGTAGCCATCGTATGCAGCTTTACCTACGGCCTTCCAATCTTCAACTAAACCTAGCTCTTGAAGTTTTGGATTGTATAAATAGTATAGTCCAACTAAATCGGCACGCCCTTCTTCTAATGTAGAGGCATAGTTTTTTAATGTTTCTTTAGTCTCACCAACACCCTTGTTTAATTGTCCAGATGCATGTCCAATTACTTCATGTAATGCAGTGTGTAATTTATCTGCCAATTGTCCGTATGCTTTTTCAAGTTCATACTCTTCTTCGTCATGAACAAATTCCTTTAATCTTCCGGTACTACCAGCATTATTGTAAGCATGGATAATATTACCTAATGATACAGATTTACTTCCAACTTCCTTTCTTATCCAGTTGGCATTAGGTAAATTCACACCAATAGGTGTGCTTGGAGATGCATCTCCAGCTTCACCAGCCACTGTTACAACTTTATACGTTACTCCAACCACGCTATCCTTTTTATGTTCGTCCATCAATGGAGAGTTATCCTCAAACCATTGTGCATTGTCAGAAAGTACAGCCATCTTCTTAGACATATCAAAGTCATTAATTTGAACGATATTCTCATAAGAACCTCTATATCCTAATGGGTCATTATAAACTTCAATAAAACTGTTAATATAATCTACATTACCAGCAGTAGCTGCTGTCCAAGCAACATTATAGTCATCCCATGTTTGTAAATCACCTGTTTTGTAATATTCAATTAGTAATCCTATGGCATCACCTTGAGCTTTATTTTCGGCAACTCCTTGAGCCAATTCTAACCATTTCACAATTTCATCAATTGCTGCTCCATATAAGCCTCCCGATTTATATACACGCTCTTTCAGAACACCGTCTTCTTTTACCAATTGAGAATTTAAACCATAAGACAAAGGTCTTTCTGAGTTTGGAGACACTTTATTTTTATAAAAACTCTCTACATCGGCGTTGGTCACATCTGGACCATAAAAATTAACCGCTGATAGTAATACATTGTCAACATCTTTTGCCTGATTTACTTTTTTAGAGTCTTTATCATTAAAAATGACATCAAAAGCCTCACCTTCAAGTGTGGTGTTCGTATCTGCTAATAGACTTTGCAGATAATCAGAAGAAAATTCTGGTTTTATTTTATCATTAGAATAATGATGATGTATCCCATTTGAAAACCACACGCGCTTCAAATAAGTCTCAAAGGCTTTCCAATCATTAGATGTTTTATCACCTCCGTAATTAGCGTATACATTTTCTAGAGCATGTCTTATTTTCAAGTTATGTCTGTAGTTTTGATCCCACATAATATCCCGACCTGCTAAACCAGCTTGCGTTAAATAATATACTAATTTCTGCTCTTTTAAGGTCAGGTTTTCCCAACCAGGGATTTGGTAACGTAAGATTTTAATATCTGCAAATTGCTCAACATTAAAGCTAAATTCTTTTGTTTTTTCTACATCAGTCGTGTCTGTGTTTTCGCCTTTTTTATCTTCTCCACATGAGAACATAATACCAGCCATAACAGCACACACTAGTATAAATTTTAATTTCATTGTTAAATATTTAATTGTTGTCTCGCAAATGTAAACATTTATTAACATCTCCTAAAATTGATTATCTTTGAGTACCTAATTAATGTCACATCAAAAATCAAAAAATGAAAGCACTTAAGTATATTCTCTTTTTATTGCTCATCCTTTTTATTGGCTTGTCAATTTATGTAGCCGTTCAGCCAAATTCATTTGAGGTCACACGTACAAAAACGATTAACGCGCCAAGCAGTGTGGTTTACAATAACATTATAGACTTTAAAAATTGGGAATCTTGGTCCTCTTGGGTCGAAGCAGATCCAGACATGGTACTTACACTTCCTGAAAAAACTAGAGGAATTGATGGGTCTTATAAATGGGAAGATGCTGATGGCATCGGAACGATGAAAACCATAGACACAAAAGCCAATGAAGTAATTGTTCAAGAAATGCAATTTGCCGACTTCCCAAAATCTGATATCACATGGAATTTAAAAGACAATACCAATGGTACTACGGATGTGACATGGTCTATTTCAGGTAAAGATTTACCATTTGGTTTTAAAGCGTTTTCAGCATTTATGGGTGGAATGGAAAAACAAATAGGACCACATTATGAAAGAAGTCTTGAAAAACTAGATAGTGTTTTAGTTGCAGATATGTCAAAATACAGTGTTAATGTAGAAGGAATCACCCAACATGGTGGTGGTTTTTATCTGTATAATACGACCTCTTGTAAAATGGAAGATTTTAAACAAAAAATGCAAGACATGTTACCAAAAGTTGGAGGTTATGCTATAGCCAATAATATTACAATGGCAGGAAAACCATTTGTTATTTACCATAAATGGGATGTAGAAAATAATGCAGTAATGTTTTCTTGTTGTGTACCAACAACCTCAAAAATTGTAACTAACGATCCAGACATACTCACAGGTCAAATAGAGCCTTTTAAAGCTGTTAAAACAGTACTACATGGAGATTATGATAATCTGAAAGAGGCTTGGGAAAAAGCGATGGCTTATATTGCCGAAAACAACTTAGTTCAACCTGAAAATGGGATGGCTATTGAAACCTACACAACAGACCCAATATCTACGCCTAATCCAGCTGAATGGACAACCGAAATTTATTTAGAAGTTGAATAACCTATGAAGCAACTTCTATTGGTATTTATTGGTGGTGGATTTGGTAGTGTTCTTCGATATCTTATTGGAAAATTTCTCAATGATTCTGAAAACGGTATCCCTTATGGAACATTTGCTGCCAACATTCTAGGGAGTCTACTTATTGGAATCATACTAGGATTGGCTGCAAAAAATGATGCCCTAAGTTCAAATCAAACTTTATTTTTAGCTACAGGTTTCTGTGGTGGTTTTACAACTTTTTCTACATTCGCTTATGAAAATCACCTTATGTTAAAATCTGGAGATTTCACTTCCTTTGCTATCTATACTATTGCAAGTTTTGCTATAGGTTTTCTAGCCGTATTCTTTGGAATGTATTTAGTTAAATCTTAATGTTTGTCGAAGGTCTTAACACCTGCCTTTATTTCTAAATCTAAATAATTTTCTCTTGGCACTATAGGGCAAGAATAGCGTTCGTTATAAGCACAATATGGGTTATAAGCCTTATTGAAGTCTATAAGTATGCTATTGCCATCTGGAATCCTCAAATCTATATAACGTCCACCTCCATAGCTTTCACCTCCATTGGTATTATCTAAAAACGGTAGAAACAAGTAATCCTCGTAACCTTCTTCTTTAATTAAATCTTGGTTCTGGTAAATGTTCAGCTGATAGCTTTTATCATGAAGCTCAAAAGAAACCACACCATATTTTACATATTCTGGTAAACGACTTGTTGTCGTTTTCATTTTAAACACGTTTTCATTAGGCGTTCTTTTAAAATTAGCTTTGACCACAAACGTAGAGTCGAACTTAAAAAAATCTAAGCCCTTAAAGTTCTTTCTATCCTTTTCCTTTAGAGGCGACGTTGTAGCATCTTTGTACTCTGCGTTTATTTCTTTCTGAAATTCGGTTTCACCTTTAATGGGTCTCTTATCCTGTGAGCAACCTAATGTTGATACAAACATCACTAAGAGTAGTAAATTATGTTTCATAATTATATTTTTCATATCAAAAATACAACTTAAACAATTTTTTCATAGCTTTGGTGCACAATAATTAATAAAAATGCGAAACTATATCGTAACATATTCTCAGAGACAAAAGACCTCTTTTATAAAGAGTCGGGCCTCCTATATGCTATGATAATATAATTATATAACTAATCAATCATAAAAAGTCCGACGATATCGTCGGACTTTTTACATTTATACAACAACCAAAATGAAAACGCTTTTTAACAATTATATAAATACTTTTAGAGGACTCTCTAAAGAAGTCTGGTGGCTAGCACTCATGACATTTATCAATAGATCTGGAACAATGGTAATTCCGTTTCTATCTATATATCTCACCGTCGATTTAGAGTTTTCTCTTACAGATGTGAGCTGGGTTATGAGTTGTTTTGGTCTAGGCTCTGTAGTTGGAACATGGATTGGTGGTAAACTCACTGATCAAATAGGCTATTATAAAGTTATGGTCCGAAGCTTATTAAGTACTGGAATTCTATTTATAGCACTTCAGTTTCTTACTACATTTTCTCAAGTTTGCCTTGGAATCTTTTTAGTCATGGTAGTCGCAGACACCTTTAGACCAGCTATGTTTGTAGCCATGAGTGTTTATAGCAAACCTGAAAACAAAACACGATCTGTTACATTGATTCGTCTTGCTATTAATTTAGGCTTTTCTGCAGGACCAGTTCTTGGAGGTCTAATTATTGCGACCATAGGTTATAGTGGATTATTTTGGGTAGACGGTATTACTTGTATTCTAGCAACTTTATTACTAATAAGAGTACTCAACCCGAGAGTTGCAAAACCTATTGATGATAAAATTACAGAAAACCCAGTTTCAGTTTTTAAAGACGGACCGTTTTGGATATTTTTTGTCGCTATGCTTATTTTCGGAATTATATTTTTACAGTATTTCTCTACCATGCCTTTATATTACAAAGACATTCATCGTTTAACAGAACCTGAAATTGGTTTGCTTTTAGGGCTTAACGGATTCTTTATTTTCGTATTAGAAATGCCGCTCATTAAATGGTTAGAAGATAGCCGCTATACAAAAGTAGGCTTAATGTTATTTGGCTTATTGCTTACTGCACTAAGTTTTTATGTTCTGAATTTAACGAGTTGGATTGGCATACTTGTTATAGGCATGTTATTTATGACAGTTGGAGAAATGATTGCATTCCCTTTCTCAAATGCTTTTGCAATGAATAGAGCAAAAAAAGGAAAGCAAGGTCAGTATTTATCCATGTATATTATGGCGTTTTCAATTGCTCATGTTTTTGGTCATACTCTTGGCCTTAGATTGGTTGATAGCTTAGGGTACGATAACACTTGGTATGTCATGGTAGGTCTTGGAATTTTGGGTGTTTTACTTCTATTATACTTAAGAAAAATTCTTTCAACTAAAAAAGAGCTGACATGAATTTAAACCAAATCACAATACCGTCTTTAGATGTAGAAAAAGCCTCAGAGTTTTATGAAATTCTGGGGCTAAACCTCATCGTTGATGCTTTGCCTCGCTATGTACGATTTGAATGCCCTGACGGAAATGCAACCTTCTCGATTCATAAGGTAGATGAATTACCATCTGGAAATCGTATTAGCATTTACTTTGAAGAAGACAATCTCGATGACATAGTAGGTCATCTTCAACAAAAAGGAATTATATTTACCTCTGAACCTGAAGATAAAGATTGGCTATGGCGTGAAGCCCATTTGTACGATTTAGATGGAAATCATATTATTCTATTCAAGGCAGGCGACAATAGAAAAAATCCGCCGTGGCGTATTAATTAATTATATTTTGACAAGTACAAATTCTAAATTATGAAACACACTATTTATATTTTGATATTGCTCTTTTTTGTGAGTTGTAATATTTCCGAAGACAAGAAAAATGTAAAAAATGAGCAAACAAAAGCCAAAGATTTAGATTCGGAAAAGTACGTTCCTGTGCTAGAACCCAACCGATACAATGTTGCTTTTTTAATAATGGATGGTGTTTATAATACCGAATTAACCGCGCCTTTTGATATTTTTCAACACACTATTTTTAGAGATCGTATTAAACCTATGAATGTATTCACAGTAGCAAATACAAATGCGCCTATTGTAACTTTTGAAGGCATGCGTATTTTACCCGATTTCAACTATACCAAGGATGATTTACCAAAAATAGATATTCTTGTAGTGCCAAGCGCTGAGCATCATTTAGATAGTGATTTAGAGGATACTGTAATGATTGATTTTGTGAAACGTATTGACAAAGATGCACAGTTTATCACGTCGCATTGCGATGGTGCTTTTGTTTTGGCTCAGGCCGGACTATTAGATAATGCTGTATCAACAACATTCCCTAGCGATATAGATACAATGCGCGAACGTTTTCCTGAATTAGATATAAGAAAAGATGTACTATTTGTTCATGATGGCAAATACATCACATCGGCAGGAGGTGCGAAATCTTTCGAAGCTGCACTATATTTATGCGAACACCTCTATGGAAAAGACATTGCTAAAAGTCTAGCAGGAGGTCTTGTAATTGATTGGGAACTTGATAAAGTTCCGCACTTGATAATTAAAGACTGAATTTAGTTTTTATAATTATTATCTTTTTCAAGGCGCTTTAGTTTTTTACCTCGGTTTCGTTTTCTTTCAAGAGTGGCTAAACCATCTTTAATGATTAATTTAAACTTCTCTTGATCTGTTTTCAATTCTTCTTCTGTAAACACTTTAGGCTCTTTTTTTGCCATTAATTTTTGGATACGTTTAAACTGTCTTTTATGACTGTAATCTACCAATTTATACTTAACACCAACAGTCATTAATCCAGGAACTCCATTTGCTTCAACAAAGTAAATTTTTCCAGCTTCAAGATTTGCTTCTAGATAATCTGTGTTTTCTGCTTTCACCCAAAACATATGTTCTCCTGGCTCACACTCATAACGCATATAGTTTACACCTTTAAACTTTCCTAAATACGTCGTATTATCAAAAAATCTAAAATTTAATAGTCCTCCAACACCGCTTGTCCTCATGAAATAAATGACGCTCTTTCCTTCAGTAGGTGGTTCTATAGTAACTTGAGCATTAATAGAAAAAGTAAATAAAAACAAACAAAATAATGTGCTGCATATTAATTTCATAAAAGGGCTTTTTTTTTAAGATGATTACAAATATATATTTTTATTTTAATGGTTTTACCTCATTGTGTTTTACCACATGAGACAGTACAATTTGAGTTTTGGTTTCACCATAAACGATGAGTTGATCAATAAAGGATTCGAGATGCTTTTGGTTTTTTAAAACAACTTCCATTACGATATTTTCATTACCAGTTATGCGATAACAATTAATCACTTCTTGATATGTTTTAACCTTCTCTAAAAACGGCTTTAGCATACCCATAAATGCTCGTAATGTAATCAAAGCCTTAAGTTGATAACCTACTTCAAAAGGAGAAACTAAGGCGTTGTAATTTTCAATAATCCCGGCATCTTCCATTTTTTTTATACGCTCGGACACTGCAGGAGAGCTAATCCCAACTTGCCTCCCAATTTGAGTGTTCGATTGCCTCGCATTTTGTTGAAGGCATTTTAAAATCTTCCAATTTAAGGAGTCTATATACATTTAAAGTAATTAAAAAATATACGTTAATAATTAAATCAAATATACGCTTTTACTTTAAATATTAAAGTGAATTGTCATGACTTGTTACTAATTTTGTTACCATTGCTATTGAAAAAATGAATTATAACCTACCATCGAACTTATCAGAACTGCCTATATATCAAAAGGCTATGGATATTCTTGTATTATCAAGAAACATTTCCACGTACATTAATCAAGATTTATCATATTTGAGACCAGATGGTTCAGAAGATACCGATATCTATTTCTCAGGAGACATCATTCAGCAGTCTGAATCTTTAGCTCCTGAAATAGAAAAGGCACAAGCAGAGCGCTTCTCAGATAAAAAACATAAGCATCTAGCTTCTATAGAGCGGCTAACACACCGTTTACATCTCAACTGTAATCGTCTACAGCACTGTAATAGTAATGGTAGGGACTATTTACCAATACTTCAAAGTGAACTTAAAAAGTTTAAACGTTTGCAGCGCAGTTGGATGATGACACTTTAAGCGCTTTTCTTTAATTTGTCTTGTATTAGTGATTTATATTTTGATAATTCTGCTGCAACCTTTTTGCGAAGTAAAAATAGACCTATCATATTTGGCACTAGCATGGCAAATACCATTGCATCGCTAAAATCTATGACAGCGGTTAATGTTGCTGCTGCACCAATTACGGTAAATACGCAAAACAACAACTTATATGTATATTCTGTTTTTTTTCCTCTTCCAAAGAGAAAGCTCCACGATTGATACCCATAATAAGACCAAGATATCATAGACGAAAAAGCAAATAAAATAACTGCAACAGTTAGCACGTAGGGAAACCAAGAAATACCACTTTCTAAAGCAGTTGCTGTTAAAATAACACCTTGCTCAAAACTTATTTCTGCACTGGTATCGACCTGTCCTGTAATTATCAAAACAAGAGCGGTCATTGTGCATACCAAAACCGTATCAATAAAAGGTTCTAGTAAAGCCACTAATCCTTCGCTAGCCGGATGTTTAGTCTTTACAGCACTATGAGCAATAGAGCTACTACCAATACCAGCTTCATTACTAAACGCTGCACGTTTAAACCCTTGAATAAGTACACCTACAAAGCCGCCTCCAATACCTTGTGGACTAAATGCTCCATCCCAAATTGCGACAAATGCGTCTGGGATCTTAGAAAAATTTATACCTAGAATTACTAAAACGGCTAGTATATAAACCACAACCATTACTGGTACAACCTTATCTGTAACCTTCGCAATTTTTTTAATACCTCCAATAATAACTATACCAACAAATATGGCCATTACGAGTCCGAAAACCCAACCATTCCCAGATAAAAAACTGGTTTCTCCTCCTGTTACATATTCAAATAATTTAAAAGCCTGATTCACTTGAAACATATTTCCTCCGCCGAAGGAACCACCAATACACATAATGGCAAAAACAACCGCAAGGAATTTACCCAATTTCGCAAGTCCTTTTTCAGATAGTCCTTTTTTAAGATAATACATAGGGCCGCCATAAACAGTTCCGTTGCTATCGACTTCTCTGTATTTGACACCAAGTGTGCACTCTACAAATTTAGACGACATGCCCAACAAGCCTGCTAAAACCATCCATAACGTCGCTCCAGCTCCACCAATTGATAATGCAATGGCTACTCCTGCGATATTCCCTAAACCTACAGTTGCAGATACTGCGGCAGTTAAAGCCTGAAAATGACTTACTTCTCCTTCTCCATGCCCTTCAACCCTAATTGTATCTGGTTGATCGCCATCTGCTGTTCGTACTGAGTCTGAAACCGAAATGATCCCAGACTCCTCTAAATCATCATAATTACCTCTTACAACTTTAATGGCCGTAAAGAAGGCTCTAAAATTTATAAACCTATAGTACAATGTAAAATAGCCTGCTCCTAAAATGAGTATGATGAGCACCCACGGAATACCAACGGTTTCAGTAATTGGTATTTCGGCAAGAATAGCATCAACGAACCATTGTGTTCCGTTGCTAAATTGAGTATTAATCTGTTCGTCTAATGATTGATTTTGAACTAGAAGTATCATGAATGAAGTTTTTGGCAAATTGCATTGAAACTTCAAAAAGTGAAAGGTTACGTAGTGCTGAAATTTTAGTCTAGCACTAGTTAACCATGTACTTACTCATTAAACTTTATGGTAGCAAACTGAAGAAAATTATGCTCTTTTGCATAAGCTATTAATTGCTCTTTACCCTCACTGCCCTTTATATTGAGCATCTTTTTTATTTGATGAATGTGCGTTTGAAACCCATCTGCACTAATATGCATCTCTTCAGCAATCTCTGTATAAGATTTATGATGACCTACAAGAGCCAAATTAGCTAAGACCTCCTTTTGTCTATCAGAAAGCTCAATTTTATGCAATTCCCTCAGACCAATCAACTCTTTTTTCATGCTTTTAATGGTATCTAGATGGCTTTCATTTGCTAATGTGATCTTTTCTATGTCAAGTTGTAATGACTTATTGTGCTCTGTTAATTCGTTAACTATGGATTGCTGCTGTTCTTTTTCAGAAAGAAATTTCCAACTATAAAGTAAAATTGAAAACAATAAAATAAAGAGAAATTTAAACGAAATGGCTGTAATACTCCCAACAACGCTCCAAAATTGTTGATCGATTACTTGTATAACTTGATCTTGAGGGATAATACGATGTGATACTGCAACTATAATAAGAAGAAACAATGCGAATGTTGGTAAATACATAAACTTCATCTGCCTACTCTTAAACGCTTTATTCAATTCATAGAGCAATGACAAGGCTACAAAAATTGAAATCGGTATATCTATGAGCCAAATAAAATTATTACTTATGGTTTCATTATTATAAGATGTCGCAACAAAGACAAAGGTAATCATACCTAGAACACCAGAATAAAGTAAGATGAATTCTTTAGTTGAAAAACGCTCAATCAATCTCACAATAATCCCTCTTTTAGCATTGTGTTCAATAGATGGTAAAGACAGTAAGATAAACAGTGAATTAGCTAACGAGATAACAACTCCAAAATAAATAATTAATTTATGACTAGCAGACCAACCTAAAACACTAGTAAAGACGCTATTAAATACTGCGCCTAAACCCCATACAAAAATCGCTAGTCCAAACCACTTAATTCCATTAATAGCTTCTTTGCTG
The DNA here is from genome assembly GCF_947492715.1 of uncultured Psychroserpens sp. Taxonomy (GTDB): domain Bacteria; phylum Bacteroidota; class Bacteroidia; order Flavobacteriales; family Flavobacteriaceae; genus Psychroserpens. The sequence continues at coordinate 251,237 of NZ_CANLNS010000006.1, forward strand.
GTGCCTCGTTTCTGTTCTTTTATAAATATTCTCTGAATAATTATTGCCGTAATAATACAAACAATCGATGTTACAGTATATTCTATTATTGAAAGCATTAATCTTTATTTGGAATACTAAATATATTAAAACTTATTCGGCCTTTAATAATTTAATGAACTTTCTCTTTGCCTTAAATTTTTGAAACTCTTGAATGTTATGATATCAACTTCTAGAATTTTGCAGTAAAGATTTTAGAACGACATGAGGTTCAACACGAAAATATAGCTCTGATTTCACTATTTAAAATCAATTATTTATATAAAAAAATCCCGAAATAACTTCGAGACTTTTTTAATATTTGATAGATTTCTAATTACATATTTCTTCTATATTGTCCTCCTACTTCAAACAAAGAAGCAGTAATTTCCCCTAATGAACACACCTTACACACGTCCATTAAAGCTTCAAAAATATTTTCGTTATTAATAGCTTTATGCTGTAAGTCTTTTAACAACGTCTTGGTATCGTTAGCACTATGAAGATGTTCTAATGTATTAATTTGAAATTGCTTTTCTTCCTCAGTTGCCCTAATTACCTCAGCAGGAATAACCGTTGGAGAACCTTTAGAACTCAAGAAAGTATTAACACCAATAATTGGGAACTGTCCATTGTGTTTCAATGTTTCATAATACAAACTCTCTTCTTGAATTTTGCTTCGTTGATACATTGTTTCCATGGCACCAAGCACGCCTCCTCGTTCTGTAATACGATCAAATTCAAGAAGCACTGCTTCTTCAACAAGATCTGTCAACTCTTCAATAATAAATGAACCTTGAATTGGATTTTCATTTTTAGCCAAACCTAACTCCTTATTTATAATCAATTGAATTGCCATCGCTCGTCTAACCGATTCTTCTGTAGGTGTTGTAATCGCCTCATCATAAGCATTGGTATGTAATGAATTACAATTATCATAAATGGCATATAAGGCTTGAAGCGTTGTACGAATATCGTTAAAATCAATTTCTTGAGCATGCAAACTTCGTCCAGATGTTTGAATATGATATTTCAGCATTTGCGCTCTTGCGTTAGCGCCATACTTATGTTTCATGGCTTTAGACCATATTTTTCTAGCCACGCGACCAATAACGGCATATTCTGGATCAATACCGTTTGAGAAGAAAAAGGACAAATTGGGTCCGAATTTATTGATATCCATTCCTCTCGATAAATAATACTCAACATAGGTAAATCCGTTAGCCAATGTAAATGCCAATTGCGATATTGGATTAGCACCAGCTTCAGCAATATGATATCCTGAAATAGACACCGAATAGAAATTACGCACATTGTTCTCAATAAAATACTCTTGAACATCACCCATTAAACGCAAGGCAAATTCAGTAGAAAAAATACAAGTATTTTGTGCTTGATCTTCTTTTAAAATATCGGCTTGAACAGTCCCTCTTACTTGGGCAATAGTTTTTGTCTTGATATCCTGATAAATATCAACTGGCAACACCTGATCTCCTGTAACGCCAAGAAGCATTAATCCAAGACCATCATTCCCTTCTGGCAACTCACCATTGTACTTTGGGCGTTCTTTGTCTTTATAAAGTTTAGCTATTTTCCCTTGAACTTCTTTTTCTAAACCATTTTCTTTAATATAAATTTCGCACTGTTGATCGATAGCTGCGTTCATAAAGAATCCAAGCAACATAGGCGCTGGCCCATTAATTGTCATACTAACCGATGTCATAACATCAGCTAGATTAAAACCAGAATATAATTTCTTAGCATCATCCAAACAGCAAATAGACACACCTGCATTCCCTATTTTCCCATAGATATCTGGTCTGTGATCTGGGTCATTTCCATATAATGTTACACTATCAAAGGCGGTAGATAAACGTTTAGCAGGTAATCCCATACTTACGTAATGAAAACGACGGTTTGTTCGTTCTGGTCCACCTTCTCCTGCAAACATACGTGCAGGGTCTTCGCCAGTTCTTTTAAAAGGATATAATCCAGATGTATATGGAAACTCACCAGGAACATTTTCTTGCAATGTCCATCGCAAAATATCGCCCCAAGCCTGATATTTAGGCAAAGCCACTTTAGGAATTTGCGTATGTGACAAAGACTCTGTATGCGTTTCAATTTTTATTTCCTTATCACGAACTTTAAATGAATATATTGGGTTTTTGTACTTATTAACTTTCTCATCCCAACCTGTAATTACTTCCCAATTATAAGGATCTAAATTAAGTTTTACTCTATCAAATTCTCCAACAAGCAACTTTATAAAATCTTTATTCTCGTTAGACGTTAAAGACGCTGAATCAATACCTGCCTTGTCTAATTCTGGTTTCTCTCCAATAACCGACTCTAAGGTTTTATAGATTCCATAGAGCTTTTGAGCCACTTCCACCTGTTCGTTAGCTGTTTTATCATAAGCACGATTATTTTCGGCTATTTCAGACAAGTAGCGTGTTCGAGACGGAGGGATCACAAAAATCTTTTCACTCATTTCGTTTGAAATATGAAAAGTTGATTTTAAGTCGGTATCTGTTTTTTCTACAATTTTATCCATTATCGCTTTGTAAAGCGTATTCATTCCTGGATCGTTAAATTGTGATGCAATAGTTCCAAACACAGGCAATTCATCTTGCGGCGTATCCCAAAGATTGTTATTACGCATGTATTGTTTTTTAACATCTCGCAAAGCATCCAAAGAGCCTCGCTTGTCAAATTTATTGATAGCAACCAAATCGGCAAAATCTAGCATATCAATTTTCTCTAGCTGTGTAGCCGCTCCAAATTCGGGAGTCATCACATATAAAGAAACGTCACTATGTTCGATAATTTCGGTATCAGATTGTCCAATACCAGATGTTTCTAAAATAATTAAGTCAAATTCTGCTGCCTTTAATACTTCAACAGCCTCATTAACATATTTGGATAGTGCCAAATTAGATTGGCGTGTCGCTAAACTACGCATATATACTCTAGGAGAGTTAATGGCATTCATTCGAATTCTATCACCTAAAAGTGCACCTCCTGTCTTACGTTTTGAAGGATCTACAGAAACGATACCAATCGTTTTTTTAGGAAAATCTATTAGAAAACGTCTTACAAGTTCATCAACCAAACTTGATTTTCCTGCACCTCCTGTTCCTGTAATACCAAGTACAGGTGTTTTTGAATTTTTATTTTTTGTATGAATTTCATCCAAAGTCGTTTTGGCAACGTCTGGGAAATTCTCTGCCGACGAAATAACGCGAGCAATAGCTTTAGGGTTTTTGTTTGGAAGGCTTTCCAATTCCCCATTAAGCGCATCTCCAATGGCAAAATCAGATTGCTCTACTAAGTCGTTAATCATTCCTTGTAAGCCCATCTCACGGCCATCATCAGGAGAATAAATTCTCGCAATACCATAGTCCATAAGATCTTTAATTTCAGAAGGCAAAATAACGCCGCCACCGCCGCCGAAGATTTTAATATGACCAGCACCTTTTTCCTTTAATAGGTCATACATGTATTTGAAGTACTCATTATGACCACCTTGATACGACGTTAAGCATATAGCATTAACATCTTCTTGTATTGCCGTATTTACAACCTCTTCAACGCTTCGGTCATGTCCTAAGTGAATAACCTCAACACCTGTTGACTGGATAATTCGACGCATGATATTAATAGATGCATCATGACCATCAAAAAGAGAGGCTGCAGTTACAATTCTTACTTTATACTTTGGATTATATGGTGCGACTTGCTTCATTCGTAAAATTATGATGTTTTAAAGACACAAATTTACGGAATTTTCAAAAGAAGCGCCTTATTAATTAGAATTCTTTAATAGAAAAAAAGCAACTCCTTAGTATCACTATTAAAAATATTTGTAAGATTTTTTATATTAAAAAATTGTGGTATTTTTTAATATAATGTTAAATTTTTATTAATTTTATAATTAAATATCTTAAAATCAATGTGTATTCGCAAAATTTTAAGAAAACCTCATATTCACTAAAAACTACTACAAAGTGACCTATCGAAAAATTAGGTGTCTAACAAATGGTCAAACAAACTGTATTGATTCAAAATATTATCTATAACCATTAACTAATTTTAATTTTATGAAACAAAAATTATTTTTATTCCTATGCTTGATTGCAAGTGTAGGTTATGTGCAAGCTCAAGGGCTTCCGTCAAATCCAGAACCTGGTAAATGTTATGTTAAATGTATTACTAAAGATACATTCAAAGAAGTTACTGAAACTTTACAAGTTTATCCTGCATACACAACTTTAGAAGTTGTTCCTGCAACATATAAAACTGTAGAAGAAACAGTATTAGTTAAAGAAGCTACAGAAAAATATGTTTACACTCCGGCAACATATGAAACCGTAGATGTTTCTTACGTAAGAAAAGAAGGACGTACAGATTTAAAAGTTGTACCTGCTTCATTTGGTAGAGATTCTAGAACTTTTGAAACTTATCCTGCAACTTCAGGATGGGAGTACAAAATTCTTGAAGATTGTCCTTCAGTAAACAAAGATGACTGTGTGGCTGCATGTTTTGTAGAGTATCCTGCAACTAACAGAGATGTTCCATTCACAACATTGGCAACAGATGCAAGCACTAATGCTGTACCAGTATCTGAGCAAATGACGTCTTACAAAAAACGTGTTATCAAAACGCCAGCAAGAATGGACAAAATAGAAATTCCTGCTGAGTACAAAACTATTACACGTCAAGTTGTTGATGTTCCTGCTAGCACTAGAAGTAACACTATTCCTGCAAGAACAGAAACTGTAACAAGAACTATTCTTGATCAAAAAGGAGGAATTACTACATGGGAAGAAGTTGAATGTGAATTATTAAACCCAACTGTTATTCCTATTTTTTATGAAACAGCGAGTGCTCGTTTAACACCTGCATCTAAAAGAACTATTGATGAAACTTTATTACCTATCTTAAATGATAAGCCAGTAAGTATTGAAATTATGGCTCATACAGATGCTAGAGGTAATGATGATTACAATATGTCTTTATCGCAACAACGTGCTAACTCTGTTGTAAACTATTTAGTATCTAAAGGCATCTCTAGAAGCCGTTTATCTGCAAAGGGATATGGTGAATCTAGATTAACAAACCGTTGTTCTAATGATGTTGATTGTTCTGATTCTGAACACCAGAGAAACAGACGTACAGAATTTAGAGTTCTAAATAACTAATCGTTATTTTATAATATTGGATAATATAAAAAAAAGACACCTTTAAGGTGTCTTTTTTCTTATGGTATAAACTTTATAATTACCTTTCTCTTTATTGACTTTAATACCATAGGTATCTTCCATATCACTCTGCATAAGATTATAAAACCTATGATGTATTTGCCAATCATGGTTCAACTCGTCTGCATTTGCTCCTTTGGTTACAATAGGCAGATCGAGCACTGAGGCCAACTGAAACATCACATCATTAAACGTTACATTATCGGCCTGGATTTGCGTATCGTCTATTAAGTACTTCGCTGTATGTTTCCCCCAATCAATTTGATGAACATCCCAATATTTAATATTAGACAAATCTAGCATTAGTACATCTCCTGTAGCCTCCGTATGAAATAAATCTAATTTCAATTCTTCCAAAATTTGGAATGTAGCATTTGTTCCTTTTTTAATATAAACCTCATAGGTTCTATTCAATTCTGGAGTCAAGTTAATCTGGCTATTTAAGATTTTATATTCTCTAGCTATGATGCTTTTCAAATCTCCTTTGTAATGAACGTACTCCCCTTTAACACGTCTAACCAGAGTTTCGTAGGTTTCGTTTTTAAGTGATTTAATTTCAAAATCAGATGTTGGGATATAATCTGCTTTTGCTGTCTGCTCTTTTATTTCTTGTACTTTAAAAACCTTATCTATTGATTTTTGCTTTACATTTTGTCTTAAAAAACGTTCTAAATCGGATTTTTTAAAATCGGTAGGACTTCCTTTCCACAAGATTTTTCCATTAGCATCAATAAGAAGCCCATATGGCAATATTCTAATGTTATTATCTCTAAAAGTTTCTCCTTTATAATCTATTGATATAGCTAGATCTGTTGGCTTTCTTTTTAAAAATCGCTTAACAACCTCTGGGTTTTCTTCGCTTAGTGAGATGACATAAAAGCGATCTGGATACTGTTTCTGCAATACTCCCAAATATTCAGACGCATAGACACAGGGACCACACCATGTTGCCCAAAAGTCTATAAAAAAAAGTGATGCCTTTGTATCTGTTGCAGATTTAGATACTTGTATTGTTTCAGAAAAACGAATTTGACTATAACCAGAAAACGACAATCCGACACAAAATAATAGTAAAAGAAATTTATTAAAATTCATTCATTTGCTTTTATAACTCCCTTTATATTAACAACTATTGTGCTAAAATAGTATTTTATACGAATTATTCGAACTTTTCTAATTACAATTCGAATTCCGCTCCCTCTTTAGCAAAATTAAATCCTAAATTTTGAATACTGTCTTTTAGTGGATGCGTATCTTTTAGCGTAGGATTTGTGTGATTAAAATGAATAAAATAGATTTTTCGCTTGGTTTCTAAAGATTCATTCTGAAACAAGGTGGTAGTTTCTGTCGTAAACGGATGTGGAATTTTACTCATATCTCGTTTCAACTCTCCATCTCGAAAGAAAGAGGCATCAATAAAAGCATAATCGACGCGCTTAACCTCTTCAATAATATCTCTTTCCCAAAGATGCCATTTATCAATATCTGGAATAAACAATGCCGATTTATGAGGTCCTTTAACCTTGTATCCAACTGTTTCAGAAAATTCATCACGATGTGGCACTTGCAATGGTGTAATCTTTAACGAACTACTAATATTAACTGTAGAGTCTTTTTGAAGCCCATTCAATTTGATATTATTAAAACTAACTAATTGACTCCAAGGGCCATTTGTTTCTAAAAATGTTTTCATCCTAGGCATAGCATAAATAGGAATATCATCTCCACCTAAAGCCTCAAAACCAAAATGCATTAACCCTGTATAATGTCCTATATGAGCATGTGTTAAAAAAACACCATCAATAACATTATTATTATCAAGGTGTTTTGTTTTTAAAATTTGAATTTGCTCTGGCATATCTGGAGTGGCATCGAATAACCACTTCTTTTTAGCTTCTAAATCAACTAGACCCAAGCAAGACACCATTTTCTTAGATTCTTTCTCCTCATAAAAGGACATGCAACACGCCTTTTCACAATCAATTTGTGGAAAACCTGCATCTTGCGCAATTCCCAAAACCGTAATATATTGCTTAAAATCTCTGGCGCCTATAGTTTCAACCTCTTTCTTTTTACAATTAAAAAACAAAAACGTTGTTATTAGGCATAAAATTTGAAAGCTTCTCATAAGTAAAATATCTATATTTGTTAAATATATAAAATCCCAAACCCATGATTCGTAAATTTTTAGCTTTTGTTTTAGTGTTTAATCTTACAGCTTGTGCTGAACTTCAAGATGTTGTTAATAGTCTTCCTCAAGGTGGAGGTGTGTTAAGTAATGCTGATATTGCTTCAGGATTACGACAAGCACTTGACTTAGGTATTGACAAGCAAGTGAGCAAACTAACTCAAAAGGATGGTTTCTTTAGAAATGAATTAGTAAAGATTTTATTACCTGAAGAATTGCAAAAAGTCGACAAAGGTTTACGCGATATTGGCTTAGGAAATTTAGCCGACGAGGGCTTAAAAGTTCTCAACAGAGCAGCAGAAGATGCGGTAAGTGAAGCTACACCAATATTTATAGATGCTGTAAAAGGCATTACATTTAATGATGCGAAAAATATTTTGCTAGGAAACGATGATGCTGCAACACAATATTTAACTTCAAAAACTCAAACAGCACTTTACAACAAATTCAAACCTGTTATCAACAACTCATTTTCTAAGGTTGGAGCAGATCAAATTTGGGAGAACCTCATCAACAAATACAACGCTATACCGTTTACAAATAACGTTAACCCCGACCTTACAGATTATGTAACAGGAGAAGCTTTAAAAGGTGTATATACTATGATTGCTGTAGAGGAAAAAGAGATTAGAAACAAGGTATCCTCTCGAACTACAGACCTATTGAAAAAAGTATTTGCACTTCAAGATTAAGCGATACATTACTTTTTACTTTTCATTTTATAGAGCCCGTCAAAGGCAATAGTAACAGTTTTACCTTCGGTGTATGTTTCCCATAGTTGTCGAACGGATCCATCATCATTTTTTGTCCAGGTAATCTGATGGTAGAAGGATTTACCTTCTTTATTGATCTGGTCATCTGTACGCATGATCATTTGATTTCCTTTTCTGTTACCTTTCAGTTTTAGGTGACCGCCCTGATTATCTATCCACAACTGTTCCCATTGTTTGGTTTTAAGGTTGTAAAAATTCTGGCTTGTTCCTGTATAGCCTCCTTTGGCGCTAGTCCATCGTTCTAACAAAATACAATTGTCTTGAATTTTCTGAATAGAATTTTCGCCAGCAGGACTACCATCTGGATTAGTAACCGTCCACTCTCCTATCCAAAAGTTGAAAGCCTCATGATTTTCAGTACAACAATTACAGGTGTCTTTTTGAGCAAAAACTAAAGAAGAAAAAAGCAACGCAAACGAAAGTAGAATATGTCTCATTATGATGTGTTTATTATAAATCTATTAAATCACTTTTAATATAAAGCTAATATTAACATAACATAAAAATAAAAAATATGGACCATATTTGTATCAGTTAGTAAGATTACATTTCCTTATTCATTACGAATTAGAACATTAGTTAAAAATCGACCATTAAACTTCAGGTCGATTTTTTTTATTAACATTTTCAAAAATTATAGTGTTGAATTACAATATTTTATCTAAATTTAATTACAAATTCCCTCGTGATGGAGTACACGCAAAAAATTATAGACAACCATAACTTGCTGCTAGCTCGTTACAAGTCGCTTATTGAGCAAGCCTATAATTTTCGTCAAACAGATTCTGCCTTGAGTGATATTTCAGAATTTAAAGCAATCAAACTCCTACACAAGATAAACAAACTCAAGTATTTGAATAGAGATTTATCATTAGCGCTTCAAAATTAATTTCACATTTTCTTAACGCTCAACTTTCATCTAAATGCAGTTTTTTACTCGTATATAGATTAAAAACACGTTATCATGAATTCACAATTTTGCAAAGTTGGAAAAATAAGACCAGAGATAAATAAGGTATTTAGCTTAAAAGAATTAGAGGAGAAATATGTTCGTTTTATGGAAGAAGCCTACAACTTAGAATATACTGATATGAGCCTAAGTGATATCTTATTATACGAAGCACATAAATTAAAACAACGCATTCTCAATTTGAAAAAAGCAAACACTAAAGATCTTGATGTAGCTTTTTAAAATAGTCAAATGCATTTTGCAACCTTGAACCATACCAAGAAAAATATTCTCCATCAACTACTATAATTTTGGTATTCTTAAGCTTTTGAGCCAATGATGCCACATGACTTTCATTGAAAGGAAAAGGCTCACTAGACAATAAAACGGCGTCTAAGCTATCATCAAGAGCTTCTATATCGATCTCAGGATAACGTTTTAAATTTTCAAAATAATTTTCGAAACCATTTAGAGAAATCATCTCATCAATAAAGGTCTCTTGCGCCGCAACCATCCACGGATCTTTCCAAATAAAATAGGCTACTTTTAACTTAGGTCTGTTTTCAGTATATTTTGAAAAATCATTTTTAGCGCTTACAATGTTTTGAGTTATAATCGCCGATTTCTCCTCTACTGAGAACAATTTGCCATACATATTAATAAGTTCTAATGCATCTTCTATATTATATATATCGCTAATATGAACTGGTGCAATACTTTCGAGTTCTGATATCATATCTTTCGTATTTTCTTCTTTATTACAAAGAATGATATCGGGATGTAATGCTATGATTTTATCGTAATTCACTTTTTTTGTACCTCCAACGACATTTGTTTTTTGTCTCAGATCGGAAGGATGTACACAAAATTTAGTTACACCCACAATAAAAAATTCCAAGCCTAAATCTACCAACAATTCGGTTTGAGAAGGCACTAAAGAGACTATACGCTTAGGCGTCTTTTTAAGCTCTATAGTACGTTGTAGTTGGTCGAGGTATTTCATATTACAATAACAACTTCAATACTTACTACGAGAGATGATTAATGGTTAATTATGACCTCCATTTGCAGCTGTAACGCTTTCGCTTTTTGAGCAGCAGCTTGAGCAAAATCATCACTTTGTGATGCATATATAATACCGCGTGACGAATTGATCAGTAAACCTACAGAGTCATTCATCCCGTATTTACATACCTCTTGCAAATTTCCGCCTTGAGCCCCAACACCTGGAACCAACAAGAAGTTATTAGGGATAATCTGTCGAATATCTGCCAAAAACTCTGCCTTAGTAGCACCAACAACATACATTAGATTTTCCGAATTACTCCAAGTTTTAGATGTCTCCAGAACCTCTTTATAGAGTTCTTTCCCTTCAATGGTTTTCGTTTGAAAATCAAATGCTCCTTTATTAGAGGTTAATGCTAAAAGAATGGTGTGCTTATTATCAAATGCCAAAAAAGGTTCTACAGAATCCTTTCCCATATAAGGTGCCACAGTAACACTATCGAACGCTAAATCCTCAAAAAATGCTTTAGCGTACATTGTACTAGTATTCCCTATATCGCCTCGTTTAGCATCGGCTATTGTGAAAATTTCAGAATAATTCTCATTGAGATATTCTATTGTTTTTTCAAGAGCCCTCCATCCTTTAAGTCCGTAAGCCTCATAAAACGCAGTATTTGGTTTGTAGGCTACACACAAGTGATGTGTTGCATCTATAATGGCTTTATTAAATGCAAAAATAGGGTCATCTTCTGCCAACAAATGTTTCGGAATTTTATCTAAGTCTACATCTAATCCAATACATAGAAAAGAGTTCTTTTTTTTGATTTGGTTTGTAAGTTGTTCTGTTGTCAATTTTTATTAATTTATTAAACTAGACTTTATATTATTCGTAATAGACGCTATTGTCCCTAAACCATCAAATGTATCAACACTCATTAAAGTGGCCAGATAGTTTATTGCAGGTTTGGTTTCGTTTTCAAAAACTTCAATTCGCTTCACATGTGTATGCTCATCTTTGTCATCTTTACGATTAGAAGTAGCTGCTCTTTTTTTTGCTCTAACAAGCAACTCTTCCTTAGGAACTTCAATATGAAGCACCTTTTCAACATTTAGATTTCTTTCTTTTATTAGCTCTAAAAGGTCATCTACTTGAGGAATTGTTCTTGGATATCCATCCAAAATCATACCTTTTTCATTCAAATTTTCATCAAGCGTCATACCAAATAATGTTTTCATTGTACTATCCGGAACTAAATCGCCATTTTCTTCGTACTTAGACAACAAGAGACCTATTTCGGTTTTATTTGATGTTTCTTTTCTACAAACATCTCCAGTAGAAATATGCTTGTAATTTAAAATGTCTTTTAAAAATTCACACTGGGTCCCTTTTCCCGAATAAGGAGGCCCCATAATAATTAATATGTTCATTTACTCATTAAAAAAGCCTCCAAAATAGAGGCTTAAAGTTTATATATGTTCGTCACTAGCTTTTAACTTTTCTGTATTGTCCGCCAGCATTAATTCATCAATTAATTTCTGAATATCGCCATTAATTATATTCTGCAGGTCATATAGCGTTAATCCAATTCTGTGATCGGTAACTCGTCCTTGCGGGTAATTGTATGTTCTAATCTTTGCACTTCTATCACCAGAGCTTACCATACTTTTACGTTTTTCAGAATCGGCTGCTTGTTTCTTAGCCAATTCTTTCTCATATAAGCGTGAACGTAGTACTTTTAAAGCCTTTTCCAAGTTTTTGTGAGATGACTTTTGATCTTGACAACTTACAATCATTCCTGTAGGTTCATGGTGCAACTTAATTGCCGAATATGTTGTATTTACAGATTGACCTCCTGGTCCAGTTGAAGTTGTACGTTCAATTCTAACTTCAGTCATATCGAGTTCTACATCGAATTCTTCAGCCTCAGGCAACACCATTACAGTGGCAGCACTAGTATGCACACGCCCTTGCGTTTCAGTTTGCGGAACCCGCTGCACACGATGTACACCAGCTTCAAATTTCAAAGTTCCATAAACATCTTCACCAGAAACTTCAAAAATAATTTCTTTATAACCTCCAGCAGTACCTTCATTTAAGTCTACAACACTAACATTCCACCCCTTACCTTCACAGTACTTGGTATACATTCTAAATAAATCTCCTGCAAAGATACTCGCCTCATCTCCTCCAGTTCCTGCCCTTACCTCAACAACAACATTTTTCATGTCATCTGGATCTTTTGGTATAAGCAAAAATCGAATATCTTCTTCGAGCTTAGGAATACCTTCCTTAGCTTCATCGTATTGCATTTTAGCCATTTCAACCATTTCGGCATCACTACCATCCGCAATAATTTCTTCTGCTTCGTTTAAATTATTGGTCAATTCTATATACAACTCGCGCTTATCCATAAGAACGCGCAAATCTTTATACTCCTTATTAAGCTGAACATAACGCTTTTGATCTGTAATTATATCGGGCTGAATGATTAAATCACTCACCTCATCAAAACGCTGTTTTACTATTTGTAATTTCTCTAACATTTATCTTCTAAAATTGTGTTTCAAAAATACGATAATTTATGAATTCATCATAGTGAAAAACTTGTTACTCAAATGAAAAATAATCTCATATGTTTTGACGTTATATCAACATGCAAAAGCAAGTCAAATCTATATTAAACTATTACAAATCAATGGCATTATGGTCATTTATCGTAACGCTTGGAATTACTATAATTAACCCTGAGCTTATCTTAGCGCTATCAACAAAACTATTTTTGGTTTTCGTGCTATGGTTTCTAATTAGCGATAGAAAGGTAAGACAACGTTTACGTTTTTATAGAATACGTGGTGTTTCTAATATGAAATTTTTTACTGTTATCTTTTTGTTTGACGGCTTCTTAACGGTTTCTTTTCTACTTTTAATAAAGGGCTTTATTTAGTATTCAAAAACACCATAAGAGCTTTTTATTGTAAGTTTCTTTTCTCCAGAAGATTCCACGCGACCGATAATTTGAGCATTAACATTAAACGATTTTGAAATAGCAATTATATCTTCTGCTATTTCCGGTGTAACGTATAACTCCATGCGATGACCACAATTAAACACTTGATACATCTCCTTCCAATCTGTTTTGGATTGTTCTTGAATAAGTTTAAACAATGGAGGTATCTCGAACATATTATCCTTAATGATATGCAAATTCTCAACAAAATGGAGAATCTTAGTTTGCGCTCCTCCAGAGCAGTGCACCATACCATGTAACGTTTCCGAAGAAAACTTTGAAAGTATAGCTTTTATAATTGGAGCATATGTACGTGTTGGTGACAGCACTAACTTACCTGCATCTAATGGCGAATTTTCAACAGAATCAGTTAGCTTTGTTTGTCCCGAATACACTAGATCTTCAGGAACAGACGCATCAAAACTTTCGGGGTATTTTTCTGCCAAATACTTATGAAACACATCATGTCGCGCAGAAGTTAATCCATTACTTCCCATACCTCCATTATATTCACTTTCATAAGTAGCTTGACCGAAACTTTCTAAACCAACAATAACATCACCTTCCTTTATGTTTGCATTGTCGATAACCTCGCTTCGTTTCATTCGGGCCGTAACAGTCGAGTCGACGATAATAGTTCTTACGAGATCACCAACATCGGCAGTCTCACCTCCCGTAGAATGTATAGTTACACCAAAGGTCTTTAAATCTTTAATAAGCTCTTCTGTGCCATTAATAATTGCCGAAATAACATCTCCAGGGATACGGTTTTTATTACGACCAATGGTAGAAGAGAGCATTATATTATCTGTAGCTCCAACACATAACAAATCATCTATGTTCATAATAAGTGCATCTTGAGCAATACCTTTCCAAACCGATAAATCTCCTGTTTCTTTCCAGTACATATAAGCTAAAGAACTTTTAGTTCCTGCTCCATCTGCATGCATGATTAGACAATAGTCATTGTCATTCGTCAAATAATCTGGTACAATTTTGCAAAATGCCTTAGGAAACAATCCTTTATCTATATTCTTGATTGCATTATGCACATCCTCTTTAGAGGCAGAAACACCTCTTTGCGCGTAACGTTTACTAATATCTTGGCTCATCTAATTATTTTGAGCCACAAAAATAAGAATTGTTAATTACAATTTGGGTCTATTTTTATCATCAGTTATTGAATTTGATTCAATTTCGGTTGAATAATCTTCCAAGATTTTAGCTTTCTTTTCCGCACCACCAAAATAGAAGTTCATACCAAAGGCAATTCTAAAGTACGTATCATCAGATGCTCCAGCTTCTAAACCATCGAGTGTATCGCTAGACACATAGTTATAATCTGTGTATAATTTAAGTGCAAATTGATTAGATACGATGCACTCCAAGCCTATTCCTCCTTGAACTTTTGGAGCTGTTTGCTTAAAATGATTGGACGCATTATAACCTGCACCTGCGAAAATAAATGGTGAAAATCGCTCATGTGGTATTACCAATAGTTCTAGATTAAGATCAAAAGACATAAAACCTTCATTAAAAAGATCGATATATGCCAAATTAAACTTATGATACCCAAAATCTATTGCTAAATGTGGTGTTAGATGTCGCTTGTAACCAAAATGACTATAAATCTCGAACATAGGATCAATGAAATCTCCATTGATTACAGAAGTTCCTAAAGCCACATCGAAGGCATTAGTTCCTCTTATTTCGTAAAATTTGGTTTTGGGTTCCTTTGGTGTTTCGGATAACTCCTGAGCTACCGACTGACATCCAATTAAACAAACTACTAAGATTAGTAAATTGAAACGAATTTGTTGTGCTATCATCAAATTTTGTTTTGGTTAAACTAAACCAATAACAAAGTGATTTTAGGTTCAAAAGATTTGGTAAGGCGGCTGGCAATATAAAAAATTAATTATCAATGACTTACATTTTTAAGAAAATTAACTGTCCTATATAAAAAAAGACAAATGGATTTATAAAATTCATTTGTCTTTTTAACTGGCAATGAAAACTATGCCAACTAATTTTTGTAAGCATCAGAAATCATTTACGATTCTGCTTGAAATCTCGCTTCGGTCTTTACAACGCTGTCCTGAGTTAGGTCATCTTTAACGTCGTTAGAGTCGTCCTGAGAAAACAACAAGGTAGCAAACATGAGCGCAGCTACGCTTAGTAGTAACTTTTTCATTTTTACAAAAAATTGATTAATAGCATTACAAACTTAACCAATTATGTTAGTGTTTATATAGCTTTAACTATATTTTCGACTAGTTGATAAAATTATGGGGTGAAATACATTAAATAGGGATTGTATATACGTAAGACTACGTACAGATAAGCCTAAATTTCATCCATTTAGCGCTAAAAACCTCAATAAACAGGGCTTTTAGAAACACTTTTATTTTGTAAATAACAACTCTCTATACTTCGTCAACGGCCAAAGTTCGTCATCAACAAGCAATTCTAACTTATCGCAATGATATCTAATATCATCAAAAAGAGGTTTCACTTTATTGCAATAAGCATGAGCCTTATTTTCTAAGTTTTCGATAGCATTGGCTTTCCTCCTTTCCTCTGTCATTTTTGTGACTTTAGAGTTAATACCTTCTATATGACTAGATATATCTTCAATTAAATTCAGTTGTTCTTTTGCCAACTTTTTAAAAGACGCACCATAAATCTCCTTAAGTCCTTTTACATTATCAATCAAAATGTTTTGGTAACGAACGGCTGTTGGCACCACATGATTTCTGGCAATATCACCCAATACCCTTCCTTCAATTTGAATTCGAAGCACATATTCTTCCATTTCAATTTCATAGCGTGCTTCCGTCTCTACACTATTCATTACGCCTAATTCTTCAAAAAGGCGAATGGCCTTTTGCGATACTTTCGCCTTTAAAGCTTCTGGAGTCGTTTTGTTATTGCTAAGTCCTCGTTTTTTAGCCTCTTTCTCCCATGCCTCACCATAGCCATTGCCTTCAAATAGAATTGGTTTCGATGTTTTAATATACTCTCTCAGCACATTAAAAATAGCGTCATCTTTCTTCATGTCCTTCTTAGAAATAAGTGCATCGACCTCATCTTTAAAATTAATTAACTGTCTGGCAACAATAGTATTTAAAACGGTCATCGGATTAGCACAGTTAGCTGTAGAACCTACAGCCCTAAATTCGAATTTATTACCAGTAAATGCAAAAGGAGAGGTTCGGTTCCTATCTGTATTGTCTAACAACACATCTGGAATCTTTCCAACAACATTTAATTTTAAATCGGTCTTTTCTTCAGGAGAAAGTTTCCCATTGGTTACATTTTCTAACTCGTCAAGCACCTTTGTTAACTGTGCTCCAATAAATACAGACATAATCGCTGGCGGTGCCTCATTAGCCCCTAAACGATGATCGTTACTTGCCGAAGCAATTGCCGCTCTTAATAATTCTTCATTGTCGTGAACCGCTTTAATTGTATTAATAAAAAATGTCAAAAATTGAAGATTACTCATTGGGGTCTTTCCTGGACTTAGCAAGTTCACACCTGTATTTGTTCCTAAACTCCAATTATTATGTTTACCAGAGCCATTAACTCCAGCAAATGGTTTTTCATGAAAAAGCACTTTAAAATTATGTCGTTCAGCAATCTTCTCCATAACATCCATTAATAAAGAATTATGATCAACAGCCAAGTTAGCTTCATCGTAAATTGGTGCTAATTCAAACTGGTTAGGAGCCACTTCGTTATGCCTTGTCTTTACAGGAATACCAAGTAACATACATTCGGTTTCTAAATCACGCATATAGGCCATCGCTCTATTTGGTATTGTACCAAAGTAGTGATCATCTAGTTGCTGTCCCTTAGCTGGAGAGTGTCCTAATAAGGTTCTACCAGTGAGCACAATATCAGGTCGAGACATAGCTAAACCACTATCTATCAAGAAATACTCCTGTTCCCATCCTAAAGAAGCATTTACTTTTTTTACATTTTTATCAAAATATTTACAAACAGCAACCGCAGCCGAATCTACTGCCTGCAACGCTCTTAATAATGGTGTTTTATAATCCAGAGCCTCTCCTGTATAGGACACAAAAACGGTTGGTATACATAATGTCGTTCCATAAATAAATGCCGGAGACGTAGGATCCCAAGCCGTATAACCTCGAGCTTCGAATGTATTCCTAATACCTCCATTAGGAAAACTCGAAGCATCTGGTTCTTGCTGTACAAGTTGCCCGCCCTCAAATTTCTCGATTGAAAGGCCATTACCAATTGTTTCAAAAAATGCATCATGCTTTTCTGCAGTGGCACCAGTTAAGGGCTGAAACCAATGTGTATAATGTGTAGCACCTTTGGAAATCGCCCATTCTTTCATACCTGTTGAAATATGATCGGCAATTCTTCTATCGATTTTAGAACCGTTACTAACAGCATCCATAACACTTTCAAATGCTTCTCTAGTTAAATATTGCCGCATCGTAGATTCGTTAAACACATTAGACCCAAAAATTTCAGATCGTCTTGCCTGTTCCTTAATTTGAATTGGTCGATGATTAAATACTTCCTTTAATGCATGAAATCTTAAAGTAGACATATTATTACTGTTTATTAATTTTATTAGGGCAAAAATAACTAATATTTGAAAACATATACAATATACCCCTAAAAAAATAGGGTATCAACAGTTGTTAATAACATTTTATCTAAAATAACCCTCTTTTTTTTGACCAAAACATAAAAATTACAATATTTGTGCTTTCAATTTTTAAAAAAATTAATAAGCATGAGCAAATCTAAGTTAGAATACATTTGGTTAGATGGCTATAAGCCAACTCAAAACATGAGAAGCAAAACTAAGGTTGAAGATAACTTTAGCGGAAAACTAGAAGACTGTCCAATCTGGTCTTTTGATGGCAGTTCTACCCGACAAGCTGAAGGAGGATCTTCAGATTGTTTATTAAAGCCTGTTGCTATTTATCCAGACCCAGCTAGAGAAAATGGTTACTTGGTAATGACAGAAGTTTTAAACGCAGACGGAACAGCACACGAATCTAATGCCAGAGCTACAATAGAAGATGAAGATAATGACTTTTGGTTTGGGTTTGAGCAAGAATACTTTATCATGGATACACATACGCAATTACCACTAGGTTTCCCTATTGGAGGATATCCTGGACCACAAGGTATGTATTATTGCTCTGTAGGTGGAAGAAACACACATGGACGTGATTTTGTTGAAGAGCATGCAGACTTATGCATTGCGGCAGGATTAAACTTCGAAGGTATTAACCAAGAAGTAGCATCTGGGCAGTGGGAATTTCAGCTGTTTGCAAAAGGAGCAAAAATAGCTGGTGACGAAATTTGGATTGCGCGTTATCTTTTAGATCGTTTAACAGAAAAATATGGTTATTATATTGAGTACCACCCAAAACCAGTAAAAGGTGATTGGAATGGTTCTGGAATGCACGCCAACTTTTCAAATACAACATTAAGAACTTGCGGAAGTAAAGAGGTTTATGAAAAAATTTGTGAAGCCTTTAGACCAGTAACAAAAGAACATATTGCGGTCTACGGAGAGTTTAATGACCAACGCCTTACTGGTTTGCATGAAACAGCTTCTATTGATGATTTTAGTTATGGTGTCTCAGATAGAGGAGCCTCTATTCGTATTCCTATTATTACAGTAGAAAAAGGATGGAAAGGCTGGTTAGAAGATAGGCGCCCTGCGTCAAATGGTGATCCATACAAAATTGCCGGTCGTATTGTAAAAACAGTAAAATCTGCCAATATTGGTTAGATACCATTGATATATTGTTCATAAAGGCGCCTTCTTCTAAGAAGGCGTTTTTTATGATTGAGATTTAAATGCTAAAAATATAAAGGCGCCATAGGCCACAACCAACAGGAGGCCTTTGTATCGCGAAATCTGAAACCTTTTAGGTATAAGAATCAATAGAATCAACACTGCAGCAAATCCTAACATCCAAAAAATATCATGATCCAAAATAGAAGCATTTGTTACAGGAATCGTCTTTACGATAGATGTTAAACCAAGTACAGAACCAATATTAAAAATATTTGAGCCTATTAAATTCCCCAAAGACAATGCTTTTTCTTTCTTAACAGCCGCAATAACAGAAGCCGCTAATTCTGGTACGCTAGTACCAATGGCGATTACTGTTGCCGCAATTACGGCTTCACTTACACCAACATCTGTTGCCAAATCTTTTGCTCCTTCTACTAACCATTCTGATCCATAATACAGTGCTGCCGCACCAATAAGTAACCAAATCCCAATTTTAAAATTAGATACTATCGCAAGATTATCATCAACAACTTCGGTTGTCGCATCTTTTTTTGCAGATCGTATAAGGACGACTAAAAAAACAATTAGACCTGAAAATAAAATAAGACCTTCCACAGAGGTTAGTTGATTGTCATTAGACAGGAAATAATAAAGCGCCATTGAAAATAACATCATGACTGGCCAGTTAAGCCTGTAAAACGACTTGTCTACCGCAATAGAACTTACCAATGCCGTAATACCTAAGACCAGCCCAATATTAGCAATGTTTGAACCAATAACATTGTTTATAGCAATCGCAGGAGACTCATTTAATGCGGCATTTAAACTCACTAATAGCTCTGGAGCCGATGTTGCAAAACTAACAACGGTCATACCTATGACCATCTTAGAAATGCTCAATTTAAATGATAGCGCAACCGATGAACGCACTAAAAACTCACCACCAACAACCAACAACATTAATCCTAAGATTATCCAGACTAAACTCATGTATTCTAAATTTTTGCGAAGATAGCATAATTTGCATAGTGACAAATAGTTAAAATCCCCCTATTTCATAATTGCAAAAACTTAAATTTTAGTTAAATAACTAAATAAATAGTTGTATAACTATAAAAATAGTTATAGATTTGTCACACAATCAAAACCTATCAATCGTGCAAAAGTTAACTAATAAAGAAGAAGAAATTATGCACATCTTATGGAACCTTGAAAAAGGTTTTGTTAAAGATGTACTTGCAGAAATCACCGAAGACAAACCTCACTATAACACCTTATCAACCATCATAAGAAATTTGGAAGAAAAAGGATATGTAAGTTACAACGCATATGGTAAGACACATCAATACTTCCCTATTGTGAGTAAAGAGGCCTACAAAAAACGTTTTATGAATACTGCTATCGAAAATTATTTTAATAGTTCGTATAAAAACGTGGTGTCTTTCTTTGCTAAAGAAGAAAAAATTAGTGTTGACGAACTTAAAGAAATCATTGCTTTAATTGAAAAAAAGAAATAATTATGGACTATTTACTTAAGGCTTCTGCCATACTTTTAATATTCTATCTATGTTATCAGTTGTTTTTGCAACGAGAAACTTTCTTTCAAGCAAATAGGTGGTTTTTACTGTCGGGTCTGGTATTCGCCTGCTGTATTCCATTGATTGTTATTCCCACTTATATTGAATATACGCCAACTCAAACTACAGGTTTCACCTTTGCCACAGATACTTCTATATATGTTAATAATCAAGGGATTGAACAAGAGACACCTTTTAATTACTCTCAATTGATACTGTGGGCTTATTTAGCTGGACTCCTATTTTTCTTAGGAAAATTAGCCATAGAGTTCTTGTCTCTAAGGAAAATTTTAAAGACAAGTCAAGTGGTAGCGTCCCATTCACATAAACTCCTTGAAACTAAAGCAGAGGTTCCTCCTTTTTCATTTTTTAATCGTATTGTTTACAATCCAAATCAGTTCAAAGATGATGAACTAGCACACGTTATTAATCATGAAAAAGTTCACACCTCCGAATTACACTCTGTAGATACCATCCTTGCCCAGTTGTCATGTATTCTATTCTGGTTTAACCCGATTATCTGGTTGTACAAAAAAGCGTTACAACAAAATTTAGAATTTATTGCGGATCAAAAAGCTCAGTACATTTCAGAATGCGATAAAAGTTATCAAACGGTTTTATTAAAAGCGAGCGTGAAAAATCATAGGCTGATATTTACTAATAATTTTTATACATCATTAATTAAAAAACGAATTGTTATGTTACACAAATCAAAATCACACAAAATTAACCAACTTAAATTTGGACTAGTACTTCCGGTAATAGCCTTATTTATGATGAGTTTCAACACAGAAACTATATATATTGAAGCGCCTTCAGAAGACATTTCAACATCTAGTTCTCCTGCTCTTCAAACTGGAGATATTGAAGTAGTTATTTCCAAAGATACTACCGACAAACAACTTGAGAAACTTCAGGAGCGCCTCAAAGAAAAAGGAATAACTTTTACTTATACAGACCTTAAACGAAATGCAAAAGGAGAAATCACAAGTATTAAAACAGATTTTAAAAGTGCCGAACGTTCATCAAACTACAGTATAAATGATGAGGACGGTATTGCTGCATTTCGCTTTAAAAGCACTGAGAAGTCATTCAATATTGGGACTATAGATAAAGCATATACAGTTTGGGAAAGTGACGATGATAAGAAAGTAAAAGTATATAACTCCTGGAAAAAAGATGATGATGACAAAAAAGCCAAAGCCACTAAAATTAAGGTTCACACCTCTAATGGCGATGAATCTGAAATCCATGTCCAAGCTACAGGGCGAAATTTTTGGATTAGTGATGATGGCACAAAGACAAATATTAACGCCTCTCAAAATGGAAATAAGACCAATATTTTTATTTCGGAATCTGATAATCCCTTATTTATAATTGACGGGAAACAGGTAGACAAATCTGTTTTTGAAAATATTGATTCTGAAAAAATAAGCACTATTAATGTTTTAAAAGGCACCTCTGCCTATGAGCTTTATGGCGAAAAAGGAAAAAATGGTGTTATCATAATGACCAAAAAAGGATCAAAAAACATCTTTGTTAAATCTGACGAAAAGTACAAAACAGGAGTCTTATACGAATTTATTGAAACCGACGGTAAACAACCACTTTATATTGTTGATGGAAAAGTTATTGCTAACGGAAAAGTAAGTGATATAGACCCAAATAGTATAAACACTATAGATATAATAAAAGATAAAACAGCCGTTAAGGTATATGGAGAAAAAGCGAAAAATGGCGCAGTCGTTGTTAGAACGAAGTCCCCTAAAGTTGTGAGGGGTTATAGAACAGGAACAGTTGTTACTGGTAGTCAATATAGTCCAACAGTAGTAGAAGTTGTAGAAGGCAGCCCTAATGTATTTACAACTAACGCATCTTATGCTTTTGTAAGTGACGATCATAGCTTAGCGGAATTTATAATAACTAAAGACGCTAGTGATGACAACTTAAAAAGACAAAAAAGCCAATTAAAAAAACTTGGCATTGATGCAAAATTCACAAAAGTACGTCGCAATAAGGCAGGAGAGATTACGGGAATAAAAATTACCTTAAATGATAAAAACGGAAACAAATCAACATCGAGTTGGAAAGAAAAAGATCAGGCGATTCCAGATATCATCATGGGAAAATCTAAAGGCAACAATCTATTCATTCGAGCAATAGGTCATTAATTGACAATCGTCTATAAAAAAAGCGTTTCAATATTTTTGAGACGCTTTTTTTATGGATTCAATACGAAGTTATCTAACTAATAACTTTTTGACAACTGTTTTTTCTTCTGAAATTATATGAAGTACATACATTCCGCTTGCCAAGTTAAAATCTATCACATTATTGGCACTCCCTTTTATGGCCTTAATCTGTCTGCCCTCTACAGACAATACATTAACCACTGCATCGGTGTTTAAACCTTGGATAGAAATCCTACCGTTAGAAGGGTTAGGATACACTTTAACCGTATTAACATCAAACTCGGTTACATTGAGTTCTTGATCCCAAGTATCTCCAACATTAGTTCCCCAAATATATTCTACCAAATCTGGCTGATCGATAAAAGGGTTTCGATTAAACTGCCAAGTATAAACGATATTATTCCTATTCATTTCGAAATCATCAGGAGGATCATTTCTATGCCAATCTAGTAAAGTTGCTAAATCTCCTAACTCTCCTGGTCCGTTTTCAGGAAAGCCATTAACGACTTGTAAGCCATTATATCTAATTTCCATATACAAAACGCTTCTCGCAACATCACCATAGAAACTACCTTGTGTTGCTACAGGCCCAGTATATTGTCCATAATGTTGATTACCTCTTGTGCTATTTTGCGGTCCGTCTGCAGCGCGAAGCGCATGAGCATCAGAATTTCCGTGACGTAAAGAATCTGCTTTTGTCGTCCAAAACACATCTACCCCATCTGCAATTTCATCTGCCTCAATATCATTAAAACCGCCTCTCGACCTCGGATACGTATGTTCCCTATTCCATTTCCCATTATTATCAGAACCTGTTTGTAAATCTAATTTAGCTCTTCCTTGTTCAGTATATAACAACCAGACTTGGTTACTATTTAAAGGGTTTTGATCGGCATCCATAAGAATGTCTAAAACATCAGCATAAGTTTGAGCTCTTACGACACTTGGATCTGCAATAATATTTTGTAACGCCTGACGTAAATCGTCATCAGCAAGCCCATCGAGTGTGTTGTAATAACCTGCAGGTTGTGCACTAGTTACATTTCCGAAGGTAGGATTTAACGGTGTTCCAAAATTAGCCACTGTAAAATCATTGTCTACAATTCTAATTTGTAGATTATTATTAAGGGCGAGGTAAGCAACTGGTAAACTCTCAAATCGAATTCGAGTAACCTCGTCGCCTTCATCATCAGAATCATCAATTAAGGTAATTGTTGTTGAAGCTGTACTCTGATTCATAGGAATTGTAATCGCTGTATTTCCAGTAAAATCTGATGAATCAAATCCAAAATTATCAAGTAGAATATTAAAATTTAAAGTTTCGGTCACAGGTGTTTCCGAAGTAAAGGTAATATCAAACGCTTCGTCTTCATTATATTGTGTTTGGGCAACACTCATACTAATTCCGTTAAGTACAACCCCACTACCATCATTAAGCTGCCTTGGTGTAGGATCTGTAGCGGTATAAGTTACATTATCATCCATATCAACAAATCTCTGAATGGAATTGGTATTGTTCCCAGGACCTTCATTAATTTGTTGAATATCAGCAAATCTAGGATCTTGATTAAAAATATTTATCATATCGACATCGTCAGCATCGGCTGTTCCATAAATTAAAACATCGACTAAATTATCAATAGTGGCAACAGTTTCTTCTGGGAAATCTGTAGCATTTGCCTGATAAATAGCAACGGCATCTGCTCCATTTTGAAATACATTTTCTGAAATTAGTACTTGAGGTACAGGGCTCACCGAATTACTACCAATAAGCAACAATCCATTTATATCGGTAACGTAACCATCTAAATCTACTGTAAAATAGCTAGAGTTCATTCCCGAAGTGGACCCATTAAAAAATACGACAACATAACCATCTAAAGGAAAGTTTGGGGTGTCACTTAAAAGTTCTAGGAATTCCATATTATCAACTCCAGGTGTATCACAATCGAGTTCGTTAATAACCACTTGTGAAAATGAAAGCTGCATAAAACATATGGATATGAAAAATAATAGCGGTGTTTTCATTGTATGTTTTTTACAAATGTAATCATCTCCTAAGGCTATTTTGAATTATCCATTCAATAAATGATAAAATTTAACAA
Source organism: uncultured Psychroserpens sp. (assembly GCF_947492715.1). Taxonomy (GTDB): domain Bacteria; phylum Bacteroidota; class Bacteroidia; order Flavobacteriales; family Flavobacteriaceae; genus Psychroserpens. The sequence continues at coordinate 276,119 of NZ_CANLNS010000006.1, forward strand.
AAGATTACTTTTTCCTAAGTATTGATTGTAACTCATTTTTCAAAAAATTGAAAAACGAAAAAGACGAAATCTTTATTTTTTCGTGTTTTTATGACGAAATGCCCCTTGGTAAAAAAAAACAAGCTCAAAAACCCCCTTGAATTATTACAAATTAAAACAAAAACTATTATTTAATATTACAAAATGAAATATCATACAAGAGAGTCACATAAATACCGAAACAAATACCGTCTTTTTAGTTATAATTCTATATGCAATTTCATAGATTTAGCTATAAATGTTTGGAAAATGGATTGCCAAAATTATATATTGAAAACTCAATCAAGAAAATGAGATAATTATTAACCTTAAAACCAAAACATTATGATGACACTTGCAAAACTAATAATCGATATTCTTTTTTCGATTAGCTAAATCAACCACAAGATTGTAAAACTTAGTCTAGAATAAGTTTTACAACATTTAAAAATTAAAAAGAAGTTCTTTGGCATCCATTTCAAATCTCTTAAATTTACGATTAGGTTTAATCTTTAAACCCAACGTATATGAAGCAGAATTTCTTTAAGGGACTTGCCAAACTTAATAGATTACTCTTACCAAGTTATTCCAAACAACAGTTAGACCTCAGCAAAGCAACAAAACTCCAGTTAGCCATTATTGGATGGCGAGTTTACGTGACCAAGCGAGCTTTGGGGTAAGAACATAAAAAAGCGCCACAACATTGTGACGCTTCGTTATTAACACCCTATCTGGTCTAATATACGTTCAGGTACTTTCCTATATTTTAATAGCTGTAAAGTAACAGAACCACGACCACTAGTTAAAGTTCTTAAAGCGGAAATATATCCGAAAGTCTCTATTAAAGGAACTTCAGCACTAACAATTCGTTTTATACCGTTTTCCTTAATTGCTGTAATCACACCTCGACGTTTGCTTACATCTGAAGTTACATTACCTAAATAATCCTCCGGGCAGCTAATTTCGGCATTCATAACAGGTTCTAACAATTCTGGTTTTGCCAAAACGGCGGCTTTTTTAAATCCGTTTCGAGCCACAGTTTCAAAATCCAAAGCGCTAGAATCCTCATCATGAATTTTTCCATCTATAAGAATGACTCGCATACTTTCTAAAGGATAACCTGCCAAAACACCAGAGGACATCGCTTCCAAAAATCCTTTTTTCACATTAGGAATAAATTCCTTTGGAATAACACCTCCCTTAATTTCACTAACAAACTCCAATCCTTTTTCTTGATCTCGTCTAGGGCCAAGAATAAATGAAATCTGAGCAAAGTGCCCAGTGCCTCCAGTTTGCTTTTTAAACACTTCTGTATGTTCTACATCTTGTGTTAAAAGTTCTCGATAAGACACTTTAGGGTTGCCTTTATTGAGTTGAATTCCAAAATCTGAACGCAAACGCTCTAGGCGAACTTCTAAATGCAATTCTCCCATCCCTTGAAGTAAGGTCTGGCCTGTTTGCTTATCAAAAGCCACTTGTAAAGAAGGGTCTTCTGCCAAAATTTTGGCTAAAGCTTCTCCAAAATGTTTTTCATCATTTTTAGATTTTGGTTCTATAGCCAAACTAATCACAGGATCTAAAACCTCTATATTCTCTAATGAAAAAGGCATATTAACCTGAGATAAGGCATCTCCTGTTTTTACATCTTTCAATCCTATGAGAGCTACGATATCTCCTGATTGTGCTTCATTTAATTCAGTATGCTTATCGGCATGAATCTTTAAAATCCGACTCACTCTATTTTTTAGATTTGTCCTAGAATTTAAGATTGTTGATCCAACATTAACATGACCAGAATACAACCGTACCATAGCTAATTTCCCAAAATACTTATCTGTTATTACCTTAAATACAAAAGCTGTAAGCTGTGCTTCTCTTGTACAACGTATGCGCTCTTTTTCATTAGATAATCTATTTATTCCTTCAATATATGCGATATCTTCAGGTGAAGGCAAATAATTAATAACAGCATCCAATACGGGTTGTACACCAATATTCTTATAAGCCGAACCACATAATATAGGAACTGCTTTCTGCTGTAACGTAATCTCTCGAATAGCCTCATTAAGAATATCAGTACTTATGATGTCGTTACTTAAATATTTAAGCATTATAGTTTCATCAAAATTGGAAATCGTTTCAATTAAAATGGTTCGCCATTTGTCTGCTAAAGGTTTCAAATGATCAGGTATATCTTTAGTTTCCCAAGTATTTCCATGATTATCTGAATTCCAATACAGGGCTTTTTCTTTTAATAAATCAATAACACCTTCAAAATCATCCCCTTCACCAATAGGTATCTGCAAAGGTAAAGTTGACACATTAAATTCGACTTCAATGTCACTCACTACCTTAAAATAATCGGCTCCAATACGATCCATTTTATTAATAAAACAAATCTTAGGAATGTTATATTTATCAGACTGGCTCCAAACCGTTTCAGATTGAGGTTCTACTCCTGAAGACGCGCAAAATAATGCAACTGCTCCATCTAAAACACGTAATGAGCGCTCAACTTCAATTGAGAAATCAATGTGTCCAGGCGTATCAATAATATTAATTTGATAGGTCTTTTCATTATAATTCCAATTAGCAGAAACTGATGACGACGAAATTGTAATACCACGACTAGCTTCTTGATGATCGCTATCTGTAACTGTATTTCCATCATCAATATTTCCTAATGTATGGATGTTTCCTGTGTAATATAAAATACGCTCTGTGGTCGTTGTTTTTCCTGCATCTACGTGTGCTATAATTCCTATATTTCTTAATCTTCTATGCTTTTTCATTATTATAAATTTAATTGTTTAAATAAAAAAAGCCTCTCATTTCTGAGAAGCTCTACGTTTTTTTAGACAATAGGTTACCTCTCCCGAAAATTTCGGAACACATTTAATGATACTATGAATTTTAATGTCAACATGTTTAAGGTTTGTTATTATCTGTTTTGGATTCTAGAATAGGTAGAATAAAAAAAGGCTTTCTAAAAAGAAAGCCTTACTATATATAGAAGATTTAATTTTTAGAATGCAGAATTTATCCTACCAAAAAACACAGTTCTGATAGCACCGTTTAAAGCAATTATATGTACTCTAGTTGTTTTCATTTGTTTTTGAAATCTCTGCAAATATAGGTTTTAATTTTATTTAGACAAGTTTGATAGCGGTTTTGAAAAAATTGAAAACAACGTCTTACTTCGTATAACGTCACACTTCACAGGCGGATGAGACTTACTACGCCTTTCCTGACAAAGCTCCGCTCCATCTAACAGGATTGGCTACGCCCTTCCTGACAAAGCTCCGCTCCATCTAACAGGATTGACTCCGTCCTTCCTGACAAAGCTCCGCTCTATCTAACAGGATTGGCTACGCCCTTCCTGACAAAGCTACGCTCCATCTAACAGGATTGACTCCGTCCTTCCTGACAAAGCTCCGCTCTATCTAACAGGATTGACTCCGTCCTTCCTGACAAAGCTCCGCTCCATCTAACAGGATTGGCTACGCCCATCCTGACAAAGCTCCGCTTTGAAAACAAAAAAGCCACAAAATAAAAAAAGCAAGCTATTTTATTTTGCTTGCTTTTTTGTTTATTCGTGACCATGGCAGGATTCAAACCTGCAACCTCTTGAGCCGTAATCAAGTGCGCTATTCAGTTGCGCCACATGGCCTAATTTTGTGGATGCAAATATACTACTTTTATTAATTTATATCCAAACTATTAATTCAAAAATCTAAATTCTTATTTTTGAATTTAATTTTTACATTCATTTTTATGCAATCCATTCTAGAACCCTGGCCATGGTATGTGTGCGGTCCACTTATCGCACTCATCATGTTTATATTAATATATTTTGGAAAAACTTTTGGAATGTCTTCCAATTTAAGGACACTTTGCGCCATTGGTGGTGCTGGAAAAAAAGTAAAATTCTTTGATTTCGATTGGAAAGAACAACGCTGGAACCTTACGGTAGTTTTAGGTGCTATTATAGGAGGTTTTATTGCCCATTCTTACCTCTCGACACCAACAAATATTGACCTTAACCCAGAAACTGTAATAACACTTCAAACGATGGGGTTTGAAAATGCAGGCAAATCTTTACTGCCTCCAGAGCTTTATAGTTGGGATGCCGTATTTAGCCTCAAAGGGTTAGCTATTTTAATTATTGGTGGTTTTCTTGTTGGTTTTGGTACACGCTATGCTGGAGGTTGTACGTCTGGCCATGCTATTACAGGATTAAGTAGTTTACAATTGCCTTCACTTATAGCTGTGATAGGTTTCTTTATGGGCGGACTTATTATGATTCATCTTTTATTCCCTTTAATTTTCAGTTAATATGGCAAAGTATATAAAATTTCTATTCGTCGGAATTATCTTCGGAATCGTACTCGTAAAATCTGAAGCCGTGTCCTGGTATCGCATCTATGAAATGTTCAAATTTGAATCGTTTCATATGTATGGTATTATTGGGAGCTCTGTAATTACTGGAATAATTTTACTGCTAGTGAGCAAAAAATTCAAAAATATTAATGGCGGACTTATGACTGTTCCCAAAAAAGCTAAAGGCCTGCCTCGTTATATTATTGGAGGTACCATTTTTGGATTAGGATGGGCCTTGTCTGGTGCCTGCCCTGGCCCAATGTATATTCTTGTTGGAACAGGGGCGTTTTCAGTAATCATTGTAATTCTTGCCGCTATACTAGGCACCTATGTTTATGGAATTTTAAAAGATAAATTACCGCATTAGTTAAACCTGACTTTTGTCACTTTTAAAAACAGAATACTTCGTATCTTTGGGGCACAATTTACAGTTGTTAATTATCCCGTTCACGGAAACGAAATCTTATATTACTATGAAAATAGAACAGTTATATACAAGTTGCTTAGCACAAGGTGCTTATTATATAGAGTCAAATGGTGAAGTGGCTATTATTGACCCGCTTCGTGAAACCCAAGCTTATATTGAAAAAGCGCAAAATAATAATTCAAAAATCAAATATATTTTCGAAACGCACTTTCATGCAGATTTTGTTTCGGGTCATGTAGATTTAGCAAAAAAAACAGGTGCCACAATTATTTATGGTCCTGGTGCCGAAACAACATATGACAGCCATATAGCTAAAGATAATGAGATCTTTCAACTCGGAAATATCACAATTAAAGCCTTACATACACCTGGACATACTTTAGAGTCTACAACGTATTTATTAATAGATGAAAACGGACGAAATCATGCTATTTTTTCTGGTGACACCCTGTTTTTAGGCGATGTAGGAAGGCCCGATTTAGCCATTAAATCTGATCTCACAAAAGAGGATTTGGCAGCGATGTTATTTGATTCTCTTCGAAATAAAATAATGCCTCTTGCTGACGATGTTATCGTTTATCCAGCACATGGTGCAGGTTCTGCTTGTGGTAAAAACCTGAGCAAAGAAACCGTTGGAACTATAGGAGACCAAAAGAAAACTAATTATGCATTAAGAGCCGATATGACAAAGGAAGAGTTTGTTAAAGAAGTACTTGATGGTATTGCTCCTCCTCCTCAGTATTTTGCGAAGAATGCCATGCTAAACAAATTAGGATATGATGCATTTGAGACGGTTTTGAATACGGGTAATATTCCATTAAACCCTGACGATTTTGAAGGAATAGCCAACCATGAAGAAGCGCTAGTCCTAGATGTTAGACCTCAGAGTGATTACATTAAAGGCCACATCCCTAATTCTATATTTATTGGTTTAAATGGTGGTTTTGCTCCTTGGGTTGGAGCATTAATAACAGACATTAAACAACCTATTCTTTTAGTGGTTCCAGAAGGAAAAAGTGAAGAAGCTGTAACCCGTTTATCACGTGTAGGGTACGACAATACTCTTGGATATTTAAAGGGAGGAATTGATGCCTGGAAAATCGCAGGAAAAGACATTTCTACCCTAGAATCTATTTCTGCAGAAACATTCGCAACTCGGGTTAAAAATGGAGACATTAACATCTTAGATGTTAGAAAAGATGGAGAATATAATAGTATGCATTTAGAAAATGCACAACATTTTGCTTTAGACTTTATAAATGACAATATGAGTGAGGTTACTAAAGATAAGGCGTACCATATTCATTGTGCTGGAGGTTATAGGAGTGTTATAGCAGCATCTATTTTAAAGGCACGTGGCTTTCATAATTTAGTTGATATTGCTGGAGGCTTTGGAGCAATTAAAAAAACAGATTTACCTACAAAAGATTTTGTTTGTCCGTCAACATTATAAACCGCGAAAAACACCTTATATAATCAAAACTATAACTGCTCTTTTTCTTCGTTATAAAAAATTTAACAGTTAAAAATTTTATTTACTAGACGAGTGGTCATATATTTGCATTGTTAAATTAAATTATGGCCAAGACCTTAAAACATGATATTAAAGCAAATACTCTTTTAGATAAGGGTATGGAGTTGTTATGGAGTAAAGGCTATAATGCGACAAGTGTCAATGATATTGTAAAAGTCGCCGGCATTCCAAAAGGTTCATTTTATTTTTATTTTGAAAGTAAAGAGGATTTTGCAGTAAAAGCAATCGAAAAATACTTTGACGACCATTTTACACCTGCGAAAGAAATTTTACAAAACAATACGATTTCTCCAAAGCAGCGTCTTTTAGACTTTCATGAATTTAGATATAACATTCTGAAAAATGAATTAGACTGTAAAATGGGATGTATGGCTTGTAATGTGGGTAACGAAATGTCTGAACATAGTGAGCTTATTAGAACGAGTATTTTGCGTAAAGAACAAGAAGTACTCTCTATTATTACTGCAGTCATTCAGGAAGCTCAAGATTATGGAGAAATAAGTAATACCATGAATGCTGAGGATATTGCTGCTTTTATTGAAGATGCAGGAAAAGGATCAATGACTACAATGAAAGCAATGAATAGTTCATATCCAATAGATAATTTCATGAATATGATACGAAACATTTTCTTTAAATAATTTTTTTTAACCATTAATAGACGACTGGTCAATTTTTAAGTTATAGTAAAAATTGTCCCCGAACATAAAACGGTAAACGTCTTAAAAGTAACTAACAAAGATCTGTGTCAAAATGAATAATTGACTGGTCAATTAAATCAATCAAAAAAATGAATGCACTTAAAAAAGTAAGCGACAAATCCAACAAATTCGCAAAACAATGGGCTGAATTTGTTATCAAAAGGAAATGGTATGTGTTAATTGCCTCTCTAATTCTTGCACTAGGATTGGGCTCTCAAGGCAATATGGAATTCGATGGCGATTACCATGTCTTCTTTAGTAAATCCAACCCAGAATTAGAAGCATTTGATGCCTTACAAGAAAAATATACCAAGGATGACAATGTGATACTCGTATTATCTCCTTCCAACAAGAATGTGTTTACCAAAGCCAATCTTACAGCTATAGAAGAGTTAACAGCCGAGGCCTGGAATACTCCATACTCTTCTAGAGTAGATGCCTTAACAAACTTTCAACATACGAGTGCTCAAGGTGACGATTTATACGTTGATGATTTATCTTATGAATCTGCTCTAAAGACCGATATCGAAATAGCAAGTATCAAAGAAAAGGCTTTAAAAGAACCTCTATTGGTCAATCGCATTCTAAATGAAAAAGGAAGTGTTACTGCCATAAATATTACGGTTAGATTACCTGGAGAAGATAGTGCTAAAGAAATTCCTGAAGTTACTGCATTTGTGAGAGATATGATTGCAAAATTCAAGGAAAACCATCCAAATTTTGAGGTACACTCTTCTGGGTTGGTTCCATTAAACACAGCCTTCTTTGAAGCATCTATGAGAGACCTTATGTTAACCATGTTAATGTTAATCATTGTGATTATCACAACATTTATTTTAACTCGAAATATTTATAGTACTCTAGCAACTTTAGTTGTTGTAATGTTCTCTATAATTAGTGCTGTGGGATTTGTTGGACTCATGGGAATTAAACTCACCCCACCTTCATCTGTGTTCCCGACCATGATCTTAACGCTTGCTGTGGCTGATAGTATTCACATTTTAATTACGATGCTTCAAAAAATGCGAAAAGATGGCCTGACAAAATTAGACGCTCTAACAGAGTCTATGCGATTAAACTTTATGCCAGTATTCATCACTAGTTTAACAACAGTTATTGGGTTTTTAACCATGAACTTTGGAGATGTTCCTCCATTTTGGGATCTAGGAAACATTACTGCCTTTGGTATGACAATGGCCTTTATATTTTCAACAACAGCCCTACCTGCTTTAATGGCCATATTACCTGTAAAATCTAAAGCTAAGCAGAGCAAATCAAAAGGTAGTCGTGCAAACTGGTATACCGCTCTTGGAACTTTCGTTGTTAAGCAACCAGGTAGATTAACTATCATATCGCTCATTATCATTGGTGGTTTAACATATCTCGCCACAAAAAACACTTTTAATGATGAATTTATCAACTACTTTGATGAAAGTGTAGAATTTAGAACAGACACAGATTATATAAGCGATAACCTAACAGGAATCTATAACATAGAATACTCTATTGGTAGTGGAGAAAGTGGTGGAATTAACAATCCAGAATACCTAAGGCATCTTAATGCTTTTGAAAACTGGCTAAAAGAGCAACCTGAAGTTGTTCATGTTAATGCCTTCAGCGAAGTAGCAAGACGTGTTAACCGATCTATGCATGGTGATAACGAGGCCTTTTATCGTGTTCCTGAAAGTCGCGAAGAAGCGGCTCAATATTTATTACTTTATGAGCTCTCATTACCTTTTGGTTTAGACTTAAATAATCAAATTAATGTAGATAAATCTGAAACCCGTGTTACTGTTACCATTGAAAACATTACGAGTGCAGATATGATAATCTTCTCAAAAAAAGGTGAAGATTGGCTAAAAAACAACACGCCAGAAGCTATGCACGCTATTGGAGTGAGCCCTACTCTAATGTTCTCCAAACTTGGGTTTAGACAAGCAGACAGCATGTTTAAAGGAAACATTATAGCACTTATTTTGATTTCTCTAGTCTTAATGTTTGCCTTACGAAACTTCAAACTCGGATTACTAAGTATTATTCCAAATGTTACACCTGTATTAGTAGGTTTTGGAATTTGGGCACTATATAAAGGACAAATAAATACAGGGATGGTCATCGTTTTTGGTATGACATTAGGAATTATTGTTGACGATACTGTACACTTTATGAGCAAGTTTTTAAGAGCAAGACGAGAGTTAGGTTATGATGCAAAGCAAGCAGTAATATATGCGTTTGAAACTGTTGGAAAGGCCTTAGTTACTACAACACTAGTTTTACTTGCTGGTTTCGCTATACTTTCTACCTCATCATTTGCCCTTAATAGTTATATGGCAAGAATTACTGTAATCATAATTATATCTGCTTTGGTTATAGATTTTATTCTCCTGCCTTCCCTGCTCATTTTAACAAGCAAAAAAAAACACCATCAGTTAAAATAAATAATTAAAGTAAATAAAAATGAAAAAACTACTAATTACAATTACAGCATTATCGTGTGTCTTATATATGAATGCACAAACGCCTGAACAGCGCGGTTTAGAAATTGCCAAAGCGGCTGAAAAGGCCGATCTCGGATTCAACAGTTCGTCTGTAGAATTAAAAATGACCTTAAAGAATAAAAATGGACAAACAAGTGAACGGTCTCTAACAACTAAAACCTTAGAATTAACAGAAGATGGAGACAAGTCTCTGATTGTTTTTAATAGTCCGAAAGATGTTAAAGGCACAGCAACTTTAACGTTTACTCATAAAATAGGTTCAGACGATCAGTGGTTATACCTACCTTCAATAAAGCGTGTTAAGAGAATTTCATCTAATAATAAATCTGGACCATTTGTTGGAAGTGAATTTGCTTATGAAGACCTATCATCTCAGGAAGTGGAAAAATATGCTTATAAATTTTTAGAAGAAAAAAATGGGCTTCTCATAGTAGAACAAGATCCTGTAGATCCTAAATCTGGTTATACGCGACGCTTAGTGAGTTATAATAAAGATAAAGGCTACAGAATTGAAAAAGTAGAATTCTACGATCGAAAAAATGCGCTGTTAAAGACGCTTACATATTCAGATTATAAACTCTACAAAAATAAGTTCTGGCGTGCCGGTGTTTTTAATATGATAAATCATCAAAGTAACAAGGAGACCCGATTAGAATTTAAAGATTATAATTTCGACATCAACCTCACAAGTGATGACTTTTCACAGGTTGCATTAAAAAGAGCAGGTAACTAATAGCATATAAGAAAGCCGCAATATCATTAACTATTTACTTTCATCGTTTTAGTTAGTATTGATTAATAGCAATAGTTTTTGGTATTGCGCTTTTAAATCATAGCATCAATGAACAAACAAAAACCATTATACTTCTTTGCCTTCCTTTTATTTATAGTTCAATATTCTGGCTATGGTCAGGGAAAAGATAAAACGCTATCTCAAGATTTTGAACTTGAACTCGAAGCTGAATATCGATATTTCCCAAATAAAGGACAGTTTCAAGGGCAAAAAGATCATTTCCCTTCAATTGCCATTCAACCAGAATATAACTTAGCATGGAATAAGGGATATGAGAGTATTAACATCACTGGTTTTTTTCGGTTGGATCAAGACGATAACCGAACGCACTGGGATATTAGAGAGTTCTATTATCAAAAAGCCAAGAATAACTGGGAGCTTAGTGTAGGGCTTAAAAAAATATTTTGGGGTGTTACCGAAAGCAATCACCTCGTAGATATTATTAATCAAACAGATGTAGTTGAGTCTTTTGATGGGGAGGACAAACTAGGGCAACCGATGATCCAGTATACGTTATCTACTAACTATGGGAATTTTGATTTTTTCTATTTACCATATCATCGAAAACGCATTTTTTCTGGTGAAAAAGGCCGTTTACGATTTCCTTTGGTTATTGATAAAGATGACATAAATTATGAGAGCGGCGCAAAAGAATGGCGTCAGGATGTTGCTTTTAGATGGTCTCATTTTATTGGTGCCTTTGATATTGGTTTGTCTCATTTTTATGGTACTGGTCGTGAACCATTGTTTTCTTTTGACAATGCGGGAGGAATCAATGCATTTTATCCCGTGATTAATCAAACAGGCTTAGATCTTCAAGTAACGCACGATGCGTTTCTCTGGAAATTTGAATCCATTTATAGAAGTTCTGAGGTTCAAGATGTTTTCGCCTTAGTAGCGGGTTTAGAATACACATTTAGCAATATAGATGGTAATGGTTTGGATATTGGTGTTTTAGGCGAATACCTTTATGATGATAGAGATAATCTGGCTCTAAATGCTTTACAGAATGACATATTCTTTGGAAGTCGTATTGCTTTAAACGATACACAAGACACATCTGTGCTTATTGGAGGTATTACTGATTTAGAATCGAATAGTAAAATTTTTAGCATTGAGGCTTCTCGAAGAATCGGTAGCAGCTGGAAAGTTGAATTGGAAGGTCGATTTTTTAGTAATATAGACACTAACGAATTTATCTTATCCAATTTTAAGGAAGACGACTTCTTTAGAGTATCTATTTCTAAATTTTTTTAAATAATTTCAGCACTTAACCCTGCTTCTAATAGCATAGTGCAACGTGGTTCAAGTTCTTTATATTCACCAGTTTTTACAGTACATTGGCCTTTATAATGCACTATAATAGAACATTGTTCTGCCTGCTCGGGAGTGTGATCACAGGCATAGATTAAAGTATCAATGACATGATCAAATGTATTCACATCATCGTTGTATAATACGATTTCATTTAGAGGCTGCTCTAGGGTATCGACGAGGAGCTCTTCTTGTACTTTCTCTTTGGTACTCATCAACAAATTTTATATAAATTTAAAAAAAAACAGGTAATAAAAAAAGACTTCTATTCATAGAACAGAAGTCTTTTAAAATTATTGCAATACCAATATTGAGAATTAAATTTTATATTTAGCTACACGGCCCAATTAGAGTCCAACCTCCACTTACGCGCTCATAAAGGTTACCAAAATAAGTAACGCGTTCGCCAATGCTATAACTTACTCCACTTTGCCATTCAGAGACTCCATCACAAGGACCTGAAGAACCTGCTGGATACATAGCCTTTAGAGCGGTAACATCATTATTATTAAAGTTCCCGCTTACACTAGTTGAAAAACAAGCCTGCATAACCGAAGTTAAATCTCTTCCTGTTGGCGTTCCTGATATATGTACAGCACCATTAGAACCTGCGCCTTCATTACCTTGAAAAGATGGAGGGCAACTTAAACGGTCAAACCAATCTGAATGACGAAAACCAATAGAATGTCCAATTTCATGCGTAATAACATGCTCATTTACACCTGTAGAAAATTGTTCGATATTATATATTTGAACAAATTTATGAGGTGCTCCTGCTGATGTTGGGAAACCCGCTACACCACCTTGACTATTAGGTGTATTTACAGAATTATCGTACACTACCATGTCTGCTGCCTGGTAATTAGTACCAAATGATAAATTAAACTGTAATGTCATATTGCTTATATTATTATAATTAGCAACTGCTCTAGTTAAAGCCGTTTGCGCCTTACTAGATAATGCTTGGCTGCCTCCTGTGTAGCCTAAGATATTAATAGTTTGATTGTTACCAGTTACTAAATTAAACGTTCTATATTGACGATCTAGTCCAGAACCAATTCCTACTAATGCGTCTAGTTCGTCTCTAGTAAAAGTAATATCGCTTCCTATATAAATTCGTTCTTCCACAGTTCCATCAGGTAAGTGAAAATCTCCTATAGAAACTATCCCTACATCAATATCCAAAGTCTTAATGGCGTCTAGTAATTCTGTGTCAGTGACTAAAGTCCGATTCTCTAAACTGTTCATATTAATGATTATGTCCTCGTCTAGATTTGAAATATTCTCTGTTATATTTTCTTTTTCACAAGATTGAAAAGAAAATACAAGGCATAGACTCGCTATTGCCACAAATTTGATTTTTTTCATTTTTGAGTAAATTAAGTTAATAAATAGTATTCACGTAAATAGGATGAGCTAAAAAAACAATGCTATGTGTTTGAATTAGTCTGTGATAATTATCAGCGCGAAGTTAGCCAATTCAATATTACACATATTAAGGATATCCCGTAGAATTGTTACGGGTCGTTTATTTATTATGTTAAAATTTTGAGCTATTCATCGAAGAAAACCCAAATAACTATAATAATTTACTTTTCAAATTTGAGAGCAACCCAATTGTTTCGCTCTAATGTCTCGACATGATTTAAACCATACATAGCACATTCATCTCTAATAATAGCGATGTCATCATTGTAAAAACCACTTAGAAACAAAACACCATGTGCATTGAGTGTATCTGTATAGGTTTTCATATCATTAAGTAGAATATTCCTATTAATATTAGCAATTACAATATCGTATTTACGTCCTGGTAAAAGACTGGCATCTCCTTCTAAAACCGTAATGTGATTACAGGCATTTCTCTGTACATTTTCTAAACTATTAAGATAGCACCAATTATCATAATCAATGGCATCTATTGGATTGGCGCCTTTCATTTCTGCTAGAATCGCAAGAACACCAGTTCCGCATCCCATATCTAAAACCGCTTTATTCTGAAAATCGTGATTTAAAATATACTGAATCATCATATGAGTAGTTTCATGGTGACCAGTTCCAAAACTCATTTTAGGCTCTATAATGATATCATATGTTGTGTCTGGTTTATCATGAAATGGAGCGCGAACCGAGCATTTATTGTCTACAACAATTGGACTGAAATTTTTCTCCCACTCCGCATTCCAATTAGTTTGTTCTATTTCATCAAATGTAAATGTAATAGTAAAGGCATCAGAATTCAATATGTGAATATCATCAAGAATATGTTCATTCCAATCATTTTTCTGAATATAGGCAGTAACACCTTCATCGGTTTCAACAAAACTTTCGAAACCTGCATAGCCCAACTCTGCGATTAATATTTCAACCGCTGGTTGCAAAGGATTTGCTTTGAAGTAATACCCTATATATATTGTATTAGACATGTCTGTGTTACATTAAAATGCGTTAACAATAGCAAAAAAGTCTTCAGCATTTAAAGATGCTCCACCAATAAGTCCACCATCAACATCAGGCTTTGAAAAAATTTCCTTAGCATTAGCTGGTTTTACGCTTCCACCGTAAAGAATTGACACAGATTCTGAAACATTCTTACCATAAGTATTTTCTAATGTTTTTCTAATAAATGCATGCATATCTTGGGCCTGCTCAGGAGAAGCAGTCTCACCTGTTCCAATAGCCCAAACGGGCTCATAGGCCAATACAATGTGTTCAAACGCCGAAGCATTTAAATGAAACAACGCTGCTTTAATTTGATGCTCCACTACGTCCTCTTGACGTCCAGCTTTACGATCTGATAACTCCTCGCCAAAACAAAAAATGATTCGCATGTTATTAGCTAATGCAGCGTCAACTTTTTTAGCCAGTGATTGGTCTGTTTCATTATAATAGGCACGTCGTTCACTATGTCCCAAAATCACTGTTTTAATTCCTAAACTTTTAAGCATTCCTGCACTAACCTCGCCAGTGTATGCTCCTTTTTCAGAAAAGTGCATATTCTGAGCAACAACCTCGATATCATACTGTCTTGTTGCTTCAAAAGCATGCCATAAATTTGTAAAAGATGGTGCAATCATAACCTCTGCATCCGATGTTTTTTCCTGTTGTTTTAATTCTGAAATTAGGGTTTCAGTTTGTATTAAACCATTATTCATCTTCCAATTTCCTGCAACAATATGCTTTCTCATGAGTCTTCTATTTTTAAGTTTCCGTAGAAACGTTAATTTACTTTAAATGTTCTTTTATTTTAGGGTCACTAATTTTTACAGCTCGAAACAATTTGATATGTCCATCTTTATCTATAATCATGTATCGAGGTATCCAATCTAAATCTACAAATTCACTAAACGCACTATCCCATCCTGAGGGCATAAAATAATGCGCTCCATCTATTTTATATTTATCAATTCCATTTTTCCAACTTTTTTGAGTCTTATCCATGGATAAGAATAAATAAACCACATCGCTATGTTCTTTTTGAAGCGCCTTAAGGTCGGGCAACCCAACAATACAATCGCGACACCAACTAGCCCAAACATCTATTAAAATCGTTTGTCCTTTGTAGGTGTTAAGTATAGATTCTAAGGTTAAAGATTTGCCTTCTATAGTAATAAATGTATCCTTTAGGGCTTCATTAGAAAAATTTGTAGGATCTGGTTGTGCTTCACAATTAATAAAGAAGATCCCAAGACAAAAGATAATTAATAGCTGTTTCATTCACTTTAGTTTTTAGTATTCATTTCAAACTATTATATAGTTCTTCTGAATTATTTTATTATTTCAATTTCACTCTAGGATCCAACCAACCATAAATCACATCTACAAAAATATTAATCAGGATAAATAGTAATGCAATGACTAATACCGATCCCATAATAACTGGCAAATCTAAGGTATTTAGAGCATTTACAATTTCTTTTCCGAGACCATTCCACCCAAAAATATACTCAACAAATACAGCGCCTGCCAACATAGATGCAAACCATCCTGAAATAGCCGTAACTACGGGGTTCAATGCATTTTTTACAGCATGTCTTTTTATAATCTGAAATTCACTTAAACCTTTAGCCCTGGCAGTTCTAATATAATCTTGATTAAAGACTTCTAACAATGAATTTCGCATCAACTGAATCACAACGGCCAAAGGGCGAATTCCTAAAACAATTGCTGGGAGTATTAAATTTTTCCATTGGATATTAACCTTTTCGCCAAAGTCATCTAACTCATATAAGCTACCTGTCATTTCTAAATTGGTATAATTATGTAACACAAAACCAAACAACCAAGCAAACAAAATAGCACTAAAAAAGGAAGGTACGCTCATCCCTAAGGTACTAAAAATTTGAATGGTTTTATCAATCCAACGATCTTTATATAAGGCAGAAATTATCCCGAGAATAATACCTAAAAAAATGGCGATGAAAATTGCTGAAACGGCTAGCACGAAAGTATTTGGTAATGTTTCTCCAATAACTTGTGCTACTTTCTTTCCCTGCTTCGTAAAGGATTCTCTCAAATACGGAAACTTCACAACCATCGTAGTTTCTCCAATGGTAAATAACTTAGATGCGCTGTACTTTCCATCACGTAAAAACGTATAATCACTTGAATTAGTTGAATGAAATGATAGTGGCGACAAATCGTTTAAATAATAAACGTATTGTGTTGTAATTGGCTTATCAAAACCATACTTAGCCTTTACAGCTGCAATTTGCTCGCTGTCTTCATTTTGACCAAGCATCATTTGCGCTGGATCTCCTGGTAGAACATTAAATAAGAAAAAAATTACGGTTACTACACCAAATAAAGTGAGTAATGCATAAAACGTTTTATTTAAAATGTAGCTAATCAGATCATTATTATTTAGAATTAATTAGAACTTCAAATCTTCAAGATCGTTCCAATGCACTTTTTGAGTGACTGTTCCTTTTTCTAGAACAATCACACCAGGATTAGCTCTAACTATTGTTTTTAGCACTTTTTCATCACATAAATAGAAGTCAACATCTAAATGATATGTATCTTGAATCTCCTTTTTCTTAGATTCACCAGAAGCTGTTAGTCCAATAACTGGATATCCTTTATCCTGAGCCTTCTTAACCATAGCTTTAAGTCCTCCCATTCCTTCAATTTCTGCTTTTTCTAAACTGTATGCAACAATAATAACTAATTTATCTTCTGCTAAAAATTGCTGTGTTAAATCTTCATCTTCAGATTCTATAGAAAAATCTTGAATTTTAGGCACATCTGCCTCTTTAATAACAACTGTTTCTACACCCACAATTTCATCGTAGGTCTTTGGACCACGACCTCTATCGGTCAAGGTTTTTTCTTCACCATTTAGCTTGTACGTCCAAATATAATCACTTACTGCTCTTTGAGCATCTGGCGGTAAAGACATATTTTCTTGTAAGTTGTCTCCTATTTTATAAGCTCTAAAATCGAATGCAGGAAGATGCATAAGTACATAATATCCAAACCAAAGGCTAAAAATAAAACTAAGCAAGGCCGTTACCGATAAACCAAATTTGGTCAATAGAGGTTTAATGTGTCTTTGACCAATAAATAAGATAACAATCATCACTAATAAAATCACGTCTTTCCAGAACGATTGCCAAGGTGATAATTTCAAGAAATCCCCAAAACATCCACAGTCTTTTACTTTTTCAAAATATGCAGCATAGAACGTTAAAAACGTAAAAAACACAATCATTGCTAATAAACTCCACACTGTAAATTTAGGTTTATATCCAATAAGTAAGAACACGCCTAGAACAACTTCAAATACAACAACAAATATTGAAATTCCTAGTGCATATGGTATAAGTGATGGAATATCTAGTACATCGTAGCTAAAATATTCTTGAAGCTTATAAGAAAATCCTAGAGGATCATTCAGTTTTATAAATCCTGAAAAAATAAATAGACCTCCAACAAGGACTCTACAAATATGAACTAGTGCTTTCATGTGTTGTTATTTTTTATCTTCGTTTAAATGAATTAGCGCAAATACCGAATAATTTATCATGTCTTGATAATTGGCATCAATACCTTCACTAACTATTGTTTTTCCTGCGTTATCTTCAATCTGCTTTACTCGTAACAATTTTTGTAAAATCAAATCGGTTAAGCTACTTACGCGCATATCTCTCCAAGCCTCTCCATAATCATGATTTTTATCCATCATTAATTGTTTGGTAACAGACACCTTTTCGTCATAAAGAGAAGTGGCCTCATCCAAATCCAAATCGGGTTGTTCAACAACGCCTTTATCTAATTGCACCAAAGCCATAGTACAATAATTAATGATTCCTATAAACTCACTTACTTCCCCTTCATCTACTTTACGTTCACTGTTTTGTTGTAAGCCTCTAATGCGTTGCGCTTTTATAAAAATTTGATCTGTTAAGGAAGGTAATCTCAAAATTCGCCATGCACTTCCGTAGTCTTTCATTTTATTAATAAACAGACTTCGGCATTGCGAAATCACATCATCATATTGTTTTGAAGTATCTTGCATTTAAAACATTTAATTTTCCGTAAATTTCGCATAAATTAATCAGATTTAAAAACTTTAACCATACTATATAGTTTTGAGTAAAAGCATCAATTGCAAAGGACAATTAATAGACCTTAGTCGACCAAAAATTATGGGTATTTTAAATGTCACTCCCGATTCATTTTATGATGGAGGACAATACAAAAATACAGCAGCTATTTTAGGGCAAGTTCAAAACATGACTGAGGCCGGAGCAACCTTTATTGATATTGGCGGTTATAGCTCTAGGCCTGGTGCTCATGACATTTCGGTTAAAGAAGAATTGGAACGCGTTCTGCCAATTATAGAAGCTATTCTTAAAGAATTTCCAGACACTTTAATTTCTATCGACACGTTTAGAAGCGAGGTTGCCAAATGTGCCATAGATGCAGGAGCCTGCTTGATTAATGATATTTCCGCAGGACATTTAGATCAACACATGTTAGAAACAGTTGCGCAATTAGGCGTGCCCTATATTATGATGCATATGAAAGGAACGCCTCAAAACATGGCTCAACAAACCAATTATGACGATATAATAAAGGATATCCTCTTTTATTTTTCTGATCGCATTGCTGAAGCTAGGCGTTTAGGAATCGTTGATTTGATTGTAGATCCTGGGTTTGGATTTGCTAAAACGGTAGAACAAAATTACGAGCTTCTCAATAAGTTAGAGCTTTTAAAAATGACCAATTTGCCAATTTTAGCTGGGATATCTAGAAAGTCAATGATTTACAAAACACTTAATAATTCTGCAAAAGAGGCGCTTAACGGCACCACAGTTCTTAACACAATTGCACTTCAAAAAGGCACTGCTATTTTAAGAGTTCATGATGTTAAAGAAGCTATGGAATGTATTACTCTCACTCAACAATTACACTAATGAAACGACTATACATATTACTCATTACTCTTATCTTATTGTCATGCGGAAATGGGAAATCGGTACTACTTCCTGAAATTGAAAATGCTACGATAACCGAAATTCATGATGTTTCTCATGCCTATTTATTTTATGATGAGACTCAAACTGACAGCATTGAACTTAACAGGAAAAATTTAATTAGCACAACCAACTGGCTTATCAACGTAGACAAACGCCTTACTTTAGAACAAGCCATTCCGAAGATTAAATTTTTACAAGACAAAAAACGCAATGCTAAGATGCATAAAAATGAGGATGCTAAAAATTACTTTACTTGTCATGATACGACTATTAACAATTTAGGGTTTTTGGAGTTTACAGATGTCGTTTACACATTAGACAATACCAAAGCACCATTAAAAAACAATACAACACCGTTTAACGAAAGTGATTATAAACCAGACGGCAATTTTTATAGAGGCTTAGACATAACCCAAAATATTACATTGTACTTTGAAAGTACTGAAACAGTCTATGGAATTTCCACAATTTTAAAAACTAATCAAATTAAGAGTTATCTCGAAGCATTATTAAAACCTGGAATTGCTAACAAATTAGAAATTTCATTAATCTTTAACAAAAACTTAGACTTTCAGGACTATATTAACTTTAAATCTATTCTCTCAAAACTTAAATCAGACATTGTTACAATAAACAATAACGAATTCATTTATTAAGCAATAATTATTACATTTACACAAACGCGCTCGCCTTGGAAAAATTCAAATTTTGGGATTTTGGGATTATAGATTTTATAGACGTCTTTCTTGTCGCTATTCTTTTGTACTATGTCTATAAGCTCGTAAAAGGTACAGTAGCTGTTAATATTTTTATTGGAATCATTATTATCTATTTGGTTTGGAGGGTTACAGAGTTTCTAGATATGTTCATGCTCCATCGCATCTTTGATGGGTTTATTAAAGTAGGAATTATTGCGCTTATTGTGGTATTTCAACCCGAAATACGAAAATTCCTCCTTATGGTTGGCTCTACGAACTTAAGTGGTCGTGGGAAGTTTTTCAAAAAGATGAAATTCTTAAAAACGGAAGTTGAAACAGAAACAGACATTAATGCTTTAGTAAATGCTTGCGAGCGTATGAGCCAGTCTAAAACAGGAGCTCTTATTGTCTTAGAGCGCAATAACAATCTCGATTTCTTGGTTAATACTGGTGACGCAATGAACATTAAAGTCACACAGCCCATTATTGAAAGTATCTTCTTTAAAAATAGCCCTTTGCATGATGGCGCCATTATCATTGAAAACAACGTTGTAAAGGCGACACGTGTGATATTACCTGTAAATAACGAGAAGAATATTCCACAGCGTTTTGGTTTACGTCATCGTGCAGCAGTTGGGATCACAGAAAAAACAGATGCCATTGCTTTAGTGGTTAGTGAAGAAACTGGTCAGATTTCATATATAAAAAATGGAGAGTTCGTAATGTTTGAAGATTTACCAGAACTCACTACCTTATTGTACAAAGACTTAACATAAATGAATTGTAAAAATTGCAAAACATCACTTAATTCCGAACAACATTATTGCTTCGAATGTGGCGCAAAAGTTATAAAAAATAGGCTAACCGTTAAAAATCTATCTGCAGATTTTAGTGAACAGTTTTTAAGTTATGACAATAAGTTTTTCAGCACCTTTATTGATCTTTTCAAAAAGCCCGAAGCTGTCATTGATGGTTATATCAATGGTACACGTAAAAAATACATTAATGTTGTTCAATACCTTGCTATATCTATAACGCTTCTTGGTATACAATACTTTATTATTAATGCTATTAATCCTGGTTATTTTATTCCCGAACCAAGTGAGTTTGATAAGTTAATGACAAAATATTACCCAAAAGAGGCGCTAGAAATATTTACTAGTTTTTCGCGATCTATGAACGAATACTTAGGATTAATCTACATCATTGGTTTGCCTGCAAGTGCTTTAATAAGCTGGGTTGTGTTTTTAAACGAGCGTGTACATAACTTTACAGAGCATATTGTTATCAATATGTATGTTACAGGCCAGTATATTATTTCCTCAGCAATATTATATCTTATTGCTTTTGCTTTAGGAATTGATGTCACTGTTCTTATAATAGTGGTCACTTCCTTATATGTTCTATATTTTGCATTCGTTTTTTACAGATTATACAAACTAAGTGTTTTAGCTTTAATTATAAGGTTTGTGTTCTCAATGGTCTTGTTTTTAGCTGTTACCATGATACTTTCCATTCTAACAGGTCTCCTTCTATTCCTATATCTGAAATTTTTAAAGTAAATTGAACCTGTGAATTGTAAAAACTGCCATACCGAACTTCAAGACAATAGTGATTTCTGTAATAGCTGTGGAGGGAAAGTAATTAGAAATCGTCTGACGTTTAAAAATCTTTTTGAACACATAAGCGAAACTTTTTTTAATTACGACAATAAGTTGCTTCGCACATTTGTTGATTTGTTTAAAAAACCAGAACTCGTTATTGGAGGCTACATCGATGGTGTTAGGAAACGCTATGTTAATCCAATTAGTTATTTTGGTTTGGCTTTAACTTTTACGGGATTGTACCTATTAATATTAAAAAAATTCTATCCAGAAGCTCTAGATTTCTCAAATTATGTCATGAAGGGTCAAGAAGAATTTCAACGAAGAAACGTGACTTTCATACAAGAGTACATGTCTATATTTATGATGCTTTATGTTCCTCTTTATGCCTTTATTGCACGTATCTCATTCATGGGTCTCAAAAAATTCAACTATACAGAACTTATGGTTGTATTAATATATTGGCAAGCTCAAACCTCGATCATCACGTCTGTTATCATCATTATTGTGGCAATGCTAGGTATTACCCAAGGTATGATAAGTTTTATATTTTTACCCTTAATGATATTATATGGAGCCTACGTTTTTAAGCGCTTGTATAACCTCAGTATAGGGCAAATTGTATTGAGAACGTTTCTGTTTTTAGGAGTCCTCGCTTCCACAATGATTATTATAACTATAATTATAGTGATTATCATGTTCTTAACAGGAGATCTGCAAGAACTTATAGAAGCCCAACGAGCTGCCGTGGAAGCTGCCAAACAATAAACTATACAGCTTCAGCCTTTAAAAATTGAACTTCGTATAGATTTCTATAATAGCCGTTTTCAACTTTTAGAAGTTCTTTATGTGTTCCTTTTTCTACAATTTTACCTGCATCCATTACAATAATTTGATCGGCTTGTTGAATTGTAGCCAATCGATGTGCAATCACAATAGAGGTGCGTCCTTCAGTAATTTTATCGGTAGCGTCTTGTATTAATTGCTCTGAATAAGAATCTACAGAAGACGTTGCTTCATCCAAAACTAAAATACTTGGATTGGTGACATATGCTCTTAAAAATGAAATAAGCTGACGTTGACCAGATGATAACATTGCTCCACGCTCTTTCACATTATAATGGTAACCGTTTGGAAGACTCGAAATAAATTTATGAATCCCAATATCCTTAGCGGCTTGAATAACTTCTTCTTCTGAAATATTAGGATCTTTTAGCGTAATATTATTTAAAATAGTATCGGCAAATAAAAATACATCTTGAAGCACTACAGCAATTTGTGACCGTAAGGACTTCAAGGTCATATCTTTAATATCTGTGCCATCTATACATATTGTACCTGCATTAATATCATAAAAACGATTCAATAAATTAATAATCGTTGACTTCCCAGCGCCTGTGGCTCCAACTATCGCAACCGTCTCTCCTGCCTTGACATCTACAGAAATTCCTTTAAGAACTTCTTCATTTTCAACATAAGAAAAATGCACTTCTTTAAATGAAATATCACCTTTAAACGCCTTAGCTTCAGCTTTACCCGAATCGTCAATTTGAGATGTTGTATCTAAAACTTTAAAAACACGATCGGCAGCAACCATTCCCATTTGAAGTGTGTTGAATTTATTCGCAATCTGGTTTAAAGGTCTAAATAACATGGGAACAAACATGATGTAGGCCGTCAAATCTCCAATGGTTACAGTTTTCTGAAAAACCACCATATATCCTCCTGCCCAAATAATGGATCCCAATGTAATAGATGATAATAAGTCGGCTATTGGAAAAAACACCGAGTTATACCACACTGTTTTTAACCATCCTTTTTTATGGCGTTCATTAATTTCTTTAAACTTCTTATACTCCGTATCCTCTCTTGTAAATAACTGAAGTATTTTCATTCCTGTAACACGCTCTTGAACAAAAGAATTTAAGTTAGATACTTCATTACGTACTTCTTCAAAAGCACGTTTCATATATTTCTGAAAAACCTTAGTCGCAAATAGGATAATTGGCATGGTTACAAAGGCAATTAAACTTAATTTCCAATTTAGATATAACATCGCTCCAGCCACAAAGAGCATTTTAAGAATATCGCTAAATATCATAAATAAACCTTGACCAAAAATATCAGCAATGCGCTCCATATCGGTTACAGCCCTAGTTATTAAAACACCTACAGAAGAGTTATCATAGTACTTCATTCTAAAGCGTAAAATATGGTTATAGAGTTTTACTCGTATATCCTTAACCACATTTTGGCCCAACCAACTGGCATAGTAAATAAATAATAATTGACTTACAACTTCAAATATTAATAAAGCCAACATGACAATAATATAAAACAAAAAGCCATTGTAATCTTTTAATACAACATGTTCATCAATAGCTTTTTGAAGTGCTAAGGGTCTTAACATTCCAAAAAGAGCGAGACCTATTACACAAAGTATCGACCCAAAAAACACAATTCTATAAGGTCTAATATATTGTAACAATCTCTTGAACAATGTCAAATCAAAGGCTTTTGTTTTTTTATCCTCCATTTAGTTTTTTAATAATTTAATATGCTCTGGATATTCGATACTCGTAAGGTATAAACCATGAGCTGGTACAGAAAACCCGGCTTCGCTTCTATTTTTAGATTTTATAATGGAATGCAAATGTTCTAACTCTATTTTACCTAAACCAATATTAATAAGCGTACCAACAATAGCACGAACCATATTTCTCAAAAAACGATCTGCTTTTACGGTAAATAACAATTCATTATTCTCAACAGTCCAACGCGCTTTCATGAGCTTACAAGTATACGTTTTTACATCTGTATTAACCTTAGAAAAGCATTGAAAATCATTATACTGCAATAGAATATCACAAGCTTTATTCATAAGGTCCATGTCCAACTGCTTTTGTAAAGCATAAGCGTAATCAAAATTAAAAACATTTTTTTGTGTCGACAGCCGATAATGATACGTTCTACTCAAGGCATCAAAACGTGCATGAGCTTCCTCTGTAACTCTAAAAATAGCAGTAATTGCAATATCTTTAGGCAAAAAGGAATTCAATTTAAAAATAAAATGTTCTGGAAAATCTTCCTCTGTATCAAAATGAGCAAACATTTGTGAAGCATGAACTCCTGCATCTGTTCTTCCTGCTCCTACAATACTAATAGTTTGCTTCAATAATAATGACAACGCATTCTCAAGAACTTCTTGTACAGAAATAGCATCGGGCTGATTTTGCCATCCATGATATGCTTTTCCGTTGTATGATAATTCGATAAAAAAACGCAATAGAAACCTTACTTTTGTAAAAGCACAAAGATAAATGTTTTTGTCTCTTTATACTTGCTATTAACATAATTAAAGGTTTTCTTCGGAAAACGTCGCAATCATAATTTACAACCCTTTATGACCAAAATTCTATTACTTTCTGACACACACAGTTATATAGATGATGCTATTTTGAAATACGTTAAACAGGCTGATGAAGTTTGGCATGCTGGAGATATAGGAGACCTTAGTGTCACAGATGCTATAAAAGATTTAAAGCCTCTACGAGCAGTTTATGGCAACATTGATAATGCTGAAGCTAGAGCCGAATTTCCAGAACATAATAGGTTTATGTGTGAAAATGTTGATGTTTGGATGACACACATAGGTGGTTATCCGCCAAAGTATAACATGAGAACACGTGATCTTATAAAAGATAATCCGCCTCGTATTTTTATCTGTGGGCATTCACATATTCTAAAAGTTATGCCAGACAAACGGTATAATTTAATTCATATGAATCCTGGTGCCGTTGGAAAGCATGGCTTTCATAAAATAAGAACGATGCTCAGATTCACAATAGATGGGCATCAAATTGATAATCTTGAAGTTATAGAGTTTCCGAAGCGCTAACAATCATCCATAAAAAAACCCAAGGTCTTCACCTTGGGTTTACGCACTAAAATAATTAAGATAATAGGGTTTATCGTAATCGATCAACAGATTTTACGAGGTCTTCATCCTTTTTTATGGCTTTATTGGCTAAGACCAATAACACGATAGATAAAATAGGTATGAATATCCCAACACCTTTCTCTGAGATGTTACTCTCTCCAGGAGGTATTAGTAATTGATACACAAAAAATCCTAATAAAATAAAGTTTAATATTATATTAAGTCGGCCCAAAACAAATTGCAGCTTCCTATTTTTAAAACAAAAAATCGAGATTAAAGATAATAAAGCAGATCCTAAAAACAAACCTAAATATAAGTATTCATCTTTAGCATAAACCAAAACATCATCGGTCTTAGTCCACAAATGAAATACAAAAATTAAACCTGCAGACACGCCTGCTGCAAATAAAAGAAATATGGATTGTATACGTTGAATCATTTATATTTATCTATAACGAGGCACAAAATTAACAGTTTCTTTTTTAAAAGTAGTATTAAATTTTAAAAATAAAATTGTATTATTGCATTAATAATGTGTTACCTACAGTGTAGCAGGTTATTAAATCTTCAGATTTTTTTCAAATTTTTCCCATTTTATATTTTTTAGAAAAGTAAGAAACTAATCCATTTCAAAGAATAAACTTAATTAGTACACATATACATGTTCGAAATTTCCGAATTAAAAGCAAAGAAGCTTCCTGAACTTCAGGAAATCGCTCAAAAATTAAACGTACCTAAATACCGTTCGTTAAAAAAGCTAGACCTTGTCTATCAAATCTTAGACTTCCAAGCAGCCAATCCAGATGCTGTAAAAAAAGAAGTAGCACCACCTACTCCTAAAAAAGAAGAACAGAAAAAACCTACTCAGCAAAGAAAGCCTAGAGCTCGTGTTGAAAAGAAACAAGCTCAAAACTCTTCTCAACAAAAAATGGAGTTGGATGACAAAAAAGAAGATAAACCTTCTCAAAATAATCCTAACGATAAGAAGGACAATAGAACGAATCAAAGAAATAATCAAAACAACGATACGCGTTCTAAAAATTCTAATGATAGTAAGCCTAATCCGCGTCAAAAGGATAACAAGCAAAATCAATCAAAAGACCATAAAAAAACTAATACGCGTCACAAAGATGGCAATACGCACAAAAACAACGGCAATAAAGATAGCAGGAATCGCTATAGAGAGCCTGATTTTGAATTCGATGCCATCATTGAAAGTGAAGGTGTTTTAGATATCATGCAAGACGGTTACGGTTTTTTACGTTCGTCTGATTATAATTATTTATCATCTCCTGATGACATTTATGTTTCACAATCTCAAATTAGATTATTTGGATTAAAAACAGGAGATACTGTTTTAGGTCATGTAAGACCTCCTAAAGAAGGAGAAAAATACTTTCCGTTAATAAAGGTTAGTAAGATTAATGGTCAAAAACCAGAAGTGGTAAGAGACCGTGTATCTTTTGAACATTTAACACCGCTTTTTCCTGAGGAAAAATTTAATATTGCTGAAAAGCAAAGTACGATTTCTACACGTATAATGGATTTATTTTCTCCAATCGGAAAAGGGCAACGTGGTATGATCGTATCACAACCTAAAACTGGTAAAACGATGTTATTGAAAGATGTAGCGAATGCAATTGCTGCAAATCATCCGGAAGTTTATCAAATGATTTTATTAATTGATGAACGTCCTGAAGAAGTAACAGATATGCAACGTAATGTTCGTGGAGAAGTTATCGCTTCAACTTTTGACAAGGAAGCTCACGAACATGTAAAAATTGCAAATATCGTATTAGAAAAGGCAAAACGTCTAGTAGAGTGTGGCCACGATGTAGTTATCTTATTAGATTCTATAACGCGTTTGGCTAGAGCATATAATACAGTTCAACCAGCTTCAGGAAAAATATTAAGTGGTGGTGTAGACGCCAATGCATTGCATAAACCAAAACGTTTCTTTGGAGCAGCTCGTAACATTGAAAATGGTGGGTCTTTAACAATCATAGCTACTGCATTAACAGAAACTGGGTCTAAAATGGACGAAGTAATCTTCGAGGAATTTAAAGGAACTGGTAATATGGAATTACAATTAGATCGTAAAATATCTAATCGTAGAATTTTCCCTGCTATCGATTTAACATCATCAAGTACGCGTCGCGATGATATTTTATTAGACGCATCAACAATTCAAAGAATGTGGGTAATGCGTAAATATCTTGCCGACATGAACCCTGTTGAAGCCATGGAATTTATTAATGATAGATTTAAACAAACAAGAAATAACGAAGAGTTTTTGGTATCTATGAATGGATAACAAATCTAAACCAACTCTTGTATAATAAAAAAGCTCTCAGTACTAGTACTGAGAGCTTTTTTATTATGAAATTTTGGGCTAATAAACCGCACAAAAAAAGCCTCTCATACGAGAAGCTTTAATAATTTTAATATAAGTTCTTGTTAGCTTAGGGAAGCTACGTGCTTAGTTAATTTAGATTTTAAATTAGCTGCTTTATTATCATGAATGATATTATTCTTAGCTAGTTTATCGATCATTGAAATAACTGCAGGCAAGTATTCTTTTGCTTCTTTAGCTTTTTCCATATCACGTAATCTCTTGATAGCACCACGTGTAGTTTTGTGCTGGTATCTGTTACGCAAACGTTTAGCTTCGTTACTTCTTATTCTTTTTAATGCTGACTTATGATTTGCCATTGTTTTCTTTCTTATTAAAAAATTGTAGCCCGTAGGGGAATCGAACCCCTCTTACCAGGATGAAAACCTGGCGTCCTAGCCGATAGACGAACGGGCCATTTGAGTTATTTCAATTGTAGTTTTAAAAATTTAATTATCTTCTTACTACGATTTCAAATGAACGTGCAATTACTCATTGCGGATGCAAAAATACAACTATTTTTAAATGTTGCAACACCTAGATAAACTTTTTTAAAAAAAATTTAATAAGCTTTTGCAAATAAGACTCTATTTGTTGAAGAATTACCAGTGTATACGCACTTTCCAGCTTCTTTTTTAATATCCATTGGAATACATCTTATTGTTGCTTTAGTTAACTCTTTTATCTTTTGTTCGGTTTCGGCAGTACCATCCCAGTGGGCAGAAATAAAACCTGTCTTCGCTTCTAAAACCTCTTTAAAGGTTTCAAAATCATCTACCTCTGTGATATGCGAATCCCTATAATTAAGTGCTTTATTAAATAAATCGTCTTGAATTACTTTTAAAAGCGATTGCACTACAGGCACTAAATCTGTCATCGCAACGGTCTCTTTTGTTAACGTATCTCGTCTAGCCAGTTCAATCGTTTTGTTTTCAAGATCTTTAGGTCCGATAGCAACTCTTAATGGAACGCCTTGCAATTCATGTTGAGCAAATTTGGCTCCTGGTCTATGTGTCGTTCTAGAGTCAAATTTACAAGAAATCCCTAAAGATTTTAATTCTTTAATTATGGCATTCGCCTTTTCAGTAATTAAATCTAGTTGCTCATCATTCTTATATATAGGAACAATAACAACTTGCGAAGGCGCTAAATTTGGTGGAAGCACTAGTCCCTTATCATCACTATGCGTCATAATTAAAGCTCCCATTAATCGTGTAGAAACACCCCATGATGTTGCCCATACATGGTCTAACTTCCCTTCGTTATTTGTGAATTTCACATCAAATGCTTTAGCAAAGTTCTGTCCCAAAAAGTGAGATGTTCCTGCTTGTAATGCCTTTCCATCCTGCATCAATGCTTCAATACAATAGGTCTCTTCAGCTCCGGCAAAACGTTCACTTTCAGTTTTTACACCTTTAATAACTGGAATAGCCATAAAGTTCTCAGCAAAATCTGCATAAACGTTATTCATTTGCTCAGCCTCTATTAGTGCTTCATTTTTGGTTGCATGAGCCGTATGTCCTTCTTGCCATAAAAATTCAGCAGTTCTTAGAAATAAACGTGTCCTCATTTCCCAGCGTACAACATTTGCCCATTGGTTTATTAAAATAGGTAAATCTCTATAACTTTGAATCCAACCTTTATATGTATTCCAAATAATAGCCTCACTAGTTGGTCTTACAACAAGCTCTTCTTCTAACTTTGCTTCTGGATCAACACGTAACTTCCCTTCGTTATCTGGGTCATTTTGTAACCTATAATGTGTCACTACTGCACACTCTTTTGCAAATCCTTCGGCATTCTTTTCTTCGGCTTCAAACAAACTTTTAGGTACAAAAAGAGGAAAATACGCATTTTGATGTCCTGTTTCTTTAAACATTCTATCTAATTCTGCTTGCATTTTCTCCCAGATTGCATAGCCATAAGGTTTGATAACCATACAACCCCTAACCGCTGAATTCTCAGCTAAATCGGCCTTTACGACCAATTCGTTATACCATTTTGAATAGTCTTCTGCTCTACTTGTAAGGTTTTTACTCATTTTAAGTGTTTTGGCACAAAATTTGTGATAATGTTAAATAAAAAAATAGTTCAACAAAACTAACTATTTTTGTAATGTTCAACAATAAAAATCAAGAGATATGCAATTAAACAATTACATACAGAACAAATTTCCATTTTTTGTTGCACTAAGCTTTACATTTCTATTAGCTTCTTGTGGTTCATACCAATATGTTGGTTATGATAGTGATGGTATTTACAGTGACAGTGAAGTAGTCTATGAAGAAACAAGAACGGTTCCTGTAGAAGATAATAGTTACTATAAAGATTATTTTACCGAAAAGTCAAATCAGTATGATAACATTCCTGATGATGGTAGTGCTATTTTTACAGATATAGATTCATACGTAGGTGATTACGATGAAGAACCTTCAGAGGAAGTTCAAACTGGTTACGCTGGTTGGGGACAAGATTCTGACCAAGTAAATGTCACTATATATAATAATGGATGGAATACTTGGGGTTGGTATAGACCTTGGGGTTATGGATATGTAAACTCTTGGGGATGGAACAGATGGAATAGATGGGGTTCGCCATGGGGACCGTCTTGGGGACCATACGGCGGATTTGCATATGGTAGCCATATAGCTTTTAACGGTTGGAATCCTTATTTCGGATATGGCGGTTTCAATGCTTGGTGCCCACCTGGATACTACGGTTATGGATACAACAATGGTTATTACAATAATGTAGCCTATAACTATGGTCGCAGAGGTTCCTTAAATAACGGACTTAATAGATCTGTTAGAAGAGGATCTGCAGTTAACACCAGATCTAATTCGGCTTATACAAGACCAAGAACAAGACGAAATAACACAAGTATAAGAGCTAATACTAATACGAGAACTAATACTAGAATTACAAGACCTAATACAAGAGTTAGGACAACGAGACCTAATACCAATACTAGGATTACAAGACCTAATACTAGAAGTAATAATACAAGAATTAGAACAACAAGACCTAGTACCAGAAGTAATAGTTCTAGTGTTAGAACAAGATCAAACAGAAGCAATAGTTCGAGTGTAAGAAGCAATAGATCTTCAAGTAGAAGTTCATCTGCAAGAAGCTCGTCTAGAAGTTCTACAAGATCGTCTGGTTCTTCTAGATCTTCGAGTAGAGGTAGCTCTGGTCGTAGAGGATAATCTAAACTATTTAGCTCTAAAAAAATTATAAAATTTTACTATGAAAAAATTAACTATACTAGTCATAGGTGTACTTTCTATGTCTAATGTTATGGCTCAGGACATATCTGATGCCCTTAGATACTCGCAAGATGAAATTCAAGGATCTGCTCGATTTAGAGCATTAAGCGGTGCTTTTGGAGCCCTTGGAGGTGACATGTCTGCCGTAAGTATTAATCCAGCAGGTTCTGCTATTTTTAATAGAAGTCATGCTTCAATATCACTCTCAAGTTTAAACTTAGACAATGATGTTTCCTTTTTTAATGGACAAAGTTCTTCTTCAGATTCAAAAGTTGATTTAAACCAAGGTGGTGCTGCATTTGTTTTTACAAATAATAACTTAAATTCACCATGGCGCAAATTTGTTCTGAGTGTGGCCTATGACAAAACTGCTAATTATGATGATCAATGGACAGCTTCTGGGCAAAATACAAATTCTATAGACAGCTACTTTTTAGCGTTTGCTCAAGGTCAAAGGCTTGATGAAATATCTGCTTTTCCTGGAGAAACGATATCAGAAGCATATGCCGATATTGGAGCTATTTATGGCTTCGGAAATCAGCAAGCCTTTTTGGGATACGAATCTTTTATTCTAGAACCAGATGCTAATACTGATGAGAACACTTTGTATACATCTAATATAGCAACAGGAACATTCGATCAAAGCTATAATCTTGTTACTAGAGGTTATAACGGGAAATTTAGTTTCAATGCGGCTGCTCAATATGAAGACAAATTATATCTTGGAATAAACCTTAATACACATTTTATCAACTACGAAAGGTTTACGTCTTTTAATGAATCTAATTCTAATGATGGTTCTGTTGTAACCAGAGTTGGTTTTGATAATAATTTATTGACAACAGGTAATGGCTTTTCTTTTCAATTAGGAGCTATCTTAAAACTTACTAAAGAACTAAGAGCTGGTTTTACCTACAACTCGCCTACTTGGTTAACTATAACAGAAGAAACCTCTCAATATGTAGAAACGGTTAGAAACGAAGGAGGTAATAATGTATCTGCATTTATAAATCCTAACGTTATCAATATTTTCCCAGATTATCGACTACAGTCTCCTGGTAAAATAACTGGAAGTTTAGCTTATGTTTTTGGAGAACAAGGTTTATTAAGTTTCGATTATTCAAGAAGAAATTATAAGAACACAAAATTTAGACCTACTTCTGATTCATTTTTTGCTGCTCAAAACGACATTATAGATAATGTTTTCAAAATTGCCAACACATATAGGTTTGGTGGTGAATATAAAGTAAAACAATTTAGTTTTAGAGGTGGATATAGATTTGAAGAAAGTCCGTATGTAGATGACACATTTTATGGAGACCTAACTGGTTATTCTTTAGGTATTGGTTATAACTTCGGAAACACAAGATTAGACCTAACCTATGACCAAGCAGAACGTACAGTTAATAATCAGCTTTACTCAGTAGGATTAACTGATGCAGCTACGCTCGACACTAATAATTCTAATATAACATTATCTTTAGGTTTCAACCTATAATAATAGCATCATAAATTAAATGATAAAAATGCTGAACGTTCGTTCAGCATTTTTATTTTATACTATACATAACATCGTGAGTTTCTGAAGTATCAAAGCTCCCTATTAATCTCTAAACATTAATAACCAAGGGATATCACCAAATGAACTATATAATCGAAACATAGTAACATGATTCTTCCATTAAGAATGATTAAGATATACCAATACCAATCGCAACCTACCTAATTTCAATATATTATTTTCTGTACGCTAAATTCACATTCGAATTAATAGTTTTTAAACATGTCTAAAGTCAAAATAAAAAGGCTGTGCAGAAATGCACAGCCTTTTTATTTTTTCATTCAGCTCATTATTATCTTTTCAGGGTAAAATGGGCTTTAAATTCTTTACGGTCACCTGTATTAGGTTCATTATACTCAACTACAAACC
>NZ_CANLNS010000007.1 GCF_947492715.1 uncultured Psychroserpens sp.
CTCGCGGATTTTCTATTCGGTTTGTATTTGCTAATTTAGTTGCTGAAACACGCAACGAAATCATACACAAACACGTTAGCTACAAGCCGAACAAACAACAATAATGAATATGACAAAAAGCATTTTTATAAATATTTGGCTATTCATTCTGATTCTGATTCTTGTTTCATTATCAGTTTGGGGTATTTTTTACATCGACGATTTAGAATTAAAGATATCTGTTCTTGGAATAGTGGCATTGATAGTTGCTGCATTTACATCAGTAATGACAGTAAACATAAATAATAAGAAAACACGAGAAAGAGAATATGAATTGCATATACTAAAAGAAAAACAAAAAGTTTGTGAACACTTTTACAATGCAATTTTCGAAATATTCAAGAATGTAAAAAACAATCGTGATGGTCTTTCTAAGAAAACTATTGAAGAAATGTCTCTTTTCAAAAAAGGACTTATGAACTGGGGAAGTGAGGAATTAATTGAGAAATATATTGAGTATGAAGACAACCTCGAAATTTACAAGGGTAACACCAGTGGAATTTTAAATAATGCAGATGATTTTCTTAGAGAAATGCGGAAAGAACTTGGTTTCAAAGATTCTAAGAGTTTAAAACTAATGACTTTAATATTATCCGCAGAAGCTCGAACTGAATTAGGCCAGTAGCTAACAACGTGTATAGTTAATTACTGGTTTTGTTTGCACTCGGAAAATCCTGCGGATTTCCCTATTGATTCGTTCTCTTTTATTAACTTTAACCTAGCCTACGTAACTAATCATACACGAACACGTTAGCTATAATTAGATAAATTGAATAATTGAAATTGAATAGAGAACCTGTTATAGAACTTATTGACTTATGTATTCCGATTCTGACCGAATATAAGGAGTATTTGAAAATTAAACACCCTTCTTTCAACATTGAGGTTGGAGAAAGTCAAATAGGTAGTTTGACTTCTTATCAAGGGCATCATGTTTACTTGGAATGTTATCGAGACGGTTATATTAATGATGAACCAAATTGTATAACTATGGAAGTTTCAATGAAATCTTTAAATACTGACAAACCCATAATGGATTCGCTAGACGTTTGTTGGGGTGGTGATGGAATACCACCTGAGTTGAATGGATTAGACTTATTATCGGAAGAAATTCCCTGGGGAGAAATAGCAGTAGAGAGGATTAAACAGGGACTTCCTAAACTCAGAGACAACATGGATGAATGTCTTAAAGCATGGGAAGACCAATATCCAAAAAAAAATAAAACAACAGCTAACAATGGCTATAATTCATTGTGGTTTTGTGCCACACCAAAATAAAAGTATTAATCAACGGCTGATTTCTAAGCGGAATAATCCTGCGGATGATTCCACAACGAAATCATAGCCTAGACCGTTATGTGCAATTCGAAAAATGAAAGAATTGAGAAAAATATTCTGTAGTAGAACAAAAGAAATTCCTTCTTTACAAACAATTAAAGAAGAATTAGAGAAGAATGACAGAATCAGAATAGATTACAATTCCAAATTCAATTTTCTTTTTATTAGAAACTTAAAAAAGCAAATAACAAACATTGAAGATTCATTGAATGTTGAAATTCACAAAGGAGAATTTAAAGACTTGAAGTTTTATAATATTTATAATCTTCTATCTAAACCTGAAGTAGAAAAAATTGCAGGACAGTTGGAAGAGGCAACTAAAAGCTACAGATTAATTTCAGAAAGATTGATAAGGCAGTTTGAAGAAAAATATGACTTTAGTTTTACTGATACAAATAAGTCTTTTAGAGAAATTAAGGAACAAATAGAACAAGATAAAAATCAATTATCAGAAAATTGGAGTTATCGATTTCACGGCGGAGATGTTTGTTTCTCTAATTCTAAATCAGGTCAAGTTGTTGATATTAACCTCAAGTATAATGGATTTTATGGAGTATTAGATTTATGGTTTTTTCAGTATTACATGAAAACCACAATTGAATTCAAGTCTATAAGCTCAATTTATATTGACAATACTGCTAAATTACTTCAAACGTTAGATTATCTCAAAGAGAAAGGAAAAGTAAAATTAGTGAAATCGGAATTTGATTTCTTGGACTCAGATAAGTTAATTTGGAATAAAAACAGCACATAACAACGTGTATAGTTCATTGCTCGTTCTGTGTGTACTCGGAAAATCCTGCGGATTTTCCTCTGGTTCGTTTTCTTTTACTAATTTAGTTGCTAGCCAACGCAACTAACCATACACAAACACGTTGTGCGTCATTTAAGAAACTGATATAGAACTAACCAAAATATAAAACTATATGAAATTAAAAAGACTAATATTTACTATTCTCTGCATATTCACAATATCATTTGGATTTTCGCAGAAACAGAAGAATTTCAAAGAAAAGCAATATCTAATTCTTAAAAACGGAAAATATCTAACTCAAGAAAATGACCCAACTGTATTCTTAAAAGTAAAAATCAAAAATGGAAAAAAGCTCGAAAAGACTGAAGTTCTAATTTCTAAAAATGATACCATTTATAAGTATAAAGAAGTAGACGATTACATCGTAAAACCTTTTTTACAATCAGATTTCACAGGACTTACAACCTCTAAATTTAAAGGGGATTTTAAAATTGAAAAGAAAAAACTAGTTTTCTATCCGTGGAAGTTCTCCGCAGAAAAAGATTCTACTTTAAATCAGGAATTAAGTGAAAACTCGTATTATTTAGATATTCCTGATAGGACGGTTTTAAAAGTAAAGTTTCGCTCTTGTCAATTTGGAGCATTGACTTTACCTGTGAAGATATATTTATCATCTAAAGCGGACAGCTTAGTTAATAACATTCAAACTGATGTAAATTTAAATTTTATGATTGGTCATAAATGGGGACACAAGAAGTATTCTCAACTACCAAATGAAAAAGAAGGCACATCATATGAGAATGCTTGGAGCATTAACTTTCTTGTTGGAATGAGTAAAATAGATTTAAAAAAGAATAATACGACACCCGATTTGACTGAAGATATATCAGTACCAGCAATTTCAACCGGATTTGCCTTTGGATATCAATATAGAAAAATCGGTGTCTATATTGCAAGTGGAATTGACAACCCGTTGAGTAAGTATGGTAAGGATTGGGATTTTAAAAATCAACTTTGGCTTGGTTTTGGACTTGGACTTGGACTATAAAAACGAACGCACAACAATGGCTATAAGTAATTGCTTGTTCTCGCCTACTTCTGAAAATCCTCGCGGATTTTCAGCTTGGTGTGTACTTGCAAAGTTGAGTGCTAACACACGCAACTACTCATAGCCGAGAACGTTGTGTACAATATCCACGAAACTCTAAAATGAAAAAAACACTGATTCTAATATTGACTTTTTTACCTCTAACTTTACTCGGACAGCATTTGAAATGTTGTGAATCGGAAAAAGAAGTTGAATCGTATTTGAGCGGAAAGTGGAAAGAAAAAAATGACGAATCTAATACTATTTATGAATATTGGTTTGAAAATGGAAAAGGTCATTTATCGGAAATAGAAATTGCCGAAAATGGTGACGAATTAATTGAACTTGAAGTCCAACCATTTGTGGAAATAATTAAATATGACGGTGGATTTAAAATCAAATTCACTTATCCTTACGAAAATTGGGTTTCGGAATTGAAATACTTGAATTCTAACAAACTGATTTTGATAACGGACAAAAAAGAAATTGAATATTATAAATACAAAAAATAAAAATACTGTACACAACAACGGCTATAGTTCATTGCGGCGGAATTTCCTCTCGGAAATTCCTGCGTATTTGCTAACTTTGATTTACGACGGAATAGTTCTACCGAACCATTCCGCAACGAAACCATAGCCAAGACCGTTGGCAACAATATAACCCAAATCAATGGAAGCCCTTTTTCACTTCATATTTCAGTTATTTAAAATAGCAATTCTTGCGTCTATTTATGCTTCAATTTTAATTGGAATTATATTAATTATTGGAAAATTTAAAAAGACAGAATTTCTAAAAAGAGTAAAATCGGAAAAGAAAAAATATTGGTTCTCTTTTGGGTTTTTAATCTCAATTGGACTTTTAATTTTCTCTTTTACTTATTGGGGAAATCATGGACTTGGAGATAGTGCAAGAATACCTATTGGGAATTTTAAAGAGGTTGGAGAAACTAATGGAATTGATGCCTATATCGAACCTCATAATTATCAATATGGAGCGATGAATGTGAATAGTTTTATTAAATCTGACAATTATCTTGTTGGAAAAACAGAAGTGAGTCCAGTTGACAGACCAAAACCCTTCTTTAGTTGGGATTTATCTAAAGACGAAATCATATTTTATGATTCTGAAAAGGAATACAATGCATTTGCAGATAAAAATAGATTACCAAAAATATCGGAATTTAAAACGTTTCGTGAAAGTTATAGAGAATATTGGAGTGGAATTAGATTTCTGCTATTACCATAAAAATACTGTTGCCAACAACGTGTATAATCAATTGCTCAGTCTGTGTGTACTCGGAAAATCCTACGGATTTTCCTCTGGTTCGTTTTCTTTTGCTAACTTAGTTCTAGCCAACGCAACTAACCATACACGAACACGTTACCTGCAAGCTGAAAAAACATCACGCAATGAATAAAATATATAAAATTTTAATAGTCGGATTTTTAATTTTTGGATGTAAAAATAAAAATGCGAACAAGAAAATAACTGAAGAAAAAGTAGTATTCAATCAAGACTTAGCTGATGAACTTAAAAGAATGGCTGAAGTTGACCAAATTGCTGCTTATATACCGCAAGGAGATTATAAAAAAATGACTGAAGCTCAATGGAATTCATTTAAAGACAGTGTTTTTACAACTCATCAAAAGCGGTTAAAACAAATTTTTGACAAAAACGGATTTGTAGGATTCGACTTGGCAGGAAAAGAAGGTTCTCAAAATTTTTGGTTAATGGTTCAACATTCCGACCATAATTCTGACTTTCAAAAGGAAATTTTGGAAAAAATGAAAATAGAAGTTGAGAATGATAATGCTTCACCTAGTAATTATGCTTTTTTGGTTGACAGAGTAAGTATTAATACAGGAAAAGAACAGGTTTATGGAACACAGTTTACTTATAATGAACTTGGACAAGCATATCCTAAAAATATGTCAGACACAATTGGAATCAATAAAAGAAGAAAAATAGTTGGACTTAAGCCAATCATTGAACGAATGAATGAAATGACAACATCGCATTTTATTATGAATAAAAGTTATTTTAATAAAAAGGGAATATCTGAACCTAAATTATACAAATCTGAATAAAAGCCAGCAGGTAACACCGTGTATAATTCATTGCTAGTAATCGCTTACTTACGAAAATCCTCTCGGATTTTCTATTCGGTTTGTATTTGCTAAATTAGGTGCTTAAACACGCAACGAAATCATACACAAACACGTTGTAGGTAATAGATTTAAAACTCATGAATAAAAAAATTTCTTTTTTACTTTTTACATTTTTAATATTAAATTCTTGTGAGAAATCTAATAGTCAATTCATACATAACAGAAGCTGAAAATAATAAATCTACAATTGAAATTAGTGAAATAAAAATAATTGATAAAAAGGTAGTTGGAATAGAATATTTTCAAAATCTACAAATTGAAGACATGGAATTTGTCAATGACAATAGTCAAAAAATGATTGAATTGTTAAAAGAAAACATTTCCTTAACCAAGGAAAACATTGGAAATTATACTTATTTGTCTCATCAAAATTCAAATGATTCCGAAAAGTATCTTGATAAAATAAAAATTGCTGAATCAGAAATTAAAGATGCCTTAATCGAAATAGACACTTTGGAAAGACGCATTAATCAATATAAAAGAGATATACTAAATATCAAAGAGGACACCGATCCTTCCTTATATGAAATGGATTATATAAAAATAAAGCATATCATAAAAGGAAAAATAGATAATAGAATAGTTAATGATACAGTTCATATCCTTTTTGATGAAGACATGCATTATCAAGAACACAATCCATGGATATTTGATTGATTAAAAAAAACAACAACCTACAACAACGTGTATAATTAATTGCTATGGCAATTGCCTACTTGGAAAATTCCTTCGGAATTTTCTCTGGCACGTTTTTGTTTACTAAATTAGTGGCTTAACCACGCAACTAACCATACACAAAACCGTTGTGTACAATATGAAACAAACCTATATACTATTTCTTTTTTTTCTTTTATTAAATTCTTGTGGATTTGGCAAAAAAGGTATTGAGGTGAAAGTTGAAAATAAAACACAAACCACTCTGCATAATATCATTGTAGTAGCGAGTCCTCAATCCTCTATAATATTTGACAGCATTGCTCCAAACGAAACTATTACTAAATTCTTGGACATGAATGAAACTCAAAGAGTCGATGGTTCATATACCGTAAATTTCACTTACTCTGATGGAGAAGAAATCACTCAATCATTCGGATATTATACGAACGGATTTCCAAACAACTACCTAATTTGCTGTGAAATAAGTGAACATACAGCTTATATAGCATTTGACAGTTATTGTGATTAAAACATACAGTACACAACAACGTGTATAATTAATTACTCGTTGTGTGCGTACTCGGAAAATCCTACGGATTTTCCTCTGGTTCGTTTTCTTTTACTAATTTAGACCTAGCCAACGCGATCAACTATTAAAGCTAGTAGATTTTTGCTCGACATTTTGAAAAAATGACGCCAGCAAAAACGAACTAGGGAAAATAATCACCGAAGGTAAACCATACACGAACACGTTGTGCTTAATTAGAAAGAACCGAATGAACGACATCAAATAATATGTATGAAGAAGATGATTTCCTAGTTTGTCCTGAATCTGAAAATTTTCTCAGCATTCGGGAATTACAAAAAATGTATACTTACGAACCTTCAAAGGAAGAGTGTATTTATAATTTCAAATCTGGACAATGTGGTGGTTCTTGTAATCAAGATTTCCTAAAAGATATAGCGCTTTATATAGTAATTGAAAATCTTGACCGATTAGGCTTGCAAGAATATAAAACAGAAAGTTCTGAAGAAAAAGATGGAGAAATAATTAAAACATCAAAATCTATCAAAGGCTTTTTCTACGATGAAAATAAAGCTATCGGAATAATTCATACATCAACGAATTACAAACTTCTACCTAAAAATTTTGTTGACAAAATATCAAATCTAATTCAGGTTACGGATTTATATGAAGGAGACAGATATTTGTTAGCAAAAACTGCAAAAAAAACATTCGCCTTTGACATA
The DNA here is from genome assembly GCF_947492715.1 of uncultured Psychroserpens sp. Taxonomy (GTDB): domain Bacteria; phylum Bacteroidota; class Bacteroidia; order Flavobacteriales; family Flavobacteriaceae; genus Psychroserpens. Next base: position 7,298 of record NZ_CANLNS010000007.1, read on the forward strand.
AGGAATTATAGAAAAATCGAAAATATAATTCAGACAATTGATTATGAATATGATTTAAATGTTGAAGAACAATTAATATCCGAAGATGGAACTGTCCTTGTGTTAATTGGAACTGATGGAACAAAATTTGTTCTTATGGGCTTATTAGGAGACGATTATGACAAAGAAGAAAGAGTAACTTTAAGTAGAAAGGTCGAAAGTTCAATACCATTTTTTGAGTTTGAGCCTTTTACCAAAGTAGAATGGAATCTTTTAAAAGATATTAAAGGAACAACATTTGAAAACCTATGTGAAGTTCTTCTTCAAAATAACAATGGAATAAATGATGTTCAAGCAATTGGAAAACCAAATGCAGCAGACAGAGGCAGAGATTTTATTATAACTCGAGAAGTTTACGACCTTAAAGGAAAGAAAAAAGAGAAATGGTTAGTTCAATGTAAATTTTCAAAGCATAGTATTTCACCTGCAACAATAAGTGGATGGACAGACAGAGTTGTAGAACACAATGTAGATGGTTTTTGGCTTATGACAAACAGCGATATAACACCAAGTCTATACGACCAACTAAACGACTCTTCAAAGAATGATAAATTTAATGTAAAAACCGAAATTTGGTCAAGAAACAAATTTGACATTCAATTCAATTTACAAAAGGAATTGTTTTCGACTGAATTTTTTAATGACAAATAACTAAGCACAACAACGTGTATAATTCATTGCTACTGCTGGCTAAGCGAAGGATCTTTTCTTACAATTCACTATATTGTAGTTCAGAATGAAAATCTGAATTAATTAAAAACTGAATAAAAACGTATGCTAACAACACGTATAACCAATTGCTAGTTCTGTACGTACTCGGACACGAGCGAAGCGAACTGGCGCAAGCAAAATCCTACGGATTTTCCTCTAGTTCGTATTTGTTTACTAAATTAGTTGCTCAAACACGCAACTAACCTTATACAAAACCGTTGCCACACATTTGAAAAAACCAATGATTGAACAATTAATCGAGAAAACTAATACAACCGAATTCGATCAAAATGGGCATTTTCATTTGACTGAATTAAAAGGTCTAATCGGACGTTTTAAAACAATGGAATTCAACTTTATTGTAGAAGAACGAGACGATTACGGAAAGATTAGCGAAGTTGACCATTGGAGATTAATTGCTCATAATTTTAAAGGTTTTCCTTACCGTTCTTGTCTTTTCTTTTATTTCCTATTTTATTATTGGTCTTGTAGATTTATTAGGAATTAGAAACTATTTTGATTCTGATTTTACTGATGTTTTGGTTCTAATAGTATCAATTATTTCAACTTATTTCTTTGTAAAGTTTTGTAAGCCTTATTTTGATAGATTTTATAATAAAAACTAGTCTTTATCCCTTATTGTATATAGATGCCCATATATTAATTTTTAGTAATTTGCTTAAATATTAAAAAGTACTTTTATACAGGAGTTGTAAGTAATTCAAAAATATACACAAAACTATTGGAAAACAAATTAGAAATCATTGGTACTATAGGAAAGATTGCTGTATTTATCATGCTACTTCTTTCTGTTTTTCTTTTTACAGTTACAACCAAAAACAAATTATCAAATAGACTGTTTGGTATTTACCTATTAGTCATCGCATTTGACTTAATCGGCTTGTTTACAAACAAAATTTCAGAATTTCCTGACCTTCAAATTTTAAAAACTTCGTCAAGTTTACTGCAACTTCCTTTGTTTTACCTCTACGTATTATCAGCTTGCTATTCAAATTTTAAGATTATTAAAAAACACTTTTATCATTTTGTTTTATTTATAATATTCCTTGTCATTTTTAAAATAACAAACTTGTCTGAGCAAGTTTCTATTCTTTATGAAATAGTAGGAGAAGTCCAATACTTAGTATATATAATAGCGGTTTTTGTAGTACTTAAAAAATACAAAACGGTCTATCTTGAAAATTATTCAAATGCTAATTATGCTATCTATAAATGGTTATTTCAGATAACCGTATTCTCTTGTATAGCACATTCATTTGTTTTTATAAGATGGTATTTATCTAGTTCTGGCTATAAAGAGTATATTCTAAATATTAATTTATTAATAAGTCTATCTGTTTTAGCCATAATTATATTTTTTGTTCTCAAGGCATTGTATCAACCAGAATTATTTACTGGCATCAATATGAATTTAAAGCCTATGAAACTCATCCTTGAAAAGGACAATACTGCGATTATTCAAAAAGACACTTCTGACAATCAAAATCTAAAAAAGCTCACTTCTATTATGGAAGAGGAAAAACCATATTTAAATTTTGAATTAACATTACAAAAACTAGCCATTCAAACGGATATTCCAGAAAGAGATTTGTCTTTATTAATTAATCATGATTTAAACAAGCATTTTTTTGATTTCATAAATGAGTATCGAATAAATGACGCAAAAGCACTTTTAAATGACCCAACTAAAAAAGAGCTAACTGTACTAGAAATATTATATGAGGTTGGCTTTAATTCAAAATCTTCATTTTATACTGCTTTTAAGAAAGTAACAAACCAAACACCCTCAGCATACCGAAAATCAATTAGTTAATAGTAGTCCGATTTTTATTCGAACACATTATTTAGCCAAAAATCAGTTCGACTTTATTTAATCGGACTTTTAAACATCTATAATTATTCATTTTTGTTGAAAATTAATGAAACATCAAAAATGAAACTTACTTACACACTCGTATTCGCTTTTTTAATACAATGCTGTTTTAGTCAAGAAATACCAAAAGAATTAAAAGACCTAGACAAAAAAATAGAATCTTTAATCAAAGAATACCATACTGTTGGCTTGGCTGTTGCTATTGTTAAGGATGATAAAGTTATATACTCTAAAGGATTTGGTTATCGAAACTTAGATAAAAAATTACCCGTAAATGAAAACACCATTTTTCATATCGCCTCAATGACAAAAGCTTTTACGGGTTCTTTATTAGGGATTCTAGAACGAGAGAATAAACTGTCTTTAAAAGATAAACCTGCAGAACATGTTCCTAACTTTGAGTTTTACAATGATAAAATGAATAATCTAATTACTATAGAAGATCTATTAAGTCATAGAAGTGGAATAGGTAGTCACGGAAGCTCTATTACAATGTTTCCAGAAAAAGACAAACTAAAAACAGTTCAACGCCTAAAATATTTAAAACCTCAAGCAGAAATAAAAAACAGTTGGGTATATAGTAATATAGGATATACACTCGCTGGTAGTATTGTAGAACAAGTAACAGATAATAGTTGGGAACATAATGTTAAAGAAAAATTATTTACGCCATTAGATATGAATTCTTCTGTTACCTCAATTGAAGCAATGAAAAAGACTAATAATTTTTCATTAGGCTATGCACGATATAAAGGCACTAATGAGCAAACTATTTTTGAAAATTATTATTCAATTTCACCAGCGGGAGCCATTAAGAGTTCAGTTAACGACCTATCAAATTGGATGCGTGTATGGCTAAACAAAGGAATTTATAAAGGAAAACAAGTTGTTCCTCAAAACTACATTAGAGCCGCTTCTAGGCTTCAAAATATAAAACATGAAGAAAAATACGAAGAAGGTTCATTTTTGTGGGGAGAAGGTTTTGGTTGGCGTTTGCGTTCTTGGGAAGGTCATTATAGAATGAGACATGGAGGTAATACAAACGGCTTTTCAACAGTAATGGATTTATTTCCTATAGACAATATTGGAATCGTTGTGCTTACAAATCAAAAGAATTCTTATTTACCATATGCTATATCTGATTACATCTCAAGAAAATTATTTGGACTATCTGAAATTGAACTTCCAATTATAGTTAATGACAAGTTTAAGCCAAATTTAGAAGACAAACCTATTAACAAGGAAAAACCTCCAACACACGCTCTTCAATTCTTTACAGGAAAATATAACGCAAACGGTTATGGAAAAGTTGAAGTAGTTTTAGAAGGTGGAAAATTATATGCTATTTTACCAAATTTTAAATTCAAATTAGAACATCTAAATTATAATACGTTTTACTTTAAACCATTGAAAGGGTTTGAAGAAGATTTCAACCCAGGATATCCAGTGAAATTTGCAGATGATACTTATGGGAAAATAATAAAATTTGAATTTCACGCTTTAAAAGAACCAATTATATTTTTAAAAGAAAAAACTAAATAGAAAAACATATGAAAAGAATTTTAGCATTGATAATACTTTTAGTTTTCATTTCTTGTAAACAAGAAAAAAGTACTAAAGAAAGCCTTGAAACTGATAAAATAGATATTGAACTCAAAGAAAAACTAGAAAACATCCTTTTAAGAGATCAAGGAATTAGAGAAATTGTTAATGGAAATTTGTCTGATAAAAGAAAAGTTGAATTACTTTCTAAATTGAAACTTAATAAAACAGATATTGAAGTAGATAAGAAGTTTAATTTAATGCGTGAGATTGATAGCTTAAACTTAATTGAAATAGAAAATATTATAAAAAATTATGGGTATCCTAGTAAATCTCTCGTTGGAGAACCAGCGAATAAAGCTGTTTTTTATGTAATCCAACATTCTAATAAAATTGATAAATATCTTCCTCTAATTAGAAAAGCAGCAAAAAGTGGAGATATAACGAAAACGTCATTAGCTCTAATGGAAGACAGAAATTTAATGTATAATGGTCGTGAACAAATCTATGGAACCCAAATAAAAGGAAAAGCGAATAAAAAAGGAGAATGGATTTACTTTTTATGGCCAATTAAAGATATAGATTCAGTAGATATCTGGAGAAAAGAAGCTGGATTTAAACAAAATCTTAAAGAATATTTAAAAAAGATGGATGTCGAATTTAAATTATATAATATCTCTGAATTAAACGATTTATAAAAACTACTTACAACACCGTATAAAATTAATTGCTAATTTCTAGTTTACTTACGAAAATCTTTTCAGATTTTCATTCGTTTTTTATTTGCTAAATTCAATGTTTAAACCACACAACTAATCTTATACAATAATGTTAACCATAATTAAAGAAAAGTGAATAAAGATATTTTAAACATAATAGCTGAAGAATTGTTCCATGATAATGTAGACGCAGAATTAAAAGACGATTGTATATGTTGGAAAGATAATTTTGGTGCGGAAAATGAAATCCGTATTAACCAAATCGCATTTAATGGACATCTTATTGCTTGGTGGCAAGAAAATGAAGTAGGAAAAGAGTTAGTGCGCATTAAAGTCAAAGATGAAATTATTGTTAATTGGAGACCACCAATTAACACAATGGGTTTAGGCTCTTCGGGTTGTGATTGTATTAAATTTTTCTACCATTTTCTCGTGGTAAAATATAGAGACAAGCATAGGGATAGAATTTTTATAATTGACACTAATTATGTTCAAGTAGAGGAAATAGAAAAAGATGGATATACAAAAAATGTGAAATTGAATGGAAATAAATTGCTAGTAAGAGATATGGGATATGATATAACGATATCAACAAGTCAAACTGAAACATAATTACGAGTTTATTGATGATAACTAGCGATCAATCTAGAAATTTTGATTTATAAAAACGTGTGGCAACACCGTGTATAATTCATTGCTAGTAAAGGCTTACTTACGAAAATCCTCGCGGATTTTCCATTTGGTTTGTATTTGCTAATTTAGTTGCTGAAACACGCAACGAAATCATACACAAGACCGTTGTGTGTCATAGAAAATAATGCTAACTAAATTAGAATGAAGAAAGTCGCAGTTTATTGTGGTTCTAACTTTGGAGCCGACAAAATATTTAAAATACAAGCTAATCTACTTGGAAAAGCATTAGCAAAAGAAAAAATAGAACTCATTTATGGAGGAGCTGAAATAGGTCTTATGGGTGCACTTGCAAATGGAGCTTTAGAAGAAAATGGTAAAGTTATCGGAATTTTACCGAAATTTCTAAAATCAAAAGAGAGTGCTCATGAAATGTTGTCCGAATTAATTTTAGTTGACACAATGCATGAAAGAAAAAGCATGATGAATGAGTTATGCGATGGAATAATTGCACTTCCAGGTGGTATTGGAACATTGGAAGAATTAATTGAAATGCTAACTTGGAGACAAATAGGACTTCATCAAAAGCCAATAGGGATTCTAAATATTAATGGTTTTTATGAATCTCTGATTTCACTCTTTCAAACAATGGTTGATAATGGTTTTATGAAAAAAGAAAACTTAAATAAGATTATAATAAGTGATGATATTGACGATTTATTACATCTAATGGAGAACTACAATGAGTGATAATTGAAATACTACGAACACACAACAACGTGTATAGCTCATTGCGGCTGAATTCCTACTCGGAATTTCCTACGCTGCTGAACAATAAGTTTCTGTTAATTTGCTAACTTAGTGCTAACGCAACGAAATCATACACAAGACCGTAATGCTTCATTATGATCCACCCTGAATAGAAGCTAAGTAATTTCATTTTAACGGTTTTTTGTTAATTCAGACTTTTAGATATTATTCCTTTATATTTTCTACTAGAAATAATTACATCGTCATTAGCCATTGTAATCATAAAGGTATTGTTATTTAAATACTTATAATCCTTTATAAAGTTAGTGTTAATTATAAATGACCTATGCACTCTAATGAAATTATTTGGTAATTGTTCTGCTAATAAATTTAACGCAACTCTATAAAGTAGTTTCTTATCCTTTATGTGCAATACCGCATAGATTGTACTCGATTCAATATAAAGAACATCTTCCACATGTATTTTATGCACAAATCCTTTTTCTTTTATATTGAATTCTGTTAAATGTGGTGATATGTTGTTATTATATTCGTGATATAATGACGTAAATTTTTGACTAAATTCTGCTTGCTGCCTTATTTCAACTTCGCCTTTAGCCCGCTTTAAAACTTCTAAAAAACGATCGTCTTCATAAGGTTTTAATAAATAATCAAAAGCTTCTAACTCAAATGCCTTGAGTGCATACTCATCATACGCTGTAGAAAATATGATAAGCGAATTTGCTGTTTTTAATTGAGCAGCTAACTCTACGCCACTAATTCCAGGCATATTAATATCTAAAAAAATGACACTTGGTGTTTGATGCTTTAAAAATTCAAGAACTTCCTTTCCATTTTTGCATTCATAAATCACCTCCACATCTGGATCTCTTGCAACTAAGCTTTTTATATGTCTTCTTGCATGTGGTTCATCATCTACAACCAAAATAGATAAACGCATAATTAATTTATATTTTTAATAGTTATGATAGCTATATAATCCTCAATTCCTTCTTTAGTATCTAAAATATAATTATCTCCATAAACCTGCTGCAATCGCATATCTAAATTTTTAAGTCCAAATTTTGTAGATATTGAAACGTTTGACTTATTATTAATAGTATTAGATAAGCTAATAATAAAGTTATTATCTTTTCTAAAAGCTTTTAGCTTAATGGTTCCTTTACCTTCTAACTGTCCAATGCCATGCTTAAACGCATTTTCTATTAAAGGCTGAAGAATTAGGGTGGGCACCATTATTTCTCTTGTTACATCTTCAACATTTATTTGAATTTCTAATCTATCATGAAAGCGTTCTTCTTCAATTTCTAAATAATTTTTAAAATAATCTATTTCTTCATCAAATGTGATAAGTTGTCTATCTCTTTTGTCTAAAATTTTACGCAATAAATTAGTAATCTTAATAACCATAGATCTTGCCTTTTTATCATCGTAACCAATGAGCGTATTAAGCGTATGTAGGGTGTTAAATAAAAAATGAGGATCTAACTGATTTCTCAAAGTTTCTAATTGAGAAATATGTAATTGATTTTCAAGTGAAACAACTTGTAATTTTTGTTTTTGTAACGACTGATATCCATATACAACCTTAAGGATAAAACCAATAATAATAACATCAATGCAACGTATAATTATTGATTTTAAGATATAAGGCTGAAAGTCAAGATAAACATCAGTTACAGTCATGCTTTTAAAAATTAAAGGAACGACGTAATAAATAACATTAGTGATTACTAAATTAAATAGAACAAGTAAAACTAGTGATACTAAACGCTCAATAACTTGTATTAATACAGACCTTTCTTTTTCAAAAGACTTTACTAATGCATTTATGTAGTCAAGCAATAACGCCCATAAAAAATAAATAGAACTAAATAAAACTATGCGACGTATAAAAAAACCTGTATTAGTAATTTGTTCGGTACTATTTATTTGCATTATAACAGTTACCATAAAAAGTAACGCAATTATGTAGATATATTTTTTAGGAATATCTGTTTTATTTCTTCTTAAAATTTTCATAAGATAAAAGTAGCCAAATAAAATGTGGTTAACCTAATTCTAAATTGTCATTAAAATCTTTAAATGTCACTCACAACAAAAGCCTTTTATTCGACAAAATTGAGCTATAAATTTGGTTCATAATCAAAAATAATAAAAGAAATGAAAACATTAATTTTATCGCTAGTATTTGGTTTTTTAGTTATTGGAAATAGCTTTAGCCAAGAAAAGTATGCTTCAAGTGAAACAAAAGAAGTAATTGAAAAAATGATCAAAGCTCATGGTGGTTATGATCAATGGAAAAGTCTTAAAACCTTAAGTTTTACTAACTCTATGTACAGCGAATCTTTAGGATTTGTTAGATTTTGGGTTTCGGATCAAACAGTTGATATGCAAACGAGACGCTCTTATCAATACTGGCCTCTATTTGGTTCAGAAATGACCTATGATGGTAATGAAGTATGGACAAAAAATTGGCAATCAGGAAATCCCCCAAATCACCAGCACTCAGTTTACTACTATTATGTTAACTTGCCCTGGCTAACACAAGATAAAAATGTAGTCTTAGGTGAAGTTTCCAAATTAAAGCATCCTGCTTTTAAAAATGAGGTTTTTAAAATTAAAATGAGCTTTACAAAATCTCCAACTTTAGGAAAATCTGCTAAAGACACCTTCACCCTCTATATAGACAAAGAAACTTATATTCTTAGTGGTTATGAATATACTGTAAGCTATGGCCCTTTATTAGATGTATTAAATGTACCTGAAACACAAGAGTCTTTTGGGCCAATGCTAAGAATAAACACGTATACTGGAGATATTAACGGTTTGAAATTTCCAATGTTAATGACTACAAAAAGTCTAGATTTAAAACAACAATATGGTGATCATGCAATTTATGACTATAAAATAAACGGAACGTTTGATGAGCAAAAAATGATAAAACCAGAAAATGCTGTTGTAGATACTTCAGTTGATAAAAGAAAATCATCAAATTAAAACACTTTGAAATATCGAGGCTATAATTCTTACATTTTATAGCCTCATTTATAATTGATAAAACTAATTTTTATGAAACAAGAAATTATTTACGATGCTCTAATATTTGCAATAGTTATTGCATTATTACTTTTAGTAAAAGTTCCTTATGTAAAAGTTTTATTACCATTTGCTTTAATTCTTACATACTCATACAAAACACAAGATCTTAAAATTTCCCTTGGTTTTTCAAAACCTAGAAACCTATTAAAATTAGTAGGAACAGCGTTTGGATTGGCTATATTTATTTCTATCTTAAGCACCTTTTTACTTCTTCCTTTTATAGAAAAATTAACTGAAACTCCATTGAAACTTGGAGTGTTTCAACAATTAAAAAACAATTCAACATTATTTTTCACAAGTATTATCATTAGTTGGGTTGTAGGTGGAATTATTGAAGAAACCATTTTTCGTGGATTTATGATTTCTAAATTCATGAAACATATTAATCCGAATTTTGGAGCAATTATTGGTGTTATATTATCTTCTTGTTTGTTTGGATATTTACATTCTTATCAAGGCATTTCTGGGCAAATATTAGTAGGAATTGTTGGTCTAATCCTTGCTGTTATTTATGTAGTTAGTAAAAGAAATTTATGGTTAAATATTCTTACCCATGGGTTTGTAGATACAATTAGTATGCTTATCTTATACTTTGGTTTAATTAATTAAAAAATAGTGTTTTAGAACTATTGAATCCTCCCAAAGTGCTTAAAAGATAAGCATATAAAAATGTATAATTGTTTTTAAATGAACAGTCTACTAAAACAAATATCAGAGAAAGCAATTGCATTAGGTGATTTTGAGTTTACTCAAGAACAGACTGAAAACAAATGGCTAGGAACCAAACCAGCTTCGGAAGCTGAAATAAAACTGACCGAAAAAAGACTCGGAATTGAATTCCCAACCGATTTTAGACAGTTTTTATCAATAACAAATGGATTTTCCGCACCAAACGATATTGAACCTACTCTAGAATCGATTAATAAAATTGACTTCCTGAAAAATATTGACAGTTATATTATAGAAGCATACAGTGTTGACGGAATTGAAAATATTGGAAAACAACTTGAACAAAGCATTATTGTTGGCGGAATAAATCAAGAACAACAATTTCTTCTAATTCCACCGAACTCAACAAATGAAAAATGGAAATACTGGAAATTCGCAAATTGGCATCCAGGAGAAGAAGAACATAAAAACTTGGAAAGTTATTTTAAAGAAGTTTTGAGCTTTATGAAAGAACAAATTGAATCGGAATAAAAACTAACCACAACAACGTGTATAGCCAATTATTCGTTCATCCTACACTCGGAAAACCCTACGGATTTTCCTCTGGTTCGTTTTCTTTTACTAATTTAGACCTAGCCAACGCAATCAACTATTAAAGCTAGTAGATTTTTGTTCGGCATTTTAGGAAAATGACGTTTACAAAAACGAACTAGGGAAAATAATCACCGAAGGTAAACCATACACGAACACGTTGTGTGTCATTTAAACCAAAATTATGGGAAGATGGATGGAATCAATTAATGATAATGGAAATGTAATTGATGAAATTGCACCTCAGTCCATAATTCATTGTTCAAGACATTTGCCGAAAAAAATACGGTATGATTTTCCAATAATAACTGGACTTGACTTGCATTCTGAAAAATGGATAGACGAAGTTCAGTATTTTAAAAATGATGAGATATCTCAATTATACTCTGAACTTATCAGAATAAGAAGATTGTCAAAAATGGAGGAATTCATTTCTGGATTCGATAACAAAAAGTTCTTGGAATACTGGAAAGGAAACGAAATGAAAGAATCTGAATTCCAAGTGGAACTTGACTTTTTGGAAAAGTTTATTCTAAATGCGATGGAACAACAACTTGAAATAAAAATAAGTTTATAAAAACGCCACACAACAACGTTGTACACAATGAAAAAAAACTTAATAACAGTTCTGATCATTTTTTTCATTCTCTTTTCTTGCAAATCAGATAAAAGTGATAATGAAAACTTAGAAATTGACACTTCGCTGCTTTATGGAGTTTGGGCGTTTAACAAATCTGATCCTCATGCAGTTTTCATGATTAATAAGGATGAGTATTATCTAGTTGATTATGATGGCGATGGTTCTATAAATTACACTCTAGAAGGAAAAGAGTTAAAGATATTTTATGATGGTTCTATGCAATGGGGAAAAATAACTTCTGTAACTCAGGATTCATTAAAAATAAAATGGAGAGATACGGATATTGAAACCAAATACGTCAGATTTCCCGAAGATTAGTTCAATATACACAGTGTACAACAATGTGTATAATCAATACTAACCTCCTACTTCAATTTAAAATCTTATATTTAAACAACTAATTTGCATCACCTGAAAATCCTTCGGATTCTCAGCCGCACAAACCATACACGAACACGTTGGTATTCATTCCAGAGCACACTCAAAACGAAAAAAATAAATGAAAAATAACATCGTTCTAAAAATAATTTTTGGAATAATAGCCTTTATTATTGCTGGAATAATTACAGGGTTGGTTTTTATACCAATTCTAAATTCGTTTATAACATCAGAAACTGTACTCGATATTTTACAAATCGCTATGAATATTTTAATGGCTGTTCTAATTTACCGATTGGCACTTCGATATCTATTAAATAAGAGTGAATAAATTAAAACGCTGAATTAGATTACTCTAATGGAGGAAAGAAAATAACCGATTTTTGGGAAAGTGAATCTGAGTATAATTATGAACTAAAATAAAACCTGTAGCTTACAACACCTTATATGTAAGCCAAAAGAAACATCCTGCTATGAAATGTTACATCTGTACAAATGAAATCAATGACAAAAATGAAACAGATGAGCATATAATAATTAATGCAATTGGCGGTAGATTAAAATCAAAAAAACTACTCTGTTCTGAATGCAATAGTGATTTTGGAGAAAACGCTGATAGTGCTTTGGCAAAACAACTGAATTCACTTTCAAATATGTTAATGGTAAGTAGACACAGAGGAGCTGCTCAACCAATTATAGGTGATGACCCAAAGACTGGAAAAAAATATTATTTAGAGGTTGGTGGAGAACCAAAGCTTTTTAAACCAGAAATAACTAAAAAGAAAAATGGAGATAATGAAGAAATATCTGTAACAGCTAGAACAGAAAAAGAATTAAGACAAATACTTTCTGGTTTAGCTAAAAAGCAACCAAAATTTGATTTGGATGAAGCAATGAAAAGTGCTGAGTGGCAAAATAAAAAACTCACAGAACCACTTCATTTTCAAAACACTATTGGCGGAAAAGATGTTTTTAGAGCAGTTACTAAAACCGCAATGAATTATTATATGTATTGTGGCGGAAATAGAAGTCAAATAGAGTATTTAATATCCTACATAAAGGGCGAAACCGAACAAGACATTGTTTGGATGCACTATGTTGACAGCTTATACCCACTTGCAGAAGATAAATGCTATCATATTTTATATTTAATTGGCAATCCAAAAGAAAGAATCTTATACTGCTACGTTGAGTTTTTCAGTACTCATAAATATCTAGTTCTATTAAATAAAGAGTATGACGGAAGAGATTTAAAACAGGAGTATTATTTTGATATAACTGATGTAAAGGAAGAGTCGTTGAAAATAGAAATGAATTATGATAGAAAAACCTTGTTAGGCTTTTTTAAAGATAAAGACGACAAACTTTTTAGTAGAGTTAAGGAAGCATTTGACCATTCCATACAACTAGGATTAAAACGGCAGGATGATAATCGTAGAGGAAATATTTTAGAACGTGCTATTCAAAATAGTTTAGGAAAGTATCCTGAGGGAATTCCAATAACGGAAAAAATGAGGAAAGAATGTGTTGATGAAATTGTTAAAGACATACTACCGTACTTAATTGACAGAATGGAAAAATAGACTACACATAACAACGTGTATAGTTCATTGCTGGATGGGGCTTATAGATTATCTTTGAAATTCTGCCGAATTTTCCTCTGGTTCGTTTTCTTTTACTAATTTAGTTGCTAGCCAACAAGATCAACTATTAAAGCCAGTTATATTTTTGCTCGACATTTTGAAAAAATGACGTAAGCAAAAACGAACTAGGGAAAATAGTCACATAAGATAAACCATACACGAACACGTTGACATTCATTAAAGCAACAATATGAAAGAATATAAATAACGAATGAAATATATTTTATTGATCAGTCTGCTATTAGCAATGAGTTGCTCTAGTAAAACCAAGTCAGAAGGAATCTCGACATCATCGGAGAATCAAGGAAATTTAATTGCAATTCTAGACACTATCTGGAAAACTGAACAGCGACCAATTACATTAAGAGATTCACTTATGAAAATATATGGTGCTGAATCAGAATTAGTTAAGACACAACAAGCTATCTATAAGAAGAACCATATCATAAATGAAAGAAAAGTAAAGGATATTCTAGATAAATATGGATGGCCTTCTAAAGAAACGGCAGGTGAACAAGGAAATTGGACTATATGCAATGTTATACAACATTCAGATAATTCAGTTCGAATACAATATCTTCCAATGATGAGACAAGCTGTAAAAGAGAAAAAGTTAGAGCCTCGATTTTTAGTAAGAGCAGAAGACAGAATAGCAACTGAAAGAGGAGAATTACAAATCTATGGTGGACAAATGAAATACTATCCAGAAACCAAGAGTTTTAACCTTTGGCCTGTTTTTGAACCAGAAAATATAGATAAACGAAGAACTGAAATCGGACTTGATTCAATCGCTATATTTCTAAAGAATAGATTTGATTTCGAATGGAATCTTGAAGAGCAAATTAAGCGAACAGAAGTGTTTGAAAGAGAACGTAAAAAACAAAACTAACGAAATGCCAACAATGTATATGAAATTATAGCCGCCTATCGGTAGACTACCCTTCATACACGAACACGTTACCTGCAAGCTAAAAAAAGACCTGTAACAATCATCAAACTATTGCATCTTTAATATGAACACTAATTCAAAGACAATGCGATTAACCATATTAATAGCAGGTATCATTCTATCCACAATATCTTATGGACAGACTTCATTAAAAGAAATAAGCCTAAATAGCGGAAAACATAAAGTAGGTTTCAAACACTATACAATTATTGATAGCACAAGAACCTATCAAATTAAAAATAATTTCGACAATCAATTCATAAATAGACCAATTCCTATTAGTATTTGGTATCCTGCAACACTTAAAAACAATAATTCTAAACAGTTAACAGTTTTAAATTATTTAGAGATTTTAAAAGAAGAAGAAGAATGGAAAAACTTACCAAATTATTTTTTATTGGATTGGTTCCCTTACTTGTGGAACACGCCTCAAAATAAGGCTCATCTTTCTGAAAAAGTAAATGCCTTTTCTAATCCGACTTTTTTAAATGGAAATTTCCCAGTAATAGTCTATGCACCAAGTTATCAAGCATCTTCAATTGAAAATTTTGCATTATTCGAGTATTTAGCTAGCAATGGTTTTGTAGTAATTTCAAGTCCCTCAAGAGGAACAGACACAAGGTGGTTGGAAGGAGGAACTACAAAAGATATGGAAACACAATCTAGAGATGTAGAATTTCTTTTGAAAGAAATTCATAAATACGAAAATATAGACCTTGATAGGGTCGCACTTATGGGATTTAGTTTTGGCGGACTATCCAACGCAATAACGGCTATGAAAAATAAAAACATAAGCGCTATCGTGAGTTTAGATGGAACGGAAAGATACAACTATGGAGTATTGGAAAAATCACCTTATTTTAACTTAAATAAAGTTACTATTCCATATATCCATTTTGCTCAAAAAGAAATTCCAGAAGACGTCTTGACCAGCGATAAAATTCCTGCCGAATTGAATTATAAATTCCAATTATATGATTCTTTGCAATATAGTAATGCTTACAGTTATAGATTTCACGACCTAACGCATTCCTATTTTAGTTCATTCGGTGTTTTATTTGCCAACAGAGATAAGAGACAAGATAAAAGTGATGCTAAAATAATGGCTTCTTATAATTTGCTTTGTGAACACACCTTGCAATTTTTGAATGCTACACTAAAAAATGAGAAAAAGGCAGGTGATTTCATTGAAAATAAACCTAATGACAATGGTTTTTCCGAAGCTTTGATTTCTAAAAAAATGAAACAAGCAAATAGGAAGGAATTCGATTATAAAGATTTTAATGACTTAGCATTCAGTCAAGATTACCAAGATTTAATTCCATTGCATAAAAGAACAATTGCCAAACATCCAGAGCTTGAGCTTCAAGAAAGTATGCTGAATACATTAGGTTTGCAATTATCATTTAATCCTAAAAAAATAGAACAAGGAGTTAATGTGCTTTTATTGGCTTTGCATCTATATCCGAAATCTGCAAATCTATATGATAGTTTAGCTGAAGTGTATTTATACAATAAGGATTTCAAAAACGCTATTTTGAATTACAAAAGGTCGTTGGAATTAAATCCTGAAAACCAAAACGCAATTGACAGATTAAAACAACTTAAGAAATAGAGTCAACAACCAACAACATGTATAACTAATTACTTGTTCTGCTTGTTCTCATAAAATCCTACAGATTTTCCTCTGGTTCGTTTTCTTTTGCTAATTTAGTTCCAGCCAACGCAACACACGAGCCTAACGAACTGGCGAAGCTAAACCATATACGAACACGTTACCCAAAATTCAACAACTATTTAGGTAACATTAAAACTCAAATATTCACTAGAACCCATAGTTCTACTTCTTCTGAAGAACGCCAATGCTGATCTCGCTTGGTTTTATTAGAAGCTGATTTTACTGTTTTTTTCAAACATCTTTCCAACTGAAACCTATTGCCTTGGGCTAATTCTGTTTCTATAGGATGCTCTGTTGTAACATTAGTTATTTGAGCTAAATTCGAGAAAATTAATACAAGTTTTCCATCTGGCAAAAGTCTTTTTTTTGCCTCAATAAAAAAGTCTGCAAACAACGTCTTATTATAATAAATAGCCTCATCAATATTACTTAAATCATAACTTTCTGGTAACCAAGGCGGATTAAAAACAATCAATTCTGTCTGTTTTTCCCACTTGCCAAAAAGATATCCAAAGTCCAATTCAATTTTTCGAGATAGCTTAGTTGATCCCATAAATTCTATCAATCCAACAATTGCATTCGGATTAATATCAGTCGCATAAACCTTTTGGAAATTATGTTGTATTAATTGCATTGTTAATACTCCACAGCCAATTCCTATTTCTATTGCTGTTTTTTTTGATCCTTTATAACGCTTCAACCAATTATCAAAAAGCACTAAATGTTCAAAACGTGTTGGGAAATATATTCCGTAATAAGGATGCATTTTGTTACGAAGTACTGGTATGGAAATTCCTTTTTGATACCATTGCCAAGAACTATTCAATCCTTGTACTTGAGGAAAAGTTAGACAAAAATGATCATTATCTGGATAAAATTTTTCTAACCAACCTATACTAGGTGATTTCTTTACACTTAGTTTTTGATTGACAATTTCTAATAAAATTAAATTTGAAAGTTTATAATATTCTGATCGATACTTTTGCTGCTCCTTAAAGGATTTATTAGGTAATTTAATCTTCAGATATTTATGTAAATCTTGAAGAAGAGATATTCCATCATTATAAAAATCTTTGATTATTATCGATTCACCTTTATTTAGGGCCTTTATCGTATGTGCAACCACAGTACTACGATTATATGATTTTAGCTTTTCGTTAATTGCAATAGGCTCTGGTTTGTTTACTTGTATCTCAGTAATCATTGATTGGTTTCCTTTTTGATAAGGTAGGCAATCCTTTCTGCATATTACTGTTATCTATAGAAAACATTCAAATAACTTTGGGTTACAATGTGTATAACGAATGGCTACTCCTAGCCTACTCGGACACGAGCGAAGCGAACTGGCGCAAGCAACTATTTCACAAAAATTGCATAAGCCCTAACATAGTTAAAATCATCACTTGGTAATATTACCATCGCATCATTTTTCCAATAGGTGGCTTTAGAACTTAAACTTATACCTGTAAATCCTGCATAATAAATATCATCACCATGTTTCACTATAGAAGATATTTCTCCTACAATAGTATCGGATATGATTTCTCCATTTAACCAAAATCGCAAAATAAGACTATCTCCTACTGCTTGACTTGAACCAGAAACATACAGATTATCATTATCAGCAAGAATTCCAAACGCTCCTGCAAAAGATGTATTGTTTTCAAGAACAGTAATTTGATTATTGTTCCAATAACTGGCAACTTGAATGTCATCATTATTAATTTCTCTATTTTCCCTTAATGCAATATAAACCTCGCCTTGATCTATACTGATATCATTTGCAAAAGCCGAATCTGTACCATCAGTTAAGCTAATTGAAGTACCGTTTACCCAATACTTTGCAATCGAACCTTCCTTTCCTACAATATGAATTTCGCCCTCATAGAGTGCTAACGCTCTTGCAGCAGCGAACTCAGTGCCATCTGTTAATAATGTTGGCATTCCATTTACCCAATAGGTAGCTATATTTCTACCTCCAGGTATCTCTGAATCTTCTTCACCAACAACATAAACATCTTCACCATCAACTAAAATATCATATGCAATAGCATCTCTAGTACCATCCGACAGGTTAACCGACACTCCATTTTTCCAGTATTTTGCTATCGATATTCCATTTCCTAATTCTTCATAGCCCGCAACATACACGTCATCACCAGACACAAAGACTGAAAATGCTTCGGCATTTGTTTGACCATTTGTTAAGACGGTAAGTTCCTCATCAACCCATAATAAGGCTCTATCTAATTCGGAATCTCCTGTATCCGATTCATTAGCATTAGATCCAACTACATAAACTGTTGAATCTTCTGGATTGTTCATTTCAGCATCATCTGAATTATCACTAGAACAAGAAGCTAAAAGCAAGGTTAAACATACCATATTCCATGCAATTGTTTTTTTCATAATTATTACGTTTATTTAGTTATCTATGCTAGCATCGCACTAATTACATTTTGTCATCATAATTTTTAATTTAAAATAATTGAAGACAATACTTTTGCTAACAACGCGCATAGTAAATTACTAGTTAAGCTTGCGCTCGGACACGAGCATAGCGAACTGGTTAAGCAATTCATACACAAACACATTTGTACCACATTATCAAATCGAATTAATTAATGGGAATATTTAACAGAAAAAAGAAATGGGAAAATTTTAATGGAAACATTAATATATACTCAGACCTCAAAAAACCTGATATTCCCAAAATTATAGCCGAAGAGAACATTTATTCTTTACAATTATTCGAATTTAAAAGTCCCAATAACCAAACTTGGGAAACGATGAATGAGCTTTTTAAAAAGTATCCAGAGATTGGACTACGAATAGTTTGGTATCATACACAAGACTTATCCTTTTACAGTCAAATTCCGAATATTAGAAATTTTACAATCTCTTCTTTCAACACAAAAGATTATTCCAAACTGCAGTCTAACACTAAACTCAAACATTTTGGAATTGAGGAAACAAAATCCAAAGCTGTAGATTTATCCTTTATCAAGGAATTTAAGGGTTTAGAATCGTTGTACGTTAACGGAATGAAGAAAGGATTGGAGAACGCAAAACATTTACCGAATTTAAAAACTCTAACGTTTCGAGGTGTAAAATTGGATGACTTGAACTTTTTAACCGAATTAAATAAACTTCAAGAATTAAACTTGCTTTTTGGCAGTTACAAAAACCTTGATTCAATATCCAAACTAAAGGGATTAAAATCAATAGAATTTAGTCGCGTTCGTCAAATCCCAAACTTCGACTTCTTGAATTCATTAGAAAACCTTGAAAAGATGGAATTTGAGGGAATGTCAAAAATGGAGTCCATTCCTGATTTATCCAAATTGGAAAAACTAAAAAGAATTCATATTCATAATAATTTAAGACTCAAAAACATTAAACCTGTTGGAGAAATACCGAATTTAAAACTATTACAACTTTCATTTGCAGAAAATTCAAAATCAAGTGAAAGAAAAAGTCTGATATCACAATCTGTAGAGATATTGATGAAATCAAAGTCAATTGAATACACTAACATCTTACATTGGACTGATGAGAAAACGACTAAAGAACTGATTGAAAAAGGTATTAAAATGTGGAGTTGGGATATAAAAATATAACATGGTACAACAACGCATATAACCAATCGTTAGTTCTCTATGTACTCGAAAACCTTAAGGATTTTCCTCTGGTTCGTTTTCTTTTGCTAATTTAGTTCCAGCCAAAGCAACACACGCGCCTAACGAACTGGCGAAGCTAAACCATATACGAACACGTTGTAAATAATTATAATCAACCATTGCTAATGAAAGAAATTTACGAAGCAAAATTTGTAGAAAAGCTATTTGATAAAATGTCAAGCTCTTATACAAGAGTGAATTACATAACATCATTTGGATTTAGCGAAAGATGGAGAAGACAATGTGTAGAGGAGATTGGAATAGAAAATGGAAAAGTTGTTGTCGATTTAATGACCGGAATGGGTGAATGTTGGAAACATATCTTAAAGAAATCGGATAATAACTCTATACTAATTGGACTTGATTTTTCTTCTGGAATGATTGAACGCGCTAAAAAAAGAAAAGCAAAATTCAGTAAATCGAGAATAGAGTTGTTAAAAGAAAATGTATTTGATAATTCAATCGAAAACGAATATGCTGATTATATAATATCTGGATTTGGATTAAAGACATTTAATGATGAGCAACTTGTAAATCTTGCCAATGAAATTGAAAGAATTCTGAAACGAAATGGAAAATTTTCATTAATAGATGTCTCAGTACCAAAAATTGGAATTTTAAAACCGTTCTATATGTTTTATTTAAAGAGCGTAATTCCGATTTTAGGAAAAGTATTTTTAGGAAGTCCAGAAACATATAAAATGTTAGGTATTTACACACAAGAATTCGGGAATTCTAAAAACGTCCTTGAGATTTTTAAGAAAGCAAATTTTGATGTGGAGTATGTTGAATATTTTTTCGGTTGTGCCAGTGGAATTAAAGGCGTGAAAAAATAACACCATCAAAAACGAACTAAGGAAAATAATCACCGAAAATAAACCATATACAAGGATGTTAACATCAAAAAAAACAGCCCTTTCAATTAAAATAATAAAATGAATAAATTAGTTCTAACAATAGCATTCACAATTATCATTTTCTTAACTGTAAATGCCCAATCTAATAAACTACAAGATTTTTATAATTATGACCCTATTATAGAGCATAAAGTAGATGAAATTTTTCGCACACTAAACGACACCACTCGTGTCGCACAGATGATCGTAACTTCTGCAGGAGAATTAGGCAAACCCGAAAGTGTTATTTTGAAATTAGTATCCGAAAATAAAATTGGAGGTATTGTATATCTAAAAGGTACAAAGACAAATCATAAGCGAATGATTGATACCATAAATATGATTAGCAATTCTCAAAACCAATTACCAATACTGTTTTCAATCGATGCAGAGCCTAGTCTTTTTAATGGTAGACTACAAGGAACAAGTCCCATTATGAATACAATTGATATCAAATCAACTAAACAATCTGATTCTATTGCAAGAATTATTAACGCTAATTTGCTAGATATAGGTTTTCGTCAAAATTTTGCGCCTGTAGTTGATATTAGTCCTCAGAATGAAGCTATAAAGAATAGAAGTTTTGGAAACGACAAAGGAAAAGTCATTGAATTGAGTAAACAGTTTATTCAAACAACGCAAGAGCAAGGAATTATTGCGACAGCCAAACATTTTCCTGGTCACGGATTAGTTAAAGGAGACACTCATAAAAAATCAGTTTATATAGATGGAGAATTGAAAGAGTTAAGTGTTTACCCTCCGCTAATAGAGGCTGGTGTTCTCTCAATAATGATGGCTCATATTACCATAACCAATAATGAAAAATACAGCACTAATGGTTTACCTGCCAGTTGTTCGAGAAATATCGTAACAGATTTACTAAAAAATGAATTAGGTTTCAAAGGACTTATAATAACAGATGCTTTAAATATAATGAAAGCGGTTACCATAATCGATAATGCTCCTTTACTAGCCTCAAAAGCTGGAAATGATATGTTGTTGATGCCAATTGATGAAATCAACACGATCAATTCTATTCTTGACGAAATGAGAACTAATCCGACTTATAAAGAACAGGTTTATCAATCTGTAAAAAAGATTATTCGATTAAAACTATTTTTAGGATTAATACAGTAATATAAAATAACTGTGCCCAACAACATGTATAGTTAATAATGCTTAAAAGATGGTTCTAGAAATTCTGCCCAATTTCCGTTCTCTTCGTTCTTTTTTGCTAACTTACTTCCTAACACTAAAAATCATAAACAAATCCGTTGATAGCAATATTATGAAATACATCATTTTTACAATTTTATGTTTTCTTTCTTTAAACTCAGTAAAAGCTCAAATGGATAAGATTACTGGTACGCCATTAACTGATTTATCAAATATATTCAACCAAAACGAATTTACTGTTGACATAATGGATGATATTGGCGTGGATCCCCTCTTTAATGTATATGTAGAAAAACTGAAAAGTTCCATTCAGAAAAACTATGAGTGGTTTTTAGAATATTCGAAAAAAATTAAACCAGGAAAATCTCTAGAATACCATCCAAATTTTGGGCTTTCAGAAAGTGAATACAAAGAATTTTTAGGAATGACTGGAGGTGTCGAATTACTATCTTCTGGCAAAGAAAAATTAAAAATAGTAAAGAATGATTCTATTATTCAATTGACTGGAATCAATAAGTTAAAAGCGCTCAGTAATATCAAAATTGATTTAAAAAACAATCAAGTTTTCTACAAAAGTTATACGCTTCCATTTAAACAAAACATACATGTAGATGATGCAGACAATGGATTTAAAAGTGAGTGGAAAGGTTATAGCTGGAGTTTTGAAGACCCAAATGCACCTGAAGAATTTGATTTAACTAACATAGAAAGTCTCAATATTAAAGTTGTAAAATTGACCATCGGGCAACTTAACAAAAATGGAAAGGTTTATATGAAACTTGAGGAAAGAATAATGGAAAATGGAGTTAAAACCGTTGATATTCAAGTTCCTGTTATTTTTTAATTAATATAACTGCCAGCATAACTAACCATAAGCAAACACGTTAAATGCAATAAAACATGAAACAAATTATTATTTTCATCCTAGTTTTAGCATCCTTAAATTGTTTCTCTCAAAATTCGCTAAGAGATACAATAAGTGTTGTTAACGATTTTAATAATGATAATATTTCTGATTCATTAACGATTCATACTTTTAGAAAAACAGCAGAGTCAATAGACGTTTATAATAGTCTAACCAAACAATCCTTTAACATTGGTGGTAGAGGTAGCTATAATTGGTCTAAAGCAAACTTCCTTGAAATCATACCACTGCCAGAAGAGCTTGTAATTCCTGCAAATAAACTTTTACTAGATACTATTATTCAATACCTATTGCCTGATTTCAAAGAACCCGACCCTTCATTAGATTGGTTAATTGCTGGATACAAAACTAAAGTTATTGATACCACAGATACGCTTTTTTCTATGACTTTAACCTCTCCCATTTCTAGACATGATACTTTTATTTATCCAGAGGCATCATTCAAGATAATTTCTAAAGATACCTTACCTATTTTTTGGGATAGAGTTTGTAGTGAAGACTACTTGGAGTATAAACACGGAATTCTTGTCTATTATGGGCATAATCATCGCTCAAGAGACTTTGAATTTCAAACTGACACAATATCAAATAATTATGAAATATTTTCCACTTCTCATGGAGTATTTGCTAGAAAAGAGGGGAAATATTCTTGGCTATTTATTACCAACAGTACCTTGACAGGAGGTCCAGAAAAATTGAGATGGAAATCAATAATTAAAACCAAGTATTTTAATAATCATATAATAGTACATCAGGTTGGTGGCATAGGAAATTATAATAAAATTTTTATCATTAATCTTGAAAACGGAAAAATTGGACTGCTTAGAATTGAAGATGAATACTTTTGCTTTAACTCACCTAAATGCTTTGACTTTGAAGTTAAAGCATCTGAACTTATAATTAATTCAAGAAGAACTGAAGCGTGTTACTATGATAAAGGAGCTATTGAAACCTTATCATTTGATATGGAACTCATAATAGAGAAATTAAAATAACAGCACTTAACAACGTGTATAACTCATTGCTAGATAACCTACTCGTAAACGAGCAAAGCGAACTAACGCAAGCTAAATTCGGCACATTTTCCTAATGACTCACTCCCTTTTACTATCTTAGACCTGCCAACATCATAAGTAACCATATATCTACACGCTAGCTGCAAACTAAAAAAGAAGACGCAATTAAAAATGATTTTTAAAATACTGGACTTTTTAATAATAATCAACGCAATTCAAGGTGTAATATTTGCTTTAACCATATTGTTTTCTAAATATTTTAAAAATACTACAAACATTTATTTAGGCATTAGTATGTTGATTGGTGTATTAATTAATGCTCAATACTTTATGATGAAGTATGATTGGTATTCTCACTTTCCAAAACTTGCAATTTTCGAAGACATTGAGTTCGTATTACTTTTCCCTGTTACGCTTTTGTTTTATTACTTAAAATTTCTAAATCCATCTTTTAAATTAAAAGCAAAACACAAACTACTATATCTTCCCTTTTGCATATCAGTTATACTCAATCTATTTGTGGGAGGACATGCGCATTTTAAAATATATACTATCGACAACTTAACTTGGGTGCCAACATTTTATGCCATAGAATATTACGCTTCTATTTTATTAAATATAGTCATTCTAATTGTGGTTTATATGCTTTTATTTAGAAACAAAAGCGCTATAAAAATATTAGTACACCACAATTTAAAATGGATCAAATTGTTTTATTATTTTCATATTGTCTTAATATTTACATGGATTTCTCTGGAAATTTTGGGAAAACTATACCCTTACGAATTTACCTTTATCCTGTGGTTAGTTTTAACTACTTTTTTCTATTGGGTGGGCTATATAGGTATTTTTAAATTTAGGTTAGCTCAAAACAGATATGAAATAAGAAGAGTTATTGATAAAGAAATTAAAACCGAATATAAAAAACCATCCAAAAGCAAAAGCAGTATAAGTGATGAAGACAATAAATACCTTCAAGAAGTCAAAAATATTTTAGAACATGAAAAAATATATAGAAACCCTAAATTAAGTCGGCAAGATATAGCCGAAAAACTAGGAATAAGTGTTGGCTATCTATCACAAGTAATCAATAATAATTCGGAAAAGAGTTTCTCGGAGTACATTAATTATTATCGTGTTGAAGATGTAAAGAAAATGATAACAAATAAGGCTTTTGATAAATACAGTATACTTTCAATTGGCTTGGAAGCTGGATACAACTCAAAATCAGCATTTTATACTGGCTTCAAAAAAGAAACAGGACTAACACCATCCGAATATAAAAAAAGACATCTATCTTAAAATTCTAAAAAAAGTGTCCAATATTGTTCAATTATAACTTTTCAGAACTCCAAAACCTTAGTGTGATACTAATATTGCAGAAAATTTATAATAATAAAACAATGAACAAAACAATTAAATTCGTGCTTATCGCACTAATCGCTATTATGAATCAATCATGTAGTAGTGATGATTCTACTATTGAAAACATTAATGAAACATTCATCAATGGCAAATGGATACTTGTAAAAACTACAGAAAACGGGTTAGATGTCGCATTAAATGTCTGTGACAAAATGAACACTATCGAGTTCATTGATAGTAGTAACGAAGTCATCCAAAAAACACATGTCTTAAATAGTGCAAATATTTGTGAAATTGATACCAATAGTACTGATACATATGTAATTAACGGAAACAACCTTGAAACTACAAGTACTAGTGCTTTTGTAATAGAGCTAGGCAATACTAATGGTGTTCTAGTTTTAAAACACACTCAAAATGAGACAGCTATTGTAAATACATATAATAGGTTGTAGCAACACGGTGTTAAAAATCAACAAAGTATCACTATAATCCCGAATGGATTTGACTACAACATCATCCGTTTGGGATTATTATTGTCTGCCTAAACCTAAAATCCTAGCAGATTTCCCTCTGGTTCGTTTTCTTTTGCTAACTTAGTTTTGACCAACATAACACGCGAGCGTAGCGAACTTGCCTAAACAAACCATACACAAACACGTTGTAACCAATTCGAGAAATTCAATGCGAAAGAAAAAAAATCTGATTTTAATTATAACTTTAATAATTGGGGTTTTATGTTTCTATAGCTTCAAAAACTACGCTGAAAAAGTAAAAGACAAGCATTGTCTTGCTACTCAAGTTTCATCCAAACTATTTGACTTCAACACTTTTGAATTAAAAGTTGACTCAACTCTTAATTTATCCAACTTTAAAGTCGTGAACCAAAATAGCGGAAAAACAATCTTTAAGAATGGAAAAAGCCGAAAAGGAATTAAAAATGAATATGGTCATTGCATTTTTGAATTGTTTTGGAAAGGAAAACTGGTTTATGAATTTGGACATTTTAAAATGAACAATTGGAAGACGAATAATTACGAATTGAACATCGGAATGGAAAATAATGAAATTAAACCGAGTTTGGAAATATATGGACCAGACAGCATAAAAGCCGATTTATATTTTAAAAAAATAACGGAATAAGAACTAGCTGAAACAACGTGTCTAGCAAATTGCATTAACTGGCTAAGAGGACGATCTTTGCACGCTTTTTACTATATTGTTACTACCAAAAATGAATCGTGCACTTTCACACAACTAATCATGCATGAATGCATTGCGAGTAATATACATGGAACAGAAGAAATAGCTAGAGATTATCTGAAGCGGTTGTCGGAGGAAATGAAAAAGCAATACACAATAACACTAAATCAAAACAATGGATAAAAAAATACTTGGGAATTTTATTATATACTTTCCAACCATCGCATATATAGCATATACTATAGTGATTAAAGAAAAGGGCTCTGGAATTGACTGGACTGCCATTGTAATTGCTGGATTTATTAGTATGATAAGCTATGCCATTGGAAACCGTATAAAAAACAAAGGTGAAATTGAATAAAGAAAAAAGAGTAATGAATAGAGAGAAAAAGCCTTTATACCGAAAAGTAAATACAAAAGCACGAGGAGTTCGGCATAATTTCGGAGGAGATTATAAAAATAATAGAAATAAAAAAAGGGAATCAATAGAAGTTGTAAAGGGCTCAATGCATGGCAAGAAAAATAGAGGGTTAGATTATACACCACTTTTTAAATTTCTCTTGTCCAAAGTTGGATATGAATGGAATCAAGTTTTTTCGGAGGCTAAATCTAGACTTGATACAACTGAACCAATATTCTGGTTGGTTGCAAACGATGAAAGCGATAAAAAAGACTATGTAAGATTGGGTGAATCAACCTATTTCTCTGGTTTATTTATTGATGTTGATGGCATTCTCCAACTCACAAATCCGAATCTTAAACCAAAGGATCTCACTCCGTTCTGTAACTGCTGTACGCATACGCTCAACGGAAAACTATTTGGAAGTGAATAGAACACCGCAACAAACAAAATGTATAACCAATTAAAGAAAAACCATGAATAGAAAAATAATTTTGCTCGGCCTTATTTTAATTTCATTCATTTCTTGTAAAGAGAATGAAAATGCTGAATTAACAGAACTCATTACTGTTGTTAATCAACTAAAAACTGATGATAACAATGAGTTTCTATCTACTTTAAAACCTTCTGAAAAGGGTTTAAGACTCATTTTTAAGGATGGAAAATCGGTTAATAAGGTAATCGCATATTCCAAAATGAGATGGGCCGATATTAGTAAGATTCCACAAAATAGCATGAAACCATTAACAGAAAACGCAGAATTAAAAATACTGACTGTCTCAAAAAGCGAACTCAAATCTGGAATCACAAATGGATTTCCAAAGGAATATTTAACTATTGCTAACCATTTACAAGATGGAACAAAATTGTACGCTATGCAATATTTAAATGAGGACGGATCGGAACAGAAAATGCGATCAGTTTTTTTTAAAACTTCTGACAATTGGATGATTGTTCCTCTCGCTTATAAAGCATTTGAATAAATAAACTATAAAAGAAATGGAATGGTTAACAACCAAAACTGAATACGATGGTCTTCCTCTCTACCTGAGACTGCCCAATTATAAAAATGTTTGGGAGTTCAGAGTAAAATACCCACAACTCGTATGTATAACGCACATGTTTGACAGCGTGAAAGATAATGGATTACCAGCGGATGAATACAATAAATCGTTGATGGACTTTGACCGAGAAATTGTTAATCTTTTTGACCCAAACAAAAACGGAATTGTATTTTTAGTAGAAACTTATGGTGGAGCAAGAAATTATTGGTTTTATATAACCGATTCTAAATTCTTCTTTAATGTTTTTGAGGAATTAAAGATTAAGCACTCAGACAAAAAGTTAGAATTGGATTATCAGAATGATTCTCATTGGAATTTCATAAAAGATTATCCTATTAAATTATATAAACCTGAATAAAATCACATAGATAAACTTACTGCACAAACTAAAGATAGCCTTATTAAAGCTCGTATTGAGCAAATGCAAAGTGATGTTAATTCTGTTGCTACTGAGCAAGGAAGTGAATTTAGAAAATTAGAAAATGGTCCACCAAATTACTCTGAATACGTTGTGCCTAGTTTTAATACCGATTTTGAATGGACAGATTTCCCATTAGCGGTTCCTAACTCTGAAGTAAGAGTCCACTTGCATCATAATGGTACGAATAATGAAGGAGGAAAATTAGCTACTGTTTTTAGCATGGAAGATATTGTAAAGACGGTTGGCTTTTATAAAGAAAAAAGTGTAGCTAATTTAGGAAACCTTATGAAAGCGGGAGGAAACATTTCTAATATTTTAGTCTCTCGAAGAGGGTTGTATGCATTGAGAGTAAATGACACTCAAAAGGCACTAGATTTTTACGATGCTATGACTGACCCATCTCTAAAAAATTCTGAAGGTCAAACTTTTCAAGAATTTGTCCTCAAGTCATTTGAAAGAGAAGTCATTAAAAAAACTCAACTCCAATGTGGGAGCTGTACTGAGGAACAAGAAGAAGCTCTTTTTGAATTAAACTTTACTAATTTCTTTAAAACACTTGACTCAGGTTTAAGTCTCTTTGTATCTTTAAGTACAGATTTCAACGGGGATTTTATTTGGGTCTTTTTAACTAATTAAAATACACTAATGATGAACATAAAAATATTGATTATAGCATTTCTTATTTCATGTGGAGCATATTCCCAAGAAACCATAGTGCCACTTGAAAACTTACTTGGCTACGAAAGTGAGCAAAATGAGGTAGTCTATTTTAAAGACGTAAATAATCTTTTAAATAAATATACTGGTAATTGGATATATGATGACGGTACTCATTATCTTAAAATTACTGTCACAAAAAAAGAACATCTGCCACAAGATTTTTTTGGTAAGTTATTAAACCCGAACTATGAAGATAATTTATCCATTAAGATGATATATAAATTGAATGGAGTTGAGCAATATAACACGACATCATTTGGGGCAACTACAGCTTTAATCAATGGAAACGTAATTGAATCAACAAATAAAATTTCATTAGAATATTACGAGCCGACTTCTAGCTGTAGAAGACAAAAACATGCGAACTTGACGCTTGAGTTCAATCCAAGTAATACCTTAGGAGGGAATGGTACATTAGGATGGACTAGGACTAGTAGAATAAGTTATGTTTCACCTAATACAGAATGTCCAGATGGTACACTTGTGGATTCTTCAGATTTTATAATTCCTGCAAATTTAGTTCTTAGTAGAGAATAATAACATAATTTAACCCTTAACCCAACCAACCTTCTCTATCCATGCTTCGATACTGAATGGCTTCGGAAATGTGAGCTCCTGTAATAGTTTCCGATGCTTCCAAATCGGCAATAGTTCTCGACACCTTTAAAATGCGATCATAGGCTCTAGCTGATAAATTTAACTGCTCCATAGCGTGTTTTAAAAGACTAAGCGAAGCATCGTCCAGTTTGCAGTAAGTTCTAATCTGCTTGGTGTTCATTTGCGCATTATAATGAACTGTATTAGAGGTTGCAAAGCGCATGGTCTGAACAACTCGAGCTTGAGTAACACGCTTTCTTATCTCTACCGAAGATTCTCCTTTTCGGTCATCAGATAGTTTATCAAAAGGAACAGGTGTTACCTCAATATGAATATCTATACGATCCAATAATGGTCCAGATATCTTGCTCAAGTAGCGTTGCATTTCAGCAGGAGAAGATGTGACTGGCGCATTCGGATCGTTAAAATAACCACCCGGACTTGGGTTCATACTAGCCACTAACATAAATGACGATGGATAAGTAACGGTAAATTTTGCTCTAGAAATAGTCACTTCTCTATCTTCCAAAGGTTGTCGCATCACTTCTAAAACCTCTCTTTTAAACTCTGGGAGCTCATCTAAAAATAAAACACCGTTGTGTGATAACGAGATTTCTCCTGGTTGTGGGTAACTCCCTCCTCCTACTAAGGCAACATTAGAAATGGTATGATGCGGACTTCTAAATGGCCGTTGCGCCATTAATCCTGTATGGGCTTTAACGCGACCAACAACCGAATGAATTTTAGTCGTCTCTAAGGCCTCATGCAATGTCATTGGAGGCAGTATTGAAGGTAGTCGTTTGGCTAACATTGTTTTTCCCGCGCCTGGAGGACCAATTAAAATAATATTGTGTCCTCCTGCAGCCGCTATTTCCATACATCGTTTAATACTCTCTTGGCCTTTTACATCACTAAAATCGAATTCTGGAAAATCTAAGTTTTTATAAAACTCTTGACGTGTATTGATAATGGTTTGTTCTAGGTCAATATTTTTATCAAAATAATCAATGACTTGTTTTATTGTATTTACTCCATAAACTTCTAAGCCATCAACAATAGCTGCTTCTTTTGCATTTTGTTTAGGGAGAATAAACCCCTTAAATCCTTCTTCTTTAGCCTTTACAGCAATTGGTAAAGCCCCCTTAATAGGCTGAAGATTTCCATCAAGGGATAATTCACCCATAATGAGATAACGACCTAGATGCTCAGCTTTAATTTGTTTGGATGCTACAAGAATACCAATGGCCAAAGTAAGATCATATGCCGATCCTTCCTTTCGTAAATCGGCAGGTGACATATTGATAATTATTTTCTTTCCTGGAATTTTATAACCGTTATTTTGAAGTGCAGCGGCAATTCTAAAGTTACTTTCCTTTATTGCATTATCAGGCAAACCTACCAGATGATAACCAATACCTGAATCGACATTAACTTCAACGGTTATTGTTGTGGCTTCAACACCAAAAACAGCACTACCAAAAACTTTTTTGAGCATACACAGAATATTTTTCTAAATATAGAAAATATTCTACACAAAATATCAAAATCAAATCAAAATATAAAAGTCAGTAAACTCAGAGTATTAATTACAGGTTCATAACTTAGCGTTTCTTCTTTAACGCATCTGAAGGTTCAGGTACAAAATGCCCTTTTCCTCCTGCTCTGTCATCATCAAAACTTACAGGAATATCATCATTAAGCGTACGCTCATTCCAAGTGATACTCTGTGTACCATCATCTTTCTTAACCATTGTGATACAGTCTTCAACAGGACAAACCAATGAGCATAAATTGCAACCCACACAGTTCTCTTCAATGATACTAGGAATCCTATTGGTAGGATCATCAGATAGTGCTATAGCCTGATGTGCACCATCATCACAAGCAATATAACATAGATCACATCCAACACACTTATCGGCATTTATTTCAGCAACTACTTTATGTTTTAAATTCAAGTGTTTCCATTCGGTTACATTAGGCAACGCCTTGCCAGCAAAATCATAAATAGTATTGTATCCTTTATCTTCCATAAATTGACGCAAACCTGCTTCCATTTCACGTACTATTCCAAAACCATAATGCATTACAGCAGTACACACCTGAACAGAAGTTGCCCCGAGTAAAATAAACTCCACAACGTCACGCCAAGTTTCAATACCTCCAATACCTGATAGTGGCACTTTACTTATTTCAGGATGTTGCGCTAAATCTTTGAGCATGTGCATTGCAATAGGCTTAACCGCTGGTCCGCAGTAACCTCCATTAGTTCCTTTACCATCAACAATAGGATATGGAGCATATGAGTCTAAATCAATGCCCACAATACTCTTAATTGTATTTATTAATGAAATAGAATCTGTTCCTCCCTCAACTGCAGCTAGTCCAGGATCTGTGATATGCGAAATATTTGGTGATAATTTTGTGATTACAGGAATATTAGCAGCCTCCTTGACCCAACCAACAATCGTTTTTAAAACATCTGGTTCTTGACCAACTGCAGAACCCATTCCGCGTTCACACATTCCATGTGGACAACCAAAATTAAGTTCAATGCCGTCTGCTCCGGCATTTTCAACGTCTTTTATAATTTGTTCCCATTCGGCTCTGCTTTCTACCATTAAAGACGCAATAACCGCATGGTCAGGGAAATATTTTTTAACCTCCTCAATTTCTCTTAAGTTGTCGGCCAAAGGTCTATCTGTAATAAGTTCAATATTATTGAAACCCATCATTCTGGTATTTCTATAATTCACAGAACCATAGCGACTTGAAACATTCACAACTGGAACGCCCAAAGTTTTCCATACAGCTCCTCCCCAACCCGCTTCAAATGCTTTCATAATTTGATAGCCTGAGTTTGTTGGTGGTGCCGACGCTAACCAAAAAGGGTTTGGTGCTTTTATTCCTCCGAAATTTATTGATAAATCAATCATATTATTTGCTTCTTTTGACTTTCCTGCGAAAGCAGAAATCTATATTATTATGTGTGTCTATTCCATATCAAATATCGAATGACAATCCTTATTCTATTTGTTTAACCAATTGTGAATGCCTTGAGCAGCCATTTTTCCATCGTACGCAGCGTTAACAACCTCAGCTCCTCCATTTATAGCATCTCCTCCAGCAAAATACTGGGGATTTGATGTTTGAAACTCATTGTTAATTATAATTCTAGTTTTATTATCTATGTCTAGGCCATCTATTAAGCTATACAAGTGGCCTTGTTTTGCCTGTCCAGTAGCCTTAATAACCAGATCACAACGTACAACAAATGTGTTATTCATATTCGTTTGTAGCTTACCTTCAATGAGTTCTGTTTTAGCAAATTTTACACCTTCAACAGTTCCATTACCTACAATTGCAATTGGTGTCACATTAAACAAACTATCAACACCAGCACTAATCGCGAGGTCATATTCAAAACCATAAGCTCCCATGTTTTCTTTAGAATTTCTATAAGCCAGAACTGTTTTACGTGCTCCCATTCTAGCGGCTTCGGAAGCAGCATCCATAGCCGTATTTCCACCACCAATAACAACAACTTTGGCAGGCACTTTAACCTCGTGATGCTTCATTCTCAATTCTTCAATAAACTCAACCGCACCAACAACGCCTTTTTTATCTTCCCCATCCAATCCTAAATGTCGCGTTGCTCCTAAACCAACACCAATAAAAATAGCATCATACTTCGTTTCGAGCGCTGCCAATTCATTTTTTGACGTAATGGCATTATTGTATTTTATATGAAACCCCAGTTGATCTTGCAGATATGCAACTTCCTTCAAGACTTCTTCATTTGTAATCTTATAAGGCGCAATACCATAAACTGTTAATCCAGATGGTTTTTCTTTAGCTTCAAAAATATCTACATCATAACCTAAAGTGCGGGCTTCACAAGCACATGCAATTCCTGCTGGTCCAGCCCCAATAACTGCGATCTTTTTACCATTAGATTGACCTGCCTTAAATAGCTCTTTTTTGGAATCTATTGATGTATTTGTAGCATAATTTTGAAGTCTACCTATTTGAATTGGAGGCACATCTTGATGATTATATACGCAAGCACCTTCACACAATACGCCTGTTGGACATACAACACCACATGCATTACCTAACCAATTAGCATCAAAAATGGTCTTAGATGCTCCAGTAATATTATCTGTATGGATTTGCTTTATAAACAATGGAATGTCGATACTTGTAGGACATGCTTGAACGCATGGTGCATCATAGCAAAATAAACAACGTGATGCTTCGTAATACGCCTCAGTATCGTTCATTAAGGGTTTCTTCTGTTTGAAATTCTTATCGAATTCCGCTTTTGTTGTTGGTCTTTTATATTCTGCCATATTCTATAAATCTGTTAATCTACCATAAGTTTCTGGGCGTCTATCTCTAAAAAATTGCCATGTAGATCTTACTTCCTCTATAAGATCTAAATCAAATTCGGCAACGAGCAATTCGTCATCATCGCGTGATGCCTCAGCAAATATTTGTCCTCTGGGATCCACAAAATAGGATTGTCCGTAAAACTTTCCTAAGTTCCATGGTTTCTCTTCACCAACACGATTTATACATCCCATAAAATAACCATTAGCCGCCGCATGAGCAGGTTGTTCCAATTTCCAAAGATATTCGCTCAATCCAGCCACTGTTGCCGACGGATTATAAACGATTTCTGCTCCATTTAAGCCTAAGGCTCTTGCTCCATCAGGAAAATGCCTATCATAGCAGATATAAACACCAACTTTAGCGTACTTAGTTTGAAACACTGGGTATCCCATATTTCCAGGTTTAAAGAAGAACTTTTCCCAAAACCCTGTTGTATGTGGAATATGATTTTTTCTATACTTACCTAAATAGGTTCCATCAGCATCAATTACTGCTGCTGTATTATACAACACACCAGGTGATTCCTTTTCATAAATTGGTACTACAATTACCATATTATGTTTCTTCGCTAATACTTGCATTTTTTCAGTTGTTGGACCAGGAACCGGCTCTGCAGATTCATACCATTTTTTATCTTGTCCTGGACAGAAATACGGCGTGTTGAATATTTCTTGCAAGCATAATATTTGAACCCCTTGTCGTCCTGCTTCTTCAATATATGGAATATGCTTATCATACATCGCATCCATAATTTCTTGAATGGTTCCTTCTCCTTCCGTCATTGGAAGGCTCATTTGTATCAATCCTGACTTTACTTTTCTTGGCATAATATATCTTTCTAAATTACTGTTTTTGATGTTTTTCCTCGTGGAATAAATTGTCCGTGCCCTGCACTTAAAAGGCATTCTTCATTTTCAATAGCGACTTGCCCTCTTAAAATTACCGTTTCCGTTTTTCCCCTGACTTTTTGACCTTCATAACTTGAGTAATCACAGTTCATATGGTGGGTCTCGACTGAAATAGTATGTTCCTTCTTAGGATCGAATATGACGATATCTGCATCACTGCCAATAGCTATCGTTCCTTTTCTAGGGTACATACCAAAGATTTTTGCTGCATTCGTAGAACTTACTTCAACATATTTAGTTAGTGAAATTTTTTCTTTGTGTACACCTTCGGAAAACAATAATTCCATACGATGCTCAATAGCTGGATGCCCATTAGGTATTTTTGAAAAATCATCTTTACCCATTTTCTTTTGTTCCCACATAAAAGGACAATGATCTGTTCCTACCACCTGAACCAAACCCTGATTAATTCCTGACCAAAGTGCTTCCTGATCTTTCTTTTCACGTAAAGGTGGGCTCATAACCCATTTTGCACCTTCAAAGTCATTTTCGTAGAGCGATGCGTCAAGCATTAAATATTGTGTACAAGTTTCTACAAAAACCTTCTGATTACGCTGGGTTGCTTTTCTAACAGCGTTTAAAGCACCTTCGCATGTCATATGAACAATATAACCAGGACAGCCTGTATAGTTTAACATATCAGCAAAACGTGCGGATGCTTCGGCCTCGGTTACTTCTGGCTGGGACAAATAATGATACAATGGCGATAAGTTTCCTTGCGCTCTATTTTTAGCGATTAACGAATCTATCATATCACCATTAGTAGCATGCACTGTTACCAAACCACCATGTTTTTTTACAACCTTCATGAGTTGCACCATTTGACCATCATCAATCATTAATGCACCTTTATAAGCCATAAACGTTTTAAAAGAAGAAATCCCTTCATTCTCAATCATGTCTATAACTTCTTTGGCTACATTAGTATTAAAATCGGTCACAGCCATATGGTATGAGTAGTCTCCAATAGCCTTTCCATTTGATTTTTGCTGCCAAGTCTTTAATGCATTGTGAAGCGTATCACCCTGAGTTTGCAATATAAAATCTATAACCATAGTTGTACCGCCATGCAATGCCGCCCTTGTACCCGTTTCATAATCATCACTAGAATATGTGCCCATAAATGGCATATCAAGATGTACGTGCGGATCAATCCCACCAGGAAACACCAGTTTGTTGGTAGCGTCAATCACTTTATCTGCTTTATAATTTAAATCTTTTCCAATAGCAACTATTTTCTCATCTTCGGTATATACATCAGCAATATAAGTTTCTGATGCAGTAACAACTCGACCATTTTTTATTAAAATTGACATTTTCAGTATTGCTTTTATAAATTAATCTTTGTCTTAAATTTACGTGTTTTTAATTAGTATTGTCACTATTTCCCTGACTTATTGGTTCTTTTTTGGCTGAAATTTTGCTTATAACAATTCCAACGATTATTGCCAAAACAAATGATGGTCCTAATTCCCCAAGTTTCTCGAAATAGACGCCTATTGTTTCCAAAGAGGTAAATCCGAACTTGAAAAGGGGAACTGATAAAAAGCCAGTTATCATAGAAGCAATTGCACCTTTTTCATTGAACTCTTTCCAAAACAACGATAAAATAATAGTCGGGCAAAACGTGGCTGCAATGCCAGACCAACCAAAAATAACAAACCAAAAAATTGTTCTTTCTGGTGTTGTGACGGCCACAAGCATTGCTATTAATAGAGCGAATATTGCTAATAAAAATGTGATAACTTTTGATGTTCTAGCGAGCTGTTTTTCAGTTTTATTGGGTTTAAATATTTGCTGATAAAAATCTCTAGATATCGCACTAGAAGCAACAACCAGCAACGAATCTATAGTAGACATGATTGCCGATAAAACCGCTGCTATATAGATTCCAATTAAAGTAAGTGGCATTATTCTTTCGACCAAAAGAGGAAGCACATTTTGTGCACCATTACCTAAAACCACTTCTGGATCTGCATCTACAGATGTTAGAAGATACCGTCCAAAAATCCCAATAAGTACTGCACAAGAATCTGTTAGTATCGTAAAAACTACAGCCACCCATCTTCCTTTTTTTATTTCGGCAGTGCTCTTTATAGACATAAATCTCACGAACAACTGAGGAGATCCCATAAAACCTAAGCCAATGCATAAAAATCCTAATATCGTAAAGAAATTTATAAGGTTAAAGCCACCTTCACCCCAAATATTTAAAAACGAAGGGTCTAAGGCTAGTAATCCCTGGGTGATTGAAACATCGGAGGATATTGAATAATAAGCAACCAATGGTAATCCAACCAACCCTAAAAGCATGATAAGTCCTTGAAATAAATCAGACCAAGCAACAGCCACAAAACCGCCCGAAAAAATATAGGTTAAAACAATAAAAAAGCCTACGATTGCTCCTGTAAAATAATTCCAACCTAGAAATGATTCAAAAGCAGAACCTGTAGCATCAATTTGGGCACTTACATAAATGATGACAAATAATGACAAAGCTGTTGCTGCAACAATTCGCAGTGTATTCGTTTTAGATTTAAATCGACTTACTAGATAATCTGGGATTGTTATTGAATTGTAACCATCGGAGAGTTTTTTGAATTTTTCGGCCATAAAAAACCAGGAGACTGTTACTCCAATTACTTCTCCAAGCACAACCCAAAAAGCCGAAACACCAACCATGGCTCCTAAACCGGTAAGTCCTAATAGCAACCAAGCCGATTCTCCTGTAGCTCTTGCCGAAAAAGCAACAACCCAAAAGTTTAATTTTTTTCCACCTACATAATAATCCTTGGTCGTTTTAATTTTTTTAGAGGCAACGTATCCAATTAAAAAAAGAATTGAAAAATAAAGGAATAATATGATGTATTTCGTAATCATCCTAACGCTTTTTTTTCATTAATAGAT
Organism: uncultured Psychroserpens sp.; assembly: GCF_947492715.1. Lineage (GTDB taxonomy): Bacteria > Bacteroidota > Bacteroidia > Flavobacteriales > Flavobacteriaceae > Psychroserpens. Next base: position 44,927 of record NZ_CANLNS010000007.1, read on the forward strand.
AGTACAATACAAATGAAATTATAAACCCTGAAAACCATGAAATGGCATAAAGGGAACTCATTGCAGGAATCCATTTTCCGCCTATTGCAACAAATGCTCCTATAATTAATGAGAAAATTGCAGCTTTATTTATTCCGCTTCCTCCATATGCATAAACTCCGTCTTCCTTATAGAGGTCTACAATTTGAATTTGTTTCTTTCTAATGAGGTAATAATCACAAACTAAAATTGCCAAAACAGGTCCCAAAACAGCACTAACATCAATTAGCAAACCTTGAATCTCATTTAGCAATAACCACGGAAAAATTAAAATTCCTATGATTCCAGTAATAAAACCTCCACCTCTAAAACTTATTTTTTTAGGAAATATATTAGAAAACGCATTTGCTGGTGCAATTACATTTGCTGCAATATTTGTACTTAATGTAGCTATGATCATAAAAACTTGAGCAATTACCACAACCCAAACACTATCAAACTTTGCAAGTAAAGCAATGGGGTCCCAAGGCGCATCGTTGGCTATTAGAATATCATCAAAATTTATTACTGCCGCGCAGGTTACAAAAATGCCAACAAATGAGTATAACATCATTGTACCGGGCAAGCCTATAAATTGACCTTGTACTTGAGCTTTTTGTGATGACGAATATCTTGTAATATCGGCAATACTTAAAGACATAGTTGCCCAAAATCCAAGCATTGCGGTCAACCAAATAAGATATTTCCAAATTTTACTTCCAAAAGAAGCCTTATCTACTCTTGTTGATACACTTGCAATTGAAGATGTTGTTACATCATTTCTTAATTGAATCTCATAGGTATCGCTTGTCTTAACCTCTCCAATTGCCACATCTGTTTCAGAAAGCCTGTTCCAACCTAACCCATTTCCATTTAATATCAGTTGGTATTCCTTTGCTTTGGCAACACCTTGTTTATCTTTAATTGGATTAATATGTATGAAGTTATTTTTGGCGCTTTGTTCATTATGATAAATTTCAGCAACCGGAACTTCTAATTGTTTTCCTTGCTCTAATACAATTCCAAATCCACCAGCGTTCGAATATCCCCATCCAATTAATATTAAGCCCATTATAATGAGAATTGGAGCAGAATATTCTTCCAGCCACTTGATGCTCTCTGTTCCCTTCCAAATGAAAAACATATTAAAAAGCCAAAAGATTCCAAAACACACGAACTGACCGACAGAAAGCCCGATTGCCGCTTCAGTCCCTGAAATAGCAATAAATATTGAATACATCGCCATTCCACCCAACCAAGTATTGACACCAAACCATCCACAGGCAACCAAACCTCTAATTACAGAAGGAATATGAATGCCTTTAATTCCAAATGACGATCTCCCAATTACAGGAAAGGGCACACCATACTTTACACCAGCATGTCCATTAAGTACCATTGGAATGGTAATAATTAAATTTGCTACACCAATGATTAAGAGTGCTTCAATCCAATTTAAACCCGTTTTAATCATATATGAAGCCAAGAGATATGTAGGAATACAAACAGCCATACCAACCCAAATAGCGGCCAAATGCCATTTACTCCAGGTTCTTTGATTTAGTGGTACAGGTGCAAGATCTTTACTATATAAAGGCGAACTAGAAACGTCTTCTTGTAATTCTACTATATCTTTACTCATAAATTAATTACAGTATTCGTCAGCAATAGCAATAGCTTGAGAAATAATTTTTAAACCTTCATCTACTTCCTCTTTGGTTACATTTAAAGGAGGAGCAATAAAAATCCAATTCCATCTTACGAATGTGAACATTCCTAATTCTCTAATTTTTGAAGCCATCCTAAGTGTTGGTTCCATTTCACTTGGCTTAGCATTCCAAGGTGTTGTGGGTTCCTTAGTATTTCGGTTTTTAACGAGTTCCATGCAACCTAATAATCCTGTATTTCTAAAGTCACCAATTGACGGATGTTTCATTTTTAATTTTTCCACTTCCGTTTCAATGTATTGTCCCATTTCAGCGGCACGATTAACTAAGTCTTCTTCTTCTATAATTCGTATATTTTCTAGAGCGGCCGCACATAGTGTTGGATGCGCTGAATATGTTAGTCCAATTGTCATAGGAACCTCATTAAAATATTCTGCAATTTCATCGGTTACTACAAGTCCGCCTAACGGTAAATATCCTGAAGTCAATCCTTTAGCAAGACACATAAAATCTGGTGTCACACCATGATGATCAATTCCAAACATTTTACCAGTACGTCCAAAACCACTCATGACCTCATCATCAATCATCATAATACCATAGGTATCACAAAGTTCACGAACACGTTTTAAGTACATAGGAGGATATTTTAAACATCCTGAAGAACCAGATTCGCCTTCAAATAGTATAGCCGCAACGTTATCGGGGTTTTCAAATTGAATGACCCTTTCTAAATGCGCTAATGCCCTTTCTCCACATTCTTGCATTGAAGAAGAATTCCATGGACAACGGTAAGCATAAGGGTTTTCTACATGCACTACATTAGGCATGGCCTGACTATCAACAGGAAATCGTCTAGGATCTCCTCCTGCAGTAATTGCACCATAAGTTGCGCCATGATATGCTCTATAGTGCGTAATAATTTTATGCCGCCCTGTATACATTCTAGCCAATTTAATTGCATTCTCAATGGCTTCTGCTCCTCCAAGAGTGAAGAATGTTTTTGTTAAGTTTCCAGGTGTAATCTCTGCAATTTTTTTTCCAAGTTTTCCTCTCACATCTGTAGCCATTCCAGGATAAACATAACTTACCTCTTTCATTTGTCTAGCCACAGCTTCTGTAATTCGTTGATCACCATGTCCAATATTGACATTCATTAGTTGAGATGTGAAGTCTAAGTATTTTTTACCATCTCTATCATACACATATGAGCCCTTTGCATGAGATGCATTTATTGGATTTAGCCCACCTTGTTTTCCCCAAGAAAATAAAGTGTAATCTAAATTATCTTTTATAATTTGATTATTATTCATTAAATATAAAATATTGATTAATAATGAGTTAAAATAATTTACTTTAACAATTTAATTAACTCATCCAATTGGTTTGTGCTTCAGGGTTCCACTTCGTTGTGGTCTTTTTATTTTGTGTCCAAAATTCGATTGAACTACGACCAGTAATGTCACCTACACCAAATTTAGATTCGTTCCAACCACCAAAAGAAAAAGGTTCACGAGGCACTGGAACTCCAATATTAACACCAATCATTCCAGCGCTTGCGCGCTCCATTACTTGTTTAGCCAAGCCTCCACTTTGGGTAAAGACGGCAGCGGCATTTCCATAATTAGAACCGTTTTCAATTTTAATCGCTTCATCTAAATCTTTAGCGCGAATAATTGAAATGACTGGACCAAAAATTTCTTCCCGAGCTACAGACATATCTGTTGTCACATAATCTATAATTGTAGGTCCAACATAAAAACCGCCCTCCTTACCAGGCACTGTGGCATGGCGTCCATCTACTAATATTTTAGCCCCGTTTCTTTCAGCTTCATCAATATAACCTTCGATACGTTCTTTAGCTTCTGCCGTTATAACAGAACCCAGATTATCACCAGGAACAATGGTTTTAGCCTCATCAACCATACGATCAATAATGTGCTGCACTTTATCTACGCCAACCATTACAGAGGCAGCCATACAACGTTGTCCTGCACAACCAGACATAGAAGCCACTACATTAGATGCAGTCATTTCTGGATTTGCATCAGGCAATACTAAAAGATGGTTTTTAGCGCCACCAAGAGCCACACAGCGTTTCAAATTAGACGTTGCTCTTTTGTATACAATTTTAGCAACCTTTGTAGATCCTACAAATGAAACTGCTTCAATTTTTGGATGATCACAAATAGCTTCAACGACATCTTTGCCTCCATTTACAATGTTAAAAACACCATCAGGAAGCCCAGCTTCTTTAAGAAGTTCTGCCATTCGAACGGTACTTAATGGTACCAATTCTGATGGTTTCATAACCATGGTGTTTCCTAAAACCAAGGCATTAGGAATCGTCCAGTGCGGCACCATATTAGGGAAGTTAAAGGGTGTAATAGACGCCACAACTCCTAAAGGTTTGCGTTCTATTCGGCATTCTACACCTTTACTCACTTCTTGTACTTCATTAACAACAATTTGAGGCATAGACACGGCAAATTCACATAACTCCATGCTTTTCTCAACTTCTGCTTTAGCTTCACCGTAGGTTTTACCGTTTTCGAGTTGTACTAAATTTGTAAGTTCGTCAATGTGTTGCTCTAATAGATTTCTATATCTAAAGAATATTTGAACACGTTCTTTAAAGGTCATTCCTGACCATTTGGGAAATGCGTTCTGTGCCGCTTTCACTGCAGCATCAACATCTTGAGTTGTAGACATTGGTATTGAAGAAATTTTACTACCATCTAACGGACTTAAAACATCCATTGAATTTTGTCCATTTCTTTCAAATTTACCGTTAATATAATTTTTTACTTCGGAAAGTGTATCACTCACATTCATCATCAGCTTATCAGATTAATTTTATTAATATTTAAACAAAAAATAAGAATGCCATAAAAATCACAATATAACATTGCGGATTTTTAATCACACTCTAATCAAATATATGAAATATATATTAAAACAAAGGTTTTGCTGAGGTATCATTAATTATTTAAAACCTACATTGAATAATTATCAAAAAACCTAAATCAGTTATTAATTTCCAAAGCACACATAAACCAAGTAATTACTAGCCAATTACACCATCAATAATCGTTTCTAAATTGTGATTCTCTGTAATTCCATTAAGCCAACTCGACGTGTCTTCATGCATTAAAAAGGAGTTTAAAGCTTGGCTTACGGCATGTTTACTCGTTACTGGTAAGCCCTCAACTACAGTTTCTAAATTATCCAGCAACTGTAAAGGTGTAACTTTATCTTCACTAAGTTTAAACGCAATCTTACCAGTAAGGTCTAAAAATTTCAAGTAGTTTACTTTCGTTGTGATAGGTGTGCTAATATTTAATCTCTCAAACACTTCTCTAGTTGCGGCTCTGGTTTGAGGTCCTGAGACACCATCTATAATAATTGATTTTCCGTAGATATATCTAAGCACCATTTGTAAGTATAATGTTTCAGATTGGGAAGACTCATGATAATCAACGATAACACTTGTATCAAAATGCCAGTGATCGGCATGGTTTGGATACAAATGATTAAGTACAATACCAAAGTGTTTTCGTAAAAACGATTCCATGCCTAAGTACAGTTCTTTATGATGAATAAAATTATTGGTAATTAAAGTGAAATCATCCCAAAAAACAGCGTCTAAATCAAAGGCTTTTCCTAAACCATGCTGTCCTGGTTTGTTAACCAATATCCCTGCACTTGTAATAACATTAGGCTTTCCTAAAGGACAATGTGCAAATACTTCATCGAAAGCAGTTTTGAGTTTTTCAAGAAAGTCATTTTCAACTTTAAAGTCCTGCTGTTTTCCTATAGTTCCGTATGGATGTTGCGGTAATCTTGCATAATGCAAAGCAATACCATTAATAGTATTAATTGTTTTCATAAGTAATGATTTAAAAGATTAATAATCTATTAATTAGTATTATAAGGGAGAACTTAAATTTACAAAAACTTTTTAAGTTTAAAGGCTCTGAGTGCTGGTTAAGTTTATTTTTTTTATGAAGTCAAAAGCACGTTTTTCATTGTAATATATGTTCCCTTTTTGAATAAAACCTACATGCCCTCCATGCTCTGGCATTTCTAGATAAATATTTTCATTTTCTTTCGCTTCTTTAATTGGAAAACATTCTGGTGTTAAGAAAGAATCATTAAGTGCATTAATAAGCAATGTAGGTGTATTTATGTGCTTTAAAAATTGTAGACTGCTACATTGCTCATAATAGTCTTGTGCATTTTTAAATCCATGTGCCTTAGACGTATAGACTTCATCAAAATCACGTAAGGTTTTAATGGATTTTAAGGACTCATGAGTTATTTTGTCTGGAAATCTTTCTGCTTTTTTCTTGAGCTTATCAAGAAGGTGTCTTAAGAAGCGATTAGCAAAAGCCTTGTTCTTCAACTTATGCAATTCTACCGAAGAACTTATGAGATGAACAGGAACAGAAACGGCAATTGCAGCTTTCACCTGACTTGGAATATCTCTTTTCTCACCTAAGTATTTGAGTGTGATATTTCCGCCTAAACTAATGCCTTTAATATAAATTTTAGAATACCCTTTTTGTTTAATACAATGTTGTACAACATCATCAAGATCATTTATTGCTCCAGAATGATAACTATTATAAAATCTATTATCCTCTCCACTACACCCTCTAAAATTTACTGCTACTGCATCTATACTATTTTGATTAAAGAGTTTTGCTGGGCCTGTAATATAAGGTCGCTGCCCATGTCCTTCTAACCCATGAAGTAGAATAATGACGGCATTAGAATTATCATTGGCATAACTCCAATCCAAATCTAAAAAATCGTTATCGCGAGTGTCTATGCGTTCGCGCTCTTGTGTAAGTCCCTTAACCTTTCGGAATAAACCAGAATACACTGTAGCAAGAAACCCGTTTTTAAACAAAAACGGAGACTTAAAAGTTGACTCTACTATTGGCATTAAGCGTTAGTTATTTTAAAACCGTGAACTCGATTGAAGAATCGTTATAAACCTTATGAGTTTGCGCCTTAAAATCTTCTTCTTTTGCCTCAAAGATATTGTCTACATAAGTTTGTGGATTTGCATCTATATAAGGGAAAAACGTACTTTGAATTTGCACCTGAATTTTATGTCCTTTTTTGAACGTATGAAACACATCCTGAAGTTCTAAATTTACAGCTGTTTTCTTATTAGGAACGAAAGGCTCAGGGCTACTCATACTATTTCTAAAACGACCTCTAATAGTTTCACTTCTAACGAGCATATGATAATTGCTAAGTTTTAAATGATCTTGCACATCTTCATTGTCTTCAGGTGTTTCGATATCAGGTGGAAACACATCAATCACTTTTACAATCCAGTCTGCTGCAGTTCCTGTTGTAGACACATTAAGTTTCGCTAAAATATCTCCAGCAAGGGTAATATCATCCTCTAATATTTCGGTCTCAAACACTAAAACATCTGGGCGTCTAGCAGCAAAACGCTGGTCGTCTGTCATAAACTTACGTGGTGTAAACACCACTTTGATATCTTCAGAATACGGAACTGGCTTTTTAGGATCACTAACAAAATCGGATGTTGCTATCATGCGATTAGCGCGTTTGGTCAAACGTTCATAGGGCTGCATAAAATAGCTTTCTTTACTTGTATTTGCAGGAGGCCAAGTTTCAAAACTCACCCATTCCATCTTACCTGTATCAAACATATGAGCTTCTGGCAAATCTACTTTTCCGTTGGCATCACCTTTAAGGAAATGGTTAAAGAAAGGAGTTTCGATATCTTTCTGAAAGTAATCTGAAATGTTATCTCCAAAATAAATATTACCAATCACTTGTCGTTCTTTTGTTCTTGCCCAATCACCATGACTCCAAGGCCCGAACACTACGGCATTAAAGTTATCGCTATTCTTTTCAATACTCGAATAAGTATTGAATGGCCCATACAAATCTTCGGCGTCAAACAAACCACCAACAATAAGCGTTGCGGGTTTAATATCTTTTAAATGTTGTATGATTCCTCTGCTCTGCCAGAATTCATCATAATTTGGATGCGCTTTTATCTGCTCATAAAATACATTGTCTTCGTCATAATATTTATCAAGATTGCTTAATGGTCCTGCATCTAAAAAGAACTGATACTGATCTTCTGTACCTATATCTGGGAATTCATACCAAGCCTCTGTTGTAGGTGTTTCTTTCATATAACCAAAAACCGAAGTAGCTCTCCAATAGCTCAATAAAAAAGCCCCATTATGAATAAAATCATCAAAATAGAAATCACCTATACAAGCCTGTGGCGAAGCAGCTTTTAACGCAGGATGACCAGATAGCACAGAGTATGTGGCATAAAATCCTGGATAAGAAATACCATATGTGCCCACATTTCCGTTATTGTTATCAACATTATTAATGAGCCATTCTATCGTGTCATATGTATCACTTGCCTCATCTGTTTGAGTGCCTGTTTTATTTGGAATAAAAGCCCTCATGTTATCATAAACGCCTTCACTATTCCAACGGCCTCTCACATCTTGATACACCATGATATTACCTTCTTCCATAAGGTACTTATTTGGTCCAATTTTTTCGCTGAATTCATTTTCGCCATAAGGCTTACAACTGTAAGGCGTGCGTTTTAATAATATGGGATATGCTTTAGAAGCGTTCTTTGGTGTATAAATGGTTGTGTGAAGCTTTATGCCATCACGCATTTCTATCATCACCTCTTTTTTATCGTAGTTATCTTTTACATAAGTATTTTCTACTTTTTCCTTTTCAATGTCTTTTACTTCAGACGTTTCGGAATGCTTACAATTTATAAGTGTACTTGCTATAAATACAAGAAAAATTAATCGTTTCATACTGGCTGGTGATTTTTAATGTTTAAAGATAATCTATTCTAAATTTATTGAAAGCCTAATTTAAGATTAGATGAATTAAAATAAAAGTTAATCTCATTTATTAGTTTAAATTTGCCAAACAATTTTAATCTATGGCAATGCTCTCTTCTCTTGGTTTAATTCTTATAACTTGTGTTGTTATTTGGCGCGCTTGTGATGGTTTTGAAATGGCTTCTAACTATTTAGGTCGACATATGAAAGAAGGGATTAAAGGCGCGACTATTAATGCAATAGGAAGTAGTTTACCTGAACTTTTCACGACATTGTTTTTTCTATTTGTACTAAAAGATAAGGATGGATTCTCTGGAGGTATTGGAACAACTGCTGGAAGTGCTGTTTTTAATGCAATGATCATTCCAGCTGTTGTTATTTTGGTGGTCATAGGAAAAGGGATTTCGTCAAAAATTGAAATTTCTCAAAAAGTAATCTTACGCGATGGTATTGCATTAATACTAGCCGAATTAGCTTTAATATTTGTTATTACTGGGACCTCTTTAAATTGGGGTCATGGATTAACTTTGATGCTTCTATACATTGTATATGTGAGTTACATGCTATTAAGTCAGGGGTCTGGAGATGTAGAAAATGAGTACGAAGAAGAAGCCGATGGTGGCAATAGAACCATAGCACTTTTTAAGGGCGATTTAGCCACAACCATTCTTGGCGATTCTAAAATTAATACAACTAAAGCTATTTTATTATTAGTTATCTCAGTGTTTTTTATTGGAATAGCATGTTTTTGGCTAGTTGAAGCCTGCGAGCAATTTGGTACTGCTATTGGTATGCCAATATATTTTGTATCTGTAGTATTAGCCTCTGCAGCAACGAGTGTACCAGATACTATAATTTCGTATAAAGATGCCATGAAAGGGAATTATGATGATGCCGTTGCAAATGCCTTAGGAAGTAACATTTTTGATGTATGCTTTGCGTTAGGGTTCCCTCTTTTTCTATTTACACTAATTTATGGTCCTATAGAAATGAGTGCCGAAACTATAGAAAACGTAGGACAGCTTAGGGTATTATTACTTCTCCTAACCATAGTGGTGTTTTTAATTTTTGTGTTTGCAAAAAAAGGAATAAAGCGATCACATGCCAAATTACTTATTACACTTTATATCGTTTTTGTTGCGTATTCAATTGGTAAAGGCATCAATTATGATCTTCCAGTTATTAGAGAAATCTCGGCCTTCTTATCGGCAATATCACATTGGTTTACATCATTATTTTGATGATTCTATAATTCGTCCTCGCTTAACACGATTAGGAAATCATTTTCGTTGAATTCAATATCCATATTTTTATCTGGATTTAAAACAATGCCAAAATTATCTTCGAGTGATTTACACTGTGCTCCTTTTCTAATACCTAAGCATATTTCATCTCTTTGCTGTGCACAAAATATGGCATCTGCAAATTTGATGTTCTGTGGAAATGTGTCAAAATACAAACTGACAGGCTTGACATAAATCTCACTGCCATCTTCAGAAAAGATATCGTCATAAAAAGTCTTCATTAAAGATTCTTCACTCAATTGTGCCAGAATCATCGTGATTAACTTGTTACTAATAATAAAATCATCCACATTAGTTTGCGTTATTATTTCTTGATTCTCAGAATTTAAAACCTGCGTAATAATATGCAAACCATCGTCTTCACTTACTACTTTTCGTAACAACAATAAGATAATCAAGGTGTCTGAATCAATTTTATCGGCAGATTGTTCTTCCATACTTTGAGAAAGAATAACTATTGTATTATAACTTCCAGGATTCATAGCCTCTACACTCTTTAAATCCAATGGATTTGCATCATGCAGTTTAATATTAAAATCTGAAAATTCTGAAGAAATCTCTGTTATGGTATCTTTTAATTCATCGGTTGGCCCATTAAACATAATATCAAAATCAGAATCTTCTAACAAGTAATCTGTTGCTTCTTCAATAAATACTTCGGCCACTTTGTGCCAGCCTAAAATAAGAATACGTTTTTTCTCTTGTTCTAAACGTTTATCTATAATTCTCTTGTCTTTATTTGGAAAATAATATTGTTTATTTTCATAAGCTATTGTAGAGTCGTCTTCAGCTAAAATAACGACACTATCGCCATCTTTGACAACGGTTTCTTTTGGAGGTCTCAAAACTAACCCGTCTTCATCAGAGTAAATCCCTAGAGGAATCCCATCCTTTAAATAATAGCTCAAATCACTAAATAAGACATTATTCCAGTGATCCTCGTAGAAATAGACCTCGCAACCATCAAAAGACAAAATCTCTTTATAAACAGTGTCTAACCCACTAGTTAAAGATGTCTGAATAAGTAGTTTACCCATGATATTCCAGCTATCAATAGCAATAATATTATCGTCCTCGAAGAAACTTATGATATCTCTTTTTTCTTTCGTAAATATTTCAGCAATTATAGGTAATTCATTCGTTCCATTTTGACATGCAGTAATGGCTAAAATCGACTTAACAGATTGCACATCACTAGCTACTTTTTTGTCAATTGTAGCACTTTCTGAGCAATTAGCTAAAATAATGACAGATCTCGCCTGCTCTAGGTTTATACGCTTTAACTCGTTTATATTTGCGTAATCACCTTGAGTTGTAATGACCTCAGTAGTCATCATATCAGGAAGACGCTTTGTGATTAGATTATCCATGGTTTCTTTATCCTCTCCAGATAAAATAACCACTGAAGCCTTAGATTCACTTTCGTTTGCTAAAATAAGTTCTCGTATAACATCAACAACGCGTTCATTCCAACCTAAAATTATGGTATGATTGTTTTCTATGACTTTGCCTCTTCCTTTTCTGAAATCATATAGCATGGTATCTAAAGCCGTAGTTATGAAACCAATTAGCATAGACAGTAAAATGACACCAGTTAAACCCGAAAGTACTGTTAGCACCTTAAGATATGTAGGAGCTTCGTTATCTTGATTCATATTTCCTGGATCTGTCATTTCCAGAAAAGTGACCCATATATCTCTAAAAACATTACCTGTGTAATTGAGGCTTGGAAAAATATGTATGAGTAATAAACGTAATCCAACGAGGACTATAAAAACGACAATAAATATAATGAGAAGGCTTTTAAATATAGACGAACCGCCTTTACTTAAAAAACGTTCAGCCTTATAGTTTAAACGTTCTCTAAACGAATTTTTCATAAATGATTGGTTGATGGTTGATTTTTAATAAAGACTTAGTTGAGTTGTTCAACAAACTCGGCCATAATACCTTTAATATGAGCCGAAGACATCTCCATTATAGTTCCCATATCAAGAATCATTTTTCTTTCAGATTCGTCAAAATGACCATCAGAATAAGCCACATCTAAAGCACATTTAATTAAAAGTTCTTTACCATGCTCATTTAAAGCAGGACCAACGTGTTTCAAGTAAGTAGAAATATCACTACGATCTGCCTGCACTTCTTTAATATAGTCATCTAATTGAAATGACGACATATCATTATGTCCATACTTATTGATAATGGCTAGAACAGCCACTTTCTCATTATTATCAATAACACCATCTGCAAGCATAATTTTAACCATAACATGTCTAATGGCCTGTTCATACATTGCCATAAATGCCTCTTTATCGGTAGATTTAGAAGAATCTAAAACACGTGTAATGAATGTTCCTTTACAATGATTACATTCCACATATTCGCCCTTATTTCCTAATGGGATTAACGGAATAAAATAAAGCGTAAAAAACTGAGTCACTTTTCTATGTCTATAGCCGCGATCTGCCTCGCATTGTGGGCAATCAAAATTTCCAGTAGCTTTTGTAGAACGAACTCCACGTGTTCCAAATATGATCATAAGTTAGGTTTTTAATAATAGTTTAGATTCTAAATATAATAATCTTAATTAAATTATCTAAACTTCTAAACTTACAAACTTAAAGTCCTTGCCATTGAAAAGCCCCTTATCACTAAGTTTTAACGCAGGAATAACCAACAAAGCCATAAACGACAATGTCATGTATGGTGCATTTAAAGTACTTCCTAACGTTTTTGCTTTACAATCTAAGATAGCATAGTCCTTTCCAATGGTCTCCCCATCTTGATCACTCATGATTCCTGCTATTGGAAGCGGCACGATATTGGATTCAGAATCAGAAACAGCACAAATTCCTCCTTTATTTTCTATAATAAGATTAACAGCTTTGCATATCATTTCATCTGAAACACCTACTGCAATTATATTATGAGAATCATGGCCTACAGAAGATGCTATAGCGCCTTCTTTTAATCCGAAATTTTTAATAAACGCCAAAGCAGGCTTATCATTATTATAGCGGTTAACAACAGTCATTTTAAGGATATCTTTTTCTACATTAGATATCAAATTACCTGCTTCAACCTTGGCACTTTCTATTAATTCATTAGTAACTAACTGCCCTTCTAAAGCCTCAATCACTCTAATCTGTTTTGCGTTTGAAGCCACCCGAAAATCCAAAACTTCTTTTTTCTGAGTGTTGAAATTATTAAGCACTTCAAAGTCTATAGGTTTTATATTTGATTGACCGTTTTCACTTACCAATTGGCCATCTATATACGTTTGAAGCACCTTAAACTCTGTTAGGTTTTCAACAACAATGCAATCGGCTTCATCTCCAACCTCAAGTAATCCAACATCAAGATTATAGTGTTTAACAGGGTTAATACAAGCTGCTTGTAATACTTTAAAAACATCAATCCCCTTAGAGACAGCTCTTGCGCAAAGTTTATTAATATGATTAATAATTAAATCATCTGGATGTTTATCATCACTACAAAACATGATATGATCATAATACTCGGGAAGTAAATCAATTAGTGCTTCAAAATTTTTAGCAGCACTTCCTTCTCTAATTAGGATTTTCATTCCTTTTTGAAGCTTCTCTAAGCCTTCTTCGTAAGTAAAACATTCATGATCGGTAGAAATACCAGCAGCAATATATTTTGTAATATCGTCACCAAGCACACCAGGCGCATGACCATCTATTGGTTTTTTATAGTGTTTGGCCCAAGCTAATTTTTTAAGCACCTCATCGTCATCATATATGACTCCAGGGTAATTCATCATTTCGGCTAAATATTTAATATCGGGATTAGCCAAAAGTTGTTTAATCCCATCAGAATCTATAACAGCTCCTGCCGATTCAAACGTAGTTGCAGGCACGCAAGAAGGTGCTCCAAAATTGAATTTAAAAGGCGTTTTTTTTCCATTCTCAATCATAAAATTAACACCATCAATTCCTAAAACATTTGCGATTTCATGAGGATCAGATACCGTTGCAACGGTTCCATGATTCACAGCTATACGCGCAAATTCACTAGGCACCAACATAGAACTCTCAATATGAATATGAGCATCAACAAACCCAGGCAATATATAATGTTCTACATCATGTTCTTTCTCTTCTATAGCAACAATTTTTCCTTCTGAAATAGAAATTTCACCTTTAAAAATGTGCTTGTTTTTTATATCAACTATTTGACCTTGTATGCTTCTCATAGTACTAATTTAATGTGTACAATATTGGTAGTTTTATCTCTAACTTTAAATCTCTCATCTCCGCGTTTTCCAATAACCCAAACAATGGCACCTTTAGAGCAAAGTAGCCAAATATTTTCTTTATCTACGAGAGATAGTTTTTCATCTTTAAAGTACTTACTAAGTTTCTTTTTACCATCCATTCCTGAAGGATAAAAAACATCACCTTCTTGCCATTGTCTTAAATTCAAAGGAAATGTCAAGGTATCTTTATCCACAAAAATAGAAGTGCTGTCTGTTTTTATAGGAGTATCAGCTTTTTCAAATACCAACTGACCCAACGGCATATTAAAGTGTAAGTCGTTTTCACGAATCTCGAATGAATTTAAACTTTCAGAAGGTATTTCGGTTAAAATAAGATGATTTCTATCCTTTAAAAGTCGGTGTGTTTTTGAAAATAATTGTTTACCCGATTGCGCATCCAGTAAATTAGTCACATCATTCCATTCTGAAAACCCATAACCATTAAACAGTTCGTACAAATATGCTTTAGGATTACTCAGTTCTTTAAATTCTGAAATTTTAAATTGTATATTATTATCGGTCTCACCTTCAACTGCGTTTTCAGTGAAAGCCTTGACTCTATCGTCAACGATATCGACAGTATCCTTTAAATTGCTGATGGTTTGTCTGAAATTTGACAATAATTCCGGATTGGTTTCTTTTAAAACAGGAATGACATGATGACGCAATTTATTCCGTAGATATTTATCGGATGTATTACTACTATCTTCTCGCCACTCAATTCTGTTGTCGCTGGCATACATTTCTAATTCTTCTCTTGAAAAAGGAAGCAATGGCCTTACAATATTACCATTAACTTCAGGAATGCCAATCAACCCATTTAAACCTGTTCCTCGTGTTAGATTAATTAAAACAGTTTCAAGATTATCGTCGGCATGATGTGCTGTAAGTATATAATCAAATTTTAAATCTTCGGCTAAATCAGAAAACCAGTTGTAACGCAGTTCCCTTGCTGCCATTTGAATAGATAGTTTTTGCTGCTTAGCATGATTTTCGGTATCAAAATGCTGTGTAAAGATTTCCAAATCCAGTTGATTGGCTAAAGCTATTACAAAGGTTTCATCTGTATCGCTCTCGGCACCACGTAAATTAAAATTACAATGCGCTAGTGTTATATTTAACTTAAGTTCATGACATAAATGCACTAACATCACACTATCCAACCCACCAGAAATAGCAATGAGGATTTTGGCTTCATGTAGAAACGGCATTGTCTTTTTTATATGTAGGTTGAAACGATCTAACATCAAATTCACGACTATTAATTGAATTTATAATAAAAATAAAAATAAAAGCACCAAACCAATTAAACTAAAGCACCATACAAATAGTCAATCATATTTTATAATTATATTCAAATATACCAACAGATTTTTTGTCCCCGAAGGTTAGCAAAGCTAAACTTAATTTTCCAAGACCTCACGCATGGCTTTTGCCTTGACTAAACACTCCTCATACTCCTTTAAAGGATCACTCTTTGCTGTAATTGCTCCTCCAACTGAATATGATACATACTTATTGGTTGCATTATACAAAATACTGCGAATAACCACGTTAAAATCGAAATCATCATTAGGAGAAAAATAACCCACTGCTCCAGAGTAAAGCCCTCTTTTTGTTGCTTCTAAATCTTCGATTATTTTCATTGCTGAAATTTTAGGTGCTCCAGTCATGCTTCCCATTGGAAAGGTTGTCTTAATCACATCTACAGGATGTGTACTTTCATTTACTTTTGAAGTCACTGTCGAAATCATTTGATGTACCTGATCAAATGTATACACCTTGCATAGTTCTTCTACCTTAACACTTCCTTTGGTTGCTGTTTTTGATAGATCATTTCGTACTAAATCAACAATCATTACATTCTCGCTACGCTCCTTTTCATCTTCAGAAAGCTGTTGCCTCAACTTTGCATCTTCTTCTTTATTTTTCGAGCGTTTTGCTGTCCCTTTTATAGGCTGAGAAGTAATCTTTAAACCTTCTTTTTTTATATATCGTTCTGGTGAAGCCGACAACAAATACTTGTCATATACTCTAAAAAACGTTGCAAATGGAGGTTTTGAAATTGCATTAAGTTTGTCATAGGTTTCAAGGGGATTAAGCGTTGTATTTTCAGCGTAAAACTCCTGACAAAAGTTGGCTTCATAAATATCTCCTCTGTGTATATGTGTCAACATCGTATTCACTTTTTCAAAATACTCATCTTTATGTATTCTTAGCTTAATTTTTATCTGCTCTCCTTTGAGGGAAGCTGTGTTGTTATTAAACAAAGTTTCAGCACTTATTGATTTTAAATCATTATCTATGTCATCAGCAACTACGTTTAAATAGTGTACTTCAAGAAGATCACCTTTTAAAAAAAAGAGTTTCTTAGGCTGAAAAAAGAACAACTCAGGAAATTGTAAACCATCAAAATTTTGAGAAGACAAGTGTTCAACATCATTTTTTAAGTCATAAGAAAAATAACCAAAAATCCAATCATCTACTGAAGACTGATACTCTTTAAACTGATTAAAGGCGTCATAATAATCTGTTTGAAACACTGTAAATGCATCTACGGCCAAAACCGCGTCATAACTAGCATACTTTTGATCATAATCATTACTATCTAACCAAACAACTTCATCAAATTGCTGACTCCATATAAGGAGTTGCTGCTTAAAAACTTTAGGGTTAGGGATGTGATGTGTAGTGTGTGTTCTCAATGCAATACTAATGTATGCAAATAACCGAATTAAACCTGTCAATAACAAGTCTGTTTTTCCGAAGTAAAAAAATTACCTTTGCACCATGGAACAGCAAATCTCTTTTACAGATTTAAATCTAAACACACCACTTTATAATGCATTGGGTGATTTAGGTTTTGAATACCCAACTCCAATTCAGGCACAAGCATTTAATGTTGTGGCATCTGGAAAAGATGTTGTAGGTATTGCACAAACTGGTACAGGTAAAACATTTGCTTACATGCTACCAATTTTAAGACACCTTAAATATTCGACTCAAGATAATCCTAGAATTTTAGTTTTGGTACCTACTCGAGAGTTGGTCGTACAAGTGGTTGATGAAATTGAAAAGTTGGCAGCTTATATCAATTTAAGGGTTTTAGGCGTATATGGTGGGACAAACATAAACACTCAAAAGCAAGCTGTTGCACATGGGCAAGATGTTATTGTAGCGACACCAGGGCGTTTATTTGATTTGGCTGTAAGTCGTGTTTTACAACTAAAGTCTATCCAAAAATTAGTGATAGACGAGGTTGATGTGATGCTAGATTTAGGCTTTAGACACCAACTTCTCAATATTTTTGATGTACTGCCCGAGCGTCGTCAAAATATTATGTTTTCGGCAACAATGACTGAAGATGTTGACGATTTAATAAGTGATTTCTTCATTAAACCCCAACGTGTTATTATTGCCGTATCTGGAACGCCACTTCATAATATTAAACAGCAACGTTATGACGTTACTAACTTTTATACAAAAGTTAATCTCTTAGAATACTTACTTCACGATCCTGGCACCTATAATAAAGTGCTCGTATTTGTGGCTTATAAAAAATTAGCCGATATGCTTTTTGCCGAGCTTGAGGAACGCATTCCTGATCAATCTTGCGTGATTCATTCTAACAAAACGCAGAACTACAGGTTGAGAAGTATAGAACAGTTTAGATCTGGTGAACATCGTATTTTAATTGCTACAGATGTTATGGCTCGTGGATTAGATATAGAACACATTAGCCATGTTATTAATTTTGACACTCCAAAATATCCCGAAAATTATATGCATCGTATTGGTAGAACTGGTCGTGCAGAACATGAAGGACATGCCCTTACGTTTTCTACGGAAAAAGAACAGGAAGATCTCCAAACTATTGAAGATTATATGGGTATAAAAATTGAGCAACTTAATTTTCCTGACGGTGTTGAAATTTCTAAACAATTAATTGAAGAAGAGCGTCCTCAAATTAGAGAACGTAACAATCCTACTAAACAGCGACAAGATGAAGATGCTCCAGGACCAGCATTTCATGACAAAAAAGATAAAAATAAAAAAGAGAATCTCGGCGGTTCTTATAAGTTTAAAATTGCGGCTAAATATAAGAAGCCTAAAACTAGAGGTGATAAAAATTATAACAAGAGAAACAAACGTAAATAGTTTAATCTTTCAATAGAACCAGCTGTTTCTAATCACAATCGTCACATTTACATACACTTAAACATTCTCTAGTATTTCTTATAAAAATTCGATTATTTTTACACGGCATTAAGGTAATGTGGTAAAAAAATCCCTTTCCAAATACATGGAAAGGGACTATAGAAAACCCAGTAGACTAGATCGTGTAATTGACATAATTAATCTATAACCCTAGATATCTAGTCTACAACCTTAATGTGGTTTTCTACGATATCTTTAACAGGTACAACAAGTTTACCTTCTTCATTTTTTAACACTACTGAAATATTTTCGATAGCATCAATTTCATAAATTTTATTTTGAAATTCTATCTTCTTTCCTACTTCAAACGTCTTTCTGGTATAAAATGTTTTCAACAAACTGCTCATAACTTCCTTTGCTCCTAACCCAAAGGCTATGGCGAAAGCTAACAAGAAAGCAGCCAAAATCATTGTAAAATTACTTGTGATTATATCGGTATCTACGCCTGCTTGATTTAGAGCTGTAATGGAAATAAAAACAAGCAATAGAAAAAAGACAATCTGGCTTATAATTTTTGCACCAGATAAATCCATGGATTCAAAAAAGGACCTCAATCCCTTTTTAACAAAGTTTGCAAACAACAAACCTCCAGTAAAAATGACAAGAGCAACAAACAATTGCGGTAAATAACTTAAGAAGTTACTAATTTGTTCTGAAATGACTTTTAAATCAAGCATATCAGAAACTATAATAAGTAACATGATATAAATAATCCATTTCACAAACGAACTAACAATCTTTATGGTATCAAATTTGAGCGTCTTTCCTTCTATAAACTCAATTTCATTTAACTTATCATCTAATTTGTTGGCTTTTGCCAGCTTAAGTGCTTTCTTAACGATTTTAACGACAATTTTTGCCACTAACCATCCAATAATTAAGACAACTAATGCGAAAACAACATTCATAAAAACTCTTGATATTTCAGGCCACATACCCGAAAGAGAATCCATCGCTGCATTTTTGTAATTTGTAATTTTATCCATGATTTATTAATTATTAATAGCTTGATTTTAATTCTTTATTTTTTATCCCTTTTGCTCATTACTGTTTCAATAACATCTCCTAAATTATATGAAAATAGCTCAGCCAATTCCATTAATAATTTTGCAATGGCAATATCATTCATAACCTTAGACTTCAATTCCTGCGGAACTGACTTCAATGGCTTATCTATATCTCTGAAAGGATTTTCCATTAGTTAAGGTTATTAGCATATACGGTTAATAATTTATCTTTAGCCCGTTTAATTCTCATTTTAACGGCACTTTCTCCAATTCCTAAAACACTTTCAATCTCCTTTATAGAAAGGTTATCTTGATATTTTAGTAATAGTATCATCTTTTCATCAGGTGATACAAGTTCTAATGCTCTTTTGAGTTTATCAACTCTCATATCGCTAAAATCTGATGATTCATCATAATCTTCAGAAATATTTTCAATATCTGCATAATCTACAGACTGTTTTTCAAATTTCTTAGCGGTATTTCGTGTCACATAATTTACGCAATGATTATAAGTAAAGGCATATAACCATGTAGAAAATTTAGACTTTCCTTTAAAACTAGCGAGCTTCACAAAAAGTTTCAAAAACACGTCTTGTGTTAAGTCTTTTGCTTCGTCTTCATCTTTTGCAAAACCGTAACATTTATTGTACACCAAAGTAGCGAAACGATCATACAAAACTTCAAAAAGTAATGTATCATTATTCTTTACAATAGCACTTACCAGCTCTTCGTCTGAAAGTTTCATAATGTTACCAGAGGGTTGCAATAATCTATAGATTGGTTTTAGTGGTTTGTTTTAAGACACCAACATTAGTATTAAGTCACATTTTTTTTAACTTAAATGTTAAATTTATAAAAATTAACATTGGAAAACCTATAACCTGAGTATAAAAAAAGCGAACCTTTTAAGGTTCGCTTTTAATCTTATTTTGTTTTTTACTTTTTCAAAGCGTCTAGCTTTTCCTTGTAATAAGAATTGCCACTTATGGCAAACGCTTTTTCCACAAACTCAATGGCCTTGATTTTATCCTTTTGATCTATATAATAGTCAGCCATGGCATCATAAGCATTTGCACTTTCGGGATAATACGAAATCGCTTTATTAAAAAATAAATAGGCTTTTTCTGGTTGCCCCATTTGTAAATTCATATAGCCATAACCGTTAAAAAGCTCCTCAATCATTGGAGGTACTTTATAGCCAAAGTTTTTAGCGTAGATCTTTTCTTGATTGTCCAACAATGTTTGTAATAGTTCTACTGAACTCTCAGGGTTATTATACGTTTGTGGTGCTTTAAACTGATACCACTTAAATAACTCAATTAATCCATCTCTCATAGCAGGTAATGGTACTGTGCCATGTAAATCTTCTGGATATACTTTCCAACTGAAATTTAATTTATTTTGCTTTTGCGAGTTTGCAAATTGAGAAAACTCTACAATAGAACGTGCAAACAGGCTATACTCTGAAGTATCCTCCATGATATTATCCATAGTAACCGATGCATTTTGCATATGCAATTGCTCGGCTGCTAAAGCAACAAAAAGACCTTTACCATCAAATGAGTTTGATTTTAATTTCGATTTGGCTTCTTTCAATAATTTTTGATTGTCCCATTCAATACTAGGATCGATAGCTATATAATTCGTAAATAAATGGGGATGATGAATTAATGTATGAATTGTAAATAAACCCGCATACGAATGTCCAATTAAAGTTCTATAATTCGTTGTACGATGCATTTTATTTATATGAGGTATTAATTCCTCTTCGATAAAAGCAACAAATGTTTCTGCACCACCAGAATCGGTTTGCATAGGTGCTCCACGGTTTGATTCTACTTTTGAAATGGTTAAATCTCGAGTTCTATTCGTTCTATTCGAAATCCCTACTAAAATCATATGAGGCATATAATGTCCCCAGTAGTTATCATATACAATCTCTAAATTCGATTTTAATGAAAAACCATCTAGCAAATAAACTACCGGATATTTTATTTTACTTTTTGGGTTATAATTATCAGGATATTTCACCCAAAACTGTTGATAACTATGTAAAGACTTAGAATAAATGCTATCAATAATTTCATTGCTATTTTGTGCTAATTCATTGGCATTAGATTGTGCACTAGCAACAGAATTAAAAAGGATAAGAGCAATAAGGACTATATAACGGGTAATTTCTTTCATATTATTTGTCATTTGTATTCGACATCATTCTTAATATTATAATTCCAATTCTGGCAACAACAAATGTAAACAAGCCAAATGAAGCGGTCAACAACGAAATTTTAAGTCCGCCTGCAAATATAGAAGGGTCAGGATCTCCCATTGCCTCTACCGAATCAAAGGCAGTAATTAAGCCTATAATGGAAGCCAAGAACCCCATAACTAAGCCTAGCAAACTCGCATCTGAGGCCAATTTCAGCATTTTATTGGAAATCTCTAATGATTTTTTAACATTAGCAAATCCTCTAACAAGAAAAAATAACGATGCCAATAAGCAGATTAAAATTAGGGTCATAAATAATGGTCCGCCATCAACAAACATATTAGCTGTAATTGATAGACTTTTCGATGTCATTGTAAGTGTGTTCATAATGTTTAAATTTAGTTATAGTTTTTTAAATAATAATGGTTTGTTATCTCCTCTTGTAAATTTAACCAAGCCTGTTTCGGGATAAAAATCAAGCACAACACCTAAGCTATCAAACGTGAATTGATGCTGTTTGGTAGGTGTAAGCTCTTTAAGGTTGCTTTGTTCTGGCGCTCCAAGTAAGACATTTCCCTTTGCCTTAAAAACAAGTTTATAGGGCACTTCTTCACAGGCGTATTCTCCCACATACTGTTTTACCTGTGCTTCGGTAAGGTCTATTCTTGTGAAATTTGGAAGTATAATAGGCTGTCCATGACTAGCTGCAAACGCCGCCAACATGATTCGCATTTTACTAAAATCTAATCCATTGGCCACTAAGGCAATTGTGGTTTTAGTTAATGGAACATGTACAAGCATAGACTGAAAGCCGTCAATACCACCTTCACTTGCATATAAATCAACGTTGTTCATGTTGGCATAAAAAAGACCATGACATGTATCTTCATTATTTGTCTTTTTCATAGCTTCAAAGCTAGAGCCAGACATTAATTTTCCTTCAAAAAGTGCATTCATGAATTTTGACAAATCTTTAGATGTAGATACCACAGCTCCGGCGCCTCCAGGATTAGACATATCGGTTTCAGGATGAAGGTTCCAAGCTTTACCTTCAAAAACATAAGATTGGCTTTCATTAGCCTTTGCGCCTATTTTACCACCATAATAGGTATTCTTTAACCCTATTTTTTTTAAGATTCTACGCTGGAGACACTGTGGATATAAGTCTTTGTCTAGTGCTTCAACGATATACCCAAGTAAAAGATAATTTGTATTGCTATATTCGGTTTTTTCACCAGGATTAAAATCTAATGAGTACTTTTTAATTCTTGCTAACATTTCACCCTTTGTTGAATGTTTCAGCATCCAATCTCCAAAATTAGGATCATTAGTAATGTTATACAATCCGCTACTATGATTTAAAAGGTTTGAAATTTTAATATTTTCAGAACCAGGAATTTTTGGGTAAAACATTGAAAGCGGTGTATTTAACGTTATGCGTCCTTCATCAATTAACTGAAAAATCATAACAGCTGTAAATGCCTTAGATATTGAGCCTATTCTAAATTTAGTCTTGTCATTGTTTCTTATGCCTTTTTCAACATCAGAAAGCCCAATAGCTCTGTTATAAACCTCTTCATTGTTTTTGGTAATTGTCATGGTAGCCATGAGTTTATCGTGCTTATCAAGGATGTCAAAAAATGAATCGAGCTGTTGATAATTTTGCTCTTGTGAAAAGCAAAGATTAGATAAAAGCAGGCTAATTAGGGTTATCTTTTTTAGTAAGGATATCATGATCTGTTGTTTTTTGATTATGAGCCAAAACTAAAAACAAGAATCTATCAAAATTAACTTTTGCGACCAACGACCTTTTTAAAGCTGGATATGACATCAATGTCAAAACCCTTATTAAATTGGTCGTTCATCTCTAATTAATACTAATGAGGGTAAAATTGTAGTATTATTGTATTGAGAATATTAAATATGTTTACAAAACAGTTCATTCTAAAAAAAATCGGACAAATCCTTTTGCACCTCCTCTTTTGGGTTGCTGTTCTATTTTTCTACACCTATTTTTTTGGGATTAATGGTTCTAAATTTGACGACACATTGCAATTTTCTCTTTTTCTTATGCCAATAACGATAGCAACTACGTATGTAATAACCTATAAATTAATTCCAGATTATCTTATTACAAAACAGTATTGGCGTTTTGTACTATATAGTTTTTACACACTTATCATTTCGGTATACCTATTAATGGTATCCATTTTTTTCAGTTTGATCTACCTATCAAACTTTGAATATGATGATATGAATCCTGCCACAAAAAACCTTATTTTCATTAGTACTGCTGTATATTTAGTTGTTATTATTGTGAGTGGGTTTAAACTCTTAAAACTCAATTTAAAACAGGCATCGAATACACGGTTATTAGAAACAAAAATTTTGGACGCGCAACTTAAACTTAAGGAACAAGAACTTAATTATTTGAAGATGCAAATTCATCCGCATTTTCTCTTCAACACGCTCAATACCATGTATGGTTTTGCCTTAAAAAAAGCAGACCAAACTCCAGACATGATATTAAAACTGTCTAATCTACTAGATTATCTTCTATATCAAGCCGAGAAACCTTTTGTATTACTTTCGGAAGAAATAGCACATATTAAAGACTACATAGCCCTTGAAAAGATGCGATTTAATGATACGCTCAAAGTTAATATCAATATTTCAACCGCTTCAGAATCCATTACAATTGCACCAATGCTTCTTATCCCTTTTATTGAAAATAGCTTTAAGCATGGGGCGATCATCAACGGAATATTAAAAATTGACATTCAGTTATCAGCCACATTAGAGGAGATACATTTCAGCATAAAAAACTCAAACGCTGAAGGTACGTCATCCAAGTCTGGTATAGGCTTAGAAAACATTAAGAAAAGGTTAGAGCTTCTATATTCAGAAAAACACGAGTTATTTATAAATAATACGCCCAACACGTTCGATGTAGAACTCCGACTAAAACCAGTAGGACATGCATAAAACACATCCCATAAATTGTTTGGTAGTAGATGATGAAACTATTGCAAGAGAAATTATTGAGACACATCTCTCAAAAATTGAAAACGTAACAATAGTTGCAAGCTGTAGTAATGCTATTGAGGCTTTTAATTATATAAGCAATCACAATATTGATTTGGTGTTTTTAGACATTAACATGCCCGAAATATCTGGAATATCATTTGCTAAATCTATCAATGCCAATGTCAAAGTAATTTTTACAACAGCTTACCGAGATTACGCTGTTGAAGGTTTTGAACTTAAAGCTGTTGACTACTTGCTCAAACCCATTTCATTAGAACGTTTACAAAAAGCGCTTAATAATTATTTTGAAATTTACGGAAAACAGGAAGCGCAGCAGACCTCATCTATTGAGAAATCGAATTTTATGTTTGTACGTTCTGAGCGCAAAATGATTAAGATTGATTACAACGCCATTATTTATATTGAAAGTTATAGTGATTATCTTAAAATTCATATCGAAGACAAAACAATAATTACAAGAGAAACTATTAGTGCTATTGAAGCTAAGCTACCCAAACAACAGTTTATAAGGATTCATAGGTCGTATATTATTTCAATAGCTCACATACAATCCTTTACAAATGAACACATTACCATAAACAAAAAAGCATTTCCAATTAGTCGAACTTATAAAAAAGAAGTGTTAAAGCATTTAGAAAAATTTTAAAAGTTATTCAATAAAAACGTATATTAGACGTTGCCTTATAAATCACTTTTTTGAAAAAGTCCGCTAAATGAAAGAATACCTACACAAGACTATTCCGAACTTACAGCCTTTTGATTATTCACGTCATCATGATGATTTGTTTATCAATCAGCAGTGGGTTTTAGTGAATGGTATCTCTAAAAAGAAATCTGTTTACACCTTTAAGAAAGATAATATACTCGAAATATCTAGGAAACAATCGGTTATTGAGACCTCATGGACTATTAATATTCAAAACATCTTTTCTATTGAAACCGAAGACGGGCTTATTACAGTTAAAGCCTACTTTAAAGACGATGATGTCCTTGTTCTTAATCATCAAAACAAGAAAGAATTTGCATTATTTATTAATACAACGAAGTATTCAGAAGATCTAAATTCTGTAGAGGATGTTCAAACATTTTTAAGAGAAAAATACAAACAAAAAGTCACCAACTTGATTTATGATCACGAGTTCTATTATATTGAAAAATCTAAGGAATTTGGTCCATTTACAGTTGAGGAGCTCTCAGAAAAAGTAAATAATGGAGACATCAGTGTATACTGCTTTGTTAGGGATGTCAACGAAGATGATTACAGTAAACGACTTCGGATTTATGATCTTATAAAAGAGCTGTAATTACTTAGGTTTTAATGTCATCACGTACTTATAACTTTGATTAAAATAATCTACAAGAAGTTGAGTTTCACTATATAAAGATTCAGGCACTTTTACATAATCTCTCATCACTGCGCCATAAGACCTATATTCTGTGGCATTATATTTTTCTTTAAATGCTTTCTGAGATTCTTTAGATAGCCGAATACCTATTTCTGCATCTTTATTTAATAGTGTAAACATATAGCCATTGGCAGAAGTGTAAATCATTTTTTTTCCTTTTCGCTCAAAATCTGGGCATTGCGCCACAATGCTATCGTAAAATTCAAGTTGTTCTTCCCACATATTACTATACTTATTGGATTTAAATATACAAAAGTAATGCTTCAATATCTCCTTTTATCACCAACTATAACTCATTTCATCCCAACCACACAAAACTCGTTGTAAGCAAGGCTTCTCTATCCTACTTTAGCGATTTATATAGCATTGCTAACTTTAAATAATACAAAGATGAAAAACATAATTTTTTTTCTGCTTTGCCTCAGTATTTGTTTTGTTTCCTGCAAAACTGACAAATCAAACCAACAAGACATTATTACAAAAACACCTCCATTGGCTAAATATACCTGCGCTCCAAGAATTACGGATGCCGATTGGTATAAGATTGATAATAAAGCACCTCTTTTTGAGGGTTTAGGACACCTCAATTATCCTATTACAACGCATAACGATTTGGCACAAAAGTATTTTAATCAAGGTTTAACCTTAGCCTACGCTTTTAATCATGCCGAGGCCGCACGATCATTTTTCTATGCTACCAAATTAGATCCTAGCTGCGCTATGGCATTTTGGGGCTATGCCTATGTGTTAGGACCAAACTACAACGCTGGTATGGAAGATGACCATTATGAGCGCGCATACAATGCCATTCAAAAAGCGAAAGAATTATCTACAAACTGCACTGAAAAAGAGAAAGCCTTAATTAAGGCTATGGCAGAACGTTACGCTCCTAAACCTCCAGAAGACAGATCTCAATTAGATATCAATTATTCAAATGCATTAAAGGCAATTCATGCCAATTATCCAGAGGATTCAGAAGTCTCTACAATGTATGCAGAATCTGTAATGAATCTACATCCATGGGATTTAAATGAAAAAGATGGCACCGAAAAACCGTGGACTCCAGAAATTGTATCGCTTTTAGAAACCATTATAAAAGACAACCCCACTCACCCTGGAGCAAATCATTTTTACATTCATGCCGTTGAAGCGTCTAGTACTCCAGAACGTGCCTATTCATCAGCTAAAGTATTTGATGATGGTACAATTCCAGGTGCTGGTCATTTGGTGCATATGCCATCGCACGTTTATATACGCACTGGCGATTATCATAAAGGCACAGTATCTAATATTAATGCTGTTAAAGCAGATAGCACCTATGTAACATTATGTCATGCTCAAGGCGCTTACCCTCTTGCCTATTACCCTCATAATTATCATTTCATGGCTGCAACTGCTGCTTTAGAAGGCAATAAACATTGGGCCATGATTGGAGCTAATAAAGTATCGGAACATGTGCATCCAGATATTATGGCCGAGCCAGGCTGGGGAACATTACAGCATTACTATGTGATTCCTTATTATTCTATGGTAAAATTCGGAATGTGGGATGAAATTCTCGCTAAAAAAGAGCTTAGCGCATTAAAATATCCGTTAGCCATGCAGCATTACGCTAAAGGAATGGCTTATGTGGCTAAAGATCAATTAGACGAAGCTAAAACAGCATTAGAATCTTTAAGTGTTTATGCTAATGATGATAGTATGAATGACATTACCATTTGGGATATTAATACTGTAGGTACATTAATTGGTTTAGCTGAAATGGTCTTAGAAGCAGAAATACTATCCGCTAATGGAGATTATAAGGCAAGTATAACATTGCTTCGAGACGCTATTGTTATAGAGGATGCTCTTAACTATAACGAACCGCCTGATTGGTTTTTCTCTATTCGTCATCACCTTGGTGATGTCTTAATAAAAAATGGGCAATACGAAGAAGCTATTGCAGTTTATAATAACGATTTAAAGCGTTTGCCTAAAAATGGTTGGGCACATCACGGACTCAAATTGGCCTATGAGAAATTGGGCGACACAGACAATGTCTCAAAAATGGAAGATCTCATAAAAAACAGTTGGGCTACGGCTGATATAGAGTTGTTTGGGTCGAAAGTGAAGTAATGCTGAGGGAGAATTTAATCATTGTTTAGTTCTTTCTTAAGTAAAACAATTACATCATTAATTCTAACTAAAGCCTCTTCAAAAGAACGGAATTGAGATTGTGCGTTGTAAGTAATCCCTACAATACCATTAATAAATTCTTTATCATTTATTAATGTTATTAAATCTCTTTGAAATTGATTAAAATAAATTCCCATTTCTTCTTGAGGAAGTTTACGTTTAATCACATTTCGCTGATTTGGGTCTATAACAAAAGCATTACTTGTATTTATGATTTTCATTGTGGGTCCATGTAATCTATCGTTATGTTCAGCTTTTAATACGTCTTGATTATTTAAAATTGCTTTGTAAAGTTTATCTAAATTTAATAGCTTTATTTTTATAGAATCATTAGATATTAGATTTAAACTTCCACTACTTACCATTTCATTAAATGTAACTTGGTTAATATTAATATCTTTCCAAGTTCCTAAATTTTGAAAGTGAGGTAAAATTTTAATTATAGTATCTTGATTTTTACTAAATCGAAAATTTAAAAAAATGTGAGCTGCATCTAGCTGCTTTTTCTTACGCTGTAATGTTTTTTGCCAAAGTGTTTTATTTTCTTCAAGATCTATTACTAGCCTATTTAAATAGCTTAATTCTATAGTTCTTTCTTTTCTTTCTTCATTCCAGTTATTAATCTGAAGTGCAATCAAAATCCCAATCACCACAAGAATGATTTCACCTATGGCATACAAGAGGTATTTCGAAAATTTATTCTCGGAAAGAAGTCGTTGACGGATTCGCCTAAAAAACTTAATCATTTACTTTCTCAAATTGAAAGCAAATTAGGTTGATGGATAGTTGAGGTTGGTTAACTATATGTGCTTAAAGATATTAAAATGTTACAAGCCATAGAAATATCCTACAAAAAAAGCGAACCAAATAGGTTCGCTTTATAGTTTAGAAAATTAAAAATTTTAATTGTTGTGCCTATTCTTTTATCTTCTTACCAACAAGGCTTCTACCATTTTGAAATAATGTCATACTCTCTACAACACCATTGGCATCTCTACTAAAACTAACTTCTGCTTCGACTTCTTTGACATAAAACCTATCTTCAGACTTAGGGTGGATTACTACTTTTCTTTGTCCGTTAGGCTCGGCAGTAAGGCTGTTTTCTTCTCTTGCAATTGTAATAACAAGTTCTGGAGCCATCTGGTACTTACCGACATAATCGTTCAATTTTGCAACATCAATTTCAAATGTTTTTATATTACTAACATCCACATTTAACGTCTTTAAAACTTCAATACCATGCGTGTTTCCAGGATCGAGTTCAATAGATTTTTTGTAATTAACAATAGCTTCTTCCTTATTTCCGTTTTCCAATAATGCCTCAGCATAGCTATCATAAACGTTTGATGACTCTGGATGTTGATCAACATTTAACTTAAAAACAGCTAAAGCATTTGTCAATTCTTTTTTTCCCATATAATAATATCCTAAATTATTTATAGCACGTTCGGAAAAATTATAATCTCCCGATTTATTTGTTTTCAAATCATTATAAGCTGATGCTACATTAGACGCCCCTTTAGCATCGATAATCGTCTTTAATTTAGCCGCTATCGAAGGTTTAATAACGCATCTGCTCCCCATAGATTCTCCTGTTTTCCATTGAATCCAATCGCAATATACTTGCCTATATATATTATGACCAGCTCCTCCATTCGTAATCATAATAAAACCGTCGTTAGTCTCTGGGTTTACTCTAAAAAATGCATGCCAACCAGTATTTGCTCCACCATGACCTTTCAGTTTATAGGTTGTGTTAGGAATGGTTTCAACTTGATAACCCAATCCATAACTATCATTTGAAACTGGAGCGGGTTCCATCATACTTTCAATAGTTTTATTTGCTAAAACTTTATTATACTTTTTGTTGTTTTTATGGGCATATAGACTGGCATAAGCAAATCTGGTAAAATCCTCGATGGTCGTGTGTAATCCAGCTGCTGCTTGAGCCGTAAACAATTCAAAATCTATTTGTTCTCCAAAATTGTCATACTCTAGAGATGAGTTCTCCAAGATGTCTTTATCAATTTTATAGCTACTATCTTTCATCCCTAAAGGATTTAAAACTTGCGTTTGGATATAGTCTTCAAATTTCTGTCCTGTAACCTCTTCTACAATCAATTGTAAAATAGTATATCCTCCTCCAGAATATTTCCATTTCGTACCTGGCTCCATTATCATTTCTACTCTACCTGGTCCATTATTTCTACCATTTAAAGATTCTTCAATTGTAGACAATCGGTCATTGGGCGTCCATCCAGGATAACCATGAAGTGACAATCCTGCAGTGTGGCTTAACAATCTTCTTATCGTCACATTTTCAGCATCGAAATCTGATTCTGGTAATGTCCATCGTGTTAAGTATTTTTCGGCAGGAGCATCTAAATCAATTTTACCGTCTTCAACTAATTTCATAATTCCCCATGCTGCAATTGTCTTTGAAATAGAACCTATATTAAACCCTGTTTTGGTGGTCACTTTCTTGCCTCTAGCGACATCTGCATAACCATAGGCTTTCTCTAAAACAATCTTACCATCATCAATAATGGTGATTGCTGCCCCTGGGACAACGAACTCTTCTAATAATTTTGGAATTTTTTGGTCTAATTCTTTAGTAAAACTATTGGCATCTTGCGATTTATTTTGACCTGACAGTGTCAGCGATATCAAAAGGAAGAACAATGAGAATTTTTTAAACATATTTAATGAATTTAAATGATTACTACAGTTAGGTATGCTTTTATGACGACAAACTAATAGCTTCGTTACAATAACTAACTGTCAATAAAGATATTAAATAGTAACTGAGTATGCTATTTAAACGAAAAAAAAGCGAACTCAATGAGTTCGCTTTTTTTGTTTTACTTTATATCTTTTCTGAATGGACTTCCAAATGGCAGGTTACATGATTTTTAGCAATGTCATCTGGTAAAATTTTAATATAATTAATAATTTCAGTTACACTAAAAAAAACCCTATCCTCAATAAATTTTAATTTTTTTAATTCCTCAATGGCTTCTGGTATATATACTTTTTCTCCAATTCTTGGAATATAATTCATTTCTAAAACCAGCGTAGAGTATGGGCTTACGCCATTATCAAAATCATCATGAAAAACTTCAAATGTAACCCTTGTCATCGCTTCTTATATATGCAAAGCAATATCATCTGTTGCTGCCAAAGCAGCTTCTTTAATAGCTTCTGTAAATGTTGGATGCGCATGAGACATACGCGATATATCTTCGGCAGAGGCTCTATATTCCATAGCAACAACAGCTTCGGCAATCATATCGGCAGCACGAGCACCAATCATGTGTACACCCAAAATTTCATCTGTATTTTTATCGGCTAATACTTTTACAAAACCGTCAATATCCATACTCGCTCTACTTCTTCCTAAAGCACGCATTGGAAACTGTCCTGATTTGTATTCAATTCCAGCTTCTTTTAACTCCTCTTCTGTTTTACCCACAGCGGCTACTTCTGGCCAGGTATAAACAACTCCAGGGATTAAGTTATAATTAATATGTGGTTTTTGTCCAGCTAAAGTTTCAGCAACCAATACACCCTCTTCAGAGGCTTTATGAGCAAGCATTGCTCCTTTTACCACATCACCAATAGCGTAAATATTACTAGCACTTGTTTGTAAGTGATCATTTACCTCAATTTGTCCTCTATCGGTTAATTTCACACCTGCAGCCTCTGCGTTTAATCCGTCAGTATATGGACGACGACCAACAGACACCAAACAATAATCTCCTCTAAACTCTACCTCTTCACCTTTTTTATTATCGGCTTTCACGACTACCTCATCACCATCACGTTCTACAGATTTCACTTTGTGAGACATATTCATCTTAAACTTGGCTTTTTTAAAGACTTTGTTTAACTCTTTCGATAAGCCTGCATCCATTGTTGGAATGATACGATCCATATATTCTACAATCGTAACTTCAGATCCTAAACGTCTGTAAACTTGACCAAGTTCTAAACCAATAACACCGCCTCCAATCACTATCATGTGTTTCGGTATTTCTTTTAGTTTTAAGGCCTCGGTAGATGTTATGATGCGTTCTTTATCTAATGTTATAAAAGGCAAACTAGATGGTTTAGATCCCGTAGCTATAATTGTGTTTTTTGCCTCGATTTCTCCAGCATCCTTTCCATCAATTATAATGTGGGTTGCATCTTTGAAACTACCTACACCTTCATAGACATCAATCTTATTTTTTTTCATTAAAAAATCAATACCACTTGTAGTTTGGTCAACAACAGCTTGCTTACGCGCAATCATCTTTTCGATGTTCACTTTAACATCACCTGGAATTTCGATACCATGGTCTTCAAAATGCTTTACTGCATGCTCGTAATGATGAGACGAATCTAAAAGTGCTTTACTTGGTATACAACCAACGTTTAGACATGTTCCTCCAAGCGTAGAGTATTTTTCGATTATTGCTGTTTTCATCCCTAATTGAGCACAACGAATTGCCGCTACATACCCACCAGGACCAGAACCTATTACTGCTACATCATATGATTTCATAAAAAAATATTTATCCGTTTTTAATAAAATGAGTACAAAAATACGAATGTTTTATGGGAAGACAATAAAAAGAGAAGTCATAAATAGTAATGAAAAATTAAATTTTCTTTGCAACTAAAGTTAAGTCTGGTTCATGAACAGTTAAAGATTTTACAACATTATTTTCTATCTGAAATGTGATATAAACCGATGAAATCCCGTTATATAGAAACTTATTCTCGCCTACTCTAATTAAACCACCACCACCTTTTCCTAATTTACCTAGTGAAATCACTTTTCGCATATTAAGGGAAATGGAAAACCCATCATTCTCTCCTTCTCCATATCTATAGTCTCCAATGTATTTTTCTTGCTCTTCTTTAGTTAAGGCTTTATAAGTGGTTATATCTTCGGCTTCAAATGTTTTTAAGAAATCTATGAGTTTTTCAGAATTAATAATATCATCGTTAGTCATCGCATCTTTCATGCGCAAACCTGCCTTTGCATGCTGGAGTAAACTAATGCCATGAGGACCTGGTTGCGACTGAATACCTGGCGTCATCTCAACCATAGCTTTTACAATGTCAAAAGCGCCTAACATAGCATAGGTAAACATTGTAGGCCTTGCACCTTTGCTCATAAGGTAATTTACAATATCGCGTCGTCCAACATGAGAAGCAGCTCCTATAGCCGATTCCCAATCACCAAAACTCCAATCCCAACTGGCACGTGCTAATTCTGGTCGTTTATCTACCATTTTTTTTACGGTTTCGATATCGAAATGTGATTTCCCGACAATTTCATTAACCACAGCATCGTCTATTGAAGGGTAACGATGGCAAGGATTTTTAATAGTCTCCTCTCCAATTGCTATTGATTTGGCATAACTAATACTAGGTATAGAAACAGCTAAAAGCCCAAATATTGAACTCTTAACTGCCGCGCGTCTGGTTATAACATTTCCTTTCATGATAATATATTTGTAGAAAAGATAGATATAAATTCGCAGCGTATATTGTGCTTTAACATTGTGTTATGTTAAATATTATCAATGTTTAATCTAATGACATACCTCCTATTTTCATGTGGGCATCGGCTCCTTTTTCCAAAGTTATAAGCAGGCTGTTATTCTCAAACTTGATTTCAATGTTGTCATCTTGAGTAAGCATAACACCTTTTACACTTTGTTCTTTAAGCTCGTTATGTATTTTCTTGAACATGGCAATATGATCATTCATTGGCATTAAGTTTAACATTTCTTCTGAAAAATTCTCCTTGACAAAGGTTTCCCATGCTTTGGCATTATCGTCTTTAATCACCTCTAAAAAGCGGTCAAGAATCCTTTCTATTTGTCTTTCAGATTGAGCATCTGCTTGAGACTGTCTGAGTTTCGTATTTGGTTTAAAATCTGACTTTAGTACGATACCAGCCAAATTTGAATTAAGCATTCCATAACCACGATTGGCATGATTACTCATCATAATAATGATAATATCTTCATTGAGATATCGCCAAAAATCGGCAAAAAAGATTCCATTACCTCCATTATGTGCTATAAGTTCTGTTTGACGTGGTGTTGGAAAAATTGCCCAACCATAACCATAATGAGATTGCGCACCTTGACCTTCTTCGATATGCTTAGTATACATTTTTGCTTTAGACGTTTTAGATAAAATAGTATTGGTAGTTAATGCTTGATGCCATTTATACATATCTTCTACAGTAGATAAAATACCACCATTTCCTTTAAGGTGCCAAGAAATACCATCGTTCCATTTTTCATTTGGTTTGCCCCATTCGCCAGTATCCTTATACCCCATGGCTACATCATTTTTATCATATTTAGGTCTTATATAACCCGTTTGTTCCATTTGAGCTGGATTCCAGAGTTGCTTATATAAGAAATCCTCATAGCTTTCTCCCGAAATTTGCTCAATAATCATTGCTAATAAGGTATAACCAACATTAGAATATTCATACTGAGTTCCAGCTTTAAATAACATTTCTGACGCCAAAGCCTTTTCAATAAATTCGTCTTTAGAAATAATATGATAGTCATGCCCAATTCCTGGAGGAAGACCTGACGAATGCGTTAATAAATGATGAATGGTCACATCATCCCTGTTTGCAGGCACGTTTTTGAAATACTTAGTAATCTTATCATTTACTGATAATTTACCGAGTTCTTCTAATTTTAATATTCCAGCAGCTGTGAATTGTTTCGTTATAGACCCGATATCAAAAACAGTATTAGATTTATTTTTAATATTAGCTTTTTTATTTGCAAAACCATAACCATCGGAAGTAATAATCTCTCCTTTATGAGCTACAAGAACACTCCCAGAAAATTGGTCGCTCTCCAATTGTTTGAGATAACTCGTTACCCGTTTTTGTAAATTTTGTTTGGTTTCACTTTGTGCTTGACAGCTTAGACATAAAAATAAAATAACTGTCAGTTTTAAGATTGATTTCATGATTTAAGTATTATAAATTTACATCAAACTTAGGCTTGTAAGGTCCATATTAAAAATAAAAGTGACCAACACAACTGTGATGTGATTTTTAGACGAAACTCATAAAAATTCGTGATTTCATAACATATAAACTCGTCTTTATCACAAATTTCAGTTCTTATCTTTAAGTTTAAAAATTTCAATATACATTTACCTTCAGTTTATGAAACGATATATAGAAATAGCTTTAAATATTTTATTTTGGCTCGTTTGTTTTTATTTGATTTTTTCGATTATTAGTCCCCAAAACAGAGAGGTTGAAATAATAAACGGTCGGGAAACGGTAAGAATCTCATATGATCATATGAGCATTTTAGGCACTATAGTTGGGTTTATACTGAAAATGGGATTGTATTATTTCAACGTCTATTTTTTGTCTAAATATTTTAATAAAAGACAGTTCAGAACCTACTTCATTTTACTTCTGCTTACCACCATAATTACCATTGGCATTGAGCTTCTAAAGAATCTTATAATTTATGGTGAAGAATTTGTTTTATTCGAAACATTTATTGCAACACTCTGGATGTATATGTTTTTCGTTGGAATTTCATTTGTGCATATAATTGTGCTACGTTGGCAGAAAGAGGAAGCATTAAAACAACAGCTAAGAGAAGACAAATTAGCCGCAGAATTACAACTATTAAAATCACAAATTAATCCGCATTTTTTATTTAATGCTTTAAATAACTTACTATCTATTGCAGAAAAACATAAGCAATCTGAAGTTTCAAAAGGGATTGCACAACTATCGGAGTTATTACGTTTTCTATTGCATGATACGTCAGAGCATCTCATTGCCTTATCTAAAGAAGTAGAGTTCATAGAAAACTACATTAAGCTCAATAAACTTAAGTTTGATATTAATGACCCGCTCTCCATTTCATTTAAAACAAAAGGCCAATTTGATACTATTAAAATTGCTCCGGCTATATTAATTCCATTCGTAGAGAATGCCTTTAAGCATGGTATTGATATTTACAATACGTCTTTTGTAGATATACAGTTAACTACAAATGAAAA
Organism: uncultured Psychroserpens sp.; assembly: GCF_947492715.1. GTDB lineage: Bacteria > Bacteroidota > Bacteroidia > Flavobacteriales > Flavobacteriaceae > Psychroserpens. Next base: position 81,209 of record NZ_CANLNS010000007.1, read on the forward strand.
AGACATTCATTTTCTATGTAAAAACTCATTAGCAGAAAAAAAGAACCCAAATAGTAGTATAGGCAAAGATTCTGGTATCGGGCTTCAAAATGTAAAACGCCGACTTGCAATTTTGTATCCAGACAAGCATCAGTTGCGAATTACTCAACATGATAATAACTATATTGTTGATCTTAAATTAACCTATGATTGATGCTATAATTATTGATGACGAGCCAAAAGCAATAGAATTATTGGAAAACTATTGTGCAAGATCCAATGATATTTACCATGTAAAGTCGTTTAGGAATCCTATTGAAGCCCTGCAATTTATTGAACATAAACCACCTCATCTCATTTTTCTTGACATTAATATGCCCAACCTCTCTGGAATACAGTTGGCAAAATTAATACCTAACGAGTGCCATATTATATTCACAACAGCTTATTCAGAATACGCTGTAGAAAGTTACAATCTGAATGCCATAGATTATTTATTGAAACCTATAACTCACCAACGATTTTTAAAAGCCATTGAAAAAGTGTCTTCTATTATAAAAACAAGAAATGATCTTATTAGTAAGCATACGAAAGCAACCATTATGGTAAAAAGTGGTTATGAGAAACACCAACTTGTACTCGATGATATTTTATATTTAGAAAAAGATGGTAATTATATGGTGTATCATAACTTAACAAAAAAAATACTGGCCAGAGAAACAATAGGCGAAGCTCTAGAAAAATTGCCTAACACTTTTATTCAAACACATAAATCATTTATTGTATCAATTAAGCACATAGAAAAATTAAAGTCGAAATATGTATATATTAATGACATCAAAATTCCTGTGAGTAATCGTTACAAATCAACATTAGAAGACAAACTTTCTTAAGATGGAAACCCAAGCATCTCTCCCATTCCAACGGTAAACAACCAACAGCCATAGATAGCATGTTCTATAGAAACCAAAAGGGTTGATTTTGTCTTCTGAAATGTCAACGCAAATAGAATTCCTCCTATAAAAGTCAGTAACATTACGAGTCCATTTTTAAAGAAAATATGAGCTAAGGAAAATAGCATGGCATTCACAATTAGAAAAAGCGTATTACTTTTAAATAACTTAATATATCGCTTAAAAAAGAAGGTTCGATAAATTAATTCCTGAGGATATACTGAAAAAAAGCTATAAATAAATAAAATTCCTAGCCATAAGAGTGGTTTATTAAGAACCACGACAAAAAGGTTCTCAGGATCAACAATCCACATGTAAAGTGCCGTTAAAACAGCAATTAGGACTAACTGAATAATTGTCCGTTTAAAAAACAATGTCCAGTTTAATTCAGGTGACATTTTAAACTTTAGTTTTTCAATTTTTAATAAGACAAAAATCACATATAAAAACCCTAAACATCCAATAACCATTTTAATCCAAACCGGATAATCAATAGCAAAGCTCACTGGTATTAATATGAAAATGACAAAAAATTCGGAAAGTTTATAGGTTGTTGATTGCATGCTCTAAATATAGACAATTAGTTTAGATACATATTGCTGTTGTATGTTTTACTTCGTTAATCATAAACGTACTATGCGTACTACCAATATGGCTAATACTCGTTAGTTTTTTCACCATAAATTCTCTAAACTCATCCATATCGGCAACAAGGACTTTTAAAAGGTAGTCATAGTCGCCACTAATATGGTAACACTCCAAGACTTCATCTAACTTTGCAACTTCTTTTTCAAAATCGACAACAAAATTTTTGGTATGTTGAAGCAACTTAATACTACAAAATGTTACAAAACCTTTATCTACTATTTTTTTATCAATAAGTGCTACGTATTTAGATATGACTCCTTCGCGTTCTAATTTTTTAATGCGCTCATAAACCGCTGTAACCGATAAGTTCAATTTATTGGATAACTCCTTATTCGTTTGCTTACTATCCTGCTGAAGAAAGTGAAGTAATTTTTTATCGATAATATCTAATTGTGCCATATTGAAAAATTTTCGGTTTTACGAATTAAAACTCAACCTTGTTATTAAATTAAACTAGAAAAACACCATTATATAGTTTTATTTTCTAAATATAGTAATTATCATTGATTTATTATCTAAATAATACGATTTTTGATGTGATATTAACTAAAAAAAATAATCTAATGGCTTTTAAACCAGCTAATAACATTCAAGATCTTCAATATTTTGGTGAATTTGGAGGTGTTAATCCTTCTATTTCAGATTCGTCTACTTACACTTTTTTATCTGCTAAAACAATGTTCGATACTTTCGAAGGTAATGCAGATGGCTGCTATTTATACTCACGCCACTCCTCGCCCTCTAATTTATATTTAGGTGAAGCTCTGGCTGCCATGGAAGGCACAGAAACAGCTAATGTATCGGCATCTGGTATGGGAGCAATTACTCCTGTTTTAATGCAACTTTGTGGTGCTGGAGACCATATTGTATCAAGTAGAACAATCTATGGAGGCACATATGCTTTTCTTAAAAATTTCACACCACGCTTTAATATTAGTACATCTTTCGTAGATATTACAAAATTAGATGTTGTAGAGGCTGCAATTACTAAACACACAAAAGTTATATACTGTGAATCTGTGAGTAACCCGTTATTAGAAGTCGCAGACATTAAAGGTCTTGCCGCTATAGCTAAGCGCCATAATTTAAAATTAGTTGTTGACAACACCTTCTCTCCTTTATCAATTTCGCCTGCAAAATTAGGTGCAGACATCGTGATACATAGCTTAACCAAATTTATTAATGGTTCTAGTGATACTGTTGGTGGAGTGGTTTGTGGTACTCAAGAATTTATCAATGATTTGCGCAATGTTAATGATGGTGCATCTATGTTATTGGGATCTACTATGGATAGTTTACGCGCTTCTTCAGTTTTAAAAAACTTGAGAACCCTACATATACGCATGCAACAACACAGTCTGAATGCCACATATCTGGCTCAACAATTTGAAAAAGATGGATTAAAGACCGTATATCCAGGTTTGCCATCACACCCTTCACATGAATTATTTAAAAACATGATGAACGAAAAATATGGTTTTGGTGGCATGCTTACTATTGATGTTGGAAGTTTAGATAAAGCCAATGAGCTTATGGAAATGATGCAGGCGAAAAACTTAGGTTATTTGGCTGTAAGTCTTGGTTTCTATAAAACCTTATTCTCTGCCCCTGGAAGTTCTACCTCTTCTGAAATTCCAGAAGATGAACAACAGGCTATGGGATTAAGCGATGGCTTAATTCGTTTTTCCATTGGATTAGACGCAGATATCGAACGCACCTATAAAATGATGCGAACTTGTATGGAAGCACTTCATATTTTAGAAAAAGAACAAGAGGCAATTTTAGCTTAAACCTCTTTTAAATCACGTTATAAAGAGCCTTTTGGACAGTGTTCAAAGGGCTTTTATTTTCCTTTTAACCGCTCCCATAGCGCAGACATAGTAAAACTAAAATCATCCATTTCGGGAGTAAAAGGTTTCATATCTAAACGTTCACCAACTTTATACAACTTTAAATTAAAAACAGGTTTGTAACCTTGTTTCGTTTTTACTAACGGATAACGCAAATCCTTATAAAGGTAATCACCATTATCCAAAGATTCTATGCTGTAATAATCATTGCTAAACCATGCCAAATCAGCAATGTCTTTATAATCTTCAGGTCGTAAAGCTCTATCCTTTGGAAGTATTTGCCATTCCGAAAAGTGATTAGATTGATCTAATAAAGAATAAAACGCCACATGGTAATTGTTTTCAGTTTCTGCAATACCATACCATAATACGTTGTTAAATATTGAAGGTTGAACACTAAAGCGTTCATAGACTATATCTTCTTTGATCAAAGATGATTTAAAAACATGTTGAACATATAACTTATTAAAAATAGTAAATAGCATATACGCTGAACTGAGACCCAAACCTAATTTTAACCAAAATCGACGTCGCTTATTTTGTCTTTTATAAAACATTAAAATAATCATGCATAATAAAAAAGGTATGGTGTACATGGGATCGGCAACTGCGATATTATTAAAGGCCACACGATAATTAGAAAATGGAGCAAATAGTTGCGTCCCATAAGGCGTAAAGCAATCTAAAATTGGGTGTGTAAACAGCGACCAAAAAAACAGAGCTGTCCAATTTTTTTGAGTTGTAGTACCCAATCGTTTTCCCCGATCGTATAACTTATGCACTAACCAACCTAATAAAAAAGCGGCTAAAACAGAAAATAAAACAGAATGCATAAATCCTCTGTGGAATAACATAGCATCTATTTCATTACGATGAAATAGACTTCCTATAAATACATCCAAATCTGGAATAGTTCCGCCTATCGCACCAAACAATAAGGCTTTATTTCCAATTTTTTTACCCAAAACCGCTTCTCCGCAAGCAGCACCTAAAACAATTTGAGTTAATGAATCCATTTATATTTTCAGAATTGAAACGCAAAAATACGGAACAATTATGATTTGCACATTAGGTAACATTATCGTAACATTACAAGAACAAATAGTCACTAAAATCAAATGAGCGAAGACAATAACATTTCAGAATTTAAAGCTAAAGATCAGAATATAGTTGAAAATAAAGAACTTAATTTCTATGAAGCACTTATTCCAGTTATCATATTAATGGCTTTATTGGCTTATAATATCTTTTTTGTTGAAAGCCAAGAGTGGTTTGGTACTTATACCAATCAAATTATTCTCCTCCTTGGTGGATTGGTTGCGGCTGCAGTTGGTTTCTTTAATAAAGTGACTTTTGGAGGGATGCTCAAAGAAATATGGGAAAATCTAAAAAGTGTATTTGTACCAATTATGATTTTATTTCTGGTTGGTGCTCTTGCTGGTACATGGCTCATTAGTGGTGTTATTCCAGCAATGGTTTATTACGGTTTACAAGTGTTGAGTCCAGAAATATTTTTACCAGCTTCTGTTATTATTGCTGCAGTAATTTCTATTGCCACTGGTAGCTCATGGACGACGTCGGCTACTGTTGGTATTGCCCTTGTTGGTATTGGAACAGCATTAGGCATTCATCCTGGAATGATCGCAGGTGCCGTTATTTCGGGGGCGTATTTTGGTGATAAAATGTCTCCTTTAAGTGATACAACCAACCTTGCTCCTGCCATGGCTGGAACAGATTTGTTTACACATATTAAATATATGGCCTATACAACGGTTCCAACCATTATTGTAACCTTAATTGTCTTCGGAGTTATAAGTGCCACAATAGAAACCTCAGGTAATGCAGATGTCTCTCAGATTCTTGACACCATTGGCACAACTTTCAACATCACACCTTGGTTATTTTTAGTCCCTGTAGCTGTTGTTGCTTTAATATTACTGAAAACCAAGCCGCTTATTGCGCTTAGTTCTGGAGTAATTTTAGCTATAATTTTCGCCCTAATCTTTCAAGGAAACATTGTAGATAAGATTACTGATTCTAAAGGAAAAACTATTGTTAATGCTGTCTTTACTGATACAAATATCCCTATAGATGACGCTACTTTTATGGCTAATCTTTCAGAAAGAGATCTGCAAACCATTAAAGAAAATGAAGACATATCACCTCTTTTTGATGCTGATAAGGATATAGAAAAAAACTTCTCAAATGAAGAATTAATAGGGTTGTTCGCTTTTGCAAACTATGATGACGCAACTCTTAAAACAAAGGTGGATAGTTTAAGTAGATTATTAACTATTGATAAGCTCAAAAAATTATTTAACTCTGGTGGAATGAATGGTATGATATGGACCATTCTATTAATTGTTTGCGCTATGGTATTTGGCGGTATTATGGATGCCATTGGTGCTTTAGCAAGAATTACTAAAGCTTTACTATCTGTAGCCACAACAATATTTGGGTTGTTTGCCAGTACTGTCGTTAGTTGTCTTGGTCTTAATGCTATCGCTTCCGATCAATATCTTGCCATAGTCATTCCTGGAAAAATGTTTAAAAAGGCTTTTGACGACAAAGGACTAGCTCCAGAAAACTTAAGTAGAACGCTAGAAGATTCTGGTACTGTAACGTCTGTACTCATTCCTTGGAATACTTGTGGTGCCTATCAGTCTGGTGTATTAGGAGTTGAAGTAAGTCAATATTTCATGTATGCTATTTTTAACTGGATGAGTCCATTTACAACATTATTGTTTGCCGCTTTCCGAATAAAAATAAGGCAAATTTCGGGTAAATTGAACTAAACTATAGTAGCATAAAATTAAATGATATTCATCATTTTTTAGGAAGGTTTGATTAACTATATTTGCAGCCAAATTTAAAATTTAACTCAAAAAAAAATATTAAAAAATGGCTGTATTAGTAGGAAAAAAAGCACCTCAATTTAATGCACAAGCGGTTGTAAATGGTCGCGAATTTGTAAGCAACTTTTCTTTAGATCAATTTATTGGAAAAAAACACGTGGTATTGTTCTTTTACCCAAAAGACTTTACGTTTGTTTGCCCAACCGAATTACACGCATTTCAAGAAAAATTAGAAGCATTCCAATCTAGAAACACAGAAGTTATTGCGGTATCTACAGATACTGAGCAATCGCACTGGGGATGGTTACAATTAGACAAAAACAATGGTGGAATTAAAGGTATTACTTATCCGCTAGTTGCAGATACTAATAAAACCATTTCTAAAAACTATGATGTTTTAGCAGGTGATTATTTTTATGATGAGAACGATATGCTACAGGCAGAAGGGGAATTAATTGCTTATAGAGGATTGTTTTTAATTGACAAAGAAGGTATTGTACGTCATCAAATTGTAAACGATTTACCATTAGGAAGAAATGTTGATGAAGCATTACGTATGGTGGACGCACTTCAGTTTGTTGAAGAAAATGGAGAAGTTTGTCCAGCCAACTGGAATAAAGGAAAAACAGGAATGCAAGCTACTCATGAAGGCGTTGCAGAGTTTTTAGAAAAGCACGTGAACTAAACCACGTTATAGATCAAAAAAAAGCCACTTGTAGTTATAAGTGGCTTTTTTTTTGACTAAGATTACAACAATCTTTCTAGATTTTTAAATTCTTTTTCTCTTGCATGATCGCGAGCAGTTCGACCTTCGTTATCTTGAATAGATTTATCTGCTCCTCGTTCTAGTAACATTTTAACAATGGACACTTTGTTATACATTGTTGCAAAAATCAAAGGGGTTGTCCCTAAATTATTTCTAGCATTGATATGTGCACCATGATCTAATAACAGTATTGCCAATTTTTCATTTCCTTTGAAGCATACACCAATAAGCGCAGTATTACCTGTACCATCTTTCGCATCAATTTCGGCATTCTTATCTATTAATATTTTGGTTGCGTTTTCGTTATCAAAATACGTAGCAAAAATCAACGGTGTAAATCCGCGAGAATCTTTACCATTTACCAAATTAGAATTGGCCTTTAAGATACTTTCAAGTTCGTCGCTCTTTTTATTTCGTATTGCTTCAAAAAGTAAATCCATGTCTTTCATATTAGCACTTATTATTTAAAAGGAATTGGTATATGTCTATATCAATTCCCTTTAAGTATGCATTGTATTATATTATTTCAAATCAAATCGATCTAAATTCATCACTTTTGTCCAAGCGGCAACGAAATCATTAACAAATCTCTGTTCTCCATCATTCGCACCATAAACTTCACAAACTGCTCTTAATTCAGTATTAGAGCCGAATATAAGATCTGCACGTGTTCCTTTAAATTTAACCTCACCAGTTCTACGATCACGTCCTTCAAAAATTCTATCGTCTTGTGAAGTAGCGCTCCATGTATAAGTAAAGTCTAAGATATTTGTAAAGAAATCATTATTCAAATTTCCAATATTATCTGTAAATACCCCAAGATTAGAACCATCATAGTTAGCTCCTAGCACTCTTAAACCACCAACTAATGCGGTCATTTCTGGAATTGAAAGCGTCAATAGATTCGCTCGATCAACTAACAAGTCTTCGGCAGCAACCTCAAGATTAGGATTCATGTAGTTTCTAAATCCGTCTGCCAAAGGTTCTAAATAACCAAACGATTCTAAATCTGTTTGCTCTTGAGAAGCATCTCCTCTACCTTGCGTGAAAGACACCGAAATACTATAACCTGCATTTTTAGCTGCTTCTTCAATTCCTGCATTACCTGCTAAAACAATTAAATCTGCCATGGATATTGTACCACTGAAATCATTTTGAATACCTTCTAATACATTTAAAACTTTGTTCAACTCTGATGGATTATTAACCTCCCAACTTCTTTGTGGTTCTAAACGTAATCGACCTCCATTGGCTCCTCCTCTCATATCAGAACCTCTATATGTTGATGCAGACGCCCAAGCCGTAGTTACCATTTGTGACACAGAAAGACCTGAAGCTAAAACCATTTTCTTTAATTGAGAAACATCGGTATCTGTTAAATTATAGTCAACACTAGGAATAGGATCTTGCCATAATAGTTCTTCCATTGGTACCTCTGGACCAAGATATCTAGATATTGGCCCCATATCTCTATGAGTTAATTTATACCATGCACGAGCAAAGGCATCCTCAAATGCTTTATGATCTTTATGAAATCGTTCCGATATTTCTAAAAACCCAGGATCTACTTTTAAGGCCATATCTGCTGTGGTCATCATTAATGCTTGCCTTCCATATGGATCTCCAGCTTTTGGTGCCATTGGCGCATTAGAACCTGCTGTTGGTGTCCATTGGTGCGCTCCAGCTGGGCTTTTAGTTAATTCCCATTCGTTATTCAATAATACATCGAAAAAGTCGTGATCCCATTGAATTGGGTTTGGTGTCCACGCACCTTCCAGCCCACTTGTAATGGTATCGTCTAAAACTCCAGAACCAAAAGTGTTTTTCCATCCAGTACTCATTTCTTCTATTGAAGCTCCATGCGGTTCTGCTCCAACGTATGTATCTGGATTTGCCGCTCCATGCGCCTTACCAAATGTATGTCCTCCTGCAACTAAAGCTACAGTTTCCTCATCGTTCATAGCCATACGTCCAAAAGTAATACGAATATCATGAGCAGATTTCAATGGATCCGGATTCCCATTTGGTCCTTCGGGGTTAACATAAATTAATCCCATGTGAACAGCACCTAAATGCCCTTCTAAGTCGCCATCACTGGTGTCATAACGATCATCGTTATCTAACCAACCTGTTTCACTTCCCCAATAAATATCTTGCTCTGGTTCCCAAACATCTTCTCGTCCTCCAGCAAAACCAAACGTTGTGAATCCCATAGATTCTAAAGCACAATTTCCAGCTAAAATCATCAAATCAGCCCATGAAATTTTGTTTCCATATTTCTTTTTTACTGGCCATAATAATAAACGTGCTTTATCCAAGTTACCATTATCTGGCCAACTGTTTAATGGTGCAAACCTATGAGTACCAGTACCTGCACCTCCTCTACCGTCACCAACACGATAAGTACCCGCACTATGCCAAGCCATCCTAATCATAAACCCTCCATAATGACCATAATCTGCCGGCCACCAATCTTGTGAATCTGTCATTAAATCGATAACATCTTGCTTTAGAGCGGCAAAGTCAATACTATTAAACGCCTCTGCATAATCGAAATCTTTACCCATTGGATTTGATTTAGATGCATGTTGACGCAAAATATTTAACTTTAATTCATTAGGCCACCAATCTCGGTTTTTGGTTCCGCCTCCAGCTGTTTTCTTTTGTGTTCCACTTAAAAAAGGGCATTGACCTGCATCACCATCCATATGGTGATTCTCATGATTATCCATAATTATATTGTTTTAGAAGATTTTTGATGTTATAAAGTTAGAAAATTTACGACCCAAATTTTAGCATATGAGCATTTTTTAAACTTATAAGACAATAGTTAAAACTTATCACGTACAGAGATGGTCATTAATTTTGATTATAATAAAGACGCGTTAGGTTTTAAATAAAAATGAAAAAACCATATTCTAAGCGAATATGGTTTTTTAACAACCTAACTAAATCAATCAAAATATTATCTAGCGATAATTACCTTGTTTGTTTAACAAAACAAATAAAAAATTAAACAAAAATTAAAACGTTATAAAATATTTAACGTTTAAACTCACAATATATCAATTGATTAAATGGTACATTTTTTGTAACTTATAGAATAATAAAGAACCTATTTAATAACCATAAATCTTAATATTATGTCAGATACAACATATACAAAAATTTTTTCGGGAAGTTTTATCATTGTTCAATTAGCAATGGATAGACTGAAAAGCGCAGGAATCAATGCAATTATTAAAGATGAATCCGAATCTGGTAGACTCGCAGGTTTTGGTGCGTCAATTCAAGGGTATCAAGAACTTTATGTAAGTGACGACGAATTAGAACACGCTCAAGCCATCATTGATAGCGTCAACGAAGAACTACAACCATAATATTATATTTCTGGTGTTTACACTGTTACGGTATACATTTTTTCGCGAAGCTCTTTAATCTTCTTATCGCTCATATATTCGTCAAAGGTCATATAGCGGTCTATGATACCACTTGGTGTTAGTTCTATAACTCTATTGGCCACAGTTTGAGCAAACTCATGATCATGAGTTGTAAACATCACAGTTCCCTTGAAATTTTTAAGCGAATTATTAAACGCTGTGATACTTTCTAAATCTAGGTGATTTGTTGGTTCATCTAACATAAGTACGTTAGCTCTAACCATCATCATACGACTTAACATACAACGTACTTTTTCTCCTCCAGATAATACATCTGATGTTTTGAGGGCTTCTTCTCCACTAAAAATCATTTTTCCTAAAAAGCCTCTTATATAAACTTCTTCACGTTCTTCTTCAGTTGTAGCCCATTGGCGCAACCAATCAACTAAAGACAGTTTATTATTAAAATACTCGCTATTATCTAGAGGTAAGTAAGACTGAGAGGTTGTAACTCCCCAAGCATATTTTCCTGAATCGGCCTTTTGATTGTTATTTATGATTTGATAAAAAGCTGTTGTTGCTCTTGAATCTTTAGAGAACACTACGACTTTATCTCCTTTATTTAAATTGATATCTATATTTCTAAATAAAATGTCACCTTCTATAGAAGATGCTAATCCTTCTACATTTAAGATTTGATCTCCAGCTTCACGATCACGCTCAAAAATGATGGCAGGATAACGACGACTCGATCGTTTTATATCTGCAATATTCAATTTTTCAATCATTTTCTTTCTACTCGTGGCTTGTTTAGACTTGGCAACATTGGCTGAAAATCGTCTAATAAATTCTTCAAGTTCCTTTTTCTTCTCTTCAGCTTTTTTATTCTGCTGTGCATGTTGCCTAGCGGCAAGCTGAGATGATTCATACCAGAATGTATAATTTCCAGAAAAGTGATTTATCTTACCAAAATCAATATCAGAAATATGAGTACAAACCGCATCTAAAAAGTGTCTATCATGCGATACAACAATAACACAATTATCATAATTTGCTAAAAAGTTTTCTAACCAAGCAATCGTTTCATAATCCAAATCATTGGTAGGCTCATCCATTATAAGCACATCAGGGCTTCCAAACAATGCTTGTGCTAAAAGCACACGAACTTTTTGTTTACCATCTAAGTCTTTCATTAAAGTGTAATGAAACTCTTCTTTAATTCCTAAGTTGGACAACATTGCAGCTGCATCGCTATCAGCATTCCAACCATTCATTTCTTCAAACTCTACTTGAAGTTCTCCAATTTTTTCAGCGTTCTCATCAGTATAATCTGCATAAAGTGCATCAATTTCAGATTTCAATTTATACAAGGGCTTATTTCCCATTATAATGGTCTCCAAAACTGTATGCTCATCATATAAATTATGATTTTGTTCTAAAACCGACATTCGTTTGCTAGGCTCTAAATGCACATGCCCAGAAGTTGGGTCTTGCTTCCCTGCAAGAATCTTTAAAAATGTAGATTTTCCGGCGCCATTGGCTCCAATAATCCCATAGCAATTCCCATTGTTGAATGTTGTATTAACTTCATCAAAAAGAACTCTTTTTCCAAATTGAACCGAAAGATTAGATACTGATAACATAATGTCTTTATTAATTTTTTGCAAAAGTAGAAAAATCTCTTCACCGAGAGAAACTAAAAGCCTTTAATTTTACAAGTATAATTGATTCAAAATTATAGTAAAATCAACATTTAACAACGTATTAACAAGAGTTACTATTCGCAAGGTTTATTTTTGTTAGAAATAGATAATACCTACGATTTAAAATACTTATGAAACTATATTTAGTTACATTCTTAATATCCTCACTCTTTTTAGGTTGTAATTCTAATGCTGAAAAAGGAGATGCTGCCTACTTTGGCGGCGAAATAATTAACCCAAACAACAACTACATTACCATTTACAGTACTGAATCAGAGCGTGACACAGTGTATTTAGACGATAACAATCGATTTTTATATAAGATAAAAGATTTACAAACAGGATTATATTCGTTTACACATGGTGGCGAATACCAAACCTTACTTATTGAACCTAACGACAGCATTCTTTTTAGACTTAACACTAACGATTTTGACGAGTCGCTTGTTTATACTGGGAAAGGTTCTAAAAAGAACAATTACTTTATTAAAGCCTTCCTTCATGATGAAAGTGAAAGTAAAAAATTTCAAAAACTTCAACATTTAGAGCCCGAAGAATTTGAAGTTCATATAAAAATGCGGAAAGAGAAAAAAATTGAGAATTTAGAACGCTTCTTAGCATCTCATCAAGTTTCGCCTTTATTTGACAAAATAGCAAGAGCCAGTATTAATTATGACTATTATGCATATAAAGAGCTCTATCCTTTTGGTTATTTTGGAAACAATCAATTAATTCATTTTAAAGATCTACCAGAAGGTTTTTACAGCTATCGTTCTGATGTTAATTTTAACGATGCAAGCCTTAGTGGTTTATATTCTTATAACCGTTTTTTACTTTGGTATTTTCAAAATATTGGTCTTCAAAAATACTATCAAGATGGTTCTCACTTAGCTTTTAACAGGCACTCTCTAGATTATAATCTTGATAAATTAACAATGATTGATAGCGTGGTTCAAAATGAGACCATAAAGAACTACCTTCTCATGTACGCTACCCGCGAATTTATATTTAATAGTAGTAATGCTGAAAAGTCTAAAAGTATACTAGATGCCTACTTAGAAAAAAGTACAGACGCAAAAAGAAATGAATACATTAATAATTTAGTGAGTGCAACAACGAATCTTTTCCCTGGAAATACAATTCCTGATGTAAAGATTGTGGACTTTAATAATAAAGTTGTAGACCTGCATTCTGTAATAAAACAACCAACAGTTATCTATTGTTGGTCTTCAAATTTTAAATGGAGTTATCGAAATAATCATTATATGATGAAAACTCTAAAAAAAGACTATCCAGAAATGAATTTTATCGCTATTAATATTAACGATATGAATACCATTTCTTGGAAGAAAACTTTAGGACTTTTAAAATTCCCTACGGAAAACGAATATATGTTTAAAAACCCTAGTGAAGCGATTAAAACCTTTGCTATTGTATATTCTCAAAAAGTAATTATCGTTGATAAAAATGGCACTATAATAAAGCCAAATGCCGATTTGTTTGGAAAAAATATAGGGTATCATATTGAAGCCGCTTTAGAGTCGTCTGCCTCAAAAAAATACACCTTAAAATAAAAAACTCCTGATTATCACTAATCAAGAGTTCTTCAAATATTTTATATAATGTAATTAATTGCCCTTTTTATAATCGGCAAGAAACTTCTCTAAACCTATATCTGTTAAAGGATGCTTCAACAGCCCCATAATTGAACTCAGAGGACCAGTCATAACATCTGCACCCAATTTTGCACAATCTATTACATGCATTGTATGACGTACAGAAGCTGCTAATATTTCGGTATCAAAACCATAATTGTCATAGATCATTCTAATTTCTGCAATTAAATTTAAGCCATCTGTAGAAATATCATCTAAACGACCAATAAAAGGTGAAACATAAGTTGCGCCAGCTTTTGCAGCCAATAACGCTTGTCCTGGAGAAAAGACTAAAGTGACATTTGTTTTAATCCCTTTATCTGTAAAATATTTACATGCTTTCACGCCATCTTTAATCATTGGCAATTTCACTACGATTTGTTCATGTAAGTCTGCTAGGGCTTCCCCTTCTCTTACCATGCCTTCGAAATCTGTAGCAATGACTTCAGCAGAGACATCACCATCAACAATATTGCAAATATTAACGTAATGCTTCATGATATTGTCATGACCTGTAATACCTTCTTTTGCCATCAACGATGGATTGGTAGTTACACCATCTAAAATACCAAGGTCTTGCGCTTCTTTAATCTGATCGAGATTGGCTGTATCAATAAAAAATTTCATGTGTAGTTATGTTATAGTTGTGTTTAAAATTATGTGCACGAATTTACAATTTTATCACACCTTCCGAAGAACATATTATGAAATGATATTAACAATATACAATCTATGGGTTAATGATAATGGTATATTCTTTTGATGTAGAATCTGAACACAGCGGATCATCATATTGATCTGTATCATAGTCATAACTTAAAGGAGGATCTACAAATAAGTAAACGGTAAAAGTGTAAGTTCCCGGATGTGTTGGCAACCCTTCTATAGAAACCGTTCTGTAATTAACAAATAGCTCTAAACCGTCAGGCAAATTATCATCAACTTCGAAAATATAACCATAATCGTCATCTCGAGGTTCATTTTTAATCTCGGCTCTAAACTCATCATAATAATAAGATTCCACTGTGCCTACTTCAAAGGACTTATTTGGTAATTCTGGTCTGCGATTAATAATACAATCAAAGACGTCCTCACAGCTAGACAACATAATTGAACTTAAAACAAATAATAGTAGAGGTAATAGTCGTTTCATAATGATTAATGATTTCTCAACTAACATCAAAAAACATACCAGAGGTTATAATTTATAATGATTAAGCAACAATTTCTCATAGACTTTATCTGGAAGAATACGTTTCAAAACAATCGAGAATTTTTGCATAAACGCTCCAACTTTATAGTGAATTTTTGGCGTTTTAGTGTTGATAATTTTATAAATCATTTCAGACACCATTATCGGATCGCCCCCACTATCAACATCATCGTCAATAGCTTTTAATACATTTCCATATTTTTTCTCATACGGAGATCCTTTTACAACAGGTGCATGGTATCTTCCAGCGGCAATATTTGTGGCGAAATCTCCAGGAGCAACATTAGTCATATGAATATTGAAATCTCTTATTTCCATTCTAAACGCCTCAGTAATCAGCTCTAGTGCACCTTTGCTTGCGCTATAAATACCTCGATATGGCAACCCCATATATCCAGCAATTGAAGTTACATTAATAATCAATCCTGAATTTTGTTTTCGCATTTGTGGTAAGACCGCTTTAATTACATTTATAGGACCAAAAAGATTAGTTTCGAAATTACGTTTAATTTCTTCATTAGGTATTTCTTCAATTGGACCAGTAATACCTGCGCCAGCATTATTAATAAGAATATCTATTTTTTCAGATTGTTCTACCACAGTTTTGATTGCATTATCAATAGAATTAATATCTGCAACATCTAGAGCTACTAACTTTATTTTCGAGTCTGGATAGCGTTCTGGAGATCTACTTGTTCCATACACAGTATACCCCTTTTGAGAAAGAAATTCTCCTATAGATTTACCTATTCCTGAAGACCCTCCTGTAATTAAAACAACTTTGGACATATTATTATGGGATAATTTGATTTCAAAAGTACAATAAAATAGGAAAGTATTGGGTACAAAAAAAGGCAAGCTACCTACATCACACCGCTACGACCGCGTACCTTTGCTTCGTTCCCGACCTGGAGGATTAAGCAGGAGCTGGTTGTGTAGGACTTGCCGACTGCAAAGATACAATCTTTTAATACTTTTGCAATGATTTTTTAAACTGAATTTTATTAAATAACTTGCATCAAAATCATATCAAAAATGCGACCAATTAAAGCTTTCATAATCACTATTTTAAGTATCACAATATTCTCATGTGGAAACTCTGGAACTCAAAAAACTAAGTTATCTATTGAAACAGGTGCTAAAAACAATGTGGTTAAACTTGGAGAAACCGTCAATTTATCAATAAAAAACCCTAAGGGATTGGAAATTTCTTCAGTAAACTACAAATTAAATGGAGTTCCTATTGAAGACACATTTCTACTTGATGACGAACGATTAGGCATTCAAACGATTACTGCTACAGTAAAATATGACGATACTTCTCAAGATATTAGCACAAAACTTACTATCCTAAATAATCAAACCCCAAAAGTATATAGTTATAAAATCATTAATACTTACCCACACGACATCACGTCTTATACTCAAGGTTTAGAATTTCATAATGGCGAATTGTATGAAAGTACAGGACAATATGGTGAATCTAAATTGAGAAAGGTAGATTATAAAACAGGTGAAGTTTTACAAAATGTCGATTTAGAAAATCAATACTTTGGTGAAGGTCTAACTATTTTTAACGACCATATTTATCAACTCACATGGCAAGAAGGGCTTGGTTTTGTTTATGACGTCAACACTTTAGATAAAACAAGTAGCTTTACCTACGGAAAAAGTAAAGAAGGATGGGGTATTTGTAACGACGGAACACACATTTATAAAACCGATGGAACCGAAAACATCTGGTTCCTAAACCCTGAAACCTTAGTTGAAGAAGGTAAACTGCAAGCCTACCGCGAAAAAGGAAAAGTTAAAGGTCTTAACGAATTAGAATGGGTTAACGGAAAAATTTATGCAAACCGATATCAATTTAACGGCGTTGCTATTATAAATCCTAATAATGGTGCTGTTGAAGCCGTTATAGATTTCTCTCCTCTCAAAAAATTAGTGACACAACATGATGGTTTAGATGTACTCAATGGTATTGCCTACAACCCCGAAACCAAAACTTTATTTGTTACTGGTAAACGCTGGGACAAACTATTTGAGGTAGAGATTATTGAAAAGTAGCTTTTGCTCAACCAAAAGTCATATTCACTCATTCTCAATTTGAAAGCTATTATGGTTTTTCGTTCTTTGAGTCATGAGAACATCTATTCAAGTTAGCATCCCAGAACCTTGTCATGAAGACTGGAATCAAATGACTCCAAATGAAAAAGGTCGTCACTGCATATCGTGTCATAAAACGGTAACAGATTTTACAGCATCAACAGATGAACAAATCGTTAAAACATTACAAAGTGAGACAAACCTTTGTGGACGATTTAAACCAACGCAACTCCAAAGAAAACTAGTATTAAGCCGAAAAGAGAGAAACAATTATTTATCTTATGTTGCCTCTACTCTTTTTGCATTTTTAAGCCTCGGAGCTCAAGAGGTTAACGCTCAAGGCAAACCTCAAATCATTAAAGTTGACTCTACAGAACACGTCAAACTAAAAGGTAAAACAGCTGTTTCTATTCTTGACCATAAAATGATCACTGTTACGGTTTATGGAGAATCAAAAAACAGATTGGCTTATGCTTTTATTTCATTAAAAGGAAGCACCAACAAGGTGAAAACAAATATGGCTGGAGACGCCACCTTAAAATGTAAAATTAATGATACTATACGTGTTGAATGTAGTGGTTTTGAAACCGTAGATGTACTTGTTAAACAAGCTAGTACTTATAAAATCACATTGGAACCCATTTATTATAAGATTTCTAGTGTCGTAGGCATGGTGTCTTCTGTTGAAGAAGAAAAACGTCCAAATGCATCGAATGTCCAAATTATTGGGAGAATAAGCCCTACATCAATACCAATTCCAACAAAAAAAGAACGTCGCATGCTTATTAGAAATGGAACTATTGAACGTACTTCTGTTGGAAATTTTCTATATAATATAAGTTCTATTTTCAGAAGGAAAGAATAATATCTACTTTTAAGTTTTATTTCAAAAATGAAGGTATGCAAACGCACGAACAGCAGCTTATTGTTACAAAAGACCATTTAGATGAAAGGCAACATGTTAACAATGTGCGCTATGTAGAATGGGTTCAAGACCTAGCCGAAGCACATTGGCTTTTAAAATCAACAGATGCTATGAGAGCCGAATTTTATTGGGTTATGATAAGCCATCATATTCAATATAAAGCCGAAGCTCTGTTGGATGATCTTTTATTGCTTAAAACTTATGTGACCAAATCTCAAGGTGTTAAATCAACAAGAATAGTTGAGATTTATAATGCTGCAACAGGTCAACTGCTCACGAGCTCGGAAACTATTTGGTGTTTTATGTCTTTCCAAACTCATAAACCAACTAGAATTCCAGAAAACATCAACTCCTTGTTTAGTTAAAAGAACATTAAAAGCACTGTTAAAGTCTCTTAATTAGCATATGCCTATTCTCAAAATTCTTTTAATTTGAGATAACAACCATCAACATAACCATTTGAAATTACTGCGATTATTTATCTTGCTAATTATCCCTTTGTGTTCAAATGCACAAACAATTAAGGGTATAATCTATGATGCCGAAGCCACAATTAAAGGGGCTAAATTTGTCAATAAAACTCAAAACATTTTAACCTACTCAAATGGTAAAGGTGTTTTCGAAATTGAAGCAAAACTTAACGACACCATTGTTGTAAGTTCCCTTTTCCATCATCAAAAAACCATTACAGTAACTCAAAATTATTTTGGTCAAGATGTGGTTATTGAACTCAAGAAGGTAACTAATGAACTTGATGAAGTTGAAATATCTAAGGTTAACGAAAAGAAAGTGGATACACTGCTCATTGCAAATACAACAGCAAAACAAGGACAAATAGCCTTTAAAGAACGTGTGTTTGGAAGTGGTAAAAATTTACAACCTACACTCGATTTGATTAAGTTGGCAAACTTAATAGGGAAACTCTTTAAAAAGAAAGAGGAAACTATTAAAATTATTGAAGTTGAAGATCTACAAAAGCTATTTAAAAAAGGCGCACTTTTTAATGAAAAGTTCTTACGTGATGAGCTTAAAATTCAAAAACAGCACGAATACTTATTCTTTGTTTATTGCAATGCCCAGCAACTAAACTCATCATTACTCTCAAAAAGTAACGAGTTTAGTCTCTTAGATGAACTACTTAAACATAGTAAAGCCTTTAACATTCTTCTTGAAGAACATAACAAAAAAGATTAACCCTAAATATTTTTTTACATCTATACTAAAAGATGACTTCAAAAGTTATATTTTAGTGCCTCCATGCACAATTAGTGCTTTAATACTATGTTTTAGAATTAAAAACCATTATAATTTAAATGGAAAATTCATAATTAGTACCAAAACATCTTAAAATCAACAGTTTAAGAGCTATAAAAAGAATAAAACGAACAGATGAAACGACTTTTATATTTTCTACTTACCATTTCTATACTTATGCTTTGGAGTTCATGTCGTAAAGATTTTGATTTTTCTCCCAGTACTGGAAACTTAACATTTTCAAAAGACACAGTCTATTTAGACACGGTTTTTACTAACATAGGATCTAGTACGTATAATTTAAAGGTATATAACAGAAGTAACGAAGACATTTCAATTCCAACAGTTCGCCTTGGACAAGGAGAAGCATCTAATTATAGATTAAATGTAGACGGACTTCCTGGAAAAGAATTTCAAAATGTCGAGCTTTTAGCCAATGACAGCTTATTCATTTTTGTTGAGACCACTGCTGATATACAAGACCTCGCCCAAAATAGCTTAGAATTTTTATACACAGATGCTATTGAATTTGATAGCGGTAATAATTTGCAGAAAGTAGAATTGGTAACTCTTATAAAAGATGCAGTGTTTATCTATCCAGATAGAGACAATACAACAGGCATTATTGAGACACTAACCTTTGATACTGATGGCGATGGCACTCCAGATGAAACACAAATACAGGGGCGTTTTCTTGAAGATGATGAACTTACGTTTACCAATGAAAAACCCTATGTTATTTATGGCTACGCCGCTGTAGATGAAGGTGATGTCTTAACAGTAAATGCAGGTGCTCGTGTTCATTTTCATGCCAATTCTGGTTTACTTGTAACTAATAATGCATCTTTAAAAGTAAATGGCGCATTGAGTAACGATCCAGAATTATTAGAAAACGAAGTGATTTTTGAAGGCGATCGACTAGAACCTGGGTTTGCCGATATTCCTGGACAATGGGATACCATTTGGCTATTTAACGGAAGTGTTGATAACGAAATTAATTACACTACTATCAAAAATGGAACTGTAGGTATTTTGTCTGAAGGTGATGCCATGGCAACCAATGATAAATTAACCATTAATAATTCGCAAATCTATAATTCTAGTAACTTCGGAATTTTAGGACGTGCAACCTCAATAGCTGCCGAAAATCTAGTTATAAATAATTCTGGACAATCCTCTTTTGCTGGTACTGCAGGAGGGAAATATAATTTCACCCATTGTACTATAGCTAATTATTGGAATAATAGCTTTAGACAGTTCCCTTCGGTGTTACTTAATAATTTCTTTACAGATATCAACGGAAATGACAATGGTTTAGATTTAATTGAAGCTAATTTTAACAACTGTATTATCTTCGGAAATGATAATCCAGAGATCATTTTGGATGATATTAACGACGGCTCGGCTTTTACGTTTAAGTTTACTAATTGCCTAATTCGTTTTCAGGATAGTAATAATAACTTCCCTCAAGAACAATATAATATTAGTAATGGGGACTTATACGATGATTGTATTTTTAATAGTAATCCAGATTTTAAATTTCCTTTTGAAAACATGCTGATGATTGGTGATGATTCTGCAGCAAATGGTGAAGGGGATCCATTATTTTTAATTACGACAGATATTTTAGGAACAACCAGAACATCTCCTCCAGATATTGGAGCTTATCAGCATGTAACTTTTGATGAAGATTAACGTTGTTTTGGAACAATTATTGATGCCTTTTAAGCAAGTTAAACCTTAAAAAAATCAATAACTATGGCATCTAAAATTCTAATTAAAAGTATCTTTCTTTTGTGCATAACTTTGAGTTTCACAAATCTTCAAGCGCAACAGCACGAAGTTGAACTTCTGGGACTTGAAACCATTCAATTTAGTACAATCAACAACGATGATGTTTATTATTATACTGGTCAAATCCGTTTAAAAGACCAACAAACATTTAATGGTTTAATCAGTATCAACCATAAGCGCTATAAAGATTACACTACAATTTTAAAGACAAAAGACAAATGTGTTTACATACCTAATGAAAACATCGATACTGTTATTTTGTATAAAGACGATAATCGAGATTATACCGAAACAACCTTTGTTTCAATTAAAGGTCATGACAAATTGTTTCGGGAAATCTATAAAAAAGACAATAGTACCATTGTTTATGATTTGCTAAAAAAACCATTTGATGGTAAAATAATGAACGACATTTACATCAAAGAAAATGGCAAGTTGGTTAGTATTTTTAATTTTTGGTCTTCTGGTCCCAAAAAAGATTTAATTAACTACATCAATAAAAGAGACACAAAAACGTATAAAAGACGCGACTTTAAGTCTTTAAAAGACCTCTTTGCAAAATTATAGATTAACAAGCAGTTAACATGTTTGATAGGGTTATTTCATTAACTTAATTGCTTAATTAAAAACTCTAACAACCATGAAACGCATTATTTTTGTCCTTTTAATAACTTTAAGTGCACAAATATGTATCGCTCAGTCTGCAAAAGAAGGCGTTACAAAAGCATGTATGAATTATCTAGAAGGCTTTTACGAAGGAGATACAACAAAACTTAAAGCCAGTCTGCAGCCTACACTCCATAAATTTGGATTTTGGAAAAATAAAGACAAGGTTGATTATCGCCAAGTTAAACATATGTCATTCGAGCAAGCCTTGGCATTTGCAACAGACGTTAAAGACAATAAAAAATTTCCAGCTAAAGATGCTCCCAAGGAAGTAACTATATTGGATATTGGTGAGACCATTGCCGCTGCAAAAGTTAAAGCATGGTGGGGAATTGATTTTATCCTCTTGTCAAAACGTGGAGATAAATGGATGATTGAACAAGTCCTTTGGGAAGGCCCACTAAATAAAGAGCATTAAATATATTGGCCTTTCAAATTGAAAGGTCTTTTTTATTTCATTTTTGAGAAACGACTCTAGTTCTCAATAACCTGTCATAAGGTGTTTCTAATGTTACAGTGAGAATCATGTATAAGACATATCCAATGAACAAAATTATCCCTATCAAAGTTGCAATTGGAAACGCAGCATGTTCATTAAACCAAATAGGCTCAGGCAAGTTCAAACCTATATGAATTAATTCCCAAGGTAACAGTTTAAGCGCTGTTCTCTTAAGACCTGTTAGTACTGAAATTTGCGAATTGGGTATAGCATTCAATACTTTCAATCCCATTATTCTTTTCCCAATAGTTGTCTTATATTTTGACGTTTCAGAACATATAAAATAGAGCCAAGTTGGTAATGAAATTGTTAGCCAAACATACATTTGAACATTCCACCCTACTCTAAACCAATCTTCTGTAATCCCAAAATAATTCCGTAGCGGAACTAACACAAATAACTGTAAACACAGCATTACAAAAAGGTATACTATAGTAACATCCATAGTATAGGCTAACGATCTTTTTATAACATAATTAATTTTGCCTGGCATAACCATTTGATTTTTGATCAAATCTACGAGCAAAATTGATTAAGATGTAATAAAAGGGATTGAGCTGTTATAATCCATGTTTCAATTGTCATACTATCTATACCAATTGACAAACTAATACCTAATAAAAAAGCCTTCCAAATTTGGAAGGCCTTTTTTATGTTTTAGGACGCTTACAATTTTAAGCATTAAACAATGGTTTGCCACTCATCATATCATTTACTTTATCTGCAATAGCTTCCAATTTAGCATCGTCTTGATAGTTCATCAAAGCTTCGTCTATAAAACCTACAATGGTTTCCATATCATTTTCTTTTAATCCTCTTGTCGTTATAGCAGCCGTCCCTACTCTAATTCCAGATGTAACAAACGGGCTCTTATCATCAAATGGAACCATATTCTTGTTGACGGTAACATCTGCTTTTCCAAGAGCTTCCTCAGCTTCTTTACCAGTAATATCCTTGTTTCTTAAATCGATTAGCATCATGTGATTATCTGTACCTCCAGAAATAATATGATATCCTCTATCAACAAAGGCTTTAGCCATCGCTGCAGCATTGTGCTTTACCTGAAGCATATAATGCATAAAGTCATCAGAAAGTGCTTCACCAAACGCAATAGCCTTAGACGCTATAATATGCTCTAATGGACCACCTTGATTTCCAGGAAAAACTCCAGAATCTAATAGTCCAGACATTTTTCTAAGGTTGCCATTTTTAAGCCTAATTCCAAATGGGTTCTCAAAATTTTCACCCATCATAATTAAACCTCCTCTAGGTCCGCGTAATGTTTTGTGAGTTGTAGTTGTCACCACATGACAATGTGGTAGTGGATCGTTCAAAATACCTTTAGCAATTAAACCAGCAGGATGAGAAATATCGGCCAATAAAATCGCACCAACATTATCTGCAACTTCTCTAAATTTTGCAAAGTCCATATCTCTAGAATATGCCGAAGCACCAGCTATAATTAGCTTTGGTTTTTCTTTTTCGGCAACATCCGAAAGCATATCATAATCGATACGTCCTGTATCTTTTTTTACACCATAAAATGTAGGGTTATATAATTTTCCAGAAAAATTCACTGGAGAACCATGAGTTAAATGACCTCCATGAGATAAATCAAAACCAAGAACAGTATCTCCTGGTTTTAAACATGATGCAAAAACAGCTGTATTAGCCTGACTTCCAGAGTGTGGTTGCACATTTGCATAAGCTGCTCCAAACAAGGTTTTAGCTCTGTCAATAGCAATTTGCTCAACCTCATCAACAACTTCACAACCGCCATAGTAACGCTTACCTGGATAGCCTTCAGCATATTTATTGGTTAAAACAGAACCTGCAGCGTCCATAACTTGGTCACTTACAAAGTTCTCAGAAGCAATAAGCTCTAAACCGTTTATTTGTCGTTCTTTTTCAGCATTTATGAGTTCGAAAATTTGTGAATCGCGTTGCATATATCAAGTTTGAATTAAATTTTACCAAAAATAAGAAATCATTGTATTAAAAAGATTTAAAAAATGGAGTTTAACGCCATGTTTTATGAGCAGGTTATTAACAGGTAAATTTAGTTTAAATTTTTATGGTTTTATGCAATTAAATATGTAGGTTTGAATAGAAAATAAAAACAACAAAACTCTCTATAATATGCCTTTATCTGCAAATAATCCTGATCGCTCATCTTGGTTACACGTTGGAAAAAACTCAGATTTCCCAATTCAGAACATTCCTTTTGGAGTATTTCTTACACGAGATGATATTATAACCATTGGAACTCGAATTGGAGATACAGCCATCGACCTAGGAGCACTACACCAATTAGGTTATTTCGAAGGAATTCCTTTAACAGATGACATTTTTCTTCAAGACACCCTAAATGATTTTATTGCAGACGGAAGAAAAACCTGGCGTTTAGTGCGTAACCGCATTGCCGAAATTTTTGATGCCGAAAATGATAAATTAAAAAACAACACCCCACATAAAGAAATTGTATTATTTCGTTTAGATGAAATTGAAATGCAATTGCCAATTCAAATTGGTGATTACACAGATTTCTATGCGAGTAAAGAACATGCCACTAATGTTGGTACCATGTTTAGAGATCCTGATAACGCTTTAATGCCAAATTGGTTGCATTTACCTGTTGGGTATCATGGACGCAGTTCATCGATTATTCCATCAGGCATACCTATTCATCGACCTCAAGGACAAACAATGCCTGAAGGTGCAAAAAAACCTGTTTTCGGTCCTTCAAATCTTGTTGATTTTGAATTAGAAATGGCCTTTGTAACAACAGATGCCAATGACTTAGGTGAACCAATTCCGATAGATGAAGCTGAAGAATATATATTCGGACTAGTATTATTTAATGATTGGTCTGCACGTGATATCCAAAAATGGGAATATGTTCCGTTAGGACCTTTCTTAGGAAAAAACTTTGCGTCTTCAATGTCGCCATGGATTGTAACTTTAGACGCTCTAGAACCTTTCAGAGTTGACAGCCCTAAACAAGACCCTAAACCTTTGGATTACTTGCAATCTAAAGGCAAAAAAAGTTTTGACATTCACTTAGAAGCAGCAATACAACCTAAAGGTGCTAAAGAAACTACAGTTTGTAAATCAAACTTTAAATATATGTACTGGAACATGTCTCAACAATTAGCACACCACACTGTTAATGGTTGCCCTGTAAATTCTGGAGACATGATGGGAAGTGGAACTATTTCTGGACCAACAGAAGATTCTTATGGCTCTATGTTAGAGTTGTCTTGGAAAGGAACCAAACCATTAAAAATGAAAGATGGTAGCGAACGTAAGTTTATTAATGATTATGACACGGTTATTATGCGAGGCTACTGTGAAAATGATGGAACACGTATTGGATTTGGCTCTGTGAAAACGCAATTATTACCTGTGTTTAACCCCAAGAAAAAGAAATAAAAACACCTTATTATATATAATTTAAACTCGAGCTAAATAATAAATTTTACCTCGAGTTTTTTCTTTGGCATCATATTTGGAATTGATTAATAAATAATCAATAAAATCCAGAATTATGAAGCAATTACTACTCACAACAGTACTTCTTCTGGTACTAACATCGTGTAGCGGAAGAAAACAAATTGAAAAAGCAATTAGTCATGGTAATTATGACCAAGCTATTAATGACGCCCTACGAAAACTCGAAAATAACAAAGATAAAAAGCGTAAGCAAGATTATATTGTTATGCTCGAAGAGGCTTACTACAAAGTTTTAGAAGAAGACCTACAAGACATCCAGCATTTAAAAAAGGATGGAAACCCTGAGCAATACAAAGTTATCTATGAAATCTATTTGGATTTAGAAGCGAGACAAAATGCTGTCAAACGTGTTTTGCCACTACAAATTAATGGTAGAAATTTAAACCTAAAGTTTAATGATTATACTACAGAAATCGTTGATTACAGATATAAAACCTCAGAGTATTTAATAGATGAAGGCATTGCGCTTTTAGATTCTGAAGACAAGTATAACGCTAGAGAAGCCTATAACATATTTAAATATATTGAAAATATCAATCCAAACTTTGAAGAGACCAGAAGTTTAATGACAGAGGCTCATCAAAAAGGAATCGATTATGTGATGGTGTCTATAGAAAACCAAACACGTCAAATCATTCCACAACGACTGGAAGCCGATTTATTAAATTTTGATACCTATGGATTAAATCAGTTTTGGACTGTATATCACGCTAATCAAGTTTCAGATATAAACTATGACTTTGCTATGCAATTACAATTAAAACGTATTAACATTTCACCAGAAGAGGTAAATACGATCCAAAGGTTAAAGCAAAAAGAGATTATTGACGGTTGGGAATATCAAACAGATGGTAATGGTCATATTATGGTTGATAGCCTTGGCAACAAAATAAAAATTGACAAGATTGTTAATGTAAGAGCGCGTTACTTTGAAGTCAACCAATTTAAATCTACGCAAGTTATTGCAGATGTAGTATATACAGACTTAAAAACAAATCAAACACTGGATGCGTTTCCAATTGATAGTGAATTTGTATTCGAACATATTTATGCAACCGTTAGAGGAGATAAAAGAGCGTTAAACAGAAGAGAGTACGATTTAACCCGTAATAGGCCTTTACACTTCCCTACCGATGCGCAAATGGTATATGATACAGGTGAAGATTTAAAACTGAAATTAAAAAACATCATCAACTCTTATCGAATGAGAAGAAGTTGATTCATCTATATATTTCAAGCAAAACTCCCAAAGTAATTAACTTTGGGAGTTTTTATTTCTAAAATTTTGTAGTGATATTTCCAGAAAGGTCAATATTGAAACTACGACCTTCGTCATCTCCAACACTAATCCAATTTTTACTATGGATTCTCATTTTTGGGTACTTTGGTGGAATGAGCTCTTTAAATTCTAAATCTAAAATACCGTGTTTATTATCGGTGCTTATAACAATAAAATCCTCATACTTTCCAACATATCTATATTTAAAATCTAATACGACTGTATCATTTTCATCCACCACACCATTTTTACCATCTATTCCAACAAAATAGTAGGTTTTGTTATGTTCTTCATCCTTAAATAATGTTTGAACAAAGCTATATTTAGGCGGTATAATTTCTTTGCCTTCTAAATTAACAATACCGCTTTTTCCATCCTTTTTTACTCTGAAATATCTGCCCAACACCACATATTCAATAGTATCATAGATTTGAGGAATCACGATTTCACCTTTAGTATTAATCAAACCATATTTTCCATGATTTAGAGAAAATTTTGATAGACCATGCGTAAAAACAAAATGACTCCTGTACACGTCAAAAGGAATTATAACGTCATTATTTTCGTTAATAACTCCATAGCGATTATTCTTTTTCACACTAGCTACTTCATAATAAAAGGGAAGAGCTTCATCATATATAAAAGGAATTTTAACTTCATTCTTAATATCAACATAACCAAATTTGTTGTCTTTTCCCATTGCAAATAAGTCATGAGTAAATATTGGGTAGCCATTTGAATAATCTAGAGGAACTAGTGTTGTTCCTTGGTAATCTATTACACCAATTTTCAATTCGGTATTCGATATGTTTTTCACAACCGAATACATCTTTTCAGGTTCAATAACATCTAAGTTTTGAGGGTCTAAATAGTCATTATTAAAAAGTAATATGTCGTCATATATAAATGGTATTACGACTTCATTATTATAATCAACAACACCATGTTTCCCACCTTTTATGCACACAAACCTTTCTGTGTCCTGCGGATAATAATCTTTAACATAATCATACTCCAAAGGCAATATGATAGCACCTAAACTATCCAGAACTCCTCGCTTTTTGGTTTTACTGCTCGTAACATATAAGACGTTATCTTTCAAATAAACATTGGAATATGCGCCTTCCAAAATCTTCTCAAACTTGGAATTATATACTTCGGTTAAATAATAGTTTTTGCGCGCAATGTCGTACTTGCCATATGTTGAAATTCTATCATAAACAGGTTCTAGTAAAATGTCCCCATATGCATTTAGTAAACCGCTTCCTTCCTTTGTTTTTATAATATAATTGCCTTCTCGGTTATATTCTATATTTTCATAAGTTTCGGGACGTAATTCCCCTGTTTGCCCGTCCTGCAATTGATACAATTTAGTTTCAAAATCGTAAAATATTTCAAACTGTTGAGCAGATAGCATATTTACATAAAGTAAAATCAGAAACGTAAATATGGCTTGCTTTAGCGCTTTCATATGATTAAGAAATCACTAAATAAACTGTTCCAAATCAATGTCATTTATAGCTCCATGAGATGCATGGGCAACAGTAGATCCATTTTTTATAATGAGTAATTGTGGTGATTGATGAATAACCTGAAATTTATACCCTATTTCATTAGATACATCCCTAAAACTAAGTAAATCCAAATAATACAAATCAACATTCGCATCCACATCATAAGCACTAACAAACTGATTCATTACCATACTGCTTATACCGCAGCGAGTAGAATGTTTAAAAATAACCTGCGTTTTTGACTGTGATCGCTTCATAATGTCATCTAATTGTGACACATGAATTAAGGCTTGCCAAGGCAATACTTTTTCTTCTTTTGGTTCAGATGAACCGAATATACTTTTTAAAAATCCCATAGTTAATTTTTATATAAATTATGTATGTATAAAATACATTTCCATTGTATAAGTCGTACCTTTAATATAATCTTACAAACTGACGAAAAGTCACGTTATCACACACTAAATCGGTCATTTTGTCGTTTAATTTTCATCATTTGCAATTGGTAAGGTTATTGACTTATCACTAGCATAAATTACTAATATAATAATAGTTTAAAATATATGAATTTTAATAATTATACAATAAAATCTCAAGAGGCCATTCAGCAAGCTCAGCAACTAGCTCAAAGTATGGGACATCAACAGATAGAAAACGAACATATTGTTAAGGCTATTTTTGAAGTCGATGAGAACGTACTACCATTCATTCTAAAGAAATTGAATGTAAATATAGACATACTGAAATTAGCATTAGATAAACAAATAGAAAGTTTCACTAAAGTTTCGGGAGCAGATTTAATGATCTCCCGCGAGGCTAGTAAAACATTAAATGAAGCATCCATTATTGCAAAAAAAATGAATGACGACTTCGTTTCTATTGAACATTTGATTCTAGCAATCTTTAAATCAAAAAGTCAAATTGCTCAAATGTTAAAAGATCAAGGTGTTACCGAAAAAGGACTTAATGCTGCTATCGAAGAATTACGTAAAGGTGATAGGGTCACATCTCAGAGTCAAGAAGACACCTATAATTCACTTAATAAGTATGCAAAAAACCTCAATCAACTTGCTAAAGATGGAAAATTAGATCCCGTTATTGGTCGTGATGAAGAAATAAGACGAATTCTTCAAATTTTATCTAGACGTACTAAAAACAACCCTATCCTAGTTGGAGAACCTGGAACGGGTAAAACTGCTATTGCAGAAGGCTTAGCACATCGTATTGTAGATGGTGATATTCCAGAAAATCTCATTGATAAGCAAATTTATGCGCTAGATATGGGTGCTCTTATAGCAGGCGCAAAATTTAAAGGCGAGTTTGAAGAACGACTAAAAGCTGTAATTAAAGAAGTAACGACTAGCGATGGCGACATTGTTTTGTTTATAGATGAAATCCACACTCTTGTTGGTGCGGGAGGCGGACAAGGAGCAATGGACGCTGCCAATATTCTAAAACCAGCTTTAGCGCGTGGAGAACTCCGCGCTGTTGGAGCAACTACCTTAGACGAATACCAAAAATATTTTGAAAAAGACAAAGCACTCGAACGTCGTTTTCAAAAAGTAATGGTTAATGAACCAGATACAGAAAGCGCCATATCCATACTAAGAGGTATCAAAGAAAAATATGAAACACATCATAAGGTACGTATTAAAGATGAGGCTATCATAGGCGCTGTTGAACTGTCAGAACGCTATATTACTAATCGCTTCCTTCCTGATAAAGCTATAGACCTTATGGATGAAGCAGCTTCGAAATTGCGTATGGAAATCAACTCCAAACCAGAAGAACTGGATGTGTTAGACAGAAAAATCATGCAACTCGAAATTGAAATTGAAGCCATTAAACGCGAGAAAGATGAAGTAAAACTTAAAGCATTGCGTGCCGATTTAGCAAACCTAAAAGAGGAGCGTAATGAAATTAACGCAAAATGGAAAAGTGAGAAAGAAGTTGTTGATAATATCCAAACAGCAAAATCGAATATTGAAGACTTTAAACTTGAAGCCGAACGCGCCGAACGTGAAGGTGACTACGGAAAAGTAGCCGAAATTCGCTATGGTAAAATTAAAGAGGCTCAAGAACAGTTAGAAGTATTACAAAAAGAATTGAAACAAAATCAAAATGAAAGCTCTCTAATTAAAGAGGAAGTTACGTATGATGATATTGCAGAAGTGGTTGCGAAATGGACAGGTATTCCAGTAACAAAAATGCTTCAGAGCGAACGTGATAAACTTTTAAAATTAGAAGACGAATTGCACAAACGTGTTGTAGGGCAAGAAGAAGCTATAACAGCTGTTAGTGATGCCGTTAGACGCTCTAGAGCTGGCCTTCAAAACCCTCAAAAACCAGTGGGAACCTTTTTGTTTTTAGGAACCACAGGTGTAGGAAAAACAGAATTAGCAAAGGCTTTAGCCGAATATTTATTTGATGACGAGAACGCCATGACAAGAATAGATATGAGCGAATTTCAAGAAAGTCATAGCGTAAGTCGATTGGTTGGAGCACCTCCAGGTTATGTTGGATATGATGAAGGTGGACAACTTACGGAAGCTGTGAGAAGAAAACCATATTCAGTTGTTCTACTAGATGAAATTGAAAAAGCTCATCCTGACACTTTCAATATTCTTTTGCAGGTGCTAGATGAAGGACGTTTAACAGATAATAAAGGTCGTGTAGCAGATTTCAAAAACACTATAATTATCATGACCTCAAACATGGGAAGTCAGATTATTCAAGAACGTTTTGAAGCTACTAAAGACATAGACTCTGCCATCGAAATAGCAAAAATCGATGTTCTTAGCTTACTAAAACAGAGCGTACGACCAGAATTTTTAAATCGTATAGACGATACCATAATGTTTACGCCGCTGAGCAAAGCAAACATAAAAGATATCGTTGGCTTGCAGTTAAAGGGTGTTCAAAAAATGATTGCAAAACAAGGAATCACTTTTGATGCCACGCCAGAAGCCATAGCATATTTGGCCGAAAAGGGATATAACCCGGAATATGGGGCTAGACCTGTAAAACGTGTGATTCAAAAAGAAGTATTAAATGCTTTAAGTAAAGAAATCTTGTCGGGACAGATAACAACCGATAGCATTATTTTACTAGATTCATTTGATAATAAACTCGTATTTAGAAACGAAGCTAGTTTCGTCTCAGAAGAAATTTAAATGATACTGTAACAAAATCTTTGTACAACAGTCTTTTAAGTGGTTGGTTAGTTGAAAAGCAACGTAAGTTTTAGAAATAAAACGAGCGTTGCTTTTCCGTTTTACAAACTATAAACACCTGACAATTAACGATTACTTCGGATAAAATTTACTATTTTTATAAGAATTAATCCCTTTTATCATGGCTACAAAATACACTACCTCGCTCCTATTAATTCTTATTTGCACTTCCGTTTACGGACAATGGATTGATTTTGATGACGAAACCGATTCACGTATAGTTATTACCAATGTTACAGGAAACAACGATATCAATGCTGTAGATGATCAAGAAAAAGACTTAGCTGTAGGTGATTTTGATAGGGATTCAAGAATGGATTTGGTTGTCGTAAGAAAAGCACCATTTTCCTCTCCTGGCGCCAAAACTGACTTACTATTTATGAATAGAGACGGCGTTTTAACAGATGAAACCCACCTTTATGCTCCGGAATTCTTATCGGATGTCACAGATTCTAGAGATGTAATTTGTATTGATGTTAATAATGACGATTGGCCAGATTTATTTGTCATTAGCACTTTTGAAGATCAACCTAAATTATTTATTAATCAAGGAAATGATATTGATGGTAACTGGCAAGGATTTGAAGATGAGACAAGTACACGTTTACCCACAATAACTGTCAATCCTATCCAATTTTGTGCTGGCTGGGGAGGCGATCTCACAGGTAACAACTTTAATGATTTATACATGATAAATTATGCGCCTTCAGGAAACGCTCGCGATGTTTTACTCATCAATGATGGCACTGGAAATTTTACAGACGAGACCATAGCCCGTTTAGGAGATTTAAGAAATTCTAGCTTTGGTACTGGTGTAGAATTTCACGATGTTGATAACGATTCAGACTTAGACATTATTAAAAACCTAGGGTTAAACGATATTACTCCATTTAATACCAAAGGCACCATAATTTTATATAATAATGGTGATGCCACATTTACCAACTGGCAAAGACTTCCAGGACCAAATCCTTATATGTTTACCGCAGGTGATTTGGATGATAATGGCATGCTCGATTTTTACTTAGTTGATGATGCTGCCGATTATGTCGATAAAATCACAAGTGTTGTGATAGATCAAAACGTCACATCAACCCAATATAATATGCCTACCAATAGAACTGACGGTTTCGGTGGAAATGTAAAAATGGTGGATATTGATGATGATGGCGATTTAGATGTAGGTCTATCTAGTGTAGATACAGATCTTCCTCCTTGTGAAACTAGTGCGATTAGGCGATTTATTATTTTTGAAAATGACGGCCTACATAGTGGAAATTTAACGCATCCATATGGAGATACCATGAACCCATGGAACGTTTCTACCTATGACCATGACTATATTGATATTAATAATGATGGTTATATGGATATCATTCTTGGAACTTGCGGCGGCTATAAAATTTTCATGCAAGAGAGCACGACACTCTCAAGTGAAGAACTAGATACCGAAAATAGGGTGTCCATAAAACCAAACCCCAGCGACGGACTCCTCACAGTGTCGTTAAGCGATGCCATGATAGCTAATTTTTCAATTCACGTGTATAGCATTAACGGTAAACAACTTCTAACTATAGACGACAATAACAGCAATAGAATTTCTAATGACATAACGATAGACATTAGAAACCAAATAAGTAGTGGCATCTATTTTTTAAAAATTAAATCTGGCGTAGAAACTATAACGAAAAAAATAATTATTGACTAAACATCTAATAAGTCCTTACATCTAGCCAGTTGTTGCTTAAACATAGTTTCGCTCATATCAACGCGCCACGTTGGTACAATCCTTTTGCTTAATTCTTTCCCTTTTTCAGAGTGTAGAAGTTCTGGAAATGCTTTATCTAAAACGTCTAACATAACGTGTGTTGCTGTTGATGCACCAGGTGAAGCCCCTAATAAACAGGTGACACTTCCATTCTCACTGCTTACCACTTCAGTTCCAAATTGTAGAACTCCCTTTTCAAATTCATTTTTCTTGATAATTTGAACGCGTTGTCCAGCAACTAACAATTCCCAATCTTCACTTTTAGCCTCACTATAAAACTTCCGAAGTTCTTGCATACGATCTTCATGATTCATTGTCACCTGCTCGATAAGGTATTTGGTTAATGGAAGATTGTGCCAAAACGCTCCCAACATAGGTGAAATATTATTCCATTTTATAGACTTAAATAAATCTAGGTTTGATCCTTGTTTTAGAAATTTAGGGCTAAAACCAGCAAAAGGTCCAAATAACAACTCTCGCTTCCCATTAATAAAACGTGTATCAAGATGAGGCGTGGACATTGGTGGATCATTTGGTCCTGCCTTGCTATAGACTTTAGCAAAATGTTGCTTAATTATGTCCTCATTTTTACAAACCAACCATTCACCACTTACGGGAAAGCCTCCATAGCCATGTTTCTCAGGAATCTCAACTTTTTGTAACAGCAATAAACTACCGCCTCCAGCACCAATAAACACGTGATGAGCATCATAGTACTTTTTTTGATCAGTTTTTAAATCTCTAGCAATTATAGACCATTCAATATCCTCATCAGGATCTATGTCAAGCACCTCATGATAGCACTGCACTTTGGTATCAAATTGTTCGTCTAGGATTGAAAATAATTGCCGCGTCAAATTTCCGTAGTTAACCTCTGTCCCTCTATCAATTCTGCTCGCAGCAATTGGCTCATCTGTTGCTCTTCCGTTAGCTATCAGCGGGAACCACTCCTTCATTTTATCAATCTGTTCTGTATATTCTATATCGTCAAACATAAAGTGTGATTTCATAGCTTCATAACGACGCTTTAGATAACTCACATTTTCGGCACCATAAACCCAACTATGATGCGGAACATGCTGTATAAAATCTTGAGGGTTTTCTATTAATCCTTGTTCAACCAAAAAAGACCAAAACTGTTTAGATACTTCAAATTGATTACAAATTTTAATCGCTTTCTTTATAGACACATCATTATGCTCATTGGTTGGGCAATAATTTAATTCACATAAAGCAGAATGCCCTGTACCAGCATTATTCCATGCGGCCGAACTTTCTAAAGCAACAGCCTCTAGACGTTCTAAAATGAGAATATTCATATTAGGATCAAATAACTTAGCCATTAGCGCTAAAGTCGCACTCATTATTCCTGCACCAACACATATTAAATCATAGTCTTTATCGATATGAACAGTAGTTTTACTCATGTTTTTTTTATAAATATAATCAAGTAAATCGAGTTTTTTATACTTTTAAATATACCGTTTGGTATATTTTTAATATATTTGTTTCATGCACACTAAAGCTGATCTTACGAAACACTATATTTTAGAAACTGTAGCTCCTATTTTTAATCAAAATGGTTATGCTGCAACAAGTATGAGCGATATTACTCAAGCTACAGGTTTAACCAAAGGCGCCATCTATGGCAATTTTAAAAACAAAGAAGAATTGGCAATATCAGCTTTTAAATTTACAGTAAAGGCTTTAATGAAACGTATTTCTAGACATTTAGAACTCAGTGATTCACCAATTCAGAAGTTATTTTTGATTTCAGACTTTTATAGAAACTATTATGACTATAGCAAGCAGTTAGGCGGTTGCCCTGTACTAAATATTGGTGTTGATGCAAACAATCAGAATACACCTTTATTAGAAAATGTAAAAATTGTAATTGAAAAAATTCAAGATCAGGTGGCGACTATTATTGAAAATGGAATTGAAGCTGGCGAAATTTCAACCGAAATCAATGCTATGCAATATGCAAAACGACTTGACACCATGATTCAAGGAGCCGTCTTTATGACCTATACCATGGATGACGAATTCTATATGAAAGACACAATGAATCAAATTGATCAAATGATTCATAACGACTTAAAATCTTAAAAAAATTTAACATATAATATACCAATTGGTATATTCTAAAAACAACACGTATGACACTACCAAAAATTGTAAACAGTAAAACAAAAATAAGGTTTCAAGACTGTGATCCTTTCAATCATTTAAATAACGGAAGCTATATCAACTACTTCATGAATCACCGCGAAGATCAATTATTAAAGCATTATAACATTGACATTTATAAAATGGCTCAAAAAATTGGTATAAGTTGGGTGTCTAGTAGCAACCAAATTGCTTATCTCAAGCCTGCGTTTTTAATGGAAACGGTAATCATCGAATCCCAATTAATATACTACGATTCTAGTCAGCTTAAAGTAGAAATGCGCATGTATAACGAAGACAAATCACAGCTAAAAGCAATTATATGGTGTGGCTTTGTACATTTCAATCTTCTTAAACAATCAAGAGAACAACATTCAGAAGCGTTAATAGCCCTCTTTAAAAGTATTATTAGTCCAATAGACAGGGCTACTTTTGAAGAACGTGTTCTTGAATTTAAACGAATTAAAACAGAAATTTAAATGGCGTGTAACATTTCAGTATTCATAGATACTTATAAGAGGAAACTTAAACTTTAATTATGAAAAAAATACTATGTTTTTTGGCATTATGCCTTGGCTTTTTTACCAACTCTAATGGACAAGAGCTTGAAAAATCGCTATTATGGGAAATATCTGGTAACGGATTAAAAGAGTCATCATATTTATATGGTACTATACATATGACTTGTGATGCATCTCTGGACGAAGATGTACAAAAAGCAATGAAGGCAACCAAATTACTTGTATTGGAGCTAGATATGGATGACCCTTCAATGCAAATGACAATGATGAAAGGTCTATACATGAAAGATGGTAAAACCATTAAAGATTTAGTCACTAAAGACGAATACAAAACTATATCAAAATTTATAAAAGAGGAATTAGGAATGCCTCTCGAGGCCATGGCTAACATTAAACCATTCTTCATAAGTGCTATGTTTTATCCGAAATTATTGGGCTGCCCTGTTCAATCTTATGAAGAAGCGCTGATGAAAGTTGCTCATGAACAAAACGAAGAAGTTTTAGGCTTAGAAACAGTTGAAGACCAATTAAATGTATTTGATGAGATTCCTTATAAAGATCAGGCTGCCGACTTATTACGTTCTGTAAAAGACAACTTAGCTTATGACAAAGAATCATTTGTTAAAATGCTTCAACTTTATGACAATGAAGATATTGAGGGCATGGATGTTATGATGAAAGAAGATAAAAATTTATCGACAACCAAACACAGAGACAAAATGTTGGATAACAGAAATAAAAATTGGATACCTAAGATCGAAGAATTCTCTAAGAAACAGCCTACATTTTTTGGTGTTGGTGCAGGTCATCTAGCAGGTAAAAAAGGCGTTATAAAGCTATTAAGAAAAGCTGGATACACTGTAAAAGCAGTGAACTAATGTCTTAAAAACACAGCTTAAGCCTCTGAAAAGAGGCTTTTTGTTGAAAACTTGTTTAAAACTCTTGATTTATACAATAAAACTTTAGTAATTAAGGTTATGATTATTAGATTTAATTGCTAACTTTGAATTGCTATTAATTCCCAAATTTACATTAGTTAAAAGTATGCCGATTCTTCTTCAAATCAAGAATTGGTGATAAAATACGCCTACTTTAATATGAATATTAACTCATATATTGATCACACACTCTTAAGTGCCTCTGCCACTGAACGGGACATTATTGACCATTGTAATCAAGCCAAAAAACACAAATTCTACTCTGTTTGCATTAATAGTTGTTATGTACCATTAGCAAAACAATTACTAAAAGATTCTAGTATAAAAATCTGTACCGTTGTTGGTTTTCCTTTAGGAGCTTCTTCAACTGAAGCTAAAGTTTTTGAAGCCAAACAGGCCATTGACGATGGTGCTCATGAAATTGACATGGTCATGAATCTTGGTGTTTTTAAAAGTAAAAATTATGTTGAAGTTTTTAAAGATATCAAAGATGTAAAAACTGCAATTGGAAAAACGCCATTAAAGGTTATCATAGAGATTAGTGAATTGTCTAAAAACGGCATTGTTAAGGCATCAGAAATTTGCCTAGATGCAAAAGTTGACTTTGTAAAAACCTCTTCTGGTTTTACAAAAAGTGGTGCTACGCTTACCGCTGTAAAAATTATTAGAAAAACGGTTAGAGACAAATGTAAGATAAAGGCTTCTGGTGGAATAGGCGATTATGAAACTGCCAGGAAATATACTGATATTGGTGTAGAACGAATTGGCACTTCCAAAGGTGTTGCTATAGCAAATGGAGAGCTCTCGCGCGCCGATTATTAACCTTAAGTTTTAACATAGTTTTTTAAGTTTTAAATTTGGAGTCATTTATATTTGACTATCAACAAAACACTACTATGAAGCATATTATTACACTACTACTAGTTATCACTATAGCTTTGCCTTCTTTTGCTCAAGAAACAGGTAAAAAAAACGGAGAAATTACGACCTATTATTTTATTCGTCATGCAGAAAAAGATAGAAGTGATAAAACGAATAGAAATCCTGATCTCACCGATGCAGGAAAAACAAGGGCAATACATTGGAGTGAAATCCTTCAGCACGTTAAGTTTGATGCTGTCTATTCTACAAAGTATAATCGTACTATGCAAACCGCTGCGCCTACTGCTGAGAAAAACAAAGTTGAACTTCAGTTCTATGACCCGAGAGCATTATATTCTGAAGATTTCGCCAAGGCAACTCAGGGACAAACTGTTTTAGTTGTTGGACATAGTAATACAACTCCTGCTTTTGTTAATATGATATTGAAAGACAAAAAGTACGAAGATATCAACGACAATAATAATGGCAACCTTTATATTGTGACCATATCTAATGGAACCACAACAGATCAGGTTCTAACTATTAATTAACCGTAACCTCCTCTAGTTCTATTTTAGATAATAGTTTTAGCTGAT
The DNA here is from genome assembly GCF_947492715.1 of uncultured Psychroserpens sp. Taxonomy (GTDB): domain Bacteria; phylum Bacteroidota; class Bacteroidia; order Flavobacteriales; family Flavobacteriaceae; genus Psychroserpens. Next base: position 119,847 of record NZ_CANLNS010000007.1, read on the forward strand.
TGTTATTAAATAATTCTGGTAATTTAATTAAAGATATCGAGGCATCATTGGGCTTATAATTATTATAATCTACAAACCTTATACCTTTAATATAACGTTCATTATAGACCTCTCTAAACCGAAGTCCTAAACCGTCACTTTCATTGTATGAGTATGCCAAATAATCAACCTTGTATGACGCTTTGTTAATCCAATAAATAAATACGTCTTCAAAGTCTTCTCCTCCTCCATCTTGATTGAAGGTTACCTGAATAGTAAAATACTCATGATCTTTAATCATCATATCTGCTAATCGTTTTTTATTAACCGCAGCATCGTTTAAACCATATGGTAGTACAGAAAAATAATGTACTGAGTTTACAGAAGCCGCATATTTAGCTGCCATAGTATCTGTGACGTTCATTGGAGAATTATCAACAAACCTCATAAACCCTTTATTATTTAGAACATCTTTGACCTCATTAATAGAATCTACTTCCTCAAATATCAGCGCTTTAAATTGTCGTTCTAAGTGAAAAACCCCTTTATTTCTAAAAGCCATATAATGCTTGTCTCGAAAGTCAAAATGTATGGTAGTAGAATCCATCAAATCCCCTCCAGACACTTGAATCGCTTTGTCTATAAGCGATTGTGCTGTCACCGTTTCAGAAGCATCAGATTTACAATTTAAAAGCAAAAAGGATAACGTAATAATAACGAGATATTTCATATAATTAACTTTAGAAATTAAGTCGGAAAACTAATCATTTCATAACAGCTATAAAAGTTAAAAATAATTACCTTTGCCTTCCATGCAAAAACCGGTTAACATAAAAAACAAAAAAGCAAAGTTTGAGTACGAAATTCTCGATACTTACACCGCTGGTATTGTACTTACTGGAACAGAAATTAAATCCATTAGAGATAGTAAAGCCTCCATTGCCGAAAGTTTTTGTGAGTTTAATGATCGAGGAGAATTGTTTGTAATAAACATGACAATTCAAGAATATGTCTTCGGAAACTACTACAATCATAAACCTAAGGCAGAGCGCAAACTTTTACTTAATAAACGTGAACTTAAAAAACTTGAAAAGGAAGTTAATGTTAAAGGAAATGCTATTGTTCCATTGCGCTTATTTATTAATGAAAAGGGTTTAGCTAAGTTAGAAATTGCCTTAGGTAAAGGAAAAAAACTCTTTGACAAACGCGACACAATAAAAGATCGCGATAATAAACGCCATCTAGATCGTATAAAAAAAATCTATAAGTAATTACATATAGATAAGTTCAAAATCTGAGATAATATTTAACAGGAAAGTTAGTTTTATTTATGATTGTTTAACAAAAGTCATTTAAATAAATACCTATGTTTGGCATCGCTTAGGCAACCTTTTTATAAAATTGTGCGTCTATATAAATAAACCATCAATCAATTCTTATGAAACAAAAATTACTCCTCGTATTCACATTCTTAATTACTTTTCAATCTTTTTCTCAAATCCAAGGTACGGTTAAAGATAACAAAGACGAACCCTTACCATTTGTAAATATTTACATAGAAAACACCTATACAGGGACTACAAGTAACGAAGACGGCAACTACGAACTTGGCATTAGCAAATCTGGTGATTATACTATTGTATTTCAATTTTTAGGCTATAAAACGGTAAAAAAAACAGTAACCATAAGTTCCTTTCCTTATACATTAGACGCCACTTTATTAGACGAAGAAATTTCGTTAAACGAAGTTGTTGTTAACGCCGAAGAAAACCCTGCCAATATTATTATTCGTCAGGCTATTGCAAAGCGAAAAGAAAATCAGAACAAAATTCAAAGTTATAAATCAGACTTCTATTCTCGTGGATTGATTAGGATTAAAGATGCACCTGAAAAAATTCTTGGTGCCGAAGTTGGAGATTTAGGTGGCGGACTAGATTCTACAAGAAGTGGTGTCATTTACCTATCTGAAACAGTTTCCAAATTGGAGTTTTTAAGACCAAATAAACTCAAAGAAAAAATCTTAGCTTCTAAAGTTAGTGGCGATGACAACGGATTTAGTTTTAACAATGCCATAGATGTTGACTACGACTTATATAACAATACTGTAGAAATAGGAAATCAAATTATTACACCAATTGCTAATAATGCTTTTGGATATTACCGTTATAAGTTAGAAGGTATCTTCTATGATGACAGAGGTAACCTTATCAACAAAATAAAAGCAACGCCTAGGCGAGAAAATGATCCCGTTTTTGAAGGTTATATATACATCGTTGAAGATCAATGGACCATTTATGCAGCCGAATTAGATATTACAGGAACTCAAGCTCGAATTCCTGCCGTTGACAAAATTACCATAACGCAAAATTTCTCCTTTTCTGAACAAGATAATATTTGGGCTAAAATATCTCAAAATATAGATTTTAAATACGGAATTCTTGGTATAAAAGGTGATGGTCGCTTTACAGCCGTTTACAGTGATTACAAATTTAATCCTGGCCTAACACGAAAAGATTTTACCAGAGAAATTGTATCATTTGCAGAGGCTGCTAATAAAAAGGACTCTACCTTCTGGAATACAATCAGACCTGTACCTCTAACTGTCGAAGAAATTACAGATTATATCAAAAAAGATAGCATCCAAATTGTTCGAGAATCTAAAACCTATAAGGATTCTGTGGATGGTGTGAATAATAAATTTAAATTAGGTGATATCGTTGGTGGATATACTTACACTAATTCATATGAAAACTGGAGAGCTGGCATTAGCTCTCCTATAGAGGCTATTAGTTTTAATACAGTTCAAGGGTGGAATGCTAACATAGGTGCTTTTTACACTAAAAGTTACGATGATTTTGAGCGCTTCTTTACCATAAGAGGAAACATTAATTATGGCTTTAGCGATGATCGTTTAAGAGGGACACTTTCAGCAACTTATAAATTCAACAACAAGAGCAGACCTTTCTTAACACTTTCGGGAGGTGTTGTGACCCAACAGTTTAATACAAGTAATCCTATCTCCAAATCTTTAAACACAGGTTTTTCTCTATTTTCAGAAGAAAACTATATGAAGATTTTTGAAAACAGCTATGTTCAAGCCTCCTATTCTAATGAATTATTCAATGGATTTAGAATTAATACAAGTTTAGGCTATCAAAGACGTAAGGCGTTATTTAACACCACAGATCAGGCGTGGTATCCAAAAGATGACAAAGTTTATACTAGCAATAACCCTTTAGATGAAACAGCTTATGGTGTTGCTCCTTTTGACACTCATAATATCATGAAATTTAATCTTACGGCTCGCATTAATTTTGCCCAAAATTATTTAAGCTATCCAGATGGTAAATACAACATTCCAAATTCTAAGTACCCAACCGTAATTCTTGGATACGAAAAAGGCTTTGCGTCATCCATAGACGATTATAATTTTGATCAAGTAAAATTTAGAGTAACACAAGGGCTCAATGTTGGCGATAAAGGGCGTTTTCGATATAATATTAAAGCGGGTAAATTCTTTGGTGGAGATGATATCGCTTTTGTAGATTATCAACATTTTAATGGCAACCAAACACATATTGGCTCTGGATCTTATCTCAATGTCTTTAATAATTTACCATATTACGCGGCTAGCACTAATGATTCATATTTAGAGATGCACGCCGAACATGATTTTAATGGATTTCTATTAGGAAGAGTGCCACTTCTAAAGAAACTAAACTTTAATCTTATTGTTGGAGCACACGCCTTATCTACTCCAGACAATAAACCATATCAAGAATACACAATCGGGCTTGACAATATTGGTTGGGGAAAATTTAGATTTTTACGTTTAGATTACGTACGTTCGTATCAAGGTGGATTTCAAAGCGATGCATTTCTGTTTGGCTTGAAATTCTTTTAATCTCAACATTATGAAAAATTTAATTTTAATTTTATTCGTGATTGGTTCTCTTAGCTATGGACAAGATAAAACCGATTACTCAAAAAAAGTAGCATCCTTAGATAGTACAATAGAAACGTTATATAGTGTTATCTCTGGAGATAAAGGTGAAGCCCGTAATTGGGAATTATTCAAGTATCTATTTCATAAAGATGCTAAACTCATTCCGTCAGGGAAAGATAACGAAGGTACTCACAATGCCACCTTCATGACACCAGATGATTATATTCAACGCTCAGGTAAATGGCTTGTTGAAAATGGATTTCACGAAGTTGAAATCAGCCGAAAAGTTCAAACTTTTGGTAATATTTCTCAAGTATTTAGCACATACGAATCCTTCAGAAACAAAAGCGATAAAGAGCCATTTATGAGAGGGATTAATAGTATTCAACTATTAAACGATGGCAATCGTTGGTGGATTATTAATATCTATTGGCAACAGGAAACAAAAGACAACCCAATACCTAAGAAGTATTTGAGTAAACAATAAGTTTTTAGGTCTTACATCTTTTTAAACGCATACTCATGTTTAACTATAAAATGATTTAACTTTTATCAAAAAGTTAAATCATTTTAGTTTAGCCATATTACTTCTTATTTTTATCAAAACATTTATCAAACTATAAATTATGACAAGTTCAGTTAAATCGACATCATTAATGCTCTTTGCCTTATCGGTATTCTCTTTTAGCAATGCCCAAGATACGTCTCAAGAAGCAAAACCTGCTTTTAAAGACGGAGAAGCGCAAATCGTTGAAGCGTTTAGTGATTCTGGAAAATGGATACGACACGATTTATGGGTAGAAACTAATTTTGATACCGATGGCGACGGTAAATTAGACCGAATGCATGTTGATGTTACACGTCCAGAACAAACGGAAAGTGAAGGCTTAAAATTACCTGTAATATATGAAACAAGTCCTTATTATGCAGGAGTTGCTGCAGATGTACCAGGTGTGTTTTGGAATGTAGAGATAGAACTTGGAGAGGCCGCAGAAGAGCGCGCACATCCAGAGGTTAAGCGTCGTGGTAAACGCCCTATCATATCTAATTCTCTTATAAGAACTTGGGTTCCTAGAGGCTATATAGTTGTACATTCATCGTCTCCTGGAACAGGTTTATCACAAGGTGCTCCTACAGTTGGTGGCGACAATGAATCTCTAGCGCCTAAAGCTGTTATCGACTGGTTAAACGGTCGCGCAAAAGGTTATACAACACCAGATGGAAACGAAGAAGTTAAGGCCAATTGGAGTACAGGGAAAGTTGGTATGACCGGAACATCTTATAATGGTACTTTACCCTTAGCAGCAGCAACAACTGGTGTTGATGGTTTAGAAGTCATCATTCCAATTGCTCCTAACACGTCATATTATCATTATTACCGTTCTAATGGGTTAGTGCGTTCCCCAGGAGGATATTTAGGAGAAGACATTGATGTGCTTTACGATTATATTCATAGTGGCGATGAAGCTAAACGCCCTTATAATAATAAAACGGTTAGAGATACCGAAATGGCCAATGGCATGGATCGTCTCACAGGCGATTATAACGATTTTTGGGCTGGACGTGATTATCTCAATGAGATGAAACCAATGAAAGCCGCTTTGCTAATGTCACACGGATTTAACGATTGGAATGTCATGCCCGAACATAGCTATCGTATATATAAAGCTGCAAAAGAAAAAGGCTTGCCTGCTCAAATCTATTACCATCAAAATGGACATGGTGGCCCACCTCCTACAGCTATGATGAACCGTTGGTTTACACGATATTTACATGGTATTAAAAATGGCGTTGAAAATGAAGCAAACAAAGCGCATATCGTAAGAGAGGATGATAAACCAAATAACCCAACAACATATAAAGATTATCCAAACCCAGATGCCACAGATGTCACCCTGCATCTCACTGCTGGTGGAAATAAGGCAGGAGGCTTAAGTACGACTAAAACTAAAGGGAAAGCCATATCCGAAAAATTAATTGATGATGTAAGTTTCTCTGGAAAAGATTTAGCTAAAGCGGAATCATCAGAACATAGACTCTTATATCTTTCCCCTACACTTACTGAAGATATACACATTTCTGGCTTGGCAAATATTACTATTGAATTAAGTAGCAACAAACCAGCGGCAAATTTATCTGTTTGGTTGGTTGCCTTACCGTGGGATGGCGGAAAAATCACAAATGATATTATCACTCGTGGATGGGCAGATCCTCAAAATCATAAATCATTAACAAAGAGTGCTCCGTTAAAAATAGACAAATCCTATACTTTGAATTTCGATCTTCAACCAGACGACCAGATTATAAAGAAAGGCCAACAAATTGGTTTAATGATTTTTTCTAGCGATAAGGAATTTACATTACACCCAGACCCAGGTACGACGCTGTCTATAAATATCAAAAATACTAAGTTGAACCTCCCTATAGTTGGGGGGATTGAAGCTTATAAAAAGGCTACACAGAAATAAATGACAGAAATACGTGCAGTAAAAAGCAAGGATGACTGCAATGCTATTGCTCAACTAGCCAACATAATTTGGCGCGAGCATTATACACCAATAATTGGAAGAGATCAAGTAAGTTACATGCTTGATAAATTTCAATCTTCTGAAGCCATTAAGCAGCAAATAGAAGATGGTTACAAATATTATGCAATCAGTTATAATATGGTCTTGGTTGGCTACCTGGCGATTAAAAAAAATGACCATACCATGTTTTTAAGTAAAATCTATATCTCCAAAGATTTTAGAGGTCTTGGTATTGGCAAGACAGCTTTGAATTTTATCGATCAAGAAGCGACAAATCATGCGTGTAAAACGATAACATTAACGGTAAATAGGTTTAATACGAATTCTATCAATGCCTATGAAAAGTTAGGCTATATCAAAACCAGAACAGCCATTAAAGATATTGGTGAAGGTTATGTTATGGATGATTATATAATGGAGCGAACACTTTAATCATTATTTGTTAATAAAAAAAATAGCCATTTAATTCTTATCTTCTAATAAAGGTACAAAACGAAATTCTCCAAATTCATGTTGTTCAAACTCTTTTGCCCCTTTTCTAATAAATAAGGTCATAATTTGTACATCGTCTCCAACGGGAATAACTAAACGTCCTCCTATTTTAAGCTGACTTAATAAAGGTTTAGGTACGAAAGGAGCACCAGCTGTTACAATAATACTATCAAAAGGAGCTTCATCTTCTAAACCAATATAACCATCTCCAAAAATGAGTTTCTTTGCTCTGTATCCCAATTTTGGTAAGAATTTGCTTGTCTTTTTATAGAGTTCATTCTGGCGTTCAATACTGTACACCTTAGCGCCAAGCACACATAAAACAGCCGTTTGATAACCGCTTCCTGTTCCTATTTCAAGAACGGTATCACCACGTTTAACTTGCATAAGTTCGGTTTGAAATGCAACAGTATATGGCTGTGAAATGGTTTGATCGGCAGCAATTGGAAATGCTTTATCCTGATAAGCATGATCTAAAAAACTAGAATCCATAAATAAATGTCTTGGTATGGCACCTATAGCTTCCAGAACTTTTTCGTTAGATATGCCTTTGGATTTTAGCGTGGCCACCAGCTTTTGCCGTAGCCCTTGATGTTTAAACGTGTCTTTCAAAGTAGTTAAGTTTGTTATGCTAAAATAACTGAAACATTTTTATACTGAAAGTTAAATCTAATTGAATTATCAACCTCATAAAAGCAATGATTTTTTATTGTCATTTTCTCATAAATAAACTCTGAAAAATCTTATTTTTGTTGAAAACGTAAAATCATGCTAAAAGCTGGTGTTCTAGGTGCTGGTCACCTTGGTAAAATCCATTTAAGACTTCTTAATCAATCTGAAAAATATGACCTTGTTGGGTTTTATGACGCAGATGAAACCAATGCTAAAAAGGTGGAAACCGAATTTGGTTATAAATACTTTAATTCTATTGAAGCGCTTATTGAAGCTGTGGATATGGTAGATATTGTAACACCAACCTTGTCGCATTATGATTGCGCTAAAAAAGCAATCGCTCAAGGCAAACATATTTTCATTGAAAAGCCCATTACTAACACAGTTGAGGAAGCAGAACACATTAGAGAATTATTGGCCAAACATAACATTAGAGGTCAGGTTGGTCATGTAGAGCGTTTCAATCCGGCATTTATAGCAGTTCGAGATCAAGTCAATAACCCAATGTTTATTGAAACACATCGTTTGGCCGAATTTAATCCACGTGGCACAGATGTTCCTGTCGTTCTCGATTTAATGATTCATGACATAGACATCATCTTAAGCGTTGTTAGATCTAAAGTAAAAAATGTTTCAGCAAGTGGTGTTTCTGTAATAAGTGATACACCAGATATTGCAAATGCAAGAATTGAATTTGAAAATGGTTGTGTTGCTAATTTAACAGCAAGTCGTATTTCTCTTAAAAACATGAGAAAAACACGTTTCTTTCAAAAGGACGCTTACATCTCTGTGGATTTCCTTGAAAAGAAATGTGAAGTTGTAAAAATGAAAGATGCGCCAGAACAACCTGGAGATTTTGATATGATTCTACAAAACGCTGAAGGCATAAAAAAACAAATCTATTTTGACAACCCGCAAATAGCTAACAACAATGCTATCTTAGACGAATTAGAAACATTTGCTGATGCTATAAACAACAACACAACACCTATCGTAACACTTCATGACGGAACCGAAGCCTTACGCGTAGCAACAATGATAATAGATCAATTTTAAAAAATAAAATCAATATAAATGAAAAACGTAGCAGTTATAGGAGCTGGAACCATGGGAAACGGAATTGCCCATACTTTTGCTCAATCTGGATTTAAAGTACAATTAATAGACATTAGCGAAGATTCTCTTAAAAGAGGTATAGCCACCATTTCTAAAAACCTAGATAGAATGGTTGCTAAAGAGAAAATTTCTGAAAGCGACAAACAAACTACGTTGGATAATATTACAACATTTACTAGCATCACCGAAGGTGTGGAATATGCTGGTCTTGTGGTTGAAGCTGCTACAGAAAATATTGACTTAAAACTTAAAATTTTCAAGCAGTTAGATGAGGCGTGTCCAGATGACACTATTCTAGCAACCAACACTTCCTCTATTTCGATTACTCAAATTGGAGCGGCAACATCTCGTCCAGAAATGGTTATTGGAATGCACTTTATGAACCCTGTGCCTATCATGAAATTGGTAGAAATCATTCGTGGTTATAATACGAGTGACGAAGTAACTAATACCATTATGAAATTGTCAAAAACTTTAGGTAAAATACCAACTGAGGTTAACGATTACCCTGGATTTGTAGCCAACCGTATTTTAATGCCTATGCTTAATGAATCTATTGAAACACTCTACAATGGCGTTGCTGGTGTAGTAGAAATAGATACCGTAATGAAATTAGGTATGGCACATCCTATGGGTCCCTTACAACTTGCAGATTTTATTGGCCTTGATGTTTGTTTATCTATTTTGAATGTGATGTACGACGGATTTAAAAACCCAAAATACGCGCCTTGTCCATTATTAGTTAATATGGTTAGAGCAGGTAAACTTGGCGTGAAATCTGGTGAGGGATTCTATGATTATTCTGAAAGTAGAAAAGCAGAAACTGTAGCGAAGCAGTTTACTAAGTAAATCTCCTTTTTTATGACTCGTTTGTTTATTTGTGGGCTTCTTTTACTTGCTTTCGTAGCATGTAAGAACCATGATAAAACAACAAATGAGGAAGTCCATACTATAGAAGATATCGTAATTACAGAAGACACAACGGAAGTCATCGAGCAGAAAACAGACTATCTCAAACTTCTAACAGACAATCCTGATTATAGTTCTGATGGTTTTGATTTTCCTATTGGCAAACCAAATGCACGTGGTTATTACAATGCTCAAAAATTTCAAGAAAACGATCATTTAGGTGATGATTGGAATGGGGTTGGCGGTGGTAACACAGATTTAGGAGACCCTATATATGCTATAGCAAATGGTTATATTAGTGAAGTAAAAGATTATGAAGGTGGCTGGGGAAATGTAGTTAGAATCGTGCATTTACATAATAACACATTATACGAATCACTATATGCACATTGTGATACTATGGTTGTAAAGGCAAATAACTTTATAAAGAAAGGTGAGCAAATTGCTACTATTGGCAATTGTAATGGTAATTATTATGCACATCTTCATCTAGAACTAAGAGATGCCGTTGGCTTAAGTATTGGAGGTGGTTATTCTTCTGATACTACAGGATATCTAGATCCAACAGCGTTTATAAATAAAAACAGAAAATAATTGGCAAAAATACTTCCATTTAAAGCAGTTCGACCAACACGTGATAAAGTGAGCCTTGTTGCATCGCGCTCATATCAAACGTATACACAGGCTGAACGTGAAGCTCGATTAGATTATAACCCGTTTTCTTTTTTACATATCGTAAATCCTGGCTATAAATATGCCCGAGAGATTACAGGTACAGAACGCTATACACTTGTGCGCAATCGTTATTTGGAATTTAAAGAGGATAATGTTTTTGTGCATGACAAAACACCATCATACTACATTTATAAAATCGTAGATAGAGATCACCAAGTGTTTAATGGTATTGTTGCAGCAGCTAGTGCAGAAGATTACGAAAAGGACACCATCAAGAAACATGAGGATACTATTGAATATCGCGAACGTATTTTTAAAGACTATTTAAAAACAGTTGGATTTAATGCAGAACCTGTGCTTCTCACCTATCCAGATAATCCAACCATTTCAAAAATCATTCAAAACGTTCAAAAAGAGCGTGCAGAATTTGAATTTACAACAACCTATAGAGACACACATTATCTGTGGAAATTAGAAGATCCATCGTTACTTGACACTATCAAGGAAGCCTTTGAAAAAATGTCTACTATCTATATTGCAGATGGTCATCATCGCTCGGCGTCGTCATATTTGCTTTATAAAGACGAAAAAAAAAACAACCCAAAACATACTGGAGATGAGTCTTACAATCAATTTATGACCTTTCTCATTCCAGAATCAGAATTGCGTATTCATGAATTTAACAGACTAGTAAAAGACTTAAATGGACTTACAAAGGAAGAGTTCTTAATCGAATTGGATACCATCTTCAGAATTGAAAACAGAGGTGTTGTTCCCTACAAGCCCTCAAAAAAGCATCATTTTAGTATGTACTTAGATGGTGAGTTTTATTCCTTATACCTTCGGAAATCGCTCTACAATTTTAAAACATCTTTAGATGCCTTAGATCCACAAATTTTATACAATACTATTCTTCAACCTATTTTGGGCATTGAAGACCTAAGAAATGATGTGCGTATCGATTATATTAATGGCAAGAAAGACATCATTAATGTAAAAGAACGCATTGACAATGGTGAATTTGCTGTTGGGTTTGGTATGGTTCCTGTAGATATAAACGAAATGAAACACATTGCAGACGACGGACTTAAAATGCCCCCTAAGAGTACTTTTATTGAACCTAAACTTCGAAGTGGTGTCACAATTTATGAATTCTAAAATTGATATAGCATGAAACTCAGATGGTCTTTTATTGTATGTTTAATGACATTAACTATGCATGCTCAAGATTTCGAGGGTGTCATAACTTACAAGTCTGAATATCCTATAAATAAAACAGCTTTATCAAATGACGAACTCAAGAAAGAATTAGGCACAGATGTAACTACTTACTTCAAAAATGGATATTACAAAGAACTTACCAATTCAAGATTCATCAGTTATCAGCTTTTTAGGCATAATGATTCTATGGTGTATTACAAACACAACATAAAATCAGATTCATTGTTCTACAGCAAGGTTAACACTGACAAAAAGGAAACATTTTCCTATAAAATTGAAAAAAGAACAGATACAATTTTAGGCTATATATGCGATAAACTCATTGTAGAAGGTGGCTATGGTACAAAAACATACTATTATACCAGCGAACTCTCATTAAACCCTGAATATTACAAAAACTTTACGATAGGTAATAAGTATGACATTATGAAACTAATGAAAGCAATATACCTTAAGCTGGAAATGACCTACGATGCTATAAGCGTTAGAGTTGTAGCAACAGAAGTAAAAAAACAAAAGTTAGAAAATTCGGTTTTCGATATTCCAAAGCATCAATACATGATAGAACAGAATATGTAAAATGAAATATATCTTAGTCTCTTTATTAATTGTTATTATCATTTATAATATCTATAAACGATGGGACGAGTATACAGGAAAAAAGGCAGAAAACCCAAATGATTGGTGGAATGATAAAGGCTCAAATCTAGATTAATTATAACAAGGAAATGGACATCAAACAAAATCTAAATACAATACAATCTCAATTACCAGAGCATGTCACCCTAGTTGCTGTTTCTAAAACAAAACCTGTAAGTGATTTGATGGAAGCCTACGCTGCTGGGCAACGTGTTTTTGGAGAAAACAAAATCCAAGAAATGGTAGAGAAACACGATCAAATGCCTAAAGATATAGAGTGGCATATGATTGGTCATGTACAGCGTAACAAAGTGAAGTACATGGCAAAATTTGTGACTTTAATTCATGGTGTTGACAGCCTAAAATTACTCAAGGAAATTGATAAACAAGCTCAAAAGCATAATAGAATTATCAATTGTTTACTACAGATAAAAATTGCTGAAGAAGACTCCAAATTTGGAATGTCATCTTCTGATGCCAACGAATTATTACATTCAGAAGACTTTTCAACATTAAACAACGTTAATATTATTGGTGTTATGGGAATGGCAACATTTACCGATGACAGCTCACAAGTTCGACAAGAATTTGAAAGACTTAAATTAGCGTTTGATATGCTCAAAACAACTCATAATACACTTGATGTGATAAGTATGGGAATGAGCGGAGATTACCAATTAGCAATTGATTGTGGAAGTACAATGGTTCGTGTAGGAAGTAGTATATTTGGCAGTCGTAATTATTAAATTAAAAACATCAATTTATCTACGCAATACTCGACATAGAAACAACAGGCGGAAAGTACAATGAAGAAGGCATTACTGAAATTGCCATCTATAAATTTGACGGACATAAAGTCATTGATAAGTTCATTAGTCTTGTCAATCCAGAGCGCGAAATACAGCCCTTTGTGGTTAACCTTACCGGAATCAATAGTAATATGCTAAAAACGGCTCCAAAATTTTATGAGGTCGCCAAGCGTATTGTTGAAATTACCGAAGACTGTATTATTGTGGCTCATAACGCCCAATTTGATTATAGAATTTTACGAACAGAATTTAAGCGTTTAGGTTTTGGTTTTAAACGTAAAACTTTATGCACTGTTGAACTTTCAAAACAATTAATTCCAGACCAGCCTTCTTACAGTTTAGGTAAATTAACAAGAGCACTTGGCATTCCTGTTAGTGATAGACATAGAGCCAATGGTGACGCCATGGCTACAGTGAAATTATTTAAAATGTTATTATCTAAAGACATAGATAAACATATCATTAAAAGTAATGTCAAAACAGAAGTTATAAAGCGTCTTAATGATAATCATCGCTTAATTATAGATAAATTACCTTCTATTACAGGTGTCTATTATATTCATGATGAAAGCGGTGAAATTATATACATAGGTAAGAGTAAAAACATCAAGCATCGTATTAATCAGCATTTTACAAACAACAGTACTAAGTCTAAAAAACTACAACTATTAGCAAAATCAGTTACCTATGAAGCCACAGGAAGCGAACTTGTTGCCTTGTTAAAAGAGAGCGAAGAAATAAAAAGAAGTAAACCACTATATAACAGAGCGTTAAGACGAACTATCTTTACACACGCTTTATATAGTTTTATTGACGAAAATGGCTATATCAATTTAAAAATTGATAAAACAAATGCTAACGAAAAACCCATAACCACATTTAGCAATATGCAAAGTGCTAAAAGTTTTATGTTTAAAGTGGTTGAGCAATATATGCTCTGCCAGAAATTAACAGGTTTATATCCAACATCATCAAATTGCTTTAATTATACGATCAAAAGTTGTAATGGAGCCTGTATCAATGAAGAAGCTCCAGAAGATTATAATAAGCGTGTTCAGGAACTCATTGCTAAGAACAGCTATGACAATAAAAATATGGTTATTATCGATCAAGGTCGAGATATAGACGAAAAAAGTGTGATTTACATTGAGAATGGGGTTTTTAAAGGTTTAGGCTTTTACGATCTAAACCATCAAATTAATAATATCGAAATTCTCGAGTCTATTATTACACCAATGGAAAACAATCGAGACACACAGCACATTATTCAAAGTTATTTGCGCCGCAATAAAAGAGTTAAAACCATTTCACTTTAATTTATGAGATATATTACAGTATTACTTTTGTTACTAGGTGTTACTTCCGCACATTCACAATCAAAATTTAATTCAGACAGTTTTGATGTCACAAAAGAAGACCTAGAACTAAATGTATTTGAAAAAGATTCTACCGCAAATGCATTAGTTATATATGAAGTTGGAGAAAGTGATGTTAATTCTCGAACTCTCAATATTGAAACAGAGGTAAAGAAAAAAGTAAAAATCCTTAATAAAAAGGGATTTAGTTACGGCGAAGTAATCATTCCTCTTTTTGAAGATTATAGCGGAGACAAAGAAAGCATCAAAAACATAAAAGCTACTGTTTATAATCTCGTAAATGGTTCTATTGAAAAGACTAGATTAAAAAAGGCCGCTATTTTTGAAGAAGACGCATCTGAAAGTTTAAAAACTATTAAAATCGTATTTCCAAAAATAAAGGAAGGCTCTGTAGTTGTTTATAGCTACACCAAAATATCTCCTTTTCTATATAAGTACAAAGGATGGAGTTTTCAGAGTGACATTCCTAAATTGTATAGCGAATATAATGCAAGTATTCCTAGTCATTTTGAATACCATGCAAAATTAGTAGGAAACTTAGAATTTACATCTAAAGAAATCACAGAAGACCCTTATTGCACTAGAATACCAGGTAGTAATGCTATATGCAATGTTAGCAAGTATATTATGAAAGATATTCCTGCTTTTATTGTTGAAGATTATATCACTACAAAAGACAACTATCTGTCAAGAATTGAATACGAGTTAAAGTCTATAAAAGGATATCGAAATACTAAACATATCACAAAGACATGGCAAGTAGTTGATAATCAGATTCTTAAAGACACTTCTTTAGGACATGAATTGATCCAAACAACAGACTATAAAAATTTAATTTCAGAAGACATTACTTCGCTTTCTGATCCATTAGAAAAAGCGAAAAAAATCTTTGAATATGTTCAAAGCAACTACAAATGGAATGGCGGAAAACGTGCTTTTGACAACATTTCAACCAAATACCTAGTAGAACACAAAACGGGAAATGTTGGAGACATTAACATGTTATTGTACTTATTACTAAACGAGTTCGAAATCGACGTGCAACTCATCGTGCTCTCCACAAGGGAAAATGGGTTTGCTACGGTGCTTTACCCCGTTATTTCTGACTTTAATTATCTCATCATAAAAGCTGTAATTGATGGTAAAACATACCTATTGGATGCAACAAGTAACTATGTGGCCTTTGGAGAGGTCCCTTTTAGATGCCTTAATCAGTATGGAAGAGTTTTAGATTTTGCAAACGGAAGCTCTTGGTATGAAATAAAAATTGAAGACACTAGTCTCATGCAATATAGTTATGAGTTAAGCATTGATAAAGATCAAAACATTACAGCCAATGTAGATTTTGAATCAACTGGCTATCATGCTTTACCCATAAAAGAGCGTTATTTTGAAGATTCCGAAAAGTTTATACACAACTTTAAAAATGAGTTTGACTTCTTAGAATTTTCAAAATTTGAGGTAATTACAAAAGAAAAAATCTCAGACAGTTTTAAAAGTAGTTTTGAAGTACAAAACACAGCCGAAATCATTGGAAATAACATATATTTAAATCCAGTACTGTTAGAGTTTTTTCCAAAAAACCCTTTTAGATTACAAGAACGAAGTTATCCAATTGACTTTGGTTACAAGGACACTTATATCTATAAAATTAAAGTTAATGTCGATGATTCATATAACATATTAGAGATTCCTCAAAACCTAAACCTTTCTTTACCTGGTCGAGAGGCTTCAGTACGCTTTTCTGTTCAACAAAAAAACAATGAGGTCTTATTATATTTTAAATTATCCTTCAGTCAAGCCATTTATCCACCTAATTATTACGAAGCTCTAAAAGAAATTATGACTAAGGTTATTGACATACAGAACAACTCCATTATTGTCTTAGAGAAAAAACAATAAACTTTTAGTATTTTTGAATTCATGAGCACTAAAACTTCAAAATGGCAAAAGAAACTGCATGAAATAATTTATGAGGCAGATACGCCTGCCGGAAAATTGTTTGATGTCATCTTGCTCTTTGTTATTTTAGCGAGTATCGTTTTAGTAATGCTTGAAAGTGTAGAAAGCATTGACACGAAATATCATAACTTTCTTATTATTTCAGAATGGATTATTACCATTCTATTTTCTATAGAATATATAGCTAGAGTTATTAGTGTAAAAAAACCATTAAAATACGTTACGAGTTTTTATGGTATCATTGATTTACTTTCTACTATACCAATGTACTTATCCTTCTTTTTTGTAAGTTCAAGTTCACTCGTCGCTTTTAGAGCATTACGATTGTTACGTGTTTTTAGAATTTTAAAACTCACACGCTATATAGGCGCGTCAACAAATTTTGTAAGAGCTTTAAAAACCAGTCGAGCAAAAATTGCTGTTTTCCTTTCTTTTGTAATCATTTTATGCATTATTCTCGGAACGATTATGTATTTAGTAGAAAGCAAAGAAGGTAGTGGTTTTACAAGTATTCCGCGAAGTGTATATTGGGCTATTGTGACATTAACTACAGTTGGTTATGGTGATATTGCACCTGCAACACCCTTAGGTCAGTTTATTGCTTCTTTAATTATGATTATGGGTTATGGTATTATTGCTGTACCCACAGGAATTGTGTCTTCTGAAATGACAAAAGTAAATAAGCACGACGTACACACAAACACACAATCTTGCCCTAATTGTTTAGAAGGAAAGCATCGTGATAACTCTCAGTTTTGCCATAATTGTGGTCATGAATTAAATGAAAACTAACTATTTAATTTCTATTGTTGGTCCTACAGCGATAGGAAAAACGGCACTTAGTATTAAGCTAGCCAGTCATTTTAATACCGAAATTATTTCGGCAGATTCCAGACAGTTTTATAACGAAATGCAGATTGGCACTGCTGCTCCTACCCCTTCTGAACTTGCCGCTGCGACTCATCATTTTATAAAACATTTACCTGTAGATCACTATTATAATGTTGGTGCTTTTGAAAAAGATGCTATTGCATTACTTGATAAGCTGCATCAAAAACATAAAGTCGTCGTTATGGTTGGAGGGTCTGGACTTTATGTAAACGCTGTTACGAAAGGTTTAGACGATTTACCAAAAATTGATGTAGCCACAAGAACATTACTCAATACTCGATATCAAAACGAAGGATTAAAACCTTTACAGGCTCAACTTAAAGCATTAGACCCGAAAGCCTATAAAACAATTGCTATTGATAATCCGCAACGTGTTATAAGAGCTTTAGAGGTTTGCCTCTCAAGTGGAAAACCCTACTCTTCATTTTTAAAAGGCAAGGACAAGACAAGAGCCTTTAAGACGATTACCATTGGGTTAACAGCAGAGCGACAAAACATATATGATAGAATCAACCAACGTGTTGATCTTATGATAACCGAAGGTTTACTAGACGAAGTAAAGCAGTTAAAACCAATGCAACATCTCAATGCCCTTAATACAGTAGGATACAAAGAGCTCTTCAATTACTTAGACGGCACATGGGATTTAGAATTTGCTATTTCAGAAATAAAAAAGAACACCAGACGTTTTGCAAAACGCCAGCTAACCTGGTTTAAAAAGAACGAAAACACCATCTGGTTTGATTACCAATATAAGTTAGAAGCTATCGTAGCTGCAATTAAATTAGAGATGGATTCATAAAAAAACCAATCAACAAATGATTGGCTTCTTTTAATATGATATAATTCTAATTAGGCATCTTGATTAACAACTAATCTAAAACCTTCTCCATGGATATTTAAAATCTCCACGTTTTCATCTAATTTTAAATACTTTCTAAGTTTAGCAATATACACGTCCATACTTCGAGATGTAAAGTAGTTATCATCTCTCCATATTTTTGTTAAGGCCAATTCACGAGGCATTAGGTCGTTTTCATGTAAAGCTAACATACGTAATAATTCATTCTCTTTTGGAGATAATTTAATCGGATCTTTTCCATTAAATTTTAAGAAACGTAATTTAGAATTCAAGTCAAAACGTCCAATCTTGAATTCAAATTGCTTGCTATCTGCAATGGTATCTGTAGCTTTACGCTGCATAATTGCCTTAATCTTCATTAAAAGTACTTCACTGTCAAATGGCTTGTTTAAATAGTCATCTGCACCAACTTTATACCCTTTAAGAACATCTTCTTTCATAGCTTTGGCAGTCAAGAAAATAATTGGAACATCCGTATTCTTTTCCCTAATCTCTTTAGCTAGGGTAAATCCATCTTTATAAGGCATCATAACATCTAATATACATAGGTCATAATCGTCCTTTTTGAATTTTTCGAAACCTTCCATTCCGTTTTTAGCATGAACTACGTCATAGTCGTTCATGTTTAAATAATCTTTTAAAACCGTTCCAAAATTTGGATCGTCTTCTACTAAAAGAATTTTCTTATTTTGCTCTTCCATAATTTATGATATTAATGGTAGCTTTATTATGAATGTGCTACCTTTTCCCTTTTCACTTTCTACTGATATATGACCTTGATGATCATCTATAATTCGTTTAACATATGCTAAACCTAAACCGTGCCCTTTTACATTGTGTACATTTCCAGTATGTTCTCTATAAAACTTCTCGAACACTCTTTTTTGAACTTGCTTAGACATTCCATTTCCCTGATCTGAAATTTTAAGCAATACATTATTACCGACGTTTTCAGAATAAACATCAATCTTTGGTGCCGAATCACTATATTTAATAGCGTTGTCTAAAATATTGACAATCACATTTGTAAAATGTGTTTCGTTAGCCAAAACCGATGATTTATCTGCTTCTAAATGCGTTTTAACGTAGCCTTTTCTGTCCTCTACAATCAATTCAACATGCGTAATAGCATCTTCTACTAAGTCGTGGAGCTTTACACGTTCCTTACTAATGTTAAGTTCGTTTTTTTCTAACTTCGAAATTCGTAATACATTTTCTACTTGAGCATGCATTCTCTTATTTTCATCCTTAATCATTTTTAAATAACGCATGACCTTATCTTGATCACCAATTATTTTTGGATTTCGTATAGAGTCTAAGGCTAAATTTATAGTTGCAATAGGCGTTTTAAACTCATGCGTCATATTATTTATAAAATCAGTTTTGATTTGAGAGATTTGACGCTGTCTAATCAACTGATAAATAGCACTTGAATAAGCCAAAATAATTATGGAAGTAAAAATGATAGATAATACAATCATTCCCAAAATTGACGATAATAAATATTTTCTCCGTTCAGGAAAATCTACATATAACGAGTATTTACTTCTTCCTTTATCATCCAAAAAAACTGGAATTCCTATAGTAGACTCTGGATTTAATTCAAAATTATCAGACCTAATTTTAGTCGATAAATCTTTGTCATAAATTGCATATTCAAACGCTGTTTTTATACCACTAATTGAAAATTGAGATTCTAAAAAATCTGAAACTTCCTCATTAGAGATACGTTTATAAATTGGATAGTTTTTATAAACTGCGCGATAGTTTTTTTTGTAAAAACTTCGCCCCAACTCGTCCATTGTACTATAATCTCTAAACGTTTGAGATGGGCTTAAACTTATTCTTCCATCTATAGGGCTTCGATCATAAACTTTGGTTTCACTAATATTAGTAAACCTGCTTATGTTTATACTGTCTGTACCAATGTCAAAGAACAATGAGGGCACTTTAAAACTTTCTTCCGCAATGGCATTTCTAAATTGTATGGCCTGATCAGTATCTTCATCAAAAGAGTCATAAATCAAAAGTTGTTTGATTTCTGTAGTATCAGGCGTTCTACCATTTTTGGTAACTTCTTTATATAACCTATCATAACTAAGAAGTTCTTTGTCTTCAATAGCTTTCGACACTAAACTTAGAGATCGAATAACATCAGACGTAAATTGTTTTTCCTCGTTTTTTAAGGTGTTATTTATAAAAAATGCTTGAACGAAAATGATGCCAATGAGTGATAAACTCATTAAAACCACCAATAAAATGAATAGCTTTTTGCCCATCATTCAAATTTAGTATTTTAACATTTAGAACTATTACCATTTAACCTTACATTAACAAATATGTTAATTTTTCGATTTTTTGATTTTTTGGAGAATAAATTCATGAATTTTTAAAACTTGTTTTTGAGTATGCTCCAAATCGTTGTTAACAATCACAAAATGAGACTTTTCAGTCTTTTCCTTGTCACTCATTTGATTTTTTATGACGGCCTCAATTTTTGATTTCGTCTTATCATCTCTTTTCATAACACGTTTAATACGTTCGTCTATATGAGCTGTAACGGTTATAATATAGTCATACTCATCTTCTTTACCTTGTTCAAAGATAATTGCGGCCTCTTTGATCACATAATCAGATTTTTGCTTCTTCATCCATCTTTTAAAATGGGATGCCACTTTAGGATGCACAATGGCATTCATTTTTTCAAGATACGTCTTATCATTAAAGATTTTTGAGGCTATAAAGGGCTTATTAAGTCCTTTTTTGGTGTATGCTTCTTCTCCAAAAAGCGTAATAAGTTTACGCCTAATAACTTTGGACCTATTCATTAATAGCTTCGCTTCGACATCTGCTATATATATAGAAACACCAAGCTCTTCAAAGAAAGAGGCTACTGTAGTTTTTCCACTACCTATTCCGCCAGTAAGTCCAATTACAATCATTTTATAATAATATATTCTACTTTATTCTGCTTCATTTTAGCCGTTTTAACCTTGGATGAATTTACAATCAATTTGGGCGTAAAGTAGGACTTTCCAGACGCTAACACTTCATTGTAATCACATTCAATTTTAAAATCATTGGGAGTGACATATTTATAATCCTTTAAACTCAAATAGTAAGCTACTTTTATGTGCTTCGGAAAAAAGTTAATTTCATTAGTATTAGGCAAGTTTAAAATTGAAATAGGAATTTCAAATGTTCCTTCCGTAAATTTCTCTACCTCTGCTTTAATCCTGACATTATCTTCCGATAGTTTTAAATGCTTTGACGTGCTCTCGAATGCTAAATCTAATTCGGTATCTACATTGGTCTTGACATTATTTAAGTTGAAAGGCACGGTTTCAATGAATGCTATTTCAGAAATTTGGTCTTCTGCTCCTATAACTTTGACCGAATCTGGCATGAGTTCAATTCCATTTAAAGCATCATATCCTAGAGCATAGCTGACTTTAGATTTTAAAACTACTGGTACCATTTTAGTGCTTAATTTTCCGAAAGGAAAACGCAAAGTATCTGGAGTGACTGAAACGATTTTAACCGAATTACCTAATTGCTCCTTAATAGCGTAGGTTCCTTTTTCTGCAAGCCATATATATGTGTTGTCTTTCACAAACGTACTCGTCTCAAAATCTAACTGATAGGAATTATCATAAAAGTAATATGAGAACAAATTGAATCCATGCGTTGACACGGTTACATTCACTTTAGGAACACTATCGAGCGTAATCACATTAGCTTCAGGTAAGTTTTTATATTCTACATTAAAAGGGATTGTTTCCACATAAGTTTCTGAAAGTTTAGTTACAACTAAAATTAAGAATGCTATTAAAAAGAAAAGACCAAAAACATTAAGTCTTTTATTTCTTATTGATTGTCCTAATTTTGATTTTATACTATTTAGCATTTTTAAAAAATAATTTAGGAAATCTTTGTTCTGGTTTCTTTTTTAAAACCGCTACTGCCAATGTAGATTTTAAAAACCCATAGCCATAACCGAAAAACTGAATAAAAATAGCTAAAATAGATTGAATGGCTACACTTAAATTTACAGTAGCTGTTAAAGCCAAAACAAAAGCAAATAGAATATACAAGGCATACATCATTATGAAAATTTTAATTCCAACTAACCAACCAATTAATGCTATTATAAAACCAAGCGAAAATACGGTTGGAAACCAATACGTCAAACGTCTCGTTTCGGGATGCCAACTATTAAGAATTGGTCTTACTAAACCAAATTTATGAACTTGCTGATAAAATTTCTTCCAAGAAATGCGTCTTTTATGATATACGAAGGCCTCGTTAATTAACACTGTATCATAACCCAAATTATTCAACCTTATTGATAAATCTGGATCTTCACCTGGGTGAATGATACCAAAACCACCAGAACTCGTAAAGGCTTCCTTAGAGATCCCCATGTTAAAGCTACGTGGTTGAAACTTATCTCCCGATATTTTCCCTCCTCTTATGCCTCCAGTAGATATGAAAGACGTCATTGCAAAGTTAATCGCTTTTTGCAAATTGGTAAATGAACCATGTGCCGCATCAGGGCCTCCAAAACAATGAACAAAATTAGCAGAAAGATATCTATTCACAGTTTCCAAGTACTGTGATGGCAGTAAACAATCGGAATCTAAAATAATAAAGTAATTTCCTTTTGCCCTTTGCATTCCAAAATTTCTCGAATCTCCAGGTCCCGAATTTTCTTTAAAGAAATAGGATATATCCAATTGTGCCTTGTAGTTTTCTACCACATGCCTACAATCTTTGGATGATCCATCTTCAACAATAACAACCTCATAAGCCAGATCTCCATCTAATTGGCTAAAACTCATAAGTAGTTCTTCTATTTCTTCGGGTCTGTTATATACAGGGATTATAAACGAAAAATGCAGTGCTCTCATACAATACAAAGGTAGCCATTGTATTTAAATTATTATATTTAAATTATCATTCAAGTAGATCAAAAATGAAATCAAAAAATATATTCATTCATATCCCGAAAACGGGCGGCACAACTATCAATTGTATTATGACAAAATCGGATTGGCAAACCGAGCCCGATTTTAATTATCGACATATTCTATATGATACAAAACGTTCTAATTCTGGAGACATCTTTAATCCGTTAAAAAACGAAACCTACTCTGACTATCACATCTTTACGATGCTAAGAAATCCAGTAGACAGACTCATATCTGAATATTACTTTATAAAAGACAGACCCGAGTTTATGTCATTATTAAAACCAATTCCAAAGAATCTAATTGAATATGCAAAACATAAACAGACTGGTAATTATATGGTGGGGTTTCTTTTAGGCAAAAGAATGTATGACGAAGACCTAGTTACAAAAAATGATTTACAACTTGTTTTAAATACCATTAATAGTTTAAATATAAAGGTTGGTTTCTTTGAAGAGTATGAGAAATCAATGCGATATTTTAGTTCAATTACTGGAATAAAATGGCCAAAAACTATCGATATAAAGAGAAAAACATTGAATAGGCCTGAGATTAATGATGTTTCCGATGTGATTAAGAATAGCATCAAAAAAAACAATGCGCTTGATTTTGAACTCTATAATCATTGTAAGGCCATGTTTAATGACATGGATCTTTCAGGGAGCGATTCTAATAAGATTAGTTTTATTGGCAATGAATATGATTATATTATGAAATATACGCAGCGATTTAATCTTTTACAAGTTGGATTAAAAAATGTGAGCTTTATAAACAATAATCAAATTTACTTTAAGGACTTAAATCAATACTTACACAATAAACTTAAACAGAAAGAAGGCAAATCGTATGTGATGATATGGACTGATTATTTTATAAAATCGTGTCATGAGGCATTTCCAGGTTCAGGGCTAATAAAAAAACTAAACACCTTAGATTCTCATCAAGAGCCTTTAGAAAAAGTAAAAGACATGTGTAAGATTTTAGATCTAGAACTAAGAACGAAAGCCATGACCTATAACAAACCCCTAATTTTCGATCCTTCTAAACTCAATATGAATTTAAGAATAAAGAAAGGTTTGTTTTCAATTCTGAAATCAAAATTAGGATAAAATAAAAGCCCAATCAAATGATTGGGCTTTTAAATTTATGTAATTCACTAAGTTTATTGCTTAATAACTCTTACTGTTTTAGTTACATCACCAATTGTTACTTGCACGAAGTAAGCTCCTTGGCTTAAACCATTCATATCTACAGTACTTTCAACTGCATTAGGCGATGTTCTAAGAACTTCTTGACCTAACATATTATAAACAGCTACATTTTGAATATCCTTCTGTGCACTTAATGTTAACTCATTTTTAACTGGGTTAGGGTAATAAGTGAACGCATTTGGATTTTCTACACCATCTACAGAAAGTGTTGCATCAACAGATATTGTAAAGTCACCTTCAACTCTTCCTGCTGGAGGAGCCGTTGGAGGAGCAATACCATCATTCCAAACTCTAACAAGGTAAGTATTAGAAACTGTTAAACCTGTAAGGTTCAATGTTTCACCACCATTAGCATCAGAACATCCTACCTGAGTTGCTAAAGTACAATCTTCATAAACAGCAACGTTAGCTTGATCTGCAGTACCTAAAGTAGTAATAACAGTCATGTCAGCTTCAGAAGCAGTAAAAGAATACCATACATCTACGATAGTAGCTAAACCACTCTCACAAGTTGGATTAGCATCTGCAGCTTCTACAGTTGCACCAGCAGTTGTTCCTGTTTCGGCAACACCAACAGCTAAGCCTTCTGCATTAGCACATAAGTCATTAGCAGGAGCTACAATAGCAGGAGCACAAGTCACCCCTAAATCATAATTTCCAGTATCTCCAACATTCCATCCTTCTACAGCAATGTAATACGTCGTTGTACCATCAGAAATAAACGTTAAGAAAGATCTATATGATTCTGGTGGATTAGCTCCACAAGCATCTGCATCTTCATTTTCTGCAACTTGCGTTAAGTTTCCAGAAGTTCCTGTAAATACCATGATACCTGTATCATAATCTGAAGCACAAAGTGATAATGTCACTTCCTCTGCAGATCCAGAACCTGTATAAGTAAACCATACGTTAGGCGCATCAAAATCTGCTCCACCAGCAGGCTCTCCAGGATAATCTTCATCAAGAGTTGCATCAACTGTTGATCCTGTGTAGTTCATACCACAAGCAACAGGGTCTGCACCAGCGAAATCATCATTAGATGGAGGACAGTTGGCTGCGTTATACGTAAGCGCCGCACTAGATGTAGTACATGTACCATCATCATCATTGGTTACTGTAATGATAACATTTGTTCCGTTAGTGTAGGCACCATAAGAATACGTCCCAGCAGTTAAACCACCACTAGCAGCAGTACCTTGGTCATCTGTAATAGTTACACCAGAAGCTGTACCTATATCATTAATGACTACTTCTAATGTGAAGTCTGTATCAGTTGGACAGTTCGGTATCACATTGTAAGTGACATCAGGAATTGAACAAGACGGACACAGTGCTGAAATCGCTGTTGTAATACTGGTTTCTGCACCAGTACCAACTTCTGCGCCGAGCGCATCGAGTATCCTATAGGAGGTTTCGGCTCCAAAGCCTCCGCCACCATTCCAGAGCGTGGTAATCATATCACCATCGTTCACGGCAAATGTCATTGTCATTTGCACTCCAGCCGGACTTCCTTCACCAGCTGTAAAAGTAACGTCATCTAAGACCTCTACACCGTTTACAAGTACATCCATAGTGTTGCCATTCCAGCCATCACCCCAAGAGTCATTCATCTCCAAGGTATAATTACACTGGGCTTTAGCGGAAAAACTAAAGCATAAGGTAACAATTGCAATAAATAAAAAAGTAATTTTTTTCATATTAGGTTGAATTTAATTATTATGTGTTAAAATTATGATAATTCTATAATATATAATACTGAATATTATAAAATCGATAAAAAGACAAAAACACCGATAAAATACCATACCACTTTCATAATCAATATTTTACAAAACACCGATAGTTATTGGCCTCACACTATATTTTCTTTTTAAAAACCACGAAATCCAATAAAAAAAGAGGCCATTTTGGCCTCTTTTAAAAATAATTGTGAATTTGTATTTTACTGTTTTATAATTCTTATTGTTTCTGTAACATCATTTATTGTCACTTTCACGAAATAAGTTCCAGTTTGTAATTGACTCATATCTAATTCAGAACGCAATTCTCTTGGAGCAATTGTTAATACTTCTTGACCAAGCATGTTGATAACTGTAATAGCATCAATTGCGTTTTGAGCATTTAACGTTAGCGTGTTTTTAACTGGGTTAGGGAAATATGTAAATGCATTCTCATTTTCAAACTCATCGGTAGATAATGAAGCATCAACAGTAATTGTATAATCTTCAGTTTCACCACGAGGTGTAGCTGCCGATCCATATGAGCAAGGTGCATCATCCCCTGGATTTGCATCGTTCCAATCAATTAACACTCTCATTCTATAATCTCCATCTGGTGTTGCATCTGGTATAGTAATTGTTCCGTTAAATGGTCCATTACCATAACTTGTTGTACTAAAAGCAACTTCAGAAGTATCAAATACGAAATCATTGTTCCAATCAACCCAAACTGCACATCCTACAGTACCACCAACAATCACTACTTCAAAATCAATTGTCGCATTTGGTCCACCACTTGCAGACATTGTAGCCGAATTGTTTTGATAGTTATTAGGTGCTAAACCAGAACTTAAATTTGTAATATTCATATCATTCCCTGACGTAGAAAAATCATCTATATACGTCGCTGTACTTGTTCCATTAGGAATACAATATCCAGCGTTAAAAGTAAATGGTTGTGACCAACTACTTGTATCTCCTCCTCCACAATCTGATTGTACACGTAAGTCATAAAGTGTATCCACTGTTAAACCTGTAGCTGTATCGAATAAGTCGGCTGTTGATCCACTTGAAACTACACCATCTCCCTGAGCATTACCTTGAGGAACAACCTCCCAGTTATATCCTACTGGTGTTGTACCATCAGTTGGTGCTGTCCAAGAAAGGTCGGCTGAACTTGGTGCAACGAATGCTGCATCAAGGTTTTCAGGAACAACACATGAAGGCGGTGTTCCAACACATACATCAAACGTAGTTTGCGCTGTACCAGTAGGGCTACTACTCCATCCATAAACTCTTACATAATAAGTATTACCACCTGTAAGACCTGTTAAATCTAAAGTATTAGGATCACTTTCTCCTACTTCGTTGGCTGCTGTCATATTACATCCTGCAGCATCATCAAATACACTCATTCCCATGTCAGTTGAAGTTCCTACTTGTGCAACAACATTTAAAAGTGAGATTTGGTGCTCTGCTCCTGTTGCAACAAATGTAAACCAAACATCATTATTTGGTGTTCCTGTAGCATCATCAGGTTGAGGAGATTCTGTAGCACTAACTGTAGTACCGCTAGTTACAACACCACAAGCTAAATCGGCATTTACCGTTAAAGCAACCGCAGCATCACATTCATCGTTTGCTGGTGGTGAAGGTGGTGTTCCTACACATACATCGAATGTAGTTTGAGCCGTAGCTGTCGGGCTGCTGCTCCATCCATAAACTCTTACATAATATGTATTACCTCCAGTAAGTCCTGTTAAACTAAGGGTGTTAGGATCACTTTCTCCTACTTCGTTGGCTGCTGTCATATTACATCCTGCAGCATCATCAAATACACTCATTCCCATATCTACTGAAGTACCTACTTGAGCTACAATATTTAAAAGTGAGATTTGGTGCTCTGCTCCTGTTGCAACAAATGTAAACCAAACATCGTTATTTGGTGTTCCTGTAGCATCATCTGGCTGTGGTGATTCTGTTGCACTCACAGTTGTTCCGCTAGTTACAACACCGCAAGCTAAATCAGCATTTACAGTTAAAGCAACTGCAGCATCACATTCGTCGTTTGCAGGAGGTGCAGGTGGTGTTCCTACACAAATATCGAAAGTTGTTTGAGCAGAATTTGTACCACTCCATCCATAAACTCTAACATAATAAGTATTGCCATTAGTAAGACCAGTTAGATTAAGTGAATTAGGATCACTTTCTCCTACTTCATTTGCTGCTGTCATATTACATCCAGCTGCATCATCAAATACGCTCATTCCCATATCTGTTGAAGTTCCAATTACCGCAGTAACATTTAAAAGTGAGATTTGATGTTGAGCACCCGTTGCTACGAATGTAAACCAAACATCATTATCTGGCGTTCCTGTGGCATCATCAGGTTGTGGAGAAGCTGTACCTCCAACCGTAGTTCCGCTGGTTACTACACCACATGCTAAATCGGCATTAACAGTTAAAGCAACTGCAGCATCACACTCATCATTTGCTGGTGGTACGGCAGGCGTCGTAAACGCTACTGGACCTACCCAATTACTTGTAGATCCACTACAATCTGATCTAACGTATATTTCATAATCATTCTGAGCAGTTAATCCCATTAACATATAAGGATTTGCAACGCCTGAAGCCGTTGGTGTACCTGTCGCTGTTCCTGCAGCCGTAATGTCTACTAATTCTACATCCCATAACATTGCTGTTCCAGCTTCTGTCCAAGCTATAGTAGCCTCAATTGGAGATGTCGGTGTCGCTGTTAGCGATGTTGGATCTGGACAAGCTGGAGGTGTTGCAGACGTAATTGTCGGAGCATCAAAACAGAAACCCCATTCATAAGCAGCTCCACCGGCTCCACCATCGTCTAAAAACGAAATTCTATATCTAAAACCTGATTGTTGTGTTCCTGTAAACCCAGCAATGTTTAAAACAATACTAGTAAAGGAATCTCTTGCCCCTGCACAGAAATCATTTTGAGGTTGATCTGCGGTTCCAACAAATTGCTCCCAAGTAGTCCAAGCTCCTGCATCAGCATCCCAGTATTCTAGTGTTAAAGTATCATCTAAATCATTATAAGTAAAATCTACACTTACTGTTAGCCAAGTTTCACCTGCACCAAAAGCAGCTGTTAAATCTATAACAGGAGACTCTGCAGCAATGTCATCATCACTACCATTTCCGGCATCATCATCATCAAATGCAAAATTAGCAGTTAGGGTTGGATCAGCTTCAAAAGCAAGAGGGTCTGTATTATAGACTCCGGTCACGGTCCAATTCGCATTGGGCCAACTTGCATTTTGATTAAGCGTTTGCGCCATCAATTCGCTCGTAAAAACGAAAGAAAACGTCAACAGAAAAAATAAAGTAATCTTTTTCATATTAATTAATTTTTTAAATAGTTATCGTTTAAAATTAAATTAAAAATCCATGACCGAATCAGGCGCATGTCCTTAATCGATTAAAAGTAAAAAACAACGACGAACTTGAATTTACCTTAACAAAAAATAGAACTCAACATCAGTTTTTTACTTTTAATCGTTGAAAAATTGATTACAGAACAATTAAACAATGGTCAAAGTTGCTTTTTATCGATTAAAAAATGAATTACATATAAGAAGGCATCAATTTTTTAAAACTCTTAAGGTCTCATAACGGTTTTCAATAAAAACCTTAACGATATAGATACCAGACTGCAGTGAAGACATGTCTATGTGTTGTGCTGTACTTTGATTTTTAATAGCAATAACTAGCTGCCCCAAAACATTTCTAATTTCGATTGCATCAATACTATGCGACGTAGCTATTCTCAAAATATCCTGTACAGGATTAGGGTAAATTCTTAAATCATTGTTGATTGAATTCTCATCTATAGATAGTGATTCTCCCTCAGCAAGCACAACTACTTGGTTGGATTGTACATTAAAATGCATTTCTTCAAGACCGCTTGGCCAAGTTACTTTCACATAATTTACCAGTGAATTATTATCCAATCCAAAATGCATCGTTCCAGAGTTTTGCCCCAAATAACCTTCTCCACATAATTTATAGCCATATTGCTTTTCTCCGTTAACGGAAATCTCAACTCTAGCTCCAATAGCATCTCTATTACTCTGTGTCCCTTCCAATTTCAATTTTAGCCAATTCCTTGAATTAGATGTCATGTTTTTCCATAGAAACATATCTTGACCATCATTACTTACTACAATGTCAAGTAATCCGTCATTATTAATATCACCTGTTGCATTAGAATAACTCGCACCATTATCCATGGGGAAACAACTATTATTTAAAGTAAACGTATTATTATCATTGTTTTCATAAAATGCGGAAGACAACAAACCTCCCACGCTTCCATCATATTGTCCACTTACATATAAATCAAGGTCGCTATCATTATCAGCTTCAAAGAACACTGCTCCCCAACCGATGCTATCGAACGTAGTCCCAGTAGACATTGCCATATTCTGAAAGGTTTCATCGCCATTGTTTTTTAAGAGGTAATTTCCAGAAGGACTATTAGTGATATAAATATCAAAGAAACCATCTTTATTATAATCGCCAACTGTAACAGACATGGCATCAATTGCTATATTAGTTCCAGACGATATACTAATATCTGTAAACGTACCATTGCCATTATTTTTATAAAGTTTGTTTTCGTAATTAAGTTTATCGTTAGACACATAAAGATCTTGATATCCATCGTTGTTAATATCTAAAAATGCGGCACAAAATGAGAATGCTGGATCTTGATCAATCCCAGCTGGCAAAGTCATATCTGTAAATGTGCCATCGCCGTTATTCTTATAAAGTATGTTAGAAAATATTGACGTTCTATTACTTAAAAAGACATCTAAAAACCCATCATTATCATAATCTCCCCAAGAAGCCCCATAAGTAAATACGTTACCAGTTATCATACCAGAAGTGGCCGTAATATCTTCGAAGATCATATTTCCATTGTTCTTCAATAGTTTATTACCATTAGTATCACTAGTTACGAACAAATCATTATCTCCGTCGTTATCAAAATCTACCCAAACTGCACATCTTGTTTGGTAATTGATGTATGGTAAATTAAAATCTTGTTCAGCAAAAACACCAAAAAAGTTTTTAAAAAACCTCAACTCATTATTATTAGCAGTGCTAATTGTAATATCATCCCAACCATCGTTATCATAATCAAAAAAAGAAACACCATTTCCTAAAGATGTTAATCCTGGAGAAATATCAACACCCAAATTAGCAGCCATGTTCTCAAATTGTATTTGAGCATTTACTACATTTAGTGAAAGCGTATAAAGCAACAAAAAACAAAAGGTTTTTTTCATAACTAGTAGTTTTCAATATTCGATAGTATAATATAAGAATAAAATAAAAAAGAGGCCTAATTTAAAATTAGACCTCTTTGTCATATAAAGATATTAAAGATTACTCTTTTAAAACTCTTATTGCTTTGGTTTGGGTTTCAATAGAAACCTTAACAATATAAGCTCCAGATTGTAAATTAGACATATCTATGTTTTGAATCGTATTTTGGCTATCAATTGCAATAATACGTTGCCCAAGAACATTAAACACTTCTATTTTATCAATAGTTTTAGGTGAATCTAAAGTTAATACATCTTTTACTGGATTTGGATAATAATTAAAGCCAGCAAATGTATCGTCTTCTACTCCTAAACTCGTTGGAGACCAAGCACAAATATTAAAATCTCCTTTAACATTATCACCAAATTCCCAAACTCTAATTAATAGAATATCACCAGGTGTTAACCCCGTTAATTCCACTAGAGAAAACAAACCAGTACCACCATCATCATCACATCCAGCAGATAAAAGATTACCTGAAGTTCCTGAGTACACTTCCATTGTGGTATCTGTAATTCCACTTCCATCAGCAGAAGATGTTTCAATTGTTAATTCGCCCGTTGCAGGCACCATAACTTTAAACCATACATCTCCACCTTCATAACCAGAGGCGCCACATGAAGGATCTCCCTCTCCAGAATCTGTAGCACCTACATTAGAACCTAATGTTGGTGATTCACACAATGTGTCTCCAACAGAAATTTCAACTGCACCTGCCGGTACATCATTTTCAGGCGGACAAACATCTGTCGAGAACGACTCAGTAGCTGCACAAGTATCATCGGCAGCATCTTCTATTGTTACATCATAATCTGTTGCGGCATTTAAACCAGTAATACTATAAGGCGACGCTGTTCCATCAACACCAGAAATTACGGGTGCACCATCTAACAAAATATTAACTGAAGTAGCACTTCCTATATTAGTAATATCTACATCAATAACGAAACCATCTTCAGATGGACACGTATTACCGCCATCAGATAATGCAAATGAGGCTGGTATACAAGCTGGTGGTGGCACACAACTTACATCAAGTGTATATGCTCCTGCATTTGTTGAGAAACCATGTACTAACACATAGTAATCTGTACCTACTGTTGTTGTAAATGTAAATAAAGACGTGGTACCTGTACCTCCATCATCATTTCCTCCAACACAAACTAAGGCATCACATCCACCTTCAAAGACTCTAATCTTTGTATCAAAAGTTGACAAACTTAAATCTAAAGTGACATCATCACCTTGACTTCCATTAGCCGCTGCTCCATCATTAGAATTCGCTCCTGTAAATCTATACCATACAGCTCCTGCCGATCCTGCCGAAGTTCCACAGAATCCTGGATCTGGATCTTCTGGATTCGCATTTGTTGTATCTCCTGTATACTGACCATCACAAGCAATCTCTATAGCTCCAGCGCAGTCATCATTTTCTGGTGCCGGTTGTGGACACGTAAAATCAAATGTTCCAACAGTTGAACTACATGCTGCATCTAAAGCTGTTAATTCAATTGTTACTGAATCTCCACTATTATAAGGTCCTGTTGTTACTGTTCCTGCTACTATTGGGTACGTATTTGTTCCATCGTCTAAAACACTTCCTGCATCTCCAGCATCTGAAAACACGTGATCTACAGTAAATGTTCCTGTTCCATCTGGATTACAACTATCAACGACGGTCGAACTATCTAAAACTGGTGGTGTACATGCTGGTGGTGGCACACAAGTTATTGTCAATTCAAAAGCTCCAACATTACCAACGTTCCAACCTTCAACTGAAATCCAATATTGCGTTCCTACTACTGAAACAAATGTGGTCTCCGCTGTAAAATTAACCTCAGATCCACCACACTCATCAAATCCATCATCAATACAAGTCAAATTACCGGATGAGCCTGTAAAGACAAACAATTCAGTGTCAAAATCTGTATTTGCACATGTAGACAATGTGACTGTATCTCCTGTTCCAACAAAACCATACCATACATTTGGTGAGTCAGTATCTGCTCCTGTATCTGGTTCTATTGTAGCAACATCTGGAGCATCGGCTTCATCAATTGTAGCTGCAGATGTATCTCCCGCATATGTGTTTCCACAAGTTATATCAATAGCATTTGCCAAGTCATCATTCTCAGGTCCTGGTTGTGGACATGTAAAATCAAACGTTCCTACTGTAGAACTACAATCTGTATCTAAAGCCGTTAATTCAATTGTTACTGAATCTCCACTATTATATGGTCCTGTTGTTACTGTTCCTGCAACTATTGGGTACGTATTTGTTCCATCGTCTAAAACACTTCCTGCATCTCCTGCATCTGAAAACACGTGATCTACAGTAAATGTTCCTGTTCCATCTGGATTACAACTATCAACGACAGTTGAACTATCCAATGTAGGCGGTGTACATGTTGGTATAACTGCACATGTTAAGGTAAGGTCTATTGTTCCAGTAGTGCTGCTAGAGCCTGACCAATGTGCTATATACACATAATAAGTCTCATCTAATACTGAGGTGAAGGTAAACGTCTCTTCTCCGGCTGAACCATCATCACAACCAACATTTGCTAATGCTCCACAAGCTCCACTTGTGATTGCCATTTCATGGTCAAAACTAGCAGTAGAAGTTAATGTCATATCACCCCCTGTTCCTGTGAATGTAAACCAAATTCCATTTGTTCCCATTGTACAGCCACTTCCTTCTTGGTCTCCAGTAGACCCTACAGATGAAGTGTTTATAGTCTCATCACATACTATTGGTGTTGCATTAGCACAGTCAACATTATCTGGAGCTGCTGGTGGATCTTGTACAACCCACTCAAGTGTAAAGGTACCTGATCCTGTAGAAAAGGCAGACTGAGTCCAAAAAACTGTTTGATCAGATCCAGTGTCATTATCCCATGTTTCTGTTTGCGTATCTGGGTCATCAGTGCAAACAATAAGTGTTTCACCAGGACATGTCCCATAAGCTAATCTATGCTTAGAATCATAGCTATTTGCAGATTGACCTATGACGAGTTGTTGCCCATCTGGCACAAGAATTGAAAACACTTGGTCTGGTGCCCCTACATTGGTTAAACAATCTTGTCCGAAATCATTAGCTGCACCTGTGGTATCGCCATTATATGGACTTGTCAAGGCACCTAAATCTATTACTCCTGCACAATCCTCTTGTGAGAATGCGAAGCATGATAGCAATAGAAAAAATAATAAAGTAATTTTTTTCATTTTTGTCGGTTTTTAGTTAATGTATTAATTAATAACCCTGTAAATTATTCATATTAAAAGCATTACAATCAAAAAGAACTTAACAAGATATCAACAATTCGACAAAGCATAAGAAAACACCGATAAGTGGTTGTGCGTGATTAAGAAAAAATCTAAATTTTAACAAAAAACATGCATTTTTTTATAGTTTTTTAAATCTTTAGTGCGTTTTTTTTCTTTTTTAGTCATATTTTCATCGAACAAAAAATACCATTTATCTATTATAATCCCATGTAAAACGATAAAAATATAAGCATAAAAAAAACCGATGTTTTCACATCGGTTTTGGTTATAAAAAGGTGTATTATTATATTATTGATTCTCTACAAAGGCATCCATTACAGCATCGCTTACACCCATATTACTAAAACCACCATCGTTATACAGGTTTTGAAGTGTAACACGTTTTGTTAAATCACTGAATAAAGTCACTGTGTAATTAGCACAATCTAATGCTGTTGCATTACCTAAAGGCGACATTTTTTCGGCATAAGAAATAAAGCCATCAAAACCTTTTACCCCTTGACCTGCGGTCGTTGGTGTAGGCGATTGAGAAATTGTATTCACTCTAACTTTTTTATCTCTTCCGAAGAAATAACCAAAACTACGTGCAATACTCTCTAAGTATGCTTTATTATCAGCCATGTCATTATAATCAGGAAACACGCGTTGTGCTGCCATATATGTTAATGCAACAATACTCCCCCATTCATTCATAGCATCTGCTTTATATAAGGTTTGCATAACCTTATGAAAAGACATAGCCGAAACATCAGTTCCCTTTTGGGTCCAATCGTATTTTTGATCTGTATAAGCTCTTCCTTTTCTAACGTTTACAGACATCCCAATAGAATGCAATACAAAATCGAGTTTACCACCAAGGATTTCCATAGATTGATTAACTAGATTCTCTAGATCTTCTTGCGAGGTCGCATCGGCAGGAATAATTTGAGAGCCTGTTTTTTCAGCCAACTCATTGATTTGCCCCATTCTCATTGCAATTGGTGCATTAGTAAGTACAAATGTTCCGCCTTCTTCGTGCACACGTTCTGCTGTTTTCCAAGCGATTGAATTAGAATCCAATGCGCCAAAAATAATTCCGCGCTTTCCTTTTAATAAATTGTATGACATGCGTTTATAATTAAGATGTTAGTTGATTATTTATAAGTTCAAAGATAGTATTAATTGAGTAATTGTTTAGCATGCTCTATGGCAGAATTTGAAACGTCTACTCCACCTAGCATCTGTGCGATTTCAACAATGCGTTCCTCAGGCATTAATTTTTTTAGTCGCGTTTGTGTAACGTTTTCAATATCTTCTTTATAGACTTTGAAATGTGTATCGCCTTTTGCCGCAATTTGAGGTAAGTGCGTGATTGTAAACACCTGCATTGTTTTACTCATTTGCTGCATAATGCTTGCCATTTTATTTGAAATTTCACCTGAAACACCCGTGTCAATTTCGTCAAACATAATAGTAGGTAATTGTGTGTATTTTGATAAGATTGATTTAATTGCCAGCATTATTCTTGACAATTCACCTCCTGAGGCTGCTTTTTTAAGATCATTAAATTGACCTCCTTTATTTGCAGAAAACAAAAATTTTAGATTATCGGTTCCATTAGTCAAAAACACCTCCGAAGGCTGTAATTCAATATTAAATTTCGCATTAGGCATACCTAATGTTCCTAAAATACGCTCTAATTGTTTGATGAGATCTGGAATGACCTTCACTCTATTAGAATGAAGCGCACTAGCTTTTAGTTTTAATTGTTCATTAATAACGATTATGACTTTCTCCTTTTCTAAAATATCAGAATCTAAGTGCTCTGTGGCCGAAACTTTTTCTGCAAGATTTTCTTTTACTTCAATTAACTCCTCTATGGATTGGCTAGTGTGTTTTAGCATTAAATTATGAATAACTTGCAATTTCGAATTTACAGCATCCAAGCGGTTTGGATCGGCTTCTAACTGTCCCTCTAACTGTTCAATCTCGGAAAACATATCATCTAATTCAATCAAACTACTTACAACACGCTGATACATATCTTCGTATTGTTTTCCGAAACCCGCAATCTTACCTAGTTGATTTTTAACCTCAGACAGATTAGTAGTAATACCTACCTCTTCATGACTCAGTAGACGATGAGATTGTGTTAATTTTTCTTTTATATCTTCTACATTATTAAGAGTTTCAAACTCACTTTCTAAGGTCTCTAATTCTCCAGCAACTAGTTTAGCTTCCTCCAATTCCTTTAACAAAAACAAATTGTAATCCAGCTCTTTTATAGATTCAGCCTTTTGCAAATGAAGGTGTTCAAGCTCGGCTTTTAATCCCTTATATTGTTTGAGT
The DNA here is from genome assembly GCF_947492715.1 of uncultured Psychroserpens sp. GTDB lineage: Bacteria > Bacteroidota > Bacteroidia > Flavobacteriales > Flavobacteriaceae > Psychroserpens. Next base: position 156,809 of record NZ_CANLNS010000007.1, read on the forward strand.
TTATCTGTATAATCTGTTAACAGCACCTCATTATTGGCCAAGGCATCAATAATTTGAAATTGAAAGTCGTCGTTAGTAAGCTGCAAAGTTTGGTGCTGTGAGTGTATATCTAACAAGCGTTCGCCCAAAACTTGAAGGCTATTTAAATTTACAGGTGTATCATTAATAAAAGCTCTAGATTTTCCTGAAGGTAAAATCTCTCTTCTTATTATGGTAAGCGATTCATAATCTAAACCTTCTGTAACAAACAAAGTCTTCAAATTATATTTAGCAATATCGAAGGTAGCTTCGATAATACACTTTTTTGAAGCGTCTTTTATCGCACTTAAATCTGCACGTTTACCTAAAATTAAAGACAATCCACCTAACAAAATAGACTTACCCGCTCCTGTTTCTCCAGTAATAATTGACAATCCATTATTAAAGTTTACATGGAGCTCATCTATAAGCGCATAATTTTTTATAGTAAGTTGTGTAAGCATTTTCGTGTGACTAATTACAGTATGAAATTACTGAAATTAACATAAAAACAAGGTGTATAAACTTAGAAATTTATTTTACGCCATTTAGCAGCGTGAAAAGGAGCAATTCTTGTTAAGGTTGAAATCAAATCAGACACATTAACAGACGGACCATCACTAAAAATTTCTTGTATTTCGTCTGATTTAGCATCAAAAAAGACACGCATTAAATACGAATTTGGCCGACGATTATTCAAGGTTTGCAAATCGGTTATTGATTCTGCTATAGCCTGTTTACCTTCTTTAGCATCATTACTCATTTCATCCAAACCATTACGATGATATTCGTACATAACATCTCTAAATTCCTTAAAGGTAGATGACAACACATTATCTATTAACACAAAACGTGTTTGTTGCCCATCTGCCAACTTCCAACCTTTAGCATTATTTTGCTGTGAATAATTTACAATGGTTTGTGCTTGCTTATAATATTCTTCACCTCCTTTAGGAGCAAATGTATCAGCGTCTAAACCTAAAATCATATAAATATGAAACGTAATCATAGATACAAGATTAGACTCAAACTGATTAGGATTATAAACAAAATTCTGAAATTCTAAATATTGAAAGTTGAAATCTTTATCGTTGTAATTATAAACAGGTGCAGCATAAGTAGAGCCAAATACTGGTCGTGTACTTTGCACTTGAAGCGTTGCTTGAAACAAGTCGGTATCATAATTTTCGATGGTAATAATCATACCACAATCGATACGCTCTTGGGGTTTAAACGACTTATCTGTCCACTTTGTATTATTAATAAACTCTGTTAACTGACGTTCCAATGTTTTAAAAACTTGAACATTTTCGTTACCAGTTTTTTGTGCATTTACAACAACATTACAGTTTAGTTCTTGCGACCAAGCTGTAGACATTACCAAGGCTAATAGAATAAATATATAATTACGCATGTGTTTGTTTTAAAATTTGTTGCATTAAATCTTGTGCTACTTCAGTTTTTGATTTTAACTCGTGAGCAAAAATGTCATGAGATGCAGTTATAAAAGTAACTTTATTTGTTGAACCACCAAAACCAGCGCCTTTATCATTTAATGAATTAAGAACGATTAGATCTAAATTTTTAGCTGCTAATTTCCCTTTAGCATGTTCTAATTCATTATTGGTTTCAAGAGCAAAACCAACCAAAAACTGTTGTTTTTTTATAGCTCCTAAAGATTTCAAAATATCCTTTGTTTTTTCCAACTCAATAGTAAACGTTGATTCCTTCTTTTTTATTTTTTGGGTAGCAACATTTTTTGGTCTATAATCTGCAACAGCAGCCGAAAGAATAGCTATATCACAAGTATTAAAGTGCTTGTGTACCTCATCATACATGTCTTGAGCACTCTTTACACGCTCTACGGTAATCATGCTTTGATTAACATGTTGAGATGATGGTCCTGAAACCAAAATAACTTCAGCGCCTAAATTAGCAGCCGCTTTAGCAATTTCAAACCCCATTTTCCCGCTAGAATGGTTCCCAATAAAACGTACAGGATCTATGGCTTCATATGTTGGTCCTGCCGTAATCAATATCTTCTTACCTCTTAAAGGCAATTTTCCGAGAATATCTTTTTCTACAAAGGCAATAATATCTTCGGGCTCTGCCATACGCCCCTCTCCTACGAGCCCACTCGCTAATTCACCAGATGTGGCTGGAATCATCACATTTCCGAAGGATTTCAACTTTTCAAAAGAATGCTTAGTAGAGTCGTGTTTGTACATATCTAAATCCATTGCCGGAGCAAAATACACAGGGCATTTAGCAGATAGATAGGTAGCAAGTAATAAATTATCGCAGGTTCCATTTGCCATTTTAGACATTGTATTGGCTGTAGCAGGAGCGATTACAAAGAAATCTGCCCACAGCCCAAGCTCTACATGGTTATTCCACATAGCATTGTCATCTTCTTCATTGGTAAATGTAGAATAGACTGGATTTTTAGATAAGGTAGAAAGTGTTAAAGGTGTAATGAAATCTTTAGAAGCAGGTGTCATAACGACCTTCACGTTAGCACCTGCTTTTATAAATAGCCTAACTAGGCTCGCTGTCTTGTAAGCCGCAATACCGGCAGTTATGCCTAATAGTATATTTTTGCCGCTTAATATAGACATGCTTATATTATTCCTGAACGTCGTCTTCAGTGTTTCTGTAATAAATCTTGTCGTCTAACCATTCTTGAACAGCTAAAGCGTGTGGCTTAGGCAATTTTTCATAGAATTTAGACACTTCAATTTGCTCTTTGTTTTCAAAGATTTCTTCTAGACTATCATTATAAGTAGCAAACTCTTCAAGTTTATCAACTAACTCACGTCTAATGTCTGTATTGATCTGTTCTGCTCTTTTTGAGATTACAGAAATTGCTTCATAGATATTATCTGTTGGTGCATCAATGACATTTCTGTCATAAGTTTCTGTTGTTACAGGAGCATTGGTCTTCTTTAAATCCATTATGTATGTGTATTAACTTTTTGTATTATATTGTTGTACAGCCGTTGTCATTTCTTCATTCATCTTATCGGCATCTTTCATTAGTTCTGAATTAGGAAAGAACTTTTTAAAACTGTCATAATAACTTATTGCAGTATTTAATCGTGCCTGTTTTTTTGACTGTATACTATTAATTCCTAATTTATATGCAGAATCCAATCTATAGAACATGGCTTCTTCTTTAAACGTTGTTCCTGGAAAATCTGCCAAGAAGTTATCAAACGCTTTTATAGCCGCTTCATAATCTGATGATTCAAAATAGGCTACTCTATTATATTGTTTTGCAATTTCGAATGCTTTTCGTTCTAACTTATAATCTAATTCTTTAATCAACTTATTAGCTTGTGGTAGAAAATCAGAATTCGGATATTTATTCACAAATAATTGTAGCTTTTCAAGAGCTTCTATCGTTTCTTGCTGTTCTTTACTATAAACAGGAGATACTTCATAATAGCTCTTAGCCGCTAAAAAAGCAGCCTCTTCAACTTTCTGACTGTTTGGATATGAATTTTCAAATCGCGTAAAGTGATATCCTGCTTCGAGATAACTTCTCATTTCATACAATGACTTTGCATGCATAAAAGTTAATTTCTCAGCTTGTGGTTTACCAACATATTTCGGAAGAATTTGTCCTAACAACTTATAGGCCTTAGACCATTTTCCGTCTTCGTACATTTTCGTACCCAACTCAAATTTGGTCTTAATATCTTCAGACTTTAATGCTTTTTGGTATTCGCTACAAGAGTTAAACACCAAAAGAGCGACTAATAAGTAAACTAATTTCTTCATAAATAAAAAACAGGTTGCAAAAGTACGTATTTCTAACGTATTATAAAAACAAAAAATTATGTTCAAAAATAACGTTTGAAATCAGGTGCTCACTAAGTTTAAGTATATTTTAACTATTAATCTAGTCTTCTAAATTTTGTAGTGCTGTTTTTATCTTTTGTTTTAGCTCTTCTGTGGCTTCCACCAAAGGCAATCTAACTGCCGATTTTGATAAGTTCAAGGCTTCTAAAACAGCTTTAATCCCAGCAGGATTATTCTCAGAAAAAATAAGGGATGTAAGCTCCATTAATTCAAAATGAATCTTATAAGCCTCTTTAGCCTTCCCTTCGAGTCCGAGATTAATCATAGTCGTGAATTTTTTAGGTAATGCCTGTCCTAAAACAGATATCACTCCTGCTCCACCAGCCAAAACAACTCCAAGCACCAAATCATCATCTCCCGAAATTATCAAGAAATCATCTGGCTTATCTCTTAGTAATTTTAAGTATTGATGCACGTTGTTACCAGCCTCTTTTACTGCGATTATATTTTTAAAATCTCTTGCCAATCGCAATGTTGTTTCTGGTGTCATATTAGAAGATGTTCGACCAGGAACATTGTACAAAATGATATCTACTGGAGACGCCTCTGAAATGGCTTTAAAATGCTGATAAATTCCTTCTTGTTGTGGTTTGCTATAGTATGGTGAAACAGACAGAAGCGCATCAATAGCACTCAAATCTGTAGTTGTAATTTCTTCAATAACCTGAGCTGTATTATTTCCACCAACACCCAAAACCAAAGGTACTCGTCCCTTATTAGCTTCAACAATTGTCTTTATAATATCCTGTTTCTCATGTTTGGTAATCGTAACGCTCTCGCCTGTGGTACCACTAATTACGATATAGTCTGTACCATTGTCTATGTTAAAATTCACCAAGTTTGCCAATGCATTATGGTCTACCGTAAGGTCTGCATTAAAAGGCGTGATAATGGCCACACCTGTACCATGAAATTTAGTCATTATAATTTATTTAAAACGGTTAAATATTTTTTCATTTCTTTTTTAAAAACCGAAAAATTTTTTGGTTCTATATTTATCATCAAATCGTAAAATCGTTGATCCTCATTCGTTAAACCAACTTTGAAATTTGCTTTTGATGACGCCACAATCATATCGAGTTCTAAGTGTTTTTCCCTATAATAAGAGATTAACACATCAAATTTAGTATCAATAAAGGTTTGTAAGTCGATATTATTTATCTTTCCTTTCCAACCAAAATCTTTTGGATTGAAATAAGTATCCCAAAGCACATTTGTGTCTTTCGAATCCTCAACAAAAGCTATTATTTTAGTCTTTGCCTGCTGAATTCCTAAACTTTTAAAATACATTCTAAAAGACTCAAAATCTGAATATTCACTAATATTCAAAATAACACCTACAGTTGCCATTTTACTGTTACTAACAGCAACACTTCTAGCACTTAACAATTTGTTGATGTATTTTTGGTTTGATTTTGTCTTAAATGCCTTTAAAATCATTTATATTTATGCTTTGTACAAATGTACTAAAAACACATCGTACGATATTGTAAACATTTCACAATAAATTCTATGAATTATAAACATTTTATTCTTCTTATTTGCCTTGTTACGTTGAGTTCATGTAAACAAGACAGTTACCTCAATAAAATTGAAGGAAAACAAATAAACATCTCCGATAGTCTTCAGCCAGATAAAACTATAGAAGCATTTATTAAGCCTTATAGAGAACACGTTAATGCTAACTTGGATAGTGTTTTAGCTTATGCCGTTAATACATTATCTAAAAGTGATGGGGAGTATAATACAGCCATAGGAAATATGATGGCCGATGCCGTTTTTGAGCAAGCCAATCCTATTTTTAAATCTAGAACTGGTCATGATATAGATATGGTACTGCTTAATCATGGTGGTATTCGTGCAATCATTTCCAAAGGAAACGTAACCTCAAGAACCGCATACGAAGTGATGCCTTTTGATAATTCGGTTGTGGTTGTAGAACTAAAAGGGCAACAAGTAAAAGAATTATTAGATTATCTCGTTAGAGCTAAACGTGCGCATCCTATTTCTAAATTAAAAATTACTCTTGATAAAGACACACTTTTACAATCTGCTTTTATTAATGACAAACCTATAGATTTAAACACATCTTATTTTGTTGCAACGAATGATTACTTATACAATGGTGGAGATCGAATGAATTTCTTCAAAACTAATGACAGTCTTTATGTTTTAGATTACAAGGTTAGAAATGTGCTTATTGATTATTTTTCAGAGACTGATACTTTAAGACCAGTTATTGATGATCGTTTTATTCAGTTAAAAAATTAATTATGAAAAGAAGAGATTTTATTCAGCAAACAGCAGCGGCGTCAGCATTAATTGGACTTGGCGGAATGGGTTTATCATCATTTAAACCAGCTACTAAAAAAATTACCATCTTACATACTAATGATGTTCACAGCCATATTGATGCTTTTGGTCCAGATGATGGACGAAATCCAAATCAAGGTGGTGTTGCCAGACGTGCTAGTTTAATTGATGCCATTAGAAAAGAAAACCCCAATACTTTATTACTAGATGCAGGAGATATTTTCCAAGGCACACCATACTTTAATTATTATGGAGGTGAACTGGAATTTAAACTAATGAGCATGCTTAAATATGACGTTGCCACCATCGGAAATCACGATTTTGACAATGGTATTGACGGACTTTATGCACAATTACCACATGCTAAATTTGATTTTGTTTCAGCGAACTACGATTTCTCAGATACTGTTTTAGACACTCATGTTAAGCCATATCGTATCATTATAAAAGATGGGATTAAAATTGGAATTTTCGGATTAGGAATTGAACTCGAAGGACTTGTTGAAAAAAGGATGTATAAAGAAACTCTTTATTTAGACCCTACAGAAACAGCCCAAGAAATGACACGTATTCTCAAACAAGATGAAAAATGCGACCTAATTATTTGCTTATCACATTTAGGGTACAATTATAGAAATAGGCCAGAAAAGATTAGTGATCTCAAATTAGCAGAAACCACAAAAGATATCGATTTAATTATTGGAGGCCATACGCATACATTTCTTAAAAAACCAACGGTTGTAAAGAACGCTATTGGAGAAAATTTATTAGTAAATCAAGTAGGCTGTTATGGTATCAATCTTGGAAGAATAGATTTCTACTTTGATTCTGATAAGAACAAAGCGGCAAACGGAAAATCTATTATCGTTTAATTATAAATGAACTCGAATTTCGCGTAATCGCTCTGTAGTAGGAATGAAATACGTCTTAAAATTAATGCGCTTGTTATTATTTCGATTCATGTAGTAATCATAAACATACTTATATAGTAAAAACAAACCTGCCGTATGAAGGACACCTTCGAAGACTTCGAATATCCAATAATAGACATATAAGTTACATATATAGTGTAACACATCTGAAAACACAAAACAAAAAACCATCAATAAAAAGGTAATAGACTGCGCTGTTTCTCTACTTAAATACACGGCAAATGCAAAATAAGTCATAGCTATTAATGTAATACCATGACAGATATATAGTACTAGATTTATAGTATCTACAAAATTATCTTTGGCTACACCATAAAGCGCATATAGAAAATACGAATTGAGCAATAGCACGAGTACGAGATACACAGTGACTAAACCTTCAAACTTAACACGCTTCAATTTTCCTAGAAGAACAAAAATGAGTAGCAAGTAAGCACCAATATACATTGTTTTTGATAATTTAGAAGCTATGTCTCCAAAATCAAATACAGAAAAGGCATCACCTACAAAAAACACTAAAAAAACGGTTAAAAAGATGTTAGCCATTTTATTAAGTTGACAAAAGTAAAACGTGAGTAATATCGTAACCGTGATTAGCTTGGCTATTTTAGGCACAACGATCACATCAAAATAGGTAGCTAACGACGTGCCAAGAAGCAAGACGAATAAGACCATAACCAATACCATATTTGGCTTTAATTTTTGCATTTTATGCATGGTAGATTTTTTATTGGGTGAAGCAAATATACTAAAAATTGCGTATTTCAACGAATAAAACATACATTTAATCGATTTTTTAACAAATTTTATCTGTATCTGTAGGGTTTATTTTTCTAATCGTCTAATAGACAATACACTTATATTATGAAAAAATATTTACCACTTATTTTGAGACTTGCAGTCGCCATTATTTTAATACAAACCTTACGCTTTAAATTCACAGGGCATGAAGACAGTATTTATATTTTCTCAAAAGTTGGTTTAGAGCCTGTTGGCAGAATTGGTATTGGAATTGTCGAGTTAATAGCAGGTATCTTATTACTGTTCAAAAAAACAGCCTGGGCTGGTGCAACATTAACAATAGGTATTATTGGCGGAGCAATTATGATGCACTTAACGCAATTAGGAATAGAAATAAAAGGTGATGGAGGTGTACTTTTCTATACCGCAGTTACAACATTTGTACTAGCACTAATTATTCTCTATATCTATAGAAAAGACATTCCTGTTTTAGGAAAAAAATTAAGCTTCTAAATTTTGAGTTTCGTAAGCCATTGTTTGTTCATTTTCTAAACGCGACTGCAGATAGAAGAACGCAAATGCAGCCACTAAAAACATTGAACACAATACATTGAGTACGTTAGAATCGGCAACATAAAAATAAGCGAGTTGTAAGATTTCAGAAAACACAATACAAATAGATCCTATGAGGAGATTCATTGATTTCTTATTATCCTTATGCATATAGTTAATTAAAGCTAATCCCATCAAACTCATAATTACTGCATTGTATATAAACTCAAGCATATATTCCGAATTATCAAGCTCTTCTCTGGTTGTATCGGTAACTAAGTACACGACAAAAATGCCTAAAACCGTAAGTAATATCGTTTGCACAAAAAATTTAGACATTGCTTTAAACATATTGGTTCCAACAAATATTCTAGCAATTAAAAATGAATAAGAAAATATATAAAGGCCATTTCCAATATAATAGAAGTAGTCTACATCATTACTAAAATCAAAATCTATAACCCAAGTTACATAGTTTAATATTTCCGCAGCGGTAAAAAATAGGAGAAATAACAAAAAGAAGATTTGCTTATCCTTTACACGCATAACATACAATATGGTTAACATGACCATAGCCAATGCTCTCACTCCAGAAGCGTGTAGTTCTAAAGCCTGAGATTGCAGACCTAGAAATAGTATACTCAGTAGTATAAGTACAATCCCTATAATTTTACTTAAATACATAATTTATTCCTTAATAGCATAGCAAATATACGCAAAAAATACATATAAACGAATAAAAATGCATTTAATCGATAAAATTTAACATTTTGTAGGAATTTTAATTCAATTTGGATAAAAATTCAGATTCCGAGATTATTGCGACTCCAAGTGTTTCTGCCTTAGTTCGCTTACTTGGCCCCATTTTATCACCTGCAACTAAAAAATTAGTCTTGGAAGAGATTGAGGATGAGACTTTTCCGCCATTATCTTCAATCATTTTTTTCAGTTCAGTTCTTGATACAGTTTCAAAAACTCCAGACACTACTATAGATTGTCCTTTTAGCTTATCTGTTTGATTCGCCAATTTTTCTGCAGATAATTCTAACTGTAAACCATAAGACTTCATTTCATCGACAATCATTCTATTTTCTTCGGAAGAAAAGAATTCCACAACACTTTCTGCAATTCGGTCTCCAATTTCATCAACAGCAATTAAATCTTCTACCGAAGCTTCAATAATAGCATCAATATTCTTATAGTGTTTAGCTAGTTTTTTGGCCACTGTTTCTCCTACATAACGAATACCAATAGCAAAAAGCACACGCTCAAACGGAATTTGCTTAGACGCAGCAATACCTTGTATTAAGTTCTCCGCACTTTTTTCAGCCATACGTTCTAAGGGCAATACATCTTCTTTTTTAAGTGTATACAAATCCGAATAATTCGAGATTAGACCTTCATTCACTAAGAGCGCTACCGTTTCTCCCCCTAAGCCTTCAATATCCATAGCCTTTCTTGAAATATAATGCTGAATACGACCTACAATCTGCGGATTACAACCATTATAGTTAGGGCAATAATGTTTAGCATCACCTTCTTGTCGTATCAATTCGGTTTGACATTCAGGACAATGTGTTATGTATTGCGTAGGTTTTGAATCCTCTGGTCGCTTAGACAAGTCAACAGCGATAATCTTCGGAATAATCTCACCTCCTTTTTCAACAAAAACCTCATCCCTTTCTCTAATGTCTAATTTTTCAATTTGATCAGCATTATGCAACGATGCTCGTTTTACAGTAGTTCCTGCTAATTCAACTGGCTCCAGGTTAGCCACAGGTGTTATAGCTCCTGTTCGCCCAACCTGATATGTAATTTCATTAAGTCTCGTAGACACTTGCTCTGCCTTAAACTTATAAGCCATTGCCCAACGTGGTGCCTTAGAGGTATACCCCAATTCTTCTTGTTGTTGAAGACTATTAACTTTAATGACAACACCATCTGTTTCGTAAGGTAAGTCATGCCGATGTACATCCCAATGCGATATAAACTCCAATACCTCATCAACCGACGAGGCTAATCTCGCCGCTTCTGGCACCTTAAACCCCATTTGTCTAGCACGTTCTAAACTTTCAAATTGTGTTTCAAAACCAAGGTTTCGACCAGTAATATTATATAATAAACATTCTAAAGGCCGTTTCGCCACTTCCGCACTATCTTGAAGTTTCAAACTTCCAGAGGCCGTATTTCGCGGGTTCCTATACGGCTCTTCTCCTGCCTCCAGTCGCTCCTCATTCATTTTATTAAATCCATCAAAAGGCAACACAATTTCGCCTCTAATATCAAATTTAGGAGGAAAATCACCTTGTAATTGTAAAGGAACAGATTTAATCGTTTTTATATTCGTGGTCACATCATCTCCCTGAGTACCATCACCTCGTGTAACTGCTCTAAGCAAATTACCGTTTTCGTAAGTCAAGCTAATTGAAGCGCCATCGTACTTTAATTCACAGGTATAAAAAACATCTCCATCAACGAGTTTCTTAATACGTTTTTCCCAATCTAGTAAATCTTCCTTTGAATACGAATTATCTAAAGAATACATGCGATGCTCATGAACAACAGTATTAAAGTTTTTAGTAACCTCTCCTCCAACTCTTAAGGTTGGTGAATTGGAATCATAAAACTCTGGATGCTGCTCTTCTAAATCTTGCAGTTCTTTTAGCTTCATATCAAATTCATAGTCGCTAATTGTTGCATTGTCAAGAACATAATAATTATAATTATGTTCTCGTAATTCTAAACGAAGGTCTTTTATTTTTTGCTGAATTGTCATTAAAAATGGTCGTAAAAAAAAGTTATCTTTAAGGCATCTAATATACTAAAATGTACATCAAAAAAATTGTAGCCCTAAGTGTTTTTATTAGCTTTTTATTCAGTTGTAAATCTGAAGAGCATAGAACTACCAAAATCTCTCAAATCATTCCTACACCATCAACACAAACTATTAATCCAGGTTATTTCGTTCTTAATAATGACGTAGGAATCACCTACGACGACAATTTTAAAACCTCTGGCGATTTTCTTCAGAATTTTATCGAAACCGGAAGCTCTATTACTCTTGAGAACAACGACGATATAACATTTGTTCTTGACAACTCCATAGAACATAACGAAGGCTATGTACTGGATATCAAACCATATGAAATACGAATTCGTGCAAAAACCGATAGAGGTGCGTTTTATGCTGTACAAACACTACGACAACTATTACCTCCAGAATTTGAAAACAATACATTTTCAGAAGAAACAGTTAGCATACAATGCATGACCATTACAGATGCACCTCAATTTAGTTATAGAGGAATGCATTTAGATGTTGGTAGACATATGTTTTCTGTAGATTTTATTAAAAAATACATTGACGCGCTTGCCATGTTAAAAATGAATACATTTCATTGGCATCTTACTGAAGATCAAGGTTGGCGTATCGAAATAAAAAAATACCCAAAATTACAGGAAGTGGCTGCATTTCGAGACGAAACATTAATTGGACATTACAGTGATCAACCACATCAGTTTGACGGAAAGCGTTATGGTGGTTTTTACACACAAGCCGAAATTAAAGATATCATCGCATATGCGCAAAGTAGACAAGTTACTGTAATTCCAGAAATTGAATTACCTGGTCATGCTCAAGCAGCTATTGCTGCCTACCCTAATTTAGGATGTACTGGAGAACAAGTTGATGTCGCCACTAAATGGGGTGTTTTTGAACATATCTATTGCTCTAAAGATGAAACCTTTGAATTTTTAGAAGATGTGTTAGACGAAGTTGTCGCTCTTTTTCCTAGTGAATATATTCATATTGGAGGTGACGAAGCACCAAAAACACAATGGAAATCGTGTAATAAATGTCAAGAGCGTATCCAAAGTGAGGGTTTAAAGGACGAGCATGAGCTTCAAAACTATTTTATCACACGCATTGAAGCTTATCTTAATTCTAAGGGCAAACAAATTATTGGCTGGGATGAAATTTTAGAGGGTGGATTAGCACCAAACGCAACCGTTATGTCATGGCGTGGTATTAAAGGCGCTGTTGAAGCGGCAAAACAAAAACACAATGTGGTTATGACACCAACATCACATTGTTATTTTGATTATTACCAATCTACTAATCCGGATGAACCTACTGCTATAGGTGGCTTTTTACCTTTAGAGAAAGTCTATAGTTTCAATCCTATTCCAGAGGAGTTAAATGAAGACGAAGTACAATATGTACTTGGCGCACAAGGTAATATTTGGACAGAGTATATGCCTACTTCAGATCAGGTAGAATATATGGCATTCCCAAGAATGCTCGCCATGAGTGAAGTAGTATGGTCAAAAGACGAGAACAAAAATTATATAGATTTTACAAAACGTGTAGAATTATTCAATCAACGCTTAGATATGTTAGATATTAACTACGCCAATCACCTTTATGAAATTTCAGGGGAGCTTATTTCTGAAGGCGACACAACAGCCTATGCACTAGCAACAACAACCGATAATAAGACGATCAGGTACACTCTAGATAATTCGGAGCCTAATGTATCGTCAGAGGTTTACAAAACTCCTATTCCAATAACGGAAAGCCAAACTATCAAAGCAGCCGTTTTCAATTCTGAAAAGCGTTTAGGTTCTACGTTTTCTGAAACTATAAACTACCATAAAGCCGTTGGAAAAACAATTACGATTAACAAAATACCACACAAATCGTATTCGGGTAGCGGCCCCGAAGGTTTAATAAATGGCATTTCTGGAAGCGATTCCCGATATGGCGATAAAGAATGGTTAGGCTTTTGGGGAGAAGATATTGCAATTACAATTGATTTAGGTGAAGACACTGATGTTAAATCTATTAAAACAAGATTTCATAACGGTAAAGGACAATGGATCTATGCGCCTAAAGAGATTGAATTTGGGTTTAGCGCTCATGGTATAGATTCAAAAGCAGATATTCCAACTTCAGAAAAGAACATTGTAGATGTTATTATTAAAGCCAATGTCAATACGAGATATATTTATATTAAACTCTCTAATTATGGCATTATTCCAGATGGCAACCAAGGCGCTGGCAATAAGGCATGGACTTTTATTGACGAAATCATAGTAAACTAATATGCTTTTAGAAATTTGTGCTAACTCCTACCAATCTGCAAAAAATGCTCAAGAAGCTGGAGCACATCGCATTGAGCTTTGCAGTGAATTATCCATTGGAGGCATTACACCAAGCTATGGGTTAATACAACAAGTTATTACCGAATTAGAGATCAAAACTTTTGTGCTCATAAGACCTAGAAGTGGAAACTTTTGCTATTCTGAAGCGGAGTTCGAGATTATAAAAAAAAACATTCAAGTCTGTAAAGATTTAGGATGTCATGGTATTGTTTCAGGTGTTTTGAATTCTGACAACACCATAGATATTAAACGCACACAAGAACTTATAGCTCTATCTCACCCATTACCATTTACCTTCCATCGCGCTTTTGATATGGTTCCAAATCCTACAGAAGCTATTGAACGACTTATCGATTTAGGTGCGACTAGAGTGCTCACCTCTGGGCAGCAACCAAAAGCCATTGATGGTCTAGACACATTAAAAATGTTAAAACAGCAAGCCCAACATAGAATTACAATCTTGGTTGGTAGTGGCATCTCTTCGGAAAACGCTAAAGTTTTTAAAAATGAAGGTTTTCATGAAATCCATGCTTCAGCTTCTGAAATTATCAATTCTGAGTCATCGTCATATTTCGGAAACACACCTCAAACGGTTTCGAGTTTAAAAGAAATTAAAACCATTTTAAACGTGATTACAAATGAAATATAGTCTAATTGCGATACTTTTACTATTACTAACAAGTTGTGAAGCAAAGCATGATTTACCAATAGCTACCGCTTTGCAAGACAATTGGCAATTCAAAGCTGTAAATGATTCTATTTGGCATGTAGCAACAGTACCTGGAAATGTACATGCCGATTTGCTAGACAACAAACTAATAGAACATCCTTTTATTGGTGCTAATGAAGACAGTCTACAATGGATTTCTGAAACGGATTGGGAATATAAAACTACATTTTCAGTCCCTAATGAAACACTTAGCAAAAAACACATAGCTCTAAATTTTGAAGGACTAGACACCTATGCATCAGTATTTCTAAATGATAGTTTAATTCTGAAAACGGATAATGCATTCCGAGCCTTTTCTGTAAATGTGAAATCGGTTTTAAAACCTCAAAATAAATTGCGAATTGTTTTTGAACACACGTCTATTTCCGAAGAACAAGAGAAAGCCAAATTAGGATATCAACTTCCTGAAGGCAATCGTATTTTTACCCGCAAAGCCCAGTTTCAATATGGCTGGGATTGGGGGCCAGAGTTAAATACAAGTGGCATTTGGCGCCCAATAATGTTGGAGACCTGGAATGATTTAAGACTAGAAGACTTAACCATAAAACAAAGGCTACTGAATGACTCGATTGCAGACATGACGGCCACTTTTGATATTAAGTCTGAGGTGATTAAAGACAAAGAGCTAGTCTACGAAGTTTATGTAAATGATGTACTTCATACTACTTCTAAAGTGGTTCAAAAGGGACACACCAGAACGGTTCCTTTTCAAATAAAATCTCCAAAGCTGTGGTGGCCACATAATTTAGGAGATCCATATTTGTATACTATAAAGATGGTCTTAAAGAGAAACAACAGCATTATTGATAGTGTTTCTATAAAAAAAGGACTTAGAACTATTGCCTTAGTTACTGAAAATGACACCAGAGGAGAATCTTTTTATTTTAAAGTCAATGGCGTTCCTGTATACATGAAAGGCGCTAATTATATTCCACAAAACAGCATGCAAAATAAAGTGACTGATGCGCATTACGAAAAACTTCTAGATGACGTCGTTGATGCCAACATGAATATGCTTAGAGTTTGGGGAGGTGGTATTTATGAAAATGACATTTTTTATGATTTATGTGACGAAAAAGGTATTCTTATTTGGCAGGATTTCATGTTTGCTTGCGCCATGTATCCAGGAGATCAATCATTTCTTGAAAACGTTCAAGACGAAGCTACTCAAAATATCAAACGACTTCGTAATCATGCTTCCATTGCCTTATGGTGTGGAAATAACGAAAACTCTGAAGGCTGGCATCGCTGGGGATGGCAAGCCAACAGAAGTGATGAAGAAAAAGATGAGATTTGGAACAATTATTTAAAGGTATTTGACTCTATTCTCCCTAAAACAGTTAATGAATTTACTGACGCACCCTATTGGGAATCTTCGCCAAAATATGGTCGTGGCAATCCAAAATATCAATTTGAAGGTGATGCCCACGATTGGTGGATTTGGCATGACGCTTACCCTTTTGAACATTTAGAAGACAACGTTCCTCGTTTTATGAGTGAATTTGGATTTCAAGCCTTTCCTAGCTATGAAGCCATCCGTTACATCAATCAAAGTGATTCTTTAGAAATTACTTCGGAAGGATTTAAAAATCATCAAAAACACGTGCGCGGATTTCAACTCATTGACGCCTACATGAAACGCGATTTTCCAGTGCCTGATACGGCAGAAGATTACATTTATCTGAGCCAAATACTTCAAGCCTATGGTATCACTAAAGGTATTGAAGCGCATCGCAGAGCCAAACCTTATAACATGGGAACCTTATATTGGCAACTTAACGATTGTTGGCCGTCTGTATCTTGGTCTAGTATAGATTTCTTCGGAAATTGGAAAGCCCTGCATTATAAGGCAAAAACATCATTTGAAAATGTCCTCATATCTAATACAGTAGAAAATGACACATTAAAAACTTACGGCATAAACGATAGTCTCACGGGTTTTGATGACACCTTCACCTATATCATCACAGATTTTGACGGGAAGGTTATGGGAACTGGAACTACCATGAATACACAATTAAATGCCAATTCAAGTCAGTTAATTCATACGTTAGATGTAGCAAACCTTAACATAAACAAGGACGAAGTTGTTGTTGCAACTATGTTTGCTAATTTCCACTCTTACGCTTACCTGGTTAAACCAAAAGATTTAAAACTAAAAAAGGGGGCTATCAAAAAAACAATTTCAAAAACCTCTAACGGATTTGAAATCAAATTAGAAAGTACAACGCTACAAAAAGATGTGTTCCTTTATACAAAAAGCAAAGGCCACTTTAGCGATAATTATTTTGACCTCATGCCAAACGAGACGATTATCATTGAATTCAAAACTCAGGAAGGTTCTCTAGACGATTTAAAAATAAAAACACTTAATGATCTAATGGATTAATTATTTGACACCTCTAATCATCCTATCTTTACCAGAAAGATCTTTTTTAAGCGTTACATTCTTAAAATTAAAACTGTGCATAAGATCAATCATTTCTTTTCCTAAATATTCATTGATTTCAAAATACAAAACACCATTATGCTTTAGGTGGTCTTGAGCAAATTCGCAAATCGCTCTGTAGAATTGTAGCGGATTTTCATCATCTACAAACAAGGCCAAATGCGGTTCGTTAAGCAGTACATTCGGTTTTATCTCTTTCTTTTCAAGATGTCTAACGTATGGCGGATTAGAAACGATAACATCAAACACCTGCGACGTCGATACAAGATTTGGATGATTTGGTTTTAAAATAGAATCATGAATAAACTCCAGGTCAACATCATTTAGTTTGGCATTGCGTTTTGCCACAACCAATGCATCTTCTGAAATATCTAAAGCAAAAACCACACTGTTCTTAAGATGCTTGGCCAATGAAATAGCAATACAACCCGTTCCTGTTCCAATGTCTAATATCTGATAAGATTGATCCTTTACCTCATCAATAACTAAGGCCACCAGCTCCTCTGTTTCAGGACGTGGTATTAAAGTATGCTTATTAACTTCAAATGGTAACCCAAAAAACTCGGTCTCTCTTAATATATACTGAATTGGCTGTTCTAACTTTAAGGCACTTAACGTTTCAAAAAGCGGTTGCTCTTCTATTTTAGAAAGCGCATATTCTGGTTCTACCATTAAATGTATCTTATCTAACTGCAAATAATGAGCAATTGCTAGATAAAAAAACGAATCCACCTCATCTTTTCCATAGAGCACATCTAACTCCTTATGATACAAACCTTGGATATCTTTTAATCTCATAGCGATTTAGTCATCCAAACACCACATGAATAATGTCCAGTATTCCCTAAAGGTTCTGTTCTATGCTTAAATCCATTCTGTTCATAAATATGAATAGCCGCTTTAAGTTGCGATGCCGATTCTAAATAACACGTTTCAAAACCAAAATTCTTAGCCGCATCAAGACATTTGGTAAACATAGCTTTACCAAAACCTTTGCCTCTTACTTTGGGGGAGAAATACATTTTTTGAAGTTCACAGACATTACCATCAAAATCTTTTAAAGGCTTTATGCCTCCTCCACCTAAAATCTCATCCCCATTTGCTAAAACAAAATAAACCTCTTTATCGCCTTGGTAAGACTCATACATAAAGGGTGTTTCGGCATCTTCATAAGCCGTTCCCTTTAAAGGAATTTTAAACTCTGGGAAGCAAGCTTTAATTATAGCTTCTATTTGCGCATTGTCCTCAGGACGAATTTCTCTAATAATGATATTATCTTGACTCACTTTATTATAGTATTTTTGCATTCTAATTTCGGTATGAAGATACTGATAAATCTATTTTAAAAAGATGAGAAATTTCATTTTATTATTAACAACAGCCCTAGTTTTCCATAGTTGTAGTGTTAAGGAAAAGCCGTTATTTATTGCTGTTGAAGATATCAAACTTGATGAATCTACCTCAAAAACAATAACCCTTAAAGCTAATGCCATTTTTCAAAACCCTAATGATGTAGGTGGCCGATTAGAAAGTGATAACATTTCAGTATATATCAATGATATTAAAGTGGCTCATGTCTCTTCTGAAAGTTTTAAAGTTCCTGCGAAAAAAGAATTTACAGTACCATTAAAAGTTAAAGTAAGTACCGATAGTATTCTGAAAGGTGACAATAAAAATATCTTAGGTAGTATATTAAGTAGTGTTATTAACAAAAAAATTAAAGTACAATATAAGGGAGAGATTGTTTATAAAACACTTGGGTTTTCATATACATACCCTGTAGACGAAACTGAAATGGTTAAGATAAAATTTTAATTTTCTTTTTTGAAGAACTTGTTTTTAATTAAAAGGAGTATATCTGAAACCAAATACACTAAAACGATAATAATACCTATAACACCAAGGATTTTGGCTCTAGGTTCATAGATAGGATTAGCGTAATTTGATGTTTCGAAACTCATTTTATATCCAAGAAAAATTAGAAACAAACAAAACGGATAAGTAATTAAGCGTATTAAGACGTTTTTAATCATAAACAAATATAAACATCTAAACTAAATTTGACTACCAGCGAAACCTATATAAAACGATGCATTACCATTGCAAAAAACGGTTTAGGCACTACTGCTCCAAATCCGATGGTAGGTTGCGTAATTGTTCATGAAAATCAAATTATAGGAGAAGGTTTCACAAGTGCTTATGGTGGCGCACATGCCGAGGTAAACGCTATAAACTCAGTAAAGGATAAAAATTTACTTCAAAAAGCGACCTTATATGTAACGCTCGAGCCTTGTTCTCATTTTGGAAAGACACCTCCTTGTAGCAATCTTATTATTGAACATCGTATTCCAAATGTTGTCATTGGAACTATGGATGATAACACGCAAGTTGCAGGACAGGGAATTGCTAAACTGAAAGCCGCAGGGTGTCATGTAACAGTAGGCGTTTTGGAACAGGCATGTAAAATGCATCACAAACGTTTTTTTACATTTCACAATAAAAAACGCCCCTATATTATTTTAAAATGGGCAGAATCTAAAGATGGTTTTATTGCGCCAAAGTCTAAAACAAAGAAAGCGCCAATCTGGATCACTAATCGATATTCGAGACAATTAGTACATAAATGGCGTGCTGAAGAGCAAGCAATTTTAGTTGGAACGCATACAGTACTGGAAGACAATCCAAGTTTAACCGTTAGAGATTGGACTGGATTACATCCCATTCGTGTAGTTATTGATCGCACTCAAAAACTCTCTAAGGATCACTCCATATTTAATTTAGAAAGTGAAACAATAATCATTTCAGAAGACAATACAGATTTCAATAAATCCATTCCTCCACAAATAGGAACCATTTTACATTCAAAAGCTATTAATTCTGTTATCATTGAAGGTGGAGCGCAAACGCTTCAATCTTTTATTGATAGCAATCTTTGGGACGAAGCTCGAGTTTTTACAGGTACAATCCATTTTAGTGAAGGTGTTAAAGCGCCACATTTTTCTGGACATCTCATTTCCGAAGAACATATAATGACTGATACATTAAAAATTTATGTCAACAATTAAAACTATTATTTTCGATTTTGGTGACGTGTTCATTAATTTAGATAAACAGGGTGCCATACAAAATGCATTAGACTTATTTGGCTTAAATGAACTTCCAGAAGACCTTGTAGCCATAAACACCTTATACGAACAAGGTTTAATGTCAACCTCAGAATTTCTTGGGTTTTATGAAGAAAACTTTCCTTCTCTGTCTAAAAGAGACATTACGAATGCCTGGAATTTTATTCTTAAAGACTTCCCTGTGAAACGGTTGGAATTCATTAAAACATTAGCAAAGGAAGGTAGATACAACCTCATTTTATTAAGTAACACAAATGAATTGCATATCAATTGGATAAAAAAACATGTGGCGTTTTACGAAGAATTTAGAGCTTGTTTTAACAAGTTTTATCTATCACATGAAATCAATCTAAGAAAACCAAATTCAAATATCTATGAGTTTGTTTTAACAGAAAACAACTTAAAAGCCGAAAACTGCTTCTTCATTGATGACACTAAAGACAATACAGAGGCAGCAACAGTTCTAGGAATTCATGTTTGGAATATAGATGAAACTAAAGAAGATGTTATAGACCTTTTCACTATAAACAAAAGCATATTTTGATTTATCTCTTATTAAGCATAGCGGCATCCACTTGTATTTTTATCATATTTAAACTCTTTAATAAATATGGTATAGACACCCTTCAAGGGATTGTTGTAAATTATTTAACGGCATGTTTATTTGGATTGTGGATTTATGATGAGCCCATCGTTGTTAACGACATCGTTAATGCCCCATGGATCTATGGAGCCATTGGTCTAGGGTTTTTGTTTATTGGTGTCTTTACAGTCATGGCATTAACGGCACAGCGTAACGGGCTTTCTGTAGCATCAGTTGCTTCAAAAATGAGTGTCATTATCCCTGTAATTTTTGGTATATATATGTATAATGAAGGTATCGGGTTTCAAAAAATAATGGGTATTGTTCTAGCGCTTGTTGCGGTTTATCTAGCCTCAATAAAACCTAAAAACTCTGGCAACATCACGAAAGGACTGTGGCTACCTATTTTGTTGTTTTTTGGTACTGGTACCATTGATACTTCCATTAAATACATAGAGACCGCTTATTTACCAGAAAATGGTATTCCTATTTTTTCGGCAACCGTTTTTGCCTTCGCTTTTACAATTGGACTAACATTATTAATAGTTAAAGCTATAAAAAGGTCGTATAAATTTCCTATCAAAGCCATTATTGGTGGTGCCATTTTAGGGATTATCAATTACTTCTCCATTTATTATTTGCTTAAAGCACTTAACCACGACAACTTAGAAAGCTCAACTTTATTTACAATTAATAATGTGGCCATTGTTATGGTGTCAACACTTTTAGGTGTCATTTTGTTTAAAGAAAAAATCTCTAAAAAGAACTGGATTGGAATTGCAATTGCAATTATATCTATAGTAATAGTAACTTTGTCATAAATGGAAAACAGCGACATTTACAAAACTATAACCAAAGCATCTCCTGAAGTTTTATTTAAAGACAGAAACAGCAAGTTTTATGGCTATGCATTTCCCGTCACCACAGAAGATGACGTTAAAGACCATTTGAATGCGCTTAAAAAGAATCATCATCAGGCAAGGCATTGGTGCTATGCATATCAATTTGGTATGCAAGAAAAAGACATTGTATTTAGAGCCAATGATGACGGAGAGCCCAATAATAGTGCAGGAATGCCTATTTATGGCCAAATCCAGTCTTTTGAAGTAACCAACATACTCATTGTAGTGGTTAGGTATTTTGGAGGTACCAAATTAGGTGTTGGAGGTTTAATTAACGCTTATAAAACTGGAGCCCAATTGGCGCTAGAAGCCGCCACAATTGTATCTAAAACAATAAATATTGAATATACTATCTCTTTTGATTATAAGAATATGAATAAAGTCATGAGAATTATAAAAGAGAAACATTTAAATGTTATAAATCAGACTCTAGAATTGAGTTGTAAAATTATAATCTCGGTAAGATTAAAAGACGCACCTTCAATTTTCGAAATTTTTGACAACTTATATGAGGTTAATATAAAGAAGTTGAACGATTAAATATGCAGTTTGTCTAAAATATAATCTGGACATCTTGTAGGCCGATTCTTATGAATATCCATAAATACCAAAACAGAATTTCCTGTTGTTAAAATTTCATCATTTTCATTTAAGATTTCATAATCAAATTCAATTTTGGCAGTTGGCTTTTTTACGAGTTTAGTTTTTACTTTAATGAGGTCGTCATAACACGCTGACTTTTTGTAATTTATACTTAATGAAATTACTGGCAACATGACACCACTCTCCTCCATCTCCTTATAGGAAAACCCCATTTTTCGTAACCACTCGGTTCTTCCCATTTCAAAATATTGTGCATAATTACCGTGGTACACAACTCCCATTTGATCTGTTTCTCCATAACGTACTCTAAATTGAATTTCATCAGATTTGGAAAGATCCTCCATAGTTTTTGATATTTTTTTTGTATTTTCGAACCGATTTAAACATGAGAAAAAAATTCTAGAAAATCAATACATTTTGATTTTTTTATTAAAAAATTTGTTCACATATTTGTCATGTAAAAATTATACCAGAGAAACTCGAATTTCTCTTTTTTTTGCTAACTAACTAACAACACAAAAATTAACTTAGAGAATGGATATAACTGCGCAATCGGTTTGGACTAACTGTCTCTCATTTATAAAAGACAACATACAACCTCAAGCCTACAAAACATGGTTTGAGCCTATAGTAGCAGTTAAGCTTACCGATAATGCTTTAAGTATTCAAGTACCTAGTAAATTTTTCTACGAATGGTTAGAAGAACACTACGTAAAGATTTTAAAAGTTGCTCTTACTAAACAATTAGGTGAAACTGCCAAATTAGTTTATGTCATTAAAATGGAAAACACCTATGGCAACAAACAACCTTTTACAGAAAAAATTCCTAGTTCTAATCGTGGAGCCTTAAAATCTCAAGATGTAGATGTTCCTTTAAACAACAAAAATCCTGAGCTTAAGAACCCCTTCGTAATTCCAGGAATTAGAAATGTAAAAATCGAATCTCAGCTAAATCCAAACTATAGTTTTGAAAACTTCTTAGAAGGTGATTCTAATCGTTTGGCTAGAAACGCTGGCTTGGCTGTAGCAAATAAACCTGGTGGAACCTCTTTCAATCCTTTATTAATATTTGGAGGTGTTGGCTTAGGAAAAACACATTTAGCTCATGCTATTGGTGTTGATATAAAAGATAAGTATCCAGAAAAAACAGTACTATATATCTCTGCTGAAAAATTCACACAACAGTATATAGACTCTGTTAAAAAGAATAATAGAAACGACTTTATTCACTTCTATCAAATTATTGATGTTTTGATTATTGATGATGTTCAATTCTTATCAGGAAAATCTGGAACCCAAGATGTGTTCTTTCATATTTTTAATCACTTACACCAAAACGGAAAACAAGTTATTCTAACTAGTGACAAAGCACCTGTTGACATGCAGGATATTGAACAACGTCTACTGTCTCGTTTTAAATGGGGACTTTCAGCCGAACTTCAAAGTCCAGATTTTGAAACACGTGTTTCTATACTTAAGAACAAATTATATCGCGATGGTGTAGAAATGCCAGAAGAAATTGTAGAGTATGTTGCGAAACATATCAAAACCAATGTTCGCGAATTAGAAGGTGCTATTATTTCTTTAATTGCACAATCCTCTTTCAACAAAAAGGAAATTACGGTTAACCTTGCCAAAGAGATTGTTGAAAAATTTGTTAAAAACACTAAACGTGAGGTCTCTATAGATTATATCCAAAAAGTAGTATCAGACTATTTCCAAATGGATGTTAGTACGCTTCAGTCTAAAACAAGAAAACGTCATATTGTACAAGCAAGACAGTTGGCTATGTTTTTTGCAAAGAAATACACCAAAGCATCTCTTGCTAGTATTGGTTCTCAAATAGGAAAACGAGATCATGCTACAGTACTACACGCTTGTAAAACTGTAGACAACTTATCATCTACCGATAAACAATTTAGAAAATACGTAGAAGATTTGTCGAAGAAACTTTCTTTATAAACATTACAATGACTAGTATTTTAATGGTTTGCCTGGGGAATATTTGTCGTTCACCATTGGCACATGGCATATTAGAATCCAAATTACCTTCTGATAGATTTTATGTTGATTCCGCAGGAACAGCAGGTTATCATATTGGAGACCGTCCAGATCATCGTTCTATTGCAGTTGCAAAATCTCATAATGTGGATATTTCAAGGCAGCAGGCAAGGCAGTTTCAAACATCAGATTTTGATACCTTTGACATCATCTATGTTATGGATCATTCTAATTTTGAAAACGTAGTCAAACTTGCAAGACATACTAAGGATATAGCAAAAGTAAAGCTCATATTAGAAGTTAATCAATCGATTACCAATAAAAGAGTTCCAGACCCTTATTATGGTGAAATGTCAGATTTTGAACACGTATTTTCACTTCTAAATAATGCTTGTGATATCATTTCTAAAAAGCTAACGCGTAAGTCCTTGTAACGATTCTGTTAATAGACTCTTAATTTTTTTCGTATTTTGTAAAAAAATTCCTTAAAATCTAGAAAAATGAAAAATTTAACTCTTTTCCTAGCCTGCTTTGTTATATCCCTAAGTTATGCTCAAAACATCAGCTTAGAAGTTTATGCGTCAGGCTTATCTTCTCCAGTAAATGCAAAACATGCTGGTGATGACAGATTCTTTGTTGCAGAACGCGCTGGTGTTATTAAAATTATTAATGCCGATGGTAGTGTAAACACAGCTCCCTTCTTAGATATCGATCCTAGAGTCATCAATAATGGTGGTGAACAGGGATTACTAGCAATGGCATTCCACCCCAACTATGACACTAATGGCTTCTTTTTTGTGAACTACATCGATAACAATGGTGACACAATTATCTCAAGGTTCACAAGAAGTACAGCGGATACAGCTGACCCAAATTCTGAGGTCATCTTATTAAACATCTCGCAACCATTCCCTAACCACAATGGTGGCGATATGCACTTCGGTCCTAATGATGGATATTTATATATCTCAACAGGCGATGGTGGTTCTGGTGGTGATCCAGGAAATCGCGCACAAAACATGACCTTATTATTAGGTAAAATGTTAAGACTCGATGTTGATGTAACACAAACTCAAATAGACACAGGTATAACATATCTTATTCCTAGTGACAATCCTTTTGTAAGTGACTCTGCTGTTTTAGATGAAATTTGGGCATCAGGACTAAGAAATCCTTGGAAATTCTCTTTTGATAGATCTAATGGTGATATGTGGATCGCAGATGTTGGTCAAAGTAATAGAGAAGAAATCAATCGTGTTTCATCTACATCAACAGGAGGCGAAAACTATGGATGGAAGTGTTTTGAAGGCACTTCAACATTTAGCAATGTAGCTGGTTGCAGTACTATTACTCACACACCTCCAGTTGCAGAATACAACTATGGTGGAAATCCTTTCAAATGTTCAATCACTGGTGGTTATCGTTATAGAGGAACAATTCAAACAGGGCTCCAAGGTTTATATTTCTTTGGAGATTACTGCAGCGATGAAATTGGAGTTGTTCAAGAAACAGCACCAGATACTTATACTTTGAATTTTGTCGATGACTTTTCGGGTCAAGGTTGGTCTGGTTTTGCTGAAGACGTAAATGGTGAACTTTTTGTAATAGGCTTGCTATCTGGAACAGTTTATAGAATTGTTGATGATAACTTAAGTGTTAGTGACGAAACTTTAAATAGCATTAGAATGTTTCCTAATCCTGCAAAAAACACCTTAACTTTTGATTTAACAAATGCATCCAATCAAATTAATAGTGTCAATATTTTTGATATACAAGGTAAATTAATCCAATCGAACACCAACTTTGATCAGCAACTGGTTACTTTAAACACGAAATCATTAACTAGTGGTTTATATATCGTAGAAATACAAGGAACAGATGGAAAGAAAAGTGTTCGTAAACTCATTAAAGAATAAATGAATCCAAATTTCGGAAAGCTATATCTTATTCCAACACGTCTCGGCGACAATCCGCCTCTTGAAGTTTTACCTATTTCGGTAAAAAAAATTATTGAATTGGTAGACGATTATATTGTTGAGAATGAAAAAACAGCACGACGATTTATAAAAAAGGTAGATTCGAGGAAACAACAATCTACCTTAAACTTTAAAATTCTAAACAAATATACCCAGCCCGAAGAAATTCAAAATTTCTTAGAAGACTGCAAAAAAGGAAAACCAATGGGTTTGCTCTCAGAGGCTGGCTGTCCAGGCATAGCCGATCCTGGTGCTGATATTGTAAAACTAGCACATGATAATAATATTCAGGTGGTACCCTTGGTAGGACCTTCTTCTATAGTTCTAGCATTAATGAGCTCAGGAATGAATGGCCAAAGTTTTGCTTTTAATGGATATATTCCTATTGATAAGCAAGAGCGAAAGACCACCTTAAAACGCTTGGAACGCTTGTCGTATGAGCAAAATCAAACACAATTATTCATAGAAACACCTTATCGTAACAACAAAATATTGGAAGATATTTGTTCTACGTTACATCCCAACACAAGAGTTTGTGTGGCTTGCGATATTACGCTCCCTACAGAATACATCAAAACCATGACTGCAAAGGAATGGAAACATAACAAAGTTGATTTACATAAACGACCAGCTATTTTTATTATTCATAAAGATTGAGATTAATCTCAGTTGAAAGCTGAATGTCTGGCGATTTAAAAAAACGCGCTTGCCCTTCGTAAAACACAAGGCGTTTGACATTAATTTTACACTTTTTTGACATTTCAAATGGTATTTAACCTGCTTTATATCATACATTTATGACCATAAATCAATACATTTTGGTCGCATGAAAAAAACTATTACAATTTCAGGAATTACCCTAATCATACTATGCATCTTAGTTTATGGCGCACTAAACCTAGATCATAAGACCGTAAACTATGCTAAAGATTCGAATAATGGGCTTAACCCCGTTACGGAGCCTACAAAAACGAGTGTAAACAAAAATAATCAGCGATTTTTTTATTCTGTAGGTAACCGATATGATGTTATCAAAAAATCTGATTTACTTAAAGCCAAATCAATTAAAGATTTCTTGCGAAAAGAGCAAATGCCTCCTTTAGACTCTTACCAATTTATAAGCATGATTGTCATTAAGGACAATAAGCAAACAGATGAGATAGCAATGAGTAAAACCGATAAACTATCTAAATCTCAAATTGAGTTATTAAAATCTGCTAACTTTTCAACACACATTTTAATAAGAAGTGATTATGAAAACATTAGTGAAGAAACATTACAAACTAAATATGGTTATTGGTGTCCTCACTTAACAATTGTTCCTGAACAGCAAGCAAAATATATCTATGGTCAGGACGCACTTGTATCCTATCTAGAAGAAAATGGTGAAGCAGTATTAAAATCAATTGATGAGAATAAGTTCAAATCTGTTAGTGTCTATTTTACAGTAACCAAGGAAGGCTTGATAAGCAATACTAGAATGGAATCAAACTCGAATCACCCAAAGGTTGATGAGAAGATAATAGAGCTTATTACTGGTTCTTCTGGGCAATGGGTTCCTGCAAAAAACATTAAGGGAGAAGATGTTGATCAAGAGCTTGTCTTTTCGCTTAGTACAGGCTGTTAAATAAAAAAAAGCCAATCTATATGATTGGCTTTTTTCATTCATTCATTAATCTAAAATATAATATCGACTATAATGTCGCTTTGGCTCTTTTATCTGCTTCTATGAAAGAGGTATCATATCCTGAAAACTTTTTCATATAATGTTTAACAGTCGTTCCGTAAGCATCAGAGAAATTATTACTTCCATAACTTCTCAAAAACTTCTTAACGCTACCTGGTCCAGCCAAATGGGCCGCAGCCAAAATCCCAGACTCCGTAATATCAACACCATTAATCTTCTTCCCAACAAAACGTTCGATATCCTTACGTAAAATCCATTTATTACGTTCAGCGTTGGCTAAAAATGCCTTTTCTTGTAGTTTTGGATTATATAAAAATTGTGTTGGATTATAGATTCCAATCATTTTCAATGTTTCTTTACCAAATTGGTATTTCCCTAAATACCCTAAAGTATTTACTGTAAAATAGTTACCTCTAGACTCTTTAAATGCTAGAGCTTCTTTAAAACCATGGTAAGATTTGCCTAAATACGGAAAATAAGTGTACGTTGATGGCATTGAACTAGTTGCTTCTTTCAGCGTTAATTCATTATCATTAGGTGTATGCTCGTTAAAAGCAATGTCCTTAGATATATTGTAATCAAGCTCTAAACCTTCAGTTGAATAATCGGCATAATTGATCGATTGCTCAGGTTTAAGTGCCAAATAAAGTGTGACACAAATAGCTAATGGTACAACAAAATAATTACCTACTTTTTTAATCATAATAGCTAATTTTAGTAAGTCGAAATCATCCCCTTCTATGACTTACAAATTGCGCCTGCAAATATACGCTTTTTTCTATATATCTGAAAATAAGCTGTTAAAGTGTTGTTAAAAGTAGATATAGTGGAGCTTTATGCCGTTTTTCCCGTTGAATTCAATAGCTGGAAAAGGCACTTTTATGACGTTCAAAACGTCAAATACGGTTCTCAACACTCGAGAATTTGTGCGTATTCTAGACAAATCTACATCCAAACTAAGGAAAAATTGCCGCTGTCTATTTTGAGTTATAAATATGTTATTAACATTTTCCTCTTTTCCGGTGAGCATTCCCTCTGCACTATAACCAACTGCCAGGTTAATCCATTTAGGAATTTTACTATCCTTAAAGAAAGAATGCACATTGGCACTCAACCAATATGTTTGTCCATTATAATCCTTTAAAAGCTCTTCTAAAAACCCCTCTCCTAGTTTATCAGGTCGCTGACTAGCATATTGTGTTTGATGAAATGAATACTTCATTGTTATACGTTGCTCGTCCCATAACAGTTCTTGTCCGACATACAGTCCAGTTCCCAAGCCATTGGCAACCATATCAGACCAAGAAAATCCCCATTCTTCAGAATAGCCATCAAAAATTTCTACAGCAGTTAAAAATCCAAAACCTAAGGTAGCTCCATAAATAAGTTGATCTTTTTTGGAAACACCACTCCATCTTAGGGCATTTGCTCCTAGTCTTCCAAGTTGATAAGACGAAAACACATGACCGAGTTTGTCCATTTGCAACCACTCATCAGTATCATTTATTGTTTTAAATTTAGATCTAGGGAAATCGGCATACCATAATTGATCGAGTCCTATTAACGTTAGTGTAGCTAAGGAAGTTTCAGCAATAACAACAGCATTACGTCTTGAATTGTGCAGGGTATCGCTTGGTTTTAAAAAAGAATCGCCCCTTGATTGAGAGTGAGCAGAAACCAACACCAAGGCACATATCAGAAATAAAAAATGTCGAATCCTGAACATTATTTATTAATCCCTTGAGACGAAAGATAACGTTGATACTCTCTAGCATTGACATTATGCTGAGATAAAGTTTTTGCGAACTTATGAAATCCGAGTTTTTTTGCATTGGCAGCAAAATACAAGTAATTATGCTTTTCATAATTGAGTACTGCATTAATGGCTGAAATATCAGGCATAGCTATTAATCCTGGAGGCAAACCTGCATTCATATAAGTATTATAAGGTGACTCAATATCCTTATGTTTGTTCAGTACTCGTTTTATAATCGTGTTTTTATATTCGGGTAATTTATACGCTGCAAATTTCAAGGTTGGATCAGCTTGCAAAGGCATTCCAATGCGCAATCGGTTCATATATACACCAGCAATTCTTGGTTGTTCACTGGCCTGCTTTGATTCTTCATGAACAATAGATGCAAGTGCCATTATTTCATCTTGAGACAAGCCAATAGTTTTAGCTTTTGCTTTTCTATTGTCATTCCAAAAACGATTATATTCTTTGAGCATTCGGTCTCTAAATCCTTCTGCCGACGTATTCCAGAAAAACTCATAACTATTTGGGACATACATACCCAGAGCTGTTTCGTTTGAAAAGCCGTTTTCTTCCAAGAATGACGTATCAGTCATTGCTTGAATTAAAGCGGTACTATCGGTATCTATTTGGTTGCTTATTCGACCTGCCAACTTCTCAAGACTCTCTTGGTTGTTAAATGCTATTTTAATAGGAACATTATTACTTCGTATAGAATTAATAATATCATTATTACTCATTCCTTTTTTAATGACAAACTTTCCCGCCTTTAAATTAGAAGTGTACTTCTTTCGTTCTGCCAAAGCATCAAACCCCTCAATATCCTTAAGTAAGGGTTCTAGTTGCATTCTTACATCTTTGTAGGCGTCGTTTTTAGACACAAAAATGTAAGCCTCATCATTATTGAAGCTGGTATTTGGCGATAACATCGCGTTATAGACATAATATCCAAAATAAGCAGCAACAAGCAAACCTATAATTGCGATAGCCCAGAGTATTTTCTTTATATACATTTAATTAAGAAGTATTTGTAATAAGTATTCATTTTTATAAGAACCATTTACATAGTTCCAGTCTTTTTTTAATCCGATTATATCGAATCCCTGATTTTTAAACAACTTCAAGCTCATATCATTTTCTTCGGAAATATTACAAAACAGTTGATGCATATCTAAGTGTGACTTACAGTAAGCTATTAATAACTGCAATGCTTCCTGTCCATAACCTCTTTGCCTCATATCCTTGTCTTTTATCAATATTCCCACACCAGCACGTCTATTTTTAAAATCAAAATCAAATAAATCGATCATTCCAATAGCTATATCATTTTGAGTACAAATTACTAAACGCAATTGTTTGACTTCAAAAATATCTTTATGAGCTTGTTCAAGATATTGCTTTATTAAAAACTTAGAATAAGGTGTTATCGTATTACTTACTTCCCAAATATCCTGATTATTCTCAATGGCATGAATAAAATCAAGATCTTCTGGCTCTAAAGCTCTCAAATAAATATGTTCTCCTTTGAGTGTTACCATTATATATGACCTTTATAAACTTGAGTTGCTGGACCAATAAGCCATATATTCTCATAACTTCCATGACCTTTTTCAAAAGATACTTTTAGCGTCCCTCCTTCAGTTTCTAACGTTATCAGTTTTTTTTCTGTCTCTCCTATATAGTGCATTGCCAAGGCAACTGCTGTAACCCCTGTACCACAAGAATAAGTCTCATCCTCAACACCTCTTTCATAGGTTCTTACCGAAAAACTATCATCACTATTCTTACTTACAAAATTAACGTTACTCCCTTCTTCATTATAAGGTTCACCTGATCTAATTTGTCTTCCGATAGTCTTAACATCAAATGATGCCAAATCATTAGCCATTTGAATATGATGTGGCGACCCTGTATCTAAAAACGTATGAGATTCGTAAGTCTCAATAGAACTAACATCTTGCATTTGTAAACTTACCAAGCCATTTTCAATTTTAGCCTTATGCAGTCCGTCAATAGCCTCAAAAGTTGCAGTATCCTTAATGACACCCAAAAAATTAGCAAAGGCAGTTATACATCTTCCACCATTACCACACATAGAGCTTTCATTACCATCTGCGTTAAAATAAACCATTCTAAAATCGCATGATTCATGAGTTTCAAGAAGTATTAATCCGTCGGCACCAATACCAAACCGTCTATCACATAAAAAAGAGATAAACGCCGTATCTTTTTTGTTGAAAATTTGCTGACGATTATCAACCATCACAAAATCATTTCCTGTTCCCTGATATTTATAAAATGTAAGTTCCATAGGTGATGCAAATATATAAATAATGATGCGATAATTGTGTTGTTAAATGAGCGTTAAATTAGACGTTAAAAATCGTTAAAGTTCAATTTCTACTTCAATAAATAGTTAATTTTAGTCGTTACATTTTGTAATAACATTTAAAACCTAATAACTAATGAAAAAGATTTTAACCTTAGTATTTGTTTCGGTGTTAGGTGGAATCATAGCATTATCTGCCTACACTCTTTTTATCGAAAAAAATCAAACTATAACCATGACTGAAAGCTCAAACGAGCCACAATTTTTGAATGCGAGTTATGACACAAATACAGCCAACTTGATTAATGGCGAACAACCAGATTTTATTGAAGCTGCCGAGAATACAATTAACTCAGTAGTTCATGTCAAAAACACATCTATAGTAAGTGGAGCTTTAACCTTTGAAGATTTATTCTACGGACGAAGTTCACAACGCGCTCAAGTTGGAACTGGTAGTGGTGTTATCATTGATAAAAATGGCTACATTATTACTAATAATCATGTGATTGCTGGTTCTAGTAGTATTTCTATTACTTTAAATGATAATAGAGTATATGAGGCTACACTTATAGGTGCAGATGAAAAAACAGACATCGCTCTTTTAAAAATTGAAGCAGACGAAGATCTTCCTGCCATCGAATTTGGAGATTCAGATCATGCCAAAATTGGCGAATGGGTTCTGGCTGTTGGTAATCCTTTTAACCTTACCTCTACTGTAACTGCAGGAATTATCAGCGCTAAATCTAGAGATCTGTCTGGACGAAACTCTCAATCGTTTATTCAAACAGATGCAGCGGTAAATCCTGGAAATTCGGGAGGTGCTTTAGTGAATTCTAATGGTAGACTTATTGGTATCAATACGGCTATTACATCAAAAACAGGGTCTTACATTGGATACTCGTTTGCAGTGCCAAGTAACATTGCCAAAAAAGTAGTACAGGATATTATTGAATATGGCGATGTACAAGAAGGTGTGCTTGGTGTATCTATTTTAAATAGAAATTCTGACGAAGCAAAAGAACTAGGGGTAAGCGAAATTCAAGGCGTATATATTAGTAATGTCGAAGATAATTCTGGTGCAGAAAAAGCAGGTATCAAAAATGGAGATATTATTAAAAGATTAGATAACGTAGAAATTTCTAAATTTTCAGATTTGAGCGGCTATATTAAAACCAAACGCCCTAATGATGTCATTAATGTTGAAATTGAACGTGATAGCAAAGTTAAGATTATCCCTGTTACGCTTTCAAAAAGCGATATTATTAGTGTCAAATTTATCGACATGGAGTTACGTAATCTCCCTTCAAAACTTAAAAAAGAATACGATATCAAAAACGGTGTTATTGTTCAAGATAATAAGAATAGTTTCCTCTATTCAAAACTAGGTATCTCACGCGGGTATATTATTACTGGTATCAACGACGTTCCAATTAATAGTGTAGAAGATATTTCAAAATTCACCGAAAAATATGGTGATAAAGCTCAAGAAAACATTTTTAAGCTAGAATATTTAAATACCAAATTAGAGCGAAAAGAAGTCATCTTTAGATAGACCAAAATCAAACGAACAAAAACCTCTTCAAAATTTAAAATTTAGAAGGGGTTTTTATTTTGTATAAAAACGCTACGAAAACGTTTGAAATGTATTATTTTTGCAAAAATTTTTAAACACACAACACACTAAATTAATTACAATGGGTTTGAACGGAACTTATGAAAAAGAACTCGCTTTTCAAGCAGATCGAAGAAGAGCTACAGTTGAATTTATAAAAATTGTTAGCGATCTTTGGTACGACAAATCAATAGAATTGGTGCTTTTTAGAAACCAACTAATTGATCGTAACGTGAGCGAAATTTTAAATCTTCACGAATATGCTGGAGAGTTTGTACAGAAACCAATTTCAATTTTTGATTCTGTAGAAATTGCGCAAGCAATTAAAACGTTAGACCTTCCTCCTGCCAAGTTAGATATTGGAAAGTTAACTTACGAATTTCATCTTGAAGACCAAAAGTACAGTAATGCTACTGGATTTGTTGCTGAAAAACTTAAAGACGCTAAGAAAAATAAAGCCATACAACCAAAAGATGTGGTGCTTTATGGTTTTGGACGAATTGGTCGATTAGTGGCCAGAGAGCTAATGACTAGAACAGGAAAAGGAAGTCAATTACGTTTAAGAGCAATTGTAACTCGCGGAACTATTGACCAAGTTGTTCTTGAAAAAAGAGCCTCTTTATTACGTAACGATTCTGTACATGGTGATTTCCCAGGAACTGTTATTGCCGATGCAAAAAACAGTGCGTTAATTATCAACGGAACTACCGTAAATGTCATATCGGCTAATGCTCCTGAAGATATTGATTATACTAAGTTAGGTATTAATAATGCCTTAGTTATTGATAACACTGGAGCTTTTAGAGATGACGAAGCTCTAGGAAGACATTTAAAGTCTAAAGGTGTTGATAAAGTATTATTAACTGCTCCAGGTAAAGGTGTTCCTAATATTGTTCATGGTGTAAATCACTTAGAAAACAATCCAGATAAAGTTGATATTTTCTCTGCCGCATCTTGCACGACTAATGCCATCACTCCTGTTCTAAAAGCAGTAGAAGACACATTTGGTGTTATAAGTGGACACTTAGAAACAATCCATGCCTACACAAACGATCAAAACTTAGTTGATAATTTTCATAAAAAATACCGTCGTGGTAGAGCTGCAGCACTTAACATGGTCATTACCGAAACTGGTGCCGGAAAAGCTGTTTCAAAAGCCTTACCATCGCTAGAAGGAAAATTAACATCTAATGCGATTAGAGTGCCTGTTCCTAATGGTTCTTTAGCTATTTTAAATTTAGAATTAGAAAAAGAAACATCTGTTGACGGTATTAACACCATCATGAAAAAATATGCTCTTGAAGGTGATTTAGTAGAACAAATCAAATATGAAATGAGCGATGAGTTAGTATCTAGTGATATTGTTGGAAGCTCTGCTCCATCTATCTATGATAGCAAAGCTACTATTGTTCGTGCTGACGGAAAAAATGCTATTTTATACATCTGGTATGACAACGAATATGGTTATAGTCATCAAGTCATTAGATTAGCTAAATACATTGCTAAAGTAAGACGTTTTTCTTACTATTAGTCTTGAATATAATTTCTAGAAAAATCCCATTTTTAAAAAAGTGGGATTTTTCTGCTTTATAGAAGCAACCATTTTAATGTTTCTGCATCTAGTAATTAGAATCTATAAATCAATTACTATGAAAATGAAACCTTTTGCCTGGCTATTGCTATTATGCTTTAGTTTGAGCTTTCAATCTTGCTGGTTAACCGACACCGAAGATGACATCGTCACAACTACTGTTCCCGATTATTACGTACCTGTAATTATGCAACGTTCAGTTTTCGAAAACACCACTACACTTCAAACAACTCCAGAAGTCATTGTCAATTCAGGAAAAATTTATGTAAAGGATAACTTCATTTTTATAAACGAACGCAATAAAGGTTTTCATATCATCAATAATACAGATCCATCTAACCCAGAAAATATAGCATTTCTAAATGTTTTAGGATCTTCAGACCTGACGATTAAAGGCGCATCAATATATGTGAATAACGCAACAGATTTACTTGCGCTCACTTTAAATGCGCAAGAGGGCACAATGGAAATTACCAAACGTATCCCTAATGCCTTTCCTCAAATAAGCTCGCCATTAGGATCTAATTTTTATGGCGTACAAAACAACGAAATTATTGTAGACTGGACCTTAAACGAGAACAACTAAACTTAAAACCCACGAATTATGAAAAAATATATCTTTTTAATAATAGCAGGACTTGTGTTGAGTTGTGATTCTGACAGCTCAAGTGATTCAACCACTATGTCTAACGAAACTGGAAAAGCAGGTTCATTAGCGCGTTTTACATCCTACAATGATTATTTATATACTGTAGATAATCAGAAACTAAATGTATTTAACATTGCTAACAGAGAATCTCCTGTAAAGGTAAATGAGCTTCAAATAGGGTTCAATATAGAAACCTTATTTAACTATAAAGAATACCTGTATATAGGTTCTCAAAATGGAATGTATATCTATAGCGTTCAAAACCCTGAACAACCTCAATATTTATCTGATGTACAACATTTTACAGCTTGCGATCCTGTAATTGCCAACGCTACACACGCCTATGTTACATTGCATGCCGATATTGGATGTGGTACAACAATCAATGTTTTAGAAACCTATGACGTGACAGATGTTGTAAACCCTATTTTAATTTCTAGTCGAAATTTGACTAAACCTATCGGATTAGGATTGTACAATGACTATCTTATTGTTTGTGATGATGAAGTTAAAATATTTGATGTGTCTGATCCCAGTAATTCGGTCTTAGTTCATGCTATAAATCGCAGTGCTTTTGATGTTATTGTTAACAATAATACCTTGATTCTTATTGGTGAAAACGGATTATATCAATACAGCCTTAATCCAAATAGTATCCAAAACACAGAAGAGTTGAGCACTATCAACATCTAAAATCAACTTTCATTCGTATATAATTTAGCCTCACATTTAGTGAGGCTAAATGTTTATATCAACATATTGATTTACACCTAAATTATCATATAAATTGTTATATTGCTACCATTAATTATGCTATTAAAACTCAACCAAACCAAGATGAAATTTTTTAAGACATTACTACTCTCTACTCTTACTGTACTATGTTTTTCTGTGGCTTCTGCACAAACAACCAATGATGAGGAAAAATTATCATTAAACAGTGGGACTATCGACAATCAATTTGAATACGTTATTAGACGTTCAAATAGCTGGCAAGATTATAAAACAGTTAAGAAAACATGGCTTTATGCATTAAAAGCGCATACCATTGATTCTTTGAAAGCAGTTCATAAAGATTTAGATGATACTCAAGCTATTGTTCAAACACAAGCCAAGGAAATTGAAGACCTAAAATCTAATCTTGCTAACACTAAAACGAGTTTAGATAACACCATTGCCGAAAAAGATAATATGGAACTTTTCGGGATTCAAACCAGCAAACCAAACTATAGCTTAATCTTATGGAGCATTGTTGGCGTATTGTCGGCACTTTTATTGTTCTTTATTTATAAGTTTAGAAATAGTAATGCTATAACTAAGCAAGCCAAAAAGACCTTAGCTGAAACCGAAGAGGAATTTGAAGAGCACAGACGTGTTGCACTAGAACGTGAACAAAAAGTAAGACGTCAATTACAAGACGAAATTAACAAGCAAAAAAACAACGGATAGTCATTTCTGAGGAAATAAAAATTCGTGTACTGTTTTAAATTTAAAATCTGTAATTTCGGTTACAGATTTTTTTTTATGACTATCACGCACGCACAACTCAAAGACTTAGATGCCCTTATTGGCTTATTTGAAGGCTATCGCATATTCTACAAACAAGAACCAAATCCACAAGCTGCAAAGCGCTTTTTAACACAACGCATCGTTAAGAATGATTCTATTATATACATTGCTTATGTTAATAATCAACCTGCTGGTTTTACTCAGCTATACCCATTGTTTTCTTCTGTATACATGAAGTCAATATATATGCTCAACGATTTGTATGTAGCTTCCAAATTTAGAAACCAAGGTATTGGAGAAGCGTTGATTAATCGGGCTAAACATTTATGCCAGTCTGAAAATAATAAAGGTATGGCCATTCAAACAGCTTTTGATAATCCTGCGCAGCACTTATACGAACGCTTAGGTTTTGAGAGAGATACCGATTTGCAGTTTTTCTGGAAAAACGCATAAACTTCAACTCAAGTTTCAATTTAAAATTATATAAATGAGCTATCATATTTATACCGAAAACAATAAAGAATTAAAATTATCTGATATACTTCAAAGCGAGCATTTACCAACTAATGTAGCGATTGCTTTTGGACAATTAGAAGATGAAATCATAAATGGTTACTCTAAACTATATATACCTCATCAATCTTCAAGAGGAGTCGTGATTACTAAAGATGATACCGAATATGACATCGAACTAAATATAGGCTCAAGTAAAGAAGATTATCATCTTGCGTCCAAAATTGCTTTAGCTCTAGGTACTTTAAATAACTCCAAAATTTCTCCTGAATTTGATGAGAGCCTGTCACTCAATGAATTTGAAAAAAAATATGACACAGCTTGGGCTGAGGAAAGTCAATCGATAGGTGTAAGTACATTGATAAGCATCGTAAAAGAAAAAAGCCCTATAGTAAAGATTAATGGTTGTAAACGAGGGTATTACTTTGGTGAAAACATGATAAATGAATTCTCTATAGATAACCCAGACGAAAAGCAGTTTACAGAACGTTTAGTTGAAAACATAAGACGCATTCAGTTCATTGAAGATTTAAATGAAGACCTAAATATCCCTAGTTTAATGGAAGCTGATTTCCCTGAAGGTGTAAAAACATTTATAGTTGTTCCTCCAGAGTTTAAACTATTACTTTTAAAATCAGACTTCATAGTTTTAAATGATAATAAAAATGTACTTAAAGTAGAGGCTAATAAATTTATTGATATTCTTAATACAAAGTCCATGCTCGAAAGACTAGACGAAGAACAATACATAATGAACCCAATTAAAACTAGTGACTATGCCGAGTTAATGGCCTTGTTTAACAAGGAACAACCGCAGAAAGAAAAAAAGAACAAAAAAAGCTGGAAATTTTGGAAATAGCGTCATGTCTAATACCATACAAAAAGTTCGATATGAACCATAAATAAAGGCCTTACTATCATAAAAAATTAAACTAAATACCTTTGCGAGAATTTCCTAAGAACATAAGATTTAAATACAATTGGAGAGCCTATCAGCATCGCGTATTAGAAGACTTACAAAGTCATTTAGAAGATTCGCATTTACATATAGTGGCACCTCCAGGATCTGGCAAAACAGTTTTAGGCCTAGAGGTTGCTATCAGACTAAACAACCCTACATTAATCTTAGCGCCTACTATTGCTATTAGAAATCAATGGATACAACGCTTCTGTGAATTATTCTTACAAGTAGAAACCACACCAAACTGGATATCAAGAGATATCAGAGCTCCAAAATTTTTAACAGTTTCAACCTATCAAGGTTTACATGCAGCCTGTAATGACATTGTCATAGACATGGATGATGATGATGATGATGATGATGATGATAAAGACTATATTGAAGACCGTCATGAACTTGTCATTTCAGACACCAATATGGTAACGATTGTCAATAATTTAAAATCTCAAGGCATCAAAACCATTATTGTTGATGAAGCACATCATTTAAAAAATGGGTGGTGGTATACACTCAATAGTATTAAAGATCAATTAGACCCAATAATAGTAGGTTTAACAGCAACACCTCCTTACGATGTTACCGTTAATGAATGGCAGCGCTATTTAGATTTGAACGGACCTGTAGATACAGAGATTTCTGTTCCTGAACTCATCGTTGAAGGTGATTTATGCCCTCATCAGGATTATGTATATTTTACCCTACCGTCAAAGAAAGAAAAACAAGGCATTGCCGCGTTTAGAACGCGTATTTCTGAATTATTCGAAAGCATTAAAACAGACGAGACACTTATTCGAGCCATAGAAAATCACCCTATTTGGTTGCTTCCCTCTCTTCATGTTGATTGGATTTACACTCATCTTTCCTACTATTCCGCCTGCCTCATATTTTTAAATTCAAACGGAAAGAAGATCTCAAAATCCCATTTGGATATCATTGATGATAAACCGGTTAGTATTCCTAGCTTTGATTATGATTGGATTGAAATTCTCTTAGAATTCTATCTCTTTAGTAAGGATGATTATTTTGAAACCTTTGCAGATCACAGAAAACAACTAGAAAATCGCTTAAGACAAGGTGGCGCTTTAGAACGTAAACGTGTTCATTTCTCTAAAAATAAAAAAATGTCTCGCTTTCTAAGTTCTAGTATCAGCAAGCTACAAGGTATAAAGAACATTATAGAGTTTGAATACAATCAGCTAGATGATAAACTAAGGTTGGTTGTTCTATCAGATTATATAAGAAAAGAGTTTATAACCAATACCTCTGAAAACAAACTTGAATTAAATAAACTTGGTGTTATTCCCATTTTTGAAACGTTAAGACGGGATAATCCTAATCATATAAAACTAGGCGTGCTAACAGGTTCTCTAGTTATCATTCCAAAAAAAGCGCTTTCAGCATTTCAAGAAAAAGCGCAACAACTTAATATTTCTAATATAAAATGGAACACACTTGATTATGATGGTAATTATATTCTCATTAATCAAACCGAAACACTAAAACATCATATTGTACATATAACTACTGAAATTTTCCAAAACGGTCACATAGAGGTTCTTGTTGGAACAAAGTCCTTACTGGGTGAAGGTTGGGATGCTCCTGCCATTAATACTCTCGTACTCGCTACAT
This sequence comes from uncultured Psychroserpens sp., assembly GCF_947492715.1. Lineage (GTDB taxonomy): Bacteria > Bacteroidota > Bacteroidia > Flavobacteriales > Flavobacteriaceae > Psychroserpens. Next base: position 196,997 of record NZ_CANLNS010000007.1, read on the forward strand.
TTGTAGGTTCATTTGTACTATCAAATCAAATGCGTGGTCGCGCTATTAGAACTCAAAAAAGTAACGATTCTAAAACGGCAAATATTTGGCATTTAGCCTGTATGGATACATCATCGTCATCAAATGGTGATGATTTTGATGTTTTAAAACGACGCTTCAGAAGTTTTGTTGGAGTTTCCTTTAGGGAAAAATCGAGCATTGAGAATGGTCTTGATAGACTTCAGATACCTGCAAATATTAACAGAAAAAGAACAGTCAATCAAACAAATGAAACTATGTTTGCTCTAGCGGCCAATCGTAATGAAATTAAACAACGATGGAAAAATGCTATTGCATCTGGCGTCACATTAATAGAAGAAATTAAAATTCCTTATCGTGAGGAGCGTCCATATAAAATAGCAAAGTCGGTGTCCTATTATAAAACCATCTCTAGTATTGGTGCAGCTATTATTTTTGGGTTAATAATATCTTCTGGATGGTTCCTTGAAGTCGTTTTTAAAATACTGCCACAGCATATTAGCTCATCTGGAGCGACCTTAGTTATAACTGCGATTAGTATGTTAGGGTTTTTATTGTTTGGAGGTCTCGCTTATAAACATTTACGATTATACCTTAAGTATCGAGATCTTTCAAAAGACATACACAATATTGGTAAAGCCTTGTTGGCTTCATTGGTACATGCCAATTTAATTCACACGCCCATTGAACATCTAAAAGTGGTCTCAACAAAAAATGAATATGGCGCTGTATTTTGTCATTTAGAAGGCGGTTCAACCTTCGAGAAATCAACATTTATCAACGCGTTATATGAGATTATTTCTCCAATAGACAACCCTAGATACGTGATTATAAGAAAGCATGCTTTTTTTAATATGTATCAGCAAAAAGATTATCATAGTGTGCCAAATCAACTTGCTAAGAACAAAAGACTAGCAGCGTATTTCAAAACGCAATGGCAAAAGCATGTTGGTCATTGTAAGCTCGTATTTACCAGAACTCCTAAGGGTAGAAAACTACTTTTAAAATCGAGAATAAAATCTTTAGCCGCACAATTTGAAAATAAGATTGAGCATGTTAATAAATGGCGATAATCAAAACTCTCAATTAAAATAAATTTATCTATTTGCTGGCTACGGCAGCTTTAACATTAAAATTCTTAAGTCATCTTTAAAAGTATTCTTCCTCGACTCTATGATTTAAATTATCTTTGCAGTCTTAATTACAACTTATGCGTATAGATATTATTACCGTTTTACCAGAATTGATTAAAAGCCCGTTTGAAGCATCTATATTGAAACGTGCTATTGAAGCCAATTTGGTAAGTGTGCATTTCCACAACCTTCGAGATTATGCAACAGGAGGCTATAAGGCTATCGATGACACCCAATTTGGAGGCGGAGCCGGTATGGTTATGATGATCGAACCTATAGATAAATGTATAAGTAAATTACAAAGCGAACGCCACTATGATGAGGTGATCTATATGACTCCTGATGGTGAACGCCTAACGCAAAGTATTGCTAATCAAGTGTCTTTAAAACAAAATATTATCATTTTATGCGGACACTATAAGGGTGTTGATCAACGCGTTAGAGACAAGTTTATCACGAGAGAAATATCTATTGGTGATTATGTCTTGTCTGGAGGTGAATTGGGAGCAGCAGTATTGTGCGATGCCGTTATTAGATTGATTCCAGGAGTATTAGGAAATGAAACATCTGCCCTTACCGATTCGTTTCAAGATGGTTTGTTAGCACCACCAATTTACACCAAACCACGTGAATATGATGGTATGAAAGTGCCCGAAGTATTATTTAGCGGAAATTTTCCTGAAATAGAAAAGTGGCGGGAAGAAGAAGCCTATAAACGGACTAAAGAAAGACGACCAGATTTATTGGACGATTAAATTATTGAAATAACCCGATGGATGATTATCAATATTTATATACCGTAAGTCATGTTATTTATAATTTGGCTTCACTATTAGTCGTTATCAGTTGTATTGTTATTGTGACTAAAAAAAGAACATTAGCAACAATATTAATGCTTATTGGAAGTGTGTTTGCTTTTCTTTTTGGTATTGGAAGTATTTATATATATGCCTTTACTGAAGCTTACGGAACCGACTCATCAATAAAAATGAATGCAATATCTAATTTAATTTCTGGTCTCGCTTATATAATATTTTGTTTAGGCTTGCTACTCTTTGCTATATCTCATTTTAAAAAAGACAGAACTAAAAATGAGTTCCTAGACTAAAGTGTTAAGGATTGGAACGGCATCCTTTTTACATCATTCTAGTTATGCCTAGTATGGCATCAAAAACCAGTAAAAAGATATAGTGAAAAGCCTGCCGTTTGGCTTCCTATAAAAAAGCCAAACGGAACACCCAAAAAATATGAATTAATAATTGTACGTTATTAATTATTAACTATCTTTGCACCCACTTTTGGATTAACCTCTGGCGAGAATCGTGAATGTTGATTTGAAACAACCTTGATAAACATAATAAAATGAGTTCTTTAGTAAAATTTGTACAAGACGAATTTGTAACAAAAAAAGATTTTCCAGAATTTGGAGCAGGTGATACTATTACAGTGTATTACGAAATTAAAGAAGGAAACAAAACACGTACACAGTTCTTTAAAGGTGTTGTACTACAAGTAAAAGGATCTGGTACTTCTCAAACATTTACAATTAGAAAAATGTCTGGAACTATTGGAGTAGAACGTATTTTCCCAATTAACTTACCTGCACTTCAAAAAATTGAAGTGAATAAAAGAGGTAAAGTTAGAAGAGCAAGAATCTACTACTTTAGAGGTCTTACTGGTAAGAAAGCAAGAATTAAAGAAGTTAGAAGATAGTAAGCTTCGACCACATAATTTCGAAAGAGCCTTGACAATTGTCAAGGCTTTTTTAGTTATGAACTTTTGTTAATAACTGTGGTTTATAAAATGTGAATATCTAAATAGATCAAAAATTTGGAATTCTCAAACAAAAACATACTTTAGCTAAACAATTAACAACAAACCTAGTTTGGTTTTGAATTAAGTTTTGAATTTATGTTAAATTGTAATAAAGCAACGTTCTTTATATAGTATTGTTTTTTGAGATTTTGAAAACTGCAGGTGTAAGCGTGTAAGTAGCGAAATCATGAAACTTGAAACAAATTAGATGTGTAAGCAGGTGATTTGAATGAAGTGGAAAGCTTTGAAAAAGTAACAGGAACGAAAGTAAATGTGAAAAGGATGAGCAATGTTTATCGAGGCAGTCTAACACGCAAGTGAAAGATTAAGAGAAATAAACATCAAGGAAAGCAAACTAAACCGAAACGAAGTAATAACAGGTCAATACATTTTGAAAGTTATGAAACGTTTCATTGAAATAGTGAAACTTGAACCGAAAGAGACGAGGGAACGCAAGTTCAGCTGTCTCGATTTTAGCAGCAATGCTAAATAGGTCACGCAAAGCTATCTCAAAAAAGCCATGTCAAAGTAGTTCAGCTACCATGATATGGCTTTTGTTTTTTTATCTCTCTTCGTTTTTATAATTTTAATGACTAAACTTTGTATACATGAACCTTCCCTTTATTAGCGATGAAACCTACAAAAATATAAGTTATACAAAGCAGGAACTCCCAAAAGCCGAATATGATAATTGCACCTTTGTAAATTGTGATTTTTCAGAATCCTATATTTCAAATATTAGCTTCCTTGACTGCGAGTTTATAGATTGTAACTTTAGTATGGTAAAAGCAAAAGGTACCATTTTAAAAGATGTACTATTTAACAACTGTAAAATGGTAGGTTTTCCTTTTCACGACTGTAACGCCCTCTTTATGTCGTTCAAATTTAAAACGTCTCAATTAAATTTTGCTTCTTTTCATAATCTGAAACTCAAAAACACAACATTTGATCAATGCAAGCTAGAACAAACAGATTTTACCGAAGCCGATTTAAGTGGTTCTAAATTTGATGACTGCAATTTACTTCGAGCCATTTTTGAACATACAAATTTAGAACATGTCAACTTTTCAAATTCTTACAATTTGTCTATAAATCCAGAACTTAATAAACTTAAGAATGCCAAGTTCTCAAAGGAGAATGCACTCGGACTCTTAAATAGCTATCAAATTAAAATTGAAGATTAAAACTTATGTATGGTTTTGAATTTGACAAAACAAAGCCAATAAATTATCAATTTCTCAATTTCTTACTTAAAATGTGGTACTTCTCTAAAAAGCTCATTATGTAGTCTTTATGTATTTCAAAGAAACCTTAGTTTTTTGTATATTTGCACAGCTTAAAAACTAAGCGTTTTCTATACATTAAATACTATCATTTTATGGCAAATACTCCTACAATCATTTACACGAAAACAGATGAAGCTCCTGCATTGGCAACGCATTCATTGTTACCTATTGTAAAATCGTTTACTAAATCGTCTAACATTAATATAGAAAGTAGAGATATTTCTCTTGCTGGACGTATTTTGGCGAACTTTCCAGATTTTTTAAACGAAACACAACGTGTTCCTGATGCCTTAGCAGAATTAGGAGAATTGGCTAAAAATCCAGAAGCAAATATTATTAAGCTTCCAAATATAAGCGCATCAATTCCGCAATTGAAATCTGCTATTAAAGAATTACAAACTCAAGGCTATGCTTTACCAAGCTATCCGGATGAACCAGAAAACGACAGCGAAAAAACAATAAAAGCACGTTACGACAAAATAAAGGGAAGTGCTGTTAACCCTGTCTTACGTGAAGGAAACTCGGATAGACGTGCACCTAAAGCTGTAAAGAACTTTGCGAAAATGAATCCGCATTCTATGGGAGCCTGGTCGTCAGATTCTAAAAGTCATGTTGCAACGATGTCATATGGTGATTTTGCACATAATGAGATATCTGTAACTATTCCAAATGCAACTTCAGTAAAAATTGTACATACTGATAGTGACGGAAACGCTACTGTTTTAAAAAATAATTTACCATTACTAGAAGGAGAAATTATTGATGCTACAGTAATGAGCAAGAAGGCCTTACTAGCATTTTTAGAAGAACAAGTTAAAGATGCAAAAGCAAAAGGTGTATTGTTTTCATTACATATGAAAGCTACAATGATGAAAGTTTCTGATCCCATTATTTTTGGGCATGCTGTACGTGTGTTCTTTGCCGATTTGTTTGTAAAACACGGGGATACATTTGAAGAATTAGGTGTTGATGTTAATAACGGTTTTGGAAACCTAGTAAGTAAATTAAGTGAACTACCAGAAGATAAACGCCAAGACATAGAAGCAGATATTAAAATAGCATTTGCTCATGCTCCAGATGTTGCTATGGTAAATTCTGATAGAGGTATTACAAACTTACATGTACCAAGTGACGTGATTATTGATGCGTCGATGCCAGCTATGATTCGTACGTCTGGTCAAATGTGGAATGCCGAAGGAAATCAGCAAGATACTAAAGCTGTCATTCCAGATAGCAGTTATTCTGGTATATATACAGCTACTATAAATTTCTGTAAACAACATGGTGCTTTCGATCCAACAACTATGGGAACTGTTCCTAATGTTGGACTTATGGCGCAGAAAGCTGAGGAATATGGATCTCATGACAAAACTTTTGAAATCTCTGCTAACGGAAAGGTTGAAGTTATAGACGCATCAGGAAAGGTATTAACCTCTCATAATGTAGAAGAAGGAGACATATGGAGAATGTGTCAAGTCAAAGATGCACCTATTCAAGATTGGGTAAAATTAGCCGTTACAAGAGCTAGAGCATCCAAAACTCCTGCAGTATTTTGGTTGGACGAAAATAGAGCTCATGATGCCGAACTCATAAAAAAAGTTAATGCATATTTACCAACACATGATACATCTGGTTTAGATATTAGAATCCTTTCTCCTATTAAAGCTACCGAGTTTACATTAGATCGTATCAAAGATGGACAAGATACTATTTCGGTTACTGGAAATGTATTAAGAGATTATTTAACCGATTTATTCCCAATTTTAGAACTGGGAACTAGTGCAAAAATGTTGTCTATCGTTCCATTAATGAATGGAGGTGGTTTGTTTGAAACAGGTGCTGGAGGATCTGCCCCTAAGCACGTTCAACAATTCACTAAAGAAAATCACTTACGTTGGGATTCCTTAGGTGAGTTTTTAGCATTGGCAGTGTCATTAGAGCACTTCGGAAATGTAAACAATAATGCGAAAGCCATTATTTTATCTGAAACGCTTGATGATGCCACTGAAAAGTTGTTAGCTAACGGAAAATCACCATCTAGAAAAGTTAATGAATTAGATAATAGAGGAAGTCATTTTTATTTGGCACTCTTTTGGGCTGAAGCCTTGGCAAATCAAGACAAAGATGCTGATTTAAAACATGAGTTTACGCAAGTTTATAATGAATTACACGCAAACGAAACTCAAATTGTTAACGAGCTAAACAAAGTACAAGGACAATCAATGGATATTGGTGGATATTACGAGCCTAACGAAAATTTAACTTCTAATGCTATGCGACCAAGTGACACTTTAAATAACATCTTAGGATAACACTTTAACATTATATATAAAAAAAGACTGTCTATTTAGATGGTCTTTTTTTTATACAGAACAAGTTGTAAATTTACAGAATGACAAAAGAAAACCTAATTGCTTGCCATAATAGAATTAAGCCTTACATCCACAAAACACCTGTTTTAAATTCAAGGTTAATTAATAATCTGGTAGGTGCCGAGTTGTTTTTTAAATGTGAAAATTTCCAGAAAACTGGGGCCTATAAAATGCGTGGTGCCACCAATGCAATTATGTTGCTTACTAACGAACAAAAAACTAAAGGCGTTGTAACACATTCTTCAGGGAATTTTGCCCAGGCCCTGTCATTAGCAGCACAGAGTTTAGACGTAAAAGCCACAATAATAATGCCTTCCAATTCTCCAAAGGTAAAAAAGGATGCTGTAAAAGAATATGGTGGCCATATCATAACCTGCGAACCAACAATCGAAGCTAGAGAAGCAGCTGCAAATCACGTTATCAAGAAATCAGGAGCTACATTCATTCACCCATCAAATGATCCCAATGTCATTTTAGGTCAAGGTACAGCCTGTATGGAATTACTAAATGAAATCCCTAATTTAGATGTCGTGTGCTGCCCTATTGGAGGTGGTGGATTAATTGCTGGGTCGGCATTATCTGCACACCATTTTGGCCAACATTGTAACGTTTTTGGGGGAGAGCCATTTGAAGCAGATGATGCTTATAGGTCTTTACGCTCAGGGAAAATAGAAACCAATAAAACTGCAAATACAATTGCTGACGGGCTAAGAACACAATTAGGTCATCATAATTTCCCAATTATCAGGGAACATGTCAAGGAAATTATTAGAGTCACAGAACAAGAAATTGTGCAAGCGATGCGTTATGTTTGGGAACGAATGAAAATCATTATTGAACCCTCAAGCGCTGTTGCGGTTGCGGCTATATTAAAAGAAAAAGAACAATTCAAAAACAAAAAAGTGGGTATTGTTATTTCAGGCGGAAATGTTGATGTTAATAGACTTCCCTTTTAATAATTAATTAACTTAAAAAGACTTAATTCTGATAGCATTCTTTCTTATTTTTGAAATATGACGGCATTCAGAAAAAACCTACCATTTTTAATTATATTCATTCTCAACATTGTCTCTGCTCAAGAAACATTTACTCTAAATGGTGTTATAACCGATTCTGATAGTAATGAAACGCTAATTGGTGTCAATATTATTTTCCCCGAATTACAAACTGGCACCAACACTAATGAATACGGCTTCTACTCTATTTCACTTCCTAAAGGAGACTATAAAATGCAAATTAGTTATTTAGGTTATACAACTATTACACAAACCATATCCTTTTCTGAAGATAGAACCTTAAACTTTAAATTACTTGAAAGTACTGAAAGTTTAAATGAAGTAGTAATTAAACAAGATGTAGAAAGATTAAATATCAAAAAGCCTCAAATGAGTGTTAATGCATTGTCTATTAAAACTATTAAACAAATGCCTGTTGTATTAGGTGAAGTTGATGTGATTAAATCTATAACTTTACTACCTGGAGTCACCAATGCTGGCGAAGGAGCGTCAGGATTTAATGTTCGGGGTGGCGCTGCAGATCAAAATCTGATATTACTCGACGAAGCTACTATTTTTAATTCATCTCACCTTTTTGGCTTTTTTTCAGTGTTCAACCCAGACGCTATTAAAGATTTAAAATTGTATAAAGGGGGTATTCCCGCACGATATGGAGGACGTGTCTCTTCTGTTCTAGATATTTATCAAAAGGAAGGGAATAGCAAAACATATAAACTAAGTGGAGGTATTGGAGCAGTATCTAGTCGTTTGTTGGCCGAAGGTCCTATTGTAAAAGATAAAGGTGCTTTTTTGGTTGGAGGAAGAGGTTCTTATGCCCATTTGTTCTTACCACTTATTGATAATGATAATGTTGCCTATTTTTATGACTTAAACACCAAATTGAATTATAAGCTAAATGACAATAACAGCTTATATCTGTCTGGGTATTTTGGTCGTGATGTTTTTAGAATTGCTGATAACTTTGAAAATACCTATGGAAATTCGGTGCTTAATTTAAGGTGGAATCATTTGTTCTCTGACAAAATTTTTTCCAATTTATCTCTAATATACTCTGACTATTTTTACGGATTGGAGTTAGATTTCATAGGATTCGAATGGGACTCTGGTATTCGAAATTTTAATTTAAAATATGATTTTAAACATTATCTGAATACTAATTTTCAACTTAATTATGGCATCAATAACATCTATTATAAATTCAATCCAGGAGAAATAAAACCTAATCGATCAGACTCAGGAATTGTAAGAGAAAAATTAATAGACAAGTATGCTAATGAATTTGCAGCTTATATTGATGTGGAGCATAAAATTTCCAATAAACTCATTCTGAGATATGGTGTCCGTTTAAGCAACTTCATTAGGTTGGGACAAGATGAATTAAACATATACCAAGATAATAACCCGCTTATATTTAATGAAGAACTACAAATTTATGAGGGTGCCGAACCCTTAAACACACAACAATTTAGTAGAAGTGATAAAATTGAAACGTTCACTAATTTAGAACCAAGACTAGCCATTGCTTATGCGTTCAACGATGACACTTCAATAAAAGCAAGTTATAATCGAATGGTTCAATACCTGCATCTACTATCAAATACGAGTTCCCCGACACCATTAGATGTTTGGACCCCAAGCGGTAAATATATTAAGCCCCAACTACTTAATCAGTATGCTTTTGGGTATTTTAAAAATATTAAAAACAATACCTACTCATTAGAAAGTGAAGTGTTTTATAAAACCATAAAAAATCGTATTGATTATATAGATGGTGCCAACCTTATTGCTAATAATGCCATAGAACAAGATATTCTTAATGGAGAAGCTCGCGCCTACGGTTTAGAGTTATTATTGCGGAAAAACGAAGGAAAATTTAAAGGGTGGCTTGCCTATACATTATCAAAATCTGAACAAAGAACACCTGGCAGAACAACGCTTGAAACTGGAATCAATAACAGCCAATGGTACAATACTGGATACGATAAAACTCATGACATTTCATTTAATGGGAATTATGAATTAAACGAAAAATGGACTTTTGGAGCCAATTTCATTTTTCAAACTGGACAACCTACAAATTATCCTTCTGGTCAATTTCAATTTCAAGGTTTGACCGTACCAATTTATGAAGGTTCAAGAAATAGTGAACGCCTTCCAGCATATCATCGTATTGATATCTCGGCAACCCTTACTCCCAGAAAGAATAAAAACCGAAAATGGCAAGGTGAATGGGTATTCAGTATATATAATTTATATAACAGGAGAAATGCGGCTTCAATAAATTTCGCTAGAAATCAAGATACTTTCGTAAATGAGGCAACAAGAACCTCAATTTTTGGGATTATTCCAGCATTTACTTATAATTTTAAATTTTAAGTCATGAATAGATTAATATACATAGTAATAGTGTTTTTGACATTAACAAATTGTGAAGATGTCATTGAAGTAGAAGTTCCAAATAGTGATCCTCGTCTAGTGGTAGATGCTTCATTTGAATTTTATCTTAACGAAGATCCTGTAGCCTTTGGAGGCTACTTGCGCCTTACCATGTCTGCGCCTTTTTTTGGAGACAATATTCCAACTGTTAATGATGCTACGGTCTATATTACAAATCTTGAAGACAATTCAGTGGTTAATTTTGAAGCATCTGGAGATGAAGGTTTTTATGTTCCTCTTGCTGGTTCAATTGTAATACCACAATTTGATATATCGTACGAGTTAACGGTGATTTATAATAACGAAACTTTTAAAGCCATAACGCAATTATATCCTACAACTCTGATAGAAAACATTGAACAAGGTGATGGAACTCTATTTGAAGAAGATGAAACAGAAATTATCGTTACCATTACGGATGACGGTGATAGAGATAATTTTTATTTATTTGATTTTGATTTTGATCTATTAGAAGTTAGTGAAGATCGGTTCTATCAAGGTGAAACATTTACATTCTCCTATTTTTATGAAGACATGATACCAGGCCAAGACGTAACCATAAAAGTATTAGGAATTGATGAACGTTATTTTAATTATGCCGGATTACTTATTGAACAAAGTGAGCAAGAGGGAGGGAATCCGTTCCAAACCAATCCAGCTTTATTAAGAGGAAATATAATAAATATTACAAATCCAGATAATTATGCCTTGGGATATTTCAATTTGTCTGAAGCAGATAGACTTAATTTTACTATACAAGAATAGCTTAGGCCAAAAGACTTAGATTAATCAAAAATATTTTATTTTTGGTTTATGACATTTATAAAAACTACCGAACAAGATTCTAATTATAATCATTTAGAAAAAATGACTATAAATGAACTCTTAACTCATATGAATAATGAGGACAAATCTGTTCCTTTGGCTGTCGAAAAAGCGCTTCCACAAATACAAGCACTCGCTGAACAAGTAGTAATGAAATTACAAAATAAGGGTCGTTTATTTTATATTGGTGCAGGTACAAGCGGTCGCCTAGGTATTTTAGATGCTTCTGAATGCCCTCCTACTTTCGGTGTTTCTCACGATTTAGTGGTTGGTCTTATTGCTGGAGGTGATTCAGCAATAAGAAAAGCTGTCGAATTTGCTGAAGATTCACTAACTCAAGGTTGGCAAGACCTCAAAGACTTCAATATTTGTAAAAACGACGTTGTCATTGGTATAGCTGCTTCAGGAACTACGCCATATGTTATAGCAGCTTTAGAACAATGTAATAAAGAAGCCATTGTTACTGGTTGTATAACTTGTAACAAAAACAGTCCTTTATCACATGTATCGAAATACCCAATAGAGGTTGTTGTTGGTCCAGAATTTGTTACAGGAAGTTCTAGAATGAAAGCTGGTACAGCACAGAAATTGGTTCTCAATATGATTTCAACATCCGCAATGATTAAACTCAATAAAGTGAAAGGAAATAAAATGGTAGATATGCAATTAAGTAATAATAAACTTGTTGATAGAGGGACTAGAATGCTTATGAAAGAATTGAATATTAATACCGAGCTAGCTCAGCAATTACTTAAACAACACGGCAATGTGAGGACAGCGATTCAAAATTACAAACATGGAAACTAAACGAACAGATAAAGACCTTTTAGTCAAAGGAATAAAAACTATGGGATTGACCTTAGTTTTAATGTTTTTAGGACCAACTTTATTCTATATTGGGCTATCTAATAAAGATAAGCCTTTGTTTATCCCAATTCTAATTGTAGCATCTATTTTATGTGTTCTAGCAATTTATTTTGCTTTTAAAGGTTTAAAAACCATTATGGACAGCATGTTTAAAAATTCATAGTTTTTTCAAACCCAGTATATAAAAAACAAAAAACCCTTTTCATATATATATGAAAAGGGTTTCAAAAAAGGCGACGACCTACTCTCCCAC
>NZ_CANLNS010000008.1 GCF_947492715.1 uncultured Psychroserpens sp.
TCATTCGAGCCAGGATCATTAGGATACACTAATGGCGGAACTGGAGCATGTGAGATTTCAGGATCAGTTCAAGGAGAGTTAAGTGGATCATACGATGAGTGTGGTGGAACTTTATATGTAGATTGGACTTACACTGATGATTGTGACAGAACAATCACAGCTAAGAAAACAATCACAGTATTACCAGCGCCAATGGCTGAATTTGATGAAGTGGAAGACATGGAGATTTCATGTGAAGAAGCGAATTCATACGAAGCAGGATCATTAGGATACACTAATGGCGGAACTGGAGCATGTGAGATTTCAGGAGAAGTTCAAGGTGAGTTAAGTGGATCATACGATGAGTGTGGTGGAACACTTACAGTGAACTGGACTTACACAGATGATTGTCAGAGAACAATCGAAGCTAGTAAGACTATTACTGTATTACCAGCACCAATGGCTGAGTTTGATGAAGTGGAAGACATGGAGATTTCATGTGAAGAAGCAAATTCATTCGAAGCAGGATCATTAGGATACACTAATGGTGGAACTGGAGCATGTGAGATTTCAGGATCAGTTCAAGGAGAATTAAGTGGATCATACGATGAGTGTGGTGGAACACTTTATATAGATTGGACTTACACTGATGATTGTGACAGAACAATCACAGCTAAGAAAACAATCACAGTATTACCAGCGCCAATGGCAGAGTTTGATGAAGTAGAAGACATGGAGATTTCATGTGAAGAAGCGAATTCATACGAAGCAGGATCATTAGGATACACTAATGGCGGAACTGGAGCATGTGAGATTTCAGGAGAAGTTCAAGGTGAGTTAAGTGGATCATACGATGAGTGTGGTGGAACGCTTACAGTAAACTGGACTTACACAGATGATTGTCAGAGAACAATCGAAGCAAGTAAGACAATTACTGTATTACCAGCACCAATGGCAGAGTTTGATGAAGTAGAAGACATGGAGATTTCATGTGAAGAAGCAAATTCATTCGAGCCAGGATCATTAGGATACACTAATGGCGGAACTGGAGCATGTGAGATTTCAGGAGAAGTTCAAGGAGAGTTAAGTGGATCATACGATGAGTGTGGTGGAACACTATATATAGATTGGACTTACACTGATGATTGTGATAGAACAATCACAGCTAAGAAAACAATCACAGTATTACCAGCGCCAATGGCAGAGTTTAACGATGTACAAGATATTTCTATAGCTTGTGAGTTAGCTAGCCAATATGAAGTTAATCCATTAGGATACACTAATGGTGGAACTGGAGCATGTGAAATTTCTGGTGAAGTTGATGGTGAATTAAGTGGAACATACGATGAGTGTGGTGGAACCTTATATGTAGATTGGACTTATACTGATGATTGTAATAGAACAATCACGGCAAGAAAAACAATTACAGTTGAGCCAGCACCAATGGCGGAGTTTGATGAAGTAGAAGACATGGAGATTTCATGTGAAGAAGCAAATTCATTCGAAGCAGGATCATTAGGATACACTAATGGAGGAACTGGAGCATGTGAGATTTCAGGAGAAGTTCAAGGAGAGTTAAGCGGATCATACGATGAGTGTGGTGGAGAGCTTTATGTAGATTGGACTTACACTGATGATTGTGACAGAACAATCACAGCTAAGAAAATGATCACAGTATTACCAGCACCAATGGCTGAATTTGATGAAGTAGAAGACATGGAAGTTACATGTGAAGAAGCTGCATCTGTACAGGCAGGATCATTAGGATACACTAATGGCGGAACTGGAGCATGTGAGATTTCAGGATCAGTAGAAGGAGAGTTAAGTGGATCATACGATGAGTGTGGTGGAACACTTACAGTGAACTGGACTTACACAGATGATTGTCAGAGAACAATCGAAGCTAGTAAGACTATTACTGTATTACCAGCACCAATGGCTGAATTTGATGAAGTAGAAGACATGGAAGTTTCATGTGAAGAAGCGAATTCATACGAAGCAGGATCATTAGGATACACTAATGGTGGAACTGGAGCATGTGAGATTTCAGGAGAAGTTCAAGGTGAGTTAAGTGGATCATACGATGAGTGTGGTGGAACACTTACAGTGAACTGGACTTACATAGATGATTGTCAAAGAACAATCCACGCAAGTAAGACAATCACAGTATTACCAGCACCAATGGCAGAGTTTGATGAAGTAGAAGACATGGAGATTTCATGTGAAGAAGCAAATTCATTCGAGCCAGGATCATTAGGATACACTAATGGCGGAACTGGAGCATGTGAGATTTCAGGAGAAGTTCAAGGAGAATTAAGTGGATCATACGATGAGTGTGGTGGACAGTTAGAAGTTGATTGGACTTATACTGATGATTGTGATAGAACAATCACAGCTAAGAAAACAATCACAGTATTACCAGCACCAATGGCTGAATTTGATGAAGTAGAAGACATGGAAGTTACATGTGAAGAAGCTGCATCTGTTCAGGCAGGATCATTAGGATACACTAATGGAGGAACTGGGGCATGTGAGATTTCAGGATCAGTAGAAGGAGAGTTAAGTGGATCATACGATGAGTGTGGTGGAACACTTACAGTGAACTGGACTTACACAGATGATTGTAATAGAACAATCACTGCAAGTAAGACGATCACAGTATTACCTGCACCAGCTGCAGAATTTAATGACCCAGGAGAAATGGAAATTTCTTGTACTGAAGCATTAGATTTTGAATCAACTCCATTAGGATACACTAACGGAGAGACTGGAGCATGTGAGATTTCAGGAGAAGTAGATGGAACAGTAATTGGAGATTACACTACATGTGGAGGATTCATATATGTTGACTATACATTTACTGATGATTGTGGTAGAAAAATTACTGCTAAGAAAGTAATTACTGTATTACCTGCAGAAGAAGCTGAATTTGATGAAGTAGAAGACATGGAAATTTCATGTGAAGAAGCTGAAACATTTGAAGCTGGATCATTAGGATACACTAATGGAGGTAGAAGTACATGTAGAATTGAAGGATCAGTAGAAGGTGAGTTAAGTGGATCATACGATGAGTGTGGTGGAACACTTACTGCTAACTGGACGTATACTGACGAATGTGATAGAACAATCACTGCTAGTAAGACTATTACAGTATTACCAGCGCCAATAGCTGAGTTTGATGAAGTAGAAGACATGGAGATTTCATGTGAAGACGTAGATTCATTCGAAGGCGGATCATTATCTTATAATAATGGTGCAACTGGAGCATGTGAGATTTCTGGATCAGTACAAGGAGTACCGCAACCTTTCGAAGGTAGCTGTGGATCTTTCGAGGTAGATTATACATTTACTGATGAGTGTGGACGTACAATAACAGCTAAGAAAACTGTAACTGTTATTGATAACGAAGCACCAGCTCCTACAGGAGTTTGTGATAATGAAACGATGACAATTGAAGGTTGTCCTGCAACTGCTGAAATCTCTTTACAAATTGGAGATGAAATTAGTATTGCAGATAGAGACTGGACAGTTGGAGGAATTTCAATTGAAGAACTTAACGGTACATTAGCGCCATGTTTCACAGATAACTGTGCAGCAACAAGTGATTTAACTTTCAGAGTAATCGGAAAAGATGCTGAAAGAAAAGATTGCTACGCTACACTTACTGTTACTTTTGAAGTAGAAGATACATGTGAAAACGTATCTGAGCCATTTACTTGTACATTTATTGTAGAAGATACAACGGCACCTACATTCAATGAAGAGTTGCCAGGTGATATTGCTATCGAGTGTGGAGAGGAAATCCCTGCTGCACCAGTATTAACTGCAAGTGATGACTGTTCTGATGCTACTGTGGATTATGATCCAGGTAACTTTAGAAGAGAGTGTAAAGCTGATGACGCTAGTAACCATACATTATGGATTGCTAATAACGGTGGGTTAGATGCATCTAACAGAAACTGGACATCAACTAGTACATCATCATTTGTACAATACTCAAATGGTACTGCTAAATTGACAGGAACAGTTGCTAACGTGAACAATGCTAATCAAATTTTCGAATTTGTTGCATGGTTTAAAGATGCTAGCACATACGAAGAGTGGACATCTATTCCTAATGCAGCGTCTCCAACAGGTTTCCGTCAAGCTAAACTAGACGCAGGAACTTCTAATGGAGCAACATTAGCAGATGCACAAACTTGGACTTATTACCTAATGGATGAATCTAAAGACAATAAGCTAGTTGGACAAGGCGATTACGCTGGAGTAGAGTTATCTCTATCTCATAACCCAACGAACTTAAGATATGGATTACAATATGGTGAGAAAGCTAGTTTACAAAGTAACGGATTAGGAGTGTCAACTTGGATTAAGATTCAAGGAGATTACAACGGAAACAGTTTCAATAGTAATGGTGATTTCAATATCGCATTATCTGATTGTGTTGAAGATCCTAATTTTGATCTTGAAGGACAATGTGATGCTACTATAGTACGTACTTGGACTGCTACTGATGCTTGTGGAAATGAAACTGTTCATACACAAACAATCACGATCAGTGACAATACGCCACCAGTAGTTGAGTGTCCAGAAGATGTAGATTTCGGTTATGTTACTGAAACTCCATCAGGATTTGCTGACAAAGCACCTTATACTGATAACTGTGGTACTTCTGGTCAGACACAAGTGTTCACCGATAGTGAAACTACTGTGACTCCAGGAGATGTTACTCAAGTAAGTACTGAGTTTAGATTTATATTCCAAGCAGGTTACATCTTAACATTTGGAGATGCACCAATAGGAAATGTAAACGACGCTCCGTATTATCAAGGATATGTTACTGATCTTAACGGGGTTCTATTACCTCAATACGGAAACTTTGAGTTAATATTCTTCTTCAATGGATTATTCCAAGACTATAGTATAGTTCAGAATGGTGAAGAAGTTGGATATGGACCAATGATTGATGGATTACCATCTTGTAACTCTGCAGATTGGTATGTAGAAAGTGTTAACGGTCACAACAAAGCATTAACTGTTGAGTGTGGTCAGTACGAATCTACAACTGAGTACTCATTTACACGTACATTCTACGCAGTAGATGAATGTGGAAACGAAGGTGAGTGTTCTGTAGAATACACTTGGACATCTGCTTCAAATGTATCTAGAAACGGAGAAGCTGAAGAAGGATTTGAATTCTATCCAACGAATAGAGATCCTGAGGCTAGAGTTGCTCATGATGTAACTGTAGACTTTAAGGCTTATCCAGTGCCATTTGATAAGGAAGTGAACATTTCATACTCATTTGAGTTTGATACTAATGTAACTATCGAATTATTTGATACTAAAGGTTTATTAATCTTAAGTGAAACAAATGATAGATATGTTACAGGTTCTAAAGACAAGACTACTTTTGACTTGTCAAGAATCTCGAACCAAATGTTCTATGTTAAGTTAACTACAAGTCAAGGATCAGTTACTAAGAAGATCGTATCTTCAGGTAAGAAGTAAATTGATAAATAATTAGGGAAATTCCCTAAGGGTAAATATTAAAGGCAGCTATTTTATAGCTGCCTTTTTTTGTTTAATACTTTTGCATTTAAAGTATATTTCTAATTCCATAATAGAGGTATAGTTTAAGAATAAAATATCAGGTGTTTATTGAGAAGAAAAATAATAATAACCATACAGGTTATACTGTTAGCGTTTGAGCCCAAGTAATGGCTTCGGGTAAGGTGTCAAATATTTCAAAAGGTTTACTAAGAAACAACTTCTCAATTTGCGCAGTGCTTTTTGCCATAAAGTTTTTTGAAACGACACAAAAGCCAACAAGGTTAGGAATCTTTGAGGTTTCCTTATAAATTGCGGGATCTACAGAATATGAATTTATTCTATGAGTAATATAAACAAATGCCTTGTTTTTGTAGTAATTATCAGCAATGTCTGTCAATACAGAATTATGTTCGACAGTAATATTTACGCCAGTATTTACCGTAACTACCATATAGTTATCGTAAATATAAACGTCGCAAAAATCAAGTTTAATTCTGTCTGTCATATTCTAAAGTTAATCATTCTAAAAATTTGAAACAAAAAAAAGCCTCTTTATTTAAAGAGGCTTTTTATAGAAAGTTACTTGAGATTATGACTCTTGTTGTTTTTCAGACTTCTCAATTTTAATAGTTAATTCATCAGACTTTGTATCTAAATCCATAGTAATTGTATCGCCTTCATGTAATTGAGAATTAATAATTTCCTCAGCTAAAGCGTCTTCAATATACTTTTGTATCGCTCTTTTAAGTGGCCTTGCACCATAATCCTTGTCAAAGCCTTTTTCAGCAATATAATCTTTTGCTTTCTTGCTTAACTTTAGTCTATATCCTAGATCTTTTATACGTTTAATGAGGTGAGCCAATTCGATATCAATGATTTTATTAATGTCTTCTCTGTCTAGAGCATTAAACACCATGACATCATCAATTCTATTTAGGAATTCGGGAGCAAATGCCTTTTTGAGTGCATTTTCAATAATACTCCTTGAATTGTCATTAGCCTGAGCTGTTTTAGCCGCAGTACCGAAACCAACACCTTGACCAAAATCTTTTAATTTCCTCGCACCAATGTTTGACGTCATTATAATGATTGTATTTCTAAAATCGATTTTTCGACCTAAACTATCTGTTAAGTAGCCATCATCTAGAACCTGTAAAAGCATATTAAACACATCTGGATGTGCTTTTTCAATTTCATCCAATAAGATTACCGCATACGGCTTTCTTCTTACTTTTTCCGTTAACTGTCCGCCTTCCTCATATCCTACATAGCCTGGAGGAGCTCCAATTAACCTTGAAATAGCAAATTTCTCCATGTATTCGCTCATATCAATTCTAACAAGTGCTTCTTCACTGTCAAATAGTTCTCGAGCCAATACTTTAGCTAACTGTGTTTTACCAACACCGGTTTGTCCCAAAAATATAAATGAACCAATTGGCTTATTTGGATCTTTAAGTCCAGCACGATTACGCTGAATAGCTTTTACAACCTTTGCAACGGCTTCGTCTTGACCAATAACTTTCCCTTTTATAAGTTCAGGTAATTGAGCTAATTTGTTACTTTCTGTTTGGGCGATTCTGTTAACCGGAATACCTGTCATCATTGAAACAACATCTGCAACATTATCTTCTGTAACGAGTTCTCTATGTTGTTTAGTTTCTTCTTGCCATTTTTCTTGAGCAATTGCTAAGTCTTTTTCAAGGCGTTTTTCATCGTCTCTAAGTTTTGCTGCCTCTTCATATTTTTGTTTTTTAACAACTTTGTTCTTAGTTTCCTTGACTTCTTCTAACTTTTTTTCTAGCTCTATAATTTGATCAGGAACATTTATGTTAGTAATATGAACACGTGAGCCGGCTTCATCTAAAGCATCTATCGCTTTGTCTGGAAGAAAGCGTTCGGTCATATATCTATTGGTTAATTTAACGCAAGCCTCAATAGCTTCTGGCGTATAATCAACATTATGATGCTCTTCATATTTACCTTTTATATTATTTAATATCTCAATTGTTTCTTCTACGGTTGTTGGTTCTACAATGACCTTTTGGAAACGACGCTCTAGAGCTCCATCTTTTTCTATATACTGTCTGTATTCGTCTAAGGTTGTTGCTCCAATACATTGGATTTCACCTCTTGCTAAAGCAGGCTTAAACATATTTGATGCGTCCAAACTACCTGTTGCACCTCCTGCACCAACGATTGTATGAATTTCATCTATAAAGAGAATAATGTCATCATTCTTCTCTAATTCGTTCATTACAGCCTTCATGCGTTCTTCAAATTGACCTCGATATTTTGTTCCAGCCACTAAACTTGCTAAATCTAAAGTAACAACACGTTTATTAAACAGTATTCTTGAAACTTTTCTTTTCACTATTCTAAGGGCTAGACCTTCAGCAATTGCCGACTTACCAACACCGGGTTCTCCTATCAATAAAGGATTGTTCTTTTTACGTCTACTCAAAATTTGGGAGACACGTTGTATTTCCTTTTCTCTTCCTACAACGGGATCAAGTTTACCTTCTTCTGCTAGAACTGTAAGGTCTCTTCCAAAGTTATCCAAAACTGGGGTTTTAGACTTTTTAGTTGATTTAGCCGAAGATTGTCCAAAAGGGTTCTCTTTAGCAGCCTCGTCTTCATTAGGCTCGTCATCAGAGAACGACTCAGATTTTGGAAGATCTATATAATCATCATCATTTGTAATCATAAATTTGAATTGTTCTTTTACATTATCATAATCTACCTTTAACTTATTCAAAAGTTTTGTGGTAGGGTCGTTTTCATTTCTTAAAATGCACAATAATAAATGTGCGGTATTAATAGATGTACTCTGAAATAATTTAGCTTCTAAAAAAGTTGTTTTCAGAGCGCGTTCTGCTTGTCTTGTTAGATGTAAGTTCTTCTTTTCGTTCGAAGCAGTCGTGATATTGGGATTGGCAGGGCTTAAAATTTCAACCTTTCTTCTTAAATGATTGAGGTCAATATCCAACGCATTTAATATATCAATAGCTTTGCCATTACCATCACGAAGAAGTCCCAGCATTAAATGCTCGGTACCTATAAAATCATGACCTAAACGTAAAGCTTCTTCTTTGCTGTACGCAATTACATCCTTAACTCTTGGGGAAAAATTATCGTCCATAGTAATCTCTTTCTGCATTAAAAATAATAAAATCTACCTATAAAAGGGCAAAAACTATACCTTAAATATAGTAGTAGTACTAATAGAGTGAAAAAACTTTACAAATTCAAAGTATTTAACAAGATACTTATTAAAAATCGAGCTTAAATTTGTTAATAAATAGTTCTAAATTTTGACTTTATAAGTCGCCCAAACACTATGAAAATCGTTATCTTAGCACGATTTGAAAACCTACAAAAATCTAATTTATATAATATATGGAAGAAGGAGAGAAATTGATCCCTATAAACATTGAGGATGAAATGAAATCTGCCTACATTGATTATTCAATGTCGGTCATTGTGTCACGTGCATTACCAGATGTTAGAGATGGTTTAAAGCCTGTACATAGACGTGTACTTTATGGAATGCATGAACTTGGTGTTAGATCAAATACTGCTCATAAAAAATCGGCAAGAATTGTTGGAGAGGTACTAGGAAAGTATCACCCTCACGGAGATACGTCGGTTTATGATGCTATGGTTCGTATGGCTCAGGAATGGAGTTTACGCTATATGTTAGTTGATGGTCAAGGTAACTTTGGTTCTATTGATGGTGACAGTCCTGCAGCGATGCGTTATACTGAGGCCAGAATGAAAAAGATATCTGAAGAAATGTTGGCAGATATTGACAAAGAAACGGTAGATCATAAATTAAATTTTGATGATACACTTCAGGAACCTACAGTACTTCCAACGAGAATTCCAGGACTTTTAGTAAATGGTGCTTCAGGTATTGCTGTGGGAATGGCAACCAATATGCCGCCACATAATTTATCGGAAGTTATAGAAGGGACAGTAGCTTATATTGATAACAATGACATTGAAATTGATGAGCTTATTCAACACGTAAAAGCACCAGATTTTCCAACAGGTGGAACCATTTATGGTTATGATGGTGTTCGAGAAGCCTTCAAAACTGGTCGTGGACGAATTGTAATTCGCGGTAAAGCTAGAATAGAAGAAGTACAAGGAAGAGAATGTATTATTGTTACAGAGATTCCTTATCAGGTGAATAAGGCAGATATGATTAAAAAAACTGCCGACTTAGTTAATGACAAAAAGATTGATGGTATTTCTCTTATTAGAGATGAATCAGATAGAAAAGGAATGCGAATTGTTTATGTTTTAAAACGTGATGCTATTCCAAATATCGTTCTAAACATGTTGTATAAATATACAGCATTGCAGTCTTCATTTAGTGTCAATAATATTGCCTTGGTAAATGGTCGTCCGCAATTATTGAATCTTAAAGAAATGATTCATCATTTTGTAGAGCATAGACATGAAGTTGTTGTTAGACGTACTAAGTATGAATTACGAAAAGCAGAAGAACGTGCGCATATATTAGAAGGTTTAATTATTGCTTCAGATAATATTGACGAAGTTATTGCTCTAATTCGTGCATCATCTAATGCAGAGGAAGCTCGTGCAAAATTAATTGAACGATTTAAACTTTCTGAAATACAAGCCAAGGCAATCGTAGAAATGCGATTACGTCAACTTACAGGTTTAGAGCAAGACAAATTACGTTCTGAATATGATGAGTTAATGAAGACTATTGATGATCTTAAGGATATTCTTGATAAGAAAGATCGTCGTTATGATATTATTAAAGACGAACTTCTTGTTATTAATGACAAATATGGAGATGAACGCCGTTCTCAAATTGAATATGCAGGAGGTGATTTGAGTATTGAAGATATGATTCCAGATGAGCAAGTAGTTATTACAATTTCTCATGCAGGATACATTAAAAGAACATCCCTTACAGAATATAAAACTCAAAATAGAGGAGGAGTTGGTCAAAAAGCGTCAACAACGCGTAATGAAGATTTCTTAGAGCACTTATTCGTAGGAACGAACCATCAGTACATGTTATTCTTTACACAAAAAGGAAAATGTTTCTGGATGCGTGTTTATGAAATTCCTGAAGGAAGTAAAACATCTAAAGGACGTGCCATTCAAAACTTAATTAATATTGAACAAGATGATAAAGTTATGGCTTTCATCTGTACTCAAGATTTAAAAGATGAAGATTATATCAATAGTCACTATGTAATCATGGCCACTAAAAAGGGTCAGGTGAAGAAAACCTCTTTAGAGCAATATTCTAGACCTCGAACTAATGGTATAAATGCTATTACTATCAAAGAGGATGATGAATTATTAGAAGCTAAATTGACTACAGGGAATAGTCAAGTAATGCTAGCTCTAAAATCAGGGAAGGCTATTCGTTTTGAAGAAGAAAAAACAAGACCAATGGGTAGAAATGCCTCTGGTGTGCGAGGAATTCGTTTAGCTAATGATGCTGATGAAGTTATCGGGATGATTGCCATTGAAAATCCGCAAGAAGAATCTGTTTTGGTGGTTTCTGAAAAAGGCTACGGAAAACGAAGCTATATTGACGATCCAGAAGATGGTGAAGCAATTTACAGAATTACAAACCGTGGAGGAAAAGGAGTTAAAACAATTTCCGTTACTGAGAAAACGGGTCATTTAGTAGCTATTAAATCAGTGACAGATGAAGATGATTTAATGATTATTAATAGATCTGGTATTGCCATTAGAATGGAAGTAAAAGATCTTCGAGTTATGGGAAGAGCAACACAAGGTGTTAAATTGATTAACCTAAAAGGTAGCGATTCTATTGCGGCCGTTGCTAAAGTGATGAAGGAAGATGAGGAAGAAAATGACACAGAGGATTCTGATATTCAAGATGTTAACAATAGTGGCACAACTCTTGATTCTAACGAAGAAGAATAAATTACATTAACACTAAAAATAACTTAATAATGAGAAAACAAATTGTAGTTGCTTTGGCACTTTTAGTTAGCACGATTTCATTTGCTCAAAAGAATGAAATAAAAGCTGCTGAAAAAGCAATAAAATCTGGTAACTATGCCGACGCTAAATCGGCTATTCAATCGGCCGAATCTTTAATTGGAAGCGCTGATGCGAAAATGAAAGCGAAGTTTTATTTCTTAAAAGGAAAGGCTTTTTACGCTGCAGGAGTAGGATCTAATGATGATATGGATACTGCGATCGAGAGTTTTAATAAAGCAAAGGAAATTGAAGCTCAAGCTGGAAAATTAAAGTATACAGAGGATATCAACGTCCTTAAAGGACAAATGCTAAACTCTGTTTTGACGAAAGCTCAGACACTACTTCAGAATAAAGATTATATGAAATCTTCTGCTAGTTTTGAAAAGGCTTATAAGATGTCTCCTAGCGATACATTGTACTTGTATTATGCAGCATCAACAGCAGTAACTGCTCAAGACTATGTAACTTCATTAAAGTATTATGAAGAATTAAGAGATTTAGGTTTTGAAGGAAAAGGATTTCAGTATTATGCAATGAATAAAGAAACTGGAGAGGAAGAATTATTTGATAATGTAGTGTTAAGAGATGCTTCTTTAAAGGCTGGAACTCATATCGTACCTAAAGATAAGGCAACACCTTCTAAATCTGCCGAAATTGTTAAGAATATTGCCTTAATTCATGTCTCAAATGGTGATAATGAAAAAGCATTAAAAGCAATGGCAGACGCAAGAGCTTTGAATCCAGATGACTTAGGACTTTTAATTTCTGAGGCGAACGTTCAATTAAAAATGGGAAATAGAGATCGATTTAAGGAACTCATGCAAGAAGCAACTGTACAAGATCCTAACAATGCAGAATTGCAGTACAACCTTGGTGTTATTGCTGCAGAAGCTGGAGAGAATGATGCTGCAAAGAAGTATTACGAGAAGGCCATTTCTTTAGACCCTTCTTATACAGATGCATATAATAACATGGCTGTTTTAATTTTAAGTGGTGAAAAATCTATCGTAGAAGAGATGAACTCTTTAGGAACATCTTCGGCAGATAACAAACGATATGACGAGTTGAGAGAAGAACGTAAAAAAATATACGAATCTGCAATTCCATTTTTAGAAACGACACTTAAGTTAAAGCCTAAAAATATCCAGGCTGCTCAAACACTTATGAATATTTACAGTGCAACGGCACAAACAGAAAAGTTTAAAGCGATGAGAGCTAGAGTTGAAGAATTAGAAGCGGGAAACTAATTGATTCATCTAACTAAGAATTAAAAAAAGCGACTAATTTTAGTCGCTTTTTTTAATTATATAATTTTCTTAATGACTCTTAATTTATGGGTGTGACTACGTTTATCAACATTGTAAATACCCGAATGATCTAATCGATCTATTCTAACCTTTCCATGGGCATGAATAATATAATTATCTTTCATAATAATACCTACATGCGTAATATGACCTTCAGAGTTATCAAAAAAAGCTAGATCTCCTGGTTCACTTTCTTCAATAAAACTTAAGGCTTGACCCTGAGTTGCCTGCTGCGAAGCATCTCTAAGCAGTTGATAACCATTAATCTTATAAACCATTTGGGTAAACCCAGAGCAGTCAATACCAAAAGGTGTTTTTCCACCCCAAAGATATGGTGCATTTAGGTAGGTGAATGCGGTGTTGAGTAAGTTCGATTTATCTTGTTGTTCAGCAATAGAGTTGCCATCAAAAGAATGTTCTAATAGGTTTAGACCATTTAAAGAAGACCCTAAAGGAATGGTATGTAATTGCTGATTTTTATCCTGAACAAATTCTATTAAATCGGTAGAAAGAATATGACTTTGTTGTTTGATTGTTTTATAAGCATCTTCATTAATTTCGAGATACTGTTTATTATCAATCCAACCTTCATATTTATCATAAGCAAGCCGAATTCTGCTCCAAGATTTACGTTGTTCAAGTACCTTGAAAATTTCACCATAAAGTACCTGTGAAACTAACTCACTTGGGTCACTGGGTTCAATTCTAAGAGGAACAATGCTCAGATTACAAATTCCGTATTGCATTAAGCTATATTAATTACGTTCAATTACTACTGCCGAAGCACCACCACCACCATTGCAAATAGCAGCGGCTCCAATTTTTGCATCGTTTTGTTCAAGAACACTTAACAATGTGATAAGTATTCTAACTCCAGAACACCCTAACGGATGCCCTAACGATACGGCACCTCCGTTTACATTAACGTTACTATCGTTAAGTCCTAGTATTTTCATATTGGCTAAACCAACTACAGAAAAAGCCTCGTTAAATTCAAAATAATCAACATCGTTGAGTGTTATTCCGGCTTTGTCTAAAGCCTTTGGTAATGCTTTAGCAGGCGCAGTTGTAAACCATTTAGGTTCGTGGGCTGCATCTGCATAACTTTTTATTGTAGCTAATGGTTTTAATCCTAATTCATTTGCTTTGTCTTTGCTCATTAACACCATTGCTCCGGCTCCATCATTTATTGTAGAAGCGTTTGCTGCGGTTACGGTTCCTTCTTTAGTAAAAGCGGGACGTAAAGCTGGAATTTTTTCCATTTTCACATTCGTATATTCTTCATCTTTTGCCACAATCACTGGTTCACCGCGACGTTGTGGTACTTCTACAGGGACTACCTCATTATCAAATTTACCTGCATCCCAAGCTGAAGCAGATCTATTATAAGACTGAATAGCAAAAGCATCTTGGTCTTCTCTAGAAAAATCATATTCTGCAGCACACGCATCAGCACATACTCCCATAGCGTTTTGGTCGTAGACATCAACCAAACCGTCTTTTTGCATACCATCTTCCATTTTGGCTGGACCAAATTTTGTAGCCGAACGCGCATGGTAATAATGAGGTATTAAACTCATATTCTCCATACCTCCAGCAACAACAATATCAGTATCACCAAGCGCAATAGATTGCGTTGCTTGCATCACAGTTTTCATTCCTGAAGCACAAACTTTGTTTATTGTAGTACACGGTACTGTATCTGGAATACCAGCATAAATGGCCGCTTGACGCGCAGGTGCCTGACCTGTTCCAGCCTGAACAACATTACCCATTAAAACCTCTTCAACCATTTCTGGTTTTAAATTAATTTTATCTAAAGCCCCTTTTATGGCAATGGCACCTAATTTTGGTGCAGGAATTGTTGATAAAGCTCCTAAAAAACTTCCTATTGGAGTTCTTGCAGTTGATACAATAACGACGTCTCTACTCATTTTAAATCTATTTTGTTTTGTAGCTGCAAAATTAATCATTTTTTAATAAAAAGACAGCTTCAATACGATAACATCGGTTCTATTATATTTTCTTACTTTTGAAAGTATTAGTACGTATTGCCCATAATTGTTAAATCGTACTTTAACTCCTATAATAATGAATGATTTAATTAATAAGTGGTATCGAAATCATGCACTTTTATATAAAGTGCTTTTGTTTTTAAGTACTACCTTTTTGATTGTTTATTTATTTCCGAAGAGCGGAAAATTTAAATATGATTTTGATAAAGGAAAGCCTTGGCAGTCTGAAAGTTTGCTCGCGCCATTCGATTTTGCCATAAAAAAATCTAATGAGGAAATTAAAAACGAACGGCAAGAGGCTTCAGAAAAGAGTGCCGTTTATTTCGACATTAATACTTTGGTTGAATCATCTGTTCTAAGTGACTATTCTGAAAAATTCAAAGCATCATTTAATGACAGTATTGTTAGGACACATCGTAATTTATATAGCGTAGGTGAATCTGCAATTCTAGATATTTATGAGTTTGGAGTTTTAGATGAAGATTATGACTATTTAAACGATAAGAATGTCATATTATTAGAACAGCAGACACAATATGATGAGACTCAATTTTCAAATCTTACAAAATTTGATGGGTTTAGAAGTGTTATTGAAAGGAAATTGGCAGACAATGGTTTATCTCGGTTTGATGCCACTTTTGTTTCCATGTTTTTTAATATTATAAAACCTAATTTAAGTTTAAATGCGTCCTTTACTCAAAATGCTTTAAATGAAAGGTTAGAAGGTATTTCGAGTGTTAGAGGTAGAATTGAGAAGGGAACTTTAATTATATCTAAAGGTGAGCTCGTTGAAGGGAACAAATACGATATCTTAACATCCTTGGAAACCGAATACGAATCTCAAGTTTGGAACGAGTCTAATTATAACTTAATTGTATTTGCCTATGCCTTACTTGTAGCATTGGCCTTGTTAATGCTTTTATTGTTTCTACGGAAATATAGAATGGATGTTTTCTTAGATAATACTAAAGTCACCTTTATATTCTTTAATATTTTATTAATGATTTTGTTGACCACATTAATCATTAATTATAATTCTCAGTATGTTTACGTAGTACCTTTGTGTATTCTTCCATTAGTTTTAAAAGCATTTTTTGACGCAAGGTTGGGATTATTTGCACATGTCCTTACAGTATTACTCTTAGGCTTTATTGTGCCAAATAGTTATGAATATATGTTTTTGCAAATTATTGCGGGAATCGTAACTATTTTGACCGTTTCAGAATTATACAAACGTGCCAACCTATTTATTTCAGTTGGGCAAATAACCTTAATATACATTATAGCTTATTTTGCGTTTTTTGTAATTCAAGAAGGCGATATCACCAATTTGAATCCTACTACTTTTGGACTTTTCGTACTTGGTGGACTGGCAACGTTATTTGTACAACCTCTCATCTATATTTATGAAAAGTTATTTGGTTTAGTCTCTGATGTTTCTTTATTAGAACTTTCAGATACGAATACAAAACTTTTGAAGCAACTTGCCAATAAAGCACCGGGTACATTTCATCATTCTTTAAACGTAGCCAATTTGGCTGAGGCATCTGCAAATGAAATAGGAGCGAACGCTATGCTTATTAGGGTAGGAGCATTGTATCATGATATTGGAAAGATGAAGAACCCAACCTATTTCACAGAAAATCAGGCTACAGGTATTAATCCGCATGACGAACTATCGTCTAGAGAGAGTGCCAAAATTATAATTGATCATACTTTAGATGGCATTGAGATTGCAAAGAAGCATAATTTGCCAGATCGAGTTATTGATTTTATTAGGACGCATCATGGTACAAGTTTAGTGTATTATTTCTACCGAAAAGAGAAAGAACTTAATGACGATACGAACGATGCAGATTTTAGATATCCAGGACCCCAGCCTTTTAGTAAAGAAACAGCCATACTTATGATGTGCGATAGTGTTGAAGCCGCTTCTAAGAGTCTTAAAGAGCCTACAACAACGAAGATTGATAAGTTTGTAGAAAGTATTATTAGCAAACAAATGGAAGATGGTCAATTTTTAAATGCGAATATTACCTTTAAGGAAATTCAATCTATCAAAAAAGTGCTTAAAACGAAGTTAGCCAACATATTCCATCTAAGAATTGAATATCCCGAATAAATTTTACTGAAAAAAATATAAAAAATTGTTGTGTTGTTGCTAATGAAAA
Organism: uncultured Psychroserpens sp.; assembly: GCF_947492715.1. Classification (GTDB taxonomy): domain Bacteria; phylum Bacteroidota; class Bacteroidia; order Flavobacteriales; family Flavobacteriaceae; genus Psychroserpens. The sequence goes on from NZ_CANLNS010000008.1 coordinate 17,029, forward strand.
GTTACATTTGCATCCCATTAAAAAGACGTTCTTTTTAAATTTTATTGGAGAGGTGCCAGAGTGGTAATGGAGCAGATTGCTAATCTGTCAACGCGTAAGTGTTGCCCGGGTTCGAATCCCGGTCTCTCCGCTTTTTTTGATAACCATTTTCGGGGTGTAGCGTAGCCCGGTTATCGCGCCGCGTTTGGGACGCGGAGGTCGCAGGTTCGAATCCTGCCACCCCGACCAGTTAAAGCAGAGAGGCTCTCGTAGAAAATTTATTTTCTTAAGAGAGCCTTTTTGTTTTTAGATAAAATTAAAGCGACACTTTAATTTGTAACAACCTACAATCAGGATCAGTGTAGCTAATCCTGCCACCTCGACTTTTTATAAAATCAATTAGTAGGAAAAACTTGGTAATCGTATAATTATCAAGCCTTTGTCATTTTAGGTAATCATTTAGTTTGATATGATTTAAAAATAATAAGTTACCTCTGCAGTTACCTTGTTTTAAAATGCCTTAAAAAGCTAGCCAAAATCATCTGATTTGACTTTTGTTTTTCAATATATAATTCTTAAAGCAAAAGTGTATGAAAACTTCAAATTTATTTAGCACTCTTTTTGGTTAAAACTTATGCTTTACAGCTCTTCGCTCTATGAGCACTCTTTTTAAATGAGCTTTAATAAGTGCTAACAATAATCTTTTTATTTATAACGAAATTTCCTGTCTTAAGTCTTAGAAAGTAAATCCCTGAAGATAGGTATCCAATTTTAACGTTATTAGTATTTTTAATATTAACTACCTTTTTACCTAAGCTATTATACATTTCAATTGAATCAATTAAAAGAAATGTTTTAATATTTATTTCTGATGTAGTAGGATTTGGAAAAATTAAAATACCATTTTCTTCAATATCATCTATTCCTAATGTAGTACTAAAACCGTCAGAATTTATAAAACCTTCAGATATATGTACATTACCTGCACTTAATTCTTGTACATTAACCTCGCCAATGGTGTATATAACTTGAATATTTCCAGAAATTATAGATGCACCACCGCTATCTAAACTAAACTTTTCTATGATTTGCGCTTGAGAAAAAACAGAAAAGCATATCACTATAATAAATGCAAACGTTCTCATAATACTATTTTCTTTTAAAAATTTATCTCTTCTTTTAATAATCATGTACTATTCGGTTGTAAGTAGTTGATAAACAATTGAAATCTGATCTGTTCGCATCACAGCTCCCCAATCATTATCTATTTTAAAGCCAATTATTTTATCATTATTATCTAACTCATAATCGTAAAATGATGAATTTTGAAAACCTCCATCATAGGTTACAGATGCTTCGCTAATTTGTTTTGACGATAAATAATATAGTGTTTCAAACTCTATTGATGATAAAATAAAAATAAGATGTAAGGGTACATGACTAGTACTAAAAATACCTTCTGAAGCATTTGGATTAGTAAAACTTAACGAACGTTCAATATCACCGCTCACAATTCTAGTTAGGTTATCTGAGCTATCAAAATAAAATACTGAAGAGGATCCCAATGTATAAATGTTATTGTCTGAATCGTAGGTTATGTCAAAACTATTGGAATTACTAGAGTTTACTAATTGTATACTGCTTAAGATATTATTTGTATAGAGGAACGTATATTGCAAAGACTCTCCTTTTGTTACTTGATTTATTTTGCCATTGCTGTATGTAATGTTATAACTTCCATCATCTATATTGTTGTATTGAAAATTTAAGTTACTAATTTGGTTTGCATCGTTATATTCAATTAAACATGTTCTTTGGTTATTATTGCCGTAAATCACATCTATTTGTTTAGGTATATACAGTTCTGTTGGTGGAGAGGCAGAATTGGTATAATCATCATCACTACTACAGCTAAATAATAAAAGGATAATACTCAAACTTATTTTTACTATTGTTGTTTTCATAGTTTAAAGTGGTTTATTGGCATTTAATTAATAGTTCTTAATTCATAATCTATAACAATATCTTCTATAACACCACTTTCAAGGTTTACTTTATAAGAAGAAATATTTCCATTTTCATCTAGCTGGTAATCTGAATAATTTTCTATTGTTCCTGCTCCGCTAAAATTAAATTGAACATTATTTATACGCTGATTAGCCAAATAATAAAACAGTTTTAATTCATTAGCACTAGCCAAAAAATGCATTGGTAAGGGCAAGGATGCATCTGGACTATACATGCCTTTATGACCTGAATTATTACTATAACTAATTTGTGTTAAAAAGAGACCATTATTTGCTGTGATTAGATTATGAGATGTATTAAAATAATACTCAGCTACACCATCTATCGTATATTTATTATTCATGGGCTCGTAGGCTACACTAAGAGTACCACCACCAACCTCATCTACGATACTACTTAATATGCCACTGGTATAGTGAAAAGTAATAATAGGCATTGTATTATTCAAGACTTGATATAGCCTGCCATCAGAATAAATTAATCCTATACTGAATGAGCTTCCGTTATAGTCTAATTGCAAACTGTTTATTTGGTTATCATCATTATAAGATACCTCCATCCCTCCCATATTTCCATCACTATCTGTAACGGTAACATTAGTTGGTAGATATATTTCTACTGGTTGTACTGGAGCCGTATTTCCGTCATCATCGCTACTACAGTTAACGGATGTAATTATTACACCACATAAAATTATTAGTCTTAGAGTTTTCATAGTTTTCATTTTTTTATTACCAATTCTACTTTAGCGTTTTATCTACTCAAAAGCAAAAGTTCCATAAACCTCTAAGTCATAATCTACTACACTGTCATAGAAAGTAGTTTCAGTATTTAACATCAATTGGGTATCTGTTACACTAACTGTGTCAAAGTTTATTACATCTCCACTTGTTTGTGTTAGAATCAAACTATCATCAGTATTTATTAACCAGGTAAATGGTGATTGTGCTTGAGGGTTGGTAAGTGTCCCCGTAAAATCTGAATTAAATACTATGGTAGTGCCTGACAAATCATCCATTATTCCGTCTTCTATTTCTTGAGAAGTTGCAGTGGAAGGCCCGGCATCTCTTATTTCTAGTACAGTAAAACTTTCTAAAGACCATGAGCCATGGCTCACAAGAAGTTGAGCCACTGTTGGTGGATTTTGGTTATTAGCATCATCATCACTGGAGCATGACCACACCAATGTGATACATAAAAATAAAATTACATACTTAGTCGATTTCATATTAACATGTTTTAAATTTTGATTTATTTTCAGAAGTCTAATTGTTTGTAGCTAGAGCTTCAAGGGCTAAAAGACGATTGTTTAAGTTATCTATTGTTCTTTGCTGTTCTTTGATAGCATTAATAAGAACAGGAATAAGTTCTATATAGTTTACACTTAGCATTTTTTGCTCATCGTTTCCTTCAACGACTATTTCTGAAATAATGGTTTGAATGTCTTGAGCAATAAGACCTAAGGATTTCCTTTTATGATCCTTACCCTTCCAAAAATACTGCTTAGGGTTTAGTTGTAGTACTTCATTTAACCCATATACAAGTTCCTCTATATCTTCTTTTAGGCGTTTATCTGATGAATGAACCACACTATTATTAATTTGTACTTCTCCACTAGTATGAACAGAAAAAATAGAAAAATCAGGGTTAAAGGGACTATTTATTCTAAAATAATTGAACCCTGGACCGGCAGCGTCGTCATCTAAATCAAAAATTATATCACTATTTGATTTTATTCTAATGCCAGAATCATTATCTCCAGGGTCCGAATAAATTCTCCCAAATTTTCCACCAAGTATAATGTCTGGGTTTATATCAATATCCTCACTATTTGTTGCTATTGCACTTGCTGTAATCCCAGCTTGATTGCCTTCAACAACAAGACCTGTATCGGAAGCTTCAATAACAGCTCCATCTCCAAAAGAGATTATTTTTAGACCATATTCTATATTGCTTGAATAAGTTTGTATTAAATGTTGTCCGTTTTTAAAAACGGTTAAGGCATTTGATCTTCCTAAAATACCAGTTGCATGATTGCCAATTTCAAATAAAGGATCTGTAGGCACCCAATTATTTGGGTTTCCTCCACCAATATTATAGCTACCAATTGCGGTTGAATTAAAAGATTCTGCTTGTGTTCCTCGCCCCATAGCTGTAGTGCTACCACCATTAGCGGTTGTAAAGCGACCAGATGTAAAAGCATTTTGACCCACAGCGCCATTATTATTATTGAACGTATTATTGATGCTTAAGTCTATAGAATTTTGCCCTATATTGCCATAATTATCAGGATTAATGCCCAATAATCGCCAACCTATACCATTACCTTCGTCTAGTGCCCCTAAACCATTAACATTAAATGCGTGGTGTGCATAAGGAACAGCTTTAAATGCTGTAGTTCCCATATCTATCAGACCAGAACCTGTATCAATTTGTACATTCAAAAAGTGTTCGTCTTTTTTCCAATCAACATCTTCTAAATTATTATTAGAATTACCTTCTCCTATATTTAAAATTATAAGTCCGTTTGCGTTAGTTGCGACTGATGTATGATCTTCTTGATAAACATTATTAGTTAATGCAGCTCCTTCATAAATAGTGAATTGTATACTTATGTTTTGATTGGCCAATACATCTCCATTACTATCTTTAACAACTGCTTTGTAGTTAATACCATTTTGACCTACGATTGTTAATACAGTACAAAACATTAATAAAAAAGTTAATAGTTTTTTCATGATACATACTTATGTTTTAAATGTTACTTGTTTTACTACTTTGTTTTTGTAAACGATGTGCAAGTCATAAACCCCTTTTTTTAGGTAGTTTACATTGATATAAATCTTATTGTCGGTAAACCGTTTAAGATCTCCTTTATATACTTTATTATACTTTGCCATGTATTCACTATTCAAATGTAAAGACTTGTATGACAAGCGTTTGTGAGATATGTAACATTAGTTGGTAAATATGTAACAACATACTTACTCAGCAGAAAAAAGAGGTTATTGGGATTATTTAGAGTTAGAAAATTCGGTGGGAGTACATCCAAATTGTTTTTTAAAACACTTAGTGAAGTATGAATGATCGTTAAAACCAACAGCGTAACCAACTTGTGAAACTATTGTATCAGAATTTTTAAGCATATCTGCAGCTAATTTTAAGCGTTGGGTTCTTATAAACTCTGAAGTAGATTGTCCAGTTAGTGCTTTTAGTTTTCTGTGTAACTGCATACGACTCATGCCTAATGATTGGCTAAAGACTTCAGTAGTAAATGTAGAATCTATCAGTTCGTTATCTATAACAGATTGTAATTTTTCTAAAAATTGTTCTTCAGTAGAGGTCACAGCAATATCTGACGGACGCAAAATGATTTCTTGGCTAAATCTTAATTGCAGTTGTTTGCGTAAAGCTATAAGTTTATCAACTTTGGCAGTTAAGAGTTCATTTTTAAAAGGTTTAGTAATGTAATCATCTGCACCTACATTAATACCTTGTAGCTTATTGGCATCACTAACCTTGGCCGTAAGTAGTATTATTGGTATATGACTAGTACGTTCATCTGCCTTTAAAGATTTGGTTAGTGCTATACCATCTGTTTCTGGCATCATAATATCACTTATAATTAGATCTGGTATTAATTCTAAAGCTTTACTAATTCCTTCTGTACCGTTTACTGCTTCAATAACCTGATAATTAACCTTAAAAATAGAGGCTATGAATGTTCTAACATCTGGATCGTCTTCAACTATTAATAAAACAGAAGCATCTTCCTTGATGGTGTCTTCTGAATTTGATGATAAACTTTCAAGTGCCTTGGGTGATAGCATTTCAACTATTTCATCTTGGTTATACGCATCCTTAGAAATAGGCAATCGTACTTTAAATACAATAGTTGACACATTAGCTTTTTCTATACTAATTTGTCCTTTGTGTAAATTCACTAATTCTCTTACCAAAGCTAGTCCTATACCCATACCTTTAGAACTATTATTTACTTGGTAAAAACGTTCAAACAATTTATTTAGATTAATCTCATTAAGATTATCTACCTTATTACTAATTGAGAATTCAAGCATGTTAGTATTAACATAAGATTTAATAGATATGATTGAGCCTTTTGCTGCATGTTTTATACTATTGGTCAATAAGTTTGCTGTTATTTTTTGAAGCATATCCGAATCAAACCAGGCTTCTTTTGGGACATCTAAATTATGATTTAATATGATTTGTTTTTGCTCAGCTTGAAATTGAAATACAGCTAATTGTTGTTGTAATATAGTTCTTAAATGTCCGTATGAAACCTTTAGTTGAGATTGCCCTGAATCAATCTTAGCCAATTCAGTCATTTGATCAACCAGATTTACAAGCCTATCCGAATTGTGTTGAACCAAAGATAAATTCTCTTTAATATTACTTGGTGTTTCGGGGTTTTGTAGTTGTTTTTCAATAGGTCCAGAAATTAAGGTTAAAGGTGTTCGCAACTCATGTGAAATGTTTGTAAATAAATTTGTTTTGAATATATCAAGCTCTTTTAATTTTTTATTTGTTTGTTGTCTATTCCTATAGAGAAAAAATAAAAAACCAGCAACGAGAAGAGATATACAAAGAGCAGCCATTAGAAGGTTGCGCTGATTTTGTTTTTGCTCCTCAACGAGTTTGTTTTGAGCTTTTAAAAGTTTAATTTCATTACGCTTATTAGCATTATCGTATTTAGCTTCTAACTCGGTTATATTTTCTTCATTCTTAACCTTTGTCATTTCTACGAATAACCTGTTGGCTTCTTTAGACTTAGAAAAGGCACTATCAAGTTTACCTAATGAAAAGTAGATGTTAGTGGCTACGTCATTAAGCTTAAAAAGATTTTCTCTACGTATATCAGTTCTTTTTTTATATAAATTTTCGGCTATACTTAGACGAATTAACCCTTTTTCGGGCCTTGATATCATATTATAAAAATTTGCTATTTGAAGATTCATGAGAGCAAGGTTCAAGGTATCTGTATGCATTTTATTCACTTCAATAGCCCTTAAATAGTTAATTTCTGCAGAGTCTATTTGTTTCATAATGTGATAGAGACTTCCGATATCGTTATAAATAACCGCTAGAGTTACATAATCTTGATTTTTTTTAGAGAGTTCTAATGCCTTGTTATAGTAAGTAATGGCATCAGAATAGTTTTTTCTAAATTTATTCAACACACCTTTTTGTAAATTTAATTTGGCCGCAGGGATCTTTAGATTAAATGAATCACATATTTTTAAACCTTGATTTATATGCATTTCTATTTGAGGAAATTGGCCAGCATCGGTCCAATTACTGGCTCTAAATAATAGGCCAGCTAGTCTGGTTTTGGACATAGCTAAAAGAAAAGGGTTAACATGATGCTTACTGGATAGAGAGTCTAGTTTAATATAATTGTTAAAGGCTAATTTATTTGTATCATTTTTATAATGGAATTCGCCTATTCTAAAATAGGTTTTTGCAAGAAGGTTGAAATATTTATTTTTTCTAGCTATTTGCTTTGCATTGATAAGATGGCTTAATGCATTTTGTTTGTTACTTTCAATATTGCTTAAGGAGAGAAGTGTATTTATTTGTAAACTGTCTACATCAAATTTTTTAGCTAATATTAAAGCTTGATTTATATAATATAGTGCACTATCTTTTTGTTTTGATTCATAAAATTGATCGGCCTTATTTATATTTGATTGTATAGTGGTAATTGCAATTTCTTCAGTTTGAGAAAAGCCAAAATTTATGCATAATACATATGTGATTACTAATATAGCTCTCATTACAAATAAGTTAGTAGAACTAAATATACTAAATATATAAGAGATTTTGAATTTAGTAAGTGTAATCTATGTACGGTATTAATTTCTTTTTTAATTTTAAAGTTATAGTATCAAAACATAATCTTTACTGTTTTTATGAAGCGTACAATTGTAATATTTGGAACCATTAGTGTAGTCGTTATACTTCTTTTTCAGGTAAGCAAGTTTTCATTAATGAATACTCAAGGTTTTAGCGATGTATTTCTTATTATATCTGGTATATTGTTCATTGCTTTGGGATATTTTATCACAAAACTTTTTTACGCCCGAAAGCATACCAATTCTATACAAGAAATTGATATAAAACGCATAAAAGAACTAAACATAAGCAAGCAAGAACTCAAGGTTTTAGGATTAATGTCTGACGGACTTTCCAATAATGAAATTGCAGAAACCCTGTTTATAACTGAAAATACAGTAAAATCTCATGTTTCAAAAATCTTATCTAAGCTTAATGCCAAGCGCAGAACTGAAGCCATAAAAATTGGTCGTGATTTAAATATTATTTAAATCTACTAATGATTTAATCAATCATACTTTCGAGTGAATTTCTTAAAATCACTCAAAATCATACTTTCGAGTGAGTTTGGATTTGCCCTAAATCTCTAATTTTAGTTTGAATTAATAAATTTATATTATGAGAAAATTTGTAATACACTATGGTATTATTGGAGCGAGCATTTCAATAGTATTTGGTTTATTGAATTGGTTTTTTATTGCTCCAAGATATGGTCCTAATATTTCTGAAACAATTGGTTACCTATCTATTATTGCTTCTTTACTTACTATTCCTCTAGGAATAAAATATTTTAGAGATAAATTAAACAACGAGTTTGTTTCGTTTAGTGAAGGATTTAAAATTGGTATAGGTATTACGTTTATAGCTTCTATAATTATGGGAATATATGGAATGTTGTTCTTTGCTATAGAAGGTGACCATTTTAAACAATGGCAGCAGCAATGGTTTACCGAAGCAGAACTTGAAAAAGCTCAAATGCATATGGCTACAATACCAGAGTATATGCAGTCACCAATTTTTCAAGGCCTGATTATGTTTATTATGGTCTTCTTAATAGGAACTGCTATTAATTTAACAAGTGTTTTGGTTTTAAAAAGTAACACTAAACAAGTACGTAATTAATAATACCTTGGTCATGGCTAAAAAGAAATCTTGGAGAGAAAAGGTTAATGATGTAGAAGAAAAAATACATACGATTACACCAGAATGGGAAGAAAGGTTAGGTAAAGGAAAAATACTTATACCAAATGCCCTAGATATTGAAAGAATAATTAATAAGACTAAAAAAGGAGAACTTCTTACTAACAATACTATTAGAGAGACTCTAGCTAAAGAAAAGGGAGTACAGGTAACAGCAGCTATTCCTACAGGTGTGTATTTAAAGTATGTAGCTCTTGCCGCTGAAGAAGAAAGAGAAACAAAAAAAGTAATAGTACCATACTGGCGCGTTCTTAAACCAGATGGATCAATAAATGTTAAGTTTCCTGGTGGAGCAGAGTTTCAGTCAAAGTTATTAGAAATAGAAGGGCATCGCATAGAACAAGGAATTGGAAAGAAGCCTCCGAAAGTTATGAATTATCAATTTCAATTAAAAAGAGATATAGATAAATGAAAATAATTCACCCTATTGTAAAAAAATGGTTTGATTGCTGGAACAATGGAGTTATTGAGGATTTGCCAATTGCAGACGACTTTAGTCATACAAGTCCATTTGGTACAATTACTCCAAAGTCTGAATATATGGATATCGTTTTAAAGAACAAAAATGATTTTCTTGGTAATACACTTACAATAATCAAACAAATTCAGGAAGATGAAAATGTCTGTGTTCAATTTGAGCAAAAGAATAAAAATACAGGCTTAGAAATGACAGTATGCGAATGGTATAACATTAAAGATGGTTTAATTAAGAATATCCATTCCTTTTATAACATAGGTAATGCTGAAATTAAAGGTTAATTAATTAGCTCCTATGTTTTTGAAATAGGAGCCTTATGACACCTATTCTATTCGCTTATAATTTTCAGCGTAAATACGATTGCCATCATCATCAATCTCAATTTGGCTAAATGTATTACCATTAATAACAAGTTCGTGTTTAAATTCTTTTTTCTCTTCAATAATTTTACTCATCATTTCAGAACCATATTCTAATATTTCAACGAGCTCAGAGCCGTTAACAGTATAACTGCCATAGCCAAACCATTCGGAAGAATCTGATGGGATATACTTACTCCACATAACCTTAGAGTCGGTATACATTTTTACTTGTCTATAGCCTTCACTGGTTCTAAAGGAATCTTTAATTTTATTGTCCATGTAATTGTAGTAGCCTACCAATTCCCAGGCACCTTCAAGCGGATTCGAATTATGTTCAACTTCAGAAACATCAATAGTAGCTTCTTCAACTTGGTGCTCTGGTTGCTCTTTGCAGGAAAAAATCAACAGTATAATTAGGAGTGATGAAATGATAGCTTTCATAATTTTGATGATTTTAATATGTGAATTACTTTAAATTTACAAAAAAACTACCAGTATTGCTAAAATCTTATTTGCATATTCAAACTAAAAATGGATTCAATTTATAATTTATAACATTGAAAAATCCAATATATGTATAACAACTGTTAATAACTTTGATGTAAGTTTTTGTTCAAAAAACCTACTTTTGCCTATAACAAATTGAAACAACATATGTCTGATACAATAGAAAAAGTAAAATGCCTAATTATAGGTTCAGGACCAGCAGGATATACTGCAGCAATATACGCCTCAAGAGCCAATATGGCGCCAGTACTTTATCAAGGAACGCAACCAGGAGGTCAATTAACAACAACAAATGATGTTGAGAATTTCCCAGGCTATCCTGAGGGAATTACAGGACCTGAAATGATGATAGAATTACAAAATCAAGCGGCTCGCTTTGGAACAGATATTCGAGATGGTTGGGTTACCAAAGTTGATTTTTCGGGAGATATCCATAAAGTATGGGTAAACGATACTAAAGAAATTCATTGCCAAACCGTAATTATTTCTACTGGAGCTTCTGCTAAATATTTAGGATTAGAGTCTGAACAAAAATATTTAAAACTCGGTGGAGGTGTTTCTGCTTGTGCCGTATGTGATGGATTTTTCTACAGAAACCAAGAAGTTGTAATTGTTGGAGCTGGAGACAGCGCGGCAGAAGAAGCTCATTATTTGTCAAAATTGTGTACTAAAGTAACAATGTTGGTTAGACGAGATGAGTTTAGAGCCTCGAAAATTATGGCTAATCGTGTTATTAATACACCTAATATTGAAATACTATACAATACTGAAACTGATGAGGTTTTAGGTGATGGTCAAGTGGTAACAGGCGTAAGAGCGTTTAACAATAAAACAAATGAAAAATTTGAAATCCCGGCAACAGGATTTTTTGTAGCCATTGGTCATAAACCAAATACTGATATTTTTAAAGCCTATTTAAAGCTAGATGAAACAGGTTATATAATCAATACACCTGGAACGGCTAAAACAAATGTAGAAGGTGTTTTTGTATCTGGTGATGCCGCCGATCATGTTTACCGTCAAGCGGTTACTGCTGCAGGTACTGGTTGTATGGCTGCTTTAGATGCTGAACGTTATTTGGCTGCTAAAGAGTCAGATTTTGAAGTGTCAACACCAGTTTACTAGGTGTAAATTTATAACTAAAAGAACATCCGAAGTCTAATATCTATTTAGCTTCGGATTTGTTATTTATATGAAACATAAAACCATAATTATATTAGGGAGCTCAAGACCTTTTGGTAATACTAGAAAGGTAGTGGATTATCTTATATCTCAAGGAAATGATATCGATTTGATTTCTTTGTCAGACTATAAGATTGGTTATTTTGATTATGAGCTTAAGAATGAGAATGACGATTTTCATCCGTTGCTAACTTCGATACTTAATTACGATACTATTTTGTTTGCGACGCCAGTATATTGGTACACTATGAGTGCGCAAATGAAAACGTTTTTCGATAGAATTTCAGATGTGTTAATTGGTGATAAAAAACCTTTAGGAAGGCAATTGAGAGGTAAAGTTATGGGCTCAATAAGCTGTGGGTCTGATGCCGAGATTTTCGAAGGATTTAAAATGCCGTTTGAACAAAGCGCGGCATATTTAGGAATGACCTACTTAGAACATGTTCATACATGGGTTTTAAGCGATCAAACAATTCCAAAAACGGTTGAGTCTCGTTTAAAGTCGTTACTCAATAAACTATAAAAGAACGTCCGAAATATTTAAACATTTCGGACGTTCTTTATAAGGTTTAAGACATTTAAAATAGTCTTATTTTTCTTTCTTCTGAAGTTTTACTGTATCTGTAAACTTATTAATTGTAATTTTTGGATTTCCGTAGAGATATACCTCACTAGAGCCAGTTGCTTCTATGACGATCTCATCAATAACTTCAACATACACGTCACTTGCCAATTCGGCAATGACGTTACAAGTTTTAGTTGTGAAATTTTTACCATTGAATTGAGAATTATTGTCGGTTCTTAGAGTTAAACTTTCAATGGTCCCTTCAACATCCGAATTAGCGCGTTGGTACAAATCCATTTTAACAGCTGTTGCATTAATCAAAGCATCCATCTTAGTGTTATCACTTATTTCAGCAGTAACATTTGTTGCTGTAATATTTAATTTCACCTTAGCTTTACCGGTACTTACAAAGCTAAAATCATCAGTTTTAATATTGAGATATGCTCGAGATGAACCACTGGTTTTTAGAGTGGCGTTGTTGAGTTCTAAAGATGTAAGAGATCTAACTTCACCATCATCTTTAACTTCAATATGAGAAAATCCATCGCTATAATTAACTTTAATATTTAGCTTTTTAGCTCTAATATCACGCGTTGTTGTTAATGTAAGGACGCTATCAACAACTTCTATGTTGATATATTCGTGTAGGTTGTCATCTGTTTCTATTTCAACCGACGGTTTTTTATTGTAAAATAATTCTACTTTAAAATCTTCACCAACTACGATTTTCTTGAAATCATCAATATAGGTTTGCTTAATAGTTAAATTTCTATCACCTTTTACTTTCTCAGTGTTTTGGGCAAAACCTGTAACTGTATAGCCTAAAACGACCAATAGAAATAATGTAACGTTTTTCATTATTATAAATTAAGTGTTATAACAAATATAAAACAAAAACCATCCCAAACTTAAAATTAAGCTTGAAATGGTTTTAATAAAGGTTGATTAGTTGGTTGTTAAACGTTTATTTTAATGCTGTTTTCAGAGTGTTTTCAATTCTTGGAGCATGACTAGAACCCATGGTCACAAAAACTGTTTTTCCTTGATTTACTTGCTCTAAAATGATTTGAATCATATGTTCATCTCTTGAGAGGTTAGAGCCGTTCCAAATCTCTTGTAAATAACCAGGCCATCCATAACCAGCATCGTGATGTCTCCAATCTTTATTAGGGAAATCTGTTTGCCATATGCTATCTACATCTTGCCAAGAGGTAATGGTATGTCGTAAATGATCATAATCGGTTCGTTCATCTATTAGTTTCTGTAGCGCATCTTCGGGATTATTCTGCCGTTCTTCTTTACTCAAACCATAAAATGGACGAAGTGCATAAAACATGGCTAATTTTTCAGCAGGATAGCGTTTTATCATGAGTTCAATTTCATCTTCTCGTGTTGGTTCCCATGTAAATAAATTTACATGATCCTTTTTTGCAAGCGCTGATGTTAGTCCGCTTTCTCCATAATGTTCTATAGGGTCTTGAAACCACTTAAATAAAAAACCAAGCCTACCTTCTACAAGAGCAACATCTGGTTTATTTATAGCCCAATAGTGTCTAATGGAATCAAATTGGGCATTTGACGGATCGTTTATATGCTCTACGCCAACAACTATAACCTTGCCTTTGTTTTTTCCGTAGACAGTATAGATGTATGGTCTACGATGGGTATTAATTATGGTTTTGTACGTCGTCATATCCATAACAGGCACTTCTAATGTGTATTGCGTTTCTGTTTTATAGAAAGCTGGTGATTTCCACATCACATTTGTAAAAAACAAGATTAAAATAAGCCCGAAAAAAACTAGAATAAACGTTACAATTTTTTTCATCACTTTGATTATACCTGGTTGTTATTGCTTTCTGATATTACCAGAAACACCATCATTAGTGTCAACAGATTCTGGGTTTCCATAATATTTTATATCGCCACCACTAGATGCATTGGCTTTTAATTTTTGTTTGGCATAAACAACAATGTCTGCACCACTGGTTACTGAAGCTGTACAGTTTTGCGATTTTAAATCTTTAGCTTTAATATCGCTTCCGCTTGTCGCTTCGGCATCGAGGTCATTAGTTGTTCCAGAAACCTTTAAATCGCTACCACTTGTTGATCGTAATGTCGTTGATTCGGCTTTGATGTCAATTTCTAAATCGGCACCACTTGTAGTAACAAGCTTTAAATTATCGGCAACAATTGTGTTTGTTGAATATACGTCACTACCACTTGTAGAGGTTATGAGATTAATGTCTTTTACATTGACCATAATTTTTTTAGCTTCAGAGCGTCTTATGTTTTCGTCAGCATAAATTTTTAAAACACCTTCTTCTATTTCAGTGATAATAATGTCATGAAGATTTTCGTCGGCCTGAACTTTTAGCATTGGCGAATCACTTTGTGTTAAATATACATCTAAGCCTCTGCTCACTGCAATTTGATTAAACTCGCCGTCGAGTGTACGTTCTATTGTGGATACGTTTCCATTCCCAGTAACACCTGTATCAAAATTGATATCGAAATTACAAGATGTTAGCAATATGCTAAATATTACTGCAATTGTGAATTTTGTTAATGTTGTCATGATTTTTTGATTTTAATAGATGATTATTATTAATTATTTTTTTTTAGAATTTTAGAAAATAAAGAATCTACTTTTTTAGAATTCCAGGGGGCAGCTCCTAAATGATGAAATTTAATTTCATTATTGTGAATGATATAAGTATCTGGAATGGAACCACCATTTTCTTGAAAAAAAAGAGGAAGATTTGTTTTATCTTTATAAGAGTATATAGGAAAACTAAATCCTTTGTTTTCAATAAATTCTGTAGCTTTATCTATATCTTCATATGTCAGTAAATAAAAATCTACGTTTTCCGATTTATCATATAGTTCTTGAATGGAAGGCATTTCTTCAATACAAGGTTTGCACCAAGTAGCCCAAAAATTAAGAAATACAATATTCTCATTGTTTTTTATGCTAACTTCTTTACCATTCTTAGAAGTTAATTTCATTTTATATAATGCTTCAGCGTCAAACGGTTGTTCTTTTTTCTCAGCTAAGAATTCATCGTTTTCGTATTGATTTAAGTATTCAATATAGGCTTGAGCTGAATTATGAGAATCTATTCGATCATATGCAAACCAAATGATTAATCCTGTAAATAAACCTATGCAAAATATAATTACTTTTTGTTTCATTACTGTTGTTTTATAGCTTCTTCAACGATGTTATCGTTTTCTCTTACGATAAACTTGTTGACTTTACCTTTAGCGTTAGTTATAAACTCAAAGGTTAAAGTCGATTTTTTATGTACGAATAGCGATGGTGTTTTCGCGTATATTTCAGTGTTTAATCCTCCAGCGTTAATGTGTAAACCTTTTTCAGTTCTTGATATAACTACGGTTCCTGATGTTTTGGCTTCATATTGACCAATATAAGAATCTAACAGTGCCTCAGATACTTTGGTATACTTTAATTCTGGTTGGTCTTGCATTTTATGATCGTAGCTCATTACGCGTTTTAAGCGCCATTCGCCATCTTCTAAAATCCATAGGTGAGAGAATTTCGCAATGCTTCCAGCAACTTCTTTACCGTTGGTGGTTTCAAAGAATTTATGCTCTCCTTTTTGCAATGCACCATATACTACGCCTTTGTTTTTTAATACAAATACCTCAAGGCTACCGTCTACCAACTCTCGTCTTGATTTTGTGGTATTGTCTGGGTTACAAATGCCATTTTTCATAGATTTGATAAACCCCTCTTTTGAGGTTTCTACACCACCAATATCATGATAAAACTCGAAATCTTCGGCAATTAGCTCCTCTAAATATTGAGTTTCACATTTATTAAAAGAACGCTCAAACAATAGGCTATCCTTTACTTTTAGCGTATTGTAAATTTCATTATGCTTTGTTACCTCTGGCTTTAATACCATGGTCATTCCGTAGAAAGTAATGGTAAGAATAATGAGTTTATATAGTAACTGTATCATTTTTTGATTGATTGAGGTTCAAATATTTAAAAAATGGTTGGTTAGTTAAATTTTAAATACCTGAACCGTTGATTGTTTATGATGAATTGTTAATTATCGTTGTCTTCGGTTGTAATTTCTATACCGTCGTCATCAATATTGACTTTCACATCTTCCGTCTTCGCTTTAAGTCCGTCACTATCAATTTGAAGACTGCTATTATCTGTTTTTGCTTTAATGCCATCCTCATCTATTCTTAGACCGTTTTCTTCATCATGGATGTCGATTTCTTCGGTTCGATAGTTTTCACCTTCTGGACAGTCTAAGCATTTTACATCATTGGTAATAATTTGAAGGTAATGTTCCTCCATATCATGATCAAGAATGTCATTATAATAGTAGTCGTTACTATGATAATTGTAGGTGTTTTTATCTGCATAAAGTACAGCGCCTTCTGGTAAATACACCGTAACTGTAACCGATTGACCTTTACGAGCTTCATTAAGCGGAAGTGTTAAATAGCTATCAAGTAAGAGTTCGTTATTTTGTAATGTATACTTATAACTAATACGTTCGGCTCTGTTTTTTGCATTAGCAAAATCTGATCCTCTTGCGCTACGTTCAATTCTAATTTTACCAATACTATCTTTAGTTGATCTAACAATAAGTCTTACACCTCTTGAGTATAGCACTTTGTTGTCATTCTCATCGTAAGCCGTATCAAATCCATAGTTTCTATAGTATCTATTTCTCGAGAATAAATCATTATCATCCATACGTAGACTTATGGTGTCGTTTGCCGTTATGGATGCTAATTTTTCGGTTTTAATTGAAGACCCTTCTTCTTTAAAACTAAGTCCAAATTTTGCCGACAAAATGATTAACGAGATAAATGAAATAAGCCATAACCCCAGTAATGTATACTTTGCTGCATTACCAATAGACTTAAGATTTGTAATTAATATTTTTAATCCAAGGTAAAATATAAAGAATGCGATAATACCTATAAAGAAAAATACGAGTAACGACATGAGCCAAACTGGCATGTTGGTTGCATCTGCAATATCAAAAAAGTTGGTTCCTGGAATATGTACATTATCTAAAAGATTTAGGCTAAATAAGCTTACAATTAATGAAATAATAGTAACGGCTCCAACTATCATTAGAATCACTCCAAAGAACTTTGCGAAAAGTTTCAAAAAGAACATAATGATATCACCTATAGTTTCAAAAAAGGAACTAGATGTTGATTTAATACGCTCACCTTGTTTAGGTATATCTGCTTTTTTTACACTTTCTGAAATAGAATCTGTAACATTAGATATAGAATCTGTAACACTAGACAACGAATCTGTTACGGTTTCAAAACCGCCTTTAATTTTTTTTTCGATGTTACTAATATTTACTGGCTCACCTTTCATCATTAGTTTTTCAGAAGTTGTCGTTGCTTCAGGTACAAAAATCCAAAGTAAAATGTATAAAAGAATTCCTGTTCCAGCACCAAATATGAGTAAGAACCAAATTAAACGAATCCAGAGCGCGTCAATACCGAAATAATGCCCTAAACCTGAAGATACACCTCCAACATAGGAATTGTCTGTATCTCTATATAATTTTTTAGCTGTAGATGAGCGTTGTTTTGAATATGAACGTTTTGGTTCGTCTTCAAAAATTTCATCGTCAACCAAATAATCTTCTGGTTGCCCCATGATGGTGATGACTTCATCTACTTCTTTATGGCCTATAACTTGTCTTTCGTTTTGAACACGTTCGCTAAAAAGTTCGGCGATACGAGCTTCAATATCTGATATGATTTCTGAACGACCTTGAGAGTCTGTAAATGAACGTTTTATAGCCTCAAGATAGCGTTGTAATTTTAAGTATGCATCTTCGTCTATATGGAAGAATATACCTGCTAAATTTATGTTGACTGTTTTATTCATTATTTCGTGTTTTTTTGTCTTGTTACTATGTTAACTGCGTTTTGTAATTCGTTCCAGGTAATGGTTAGTTCTTTTAAGAATAACTGTCCTGTTTCTGTAAGACCGTAATATTTTCTAGGCGGTCCAGATGTAGATTCTTCCCAACGATAATTGAGTAATCCAGCATTTTTCAGTCTTGTGAGAAGCGGATAAATTGTCCCCTCAACCACAAGCAGTTTTGCGTCTTTTAGCGTGCCTAAGATTTCCGCCACATAAGCGTCATCATCTTTTAATACTGATAAAATACAGTACTCTAATACGCCTTTTCGCATCTGTGCTTTTGTGTTTTCTATTTTCATAAGTTTCTTCTAGGTTTTTGTAAAAGTCTTATGCAATTCGCATTAAAGACGTTTAGATCATGTAATATGCTTTGATAAAATGCTCGTGTCATATTTTAATGAGATTAAATTTTAATAAACTGTTCATTTTTTGATTGATTGATTGATGATTAATTGATGAAATATTATTTTAAAAAATTGATTGTTAATGGGTAGTGGTATAATTCACCGTCTCTCGCTTTTAAACTAGCTATAACAATAAATACAAGTTCTAGTATAAATCCTATTATGGCAAGAAATGCTAAACCGCCAGTAATAAATAGAAGGGGAGAAGGTTTACCAATATTGATATGAAAATCATGAAATCCATGAAAATCAACAAAATCTAAACCGTTAAAAACTTTAAAAATGAAAAACGGAATTGATATGGTACCAAGAATTAATGTATAAAGCAAAATGCTTATTTGAAAATTAATGGCTTGCTTTCCATGAGTGTCTACAAATTCAGATTTGTCTTTGTTAACCATCCATAGTACTATAGGTCCGATATAGTTTCCTAAGGGAATTATAAACCTACTAAAGGTTGATAAATGAATGAATGTTGCGATGTTTTTTGAGTGATTGTCTGGCATGATTTTAAAACATATAGTAATTTCTTATACAAATATATGTCTAAAAACAGGTATTATGTTACGCATAGTACTTAAATTTAACATAATATTAACAAATGGTAGTGTCAATTATTTTCAATAAATTAGCTGAAACTTCCAGTAAATATGACCGTTTCACCTAAAAAACTCAATACTTTTTTATTATTTAAATTACCCTCCGCATATTTTTGTGGTGTACGTACTAAATCGTTAGATGAGAACAGTTGCGTAGTATCTGTTAAGCATAGATGGTTTAATCAAAACCCATTTAAGTCTATGTTTTGGGCTGTACAAGGTATGGCTGCCGAGTTAACCACAGGAGCCTTGGTCATGTCAAAAATTAGGAATAGTGGGCATAAAATTTCGATGCTGGTAGCAAGTAACAATGGATCATTTACAAAAAAGGCCACAGGTAGGATTACGTTTACTTGTAATGAAGGTAAAAACATTGATGAAGCTATCAAAAATGCTATTGCAACTGGAGAAGGTCAAACGGTATGGTTAAATTCAAAAGGTATTAATAGTGAAGGTATTCAGGTATCAGAGTTTAACTTTGAATGGACTATTAAGGTGAGAAGTAAATAGATTGTAACAAATAACAGATTCTTTAAACATATAGGTAATCAATTAAAAAACACAAACACATGACATCACACGAAATCGATTACAGAATTTACGGAGAAGAAATGCAATATGTCGAAATAGAGCTCGATCCTCAAGAAGGCGTTATTGCAGAGTCTGGGAGCTTTATGATGATGGATGACGGTATCAAAATGGAAACTATTTTTGGTGACGGTTCACAGAAAGACACAGGTTTTTTTGGAAAAATATTAGGGGCAGGAAAGCGTATTCTCACGGGAGAAAGTTTATTTATGACCGCATTTTATAACGACCTTTCTGGAAAGCGAAATGTCTCTTTCGCATCACCTTATCCAGGGAAAATTGTACCTATAGATCTAACCGAATATAACGGCAAATTCATTTGTCAGAAAGATGCCTTTTTATGCGCTGCAAAAGGGGTAAGTATAGGTATAGAGTTTTCTAAAAAACTTGGGAGAGGACTTTTTGGAGGCGAAGGCTTTATAATGCAAAAGCTAGAAGGAGATGGTATGGCCTTCGTTCATGCTGGTGGGACCATGGCTCGAAAAGAATTACAAGCAGGAGAAACCTTAAGAGTTGATACAGGCTGTATTGTTGGTTTTACTCAGGATATAGATTATGATATCGAATTTGTAGGAGGTATTAAGAACACCGTTTTTGGAGGCGAAGGTTTGTTTTTTGCTAAACTTCGTGGACCAGGAGTTGTTTACGTGCAGTCTTTACCGTTTAGTAGATTAGCTGGACGTGTATTATCATCATTACCTAAAGGAGGTAAGAGTAAAGGTGAAGGAAGTATACTTGGTGGTTTGGGTGATTTACTGGATGGCGACAATAGGTTTTAAATAACATTCTTGTAAGAAAATGATTAAAAAGGTTGTGTTTTGGACGCAACCTTTTTGTATTTTAAACATCCTATTAATAGATCGTCAATCAAACTATTAAATTATGAAAAACGTTTTCTTTTTTCTTATTGTACTAATTTCAGGTGTCGCTAGTCATGGCCAAATTGTGAGTATTCCTGATACTAATTTTAAGAATCAATTACTCAACTATACGCCATCAATTGATACTAATGGTGATGACGAGATACAAATTTCAGAGGCTGAGGCTGTAGCATCTTTAGAAGTTAGTAACATTTCATCTATAGTGGGTTTAGAAAGTTTTATAAATCTTATAGACCTTAAAATTACTTATAGTCATTTTACTTCTGGACTAACTATTCAAAATTTACCGAATTTAGAAATATTTGACCTGACTTATGTTGGTTTACCTAGTTTAAGCATGGTCAATTTGCCTAGTTTAAAGGAGTTTGAACTGGGGTATTTAACCGAAGGGAGTACTATAAATACTGTAGACTTTGATTCATGTAATTGCCCTGATATGGAACGTGTTTTTCTAAACCAAGCGTTTTACATTACGACTCTTGATATAAGTGATTTTATCAATTTAAAGTACTTAGGTATAGAGATAGCAGATAATTTTACTGAACTAGATATTTCTAATAATATCAATTTAGAAACCATCTTTCTCTATAATACTGGAATTTCACAACTAAATTTTAGTCAAAACTCCAATATCAAGAATATTAATCTATTCTATCATATTGGTATTTTGGAAATGGATTTAACCAATTGCCCAAATCTAGAACGTGTGGAAGCAGAGGAAGTTAATTTTTCTGAGCTAGACCTTAGTAATAGCCCTAATCTTAACATACTCTATTTGCAATCTGTTTACACTAGTGTTCTTAATATAAAAAATGGTACCACAGCTGAAGCAAGTTATATGTATTTTCTCTATGCGGATTATATTTGTGCCGATGATAACGAATTAGATGCAATAGTGGCTGAATTTGATCCTCAAACCAATAATAATCCTGTTATCAATTCGTACTGTTCATTTACTCCAGGAGGAAGTTTTTATACTATTGGTGGAGAAAATAAATTGGATGCTAATTCTGATGGTTGTGACAGTAATGATAATCTGTATCCGAGTTTGAAGTTTAATATTTCAGATGGAACAAATACTGGTACTTATATCTCAAATCCTTCTGGGAATTATAGTATTCCTCTTTCTGAAGGGATGCATACATTAACACCAGTTATAGAAAACCCAACTTATTTTAGTACGCCAAGCCCTTTAACGGTTAGCTTTCCTTCGGAAATGAGTCCGTTTAATCAAGATTTTTGTATTACACCTAATGGTGTTCATAATGACTTAGAGGTTTTTATTGTACCACTAACTGAGGCTATTCCAGGTTTTGATGCAACCTATAAAGTTGTTTATAAGAATGTGGGGAATACGTTGGTGTCTGGCTCTGTAGATTTTGATTACAGTTTCGATCGTGATTATATGGAATATGTATCATCTTTACCTTCGGAAATGTCTCATACTAATAATGTGTTGTCTTGGAATTATACAGACCTGTCGCCATTTGAGTCTAGAGAGATTGTAGTTACATTTACCCTAAACACACCTACGGATATTGATTTTCCACTTAATTTAGATGACGAGCTCAATTTTGAAGCCTTTATTTATCCTATTACAGGTGACGAGACTCCCGATAATAATGATTTCGGTTTAAAGCAAATTGTAGTCAATTCATTCGACCCTAATGATATAAGATGCTTAGAAGGTGAATTTATTTTACCTGAACGCGTTGGTGAGTACGTACACTATCTTATTCGTTTTGAAAATTTAGGAACGGCCAATGCCACAAACATTGTGGTTAAGGATAATATAGATCCTGCAAAGTTTGATATCAATACCTTGGTGCCATTAGATGGAAGTCATGCCTATTATACTCGAATTAATGAGAGTAATATTGTGGAGTTTATTTTTGAAAACATTAATCTGCCTTTTGATGATGCCAATAATGATGGCTATGTCCTTTTCAAAATAAAAACTTTAGAGAGCTTGGTATTAGGCGATCAATTTTCTAATCAGGCCGAGATTTATTTCGATTTTAATGCACCAATTATTACTAATAATTATACAACAGACGTGGCTGAAGAGAATTTAAGTATTCCAGATCATCAGGTCATGGCAATCTCAATGTTTCCAAACCCAGTGAATGACCTACTAAATATAGAAAGTACTGAGGTTTTAAATACAGCAGTGATTTATGATTTAAATGGAAGAACTGTATTAAATGTTGTTTTAAATACGAATCAAACACGATTAGACTTAAGTCAACTTACCGAAGGTGTGTACTTTTTAAAAGTGAATTCTAGTACAAAAACAAGAACTTTAAAACTCATAAAATCCTAGAGCTGCACTTGCGTTGAGGTGTTTTTAAAATAAAATGACCCATCTTTTTAACATATAATTGGCTGTTAATTTTTTTATTACTTCGTCAAGTGAACCGATTTTTTCACTACATTTAGAATGTAATAATAAATCAAACGCTTATAAAACAAATCTACTTTTTTTAAACCCTAAACCCAATTAAAGAATGGCAAGAGCAATGTTTGAGTACACTAAAACTGTACTTAATAAAGTTAGTTTCGACGCTACATTGTTCTGTAAAGAATTACAAAAGGCACTTCAAAGATTATTACCATACGAAATTGAAGAGCTTAAGATTTATATTAAATCTTTAATCTTACAGAACCCAGAATTAGATCAATGTTTAATCTTATTAAATGAATAAAAAAAAGCGACTTACGAGTCGCTTTTTTTAGAATTAGTAGTTTTTAGATGGCTTTTTATTTAGCTATCGGACTAATAATTTCAACGTTTTGAAATGCTATGGCGCCTCTAATAATACCAGATATGACATTGTGCAAGGCATCAATAATTTGCATTTTTAATTCGCTTTTGTGATAAATAATACTCACTTCACGAGCAGGTGAAGGTGCATTAAAATGATGTAACTTATTCGACATTTTCTCATTTAAATCGAGTGTATTTAAATAGGGTAGGAGTGTCATCCCTAGCCCTTCGTTAGATAACTTTACTAGCGTTTCTATGCTACCGCTTTCTAACTGAAATTTATCGTCTTCATGAGTTTTAAATGCTTTACATAGATTGATAACGCCATCTCTAAAACAATGACCATCTTCTAGAAGTAACATGTCGTTAATGTCTAAATCTGAAACGTCAATTTTTTTCTTGTCTTTTAACCTGTGATCGTCTGGAATGTAGCCAACAAATGGCTCGTAGTAGAGCACACGTTCCTTTATAGTATCATGTTCTAAGGGGGTTGCGGCAATGGCTGCATCTAAATGACCATCTGCAATTCTTGTGATAATTTCTTCTGTAGTGAGCTCCTCAATTTTAAGTTTAACTTTTGGATACTTTTTTATAAAAGTTTTTAGAAACATTGGCAGGAGCGTTGGCATTATTGTTGGAATAATACCAATTTTAAATTCGCCTCCAATAAACCCTTTTTGTTGATCTACAATATCTTGAATACGATCTGATTCGTCAACGATATTTTTGGCCTGTTGTACTATTTTTTTACCAACGTCGGTAAGTTCAATAGGTTTTTTACTTCTATCGAAAATAAGTATATCTAGCTCATCTTCAAGTTTTTGTATTTGCGTGCTTAGTGTTGGTTGGGTTACAAAACACTTCTCTGCGGCTTTAGTAAAGTTCTTATGTTCGGCTATAGCCAACACATAATGAAGTTGTGTTATTGTCATAGTTATTCATTTAGACTATAAAAATATAAAAACTATTTATAAAAACTATAATCAATTCAATTAATTATAAAATAAATTTGCATAAACAAAAACAATAGAAGATATGACACTAAATAGCATAGGTTTAGATACCCAGAAAACAAAAAAGATAACAGGAGATTTGAATTATCTCCTTGCAAATTTTCAAATTTATTATCAAAACTTAAGAGGTATTCATTGGAACATAAGAGGAAAACGTTTTTTTGATTTACACGTAAAATTTGAAGAGCTGTATACTGATGCCAATGTAAAAGTAGATGAAATTGCAGAGCGTATTTTAACGTTAGGAGCAACACCATTACATACGTTCGAAGATTACACGAAAGCGGCCAAAGTTCCTGTAGGAAGGCACATTTCAGAAGATGAAAAAGCCGTAAGACTTATTGTTGCTTCTTTAACCGAATTATTAAAAATAGAACGTCAAATTCTAGATGACTCAGGCAACGCCCAAGACGAAGGAACGAATTCTATGATGAGTGATTTCATTACAGAACAAGAAAAAACAGTTTGGATGATGAAAGCATGGTTGGGTGAAAGTGTATAGGATCCCAAACATTTAAGTAAAAGAAAAAACCCTTTCGAATAATCAATTCGAAAGGGTTTTATAATCAAGTTCAAAAATTCAACCAAATTTTATTCACAACCAGATTCAATATTTGTAATCCATTCTGCTGTACTTACAACTTCAGGTCCTTCTGGATTATCACATCCAAAGAATAACCATTCGCTTGCGAAATTACCTGAGTTGGTATTTACTGCTGCACCTACAGCTCCTGTTGGTGTAGTTACTATTTCCCATGTACCAGATGTTACAGAGTCGTTATTGATAGTAACATTTACGGTTCCATCTGCTCCAAATTCATAAATGTATTCCTGATCTCCAATTGTTACTGTCCAAAACTCACATTCAATTAAAAAATCTTCTATATCATCTTCAGAACAATCAGAAGGATTGTTTATATCTTCACATTCAACAAAGTCGTCTTCAGTAAATCCTTCACATTCTGCAACACATGCATTAGGGAATGTGATAACTTCGACTTGACCTCCTTCTTCAACTTCAACACATACTGGATCAAATTCTTCATCTAAACATTCTTCACATGGGATTTCTGTATCATCGCACTCAACAAAGTCTTCTTCATTAAATCCTTCACATTCTGCAACACATGCATTAGGGAATGTAACTGTTTCTATTTCTCCTGTAGCTGTTTCTATTTCAACACATACTGGATCAAATTCTTCGTTAAAACACTCATCACATTCATTACCTCCTTCATAGTCGCCAAAACAATCTTCTAAAATATCTTCAAATTCTTCAACATTGTTTACAGTAACAACTTCTTCATCTTCAGCTAATGTTACTTCAAATGGGTAAACAAAATCAAAATAGTAAGCGTCGTATAATGCTGTATCTAGTTCTTCTTGTGAGTTTACAGTAATTTCAACATTGTCATCTGTGATAATTGTTAATGGGAAATTAAATGTAAAACAATCTGTTCCACCAGGGCAATTGTAATCTTCTTCACAGTTTTCGGCGAAATCTTCTTGCGTAAATCCATCGCACTCTGCATAACATGCATTCGGGTAAGTCATTAAAAATGTTTCGCCATCTGGAGCCACAACTTCCACACAAACAGGGTTGTAGTCTTCAAAACACTCACAATCTTGTTCGTCAAAATCACAGTCATCTAATAAATCTGCAAATTCTTCTTCATTATTAATTGTTACCACTTCAATGGCATCAGAATCGTCATTATAAGTTTCTACATCAAAAGGAAATGCAACGCCATTAATGTATAAATCGTCTGTAGAGTTTATTAAAACTTCAACTAGATCTTCAAGACTATTTACAGCCACTGTAGTTCCGTTATTATAAGAAAGGTTCAATGGATATACAAAGTCAAAACAGAAATCGAAAACGATATTTCCGGTAGGGTTTTCTGTAGGAATCATATTTCCTTGAGAATTGAATTGAAGTCTCAACTGAGATAAAGACGTTGTAATAGACGCACTTTCATCTATGTTTTGTTCTTCAATTACTGGTTCGTCATTTGTACATGACGTAAAAACGCTCGCAATTAAAGCGAAACTTAAAAGAAATAATTTGAAATTTTTCATCATAGCAATTTTTAGATTAAATATGTTTTTGTCGATCAATCATAACTAAGACAACTGTCAAAAAAAATACCCTACTTTTCACTCTAAATTTTTTTTATTTAGTTTTGATGCATTCACTTTCAAACCAAATAATGCCTAAAGATCAACATAAAATATGTCATTCTGAAACTTTTGAATCCATCTATAAAACGTATGCGAAAGATCTAAGACGGTTTATATTTTTCAAAACTCAAGATATAGATAAGGCCGAAGATATTCTGCAAGAGACATTTATTAAACTCTGGGATAATTGTGAAAAGGTAAATTATGATAAGGTGAAGAGTTATCTGTATACAGTCGCGTCAAATACATTTTTAAATTCGGTGAAACATGAAAATGTTATTAAAAAACACCAACAAGGTTTAATTCATAAAACCACTAATGAATCTCCAGAGTTTATCATGTTAGAAAAGGAATTTATGGATAAGCTAGATCGAACCATCAATGGTCTGCCAGATAAGCAACGCGAGGTGTTTTTATTAAATAGAATTGAAAAAAAGAAATATAAAGATATTGCTCAACAATTAAATATTTCAATAAAAGCTGTAGAAAAACGAATGCACCTGGCTTTGGTGGTCATTAGGGAGGAGATTGGTAATATTTAAAAAAAATAAACATTTACGGTAGGGTTTTATTAATTGTAATTGTCTTTATATTAGAATACGCATGGAACAACAAGATTTACATAACGATAACGAGACATTCTTGGCTAAATGGTTAGCAGGAGAACTTTCTAATGATGTACTGAAAGCTTTGGTGACAGAAGAAGAGTTTAATTCTTATTTAAAACTAAAAAAAGGAATAGAGACTCATGAGAGATTAGAAGGGTCTATCGATGATTCTTTTGCTAATATTTCAGATCGAATTTCTCAAAAACATACCAAGGTTCGTCAATTAAATACGAATAGTTGGTTTATTGGCATTGCTGCCTCTATTGTGTTGTTTTTTGGATTGTTTTTTACTTTAGGAGATGATGTTAAGACGATAGAAACTAACTATGGCGAATATAAAACGGTCGCATTATTAGATGGGTCTGAAGTTATTTTAAACTCAAAGTCTACATTGACATATAATGAAGATGATTGGGCTTCTAATAGAACATTGACACTAGATGGTGAGGCTTATTTTAAAGTAAAAAAAGGAAGCACGTTTACTGTTGTAACTACCAATGGGGAAGTTAAAGTTTTAGGAACGCAATTTAATGTTAACTCAGTAAGCGATTTATTTGAAGTGGTTTGTTTTGAAGGAAAAGTGAGCGTCCTATCCAAAGGTGAAACTCACGTCTTGTTGCCAACATATTCTGTAAGAAGAATTAATGGCCATGGCTTAGAAACATGGGAAACTTCAGAAGCAGATCCAACATGGATACACGGAGAAAGTACTTTTAAAAGTGTACCATTAAACTATGTTATTTCGGCATTAGAATCACAGTTTAATGTGGTTATTGAGGCTAAAAATATTGATAAAACTATAATTTATACGGGTAGTTTTACTCACAGTGACTTAGACACAGCTTTAAAAACAGTGTTTAAATCTCTACAAATAAGATACGTTGAAAAAGAAAAAGGAAACATCTATTTGAGCACAAAGTGAAGAAATTGATTAACTGCATTTTACTAATTCTACCTGTTTTAGCCTTTTCGCAAGAAGAGGCTAAGTTTTACATCAATTTTGAAACTGAAAATATTCAAACTGCTTTTGATCTTATTGAAGATATTTATGACGTACGATTTTCATATAAAGATGCCGTTATAAAAGAGAAAACAGTTAGTTTAAAAAAAGAAAAGCGAACATTAAAACAAGTTCTTAAAGCTATTGAAGCGCAAACGGGCTTAACGTTTGAAATTATAGCAAACAGATATATTATCGTTAATAAATCTGAAACTCAAGTCAATGTTCAAGAACTTGAAAAAATTATTATTAATAGTTATCTCACCAAAGGGATATCCAAACGGAAAGACGGGTCCTATGAAATTAGTCCCAAAAGCCTAGGAATTTTGCCGGGTCTCACAGAACCCGATGTCTTAGAAAGTATTCAATTACTACCAGGAGTTGTTAGTCCAAATGAAACAGCTTCTGGTTTTTTGGTTAGAGGCGGTAAGATGGATCAGAATAGATTAATTTGGGATGGTATTAATATCTATCATAAAGGACATCTCTTTGGAATGATTTCTCCGTTTAATCCAAATGCTACCAAAGCGATTACTTTTATAAATAAAGGCTCTCATCCGCGCTATGGCGAACGAGCCTCTAGTGTGATTTCAATGAAAACGACATCTTCCATTGAAAACCGAATGAGTGCACAATTTGGGTTTAATGGTATTAATGGCGATGCCTTCATTGATATGCCAATTATTAAAAATAAACTGGGTATTCAGGCGTCCGTTAGATCAAGTTATACTGGCCTTTATCAATCTTATACTTTCGATAAACTTGCAGATAAAGTGTTTGAGAGCACCAAAATAGAAGATGGAGACAACCCCGATAATGATTTTAGTTTTTTAGATTATAATATCAAACTGAATTACAAACCAAATACTAATAATAGTCTGTATGCAAGTTTAATTTCAATAGACAACCAACTTAATTATACGGTTGGAGATTCTAATACCAATGAAAGTTTTAATGATATAATGTCTATTAAAAATTATGGTTATGGTGTAGGTTGGTACAAGCAATGGAATTCTAGGCTAAGTCAAAATACAACTGCTTATTTTTCAGAATATAATTTGAATTACAATTTTATTACCTCGGAAAATGAAACGCAAGTGTCAGACTTTGAAAAGCGAAATGTTATTTTCGATTCTGGTATTTCCACAGAGTTTACACAACAAATAAATACGCAAAATACAGCAACTCTGGGGTATCAATTCTCATTAAAGGATGTTGGCTATGCATTTTTAAATACAACCAACTTAGAGTTTGTTTTAGATGAAGATAAAACGGTTGTGAAATCTCATGCCCTTTATGGTAATTACAACTATAAAAATTCGAAACTCTTTGATGTATCCTTGGGAATAAGGGCATCATATTTTGAGGAACTTGAAACTGTTAGGATTGAACCTAGGTTGTTATTATATAAACAGCTATTCAAAAACATAAAGATTCAAATTTCAGGAGAAATTAAGAATCAAGTGATTAGCGAAATAGATGAGACCATAATTAGTGATTTATCTTTAGAAAATCGTGTTTGGCGATTAGCCAATGGTCGGGAGTTTCCAATAATTAAAAGTAAGCAAGTTTCTGCCGGATTTATATATACAAAAAACGGTTGGACCTTAGATGTGGATAATTATTATAAAACACTAGATGATATTACAGCACTTTCATTTGGGTTTCTTAATCCGAATAACAGTCAATTTAATTTAGGAGAACAGCGAATTTATGGCGTAGACGTTTTTCTGAGAAAACGATTTAGGGCTTTTAATTCTTGGGTTAGTTATTCTTTTAATAATTCTGAAAGTAAGTATCAAAATTTGAATAATGATCAGTATTTCGATTCTAGATCTAATGTAAGACACGCCGTTACAACATCGCTTAGTTATAAATTATCAAATTTTCAAGTGGCCTTAGGGTGGCGATGGCAAACGGGAAAACCATATACAGCTTCTACAAATGGTGTAGATGGTTTGGAGTTTAACAATGGTATTAATACAGAACGATTGCCAAATTATCATAGATTGGATATATCATCCACTTATGCGTTTAAATTTTCTACAGAAAGTCAATTAAGAGCCAAAATTGGATTCTCTATACGAAACGTTTACAATAATAAAAATCTCATTAGTAGAGAATATCGAGGCAACAACGATTTTAATTCTGAAATCGAAACCATAGATAGATTCTCTATTGGATTTACACCAAATATTTTATTCAGAATGTATTGGTAAAAAAAAAAGAACCTTATTAAGGTTCTTTTCTTGATTAACTAACTGGTTGATTGATTGATTGATTGATTGATTGATGAATTTTATATTAAAATCTGATAGACAATTTAATAGCGTCGTTGGCTAAGGTAAATTTGGCATCGTCATAAATTGGAGGACCAAAGCTTCTTGGATTGTTGGACATTCCGTAAGATTCTTTTGGCATTCCATTGTCTTCAAAATCCATTCTTTGATTTTCGTTTTCATCGTGCAATACCATAATGGCATAGTCTCCAGGCGCTACATTTTCAAAAGTAATAGTAGCCTTTCCGTCTTTAATTTTAGATTCGGCATTTTGAATTCCCGGACCTTTCATAAACGTGTCTTTTGTGTTTAAGGATACTAATAATTTCCCTGTATCGTTTTTAGCATTTTCAATGGTTACCGTTATGGTTTGTCCTTTTGAGTCTTGAGCAAAACCTAAAGTTGATACTAATGTTAGTGCGATTGATAAAAATAAAGTTTTCATGATATGATGTTTTAAATGGTTTGTTTGTTATTGATGAGTCAAATATCAAACGAAATGAAGACTTTGCATAAAGAGACTAACCGAATCGTCGTTTTTTATGTCCGAATTGTAAAAAAAAAAGCACATCGATTAAAATTGATGTGCCTTTTTTGTTGATTTAGAGTGTGTTAATTTCGTCCTGCAGTAACACCGCCATCAGTGTCCCAAATGGCTCCAGTAACCCACGAAGCTTTGTCAGATAGTAAGAATGTTATACTGTTTGCAATATCTTGTGGTGTACCATTTCTACCAATAGGATGAAATTCATTAAA
This sequence comes from uncultured Psychroserpens sp., assembly GCF_947492715.1. GTDB lineage: Bacteria > Bacteroidota > Bacteroidia > Flavobacteriales > Flavobacteriaceae > Psychroserpens. Next base: position 48,212 of record NZ_CANLNS010000008.1, read on the forward strand.
CCCTTCTAATGCTTTTTCTGCTTCCTCTTTTCCGCCAAAAACACCATGATAAACAGGTGTTTGCACAACAGCAGGAGATACAGCATTAACTCTAATGTTATAATCGGCCAATTCCATGGCTAAGTGCTGTGTTAATGAATGTAAGCCAGCTTTTTGCATAGAATATGCTGATGATGGCGTTGCTTTTACAGCTTGCTTTGCCCACATTGAACCTACATTAACTATAGAACCTCCAGAGGTTTCCTTCATTTTTCGTGCGGCAGACTGAGTGATAAAGAAGAAGCCTCTGTTAAGATCCAAATAAGAATCATAATCTTGTTTTGTATGATCTAGAAATGACTTTGGACCAAATATACCAGAGGCATTTACAAGGTAATCGAGATTGTCTAAGTCTTCTATTTTTGAGATGAGTGCTTCTACTTCTGAGGTCTCTGTGATGTCGATAGTGTGTTTTATGAGTTGGGCCTGGTCTGGTACTTTTCCTGTAGACCTACCTACAATATGTACTGTTGCACCTTCGTTTAATAAGTGTTGTGCTGTTTCGTAACCGATACCACTGGTTCCTCCAATGACAAGTGCTGTTTTGTTTTGAAATGTTTTCATAATTGAGATTTGTGTTTAATTACAGACAGACAAGTCTGTCTTTTTTAGTTTAAATTTTTTTAACTTTATAATAGTTGATTGCATATGGTTTTGGCCGACTCGATGGGCCATATATTATTTTGTAGATAACTTTCAGATACAGCACCTTCATATAATAGGTACACTTGTTTTGCCATGCCGTTACTTTGTTCTTCCGAACTCGTATCTAGGTTGTTATTAATTAATTCTGAAATATAACGCATCAAGACTTGTTTTTGCTTTAATATTTCATCTCTGATATGGACGTTTTCTTTTGGGATTTCAGAAATTGTATTAATACACCAGCAACCGTTAAACTCTTTTGAGTTAAAAAACGCCTCTAAATAATCGAACAGTGCCAATATGCGATTCTTTCCAGAAGGTCTAGCATCAACAAAGACTTTTATCTCCTCAATAAATAAGCTGTTTTTGTGTTGAAGATAGGCCACACAAATAGCTTCCTTAGACTTAAAATGATTATAAAGTGTTGCTTTAGCGATACCAGCTTCTTTAATGATTTCATTAATTCCAGTTAGGTTATATCCATTTTGATAGAATAAATGAGAAGCGGTTTGTATGATATGATCTTTAACTAAAGCATGTTTCATAGGACAAAGATATACAAATTTTTTAAAAACGGACAGACTTGTCTGTTTTTTTTATATCCACTCGTTTGCTATCTCTCTATCTATAGGTTGGTAATTAATATACTGAACTACTCTTGGTTTTGTCCCAGTATTTGGAGAACTGCCATGTGGTAACATCTGGTTCCAAATGATGAAGTCACCAGCATTTGCAGCAATGGGTTTCGGATCTAGTTCTTGTAAGTTAGATGTTCTAGGGTTTACTGTGCTTGGCAAATGCTCTAACCATTGGTCTATTTTCTTATGAAAGCCAGGTACTAAGGTAAAAGCACCTTGGTTTGCTGGTGTATCTGTTAAATAGAGTAAGCCTTGAAGTCCGAAAGGAATAGGTCGTTTTAAACTTACGTCCCAATGCAAATTAGGACCTGGGAATTGGTAGTTTTCATTTTCAGGAGGATTAAAACTCACACGATCATTACTCACAATTAATGTATTGCGATTCCAAAGTTGTTTATAGGCCGAATGAATTTTCTTTGAAAACCTATTTTTATCCAATTGAGGATCACGAAATAATTGCACCATTATACCTTGCTTTAAAGGATGATCGTTATACCAAGTTGCTGGATTGTTTGGGTCAATTTCTAATAATCCGTATATGAGATCTAAACTTGCTTTACAATCTGTTTTAGAAATGGCATTTGGAATAATAACATAACCTTCTTTTTCCCAATGTGCTATGGCTTTATCGTCTAGTATAGCGTCTTCATATGGTGTTTTCTTAACCTCTGATTCTGAACCTAGGATAGCTACATTAACCATAGCAATCATTTCTGATGATAAATTTCCATGGTCTCTAACCCAATTTTCAAAGGACTCGAATGAAGGTGACTGTTCGTAAATGTATTTGAACGTAGGTTCTATACCAATACCAAGCGCATCGAACACTGCTGTTACATAATTGTGTTTTAGTTCTATATTTTTATTCTGTATCCCTTGTTTTTTAAGTATAGTAGATGACCATATGGTTTTTAAATAAGCAATACCGAGAGTTCCTTGCTCTTGCACCTTGGAAATTTTAGTTTGCTTTTTTTTCATTGATATATGTATATTAGGTTGTCTAAAGTAATTATTAAAACAAATGTCACCTCCAAGTTACTAGAATCATTTTGGGTAGCCAAGGCAATGTAATTCTATTGATATCCCATGGTACATTATCTAGTAAAATATCAATCGTATTATTTTGAATAGCTAATTCGCAGGTATTGTTAAACCTTAGCAAACCTGGACGACGCAAAAATTGATCTCTTAATACATTGATGTTTGATTGCTTTAGGCTCTTCCAATGTCCTATTAAGGCTTCGAGTAACTCTAATGCCGACTTTTTTTCGGTAGTTGATAATGTTATGTGGTCTGGTAATGTATGGTTGATAGGCATACCACAGAGCAACTTTTGGATGATTAAATCTAATGAATTTAGATTATAGTCTTTTCCATTAGCCATGAAATTTAATAATAGAACAGCGCGTATTTGGTTGTCAGTATTTTTAAAACAATGACGCACATCTAAATAATCATTTGTTTTAAATAATTCAATAAGAAATGGATGGCAAAGAATTAACCCAGCGTTGTTGCAATGTAATTCTGAAATATCATTTACCATTCTAACCTGTTTTGACTATTGTTATAAAGGTAAAATATTTTGCCGTTATTGGTTATTTGGATGGTAAAGGTTTATGAGCATTAAAGTAAACCTCTTGCTTTAATTTCCAGATATTTATTAATGGTATCAATCGTTAGATTTTGAGGAGATGTTAAAATAGATTGAATACCATATTTTTGAAGCTCATTCACAATGAGTCGTTTTTCAAAGGCAAATTTTTCGGCAATAACCTTGTCATAGGCTTGTTGCACTGTTTCTGCTTTTTCTGTAATTATGTGGTTGAGCTCGGTGTTTTTAAAGAAAATGACCACCAATAGATGACTTTTAGCAATGCCTTTTAAATAGGGTAGTTGTCTGTGTAAACCATCTAAAGTTTCGAAATTAGTATACAATAGCATTAAACTTCGGTGTGTGATATTTCGTTTAACATCAGCATAGAGTCTACTGTAGTCACTTTCAAAGAAATCGGTATTAACGTTGTATAAGGTTTCTAAAATGAGATTCATTTGAGATGTACGCTTTTCGGCGACAACAATATTTTCAACCTTTTTTGAAAAGGCAAGAATTCCAGCTTTATCTTGTTTTTTTAAGGCGACGTTAGAAATGACTAGCGAAGCATTAATGGCATAATCTAAAAGTGTGAGTCTGTCAAATGGCATTTTCATAACGCGACCCTTATCAATTATAGAGTATATCGGTTGAGATTTTTCATCTTGAAACTGATTTACCATGAGTTGATTTCGTTTAGCTGTTGCCTTCCAATTTATGGTACGTAAATCATCACCTAAAACATAGTCTTTGATTTGTTCAAATTCCATGGTATGCCCAATCTTACGTATTTTTTTTATACCATATTGGTGTAAATTATTACTAATAGCAAGAAGGTCGTATTTGCGTAATTGCATAAAACTAGGGTAGGTTGGTACCATAGCTTTGTCATTATAAGTAAAGCGACGTGCAATTAAGCCAAAGACCGAAGTAACATAGATATTTAATTTTCCGAAGTGATATTCACCACGTTCAACAGGTCGTAATCTATATTCTATTTCTGACGTACTAGAGGCTTCTAGTTGTCGTTTGATATTAAAATCTCTAACCTGAAATTGCTCTGGAATTTCATCAATAATCGTGATGTTAACATTAAACGTGTAATAGTTGTTGATAATGATATGTATTGGATTCTCATCCCCATTTGAAAACTTTTCTGGGAGCACACGCCGACCTATAACACCATTTTTAGCTGCAAATAGAACAATAGTGTCTAAAAGGGTAAGGGCCACAAGAAGAAGTACCAATAATTTTACAATCGCAAAACCTCTAGGGAATATGAAACTCAGTACAAACAACACTATAATAGCGATGCAAGCATAAAAGAATCGATTTTGTAAGTAAAAAGGTTTGGTGCGTTTCAAATTGATTAATAGTTTTTTTAGTACGTGTTACTTGTTTTTCTAATATTTAGTTTGGTGTCATATGACTTGTTTCCTAGGCTATCTGTATGGTGTACAATATTAATGTCGTAATGATAACCATACTTACCACATAAAGTATCTAAAGTGTCTTTTTTCTTCTTAGCGATTTTTAAATCGGTTAAGTATTTGTTCAATGGTGCAAATGCAATGGCCAAAGGTCCTAATCCGATGCCCATAATAATTAAAGGAACTGTTGAAATTACACCTCTATCGAAAACATATTTCCCGATAAGAAAACCTCCAATAAACAGGGCAAGAGCTATAACAGAGTACATGATAATATGTCCAATCGTATCAGTTTTTGTTTTTAGAACGCTTTCATATTCAATATTTACTTTTTCTATTTGTTCTTTGAATTCGGACTCTAATTTTATAACACCACACTTATCCTGAAAATCAGGTTTTTTACCAGTTAAGCCACAGAGTGTACCTGTCATATAATCAACGATTTTATGATCACAAAGTTTACAATGTTGCGTTTGTTCCATTAGTCTTATCGTGGTATTTCTACAGCTTCTATGATTTGTTTTATAATTTGTTTGGTAGTAACGCCTTCCATTTCTCGTTCTGGTGTTACAATAACACGATGCTGTAGCACAGGGATTGCCGCACGCTTAATATCTTCTGGAGTTACAAAGTCTCTACCATCCATAGCGGCAAAGGCCTTACTTGCCTTTAAAATAGCGATTGAAGCTCTTGGTGAAGCACCTAGATATAAAAATGGATTACTACGTGTATTCACAATAATATCGGCAATATATTTAATAAGATGCGATTCAATAATGATTTGTTCTACCAAACCTTGAAATGTACTAATTTGAGCACGACTTAAATGCGCTTTTACCTGATCTGTTTTAAGGGTGCCTTTCAAGTTTTGTTCTCTATTTAAGATTTCAACTTCTTCATCTGCGTTAGGATAATCGATGTCTATTTTAAATAGAAAACGGTCTAACTGAGCCTCTGGTAGACGATAGGTACCTTCTTGCTCAACGGGGTTTTGCGTGGCTAAAACGATAAAAGGTAATTCCATTTTAAATGTATTGCCATCAATAGTAATTTGGCGCTCTTCCATAACCTCAAATAAAGCCGCTTGTGTTTTGGCAGGTGCTCTGTTAATCTCATCAATAAGAATCATATTGGAGAAAATAGGGCCTTTTTTAAATTCGAATTCCGAGTTTTTCATGTTGAAAACGGAAGTCCCTAAAATATCACTAGGCATTAAATCTGGCGTAAATTGAATTCTACTAAAATCGATAGCTAAAGATTTTGCCAATAACTTAGCAGAAATGGTTTTGGCTACACCAGGAACACCTTCGATGAGTGAATGTCCATTGGCTAAAATGGAAGCAATGAGCATGTCTATCATCCCTTTTTGACCAACAATGACTTTGCCTATTTCATTTTTAATAAGAGCAATGCCTTCTTGTAGTTCACTTAAATCAATACGATTTTTAAAACTAATATCCGTTTCAGCTGGCAAAGATTGGTCATCTATTGGTGATGTATTAGAATTTTCCGATGATGTTTCAGAATGCTCGTGCTTAGGAGTTAAATCTTCGTTTTTGTTGTCGTTTATATCTTCCATAATTATTTGGTATAAAAATCTTCTATAGCTTTATTTAGTCTTAACAAATCACCTTCGTTGCAAGTTGTCTTGGCTTTTAAATGTACAATTTGATTAATTAATTTTTTAACGTCGCTTTCTTCTTTACCAGATTTTAAAGATAAGTTTTTCACAAATTTATCATCTAAAATTTGAGTCTCTAGGTAATAGACTCTGCGTATATACTCTAAGAAATACGTAATTTTTTTCTCAATTAAATTATTGTGGTCTTTGGTTTCATAATAAAGATTACCAATTGTTTTTATAAAGGCTACCGTTGTGTTTTTAAGAGGTACCTTTATGTTTACAATACGCTGCCTTCTTTTAGCATTGAATATCATAAATAGTAGCGTTGCTATAAGTACGGTATACCAGGCCCAACGTAAGGCAGGTTGGCTAAATATAAAGCGTAATTTAGAGTCATTTAAACTTTGTCTGGTTTTATTTCTTGAGTCAAAATAAATCGTGTCGTCTTTTAAATAAGACATAACTGCTGATGCATACTTACGATTTGATTTTTTAAGAAGGTTATAATTAGTGAATGCCGTTGGTTGCAAGTGCAAGTAAAAATAACCATCTCCCCAAGATGTTTTTATAAAATTTACATGCTCTGAATCATCAAATTTTTGATAACCTAATACAGTAGTATATGAGGTGTCTATTTCAGAAAAATAAATATTACTTAAACCTTTTTCAATAGTAATTGAATCATTTTTGAGCGCAGGGTTACTAAATGAGAATTGAGATTGCCCTTCAAAGTCGAAATCGTTTTTAATTTTGAAACCTAAAGAATCTAGTAACTTATTTGGAAAGTAATTGCTAGACATGAATATGTCATTGCCATAGGATGCAAAGTCTAATAATTCTTGAGCAGAGGTTCCATCAATATTTGGGTATTCGTCAATGATCATATATGTTCCTGATGTCAAATACACGCTGTCTTTCCAACTATAAAGATTATCGAAAAACTCGTATGGTGTTGCTCTAATGTTTTCTATTTCGCTATCAGGAAATAGAGTACTTAACTCTTCATAAAATATAAAAGTTCCATAAGGGGTTTTATGTTTTTCGTTATAGGTTTTTTTCCAATTTATAGGTCTTGGTCGAGAAAATTCAACAGCCGCTAATCCCACTAATAGTAGTGCTAAAATCCCTAGATATATTTTTAATGTTTTACTCATTTCTTAATCGAATTTAAAAAGTGAGTAAATGCAGTTTTTGCCTTATTGAACCGTGTATTGTCAATATCAAATTCACCATACCATATATAGTTGTATAAGTATGATGTGTATGAAAACTCTTTTTTAGTGCTTTCATTTTTTATTTCGTTATAGTAATCACTATTGGTTTTTTCTACATCATAATCTATGATTTCGCTTTCTGAAAGTGTCTTAAGTAACCACAAGTAATAATATCTAATCGCCAATCTATAATTGTTGTTATGCTCTGCGTCTTTTATAAGCGTTACAAAATTGGTTTCGAAGATGTTGTTTTCTACATCTGTGACCGGAATTATACTCTTGTCTGATGATTTTCCAAATACCCAACTGCCTTCTCTATTTAGTACTGCTTTAACAATAAAAAAGACGACAAGCAAAACAATTACAATATAAAATATCTTAAGTATGACATCTGTAATATCGGCTGCTTTGGCATCAGAATTAATATTGAAAAGATCTCTAAAAACGTCAGAGAGCCATTGTTTAAATCGGGTCCACCAACCTGAGTTTTTGGCTGTACGTTCATAGATGAACTCGCTACTGTCGTATTTGTCCTTGAGGTCAGTATACTCGCGTTTATCTATTGGATCAACATCAATATATACAGAATCCTGAACTGTTTTAAAACCAGATAAATCCTCAAAAGTGGCAGTATTGGAATTGTAAGTTATTCCAAAGAGAAGAAGGATCATATGTAAGTACATATATCTACTCACCAGATCCAATTAAGTCAATGTCACTTTTAGTATTAATATTTTCATGATCTTCTTTAAGACCATAAAAAATAACACCTTGATTGAGTTGCATAATCACGCCCAGAAACGTGCTCACAATAAAGGTAAGCATCGATACCATAAGCATCATAACAGTTAAGGATCTACTAACTTCTTCGGGATCTGGATTAACACCAGGCTGAATATCAGTAAATAGATTTAACATCCCAAAAATGTAGGGTATAAGTGCCACTATATATTGAATAATATAACTCATGACATAAAATAATCCAGCACAACCAACAACTGCCCAAAATTTGGAACTCATTAATTTCCATGAATAGCCAAAACTTTCCCAAATGCCTCTTTTATTATCAAAGTATTCCATTAAAGCGCCTTGATAATATAAGGCTACGCCACCAACAAGGAGCGGCAATCCTAAAATACCAACTATTGTTATGGTCAGTACAAAAGCTAATAAGCCCAAAAATATGGCAAGGGGAATGGCAATAAGTATACCACACACCAGGAAAATTAACATTTTCCCAATATTATCTTTGTAAACATTTATAATATCTGATGCCGAAAAGTGTTTCCCATTATGCGCAGCATATAACTTTAAATATATTGGCATAAATGAATATGAAATGATACCTGCAATCAATCCAATAACTATAAATAGAAACGCAAACAAAAAGAATATTGCCCCATTTTGATTTAAATAGTCATCAATAACATTGGATGTACCATTAAGGCCGCTAAAAAGTATGTCTGTATAGAATTTACCTGAAAAATAGCTCATTGCCATTAAAATAATCAGGAAGATCCCGTTGATAATAAAGAAGTTTTTAAAGAGATGTCCTCCATTTTGTTTTAAAAATGAAAAGGTGTCTTGGAAAAATTCACCAAACCCTCTTGATTTATATAATTGCATATGCTTGTTTTCTTTTTCGGTTCACTATAAAAGGATAAACTAAATAGTAGTATGATATGAGACTTAAGGTGAATAAAATGATTCCAACAGACAACCAATTAGGCATTGTATTAGAATACCTAGTAACATAGCCTTCTAAAAAACCTGCTGCGATAGTAAAAGGAAATGTACTTATTAAAATTTTAATACCATTTTTCACTCCTGTTTTAAAAGATATTAATCGAGAATATGTTTTAGGAAAAAGAATACTTGCGCCAAGTATTAATCCGGCGGCACCTTCTATAACAATAGCGAAAATTTCCATAGCACCATGAATCCAAACCCCTCTAACGCTTTCCCAAAGCACCCCTTCTTGATAAAAGAAATATTGAAATGATCCCAACATAATGCCATTTTCGAGCATAACAAATGCCGTACCTAATCCACCTGTAATACCCAGAACAAAGGCTAGCATGCCTACTCGAAGGTTATTAAGAGTGATTCCAATAAAACTTCCCCAATTACTGCCACTTTTATAAACCGCAACAGGGTCTCCAGATTCTATGTTTTCTAAAGTACTGTTCACATAACCGTCCCCCAAAACTAGGCGCACAAACGAATCATCGTTGGCAGCAGAAAGAGCACCAATAGCAACAAAACTCAAGAATATGATGAATGCATATAGAACATAACGTCTATATTCGTAAATAATAAGTGGAACTTCAACTTTCCAGAAATGCACAAAGCGATTAGTGTCTTCCCGTTTTGTCTTGTAAATTTTTTGAAAAGCTTTGGCCGCTAGGTTGTTTAAATAAAGAATTGTTTTACTTTTGGGATAGTAAGTTTGAGCGTAAGACAAATCATTTACCAACTGAACATAAAGTGATGCTAATTCATCAGGATTTTTAAGACTTTTTCCAAAAATAGCTTTTTCAAAATTGAGCCATTTTTCTTTATTTTGTTTGATAAATGCAACTTCTCTCATACGCATTCAAATTAAAGCAATTAATGGTAGAGTTACAAATAAATACGACACAAAACGTCAATATAACCTTCGTCGCAGCAAGTGTTGGTGAGCGCATTTTGGCTTACACCATAGATTGGGTTATTAAAATTGCTTATATCGTTGTGGCATTTCAAATTGTATTCAATGTATTTGAATGGAACGATGCCATTGCCGATATGGATTATTGGTCGCAAAGGGCAATTTATATGTGTTTTTTATTACCCGTAATGTGCTACACGCTTTTGTTTGAATCTTTATTGGATGGTCAAACTATTGGTAAGCGAATTATTAAAATTAAAGTGGTAAAAATAGATGGTTACCAAGCTGGAATTGGTGATTTCTTTGTGCGCTGGATTTTTAGGATTGTTGATTTAAACTTGATTGGACCTATTTTTGGATCTGTAGTAGCGTTAATTACCGTTGTTTTAAGTAAACGAAGTCAGCGCTTTGGGGATATGACAGCAGGAACCTCTGTAATTACATTAAAGAATAAAGTTAATATTAGCCATACTATACTTGAAGAACTTGACGAGGCGTATACGCCTAAGTATCCAAATGTTATTAAACTCTCAGATAATGATGCAAGAATCATTAAAGAAACTTTTGTAAAAGCTAGGGCTTCTAAAGATTATGAAACACTCATTAAATTGAGAAAAAAGATTATTGAAGTTGTCGAAATTAAAGATTTCAATTCTAGTGATATTGAATTTATAGATACGATACTTAAAGATTATAACTACTACACTCAAAGAATGTAAAAACAGACTGTTATGTTCTGATTTTCATTAAATGTGCTTGAAAGACTTGTCTGATACTGTTCTATGACACTCCTAAATAAATTAACTTAACCAAGGATATACCAAATTTGCAACTTACTTTTGTAGAAAGAAAAAGAACGTATTATGTTTTTTCAAGTCGTTGATATCTTAGGAACTATTGCCTTTGCTATTTCTGGAGTTTTAGTGGCATTAGATAAGCGCATGGATGCTTTTGGTGTGCTCATTATAGCCTTTGTTACTTCAGTAGGAGGAGGTACACTTCGCGATATTATGATTGGTGTTACTCCAGTATCCTGGATGACTAATATGACCTATGTTTATGTGATTATAGCATCTGCAGTTTTTGCTGTTGTCCTTAAGAAACAGATAGGCTATTTAAGACGTTCGCTTTTTTTATTTGATACTATTGGTATTGGATTATACACAGTTGTAGGTATTGAGGCGGGCTTGGGAGCTGGCTTGCATCCTATTATTTGTATTGCTTTAGGAACAATGACCGCAAGTTTTGGAGGCGTTTTAAGAGATATTTTATGTAACGAAATACCTGTGATTTTCAGAAAAGAAATTTATGCAACAGCTTGTATATTGGGCGGTTTAGCATATTTCTTACTTCGTGAATTTGTTGCTGATACTAATTTTATTTTTGTTATCGCCGGACTTATTGTGATTATCGTTAGACTTCTTGCTGTAAAACTTAAAATTAGCCTGCCAAGTTTGTATAAAAAGGAAGAATAGGTCCCAATTACTGTTGTCGTTCTTCTATGGTTTTCCAAGTGTCCCAAATAGCTTTTAATTTTGTTTTAAAGGCTACAGAATCCTTGCTTAGTTCAATTTGATCAAAGACATCGTGCATTTCACCTCTTAAATTAGAATAATTGTCAGTTACCGTTTTCATAGCAATCCAAGCGTCTATATGGGTTTGAAAGGCGTTACTAAAGTCGTCTGGGCAATAATTAAAGTCTAAATCCTTTAAACTGTCAGTATAGTTCGTTATTGTTGTATTAAGCGAAAGGGTTTCGGTAGCATGGTTTCTAATATTCCCTAAAATACTATCCTGTTCTAAAATAGTCTTGATGCACTGTTCTTCGGAAATTGGAACCTTATTTTTTTCTTCTGAGTTTTTACAACCAAGAATTAACAGTAAGCATATAAAAATATAGTATAGTCGCATGTCATCTGGTTTTTAAAACGGTTCTGTTACTTCTAAATCACACCTTTTATCACAAACGATGTGATAAAAGGTGCGGAATGTAATTATTCTGTTGGTACAGGAAACCCACGATCGCGCATTAATGCTTCAATTTTGGCATCACGACCTCTAAAGAGACGATAGGCTTCGGCAGGATCCATTGAGTTTCTAGGAGCAAATAGATATTTCACCAACTTATCGGCTACTTCCTCATCATAGAATCCACCTGGCGCTTCTCTAAATGCTTCCGAAGCATCACTGGTTAAGACATCTGCCCACATATAACCATAATATGCTGTGGCATAACCTTCACCAGAAAAAACATGACCAAAATGCGGAGTTCTGTGACGCATTGGTAACTCGTCTGGCATGTCTAATTCGGCAAGCGCATCGCGCTCAAATTTATCGATATCTATATTGGTTGGGTCTGCAAGGTGCAACTTCATATCTATAAGCGCAGAAGCCAAATATTCTGTGGTACCAAACCCTTGATTAAAAGTAGATGCTTTTTTGATTTTTTCAACAAGAGAAGCAGGAATAGGCTCTCCTGTTTTGTGGTGTACTAAAAACTGATTTATAACTTCATCTGTAGATAACCAACGTTCTAAAAGTTGAGATTGAAATTCGGTATAATCTCTAACACCTCCATTTAATGTTGGATATTTCACATTACTTGAAAAGAAATGAAGCGCGTGACCAAATTCATGGAAAAAGGTTTCGGCATCATCCCAAGAAACTAATACAGCTTCTCCAGGAGCAGGTTTAACAAAGTTAGAATTATTTGAAGCTAATACATTGGTTTCGCCTTGATATGAAGTGTAACTTCTGTAAGTTGTTGCCCAAGCACCAGAACGTTTACCTTGTCGAGCAAAAGGATCCAAGTACCATAAACCAATATGCTTTCCAGTAGCCTTGTCTGTAACTTCCCAAACTTTAACATCATCGTGAAAGACAGGAACTTTACCTTCTTCAACAGGTGTGAACTTGTAGTTAAACAAGCGTCCAGCCGTATAAAATAAGGCTTCAGTTAGTTTATCAAGTTGTAAATACTGTTTAACTTCATCACTGTCTAAATCATATTTTTTTTGTCTTACCTTTTCTGCGTAGTAGCGGTAATCCCATGGTTCAATGGTAATATTGTCGCCATTAGCATTGGCAACAGCTTGCATATCTGCAACTTCTTCATCTACACGTGCAATTGCAGCAGGCCAAACTGCCATCATGAGATCCATTGCATTCTTAGGGTTTTTGGCCATACGATCCTGTAAACGCCATTCGGCATAATTATCATAACCTAATAGAGCAACGCGCTCTTTACGTAATTTTAAGATATCAGCAATAATTTTATTATTATCGTATTCGTCTCCATTATCACCACGAGCATAATAATTTGTCCAAACTATTTTTCTTAAATCACGTTCGGTAGAATACGTAAGAAAAGGATCCATAGAAGATCGAGTATTGGTAATGGCATATTTTCCTTCTTGACCATTATCTGCAGCTATTTTTGCGGCCGAGTTGATAAAAGATTCAGACAATCCACCTAATTGATTTTTATTGAGATACGTGATATAGTTTTCTTCATCATGAAGTACGTTATTCGAAAATTTAGTGTACAACGAAGATAATTCCTTATTAATTTCGGCATAACGCTTTTTCTTTTCTTCATCTAAATTGGCGCCATTCATTTCAAAACGCTTATACGTTAAATCGACTACACGCTGTTGATCAGCAGGTAATGGTGTTTTTTGAGAAGCATCATAAACTGCTTTGATACGTTGAAATAGCTTTTCGTTTTGTGAAATTTTTGAACTGTACTCAGATAGTTTAGGAGCTAATTCGCCTTGAATATCTCTAAATTCTGGCGAAGACATATTGCTACTTAAAATACCATAATAAGTAAAGACATGATTAAGTTCATCTGCAGAGGCTTCAAGTGCGGCAATGGTATTTTCAAAGGTTGGAGATGCTTCGTTATTAGCGATAGCTTCAACATCTTTTAATCCAATTTCCATTCCTGTTTCTATGGCTTCTTTGATGTCTTTTACATCCATTTTATCGAAAGCAGGCACACCTTCGTATGGTCCAGTCCATTCTTGTAATAATAGATTGTCACTCATAAGTTTTTTGTCTTCTGTTTTGGTGTCTTCTTTACAGCTAGCAAAGAGAATTAAACTACATATAATCGTAGTTTTTAGGGATTTTGAAATCATTAGAAATTTGTATTGGTTTTAAGTCTTTGAAGTTACTCAAAAATGACGACCTAAATCGTTGTAAATGTGTTAAAATCGAATCTAAAAAAACCGAAGGCTTAGTTTAGTAATTCGACACGCCTTATGTATACGTTTTTAAGAGGCCAATCAGAATTATCAGTATCTACATTGGCAATTCTATCGGCAACATCTAGTCCGCTTATCACTTTTCCAAAGATCGTATAATCACCATCCAATTGATATACATCTCTTAATGTAATAAAGAATTCATATGGAGAAGCCAGTTTATAAGGGTTATCAATGTCACTACTTGGCATAGATATGACACCTCTATCATGGCGAAATCCTCTTTTGGTATCTGTAGGCAACAGGTATTTGCCAATAAAGCGTCGTTTACGCATAACATCTCTGTCATCTGTGCTGCCACCTTGAATGATATAGTTTTCAATGACACGATAAAATTGAGTGTTATCGAAATAGCCTTTTTTTGTGAGGTAGATAAAATTGGCGCGATGAAATTTCGTTTCATTAAATAATAAGATATCAATGTTTCCATAATCGGTTACGATACGCACTTTATTTTCTTTATTTTCCTTTTCATACTGAAGAAAAAACTCCATGGTGTTGTCTTTGGTTAACAAGAACTCTTCGGTTGTGTCTTCGGAAATGGTATCTGTTTGTTCTGTATGACGTTCTATTTTGACCTCTGTAGAATCTATTGTTTTTACAGACGATTTATTTTGAGATTGTTTATCTTCACAATTGAAAATTAGTATAGAACATAAGCTTAATACAAAAAACCTCATAAGGGAAATGAATTTTGAAACGTTTATAAAATCGGTATCAAAAATAAAAAATCTAAATCTTCCAGGCGAAGACTCGCAATTTAAATTGTCGCCACCATTTAGGGGGAATTTGGTTAATGAGAATAGAGAAAAAATGAAGCACGCCAAGAAAGCTGGCGTTATGGCTTTGTTTTACCCTAAACATAAAGATACTTTTTTAATTCTGATTTTAAGGAAAACCTATAAAGGAGTGCATTCGGCACAGGTAGGTTTCCCAGGTGGTCGGTTTGAAGAAGAAGATGTCAACCTTCAAAACACGGCTTTACGGGAAACATACGAAGAAGTTGGTGTTGAAATGGATACTGTTGAGGTTTTAAAGCCAATGACATCATTATATATTCCACCAAGTAATTTTATAGTGGCTCCTTTTTTAGCGGTAACAAATGAAACACCAAGTTTTATAAAACAAGATGATGAGGTTGAAGATTTGATTGAAGTTAAACTCATTGATTTACTAGATGATAGAAATGTTTCTGATGTTAGAGTAATGACCTCTTATCAAGTAGAGTTAGAAGTTCCTGCTTTTATACTTAACGGTCATGTGGTTTGGGGAGCAACTGCCATGATGCTAAGTGAACTAAAAGACTTGTTAAAAAAAGCCCTTTAATATTAGATTTTTGTAAGTTTGTCTTTCCGCTTAATACAAAACAATTAATGGGATTATTTAAAAGAAACCCTTTTGGACATATACTTTTTGTAAAGAAATGGCTTATCAGAATCCTAGGTCTTCTTACACATCGAAGATTTAGAGGCTTTAACGAACTTCAAATAGAAGGTTCTGATATTATAAAAAATCTGCCAGATACTAATGTGCTTTTTATATCTAACCATCAAACTTATTTTGCCGATGTGATTGCTATGTTTCACGTGTTTAATGCAAGTTTAAGTGGTCGATTAGATAATATTAAAAATGTTGGTTATCTCTGGAATCCTAAATTAAATATGTACTATGTTGCGGCAAAGGAGACCATGAAATCGGGGTTAATCCCGAAAATATTTGCTTATACAGGTTCTATTAGTATTGAGCGTACTTGGCGTTCTAAAGGACAAAATATTAATCGCCAAGTGAAAATGAGTGATATTACAAGTATAAAAAAGGCATTAGATGATGGTTGGGTGGTTACATTTCCGCAAGGAACAACAACACCATTTAAGCCTATTAGAAAAGGAACAGCTCATATTATTAAGCAATATAAACCTATTGTTGTACCTATCGTTATTGACGGTTTTAGACGTTCTTTTGATAAAAAAGGGTTACGTGTTAAGAAGAAAAATGTATATCAATCTTTTGAGGTTAAAGAACCTTTAGATATTGATTATGACAACGAATCTATTGCTGAAATCGTTGAAAAAATAGAATTCGCCATCGAACAGCATCCTTCATTTTTAAAGGTTATTCCGCAAGAAGTTTTAGAAGAAAAAGAGCGCTTGAATAAACTTAGAGATTGGTAATTAATGTTTTGGGGAGACATCTTCTTTATGTTGCTCTCCACTTGCTTTCGTTTTAGCATGAGTTTTGCTTACGGCATCAAATAAAAATATCAAACCTAAAAACAGGAAAAACTTAGACCAGTCAAAACTTAGTGATAATACAATAAACAGAACCCCTATACAAAACATTGTATCTGAATTATCTGTTTGCTCTGTAGGAGATGATTTTCCTTTAATTTCGTTGTAAAGCGTTATAATTTTAGTCGCTACTAACGCTCCATTTTGAAACAAGTTTACAGTAATATTGCCATGTAACAAATGCTGTTTAGATTCTAAATGAAATGTTTGAAGTGTTCCATCAATATTTAAATTAAAGCTATGTACTCGTTTTCTAAGGGATAGTTTTTTTGAAATGCTCTGTCTGTCGAGTAATACAGTTTCAATCCCTAACCAATTTATACGATATGTAATAATATGATGTCCAACATTAAAGTCAATATGATTTATCATTAGACTTCAAGTTTCTTGAGTTCTCTATAGTTTCTATTAAGACTGCGTAGTAGAAGTCCATAAATTAACCAATAGAAAAGGAGTAATATACCTACGGCAATCACCAATGCTATAAGTGTTACTAGCGCAACTCCGAGGTAATATTTTAAAATGTCACCATTGGCTTCTGCCGCTTCGATAAGTGCTTTTGTAGATTCATCATGACTCAAAGCATATGGCATCATATAGGCAACACCAATAACTAAGACGGCAAGATTAAAACCAACATATTGTTTTACAGTACGTCTGGTTTTTAAAATGTTTTCCATTAAAGTTTTAGCATTATCTGTGGTGTTGATTGTTTTATAGTTCATGTAGAATCTGTAGAAAAAATAGGCAAGAATGGCATAAGAAATTATGCTAAGTATAATAAAGCCTGTAGCACTTTGTAAACCTTCGAATTCTTTATTCATGCCAGAGGCTTTTAATCCAATGGCCATAAATAACCAAAATACAAATTCTAGTATACTTATAATGAATATCCATTTTACTATGGAAGACGATTTTTGAAGAATCATCTTGTAAATCTCATTATAAGTTAATTTTGGGTATGCAGATTCTTGTTTCTGCCAATCCTTTTTTAGTAAATCTAATTCATCCATAGTGTTACGGATTTAATATTGTTCTTAATTTTTTCTTTACCCTATTCATTTTCACACGAGCATTAACTTCACTAATACCTAGGGTGTCGCTTATTTCACCATAATTTTTGTCTTCCAAGTACAAAAACACTAAAGCCTTTTCAATGTCATTTAATTGATGCACTGCTTTATATAATAATTTGAGTTGTTGTTCTTCGGTATCATCATAATCTTCCGATTTGATTTTAAAAGAAACCGACTCAAATTCTTGTGTTGTAATG
Organism: uncultured Psychroserpens sp.; assembly: GCF_947492715.1. Lineage (GTDB taxonomy): Bacteria > Bacteroidota > Bacteroidia > Flavobacteriales > Flavobacteriaceae > Psychroserpens. The sequence continues at coordinate 65,872 of NZ_CANLNS010000008.1, forward strand.
CTACGTTTAGATTTCCTATAGAGCGTAATTGCAGTGTTTAATCCTACGCGATACATCCATGTACTAAACTTGGCATCACCACGAAACTTGGGATATGCTTTCCACAATTGTATAGTAATCTCTTGAAACAAATCATTATGCGCATCTTGATTATTGGTATATAATCGACATACTTTGTGCACAATGTTTTGATGCTTTTCAAGCAATTCAACAAAACTATGTTCTAGTTCTTTATCCAAATTATTGATCAGTTAGTTGTCTATAAGTAGTCTTAAAATTTAATTTGTTACAGCTGTGTTAAACATTAATTCAAAAATAAACTTTTCACGTACTTATATCGTATCTTTGTACGTGTTATTTTAAGTCATATTTCATATGAATATTCCACACTCAGATCTACCTCGTATTGTCATTATTGGCGGAGGTTTTGCAGGAGTAAATTTAGCAAAATCCCTTGCAAACAAAGACGTTCAAGTCGTACTAATAGATAAACATAATTATCATACGTTTCAACCTTTATTATATCAAGTGTCGAGTTCTGGATTAGAACCAGATTCGATTGCTTATCCTTTGAGGAAAATTATAAAAAGACATAAAAATTCATTTTTTAGATTGGCAGAAGTGCAGCAGATTCATAATGATAAAAATGAAATTCAAACAAGTATTGGAAACCTTCGTTATGATTATTTGGTAATAGCAACTGGTACCAAAACCAATTTCTTTGGAAATAGTGCTATTGAAGCCAATAGTATGCCAATGAAAAATGTACCACAAGCGCTCAACATTAGAAGTTTGATTTTGCAAAATTTAGAAAAGGCGGCTATCGCAAATACAAAAGACGATAGGAATGCATTTTTAAACTTTGTTATTGTTGGCGGAGGGCCAACAGGTGTGGAACTAGCAGGTGCTATAGCTGAACTTAAAAATCATATTCTTCCAAGAGACTATAGAGACTTAAACAGCGAAGATATGCAAATTCATTTGTTGGAAGGTGCTAATAGAGTGTTACCTCCAATGAGCGAGCACGCTTCAAAAAAATCTGAAACCTTTTTAAAAAGTTTAGGGGTTAATGTGCATACCAACACGTTTGTTAAAGATTACGATGGAAAAATAGTTACAACTAATTCTAGTTTGGTGTTGCATAGTGAAACTTTAATTTGGGCTGCAGGTGTTACGGGAGCTCCAATTAATGGATTAAACGCGTCGGCAATGATAGAAAGAGCAAATCGCTATAAGGTTAATCGTTTTAATCAGGTTGAAGGTTATGAACGTATTTTTGCCTTAGGGGATATTGCTTCCATGGCTACAGAACATTATCCAAACGGGCATCCTCAAGTGGCACAGCCAGCTATTCAACAAGGGAAACTTCTGGGGAAAAACCTTCTTAATTTAATACGTAATAAACCCTTAAAATCGTTCGTCTATAATGATAAAGGTTCTATGGCAACAATTGGTAGAAATAAAGCTGTGGTAGATCTTAAACATTTCAAATTTGGAGGTTTTTTTGCATGGTTTGTATGGATGTTTATACATTTAATGTCCTTGGTAGGTTTTAGAAATCGTGTTATCGTTTTTTTTAATTGGACTTACAATTACATTAATTTTGATAAAGCTGCAAGATTAATTATACGCCCTTTTAAAAAGTAATGCCTTGGGCGTTACCAACCTTTGTAATGGCAAAGGTCGGTCAGGCTATACACTATATCTTTTTACGTGTTCATGTTTTGCGTTGGCTTAGAGGATTTAAGCTGTCGTAAAAAGGATGCCGTTTCTATCCTTAACGCGAGGTTTTGGCTAATTTTAGAACCCCCAGAACAATTAAATACTGAGCAATCGCATAGGTAATCATAATACTAAAATTAGCATGTGTTAAGGGCGAATAAAATTTGTTTAGAGCAAGAATGCTATCAGATAGCATAAAAAATAACGCCCCTAAAAATACCAGAATAAAACTTAGTTTGTTTACACGCCCACGCCTTAAAAAAGCAGCTGTCGACATACTTAAAATCACCAACATATAAATAATAACAGGAATGAGCATATCGTTCAACCCATCTTTCAGAAAGTAGAATAACATAGTTGCGTAGAGCAATAAAATTATAATAAAACCAAAAGGTTTTATGGTTTTATTTCGATGTTTTAAAAAGGCAAAAACATACATAATATGAGCTATTAAAAAAGCAACTAACCCAAACAAAAAGTAGTTAGGTGATTGGTCTACAAACATGAGAAGAATATCACCTGCCAGCGAACCTACTAAGGCCAAACCTACAAAACTTCTAAGTTTCGACTCTATGTGTTTACTCTTCATCCAAAAGAATACTAATAGCGATATAACAATAGCAGGCTTACTAATGTAATGCCATGAACTGTAGTTTTGAGAGGTGCCTGTTATTAATTCGATAATAACAATAGTGCAAAAAATAAGACTAAAGATTTTTTCAGACTTTGAAAGCATAGTATAAAATGATTGTTTATCAAAAATATGCAATTCAGTAATGATTTTTAACAATTCGGTTAAATAGAATTTTTAATACTAGACTTCTTTTAGACTTTTGACCCATCAATCAAAACGAACAATTAAAACCATCAACCAATGAAGAATTTAATACTAATTTTAGCACTATTCATCTCATCAATGTTATGTGCACAATCAACAATAAGTGGTAAAGTCACCGATTCAAAGAATCTACCAATTATAGGAGCTAATGTTTATTTAGAAGGAACTTATGATGGAGACACAACAGATGACAAAGGTGATTTTAGTTTTGGAACTCAAGAAACAGGGTCTCAAACCTTGATTATTTCATTTCTATCGTATGAAACTAAAACTATAGTAGGAGACGTATCAACATTAAAAAACCTTCAAATAAAACTTAAGGAAGATATGGAGGCATTAGATGCTGTTGTTATTTCTGCCGGAACTTTTGAAGCTAATGATAACAGTAAGGTTTCTGTATTAAATTCATTAGATGTTGTAACAACAGCTAGCGCTTTAGGTGATTTTGTAGGCGCCCTGCAAACATTACCTGGAACATCAACAGTTGCTGAAGATGGTCGTTTATTTGTGAGAGGAGGTGATGCCAATGAAACTCAAATTTTTATTGATGGGATTCGCGTATTTACTCCATATACGCCAACGGCTAATAATACACCAACACGTGGTCGATATTCACCGTTTCTCTTTGATGGTATTACATTTTCAACAGGAGGATATTCTGCCGAATATGGAAACGCCTTGTCAAGTGTATTATTACTAAATACCATTGACGAACCAGATCAAGAAAAAACAGACATTGGTATAATGAGTGTGGGAGGAAGTCTAGGCCATACTAAAAAATGGGAAAAGACATCGTTGAGTGTTAATGCATCATATATCAACTTAGCGCCATATATAGCTTTATTTGACGATCGAAATGATTGGGAAAAACCTTATCAAGGTGCACAGGGTGAAGCCGTATTTCGTCAAAAGTTTGATAGTGGAATGCTGAAGTTTTATGCTGCTTTTGATGTGTCAAATTTCGATTTAACACAGGAGGATATTAACTTAACCGATGGCCTACGGTTTAAACTAAATAATAAGAATTTCTATACAAATGTTTCTTATCAAGGAGTGCTAGGTAATGGATGGTCACTGCTTTCAGGTATGAGTTATACAATTGCCAAAACAGATGTGACGGTTATTGATAACGATATTGAAGATGACGAGAATTCTGCCCATTTTAAATTAAAGCTAAAAAAACGTTTTAATAGTAGGTTTAAGTTAAATTTTGGTGTTGAACATTTTACAACCGATTTTGACGAAACATTTATAGGTAATGATATTAACGCATCATACGGCTTTAACAATAACAATACAGGGGCTTTCGTAGAATCAGATATTATCTTCAGCAAAGATTTTGCAATGAAGTTAGGAGTGAGAGCAGATCGTTATGGATTGTCTAGTGAGTTTAATGTTGCACCCAGAGTTTCAGTTGCATACAAGACTTCAGAAAACGGACAATTATCTGTAGCTTATGGAAATTTTTATCAAAATGCCAGTAACGAAATTTTAAAGTTCAATTCAGAAGTCGAAACACAAAACACAAAGCATTATATTATGAATTATCAATATGTTAATGATGGTCGAATATTCAGAGCCGAAGTGTATAGGAAAGATTATGACAACCTTGTAAAGTTCGATACAGAATTTGAAGGCTTCGATTCTAATTTTAATAATTCTGGTTCTGGTTTTGCACAAGGATTAGATGTTTTTTGGAGAGATAATAAGAGCATTAAAAACACCGATTATTGGGTGAGTTATTCATACTTAGATACAGAACGTAATTATCGTAATTATCCAAGTCGGGCACAACCTAATTTCGCTAATACACACAATTTTTCTGCCGTGGCAAAATACTGGATTGAAGATTGGAAAAGCCAGGTTGGCTTTAGCTATACCTTTGGATCTGGTAGACCTTACACCAATCCAAATACTAATGAGTTTTTAGGAGAGAAAACAAAAAGTTTTAACAGTGTTAGCTTAAATTGGGCCTATTTGTTGAGCCAACAAAAAATCCTGTATTTTTCTGTTAATAATGTGTTCGGATTTAAAAATATTAATGGATACCAATATGCTGATACACCAAGTATGAATGGTGTTTTTAACCGACGTGCTTTACGTCCTGCTCAAGATCAATTTTTCTTTGTAGGTTTCTTTTGGACCATTAGTGAGGATGGTACAGATAATCAGTTGGATAATTTATAATTGAGGGTAATCTCGAAATAAAAAGCGCAAACCTAATTGTTTGTGCTTTTTATTTATTGGGCTTAAAGCCACCATTATAACCACTACGTTCTAAAAGCTCTTCGCTATTAGCGATATCTAGCATAAATTCTATAGCTTTTTCTTTGTTCGATGCTTCATTATAATATTTTTCACAGATTTTAAACCCCATAAAATAGCCTAAATCTGGAGGAATGTCTTTTCGGTCATAATTGTAAAACCAGTCTGTTTTAATATACTTATAGTTGATGTCTAAATCGGTTTGGAATTTAATCCATAAATCGCCTTCATGAGCTTCCCCGTAATTATAGGTCTCCTGAGCTGATAATGGAAATTTCCCAGTTTGAAGATACATAAGGAAATCTGCCGAGCCCTCACAAATTGACTTCGATAATAAATTTCGGGTATTGATATTTTTCTGACTCACATGAACCTGCTCATGCACAATAAGAGGAATCAAAGAAGCATAATCATTTAGATTTTTTAATTGATCATCATTAAATAGAAATTCAGAATCAATAATTGGACTCATTGCATTTTTTTCGATTTCAATAATCATACTATTATCAATAACAGTTCCAGCTCTTTTAAACTGGCCAACTACAAAATAAATATCATTAAATTTTGCCTTCGAATAGGTTGTTTCAAAAGATTTTAAGTGTGTTCTTATGGCATTTTTGTCTTTTTTTGCATGGAGAGTTACATCTCTAATGGAGTTGTAGAAGATAGTGTCTTTTATATAGGTTGCGAAATCTGCAGCCGTCAAATTGTCTTTTTTAATAAGTAGTTGTAAACCTTTACTTCCTTTATCAATATATTCTTTTTGAATTATTTTGGCACGATCTGCATGATTTTTAAAATGTTTTGCTTGATCGTAGGCATTCCAGAAATTGTCAATGTCTTCAAAATGCATGTTTAAAGTATCACTATTCTTTTCAGAAGAACTGTTACAGCATACTAGGCTTAAAAATAATATGAAGATTAAACTACATTTTAAGAATACTCTCATGAAAGGTTTTGATATCAACGACAAGTATAAATAATTATTTCAACTTAAAAGTGTTTGTGAAAAAAAAAGCATTCACGATTGTGAATGCTTTTCTCTTGTTACTTATTACATGCTGTAGATTATGCTTTCTTCGCTTTTACAACAATTTTTAATTCCATATCATCGTTGATGAATTTGTCTCCTAAGTTATCAAAAACAGACTTAGACCCATAGTTAACTCCCCAAGTTGTTCTATCAATCGTAAAGGCTTCACTTTCTATCGTCATCATACCATCTGCATTGGTAATGGTTACAGGAAATGAAATGTTATGCTTCTGACCTTTAATAGCTAAATTACCTGATAATCTCGTTTTTCCAGCTGCCATTGCTTCAGTTCCAGTAATTTCAAATGCCGCTGTAGGAAATTTAGTCACATCAAAAAAGTCACCTTCTTTACCTTCAACAGTTCCCATTAAATGTGCTTCTAAATTTTCTTTGCCATCACCCGATTCTAAATCTGTAACAGAAATAGATTTCATGTCAATTAAAAAAGTACCACTTTGTAGTTTGCCATCGTCTGTTTTAAACACGCCATTTTCCAAATTGATCGTTCCAGAATGTGTTCCTGTAGGCTTGAAACCCTTCCAATGAATTGTAGATTCTGCTACATTTACAGTATATTTTTCTGATGTACTTTCGCTAACAGCAGCAGCTTCTGCATCACTTGTATTTGCTTCTTCTGCTTTATCTTTACAGTTCGTAAATGCAATTGCAATTGCCAAAATCATTGAAAATTTTAAAAATTTCGTTCTCATATTGTGTCTTATTTAGATGTTTTATGTTAACAAAAATACAGATTGCTGTGGGCTTCTCCAATTCCAAAGAAAATATTTTGGTGACATTTTGACATTTTAATAATAATGGCAGTACTTTTGCCATCTTTAAATCGAAGATTTATAAAATAATCCAGAAAATGAGTAAGAAAGATAAAAATCAAACTATAGAAGAACCTCAAATGCAAGACGATACCATTGAGAATACGAAAGACGCGCAAGCTGAAACTTTAAGTGTGGAAGAACAATTGCAAGAAGATTTGGCAAAAGAAAAAGATAAGTTCATGCGTTTGTTTGCCGAGTTTGAAAACTATAAGAAACGTACGGCCAAGGAACGTATTGATTTATTTAAGACGGCAAGCGAAGATGTTATGGTGTCAATGTTACCTGTTTTAGATGACTTTGAACGTGCTTTACTACATATTGAGGATGATAAAGAGGCCGAAGAGTTAAGAAAAGGGGTGTTGTTAATTTATAACAAATTACTGTCTACATTAGAGAAAAAAGGTTTATCAAAAATTGAAGTGTCTCAAGGTGATGCATTTAATGCAGATGATCATGAAGCAATAACCCAAATCCCTGCGCCTAGTAAAGACTTAAAAGGAAAAATAATTGATGTTATTGAAAAAGGATATAAACTGGGAGATAAAGTAATTCGTTTTCCTAAAGTTGTAATAGGACAATAATAAAAGACATGGCAAAAAGAGATTATTACGAAATATTAGGCATTAGCAAAGGCGCATCTGCTGCCGAAATAAAAAAGGCTTATCGCAAGATGGCTATAAAATTTCATCCCGATAAAAATCCAGATGACAAAGATGCTGAAGCTAAATTCAAGGAAGCAGCCGAAGCATATGAGGTATTGAGTGATGAGAATAAGAAATCACGCTATGACCAATTTGGTCATCAGGCCTTTGAAGGCGCTGGTGGCTTTGGAGGAGGAGGCATGAATATGGACGATATATTCAGTCAATTTGGTGATATCTTTGGTGGTGCTTTTGGAGGCGGAGGAGGTTTCTCTGGTTTTGGAGGTGGCTTTGGAGGAGGCCAAAGACGAGTGAAGGGAAGTAACCTGAGAATTAGAGTTGGATTAACGTTAGAAGAGGTTGCCAATGGTGTAGAGAAGAAAATTAAAGTAAAACGTAAAGTTCAGGCACCTGGTACAACGTATAAAACCTGCGGAACATGTAATGGGTCTGGTCAGGTGACACGAGTGACAAATACAATATTGGGTCGTATGCAAACGGCATCTTCATGTCCTACTTGTGGAGGAGCAGGACAAAGTATTGACAAAAAACCTTCTGATGCCGATGCTCAAGGTTTAAAGGTTCAAGAGGAAACTGTATCTGTGAAAATTCCAGCTGGAGTTGTAGATTCTATGCAACTTAAGGTGACAGGAAAAGGAAACGAAGCTCCAGGTAATGGAATTTCTGGAGACCTACTTGTTGTTATAGAAGAACAAGAGCACGACACACTAAAAAGAGAAGGAGATAACTTACATTATGATTTATATGTGAGCTTGCCAGATGCCGTTTTAGGAACGTCAAAAGAAATAGATACCGTTACTGGAAAAGTGAGAATTAAAGTTGAAGCAGGAGTGCAATCTGGTAAAATTTTGCGCTTACGCGGAAAAGGAATTCCTAGTATAAACGGTTATGGTAGTGGCGATTTACTCGTTCATGTTAATGTTTGGACACCAAAAACATTGAATAAACAACAGAAAGAATTTTTCGAAAATATGAGGAATGATGAGCACTTCGATCCAAAGCCTGAGAGCAGTGATAAATCATTTTTTGAAAAAGTTAAAGATATGTTTTCATAACAATACTATTTTTTAATAAAAAACACTATATTTGAATTATCACTAATTTCTATTAGTGGTAATTTTTCTTTTTCATAGCAATTTTTTCCCATCCTTAATTAGTTTTAAGGGTGGGTTTTGTTTTTTATAAATAAAAGGCAGTCAATACGGTAAAGGTTAAAAAATTAAATGGATTAGCTTCATTACATCGTTAACATTTTTATCTTTACCGATATTAATTAAAACCAATCTAAACCACGTATATGAATAACCTCTTAGTCGCTGATTCGGTATCCAAAAATTTTGGTGAATTTAGAGCGCTAAATGACGTCTCAATTGCTGTGCCTAAGGGTAGCATCTTTGGTCTTTTAGGGCCTAATGGCGCAGGTAAAACCACGCTTATTAGAATTATTAATCAAATTACCATGCCAGATTCTGGTCATGTTTTGTTAGATGGTGAGGCTCTAAGACCAGAGCACATTCAAAACATTGGATATTTACCCGAAGAGCGTGGCTTGTATAAATCCATGAAAGTAGGAGAGCAAGCTTTATATCTTGCCCAACTTAAAGGACTTACAAAACAAGAAGCTAGAAAACGATTAAAATACTGGTTTGAGAAATTAGAAATTGGCGATTGGTGGAATAAAAAAATTCAAGAACTTAGTAAAGGACAAGCTCAGAAAATCCAATTTATTGTTACTGTTTTGCATCAGCCTAAACTGCTTATTTTTGATGAACCATTTTCTGGTTTTGATCCAATAAACGCTAATTTGATTAAAGATGAAATTCTCCAACTTAGAGACGAAGGCGCTACAGTAATATTTTCTACCCATCGTATGGAATCTGTTGAAGAGTTATGTGATCATATTGCATTAATACACAAATCGAACAAAGTTTTAGATGGTAAATTAACAGATATAAAGCGTCAATTTAAAACCAATACGTTTGAAGTTGGTTTGCAAACTGATGCTATTGAAAATGTAACAAACGCTATCAAAGAAAAATTTGAAGTATTGCCAGCTACATTTAAAAACCTTAATGACGATGTAAAATTGAATGTCAAATTAAATGCTCAAGATAACTCTAATGACTTATTATCGTTTTTAACTTCAAAAGCAGAGGTGCACCATTTTGTTGAGGTCATACCTAGTGCCAATGATATTTTCATTCAAACTGTAAAAAATAATTAAGATGAACCATTTACCCCTTATTATAAAACGAGAGTATCTAACTAAGGTCAAGAACAAATCGTTCATTATTATGACCTTTGTGAGCCCACTAATTATGGTCGCGCTTGTGGCTTTGGTAGCTTATTTATCGCAAATAAATAACGATAAAGAGCGCGTCATATCAATATTGGATGAAACCGAAGAATTGAGTAGCGTTTTTGAGAATACAGAGCATACAACATATAACATACTTACAAGCGATACCAATCTCGAAACAGCTAAAGAATTGGTGAAAGCCAAAGAGGATTTCGGGTTACTTTATATAGAAAAAAGTCCAGATACGGCAAGTATCGTAGCCAATGTTAGGTTTTTCTCTGATGAATCCCCATCCTTATCAATAATGTCTGGACTAGAACGGAAAATAGAAAAAAAACTAACTGACACCAATTTGAAAAATGGAGGTGTAGATATTCAACAAATAAAGGCGTCCGAAGCCAATATAACTATTGCTCAAGAAACGTTTACAGGAGAAAAAACTTCAAAAATTGACAGCTATCTAAAGTTGGCATTTGGAGGTGCTGCAGGATATTTGCTATTTATGTTTATTATTATCTATGGTAATATGATTATGCGTAGCGTTATCGAAGAGAAAACAAGCAGAATAATTGAAGTGATTATATCTTCGGTTAAGCCAATTCAATTAATGATGGGCAAAATTATTGGAACGTCATTGGCTGGTATTACACAATTTGCAATTTGGGTTATTCTTGGTAGTATTTTAGTGTTTGCACTTACAGCAATTCTAGGAATAAGCATGGCCGATTTACAAACTCCACAACAAGAAATTATGAATCAAGCTATGCAAAACCCAGATATTGCTAATGAAGTGCAATTAGGTATGGCATCGTTCTTTAATTTGCCACTAGGGAATTTAATTGTAGCATTCATGTTTTTCTTTATTGGAGGATACTTACTCTATAGTTCACTTTATGCAGCCGTTGGCGCAGCAGTTGACAATGAAACAGATACACAACAATTTATGATGCCAATTATTATGCCGCTTATCTTAGCTGTATATGTGGGTATTTTTACGGTTATTGATGACCCACATGGAACGGTGTCAACAGTATTTTCATTCATTCCTTTTACATCTCCAGTTGTTATGCTTATGAGAATTCCATTTGGAGTTCCTATCTGGCAACAAGTATTATCGTTTGTTATTTTGGCTGGTACTTTTGTATTCACTGTGTGGTTTGCAGCAAAAATATATAGAGTGGGTATTTTAATGTATGGGAAAAAACCAAGCTATAAAGAATTGTATAAATGGATTAAGTATTAGTAATGCTACAAGAGTTGTCTAAAATAGAAGAAAAAATCACACAAAGTTCTACCTGGGAGTCTACACAAGAATTCCTTAATAAACATGTGGATTTTGGTGATAAAATAAGCATTTCTATTTTAGATGTTTTGGTTGTGATTACGGCAATATTTGTAACAACCATTATACTTAGGGTGGTACTTAAACTTATTACAAGACGCCTTCCCGCTGAAGATAAAAGCAGATTTAAAGTTGTATATGGATACTTTAGATGGCTCATATATGTGGTCATATTACTTATAACATTGCACTCAGTTGGCGTTAATGTTACCGCAGTTTTTGCTGCGTCTGCAGCGCTTTTAATTGGAATTGGTCTGGCCTTGCAAACTTTATTTCAGGATATTATTTCTGGTGTGTTTATTTTAATTGATCAATCTGTTCATGTTGGAGATATTATAGAAATTGAAAACAAAGTTGGACGTGTCGAAGAAATTAAATTAAGAACAACTCGTGCGGTTACAATAGACAACAAAGTTTTGGTTATTCCAAATCATTTATATCTTACAAATAGTTTATATAATTGGACTCAAAATGGGACACTCACTAGAGAAAGTGTGTCTATTGGTGTTGCCTATGGCAGTGATGTTCAACTGGTAAAGAAACTATTGCTTCAAGCTGCAAATACACATCCTGATGTTATTGATAAACCAGAACCAACTGTAGTATTTGAAGATTTTGGAGACAGTTCTTTAAATTTTAAATTAATTTTTAGCTTAGCAGATAGTTTTAAAGCACAATTTCCTAAGAGTGATATACGTTTTGAAATTGATAAACTCTTTAGAGTCCATAATATAACAATACCATTTCCTCAAAGAGATGTCCATATTATTCAAAAATCAGAATAGTATTAAGTCATTATCCATGTAACTTTAAAAATATGTATGAGTATTAAATCGTGTAAATTTCTTTTTATTTTGTGTGTTTGTTGCTTGTCACAATCAGTAATGGGGCAGCTTACAGATATTGCAAGATTAGAATATTCATTTATACCGAAAAGTAATTCTGAGGATCAATACACTAGAATAAGAGCATTGGTCAATTACCCCATTAAAACTAATGAAGATTGTTATTTAGTTATAGGTGCCGAATACAATCGAATTATTCTTAACCTAGAAGATAGCTACCCATTTGATAGATCGCTTATAGAAACAATTAATGTTATCGATTTAAATATTGGCTATACCTTTAAAACAAGTGAAAACTGGAGACTAGGATTGAGAGTTAATCCCAGAGTGGCTTCAACTTTAATTGATAAAATCACTTTTGAAGATGTTTTCTTGAATGGTGGTGTTTTTGCTATTAATGATAGAACAGACGACGAAAGCCTTAAACGACCTTATCGTTTAGTGTTAGGACTAACTTATAATACAACAACTGGAGTTCCATTTCCATTACCTTTTGTAAGTTACTATAGAAGAGTTAATGAAAATTGGTCGTTCTCGGCGGGCGTTCCAAAATCAAATATTAAGTACTTTTTTAATGAAAAAAGTATGCTTCAAACATTTGTGAGTTTAGATGGTTATTTTGCCCATTTACAGCGCCCACTTACAATAAATGGCAGGCAAATTGATAATATCTCTTTGTCTATCGCAGTTGGAGGTATTGGCTATGAGTATTTTTTCACGAAACATCTTGTTGCTTATGCTTATACTGGGTATACTTTTAGATTAAATAATGTATTACGTGATACAAATAGAAATGAAGTTTTTAAATTAGATGACGTAAACGCGTTTTATTTAAGAACCGGAATAAAATTTAAGATATAAAAAATGGCAAAGATTTTAGTAATAGAAGATGAAGCAGCAATTAGAAGAGTACTAGTAAAAATACTCTCGGAAGAAAACGATACCTACGAAGTAGATGAGGCAGAAGATGGCTTAGTAGGTATAGAGAAAATAAAGAAAGATGACTACGATCTTGTACTTTGTGATATTAAAATGCCGAAAATGGATGGGGTAGAAGTGCTGGAGGCCGTTAAGAAAATAAAGCCAGAAACTCCAATGGTTATGATTTCTGGTCATGGAGATCTTGATACAGCGGTAAATACTATGCGTTTAGGTGCATTTGATTATATTTCGAAGCCACCAGATTTAAATAGATTACTAAATACCGTGCGCATTGCTTTAGATAGAAAGGAACTTGTTGTTGAAAATAAAATGCTCAAAAAGAAAGTGAGCAAAAAATATGAAATGATAGGTGACAGTGATGCCATTTCACATATCAAAGAAATGATAGAAAAAGTATCTGCTACAGATGCAAGAGTACTAATTACAGGACCTAACGGAACAGGTAAAGAACTTGTAGCGCATTGGTTACACCAAAAAAGCGAAAGATCTAAAGGGCCGTTAATTGAAGTTAACTGCGCTGCGATTCCATCAGAATTAATAGAAAGCGAACTTTTTGGTCATGTTAAAGGCGCTTTTACAAGTGCAGTAAAAGATAGGGCAGGAAAGTTTGAAGCAGCTAATGGAGGTACTATTTTCTTAGATGAAATTGGAGATATGAGTTTGTCGGCTCAAGCCAAGGTCTTAAGAGCACTTCAAGAAAATAAAATTCAACGTGTAGGTAACGATAAAGATATTAAAGTAGATGTTCGAGTTGTTGCTGCTACCAATAAAGACCTGAAAACTGAAATTTCCGAAGGTAGATTTAGAGAAGATTTATACCACAGGTTAGCCGTTATTTTAATTAAAGTGCCAGCGCTAAATGATAGACGGGAGGATATTCCGTTGCTCGTTAATCATTTTTCTTCTAAAATTTCCGAAGAACAAGGAACAGCAAAAAAGGAGTTTTCAGATAAGGCTATAAAACGTCTTCAAGAGTACGACTGGACAGGTAATATTCGTGAATTGCGAAATGTTGTAGAACGCTTAATTATTCTAGGAGAGAAAGAAGTAAGCGAAAACGACGTGAAATTATTTGCTAGTAAATAATAGTTATAGCTCAAATATTATATTAATACCGGCTTGAATGTCGGGATTATTATTCACAGTAAGGTCTTGTTGTAAATAAAACGTCATAGATCCTTTCTTTTGAAATGTATACATTAACGTCCAATAGTTGTTGTTTTTATAAAGGTTTTCTGTTCCCATATTCCACGATTTAAATGAGGTGCCGTTTTTTGTAGGTATCAAATAATCAAATTCATCGGTCTTATATAAACTAGTTTGAATGTAAAAATCAAGACCAAATGCATGTCTTGTTTTTCCTTTTGAAAAAAAGTTATACTCAATAATAGTTTCAATGTTGGCTAGATAATCATTTGATGCAAACTCTACATTGCTAGACTTTAAATCAAATAAATTAAGTCTGTTAATACCAAGATTGAAACCAATATTAAAAAGACCTACTTGTTTGTAAGCATATTGCTTCATAGCGTTGATGCCAATACCAAAATCAATAGAACTATTATATTGAGACGTATTTAAGCCAACGTGAGTTGCGATATTAAAATATAAATGGCGCTCTTCATTTTTAAGGAATTCAGGATAAAATAAATGCGTAAACTCAAACCCGTTTAGAAAAACATCTCCACGTTTAATATTGACCTGATTATCGTTTCTGTCTTTAAATAGTAATGACGCTTTATTTTTTGGATATAAACCTCTGTCAAATGGATCGTCTCCTCCAGCAATATTATCGTGAAAAGATTCAATAAAATTATCGTTTGTAACTAAGGAAAAAGGTGCTTTTCCACCTGACAATAAAAAAAGACGCATACCAATTTTTAGTTCGCTGGTAGTATTTAATTTGAATCTGATATTAGGCCTAAAACCTTTAATAACACCATCACTAGCAACCTTTAACGATTTGGCGTCTAACGTATCTACATCGACTGCAAATTCTCTTACATGCCAAGGGAATTGACTGATAAAATCTCTATCTGAAGTTTGATTTGGTATATAGGCTACTACAGGAGGAGACCAAACATTTCCGCTTTCAACTGATAAGTCGATTTTTGTCGACTCAGTTGGTGCAAAGTTGAAATTTCCTTGAATTCTAGAAAGGAAAATACCACTTGGATGTGTAGAAACAACACTAGGCTTGAATATATTCGCAGTTTTATGGTATAAAGAGTCATGACCTTGACTAAATACAGTTAAAGTCGAGAAAAAAATAAGCAATATGACAATGAGACGATTATTCAAAATAATTTAAGTACTGTTAAAGTTTATTTTTATATTTAAAACTAAATTTGATTAAAATGAAAAAAATAGTGATAAATGATTTTAAAGTGTCTAAGTCATTGACTTTAAGTCAAATATCGACAAATTTTGATTTAGAAGCCAATAAAAACGAAATTGAAAAGGAATTAGAAGACGTTAGAGAAAATCTTGGTGATTTTCAAAATACAATTTATGCTCATGGTAAATATGCTGTTTTAGTTTGTATTCAAGGCATGGATACAGCAGGAAAGGATAGCATGATTAGAGAGGTGTTTAAAGATTTTAATACACGTGGTATTGTTGTACATAGTTTTAAAGTTCCTACCGAAATAGAGCGTAAACATGATTATTTATGGAGACATTATATCGCTTTACCTGCTCGTGGGAAGTTTGGTGTTTTTAATAGAACACATTACGAAAACGTTCTGGTTACAAGAGTGCATCCAAATTATATTCTAGGAGAATTTTTACCAGATGTAAATTCAATTGAAGATGTAAATGATGCGTTTTGGGACAAGCGATTTAAGCAAATTAATGACTTTGAAAAACACATTGCAGACAACGGAACCATTATTTTTAAGTTTTTCCTTCATATTTCAAAAGAGGAGCAAAAAAACAGGTTGTTGAGACGTTTGCATAAAAAAGAAAAAAACTGGAAATTCTCGCCTGGCGATTTAAAGGAACGAAAACTTTGGGATGACTATCAAGATTGTTATCAAGATGCTATTAATAGAACGTCTAAACCTCATGCACCTTGGTATGTAATACCTTCTGACGACAAGCCAACAGCACGTTATATTGTAGCTAAAATTATGTATGATACACTTATTCAATACAAGGATATCGTAGAGCCAGAACTGGAAGACGAGTTTAAAACTAATCTAGGTTTATACATTAAAGAGCTTGAGAATGAATAGTTTTTTATGATTTCTTTTTTAATCGTCATTGTTTAAAATAGTATATTTAGGCTTCAAAGTAAATTACCATCATATGAAGCGATTTTGTACTATCCTTTTACTTGCTATTACATTTCAAATTTCGGCACAAACCGATGCCGAAAATCTAAAAAAAGTGTACTCTAATTCCTTAACCAATGGCATGAGCTATCAATGGCTAGATCATTTGTCTAATCAAATTGGTGGACGCCTTTCAGGATCTTTAAATGCAGAGAAAGCAGTTCAATACACGAAAGAAGAACTTGAGAAACTAGGATTAGATAAAGTATGGTTGCAACCAGTAATGGTACCACGTTGGGTAAGAGGCGCACCCGAATTTGCTTATATTGAAACGTCTCCTGGTGTAACTACCAGCGTTAATATTTGTGCTCTTGGAGGCTCAGCAGCAACGCCTACAGGAGGGCTTAAGGCTAAAGTAATTGAAGTTAATACCTATAAAGACTTAGCGGCTTTAGGAGAAAAAAATATTAAAGGAAAAATTGTATTTATCAATAGACCAATGCAGGCAGATCTCATTAATACCTTTGAGGCTTATGGTGGATGTTCTGTTGAACGTTATGCAGGAGCTGCAGAAGCGGCAAAATATGGTGCTGTTGGTACTATAGTACGCTCACTTAATTTAAGATTAGACGATTACCCTCACACAGGTAGTATGAGTTATGGCGATTTGCCTGTTGGACAAAGAATCCCATCGGCCGCAATAAGTACAAACGATGCCGAATTATTAAGTGGTATGTTAGCACTTAATAAGGATATCAATTTCTTTTTTAGTCAGAATTGTAAACAATTGTCTGATGTACAATCTTACAACGTTATTGGAGAAATAACAGGAAGCGAATTTCCAAATGAAATCATTGTAGTTGGTGGTCATTTAGATTCATGGGATTTGGGAGATGGATCGCACGATGATGGTGCTGGTGTTGTACAATCTATGGATGTTTTACGTCTTTTGAAAGAAAGCGGAATTAAACCAAAGCGTACCATTCGGGCTGTGTTGTTTATGAACGAAGAAAACGGATTACGCGGTGGAAAAAAATACGCCGAGGTAGCCAAACAAAAGAATGAAAATCATGTGTTTGCATTAGAAAGCGACTCTGGAGGGTTTACACCAAGAGGATTTAGTTTTCAATGTAGTGAGGCTATGTTGGCAAAAGTACAAAGCTGGAGACCTTTATTTAAACCGTATTTAATTCATTTTTTCGAAGAAGGCTATAGTGGTGCAGATATTGGACCGCTAAAGAACGATGGTATCGTTTTAGCTGGTTTACGCCCTGATTCTCAGCGCTATTTTGATCATCACCATGCCAGTAATGATACGTTTGAACATGTGAATAAACGTGAATTAGAGCTTGGTGCTGCATCAATGACTGCTTTAGTTTATCTTATAGATAAATATGGTACTCAAACGATTTCTAACGAAGAAAAACTAAGAGACTAACATCTCGTATACCAATTTATATTTCAACTAAACCCATTTAAAATGAAAAACACGATTGTCATTATCGCACTTGTTATTAGTGCAATGTGTTACGCACAAGATACTTCAGAAGAAAAACTACCATATTATGAAGTTCCAGAATATTCAAAAGAGTTTACAGCTGGTACCATGGCAGCGAGGATGGTAGATGGATTGGGGTTCAGGTTTTATTGGGCAAGTGAAGGTCTTACCGAAAAGGATTTAAATTATAGACCAAGTAAAGACGTGCGTTCTTCAGAAGACACTATAGATCATATTTTAGATTTATCATATATTATTGTGAATTCTACATTAAAACAACCAAATAGTCGAGTTGATAAATCGAAGATGACTTATGAAGAAAAGCGTAAGCAAGCATTAATGAATTTGAAAACAGCAGCAGAGATTTTAAGAGGAAGCGACGATATATCTCAATATAAAATCATTTTCGGTGAGAATGAAATCCCGTTTTGGAATCAAGTTAATGGACCAATTGCTGATGCTATATGGCATTGCGGGCAGTTGGCTTCATTTAGAAGAATCACCGGGAATCCAATCAACCCTAATGTAAATCATTTTACAGGTAAAGTCAAAGAAGCTAAAGATTAATGGAAAAAGCATTTTTAAAACAAATTCATCCAGTTCTGCCTGTAAGGCATGTCATGAATGCTGTTCATTATTATGTGGATGAACTTGGTTTTAAACTTGCGTTTAAAGATGCTGGCGATGATCCTGGGTATGCAGGAATTATAAGAGATGGTGTTGAAATTCATTTACAATGGCATGATGAAAATGACTGGGTAGATGGTATGGATAGTGTGTTGTTGAGAATTTATGTTGAGAATGTAGATGCCCTATTTCAAGAATATAGCACTAAGGCAGTATTTCATGAAAACACAGAACTTAAAGATACCTCATGGGGAACACGTGAGTTTGGGATTTATGATAAAAATGGTAACGGTTTGGTGTTTTATAGAGATTTAAAATCATTATGAGTAATTTAAAAAAGATAATCATATTTGGTAGTTTTATTTTAGGCTCTGTTCAAGTCTTTTCACAAGGTGTTGAAGAGATTTTCTGTAAGCTCATTGAAGAGGGAACAAATTATCCGGTACCTTATGCAACCATCCAATTTAAAAATGATGGTAACGGTATTGTAGCTAATGTAGATGGTGATTTTAGAATTCCTTATCGCTACAAAACATCAAGAGATACTTTAATCATCTCATGTTTGGGCTATAAAACAGAAAAAATTGCGGTTGCCTCACTTCAGGATAAGAAGGTAAATTCAATACATCTTAGTCCAAAAATAGAAGCGCTTAACCAAGTACTTATTAAAGGTAAGAAAACGTCAATTAACGATCTCGATGCCTATACCATAGTTAAAAAAGCTGTGGCTAGTATTTCATTAAATTACCCCAAAACACCATATTCTTCTATCGGTTATTATAGAGATTATCAGGTTGTACGAGGAAATTATTACAATCTAAATGAAGCCATAATTGAATCATTTGATGCAGGCTTTGATACAGATATTATGACCGATGCCTATAATGAAAGCGCCATATTAAGTTATAAAGAAAACAACGAATTCTCAAGAGATTCTACCTTATTAATAGCCTATGATGGGGATTCAAAATATATTAAGAACACAACCTTGTCTGGGCAGGGAGGTAATGAGTTAGGTATTTTGAATGTTCATAACCCTATTCGGAATTTTGAACATATGAGTTTTTCATTTATATACGTTTTTAAACGCAAATTTTTGGAAAACCATGAGTTCGATCTTTCTCGTAAAGTATATCTTAATGATGATGTTATTTATGAAATTTCATTCAAAGCTAAACCTGGTTTAGTGGGCAGTAGTCACAAGGCTCATGGTAAAATTTTTATAGCCAAGGATGATTTTGCTATTCACAAATTGGAATATGTTGTACTTGAAACGAATAATATAAACCCACTATTTGAAGTCCTAATAGAATACAAACCTAAAGGTGATTTTATGTACCTTAATTATATCACTTTTAATAACAGATTTGTAGTGAGTAATAAATTTGTTTTTGATGTTGAAAGTGTTGATTTTAATGTTTATGAACAAGCCTTTTATCTGAAGTTTAATAATAAACTTGATACTACAACTGTAGATAGGAAGGACTTTAGATTTAAATATCAAAAGCGAAAACTAATGGTGAAGAAAGCCGAAATTATTGATCAACAAACGGTTAAAGTAACCATTGCCGATTGGAGTTTGCCAGAGACCATTGATGAAAATACCAATATGAGCGCATTTGATTATAGAGTGAAAAATATCTATGATGTTACTAATAGAAAAATTTTAAGTGCGCCAAAAATTGAAGCCTATCAATTTAGAGAATTTTTTGCTCAAGATGTTTTTGAAAATAGAGTTAAGCCCAATGATTTGAAGTTTATTTTGAAATATAAACCATTGTCTGAAGCCGCTATAAATCCGTTAGAGTCAAATAGTGATTATTGGATGAATACACCTTTAAAGAAAGCTAACAACTAATAAGATGAAGAACTTAATTATTCTAATATTGCTTGGAATGTGGCCTGTTATTGGTTTTTCCCAGGACACTAGTGACATTATAGATGCTTACGATGATTTTACAGACTTATCTAGAGAACAGGTTTATGTGCATCTTAATAAAAGCACTTATATCTCTGGAGAAATGCTTGGTTTTAATGCTTATGTATTTCTTAAAGATATCAAGCAACTTTCTACGAATACGGCAAATTTGTATTGCCAAATATTAGATAAAGAGAATAAGATAATTACAGAAAAACTGCTCATGATGAATCAAGGGGTGTCTCGTGGCGACTTCATGATTGACAGTACATATACGAGTGGAGAATACAAATTTAAGGCATATACCAATTGGTCTAGAAATTTTAGCAATGAACAAACTTATTTTCTTGAGACGTTTGATGTGATTAATCCAGATGATAAAATTAATGACAAACCAACCGATATTGATAAGTCTATAGATGTACAAGTGCTGCCAGAAAGTGGTCACTTATTGTTAGAAACATCCAATGTAGTTGGTGTAATAGCCAAAGATAAATTGGGTTTGGGTGTTCCTAATTTAAAGGTTGATGTAATTAACAAAGAGGGAGAGGTATTAAGCTCTATAACCTTAGATGATTTTGGGATAGGTAAATTTTTATTACATCCAATCAAAGAACAAGACTATAGTTTAGAATATTTTTATAACGACAAAAAGGTCGTTCAAACATTGGAAAAAGCTGAGCATAGTGGTGTTTTATTATCCATTAAAGAACTATCATCAGATAATAGTATTGGTTTAGTGGTAAAAACTAATGATGATGGTTTTAAGCGCTTTGGAAACAAAAATTTTAAACTTATTATTCATAATGGATCAAGTGCAACGGAAGCTATACTAGGTTTTAATGGGACTAAAGAATCTGTGACCTCAATCCCCTTAAGTGATCTTTATAGTGGGATAAACATATTTACCTTATTTGATGAACAAAATAGACCAATAGCAGAGCGACTGTATTTTAATTTTGAAGGCTTACCAGTGAACACTATTTCAAAGTCATCCCTGAGTCGAAAACCAAATGACAGTTTAGAAATTAAATTAGCATTACCTCATGTAGACCCTAAATTATTGCAAAATTTAAGTGTGTCTGTATTGCCTTCAAAAACAAAAAGCTATGCACATCATCAAAATATCATTTCTGCAGTATATCTGCAACCTTATCTAAAGAATGCAGTAGAACATGCCTCTTATTATTTTACTAATATTAGCAATAAGAAAAAATATGAATTAGATAATCTACTACTTACTCAAGGCTGGAGTAGTTATGATTGGACGACTATTTTTAATGCTGCACCAGAGCCCATTTATGATTTTGAGGTAGGGATTAATTATACCATAAATGCAAATAACAGTAAAGGTAAAAGCCTATTAATCTATCCTAATATTAATACTAAATCTGAAATATTAGTATTGTCAGAGCGTGAGAAAACATTCGAAAAACGAGGGTTTTTTCCGCTTGATGATGAGAAAATTAGAATAGGTGAAGTAAAACCTAATGGAAATGTGGGTGCCTCTAATGTGGTGCTGCAATTTTCGCCTTCTCAAGTTGCAAGATTTCCTACGGCTTATCTTCCTATGACAACACTTAAAGGTAACCAGTACGCCGCATCAAATCCCGATACTTTTGAGTTTGGAGATATTGAATCTTTGGATGAAGTTAGACTTTACGCCAAAAAGAAATATACAAGAATTGAAAAAATACAGAACAAAACACTTGGTAAAATCATAGATTTTGGGGAACACGAAAGACAGTTTTATAAAACCTTTGCGCAATTTATAAGTGAAAGAGGGTTTTATGTAGATGAAACCCCAAACGTGACTAATGGTGGAAAAGATTATTCTAGATTTCGGATTACAGCTTTAAATGTGCCCTCAATAAATGCAACGAAGATTCCAATAATTTACTTGGATGATGTGTTTTTAGTCGATTTTGATATTCTATACAAGTTTAGCATGGAACATGTTGATTATGTTGAGGTTAATAAAGGTGGTATTGGCGGAGGTATTAGAGGAGGAGCAGGTGTTATAAAAATATATACAGATCCTTTTAAGCAATTCAAGGTTAAGAAGAAGGTATCATTTACAACCTATAATATTCCATTGACCTACAGTACGCCTAAACGATTTTATGTGCCTAAATACAGAAATTATAAGTCTAACTTTTTTCAAGAATATGGAGTCATTGATTGGGTTCCTAATGGGAGATTAGATGACAATGGCAATCTTTATATTAAAATTCAGGATACTAAAACTCCTATTAACCTATTTGTTGAAGGCCTTGTTAATGGTCAAGAATTAATTTCTCAACGTATAGAATTAGACAACTAGAATTTAAAAAGCGCAAGACATTATCTTGCGCTTTTTTGGTTGGTTATAAATCAATAGCGACTTGGTTATGTATGATATCTTCAAAAGTTTCTCTTTTTCTAATCAAATGTGCCTTTTTGTTATGCCATAATACTTCGGCAGGACGATATCTAGAGTTGTAATTGGAAGCCATAGAATAGCAATAAGCTCCCGCATTTTTAAAGGCTAGTATATCGTCTTCGTTAATTTCATTGATGCGCCTATTGTTGGCAAAAGTGTCTGTTTCGCAGATATAGCCTACAACCGAATAGAAACGTTCACGACCTTTGGGGTTTGAAATATTTATAATCTCATGTTGTGCTCCATATAACATAGGTCTAATAAGATGGTTAAAGCCAGAATCTACTTGAGCGAAAACTGTTGAAGTCGTCTGCTTTACAACATTAACGCGTGTTAAAAAATAACCAGCTTCGCTTACCAGAAATTTCCCTGGTTCAAAGGCTAATGTAAGTTCCTTGCCGTAGCTTTTACAAAACGCATTGAAGCGCTTAGATAATTTGTTTCCTAATTCTTCTACATTAGTCTCTATATCTCCAGTTTTATATGGCACTTTAAAGCCAGATCCAAAATCTATAAAATCTAAATTTTTGAAATGTTTGGCAGTGTCAAATAAGATTTCACTGGCATATAAAAACACGTCAATATCAAGAATATCACTACCAGTATGCATGTGAATACCGTTAATATTCATTTGTGTGTTTTCAACAATTCTAAGTAAGTGCGGAATTTGATGTATCGAGATTCCAAATTTACTATCAATATGTCCAACAGATATATTTGTGTTCCCACCTGCCATTACATGTGGATTAATACGAATACATACAGGTGTTTTTGGATGTTTTGTTCCAAACTGTTCTAGAACCGATAGATTGTCAATGTTAATTTGAACACCTAATTCGGCTGCCCTTTCAATTTCCGCAAGTGACACACCATTTGGTGTGAAAATTATTTGTTCTGGCTTAAAACCGGCTTTTAGACCTAATTGAACTTCCTGAATAGAAACAGTATCTAGTCCAGAACCCAACTGATTGAACAACTTTAAAACAGAGATGTTAGACAATGCCTTTACAGCATAATTCAATTTTAAGTGTTTGACCTTACTAAATGCAGAGGTTAAACGTTTATACTGAAACTTAATTTTTTCGGCATCATAAACATAAACAGGACTCCCAAAGTCCTTAGCAACTTGTAATAAAGTATTTGGTTTCATTTGTGGTATTACTTAAATTAAATGTAGTTAAGTTGTCAAAATTAAATGTAATACCGCTTGAAAACATAAAAATGAAAAAATATTGCTAAATTTACACAAAATGTTAAATAATTAACAAATTGAAGACAATTGCATCTTGCGTACAGGAGATTATTGTGTCAAGCCCATTCTTAGAAGAAGGCCTGTCAAGACAGATTATTAATTTTTCTGCTTTGGCAGAGGACTTAAACAAACCTATTTCTGAGATGCTCAGAAAACCTGTGAAAAATGGAGCAATTATGATGGCTTTACGTCGTTATCAACAGCCACTTCATTTAGAAAAATCAGAACGTCTAAATAGAGTGTTTAAAAACTTAGGAGATATTACTGTACGGTCAAACCTTAGTGACTTTACATTTCAAAATTCAAATACACTCATCCATAGTCATTCTAAGGTATTGTCAAAAATAGGTGTGAATCATCAAATCTTTTATGCGTTCACTCGTGGCGTGTTTGAAAGCAATATTATTATTTCAACGTCTGAGCAAGAAAGTATTTCAAAGGCATTTAAAAATGAAGTGCAAATTGGATTGCAGGATAAATTATCTGCTATTAGTATTTATTTGCCCAAAGGCAATTCGAAAATCGCAGGATTATATTACCAAATATTTAAGCGTTTGGCTTGGGAAAATATTACGTTGTATGAGGTTGTTTCTACAACCAATGAATTTACAATTGTTGTTGAAGATTACTTAGTTGATAAAGCATTTTCAGTTATTAAACGTTTAAAGACCTAAGCATTCCGAATACTCAAATTAGAACGCCATAAATCAATATTAAAAACTATTGGTAAAAACTTTTAGTATGATTACTTTTGTGGTCGTAAAAAATGACTTCGGAAACTAATCGAAGACAAACCATAAATTTCAAAACCAAATGAATTTACACGAATATCAAGGAAAAGAATTATTAAGCAGTTTTGGCGTACGTATTCAGCGTGGTATTGTAGCACAAAATGCTGATGAAGCGGTTGAAGCAGCTAAGAAGTTAACTGAAGACACTGGTACAGGTTGGCACGTAATTAAAGCACAAGTTCACGCAGGTGGTCGTGGAAAAGGTGGAGGAGTTAAGTTGGCTAAAAGTTTAGACGACGTTAAGACAATTGCTGGTCAAATTATAGGAATGGACTTAGTAACACCTCAAACTTCAGCAGAAGGAAAACGTGTACATCAGGTATTAGTTGCCGAAGACGTATACTATCCTGGAGATTCTGAACCAGAAGAATATTACATGTCTGTATTACTAAATCGTAGTAATGGACGTAACATGATTATGTATTCTACAGAAGGAGGAATGGATATTGAGACGGTTGCAGAAGAAACACCACACTTAATTTTTACTGAGGAAATAGATCCAGCAACGGGTATTTTACCATTTCAAGCGCGCAAGGTTGCCTTTAACTTAGGATTATCTGGAGCAGCGTTTAAAGACATGACAAAATTTGTTACAGCTTTATATACAGCTTATGTAAAGTCTGATTCGTCTTTATTTGAAATTAATCCGGTTTTAAAAACCAGTGACGATAAAATAATGGCAGTTGATGCTAAAGTATCTTTAGACGATAATGCCTTATTTAGACATAAAGATTTAGCAGCATTGCGTGATTTACGTGAAGAAAACCCAATTGAGGTTGAAGCGGGAGAGAAAGGCTTGAACTATGTTGATTTAGATGGAAACGTAGGATGTATGGTTAATGGCGCAGGATTAGCAATGGCTACCATGGATTTAATTAAGCAAGCAGGAGGAGAGCCAGCTAACTTTTTAGATGTTGGAGGAACAGCAGATGCAGCTCGTGTAGAAGCAGCGTTTCAAATTATTCTTAAAGACCCAGCTGTAAAAGCTATTTTGATTAACATTTTTGGAGGTATTGTTCGCTGTGATCGTGTAGCTCAAGGTGTTATCGATGCTTATAAAAATATGGGAACAATCAATGTTCCAATCATTGTGCGTTTACAAGGAACTAATGCAGACATTGCTAAAGAATTGATTGATAATTCTGGATTAGATGTAATGAGTGCCACTGAGTTCCAAGAAGCAGCCGATAAAGTACAGACAGTTTTAGGCTAGAGTAGTTTAATTTATATATAAAAGGTCTCACAGATACGATTTATTTGTGAGACCTTTTTTTGTATAGAACTGTTTTGCACTGTCTAATTATTATCTTATTTCTATTGCTACTCTAACTCAATATATATTAAATGTTTAATTTTCAAGGACTAAGACGTTTCGTTTTGATAAATTTTTAATAACTTCATAGGAAACTAATTCAAAATTCAATTATTATGAAAAATCTATGTCTTCTCCTCATGTGTATGTTAGCCGTTAATTTAAGTTCAGGACAGGCCACTACCGCCGTTGAATGTAATCCAGGTGGATTGGCGCCAGGAGGTAGTATTACACCCCGAGATTTAACCAGTTCTACACCTTCTGATATTAAGTTAGAGATTCAAAACTTTAGAGGTTATTTACCTAATCAAACGTTTAATAACTTAAGTCATATACCTCAGGCAACATTTCAGAATGCAAGAATTACAATTAATGCAAATCCAACAATAGTATTGGCACGTTATAACCCTATGACTAATGCTTTGCAAATTAAGAGCAGCGATAAGGTTTATAATATTGTTAAGACCGATAATCTAAAACTAACGTTTTTAGCAACTAATCAAACGTATCAGGCCATTTCGTATGTAGATGATAATGGGAATAGCGTTATTGATTACTTTGTTTTTGATGGTAAGAATGCTGACAGCCAATTGCTTAAAAAAGTTGATTATAAATACACAAAGCCTAGAGTCGCGTCAAATACATATAGTGCAGATAAACCAGCTAAACTTAAAAAACAAGAACGTTTTTATGTGATGAATCAAAATAGAAAACTGGTTAACTTATCTACAAATAAAAAATCTATTAAAAGGGATTTTCCGAAGCAATCAGAATTAATTTTGGCTTTTATTAAAAACAATAAAATAAAAGCGAATAAGGAAAATAGTTTAAAAATGTTAGCTAATTATATTACGACACTCTATACAAATACAAATGACGGCACTCTAGTGGCTGCTAAGTAATCTGTTATATTTAACATCTAAAAAAAGCGCTCATATTGAGCGCTTTTTTTATGTTTTATTTGCTGTCATTGTAAGGATGTTCTGGCATAAAAATTGTGATGTTATTATACTATTAACATTATAAATTTAAGATTATGAAGAAAATTACAATTTTGGCACTTAGTGTTTTAATGGTAAACATTTGTGCTGCTCAGCTAAGTGGAGGAGGATCAACGTCTTTTAGCGTGAATAATGATAATCCGTTAGCAGGAGCTTATTTAACAGGACAAGGTATTTCGCCTAGTTATAAAAACCTTGGTAGGTTATTTGGGTGGAATACGATTTACAACGGTTATGGTAATCGTGGTTATGGAGGGTCAGATCTTAACCCAGTTATTTACAACTTAGATCGCTCGTTAAACATGCGATGGAGAAGAGCGAAAATATTTATTAATGGTCAGTTTAATCATTTCTCTGCTCGTTATAACCCTATTTCTGATGATATCGAAATTAAGGATAACGATAAAATATTCCAACTTATTAAAAGGAATAATGTTCAAATTACTTTTTTAGATAGAAATGAAACCTATATCGTGAAGCCATACAAAAACAACCTAGGTCAGGAGGTTGCAAGTTACTTCTTAATCGATGAGGATAGTAAGGCATCTGGATTGCTCAAAAAAAGAGTCTATAGCTATGTTAGTACCAAAACATACAAACGTAATCGAAGTGCTAGAACCCATAAGCCTATTAAATTCAAAATGGAGGATCACTATTATATTATAAATGATAATAAATTGGTGGCGTTAAGTACAAATAGAAAATCTATAAAACGAGATTTTCCTGAAGATGCTAAATTGATATTGACATTTATTAAGGAACATAAGATTAGAAAAAACACAAGAAACAACTTAAAAGTTCTAGCTACATATATTTCAAGATTAGAAACAAACACCTATGATAGAACGGCAGTTGCACTCCATACGTTTTAGTTAAACCTAGACTATCAATCTAAAAGAGCTCCCAATATGGGAGCTTTTTTATTTATGTTAAAGAACTATTAATCAATGTTAAACACTGTTAATTCATGTGTCTATTGTGTAACATTCCAAAATATTGGTCGTCATTTAAGTATCAATCATAAAACAATTCATCATGAAAACTTTAAAAATGTTAATACTAGTCGTAGCAGTTACGTTTAGTAGTGCGCTTCAAGCAAGCACAGATCCAATTAAAACTGACCCAGTTAAAACAATCAAGAAAAAGAAAAAAAGAAAATCTGTTGTGCCAAACTCTGTTGAGGCGACAATAGGAGATTTATTGAAAAATCCAACATTTAAATTTTACGAAGGTATGAGTGCCGATGTAGAAATTACGATTAACGAAAAAAATGAAATGGTGGTCTTATCTGTAGATACTCAAAACAAAGCATTTGAAAACTTTATTAAAACGCGTCTGAATTACAAAAAAATATCAAAGGACGCCATAACTTATCAAAGAAGATTTAAGTTTCCGGTAATACTTACTAAGAAAAAGTAACTAAGGGATTTTTGTTTAAAAAAGCGTTCATTATTTGGACGCTTTTTTTAATGCCTTTTAGTTTTTATTAATGTTTCTAAAGTCTTAGTCATTATTAAAGCTAATGTCTTATTCTCTTTAGAAATTAAAGGATGTATTTTTTTATAAATCTCTTGGTTTAATTCATTTTCGGGATGTGAGGCGTCAAAAATAAAGTAGAAAACGTCTTCAATGTCTTTGACTTTTCTTTTGGCAAGGACTTCGCAAATGGCCTCAGTATCTGTCTCAAAACGTTTGTAGATTTGAAATCCATTTTGTATATAATCGGCACCATAGAAGCCATCTATACACATATCAATGTACTTGTTATAATACTGTTGAGGTGGGACAGAGTTATTTTTGCTAAAAAAACTCACCCAAGGATGAGCTATATATAACATAGGTGGTGGTTCGTTATTCGCTTTGGCTTTATCATGGCTAAGTGTAGCATCGAGATATAAGAGATCTAACATCTTATCAAAAGAGTTAGGCATTGCACAAAAGAATTCACGCTCATAATTTTTCTTGGCATCACCTTCTGAAATTTCTGCCTTTTTCATTAAAGTATTTAATAATTTAATATGAGCTTCGTCAAAGGATAGTTTCAACTTGTCGCAATTTATAGTATGCTCTTGAGCATTTAATAAAATTGGCGTCAGTATACATATTAAAATATAAATGGACTTAAAATTCATTTTTTACAAATGTAATCCACATTCTGTTTTAGGGTTGTTATTCCATCGACCATCACGATCTTCACCTGGTACTGTACAATGTTTGCAACCAATAGAATGATAACCTTTGGCAACTAATGGGTGAAATGGTAAATCATGTGTTTTAATATAGGCATCTCGTTTCTCTTTAGAGATATCGAGTAAAGGATAAAATTTTAAAATCTCTCCACGCAATTCAAAAATATCTAAACTAGAGCGATGGTCACTTTGCCATTCCATTAAACCAGAGACCCAAACTTTATATTTGCTTTTGATAATATCTAGGGGCTTAACCTTGTTAATAGAGCAACAAAAATCTGGATTCTTTGTCCAAGTTTTATCTTTTGTTGTGAATTCATGTTCCTCTTTTAAGGCACTAATTGAAGAGACATTTAGTCCATAGCGTTTTGTCAATTCTTCTTTATACTTTAAGGTGTCATCAAAATGATATCCCGTATCAATAAAAAAGACCTCTTGCTTTTTGTTGACCTCAGAAAAAAGTTTAAGTAAAAAAGCTGATGTTGCTGCAAATGAGCTAGTTAACATAACTTCGGAAATATCAAAATCCTTATATAATTGTTCTATGCGTTCTGTAGCAGATAATGGTTTATACTTTGTGTTGAGTGCCTTTATTTCAGCTTCTGAAATGTTAGGGACTACTTTTTTTAGAGAGGAAATTTCAAACATAAGCGAACTTTAATACCATGCAAGGTAGTATACAATTCTGAAGAATTGACAAACACTATACATTTTTATGAGAATGATAATTTATGACTTCTTTTTTTGCGGTTTTGGCATTGGACCACGCAAATGAATAATTAATCCATTTAAAAAATTTCTTAAAATTTGATCGCCACATTCCATATAATTGGGATGATCTTCTCTTCTAAAAAAGGCGTTTAACTCGCTTTTAGAAACTCTAAAATCGACCAGCTCCAAAATTTTAATAATATCATCATCGCGTAATTTGTGGGCTACTCTTAGTTTTTTAAATATGTCGTTATTAGTCATGTTATTTCTATTTATCTTTAGTTAACCATTGAAATGCCTCAGGAAAATTAGAACTCCAAAGCGCTTCATTGTGCTCACCATCTTTAATTATTTTGTTTACAATACAATCTTGTTTAACCCCTTTCTTTAAAAGCAGTGTTACCATTTTTTCTTGATCGGGTACCATAGTATCACCTTCCTTATCTCCAACTAAAAAGAAAAATCTTGATGTTTTAGGGATTTTGGTAGTAGATGCCAATTCATAAATTTTATCACTTACCCAAAAGGAAGGAGAAAACACGCCTGCATTACCAAAGGTTTTAGGATATTTAACAGTTGCATAGAATGCCATTAAACCCCCTAAGGATGCTCCAAAAATTGTGGTGTTTCTGGCTTCTGATTTAGTTCTGTAGCTTAGATCTATATGAGGTTTTAAGGTATTTATGATGAACTGCATAAAGCTGTCACCTTTACCGCCACCATAAGTCTCATGAGGATACGGTGTTAACTCTTCTAAACGTTTACTATTACCATGTTCAATGCCTACAACGATAACCTCTTTATTGGTAAGCCTATCTAAGTATTCATCAATTTTCCATTCGCCAACATAGGAGGTTTGATCATCGAATAAATTTTGAGCATCAAACATATAAATTACAGGATACGAAAGTTGTGAGGTCGTATAAGACTTTGGTGTATAGACCCAAATCGTTTTAAGAGTATCTAATTGTGGTGCTTCAATTTTAAATGTCGATACATTTTTAGATGCTGTGCTTTGAGCATTACATAAGGTTGTTATACTTAGTAAGCACAATAAAAATAGTGTGGCGTTTTTCATGCAAAAATCAATTAAAACGAATGTACACAAAATTTAAGAAATAGGTACTATGCCGTTTATCGATAATAAATTTTGAAAGTCAAAAAATCGATGAACTGCACAATTTTTTTAAACAACTGATAATCAGGTGTTTAAAATTAAAATATGTATGAAAGTAAGAAAATAACGACGAATTGCACTTTATTTTTCGATGACTTACAAATTATAGAGGATTATAACCTAAACAAACCTCTTAAATTTATAAAACTAAAAATCATGAATCCCTCTAATATGATAAATCGTGTTGAAAAGCTTAGTCTTCTATCTGAAATGATAGCCTTTGCGCAGACAGACGAAAATATAAAATCTATTGAATATAAATTTCTTTCGAGTATTGCTAGGCAACTAGAAATATCTAAAGAAGATTTCGATTACTTATTTGAACATCCAGTTACCTATGTACATTTAAAATCACATAGCGAACGTATTGTCCAATTCCATAGATTAGTTTTGTTAATGAACCTAGATCATCAAATCTCTAATAAAGAATTGGTGAAACTCCATAATTTCGGATTACGAATGGGGCTAAGCCATGAATCTATTAATCGTGTTTTAGATTTAATGGAGAGCTTTCCGAATAAAATTGTACCACCAGACTTTTTAATTGATATCTTTAAAGTTCAGTATAACTAAGAAACTTTTAGCTTCTCTAACTTTGTTTGATAGGTTTTAATTTCATCACGCAATTGCGCAGCAATAATAAAATCCAGTGCCTTAGCTGCTTGTTCCATTAACTTTCGTTTCTCACGGATTTTTTTTTCTAACTGACTTTTTGTTAAGTATTCACTTTCTGGTTCTGCTGCTCTCGCTGCTTCCAATTCATAACTATACGTACTTACCGAGTTTTTAGACAACGCATTATCTAAACTCTTATTTAGGGCTTTAGGTGTAATATTATGTTTAGTATTGTAAGCAATTTGTTTTTCGCGTCTGTATTCAGTTTCGTCTATTGTTTTTTGCATGCTTTTCGTAATTTTATCAGCATACATAATAGCCTTTCCGTTAAGGTTTCTTGCGGCTCTACCTACAGTTTGCGTTAATGAACGCGTAGAACGTAAAAAACCTTCCTTATCGGCATCTAAAATCGCTACAAGAGACACTTCTGGTAAATCTAAGCCTTCACGAAGTAAGTTAACACCAACCAATACATCAAATAGTCCTTTTCGCAAATCTTGCATTATTTCAACACGCTCAAGGGTATCAACATCACTATGAATATAGCGGCATCTAATTTGGATACGATCAAGATATTTCGTTAACTCTTCAGCCATACGTTTGGTTAATGTGGTCACCAAGGTGCGTTCGTCTTTCTCAACACGTTGTTGTATCTCTTCTATAAGATCATCGATCTGATTTAAACTTGGGCGAACCTCAATGACAGGATCTAGTAATCCTGTAGGTCTAATCACTTGCTCTACATAAATACCGTCTGTCTTCTGAAGTTCATAATCTGCAGGCGTAGCACTTACATAAATCACCTGATTTTGCAAGGCTTCAAATTCTTCAAACTTTAAGGGTCTATTATCCATGGCAGCGGGTAAGCGAAATCCGTATTCTACCAAGTTTTCTTTTCTACTTCGGTCGCCACCATACATGGCGTGAACTTGAGAAATTGTAACATGACTTTCATCAACAACCATCAAATAATCATCTGGAAAATAATCTAGTAAGCAAAACGGTCTTGTACCAGGTTGACGTCCATCCAAATATCTAGAGTAGTTTTCAATTCCAGAGCAATACCCTAATTCGCGAATCATTTCCAAATCAAATTCGGTACGCTCTTTTAGGCGTTTTGCTTCGAGGTGTTTTCCAATGTCTTTGAAATAATCATGCTGTTTTACCAAATCATCCTGAATGTCTTTAATCGCATTTTGTAAGATATCTGGTGATGTTACAAACATATTTGCAGGATAAATATTTAAACGATCATAATGTTCAATAACCTCATTGGTTTGAATATTAAACTGTTCAATGTCTTCAATTTCATCGCCAAAGAAATGGATACGAAAGGCATCGTCGGCATAGCTTGGAAATACATCTACAGTATCTCCTTTTATTCTGAAATTTCCATGGTTGAAATCGGCTTCTGTTCTAGAGTATAAACTCTGTACAAGCTTGTGGAGTAAGTCGGTTCTCGAAATTTCTTGATCAATTTCCAGTGAAATTACATTCTTCTGAAATTCTACAGGATTTCCAATACCATATAAACATGACACTGAAGCGACAACAATAACATCACGACGTCCAGATAATAGGGAAGAGGTTGTACTTAAACGCATCTTCTCAATTTCCTCATTGATGGATAAATCTTTTTCTATATAAACACCCGAAACAGGAATATAGGCTTCAGGTTGGTAATAATCATAATAGGACACAAAATACTCGACGGCATTATCTGGAAAAAATTGCTTAAACTCAGAATACAGCTGGGCTGCAAGTGTTTTATTATGGGCTAAAACCAAAGTTGGTCGCTGTACTTCTTGAATCACATTGGCGACGGTAAACGTTTTACCAGAACCAGTTACACCTAATAAGGTTTGATAGGTTTCATTGGTCTCAATACCCTCTACTAATTGTTTAATGGCTTGAGGCTGATCTCCTGTGGGTTTGAATTCGGATTGTACTTTAAAACGCATCCTACAAAGTTACGATAAAGATTAACGGAAATCAATGGTCATTGAATTCTAAAAAAGAACTATTTTATTTCATAAGAAACTAAAGTAATTTTTCAATCTTTTTTTCTACATAAAAAGCACTAATAAGCGCAATTAGCATTGGAATTGCTACGGAAAACTCTAAATCTATAAAATCAAATTTAACAGCAATTCTTAGTACAGCCATTACGGCAAAACCAAATGCAAGTATCATTCTAAACGCATGGCGTTTTATAAAAAATAGATGGTTTTTATCGTTAGATTTTAAACGTTTAAAATCTCTAAAAACCATCAAAGCAAAGGTAAATGAAAATAGAAGTCTAGCTAATGTCCCTAAACTAATTTTAGATAAAATCAATATCAATTGAAATGTAGCAAAGGCAAATAATATAATTGGAAAAATAATAAGAATAGTATCTATTAATTTGGAGTATTTTCTTTTATGACGTAATGCTGAAATTGAAGTCAGCATACAATAAATTGTTGCCACACTTAGCAAAATAGCTAAAGGTCTAAATTCTTCAATCATGAATTTAACAATAGACAATGAAGCATAGAGCATTCCAAAAAAGAAAACACGCCCTCCAATGATGTGAAACCTAGAACCTTTTTTTGTGACAAGCGCTATGATACCACCTAGAAAGGCAATGCTTCCTATTATTGTATGTGACCATTGCGTGAAATCTATTACCATGAGAATTTTCATAATATTATTATTTTGATTTAGCCATGTTATAATGTAGTTCTATTTCAGACTCAGATAGCCCTAAAAACGTTGCGGCATTGTTGTAATAAATGTCTCTTTTTTGTTTCTCAGTAAGCCAATCTAAATTATAAACGATTTCAATATTTTTACGAATTGTGCCTACATAATCAGAACCAAACATTAAACGATTTCCTAGACCTTCTTCAAAAAGTTGTTTGACACGAGGTTCCCATATGGACTTTGGTGCAAACATACTCACTGCTGTTATTTCGCAATAGACGCGCGGGTGCTTTTTCATAACTTCTAAACATTCTTTAAAATAGCTTCCAGGATAATGCATTAAATAAATTTTGAGATTTGGGTATTTTTCAAGGATGGGGAGTAATAAAAGCGGATTTCCATAGGCTTCATTCCAATTTGGAGTCTCTTTCATATTTCTTTTAAACGGTCCTTTGTCTGCATGAAAACCGATTGGTATTTGATATTTTTCTGCTAGAGCCCAATAGGGATCAAAGCGTGAGTCGGCAGGATGGATGCCCATACTATGGAATGCCGTTTCTCCTAAGTATTTAAAGGTGCCATTTTTAAACATGTCTTCTAATTTTATAATATCTGGTAATTCATTGTCACATGGTTCGTCTTGTTCTGCTAATGGATTGCAGGGTAATCGTGTGCCACTCCAATGACGTTTGTCTTTTTCTTGCCATAGTTTTGCATATTTTATTGGACCGCCACCTAAAGCCAAAACAATATTGTTTTTATCAAATCGTTGACTCATCCATTCCAATTTTGCTAAATCTATATCTGGATTCATTTTATTATAATCTTCATTGTCCGCATAGCCTTTGGTAATGTGGATATGTACATCTATTATTGGTTGGTTTTTTAAGAAATCATCAATTTCTTTTTGTGAAGTTTCCTTTATTATGGGCACTTCTTTGACTGTAGAATGAAGATGACTAATTTTCCATTTGCCTTTAGTTTTCCTCCATATTTTTGTAACATACTCTTGTATTTTGGTACCCTCGTCGAGCGGATATTCGAGTGTTTTTATGGTGTAACCCGATTCATTGGTTAGTGGGTAAATATCAAGTGTAGATACCGTTGGTGTCTTAAAAGGCCTTGGGATTGACTTGCAAAACTTCTCAATAATGGTTTTAGAAGGAATCTTTTTACCATTAGCTAGGAACGAAATATCGTCTTCCATAGCTTCTAACACGCGATCGCATTGTCCTTTTTTAAAGGCCTCTTGCTCTTTAAATTCTGAAAGTTCTATCTCAGTTTTGATAATTTTTAGGTTTAAATTTTGAGCATTTAGAGAGTTAACAAAATTGAAAATGAGGCTTAGCGTAATAATGGTTTTTAGTGTTTTCATTATAGAAATTTTGATGTTTTAACTTATAGCGTTTAATCTTCTTTTATGCCTTCGAAACGGTCTGCTCCTCGCGATAATATGATACCCATTTCACCACTGTCATTTTCAGAAGGCAAAAACTCTGCTTTAGCTGGGAAATCTTTCACCATAAATACGGTTTGTGATTCTGGAAATAATTTGTCTGGTTTTCCATCACTAACAATAATGAATAACTGCAAGCCTTCTCTGAACACTTTAGCTCCAAATCCCTCTTTCATTCTGTAATTACCAACGTAAGAGTCTAAAGTTCCAGCGGTTAGTTTTGGTGTGTTCTTTTTATAGATATTAGCCGCAATATCAAAGATGATGTTATTGGTATTAATCACATTTACATCACTAATGTTTGATGCCACTAATATGAGCAAATCATCTTCTGGGAAATACATATCTGATGTGGAGTAGCCAAATATAAAACCGTTATGAAAAATGGCTGTTTTATTGAATTTTTCTCCACTATAAAAACCATAGCCATGCACTTCGCTCATGCCATTGTTTAGAACAAATGGAGACCATGCTTTTCGTAAAGTTGTTCTTGAAACGACTTTTGAATTCATTAAACCCTCGTACCATTTTGCTAAATCTTGAACTGTGGTGTGGATAGAACTTGAACCTCTAGTTTGATTCAATGAATGGTACCTTGCGTAGACAATTTTGTTATCCTTTAATTCATAGCCTGTAGATAAGTTTGGAATCACTTGACCTTCATTTGGAATGTATGAATCAGTCATGTCGAGTGGTTTAAATATATGCTCTTCAACGTACTCTGAATATGACATTCCAGATGTTTGTTCAATGATGTAGGCTAATACATTAAAGTTAAGATTACAGTAATCATGTCTTTCTCCCGGTTCAAATTTTATAACGTCTTTTTTAAAATAATTGAGAACATTCTCCATAGATTCAAAATAACGTCTGCCATCTGTATTTGCCCAAATAGTATCTGTATGACTTTTAAGACCAGAGGTATGAGACAACAAGTGTTTAATCTTTATTTTATCTCCATTTTTGGAATAGTTAGGAAGGTACTTGTTGAGATTATCTTCAAGAGATAGCTTTCCTTTCTCCATGAGTTGTAAAATACTCATGGCTGTAAATTCTTTACTTATACTCGCAATATTAAATGTGTTTTTGGTTTTCATATCAACATTGAGTTCGATATTAGATTTACCAAACGCTTTTTCATAAAGCACTTTGCCTTTTTGCTTTACATAAACAATTGCTCCGGGGCCATTTGTTTTTACGACATTGTTTATAATACGATCTATTTCAGCAGAATTAACTTGAGCTAAACTTATTGAGCTACATAAAATGAAGAAAATTGAAGTGATTATTTTCATAGTCTTTAGTTTTAGGAGCATATTAAATGCAAATCTTACATGAAGATTAATACTCAAAAACATATATTCTGTCATCAGAACCTAAAGTATAAATTGTGTTGTCAACAATATCATAACTTGTTATTTCAGCTGTGCCATTAATTATTGAAGATGTATTTCTAAAAAAATTGGTTTCATCTCTTTCGGCAGTGGTTAAGAAATCCAATTTATCTTCATCTATTGCTATATTTTTATAAACCAGTTTGTCATGACCACTATATGAATAACCGTTAGAATAATAACCACTTACATTTCCTGATAATGTTTCTTTTAACACCCAAAAACCGTCTTCAATTAGGTATGCATCAATACCGCCAACTCCACCAATATAAAGGTAATTTGGGCCCTCTAATCTAACTCCTCCATAAAATCCATTTTCTATTGGAGTTTCATTAAAAAACGTATTATTAGTTGACCAATTTCCACTAAATTTATTAAATATTGTTGCAGAACCAGCATTAGAAATACTGCCAAAACTATCTCCTGGTGCTCCGACAATTGCTCTATTTAAAGAAATATCTACAGAGGTTCCAAATCTATCTCCTAAAGTTGCACCTGGACCACTTAATGTCGCATTCAAAATATCATTTCCATCATATATATAGGCTTTTCCTGGTCCAGTTGTTACTGGCGTAAAGACATTTACTGAATATGCAGGTGCTCCAATTATCGTTTCATTTCCAAACATGGCAACAGAATGGCCAAAGCTATCGTCTATACTAGAATCAGGCGATTGAAAAACATGCCCATTCGACCAAAATCCAGATTGATAATTATACTCTTCTACACGATTATCATCGGGATCACCAATTAAAAGTCTATTTTCTGAAAGTGCTATACTCTGCGCATATGAATTGCGTGTTGACCCTAATGTACTATGAGATAATGATAATACATTTGACCAATTAGAGTCTGTACCTTCTTTATAGACATTCACATGTATAACATCGGTGATAATTGTTAGTGGAGGGATAAAAGTTGGATCAATAGTAGTAATTGTTTCTCTACTTTTAATAGCTATAAAATTTTGAGAAGCATACATGGCAGATGCAGATCCCGGGATACTCAGATAAAAGCTTGAATTTGGAAAATTAAATGTGCCTTGAACGCCATAAGGACTCGACGCGCCTCCAAGATTGATCCATTTAGTACCATCATAACCTTCAAAACTCTTATCAGTAGAATTATATCTTATGGTGCCTTCGCTAGGTGCTTTTTCGTCATCTCCAATTTTTAGTTTTCCGTTAATATGAACTTTTTGACTTGGGTTTGTTGTTCCAAAACCAGTATCTCCACCAGATTCTATTGTCATGTGTGACTCATCAGCAACACCCAAATGTAAATGGTTGGTCGAATAGAGCCTTGTTATACCAGCTCCACCACCACCTGTAGCGACGCCAAAACGCACATTATGAGTGCTATTTCCTATTCTCAGGTCGCCTGGATTTCCAGCATCGAGATTCCAATCTCCTCCCTTAACATCTAATCTTGCCTCTGGATCAGGAATACCAATCCCAACATCACCAGACATGCTTATTCGCATTTGTTCAGTAAAATCTAAAGTATTATCATCAAAAGTAGCGAAGAGAAAATTGTGCCCTGGAGCCCAAGACATAGATGGATCTGGAAATTGTTCGCTTCCACTAAAGAACCTAACATAACGTGATTTGTCGTTGTTGGAAAGGTTAAATCCAGATGCTTCAGTTTGGGATGTAGATCTTACATCTAAGGTGTGTTCTGGATTATCAGTTTTGATTCCTATATCATCATTTAACGTATGAACGCCATTTTCATTTTTAGTCCATGGATGATCTCCACTACTTAGAGCATAAGGGACTGCCATAAATTGTGTGGTTCCTAAATCTATAAGGCCACTACCAATATCTACTTGTACATTTAAGTAATGTTCGTCATTGCTCCATCTAACAGTACTAAAATCATCACTAGTTGTACCTTCACCTATATTTGTAATAATGAATCCATTGATATCTGTATTAACGGTATGGTTTTCTTGATATACATTATTAGAAAGTGCATCACCTTCATAAATAATAAATTGCACAGTTACAGGTTGAGATGCAATGACGTTACCGTTATTGTCTTTAATAAGGGCTTTATAATTTATTCCATTTTGTGCAAACCCTAAAACGGTACATAGTAAAAAGGAAATAAGCGTGTATGTTGTTTTCATAATGAACTAATTTGATTGGTTGTTTTCTAATTTTTCAATACGTGATAAGAGCGTTTTTAAAGTGTCATTAATGCCACTGAGTTCTGCAGTTTGCTTTAAGTTTTCGTCTCTTTGAGTTGTGATTATCTTTTGTTGTTCTTGAATGGCTTTAATAAGTATAGGGACCAAATCGGAATAGTACACACCTAAGCGTTTCAATTCTTTTTTAGTTAATTCACCAGATAGTTCATCTTTTTCCCAAGTATAACTTTTCACAACCTCAGGAACGAGTTCTAGTAAATCTTGCGCAATTAAACCGAGTTTGGTGTCTTGGTCTCTTCTATTTTTCCATTTGAAACTTACAGGGTTCATTTGTAATATTTCGTTCAACCCATAGTTTAAAACTTTAATATTTTTCTTTTCACGTCTATCTGACGTGTTTATTGTTCCATCTGTTGCCCAAACGCCAATCCATCTGTTGTCACTATTACCTAATCGGAAAGCATTATTCGTATTGGGAATTAAACTTGCATCGACGGACAATTGATTGGACCCTGTATCTTCTATGGTTTCGTTACCAATTTGTAATCGTCCATCAATATCCAAATCACCAAATTCATTAATGCTAACAACATTAGTGCCTGCGTCGTTTTGTATTCTAAAAGTTCCCGATTCACTACTATCGAAATCCAGTTGCACAACAACATCATCGTAACTTTGAAGAATCATATCACTACTGGTTCTAATTGGATTTGTAGAAATGATTCCGTCATCGTTTAAAATGTCTGGACCGATACTGCCTAATATGATATCTGGAATGTCACCTTGAGTCGCTACTGATCCTCCACTAGCATATATTCCAGCATTATCTCCGGAAATACGAGCTCCTTGATCATTTGCAAATATGACTAGCCCATCATCAATTGCACCATTTACTACAATACCATCATTACCAGCCGAAGTTATTATAAGCCCATCTCCACCTGAACCTACAATCTCAATTCCGTAGTCATTTGAATCATCTCCCGTTCTTATATTAAGTCCGTAATTGTTACTCCTTAGAGCTTGAGCCCCACTTTTAAATACTGTTAATGCGTTACTTCTGTTTGATGCTGATGATCCATTACCTATTTCAAATAAAGGATCATTATCATTCCAAACTGTAGCATTTCCACCGCCTAAATTATAACGTCCAATTGCCGTAGAATATATGGCATTTGCATTTGTACTTCGTCCCATTGCGGTTGCATATAGTCCTGAAGCTTGGGTAAGAAACCCCATTGTTGTCGTATAATTTTCTGAAGCTATTGTGCCATGCCCCAAAGCCGTTGAATAGTCTCCAAAAGCGACAGTATTTCTGCCAGTTGCAAACGAGCCTGTTCCTGTTGCTCCATAAGGATATATTAAATTCAATCCATTGGCATTAGAGACACTTAAATCGGTTGCATTATTTCCGATGCTACCATAACCTTCATCACCATCTGTAACAACACCTTCAAGACGCCAACCTGTTCCAGCTCCTTCGTTTATAGAGATTAAGCCTTCTTTGTTTAAGACTTCTATGGCATATGGCACCAGATTAAACCCGCTATTACCAAAGTCTACCAAACCATCTCCAAAATCTATTTGGACATTGAGATCCAAATTTCCAATGTCCCATGTTATTGTATCAAAAACACCTGTTATTGAAGAACCCTCACCAATAGTAGCTATGGCAATGCCATTATTGTCGGTAACTATTTGTTGTAATTCGCTATATAAGGTGTTACCTTCATACTGTATGCTAAACACCATATCTATACCTTGGGTATTTAGAATATTTCCGTTAGTATCTTTAATAAGCGCTTTGTAATTGATACCGTTTTGTGCTATAGAAGCTAACGCAACAAAAAAAGCTATAATTGTGAGTTTTGTTTTCATACTAAATGGGTTTATCCTTGAGTTTTATCAAATACTATCGTATCTCCAACATCATCTGTAACGTTTAATGTTGTTTCAGAAATACTATTTATAGTAGCAGTTATTGTTTCGCCACCTATGACAATATTTAAAGTATTTCCACTTAATGAATAGGTTGCGCTAACAACACCTTCAGATTCGCAAGGACCAGAAGCATCATCATAAGAATCAACATCCACTGTATTATTAGTGTTAAACTTAAATGAGGAGTTTTTTTCACAGTCAG
Source organism: uncultured Psychroserpens sp. (assembly GCF_947492715.1). Lineage (GTDB taxonomy): Bacteria > Bacteroidota > Bacteroidia > Flavobacteriales > Flavobacteriaceae > Psychroserpens. The sequence goes on from NZ_CANLNS010000008.1 coordinate 107,271, forward strand.
TGAAATCGCCTGGTGTTTTAGATTCTAAGTACCATGTTCCAGACCTTAATAATTGAGCTGTTGTTTGTGTGTCTCCAGATGATGAGTCGTCATCATTACTACAATTAAAAGTTAAGAGTAAGATTAAAAGGAGACCAAATAAATTGTGTGTTTTCATGATTATATGTTTTAAATTATTTAATAATGATTTGTTTTGTTGAATCACCGATTGGAGTTTGAATTTTAAGGATATAGCTGCCCGATTCTAAATGGGCTACGCTTAGATTATTCGTGTTTTTTAGTGCAAGTATTTCTTTACCAAGAATATCATAGAGTGTGAGTTTTTCTATAGCTAACTCTGATGATACATGCAGTAGATCTGTGACTGGATTTGGATACACCGAAATGGTATAATTTTCTAGTTCAATATCTTCTGTGCTTAAAGTTTCAAACATAAAATTTTCTTGACCAGATGCTATGCCGCCATAATAATTTTGAGTGGTGGTCTCGTCAATATTGGCGTTGTAAAAACTATCAACAACACCTCCAAGTCCGATAGCAATGGGATCGGCATTGGTTAGGATTTCTATAGCACCTGATGTAGGTGAATTGCTTACATCAAAAGACACTAACACAATTGGGTTATTAGTGGTATGTGAGACTATTGATTGTCCAGGTGGTAAGTTTAGCACAAATGCGTCTCGCGTGCCGTCACCTAATCCAAAACCGCTTAATTGAGTTGCTGTTACTTCATTGAGTGTCCAATTTCGTCCATTAAATTGAGAGCTATTGATAATGTCTGCATTTCCAGCTGGAAGCATGATTGCAAAACCAACATCTGAGATATCGGTGTCGGTTCCATCAAAATCAGGAATTGCAACTATTGAGAAACTGTAATTGTCATTGTTTACAATACCAAATTGGTAGCTCTGAGACGTACCAGAAATGGTTATTACAAAAGCAAAAAGAAATGTGTAAAGATTTTTCATGATGTTTATTGTTTTGGTGGAACTGTTGTATTTATTGTAAATGTTGGTAGGTTTAAGAAGTTGCCGGGATGATTGAGTATATTGTCTTTAATAACATTACTGTCGTTTAAAGCGCCTGAAAACTTGGCTAAACCATCTAAGTCAATATCCTGAAAAAGATATCCTACAGAGGCATATGTAATAAAGCTTAAGATGTTATTGGGGTCGGCCAATATGAAATCCTTAATTGGGTTAACGTCATTATTTCCTCCAGAAAATATAATGCTGTCATCACCATTAGTATCTCCAGACCAAAGTGCTGTATCTCCAGAATTCAAAATGACCTGAGCATTGTTTCCAAAAGTTGAAAAACTATTGTCTGTAAAATCAACAGTAGTCGTACTGAGATCTGATAAATTAATGGCTGCCGAACTCATAACGCCAAGATGATTTCTGTGTTTTACAACAACAAAATAATTGGTCGGTGCGGCTTGCATAATAACAGAGGATACGCCATCTACATCCACAATATCACCATCACGCTGTACTAGGGCAGAACGACCGTTAATGAGACGTTGATTGTTATTTTCTGATCGCAACTCTAACCAAACCCAGTCTACTATAGCGTTGTTTCCTGTTACGTTAAATATAGAAGCGTTGCATGAGGCATTATCTTCGTATGGACTCGTAGTGGGTATACTGCCGTTTTCACGCAGGGCGTCATTCATTAAACCGTTTGTTGTTGGTATAAGTGATGGCCCCTGCAAAAACACAGTTGGATTAATTAAAATTCTAAATGCCGCGTTGATGAAACCTTCTGAAATAGAAACACTGGGTGTATTTATTTCTTGAACATTAACTTCGCCTAAGGTATAGGTGATTTGAATGTTTCCTGTTGTTGTAGAACGTCCTCCTGAATCAATACTAAACTTTTCTATAGTTTGAGCATTTAAATTCACTGAGGTTAAAAGAAAGAGTAGACCTATGTTGTATATGTTATGTATCATGAGTTTGATTATTTTTATTAGTAAATATCGATCTAGCAAATAGTAACAAAAATGACAACGAAATCACCGCCAGCAACACCATCATCATCACCATCAATGGTGAGATTATTTGCATCAAGAAGTTGATTGATGCCATCCCCTTTTAGAATTATTGGTACACCACTAAAACAATCTGCAGAAAGATCAAAATAGCTTTGATCTGTAGTAATGGTTAATCGTGTATCTCCATTAGACCAATTCATAGTTCCAGTGCCAGTACCATCATCTCCAATAAGTATTGAACTACCAATTACTGCAGAAGATATATTCATAGGAGCACTAAAGTCAATAGAAAATGAGATGCGACTACCAGAGATAAATGTGAAATCAGTATAGTTTTGAGTATCATTATCTGGTGCAGTAATTGTGGTTACATTAAATGAAGGGTTGTTATTAAGTATAACCCAATTATTACCATCATAACCCTCAAAATTTTTAGTAACGCTGTTGTAGCGCATTGTGCCCTCTGTTGGAGTGGTGTTATCGTCTGCGATTTTTATTTTACCGTTAACATCTAGTTTTTGTTCAGGTTCGGCATTAACAATTCCAATACGACCATTACCTCTTATAGACATGATGTCTCCATAGTTGGAGTTATAAATATTGAACCTGCTAGCTACAGGATCGTCATAAACAGATGCAGCTACAGCCCAAATAGAAGCACTATTACTACCTCCAAAATTTAATCGGGCAAAGTCTAATTGATCTTCATAAAGGAATAATTGAGGAGAGAAAATAGTACTGTTATGAAGAATTCTTGTTTTGGCATTTGTTGGTGTATTACTACCAATAGAAATGTTTCCTGAAACTCTATAAATATCAGCTCCAGATTTACTCCAAGATGCATCGGCCGAACTCAGGGCATAGGGCACTGTTTTAAATTGTGATGTTCCGGCATCTACAAGACCATCACCAGTATCGATTTCAACTTTTAGAAAGTGTGGATTGCTTCCCCAATCTATAGTTGCGAAATCGCCCAATGAAGAGGCACCTTCACCGATGCCAACTATTAGAATTCCATTGTCGTCGGTACTTTCAACATGCGTTTCTTGATATACATTTGTAGCGTTCTCACTTATGGTGAGTTGAAGTGTCACAGACTGATTGGCTATTACATTGCCGTTGTCGTCTTTAATAACGGCTTTGTAATTAATACCGTTTTGAGCATATCCTATGAGGATACATAATAAGAAAAATAGTGTGAGTTTCGTTTTCATAATGTGAATTTTAAAAGAAAAGGAAGCAACGCTAACTCCACGTTTTTTGTTACTCCCTTTACTCAACTGATTAATAGCTTCTTTACTATCGTTTGATAAATTTTATCGTCTTAATAATTTCATTTTTCAATAGAATATTGAGTTTGTATTTACCCGTTTTAAGATGGTCAATACTCAGGTATATCTTTTCATCTGTCTCTTTTGGATCCTTATTGTCCATCCTAAAAATGTGCTATTGAATTCTTGATTGATGTAAAATTATTGAGAAGGTATAGTTATGGATAGAAGATATGTTTCAAAGCATAGAACATATGTTACATGTATTGAAAATTAATTTTAAAAATCTGTAAATCAGTATGTTAGATTTTTGATATGTATTCGCTAGGTGTACAGTTGTATGCGTCCTTGAAGCATTTAATAAAATAAGAAGGAGTATTAAATCCAACCTGATAAGCTATTTCAGAAACTGTAGCATCAGATTTTTTAAGCAAGCCAATAGCTAATTTCAAACGTTGTGCTCGTATAAATTCAGAAGCACTCATGTTAACAATAGCTTTTAGTTTTCTATGGAGTTGTGTTCTGCTCATAAACATCGCCTCAGAAAACGCTTCACTGGTAAAATCAACGTTTGTGATTTTTTCGTCTAGAACCGTTTTTAATCGTTTTAAAAACTCAGCTTCAGTAGACGTAATAGACAATTCTGGATTAATTGTAAAATCTTTACTGAAATGTTTTTGAAGTTGTTGTCTGTTTTCAATAAGTTTTTTAACTCTTAATTTGAGTTTATCACTATTAAAAGGCTTCGTAACATAAGCATCGGCTCCAGTTTTTAAACCTTCGATCTCGTTGTCATCACCAACCTTAGCTGTTAAGAGGATAATTGGAATGTGACTTGTTAATTCGTTATATTTTAGATGATTACATAGTTCAATACCGTCTTGAATTGGCATCATCACATCACTAATAATAACATCAGGGATATATTGTATGGCCATATCAATACCAACTTGGCCATTTTCGGCTTCAATAATGTTGTAGGTATTATTAAATATTGACGACACAAAGGTTCTAATGTCTTTATCATCTTCAACAACGAGTAAGAGTGGAGCATCAGCATTTTTATTCACTTCAAGATCCAAAGTCTCTAAGGTTGTTATGATTTTCGATTCATTTTTCATTTCCGAAACCTCAAATGCATTTTTATGAATTGGTAAGGTAACCGTAAATTGTACTTTGTTTTGATCTACAGTATTAGCTGTTATGCTTCCTTTAGATAAATTTACCAGTTCTTTTACCAATGCGAGTCCAACACCAACGCCATCGGACGCTTCATCATCTTGATAAAACCGTTGGAATAGTTTTTCAAAGTCTTTTTTAGAAATGGTCTTATTTATGTTAATTACGGATAAAACGAGATTGTTTTCCAACGCATTAGCATCTATAATAATTGTACTTTGCTCTGGGGCATATTTAATAGCATTTGATAGAAGGTTGGAGGCAATTTTTTCTATAAGATCGGTGTCGTACCACACATTCTTTAGGTTTTCAATATTGCTATCGATTTTAATATGTTTTTCATTGGCTTTATACTGAAATGCTGCTACGATTTGTTTAAGAAGAATATTAAGATTTCCTTCCTCTACTTGTAAACGCAATTGTCCTGAATCGATGAGTGATAAATCCAGCATTTGATTCACCAGATTAAGTAATCTGTTAGCATTTTGTTTTACTAGGTTGAGTTCTTCACGATCTGAAGGTTCAAGCGTTTCTCTAGAAAGTTGATGATCAATAGGTCCAGAAATGAGTGTTAATGGCGTTCTAAATTCGTGAGAAATGTTAGTATATAACTTTGTTTTGAATTCATCTATTTGTTTTAGCCGCTCCGTTTCTGCGTGCTCTAAACGTACTTGTGTTTCTAACTTCCACTTGAATTTAAAATAGCTAAATATTGCAAATATGACTAAGGCCAGTAAGAGTCCGTAAATGGTATAGGCCAAATTGGTTTTATACCATGGTTTCAATATGACAAAAGAGTATCTCGCTGGCTCTTTATTCCAAATACCTTCATAGTTACTTGAAGTCACTAAAAAAGTATATTTATCGGCAGGTAAATTGGTATAATGAGCAGCATTATTATAATCGGGTTTTGACCAATTGTCATCATGATTAAGTAGTTTGTAACGAAACCAGTTTCTTGATGGCTCTGAAAAATGCAAACTAGCGAAAGTAAAGGTTATTGTATTTTGGTCATGACGAAATGTAGTCATTGGCACCATTTCTTGCTCTTCATTGAAAATTTCGAATTTAGAGATTACGGTCTTAGGTTGTACCGTATTGGTCGAGAGACTGCTAGGAGAAAACCAATTAATGCCTTCTAATCCTCCAAAGAAAAGTGTACCATCGTTACTTTTGAAATAGGCACCAGTATTGAATTCAAACGATTGTAAACCGCTATGTTCTGTATAGTTTTCTACATAAAACTTTTGTTTGTCTAAAGGATTAAATCTGGTAATACCTTTATTTGAGCTTAACCATAAATTGCCCTTTTCATCAGGTAAAATAGCATAAATTACATTGTTGGATAGACCAAATTCCATGGTGTACGATTTGATGCTTTTGTTTATCGGATGATATCTTATCAAACCGTTTCCATTTGTTCCTACATACAAGTATCTGTTATCGTAGTATAAGGATTTTATTTTATCAGGAATCGAGGTTATAGGATTAATCGTTTTTGATTTAGTATCAAAAATGAAAAGCCCATTATTTTCACTACCAATCCAAATGATGTTATCTGTTCCCTTTTCTAAGGTTCTTATATTATTAGAAGTTAAGCCAGAATTATCGGAGGTAAATTGTTCCAAAACCCCTTTATCCTTATCAAATAATATAATACCGCTATCTCGTGTGCACATCCAAAATTGATTGGAATTGTGTTTTAAAATTTTCCAAATCGTTTCTCCTTTTAATGCTGATATTGTTTCAAACTTACCAGAAGAATCTAAGTATTGTAGACCTTCACCTTGATGACCAATCCAAAGATTGTTACCATCAGACAACAAACTCATTATCCTACCACTTGCCAGATTTGAGTTTTGTGTGGTATAGGTTTTATAAATATTTTGGTCTAAATTAATTGAGGTTAAACCTTTTCCGGAAGTACCAAGCCACATTGTCTTGTTTGCGTCATATGTAATAGCTCTTATAACATCAACTACTACGTTTTTCGGTGTTTGGCTATTAGTAATCACATTAAACTTAGTAAGGTGTTCGTCATAATAGCTCAAGCCAGCACCATCTGTTCCTAGCCATACTGTGCCAGTGTAATCTTGATACAAGCAAAGAACGTCATTATAATGCAGAGCATAAGCGTTGTCTTTGTTTTCTGTAAAATGTTCAATCTGATTTGTTTTCTGATTTAAAATATATAAGCCATCACCATATGTTGCGATCCATAGGTTATTGTTATTGTCTATTAATAAATCTTGGATGTTTAAAGTAGGAGGTAAGTTTGGGTGTTTAAATTGTTTGAAACCTTCAGAATCTATAGGTTTGTAAAACAGTCCATGACTAAAACTACCCAACCATACCGTATTATTTTTGCAAACTGAAAGTGCACTGAAATTAGTAAGATTGCCTTCAACGTTAATTTTCTCAATAGTATTTTCTTTTATTAAAAACACATTTGAAGACGTCGCGATATAGTTATCTGAGTTCAACTCAATAATATCGTAAGTATTTAAACTGTTAATCTCGTTTTTAAATACACTTACAGTATCTTTTGATTTAGCATCTATTTTGTGCAAACCATTACCAAAGGTGCCAATATAATAATCATCTTTTGTATTTTGAAAAATAACACTGGTATTGGTTATGCCGTTAATTGTTTTAAATTCTTGACTTTTGGTATTAAATTTTTCTAAGATACCAGAGTTGCTTATAATCCATAAATTACTATCTCTATCAACATATATTTTACCAAGTTTACTATAAGTTGGCCTTGTAACGTCTTCAAATTGTTTATTAAAAAAAGTGAATTGCCTGCCATCATATTTGTTGAGTCCATCCTGAGTTGCAAACCACATATAGCCTGTAGAATCTTGAGCGATAGAAACCACACTATTTTGAGATAAACCTTGAGCTACTGTTAATTCACGAAAAGATTTTTGTTTTGAATCCTGGGAAAAGCAACTAAGGCCTACCAAAAAAAGAAGAACAACGTAAAGGATTCGATTCATTAAGAACTCATATTTTGTACTTAAAGTTAAGTAATAATAATAAATATGAGTTTTTTGAGTGATGCTTTTTAACGTATTAGCGTCTCAATGCAAAGTGGCCGGTAAAAGTTCTGCCATCAATTAAGGTTACCGTAAACCAGTAGTCATCACTTGGTAAGGCTTGGCCATTTAGGGTGCCATCCCATCCCACACTTTCGTTATCAAACTGTGTGAGTAGCTTTCCGTAGCGATTAAAAATCTTGATATCTGTCCCTTGATTAAACTCCGAATTAACTCCATATACTTGCCAGCGTTCATTATAAGGATCGCCGTTTGGTGTAAAGAATTTTGGAAACCCGAGCACAGAAATTACTTTTTCGGTAATCCCACAACCGTTAATATCACGAATAAACACGGTATGAAAACCTGGTGCAACATTAGTAAATATCGATGACTCTTGATATGTTCCATCCGGATTGTCTAAAGCAAATTCATAGTCACCCTCACCTGAGACCTCAATACTCACCGTATTATTGTTTGAGCCTTCGGTTACCACAATATTGTCTATAGTCGCTACATTAGAAGGTAAAACAGTTATAGTTCTGCTTGATGAACAGCCATTAGGATCAGTCACTATAACCGTATAGGTTCCAGGTTCGTTAATATCATTAAATGTAGTATTTACAGACGTGGTCCCTCCGTTAAATAACCATTCGTAATAATAATTATTGGGCAAATCATTTAATACGCCACCAATTAGTGTAATGGTTTCAGGAAAGGTATTGAGGCAATAGATGACTGTTTCATCTTCCATTAATATTGGTGTGTAAAGTACAATAAGGTCGGCAGTGGAGATAGCATAGCATTGATTATTACTCTCAACTTTTACAAATATTGTTTGTATGTCCTGTGTTGTATTTTGGAATGTATTTGCTAAGGCATTGGTGCCTAAAAATGCATCTTCTTCGGTTTCATAAAAACTTACGGTTGCATCCACTGGAATTTGAGGCGCTATTGCTGTTCTTATATCGTTCAAGTTAAACGTTGTAAATCCATCAATCATATCATCGTCGCAGACTTCTAGAGGCGCAATATTGATGATGTTGTTTGAAATTTGGAGCTCTACTTCGGCAACACTATAACAATTGGCTTGGTTGACAACTCTTGCATATACCGTTTGGAATGGTATTGTATTTTGAAAAATATTGGCACCTACTATGGCATTGATATTTTGCTCGGCATCATTTTCGTTTAAGAAAAAATCACTAATAAAAACAGAAGAATCATTATTGGTTACGGCTCCTTCGATATCAAATAGATTATACTGCGTTAAACCATCCTGATTTTGATCACATTCTATTAATACCGAATCAAAGACTATTGGGTTTTCGGCGTATTCAATAATGACTTCACCAAATAAAAGGCAAGTACCTTTGGTAACCTCTACACTATACAAACCTGCATCATCAACCTCTAAGGATGCATTGGTTTCTCCAATAATTTCAACATCATCTTTAAACCATCTGTAGGTATTTGTTGCACCAGGTTCGTTAGTTTGAACTACAAAGGTATCGTCACCGCATATTGCCGTTCCGTTGGCAATTAAGCGATCTGGACCTAAATCTGTTGAAAGTCTAAAACTACCAGCTTCAAGAAATACAGCAGAGTCAAACCGAAAATTTTGTTCATCAGCAATAACCAACTTCACATGATAGGTTTGATTAGGTATAACATCGGCTGTTGCCGTTAGTATGGTCGTTTGTCCATTAAAATTTATAGGAGATACAGCACCATTAAAACCTTCAAAATAGGCTTCGTTTTCTGCATCACAGCCTGGAAGATCTGGGTGTACAGTGGTGACCTTAACAGGTGTTTGTGTTCCAGGTACTAAAGCTATGTTAGTGTATTGTTGATCTCCTGCAGGTCGTATCAAAAAACCGAAGAGATCGGAAAATTCACAGGTATTTGGATTGCCGTCTTGATATTCTTCCGAAGCAAAAATATATCTAAAACTAATTTGAGTAGCCACAGAAGTAAAGTCGAACTCTAAGATTGTGGCATTCGTAGTGCCTGTTTCATTAAGAATAGTTTCCAAATCGTTGTCACCATTCCAATTTGCAGCGGTATCATCACTCAAACTCGTATTTGGTCCAGGAACATTAGAAAGTCTACCAGTGCTCATTACGATTCCAGTTTCGAATGGAAATGATGTTCCAGTAGCATCAAAAAAGCCATAACTTTGATCTGAGTTGTCAAAATTTCCACCTACAACATTAGTTACAACCACGTTATCAATACATTCACTGTCAATGAGTATGTCTTCTATGAGTTGTTGCGGTGTAAATGATTGCGCATCTACGGTAATGTTTTGCCCAAAAACAGAGAACGAAAACAGGAATAATATAACTTTAAAAATGGATTTCATTTGCAATTTTTCCGATTGCAAAGATACACATTGAATGCCTAGTTATGCTTTAAAAAATGTTAAGATTAATAGATTATAAACGTAAAGAAAAGTGACCTTTAACCTGAAAAGATATATTGTCTTTTTTAACATTGGCTACAAACCAATAGTCATTTGCAGGCATTAAATGTCCGTTGTATTGACCATCCCAACCTCTTGAATTTGAGTCTAGGGTCTTGAGTAATTTTCCGTAACGATCATAGATGTATACAATTGTTCCAGTTAAAGTTTCTACGCCAGTGATGTGCCAAGTGTCAAAGTAACCATCGTTATTTGGTGTAAAGAATTTTGGAGCATCGATGACAACAATTTCTTTAGTCACTTCAGAACAACCATTTAAATCGATAATTGTTATTGTGTGATATCCTAGGCTCACATTTTCAAAAAAGCCAGTTTCTTGAGGAGGATCGTTGTCCAGTTGATAGAGATAGTTACCTATACCACTAATGGTTACAGTGATGTTATTTGGATCCGAAAAATCAACAGTCTCTGTAATTTCGATAGTTGCTGCTTCAGATTCTGATACAGAGAATATACGTGTTGTTTCACAACCATTAGGAGTTGTTACGGTTACAGAATATGTTCCAATTTGAGTAATTTCTATTTCTGGTGTCGTTTCATTTGTAGACCATAAATAGGTGTCTCCTGCATTATTAGTGTTTGCGCTTACTATTAGTGGTAAATTTTCTAAACAGATGACCTGGTCATCAATATCTACAACTGGTTTATCAAAAACAACAGTCATAAATTGAGTGGTGCTATGGCATCCAGTTATATTATGTTCAACACGAACGAATATTGTTTCACCATTAATCGCTTCGTAAGTTGTTCCTAAATCGGCAGTGCCATTGTTGGCAGATATAGCATCGTTATGATATGTGACTGTAAACGTGTTTGGATTTTGTCCTCCTAGTATTTGAGCATTTTGTTGTGTTAAATCAAAGGCAAAGAAACCATCAAAGTCATCATCACAGGCCTCTAAACTGTCAGGTTGATTTGCAACAGGCAAAGGATTCACTTGTAAGTTGAACTCATAAATAGTAAAACAATGTGTCGTAGAAAACTCTACTCTTGCAAATAAAGCATCGTTATTCGTTTGATAGTTATAATTGCTGTCTAAAGCATTTTCTTGATTACGCGCGTCCATTTCCGAGGCATAATAACTTACCAATACATTGGCAGTTTGATCGAGTAGTGTGGCGTCTATTTCAGATAAATCGAATTGGTTATTTTCATTGTCACAAATTTGATACACACCAAAGTCGTTAATAGCAGGAGGTAAGTTAACGTCTAACTCTAAAGGTACGGCTACAAAACAATCAGATATTGTGTTAGTAACTCTAATAAAAACCGTTTGAGGATTGGTGAGATTTGTATAACTACTAGGATTTTGAATGGCATTGGTATTTGCTTCTAAATCATCTATAGTTTCAAAATAGGTTACTGTAATATCATCTTGTCTCACATCCAGAATGTCAAATTCGGCTTGTGTGATATCAAAGGTTACAATACCATCATAATCTTCATCGCACATTGTAATTTGTCCTGCAGGATTTACTTCTGGCGATTGAATAATGTTTAATTCAAAACTTGTAACTGAATTACAAATCGTACCATTATCTATAACCACAAAAATACGTTGTGGATTTACAGTATTTGTAAACTGTAGCGGTAAGGCATCAATACCATTTTCGGCATTAGATAATGATGTGTAGAATGTAACATCTAGCGTATCGTTAATACCTTCTGAAATCTCTTGAACTCGCGTGCTTAGGTCAAAAGTTTCAATCCCATCATTAGATATATCATCACAGACGAACCAGTCTGTTGGTTCATTGTATACAGGATTTGTTCCAACTTCTATTATAAAAGATGAGGTTCCGTAGCAATCAATATCTGTTATGTTTTGAACACGAACAAAAATAGTTTGAGGGTTAGATACGTTTTGATAGGCTACAGTTTTATCAATAGCATTTGTGTTGTTATCTGCATCCGACTGATTTAAAAAGTAACGTGTTTCTTTTCCTGCTTGACCGTTTAAAATTTCGGCATCCTTTGTTGAAAATATAAAATCTCCAATCCCGTCACTTTCATCTTCGCAAACTTTGTAATTTGAAATAGCCTCAAAAATAGGAAGCGTGTTCACAATAACTTGAAAGTTTTCTGTAGAATAACAACCCGTGATTGTGTTTTCGATCCTTGCAAAAATTGTTTCTGTACTGGCAGAGTAGGATGATGCTGAACCAATAACGTTTGTATTTAAGTCTGCATCAATTTGCGTATTATAAAAAGTAATATCCCTGTCGGCAGTATCTGCTACTAATTCTGAAATTTTAGAATTCAAATCAATTATAGACATACCATCTTGATCATCATCACAGATAACAATATCCATAGGTTGATTTGATAAAGGTGCAGGCAGTACTTCAATTTCAAAAGAATTTATATCTGTACAAAATGTATCGTTAGACGTAATTCTTGTGAAAAAAGTTTGCGGATTAGATATGTTAGTATAAATAGTAGGTAAGGGGTTAGTATTGTTATCTGCATCATCTTGAGAGGCAAAGTAAGTTACTGTAAAATTAGGCAAACCATTGGTTACTAAAAGATCATAAGCACTTAAGTCTATTGGAGTAAAGCCATCCTGATCTGTGTCACACTCTGTTTGATTTTCAATAGGAGCAAACTCTACTATAGGGTTTATGAGTAATTCAATTTGAGATATTTCTTGACATACAGGACTGGTAAGCGTAATGTATAAAATTTGTGGATTCGTAGTAGGTATAAACGGAACCGAAGTATCAATTGGGTTAACTTGGTTGTCTCTGTCTTCTTCAGTAAGATAATATGCAATATCAACATCATATTCCATCACGTCTTCAACATCAAAGATGATAATTTCGGTAATATTATTTAAATCGAATTCTTGAATGCCATCATTGTTTTCATCACAGTGATTAAAATCTCTTATATCTGTTGCTGTCAATAATAAATTGGTATGAATCTCAATAGGTGTTGTAGAGGCGCAACCTGTATTAGAGTCTTCAACTCTAATAAATACAGTCTGTTCATCACTGTTTATGTTGGCATAATTAGAATCGTCTGCAATAGGGTTTATACCTAGATCTGCATCCTCTTGAGTTTCATGAAAGGTAACTGTTACACCAGTCAAACCTTCTAAGACATTATTAATTATTGATGTTAAGTCGAAATTTGCAAAACCATCATGGTCTATGTCACAAGCTTCTATATAATGATTATCTGTATTTATGACAGGGTTGTTTAATACTTCAATATCTAAAGTTGTTGTTGTTGAACAGCCTGTATTTACATTCGTAACATTTACAAAAAGTGTTTCATTAGGGTTGGTGTTAACATAAGGCATTGGAATAGCGTTAACGCCATTATTTGCATCATCTTGCGTCAAATGGTACGTCACAGAGAGATCAAAGTTGCCATTAGTAATTTCATCGTCTTTTTGAGATAGGTCAATTGTGGTAAACCCATCGGCAGTGCTATCATCACAAGTCGTTAAAATTGTAGGTTGTGAAACAACAGGTAAAGGATTAACAACCAAGTCAAAATTTTGAAAAGCCAAACAACCATTTGTTGTGTCTTCAATTCTTATGAAGATGGTTTGAGGGTTAGATGTATTTTGAAATGTGCCAGATATGGCATTTGTGGCATTTTGAGCATCATTAGATGAGAGATGGTAGGTTACAGCGTAACTTGAAGCAGGAACTGCCGCAATGACCTCTGTATCTTTTGAAGATAAATCAAAAAGTTCCATTTCATCTGCACTAGGATCATCACACAATTCATAGTCTGATATAGGTTCAGCAGATTGCGTTGAACTTAATGTAACATTAACGTCATCTTCAATAAGACAGGTTGAACCTGCTAATGGTATAGAAATCTCTACACGGTAATTACCAGTTTGTGAGACATTAAGCGTTGGTTGCGATTCTCCTGACATAAGAACATTATCTTGAAACCAAGCATAGGTTGCTTGTGTGTTTTCGATATCACCATTTAGAGTAACTTGATCAGCACATGTCTGGATATCTGCACCTAGGTCAACAGTAGAGTTGAAACTGTTCCCTTCTATGAATACTGCCGAATCATAATTTTTATCTGTTTGATCGGCTATAATTAGTTTGATATGATACTGAACATTTGGTTGTATGCTTGCAGTAGCAGTCATTACAGTTGTACGACCATTATAATTGGTGTCGCCAAGGTTGTAACCTTCAAAAAATTGGTGGTTTGAAGCATCACAAAAGCCAACAATTTCGTCGTGGATTGTATTTGTATTTACTGGTGTTGAAGTTCCAGGTATAACAGCGATATTTACATATGGATCGTTAGTTCCAGCTTGTTTAATAAGAAAAGCAAAACCGTCTGAGTACTCACAAGGAAAATTACTGAAGTACTCTTCCGAGGCTAAGATGTAATTAAACTGAATTTGGTTCGCTACCGAAATAAAATCGAATTCTATAGACGTAGCATTTAAAGTTCCCGTAATACCTAAAGTGGCCTCTAAATCTGGATCTGTAGTCCAATTGGGTTGCCCTTCATTTAATACAGCAGTATTAACAGTATTCCCTCCAGATGCCGCATTTCCAGTTGATAGCATAATACCGTTTTCAAAAGGAAAGTTAGAACCAGCGCGCTCAAAATATGCAAAACTATTGAAGCCATTAATTTGACCATTAAACTGAGATTGAATATTTGATGTTTCTACACAACCTTGAATAAGGTTGTTTTCAATAAGATTTTGTTCTGAAATTGAATTATCTATACTAATCTGCTGTGCACCAATTGTGAAGCATAAAAGACATGCGATAATGTTGAGGGATTGTTTCAAAAATGTCATTTGTAAGCGGTTAAGTTATGATATTATAATCTTTTAGTTTGGGACTTGAATGATTATACATATGCTGTTCGCTCGAAAAGTAATTGTAATTTAGACGAAATACAAAAAAAGACGACGAAATGCATTAAACTTTAACATTAATAGCATTCTGACCTATGATTTTTTTAAAATTGAACGCTATTTTTATTTAATTATTAATTTGAATCATTTCTAAGTTTATAAATTCGTCGGCATTTTCATCATACTTTTGAAAATGAACGGCTTTAATTTTTTTAGAATAATTTACTTTCAAGAATGTCACGAATTTCGTTTTCAAATGGGATGGAATCTTAAAATCTTCATCGACGCAAAAGCAAAAGCCAGAAAAAGCACTTCCACCTAAAGAGACGTTATTGTCAATAGCAAAATCTATAAACTCATTGATATAGTTTTCATTAAGTTGATTTGTAATCGTTTCTAATAATTCTAGCTTAAAACAGAGTTCTCTCATATAGTGAAATTCTAAACGTTTAACATATTTATGGTAAATTAATGAAAAACGCAAAACGACGAAACATTTGGGGCTTATGTTCCGTCGTTTAAATTAATAGCCAATTTTTGTGTTTTACACAGGAATTTGGACTACAACGGTATCATATTCTCAATTGACTAACGTTAAGATTTGGAGCTGTTTCTCCCGAGAAAAATACGTCGTTGTAGTACCAAGGTAGGTTCCTGCTAGCTTGTTATAAGTCGGTGATATGACTTACTAATTTATAATAGATTGGGTTGAACCATTTCATATATATTCGTTTGATCGATGCACATGCAATTTGAAAATTATAGAGGGAAAGACGACGAACATCGCATTCAATTCTTAAAGGAAATTAAGTTATAATATGTTAAAACACAAAAAAATAAGATGAATGACTTTAAATTTTAACATTTCTAGTAATTTACGTACACCCAGCCTACAAGTGGACGATAATTTGCATCATTGAGGTTTAGTACATAAAAATAAGTACCTACAGGAACAAGTTTACCATGATTGTTTAAACCTCTATTTATTAAACCATACCATTTTTTATTATTGTCACCTTCAAAAATTAAAGTACCATAACGATTGAAAATTTTTAGTTCATGATTTTCAAAAATGTCATACAAACCTTGAATGTTAAACCAGTCATTTTTGCCATCATCATTTGGAGAAAATCCTTGAGGGACATATGGCGGACAGTTTTCTACAGACAAATCCATCTGGTAGGCATCATAACAAGGAGGATTGTCAACCTTAATGAATACTGTCATGGGGTTGCTTATGTTTGAATAGGCTTGCGGATTTATAATTTGATTTTGATTAGACTCTAAATCATCAATTGTTTCATAAAACTCTGGTTCAATAGCCGAAGTGACTGACGCTTGGAAAAGTGCGACTAAATTAAACGTAGCACTACTGAAGCCTTCATTACAAGCAATTTCATTTGGTAATGTTTGAATTGGAGGAACAACTAACAGTTCAATAAGTTCATCATCAATATTGTTATTTTCGTTTATTTCTATAATTATTCCATTGCCAGTACCATCATCGTCTACAACTAGTGTTAATAAAAATACGTCTCCTATATTATCGGGTAGGACAAGGGTGATTGTACCTGTTTCTGAACCGTCTATTGCAATATCATTTTGGGTTTGTGCCTGCCCTATAAGAATACCATCTGCATAAAAGGCAATTGGCGTGTTAACAGGCAAAGGATCTGTGCTATTGGTATTAAATACAGTATAATCTACCATTAAACTTCGATCACCACAATTGATTATATAATCGTCTATCGCAATTGTAGCATCGGGTAATTGGCTATTTAATACGGTTACTATGTTATTTATAATGATTAGGTCTGCTCGAAAAACACCAAATTCATCAAAAGCTCCTGTTGTCATTTTTATGGTAGCACTTGTATCTCCAATATTAATATTGTCCTGAATGCTGTAAACATCGAGGTCGGCATTATAAAATGTATTAGAGTTAGTAAAGCTATTGGTGCCATTAAAAGCATTATCACTTAAATTAAGAGGCGGATTTGATAATACATTATCATTAATTGATAAGGTCTCACCGAAATTTAAGTTATTATCTCCTTCCCAAGCCAAAAAACCAATTTTAGCGCCTTCATTATCAATAACGTTAAGGTTGTCTATGGTAATTGTTTTTTCTTGATTGTTTCTATTAATAATTTCTAAACCTTGATATAAGTTAAGTTGATTTAGTGGAAGTGTGCTATCTTCATAGATGATATAAATACTCCAGCCTGCAAAATTGGTTCTATTATTGCAAAAGCCAGGTGTGTTGGTCAAGGTATCTGTTAAATCTAGGTCAGACAATTCGTAAATAGTATTTCCTTCGGAAAGTATAATATCAGTAATTTCCGCATAAGAAGAAAAATAAGTAAGCGTATCTGTAAAAGGTTCGGAATAGTCTACTGTGTAAGTGTCTTCAGCATCTATCGAAATTCCGTTAAGTATGACGTTGGTATCACCAGTTCCAGATCCAGCCCAGTATAAATACGCTGCAACAACAGTTCCAGAAGAAGTTAAATTTAATGTAGCACTAGAAGACTCTAAAGGAAAACAAAAGCTGTCGTCTAAATTATTTTCAAACGGATTGAGTGTGTTACCAATAGCTGTATAATCATATCTGCCATTAAATTGTTGGAATAATTCAATGTCTTGCGCAAATGAGGGAATTGTAAAAACAAAGGCTATGATTACTGTTATGTATGTTCTAAACCTCATTTGACATATATTATAAAAACCAATTTACACAAAATTTAGTTAGCGTTTTAGAGCAAAATGGCCTTTTAACGTTCTTCCATCTTGCAAATTAACCACAAACCAATAATCGCTTGCAGGCATATTAAAACCTTCAAAGGTCCCATCCCAACCAACACTTAAAGGGTCTAATTCTTTAAGTAACTTTCCAAAGCGATCAAAGATGAGTATTTGTGAATTGGGTTGAAAGTCTGCCGAAATGCCTTTAACCTGCCAATGCTGATTATAGGTGTCACCATTAGGTGTAAAAAACTTAGGAAACCCAATAACAGAGACAATCTCTTCAACAATTCCACAATCGTTTTCAATATCGCGAACATAAACAGTATGGAATCCAAAACTCACATTCTCGAAGATATTACTTTCTTGGTATGGTCCGTTAATATCATCAAGTGCATATTCATAAATACCGTCACCAGAAACAAAAACAGAAATGGAGTTGTTATTGGTTGCATCTGTCACTTCAATATTAGTAAACGTTGCAACGTCTGAAGGCGATACTGTAATGGTTCTATCTTTAAAACAGCCATCTGTAGAGGTAACTCTTACGGTGTACGTTCCTGGTTCATTCACCTCAATTTCAAATTCATCTTCTCCAGTAGACCAATCGTAATAATAGTTGTTAGGAGTATCGTCAATAAGACCTCCTGTTAAGGTAATGGTCTCAGGGAAATTATTGAGACAGTAAAAGACTTCTTCTTGAATAACAATGTTTGGCAATTCGAAAACCGCGAGTTGAATGTCACTAATACCAAAACAAGCATTCATATTCTCAACACGCGCATAAATGATTTGGCTACCTGGTATTGTATTGACAAAGTTATTACCTAGAGGATTGTCTTCAATTAATGCCTCTTCATAGGTTTCATAAAAGGTCACATCTAAATCGGCAGGTAATCCAAACAGAATATCGTCTAAGGCATTAGACAAATTGAAGTTATAAAAGCCATCTTCAGTACCATCATCATCACAAACTTCTAAAATGGCATTGTTAGAAGACGTAGAACTCGTCTCTAAAGTGAGCTCGGCAATATTGGTGCAGCCCGCAACTGTGTCTGTAACCAGAGCATAAATGGTTTGCGGATTGAAATAATTTTCAAAAGCATCGGCATTAAGTTCATCTTCGTTGTTTTCTAAATCGGCAAGCGATACATAGAAATTGATGGTTCTATCGGTTGCACCACCAGTTATATCGTCAAAGGCTTCGTTAAGGTCAAAAATGGTAAAGCCTTCAGGAATCCCATCTTCATCACATTGAATAAGCGTAGAGTCATTAGCTTCAGGAATAGGGTTAACCGTTAAATTTAGAGGAAAAACACCAATACAATCATTCGCAATTTCTTCTATTCTAACAAAAACCTCCTGATTATCAGCCATAGTATTTTCGAACATTGCCGCAATCGGATTGGTGTCATTTTCGGCATCGTTCTCTGTTGCGTGAAATGTGACCGTAAAATTATCAGGGTTTTGACCATTTAAAATTTCAGGAACGGTAGCTTCCAAATCAAACTCGGCTATCCCATTAGCAATGTCTCCATCACTATCATTATCGCAAATGCTTAAATCATTTGGCGGATTGGCATTTATGCTTCTTACATTAAGATCAAATTGAGTTGTGACAAAACATTGTGAAATTGTATTTTCGATTCTGGCGTAAATAATCTCAGCACTATTTGTATTGGTATATGGACTTGCAATAGGGTTGTTACCGAGAATGGCATCACCTTCTGTGGTATGATACGTCACTACAGTATTGGTTTGTGCTCCAACAATAGCAGGAGTGTTTTCGTTTAAATTAAATGAAGCGATACCATCATCAAAAGGCGCTTCATTATCACACATATCAAAAGAAAGTGAGGCATCATTAGTTGGGACTTGTGGCTCTGGTGATACAGGGAATTGAGCAGTTCCAGTCCATTCTAAACTAAAAGGACTATTACCAACAGGTCTATCGATTACTATATAATAGGTCTCTCCAGCTTGGACGGTAATCCAACTTACAAAACTATTTCCATCTGCTCCAGGACCTTCTGAAACGTCCGTCTCTGGATCACTCATCCCAGTTAAATTATTACCTTGATTCGCAGCAGCCGGATTTGTGGTAGAACACCTAATGGCTTGACCAAGGTTTGCACAAGAATTTGTAGGGCCAAAAACAGAAAAATCGTAATCTTCATTGATGCTGGTGCTATTTGGTGTTAATACAAAACCTAAAGTTCCACCTTGTTCAAAAGTAAGTCTAAACCAGATAGTGTTGTTTTCTACCATACCACAGGCATTGGAGAATGTATCAACATTTCCAGTACCGCTCACATCTAAATCTACATTAGAATTTCCGCAGATTTGAATAGCATCTACACAATCATTTGGGGTTTGTGCATAGAATTGATTAACAAGTAAAGAGACAATGATTAATACTAATAATTTGGGGGTTCTGTTCATATAGGTTTTAGCGCTTTAAAGTGAAATGTCCTTTTAATACTCGACCATCTTCTAATGTAATGACATACCAATAATCATTTGTTGGCATATCGAAACCATTAAAAGTACCGTCCCAACCTGAACTTAAAGGATCTAGTTCGATGAGAAGTTTACCGTAACGGTCAAAAATTAAAATTTGGGTATTGGGTTGAAAATCTGTTGAAATGCCTTTGACATTCCAAAATATATTATGTGTATCTCCATTTGGTGTAAAGAATTTAGGAATCCCAATAACGGATACTAATTCTTCTACTGTTCCGCAGTCGTTTTTTGTATCTCTAACATAAACAGTATGAAATCCGAAAGCTACATTTTCAAACAGACTACTGTCTTGATAAGGTCCAATAGGGTTATCTAATGCATATTCATAAGTGCCTTCTCCTGTGACTTCGACAAGAATAGAGTTGTTGGATGTAGCGTCTGTAACGAGTATATCTGTAATCGTTGCAATGTTAGAAGGAAGAACATTAACTGTTCTATCAACAAAACAACCATTTGTATTACTAACTCTTACAGTGTAGGTTCCAGGTTCATTTACTTCAATTTCAGATGTAGTTGCACTAGTAGACCATTCATAATAATAGTTGTTTGGTAAGTCGTCAATAACACCTCCAGTAAGCATAATAGTTTCGGGAGATGTATTAAGACAATAATACAATGTTTCGTTTGCCTCAACATTTGGAAGTTCGTAAACGCTTAGCTGTAATTCGCTAATGCCATAACAAGCATTTTCGTTTTCAACTCTTGCATATACTGTTTGTGAATAAGGAGTCGTATTAGAAAAACTAGTGTCTAGAGGAAAGCTCTCTACTAAAGCATTCTCATAGGTTGAATAATAGGTAACGGTTAATCCATCAGGCAAACCAGCCAAGATACTGTCGTTTGCATCGGTGAGATTAAACGTTGTTAATCCATCATTGTCTCCCATGTCGCAATCTTCCAAGGTGGCGTTATTAGCATTCGTGCTACTCACTTCTAAGGTGACTTCGGAAATATTAATACAACCATTTTCGGTATTTTTTACAACCGCATAGATAATTTGCGGATTTGAAGTATTCGTATAGTTTACGGGAATTGGAGCGACTTCGTTTTCTGCATTAGCGAACGTTTCATAAAATCGAACTTGAACGCCTTGAGCATCATTAGAGACGTCCTGAATAATTTCACTTAAATTAAATGTAGTGATATTATCAGTGTCATCGTCACATTGAAATATAGTCGCATCATTGGCAACGGGAATATCCTCTGTAGATAGTAAAACTGTTGCACTCCCTTCAATTGGGCAACCACCATCATTTGGTTCAATAAACACTTCATAAAAGCCTGGACTATTAACCTCTAAAATAAAACCGGTTTCATCATTTAATACAACACTATCTTTAAGCCAAGTATAAGTTGCACCATCAATATTATTGGCGGTTAAGTTTTTGCTCTGTCCGCCACATAAAAAGACTTCACATTTACTTAATCCGTTGTTTACAATATCGATTCGTCTATTAAACCATTGTCTATTAATTTGAGGTAAAGTGGTTCGTACTGTATTTTGAAGATCCTCGTTGATGTCAATTAAAAAACTAAATTCAATATAGTTTATGTTGTCTAAATTATTAACATCCGGATTACTAACGACACTCATGTAACGCAAGTAATCTTCATTATCACTATCAAAGGTTAGATTGGTTCTGTAAATTTTATTGTCGTTACCAAGCTGTAAGGCATCTGCTGTGGCTATACCTTGTTCTTCCAGTATTTCCATAGAATCAGCAATGTTATCTGCATTTAAATCCCATCTTAAAAACCGCTTCGGAACATCAAAATCTATCGAATTTCCTTCTGAAGTAATTGCATAAAGCCAATCGCTCAAAGCAGAAAACTCTAGAGTGACCGGATAATCATTACCATTTTGACCAAAAAAGACATCCTTGCGATTGTCAATCATCCCTGTATTATTATCAAAATCATAGAGATGGATACTTCCTGGATCTGCAAATTGCGTATCAGAAATAAACGCACCATGCGCAATGGCTATTTTTGTTCCATCGGGAGATGACTTAAGTTGCCCATGTCCATGATAATAGGGCTCTCCAGTTGAATTAAAAACCCCTATTTCTTGTAAAGGCGCAACCGTAGAAATTATCGGATTTGGATTAACACCATTCTCGTCCATTTTAAAAGCGTAGAAATTTGATAAGAAATGTGTAATAATCCAATACGAGTTGCAGTCGGAGCCTCTAACAGCCGTTAACATCCAACTTGTTTTTACAATGGCTTCATTAGTTGACAATGGGTTATAGGTAATCAACTCTATATTTTTTTGCGACGGAATAACATCGCCCAAGCCATTGTCTAATGACATGTCGATTTCAGAATAATTTAAACCGCTATTTTCACCATCATCAAAAAGATTGTTTGGGCCTTTAAAATCTATTGTAAAAATAAAGTATCTACCAGGATTATTAGGTTTTGGTAAGATTATAGAGTTTTTAAATCCTTTTAAATCGGTGCCATTAAGTAAGCTGGCATTAGGAAATTGTGTGTGATTTTTATTCCAGATGGTTCTACTATCTGAATAAAATAATAGATTGCCATATTTATCTGAAATCGCCGATGGAAAATGTTCAAAGCCAGTTTCATCACTTATGACCATTCCGTTGGTATCTGTTACTACATTATTGTCGCAAAAATTGAAATTAACACCAGCATTTTGATTAAAAAACCAATACGACCCTTCACTTTGGCTAAAACTAACAAAGCCAATTAAGAGGATAATATATTGGATTTTATATTTCATATTTTTTTAAATGTTACCGTTTTAAGGCGAAATGACTTTTAAATATACGACCATCTTCTAGGGTTACTACAAACCAATAATCGCTAGACGGCATATTAAAACCATTAAAAGTTCCGTCCCATCCAGGACCAAGCGGATCTAATTCTTTAAGTAACTTTCCAAAGCGATCAAAGATGAGTATTTGTGAATTGGGTTGAAAATCTGCCGAAATGCCTTTAACCTGCCAATGCTGATTATAGGTGTCACCATTAGGTGTAAAAAACTTAGGGAATCCAATAACAGAGACAATCTCTTCAACAATTCCACAATCGTTTTCAATATCGCGAACATAAACAGTATGGAATCCAAAACTCACATTCTCGAAGATATTACTTTCTTGGTATGGCCCATTAATATCGTCAAGTGCATATTCATAAATGCCGTCACCAGAAACAAAAACAGAAATGGAGTTGTTATTGGTTGCATCTGTCACTTCAATATTAGTAAACGTTGCAACGTCTGAAGGCGATACTGTAATGGTTCTATCTTTAAAACAGCCATCTGTAGAGGTAACTCTTACGGTATACGTTCCTGGTTCATTCACCTCAATTTCAAATTCATCTTCTCCAGTAGACCAGTCGTAATAATAGTTGTTAGGAGTATCGTCAATAAGACCTCCTGTTAAGGTAATGGTCTCAGGGAAATTATTGAGACAGTAAAAGACTTCTTCTTGAATAACAATGTTTGGCAATTCGAAAACCGTGAGTTGAATGTCACTAATACCAAAACAAGCATTCATATTCTCAACACGCGCATAAATGATTTGGCTACCTGGTATTGTATTGACAAAGTTATTACCTAGAGGATTGTCTTCAATTAATGCCTCTTCATAGGTTTCATAAAAGGTCACATCTAAATCGGCAGGTAATCCAAACAGAATATCGTCTAAAGCATTAGACAAATTGAAGTTATAAAAGCCATCTTCAGTACCATCATCATCACAAACTTCTAAAATGGCATTGTTAGAAGACGTAGAACTCGTCTCTAAAGTGAGCTCTGCAATATTAATACAGCCTGTTGTTGTATCTGTAACCAGAGCATAAATGGTTTGCGGATTGAAATAATTTTCAAAAGCATCGGCATTAAGTTCATCTTCGTTGTTTTCTAAATCGGCAAGCGATACATAGAAATTGATGGTTCTATTTGTTGCACCACCAGTTATATCGTCAAAGGCTTCGTTAAGGTCAAAAATGGTAAAGCCTTCAGGAATCCCATCTTCATCACACTGAATAAGTGTTGTGTCAATAGCATCAGGCGAATTGTTCACGGTAAGAATAAACGAATCTGTGCTATAACAATCTGGATTAGCATTATTTTCGATACGCACAAAAACCTCTTCTAGATTAGGCGTTGTATTGGTATAAACATTTGGAAACGCGCTAGTATTGTTGTCGGCATCTTCCTGCGTTGGATGATACGAAATGGTATAAAGTGCCTCATCTTGCGGACCTAAAATACCTGCATTTAAATCTTGTAAATCGGTATTCGTAAATCCGTCCATATTGTTCCCATTAAAGTCGTTGTCACAAACTGTGATATCATCTAATGTGAGAATCACAGGGCTTATAAATACGCTTAAGCTAAATGAAGTCGTGGCAAAACAATTTTGATTATCGTTGTTGTCTACACGTGCATAGATGATTTGAGGGGTTTCGGTATTTTCAAAGGCGCCAATAATTTCATTTTCGTTAGTATCTGCATCTTCCTGTGAGGTATAATAATGTACGGTATATTGATTAGGATCTTGCATGCCTAAAATATCAGTGTCTTGAACAGTAAGGTTAAAAGTGGATGTTTCAGACGCATCACAAACAACAATATCTTGAGGTTGCGTGGCAGTAGGAATATCAAAAACGCCAACAACGGCTTCGCCTTCAATAGGACATTCTCCGTTATTTGGTTCGATAAAAACTTCATAAAAACCTGGGCTATCAATTAAAAGCTCAAAAGTACTCTCTGGTACAATGACATCATCTTTCATCCAAGTATATGTCGCACCAGGCACATTTTCTGCAATTAATGTGTAGCTATCTCCTGTACATAATTTTAACTCAGTAGTGCTAATACCATTTTGTATGATATCAATTTGCGAATTAAATAAGGATTGGATAAAAGGAGGAAGGCCAATGCGGCTTGCGTTTTGAAACCCACCATTAACATCTAATAAAATGCCCGTTTCATCATAGTTCGTTGCAGCTCCAGTGGCTTCAGGATTGTTGATAATACCGATATAATCGCCAGAAGAATTAAAATTTGCAAAGCTAATCTGTGCTCGATATATACGTTTGTCCAGTCCTAATTGTAAAGCACCAGCACTTAATGAAAACGAATTGTGAATTAAATTAATTGAATTGGGGATATCAGCACTTTCTAAATCCCATTGATAAATACTACTTGCTCCATTACCTTGTTCGCCTGCACCAACTGTAGCATATACTTTTCTGTTTTCTGAAGAGAATTCAACGCCATAAGGGCTGTCACCATTTTCTGGACCATATAATTCAATAGAGTTTGAAACGATACCTGTATCATTATCAAAATCAAATAAATAAACACCTCCAGGAGCATTACCTGCTGTTATGGTAGCAAAGCCAAAATGAGCAACGGCCAGTTTCGTGCCGTCAGGAGATGCCTTAATATAACCCAGTGAATTTCTGCGATAACCAGATATGGGAACTGAAGGGCCAACAGTTGAAATAACTGGCGTGGTATCTACGCCATTTATGTCTACTTTAAAGGCATAAAATTTATCTGTAAAATGAGTAATTACCCAAAATGAAGAGCAGTCATCTGCTTTTACGGCAGTGATTTTTTCTGAACATTTATAGGCAACTTCTTGAGGGTTAGTAACGTCATAAGTTATTAGAGGTACATTTTTTTCGGTATCTACCACATCGCCTAGACCTCCATTTAGTGTGATGTCAACTAATGAATAATTGAATCCATTATTAAATCCGTCATCGGCATTAGGGACCGAACCACCACTGTCGTAATTACCAGTAAACTGATTAGGGCTCACACTTGCATTATCATGATGAGGTTCATCAACTGTGAAAATGTAATATTGAGTTGGATCTTGAGGTTTAGGAACGATTAGGCCAGACGAGGTGCTAGACGGGTCTCCTAAAAGACCAGTGCCTCCAAAGTAATCACCATTTGGCATTATTTCATGATTTTGATTCCAAACCGTTTGGCCATCAGTATAAAATAATAAGTTTCCGTTAGGGTCAGAAATCGAAGTACACCCTTCAAGCGTATTAATTTGACCGTCAGTAATGGCACTAACTGAACCAGTTCCTGCATCAAATTGGAGGCCGGCGTTTCTGCCAAAATACCAATACGATGCTTCTTGTTGAGCAAATGTGAGGGCAACAGAAAGTAGCGTTATAAGGATTAAAACGGATCTCTTTTTCATGTAATATTTGCAATTAGCCTAGAAGTGTCAGTTATTAAACAGTTTCGGCGTTGGAAGTCCTACTTTTTTCTTCGGAAAATTAACAACATTAAAACATGCAAACAATAGACACCTAAGCCAATAAAGATATTACAAATCTCGCTTTTTTAATAATCTATACGATAAAAAGATAAATAAGGCAGTCCAAGCCATTACAATTGCGATCTCATGCCAATGTACGCCAAAGTCATACAAGAACTCTTGACCGTTAGGTGCTTTTGAAATAGCAATTCTTTGAAACGGTTGATCGATGAGCTTGTACATTGATTTTAATGGGAAAAAGTTTTGAATTTTTTCAGCAAGATCAACATCTGCTCTCCACGTTATGAGTCCGAAAATAATCCACTCCAAAATATAGAGTACGAATAAAAATGCTAAGGCAAATGCCGAGCGTTTTACGAGCATTCCTAAGAATAGACATAAACTAAAGAATCCTACAAGTTTCAAGAAATAGGCGAATAGAAATTCGGTTTCTCTAAAAATAAGATGCGCCTCATTAATGCTCGAATAATAGAGACCTATACAAAGGCAAATTATGAATATTAAAATAGTAGCAACTGCCGAGAAAAATACAATCGTATAGAATTTAGACAGTATAAATTCCTTTTTACTCAAGCCATCGATGAGGTTCTGTTTGAGCGTTTTATTGCTATATTCATTACCAATCATACTTACGACGACGATGGCAAAAAAGAACTTAAATTGCGAGGCAAAAAACGTCGTGATATGCCATACTATAGGAAAGTTGAAAAGCCCATAATCTCCTAGTTCTAAGACGAAAAACCCAAAGAAGTTAATTTTAAGAGATGACAGAATAATTACAAAAAAGGGTAGAATGAATGATATAAAAATAAGAACCTTACTCGCTCTATTGAGGAGTAATTTTTGAAGTTCTAACTGTAATAATCTAAACATGGTGGTTGGTTTTTTATAAGATCTGAAATGATTTCAGACCGGTTTTGATTGATGATTAATTGTTGTCTGTTAATTGCAAGAATTGTTCTTCCAAACTTTCTTTACGTTTAACAAGATGAGATAGGACAATGTTCTTTTCAAACATTAAGATATTGAATGTTTGTGCATCCATAGGTTCATTTAAAAACGCCGTGATTAAGCCGTCTTCAACCTTTATATTTCCAAATGATTTGTGATTTTCAAGTAAGCCTATTAAATCATCGTGTTTTTCGGATTTAAGCTCAAAAAAGCCATGACTAGAAATCATCTCATCAACACGACCAGAATACAGCTTTTCTCCTTTTCTAAGTACAACAACATGAGAACATACCTTTTCAACTTCATCCAGAAGGTGAGATGCTAAAAGTATAGTGGTTCCTGAGTTGGCAATATCTTTTATGATTTGACGTATTTGATGAATTCCTTGAGGATCTAGACCGTTTGTAGGTTCGTCAAGTATTAAAATTTCAGGATCATTAAGTAAAGCCGAAGCAATTGCTAAACGCTGTTTCATACCTAATGAATAGGTTTTGAACTTATGATCTTTTCGGTCTAAAAGCCCTACGACTTCTAGTTTTTCGTGAATTTTACTTTGATCTACACCTTTTATTCTACAGACGAGCTTTAAATTTTGTTCGGCTGTCATGTAAGGATAAAAATTTGGTCGTTCTATAATAGCACCCACTTTTTTAAGCGCATCATGCGTTGTAACGTTGCCATCAAACCAGTGAAAGTCACCAGATGTTTCGTTGACCACATTTAAAACGATTCCAAGTGTTGTTGATTTACCACTTCCGTTTGGTCCTAAAATGCCATATACATTGCCCTTATTAATAGTAAACGACAAATCTTTAACAGCAGTGAGGTACCCAAATTTCTTGGTAAGATTGTTAATGGTTAAAATTGATTCCAAAATTTGATTGATTTTTCTGTAGGGTTTTTGCCTACAGTGGTTGATTATTTAAGTAAGACGACTAGAAATTAGATTTGTTACAAAAAAGGTATTGACCACATTTTGTGATGAACTTAATCTAGAAATAATAGTTTCAATACGAATATCGTAATTATTAAGTTTACACCAAGTCTTACCCATTTTGTATGCTTTTTTGCAACGATAGCAACAATAGAAATTAGGGATAAGAATCCAGCGACAATAAGTAATTGAGCAAGTTCAATACCAACATTAAAGCCTAAGAGCGGTAAAACAATAGACTCATCGTCAAAAATTAATCTTTTAATGTAATTGGAAAAACCAAGACCATGAATGAGTCCGAAAGCCAACAAAATAAGATAGGTTATTGTAAGCTGTGGTTTGGTGTTTTTGTCTTTTAAAATGACCCAAAAATTATGGATGCAACTTAGTAAAATAGTAATAGGAATAAGGGCTTCAATATGATCTGGATTTATAGAAACCATATCGAGGCCAGATAAAAATAGTGTAATGCAATGACCAATAGTGAATGCAGTTACAAGTCCTAAGATTTTTTTCCAATCTTTAAACGTATAGAGTAAGCAAAATGAGAGAATAAAATAAAAATGATCTAAGCCTTCGGGATCTAAAATATGGTTAATGCCTTCCTTTAAATAAAACCAAAAATCACTCATTATTACTACAGATTAATTCCAGTTTTCGTCAAAATCTAAATTGTCATAATCACCAACATCAATATCATCATCAAGTCCGTCAAAATCATCATTTAAGTCATCGGCTTCGAATGATTTTTCTGGAGCGGCATCTGGAATTTGACCATGCACAAACATAAGGTTAGGGTAGTCGGTACCATCGGCTTCATCTACAATTTCAGCTAGTTCCACATAGAAAGTCCACATGCTTAAAAAATCATATACATAAATGAGTTTAGTTTGCGCCTCATGAACAACTTCATTTAATGTTGTTTCGGCCATAACACGCACTGCGTTTGGTCCTTCACTGACATCAAACATAGAAATTTCTTCACCCTGTTCCCAGGTGTCATTACTAAGATAAAACGACGCCATTTCTAGTCCGTCAAAACCAAAAGACTGTGTTATCGTATTGTGTAAGTCTTCAAGCGAGTCTGTTTCTCGAATTTCGATATCTCTAAAAATATCGTCTTCGGTATCGTTATCAAGTATAACCCTAAATCTGTAAATCATTGTCATCAATTATGCCGCAAAGATACTACTAATGTACAAATAAAGTTTTAAGTTAACAGTGCTTTTTTATGGCGACTTTCAAGAAAAATATAAAACTGAATACCAAACATTACAAGAGCAATTACAAGATGTAGTGGTTGCGATAAGAAAGGGAAATCGAAGTAGTACATGACCATACCAGTAACAATTTCGGCAATGATACATAGCATTAATAATCTTGTTTTTCCATAGCCTAAATTATATTTTCTATGACGAAGATACAGCCAGCCGTTTAAAAGTAAAACAAGGACAGAAAAGCTACGATGCACATAAAATTTCAAAGTGGGATTACTAAGCCATTCTGATTTTACGTAACCAATTGCTTTAACCTGTTCATCAATAAGTTGTCTTACTTGAGTTCCAAGAATAATCTGAACTAATGATAATAGGATAGCGGCTAGGATTACATTTCTAAATGTTACATCGAATTTTTGATCTTTGAATGTTAGTTTTGAAGCATAAATTAAATACAATATAAAAGCAACAATGACCATTGCCATGACCATATGAATGGTGATTTTGTATGGTGCTAAATTAGAATCTACAACCGTTTTACCCAGCCAGGCTTGAAAGCCCATTCCAAAAACAGTGGCAACAGAAATAATAGTTAACCATTTATTTTTTCGCCATAACCAAAAAGATAAAAATGTAAATATGAGAATTGGAATGCCAGACAGCGCACCACACAATCTGTTTATATACTCTACCCAAGTGTGTGTTGGATTAAAAGTTGCATAATCATGCTTTGTATACGTTTCCCAATTATTGAGGTTAATGGTTTCGGAAGATTTAAAATCTTTGGTAGCAACAAGTAATGCTTCGTCTTTGATAATAACGATGCCCTTTTTATAGGTTTGATTAGGTTTAAATTGCAATTGAGATACATCGGTAGGAGGTATGTAATATCCAAAACATTTTGGCCAATCAGGGCAGCCCATACCAGAGCCTGTCATACGAACAACAGCACCTGCAATGATAACGAGATAAACAAGAACTAATGCTATTTTGGCAAATCTTCTAAATGATTTTTGCATAATTAAATTAATTTTTCAAAACACAAACTGTTATCCATATTTACATATTGACCATACTTTGGGATAATTGTGTATTTGTTTTTTTTATAAAATTGAACGGCCTCTTTTTGGCGAATACCCGTTTCTAAAACACAAGATGAATAATTGAGTTCTTTAGCCCAATTTTCAAGGTGGTTTAAAATTTTTGTTGCAATGCCTTGGCCTCTTGTTTTTGGCATGGTATACATGCGTTTAATTTCAACACTAGAATCACCAAAACGTTTAAAGGCACCACAACCTACAGGTTGGTCGTTTAAATAGGCAACAACAACGTGCTCTAAAATAGTAATGCCATTAAACTGGTTATAAAACTCGTGCTCATCGCCATCTGTTATTTTTAGATAAGCATCTAATTTTTTAACCAGACCGCTAAAATCACTATTTTTTGAATCTGTTCTTATGATTTTAATCATAATGGTGCATTTATATTGTCACTCCAAAGATGTACTTAGGTCATTAGATATCGTCAGGAGTGTTCTATTATTAAGACTTGTTCTTTATTAATCTAATTGGTATTTGAAATTTATGCTGAAATAGTTCCCCATTTGTTCTATATGATACATTAAGATCATACGTGTTTTGACCTTTATAATAGTCCTTGCGCGAAAGGATTTTTAAATACATATTACCATTATGACTACTCTTGTCAATGCTCACTCCAACACCAGTTATTGCCAATTTTGACGGGTTAATATTTGTAAGTTTTAATGTGGCATAATTGGTAGATATGTCGTCTGTATTAATAAGGAGTTCATTATTAGGAATCAAAAGTTCTATACTTTGATCACCTTTTTTATAGGAAAATCTTGAGCTTTTGCAGGACATAACAGTTAAGAGTATAACCGTTATTAGAACATTTCTTATGTTTTGAGCTACACTCATATATTCGCTTTTAAGCCAAGTTTTTCTCCTGCTTTGAGCATTAATTCAAATGCCGCATTATAGTCATTAGGAATCTCACCCTCTAGAATGGCCTCTTTAATAACTTCCTTAATTTGACCAATTTCTCGAGATGGTTTAAGATTAAAAGTCTTCATAATTTCTTCTCCTGAAATTGGAGGTTGAAAATTACGCACATGATCCCGTGCTTCTACCTCTTCAATTTTTTGGCGTACAATTTTGAAGTTATTATGATACTTATTAAACTTTTTAGGATTCTTTGTAGTAATGTCTGCTTCGCATAATGTCATTAAGTCTTCAACATAATCTCCAGCATCAAAAACTAAGCGCCTCACTGCAGAATCTGTAACAATATCTTGTGCAAGTACAATAGGACGTGAGCTCATAAACACCATTTTTTGAACGAATTTCATTTTATCATTCAATGGCATTTTAAGTCGTTTAAACAAATGATATACCATCTTGGCGCCTTCAAATTCGTGCGCATGAAACGTCCAACCTATTTTTTTACTAAATTTTTTTGTAGGTGCTTTGCCAATATCGTGAAGAAGAGCCGCCCAACGTAACCAGAGATTGTCTGTTGTTTTGGCAATATTATCAACCACTTCTAATGTGTGATAAAAATTATCTTTATGTGTTTGTCCTTCAACTTCATCAATACCTTTTAATGCAGTTAGCTCGGGCATTATGCTTTTTAAGAGTCCTGTTTTTTCTAAATGCAAAAAGCCAATTGAAGGTTTATCACTTTCAAGAATTTTATTGAGTTCAACAACGATACGTTCTTTAGTAATGATGTTAATACGATGATTATGTTCAGAAATGGCTTCTAAAGATTTCGCTTCTATTGTAAAATTAAGTTGCGTAGCAAATCTAATAGCTCGCATCATTCTTAGTGGATCATCACTATACGTAATTGCTGGATCTAAAGGTGTGCGAATGATTTTATCTTTAAGATCTTGAACACCATTAAAAGGATCAAGTAACTCCCCAAAATGTACTTCAGATAAATTTAAAGCCATAGCATTAATTGTAAAGTCGCGTCTGTTTTGATCGTCTTGAAGGGTTCCGTTCTCAACAATTGGGTTTCTACTATTTTCGGTGTAAGATTCTTTACGAGCACCAACAAATTCGATATCCATACCTTCATAGACAAGCATTGCTGTGCCATAGGTTTTAAATACCTGAACTTTTGGTTGGTTTGGTAAATTTTTTGAAACTTGCTTAGCAAGGGCAATACCACTTCCTATAGCAACAACATCAATATCTTTATGCTTACCCCGATTTAACATGTAGTCACGAACGAAACCACCTATAACATAAGTGTCTAGGCCTAATTCTTTTGCAGATGTTGTGATAACCTCAAAAATGGGATGTTGTAATGCTTGCTTATAATTCATTGTTACAATTGCACGAAACGTACTTACTCTCGTATGATTTTTATACAACCATCACTATCCAATTTAATTATCGAGGATGGCACTGTGTCACTTTTTTCGTCTTGCAAATTTACGACATAGTCAACACCTTTTAAAATCTCTTCACTTATTTCTTTAAATGATGCTGGTGTTGGTTGACCGCTAATATTAGCCGAAGTTGATACGAGTGGTTTTTTTAATAATTTGATGAGTTGTTCACAAAACGAATGCTTTACAACTCTAATAGCGATTGTATTATCTGGTGCTATTAAATTTTCGGCAACTCCCGCAGGATTATCATAAATAATGGTAGTTGGTCTTACTGCCAAATCTAAAATATTGTATGCCAAAGAAGGCACATTGTCTATATGTTTTTCTAGCATTGAATAGTTGTTGACCAGACAAATTAATGCTTTCGAATCTGCACGTTGCTTTAGTTGGTATACTTTTTTTACGGCTTCAAAATTAGTAGCATCACAACCAATACCCCAAACAGTATCTGTTGGGTAAAGAATAAGTTTTCCTTGCTTAAGAGCAGACAAGGCGTTTTCTATTTCAATAGTATTTATGGTCGCCATATGATATTTCAGAAAAGCAAATGTCGAGAATTTTTCTTAGTTTATTTGTTTTGTCGAGACCAACCTGTTCTTGTTTCTAATGAATTGATATAATACAATTCCTCTTCATCTAAGTTATTAGAGTCAATGTACCAAGGCAAATGTCTTGCTTGAAAGGGTTTTTCAGTTCTAAGTGTTAAGGTTCTGTGATCTCTTTGCCCGAGTTTAGAAAACGGACGATATAGGGCAAAAGTAGTATCGATTGCTGCCATATAGACGTTCTCTTCAATGGCGTTTTCGAAAAATTTACTTTCCCATTCAATAACTTTTTCTTTATTATCGTAGTTGTCAGGTAAATCGTTGATTTTCAATGAAAAACCTACTTTGTGAGCCTTAGGATATTTTTTTAGCAACCCGTAGAAATGCTCTAAAAAATTGTCTGGGCATTCCTCAATTGGAACAACATCGGGATCTGTGTATACATAATACGATGTCACAAATTTTAACCACAAACCACTTTTCCAAAACGCTTTTGAACCAAAGTTTTTTTCAAGGTAATGTACTTCGTAAGGTGTGCTTTTATAGTATTCGAGGAGCGGCGGATAGGTTGACTTGTTATCTAAAATATGGATGTTTGTGTACCCGCGCTTTTCTAAAGCCTCAATAAGTTTTAAGGTTGTTGTTAATCTGTTATAGTTGTTTATGAAAACAGGAATTTTTTTGAAATCACTTGGCGATTTACCAAATAATAATCTAAATAATTTTGCAAAAACATTCTTGAATTTCCTCATGATATAGGTCTGCTATTTCGCTTTTCTCGCCACAGTTGCATATTGCACAAAAAACATATCTGTCGCTGTAAATAATAAAGGGATGTTGTAAAGATAAGGTTTTATTGATCTTGTTTTATTAATGCCTTTGTGGGTTACGACTTCATAGCCTAAACGCTCATACATGTTCCTAATACTTTTTTTAGTAAACCAGCGTAAATGCGTTTTATCCATAACACCACTTCGTTCGTATTCCCAACTCTTATTAATGACTAACTTTTTTAGGGCACTGTGATACCTCATGTTTGGTATAGAACTTATGATAATACCATTTTCTGTTAACTTAGATTGTATATTTTCTAATACCCATTCCGGATCAACAAGGTGCTCTAAAACATCATTACAATAAATGACATCAAAATGATTATCGGGTAAACTCTCGATGAAGTTCTCACATGGTCCAATAAAAACTTTGTCTAAGACTTTTTCGGCTTGTTTGCCGTGATCTTCCATATATTCAATGCCCCAAGTTTCCGTTTTATATTTTTCCTTAATAAGTGCCGCAAATGCACCTTCACCACAACCTACATCTAAAACAGTTTTGGCATTAGTAGGAAAAAACTCGAGCATTTCCTCTCTTGTGTTTTTATAATATGTATTTGATTTGTTATTATAGTCCATTATATACTTTGTTGATGGTTATAGGTTATTCTTGATTTATTTTTTGTTTTTGTTTTAAAGATTTTGACAAAGGTGCGCCAATTAAAAAGATATAAAACAACTGCCAATATTGAGGTTTGATGATAGAAGTGAAAAAATAACGAATACTGTAATAGATTAGAAGAATTTTATGATGGAGCCAACCAAAGTGTTTTTTTATATAATACAAAAGCGCTATTTTCTGTTCTATTTTAATAGCTATGTTCTTCTTTATACTGGCACTTTTATAATGTATATACTCTAAATCTGGCAACAGATAAGTATACTTTTTTAGTTGCTTTAAAAGCCTTCTACTCACATCGGATTCTTCATAATATAGAAACAAATTAGTGTCAAAACCACCTATATGATCAAAATCACTAGCATCAATGAACATAAAAGATCCTTGTACATAATGCACTTTTGTAGGCTTATCGTACGTTTTTTTTCTGTTGAGATAGGTAGATGGAAATAAAGTTTCAAGTAATGGTCGTCTTAAAATTTCGCGTTGAATAGATGAAAAGTGATCTATGGTTACTCTAAACTTCTTATGCTCATCTAACATTTGAGGAGAACATACAGCCGCATCAGGAGTACGCTCCATGAATTCTTTTAATCGCAGTAAACAATTCTCACTCACTTGCAAGGTGTCATTATTAATAAACGCATAATACTTACAGGTCGAGGCATATTGAACACCTAACATGTTTCCTGCTCCAAATCCTACATTTATTTTACTTCTTACAAGTTTTGCTTGTGCAACATTTAATTGATCAACGCCAGTTTTTAATGTCTTGTAATCATCAAGTTTTGAGGCATTATCAATAACTATGATTTCATAGCTAATGGTATCTCGCGTATTTTCAATTATAGATTTAATACAATCTATGGTATATTGAGACGTGTTATAATTTATTAGAATACAGCTTACATCAATCATGGTTAATCTAATATTGCTTGCCAATATTTAGCAATGTTTTCAGGTAAATAAAATACAGATTTTTTCTTAGCTTGTTGCGACATTTCCTCATTAAAACGATCAAGTCCGGCAACCTGTTCGAGCATTGGTATTATGTGTCCTTCATTAAAAATATAGCCGATATCTTTGGTGATAATTTCATTTGGACCTGAATGATTAGGAGCAATTGGAATTAAACCCTGAGCCATACTTTCAATAATAATCAAGCCAAATAATTCTTCCCACTTTCTATTTCTTTTAGAATTTAGCAACACATACTCATGAGTGCTCAATAGCTTGGCTAAAGCGGTTTTGTTAGATGTATGCTTTATGTAATTGATATTATCATGTTCTTTTGCATGTTCTTCAACCAGTTGTTGCTGAGGTCCTTTTCCAACTATCGTAATTGAACATTTAGGATGATTAGAGAAAAATTGAAGTATCTCATCAATACCCTTTTGAGGCACTAATCGTCCAAGGTAAATAAAACTATGGCGTGTCCTATTAGGTTCAATATCTTGTGTAAAAGCCTTATCTATAGCATGACAAACAACACTTATATTATTATCTTTTATAGTATATTTTTCTAACAGCTGAGATTTACTTTGTTGGGTTACTGCAAATATGTGCGTTACCTTATCTTCCAGAAAAGATTTCCAAGTTGCAAATACCTTAGGCGAATTGTTCTTGGTTTTAGGATGAAAGTTCTTATCCCAAAACGTCCAAGACGTGTGATAATACACTTGATGCTTATCCAGATAGCTTAATAAACTAACCAATTTAGAATCAAAAGGAGCAATACCTAAAACGATTTTTTTGTCTTTAGAAAATAATAAACCAATCATGAAAGCGGCATTAGTAAGTTGCTTTCTAAAGAGTTTAAAATTAAATTTGGTCAATGATTTTACTAACTTACTCAACACAGAAAACTCGCGATACTCAAGATGTATATGTTCTTGTTGAAGCAAAAACTGTAAGGCAGTATAGTGACTGTCGGCACCATTTTTATGTAAGATATAGACCGTTTGTTTTGGCATTATAATTTATGATAAGCTTGTTGCAAATGTAGTGGATAATTTTATAATTTTACCCAATGAATAAATATCAGGTTGGAGTTGCATAAATATCGAGAAGAAATAGCTAAAATCATAGCCAATCAAGCCAATGAGAATTCAGCAAAGACCTTACAGTCTGATAGAAATTTAGTGACCAAACATACTTTGGGTGATGGCAGGGAAGTTGTTATTAAGGCGTTTAAAATCCCAAATTTAATCAATAAAATTGCTTATCGCTATTTTAGAAAAAGCAAGGCAAAGCGCTCCTTCGAATACGCCTCTAAACTAAAGGCACTTGGTGTTGGTACACCAGAACCTATTGAGTATATTGAGAATTTTAATTGGTTAGGATTACGAACAAGCTATTATATAAGTTCGTTTGTAGCCTACGATTTGACATATCGAGAATTAACCACAGATTTTGAAATTCCTGATCATGAAGACATTCTAAGAGCGTTTACGAGATTTACGTTTTACTTGCATCAAAAGGATATAAATTTTTTAGATCATTCACCTGGCAACACGCTCATTAATAGGAGAGATGGTAGCTACGATTTTTATTTGGTTGATTTAAATAGGATGGAATTCCAACCTATGAGCTTTGAAACCCGAATTAAAAATTTCGCTAAACTTACGATTCATAAATCTATGATTGAGACTATGAGCGATGAGTATGCGAAATGTTCTGGGGAATCTTACGATACCATTTTTAATTTGATGTGGAACTTCACTCAAGAATTTCAGAATAAATACCATCGTAAAAGACGGCTCAAGAATAAAATTTTATTCTGGCGAAAGAAGAAGTCTTAGGCTTTTTTCTTATAAAGTTCTCTCAACTTAGAATACTTTAAGAATGTAATATTTGCCGTTTGCTTGCAAATGACATAACCATTAAATCCATCTAAAAAACCTAGCCTTAAGATATACGATTTGAAAAATGCCCAACACGGATTTATGATAATTTTCCAAATAGGTGCTTTTTTACCTAAATCATAATAAGATTGGGCTGATATCGTTGAAAAGCGCTCTATTTTTTGGTTAAATTCTGAATAACTCTGGTAAGTGAGATGTAAAATATCCCCTTTTAGCTTTCCTCTTGATGAGGTCGATGTGTGCAACTTAATTTCATCGTGAGGATTTATACCTTTCCACATTCCTTTTCTTCGGTCAAATACACGTAATTTTTTGTTTGGATACCAATCTGAATGCTTAATCCATTGTCCGCAAAAGTTATTAAAACGATTGCAGTAATATCCATCAAATTGCCAATTGGTTTTTAAATGACGAATAGATTCTTGAAGTTGTTCTGAAAGAGATTCATCGCCATCTAAGGAAACAACATGGTTATAAGTTGCTTGTTCTAGGGCGAAATTTTTCTGTTCGATATAGCCTAAGAACTTCTGTTCAATGACTCTAGCGTTATAGCGTTCACAAATCGATTTTGTTTGATCTGTTGAATAAGAATCGACTACTAAAATTTCGTCAACAACATCAATCAGCGAGCGCATACAGTTTTCTATATTCCTCTCTTCGTTGTAAGTTATAATAACTGCCGAAATCTTAATCATAAGTACCTAAAGTATTTGGTAAAAATAACTATTTTTGAAACAATGAAAACCTTTGATGTCTCTATTATCATAAGTACTTATAATAAACCAAATTGGTTGCAAAAAGTGCTGTGGAGTTATAATCAACAAACTATAAATGATTTTGAAGTTGTTATTGCTGATGATGGTTCTACAGAAGAAACCAGAGCTTTAATTAATGACATGAAGACAAAGATGAGTTATCCAATCATACATGTTTGGCAAGAAGATAATGGGTTTCAGAAAACTAAAATTTTAAATAAAGCCACTGTAGCGAGTAGAGGTGATTATTTGATATATACAGATGGCGATTGTCTTGCGCGAGCTGACTTTATTGAAACACATTTAGCACATAGATCTAAAGGCTGTGCGCTGTCTTCAGGTTATTTTAAACTCACCAATAAGGTTTCAAACCTTATTGGTCTAGAAGAAATAAATTCACAGCAATGTTTTGATAAGTCGTGGTTGCTGTCTCATGGCCAGCCAAACTCCTTTAAGATGAACAAACTCACAAGGTCTAAATTTAAAGCAGCGCTTTTAAATTTTATAACACCTACTAAAGCCACCTTTGATGGGATGAATGCATCTGCATGGAAAGTTGATATTTTGACTGTAAATGGTTTTGATGAACGCATGCAATATGGAGGGGAAGATAGAGAATTAGGAGAGCGTTTGATGAATTATGGTATCAAGTTTAAGCAAATTCGTTACAGCGCTATTTGTTTGCATTTGTTTCATGAAAGAGCATATGTTACCTCTGACATGATTAAAAAAAATGATGCTATTCGTAAAACAACCAAACAAAACAAGGTGATTAAAACACCGTTTGGGATAGAATCAGTTAAAACTGTTTAAGGTATTGTTTTAGCTTCGGAATGATATATTCTGGAGGAAAGCTTTTATATAAAGAAAAAACGTTATTCTTAGCTTCTTTTAATGTTTTTCCTTCGTACAGTTCTGGTTTAAAGTCTTTTAAATGCACTGATATATTTGATGTGTCATTTTCAAACATATTCCAAGACTCCTTAGAAATCCATGGTGAAAACACTGTAAACGTCGGAATATTTAAGGCTTTTGCCATATTAATGGCACCTCCTTCATTACCAATGAGTGCAGTACAGTGATGTGTAATGGCTAAAAATTCGCGTAAGCTCTTTCCGAAGACATCAAAAAAGATATGTGTCTTAGTGTTAGCATTACAAAAGTTATAGATGGTTTTGGCTTCGTCAATTTGTTTTGGAATATAATTAAATAAAATCTGCCCACCAGTGTCTTCCACTATCGTATCAATGAGGTCTGCCATATGAGGAAGAGGATAGGTTTTATTTTCTCCGCTCCCTAACACACTAATCATGAATATTGATTTCGTTAGGTCGATATTAGCATTTAATAAAAACTGTTTTGAGGTTTCAATTTCTTTGGGTGTTAAATACACTTTTGGTTTAATGTATTCTGGAATATTTTGGCACAGTGGTTTTAGAAGTTGCAATCGGTGTTCTATGGCAACACTTGCCTTTGTTTTTGGTGTTTTAGGTTCTTTAAACGTGTGCGTGTAAAAGTGACTCGTGTACCATTTTTGCTTCGAAACTTTGATTTTTGCCCCCGAAAACTTGGTCATTAAATTACTCGATAGCTTAGAGTAAACATCCACAACGGCGTCATAGCGCTCCTTTTTTAAGGACTTTAAAAATGAAAGAAACGCCGATTTGCTTTCTTCCATCTCTGGTGTATAGAATAAAAACTTGTCAATAAACGGATTGTTTTCAACTACAGGAAATGTATGAGAATTAATCACATAGTGAAGCTCTGCATCTGGATGTTCGGCTTTTATAGCTTCAAATAAGATGCTTGTTGTGAGTACATCACCAATCATTTTTTGTTGTATGACTAAAATCTTCAAATCGTTTTCTTTTTACTCCTTTTTATAATTGTCAAAATTTATGCCGTTGGTTTTAAAAAATGGGTTCTCAAATTTAAAGGCATTCTTAGTCACTAAACCAATATCTATTTCAACATAGTCACCATGAGTCGCTGTTGCCATTAGATATGATTTTCCATTTATGGTGAGACTCATATTAATGGCGCCAACTTTTACCGTGTAACTAGGCTCGTAAGTCAAAGAAGCTATTTCTTTTTTGAATTGTATAAGTTGTTTCTTGTTTAAAGTAAACACTCCAGAGTTATTAGACATTTCGACGTTTTCAATGGCGTCGATATCTACAAAATCAATAAAGTGCAATTCTTGATTTTTACCGCAAGAAACGGTTACAATACATATTATAAAAAGGATAACTTTATTATTCATTTATGTGCGAATTAAACGGCCACATCATACTCACGAAGGGCATCATTTAATGACGTTTTTTTATTCGTACTTTCTTTTCGTTTCCCAATAATTAAAGCACAAGGGACGTTGTAGTTTCCAGCAGGAAATGTTTTGGTATAACTGCCAGGAATCACAACTGAGCGCTCTGGAACGATACCTTTCATTTCAATTGGTTCTTCACCTGTAACATCAATAATTTTTGTGCTCATTGTCAAGACGACATTAGCTCCTAAAACAGCTTCTTTTTCAATTCTTACGCCTTCCACAACAATACAGCGAGAGCCAATAAAGGCACCATCTTCTATAATAACAGGAGCAGCTTGCAGTGGCTCTAAAACACCACCAATTCCAACGCCACCAGACAAATGAACATTTTTGCCTATTTGAGCGCAGCTACCAACTGTAGCCCAAGTATCTACCATAGTACCTTCATCAACATAAGCACCAATATTTACGTAACTAGGCATTAAAATTGTGCCTGGTGATATATAAGCGCCATGTCTAGCAACAGCATTAGGTACAACCCTTATTCCGCGTTTTTCATAATCGCGTTTAAGCGGTATTTTATCGTGATATTCGAAAATACCTGCTTCTAAGGTTTCCATTTTCTGAATTGGGAAATAAAGAACTACTGCTTTTTTTACCCATTCATTAACTTGCCAACCGTCTGCAGTGGGTTGTGCCACTCTCAACGTACCTTTGTCTAATAGGTCAATCACATGTCTAATACTTTTGATAGTGTTTTCATCTGATAGTAATGAACGATCATCCCAAGCGTTTTCTATAGTTTGTTGTAGTTGTTTCATATCAATTTTTATCTGCTATTTGCACAAAGATAATAGTATAATCTCTTAGAATAACCACTTGATAAATAAAAAAATAAAATATATGTGACCTTTTAAAAAGTGCTGTGTCTTAATTAATGTGAATTATTAATAGTCGGGCATTTTCCCTAAAAAAATATGCTTTGACACTTTAATAATTAATAGCTAATTTTTGTGAAAACTCTCCTTCTCCCTTAGGAGAGTTTTCTATTTTTTTTAGAATCATGTGACCTTTTAGAAAAAGATGTGTCTAAATAATTGGTTTTGAGTTAATAATTACGACAGCCCTATATACCCTTTTTTTATAATAGCATTATTAAACCTTTCTAAGTCCCAAGAAAGGTTTTTTGCTTTTTTTATAATTTAATGTGACTTTTTAAAAATAGGTGTGTCTTAATACTATAACATGAACTGTTTAAGGTAGAGGGTGAATAGTTTCATGGATTTATTAATAGTTGATTATTTTAGAACTCTTCTTTGACCTACAAAGAAGAGTTTTTTTATGGTATTAGAATGGATAAACAGGATTATAAGATTAACTTTGCAACATGGCGAGAATATTAGCTTTAGATTATGGGACCAAGCAAACTGGAGTAGCAGTTACAGATGAGTTGCAAATTATTGCATCTGGTCTTACTACTGTTCCTACTAAGGAATTAATGCCTTTTTTGAAGACATATGTTTCTGAGGAGAATGTAGAACTACTATTAGTAGGAGAGCCTAAGCAAATGAATTATGAAGCATCTGAAAGCGAGGTATCAATTTCAAAGTTTCTAAATGCATTAAAAAAAGAAATACCGCATATTCCTGTTAAGCGCGTAGATGAACGCTTTACTTCAAAGATGGCTTTTCAAACAATGATTGATAGTGGTCTTAAAAAAAAGCAACGTCAAGATAAAACGCTAATAGACGAAATTAGCGCAACAATTATTCTGCAAAGTTATTTATACAATCCTTCTTAAAACCATCTTAAAAGTTCTGAAATAATAATAAGAATTGTATTTTTGCACCCGAAAATTACTATATAATGATATTACCAGTTGTAGCATATGGCGATCCAGTTTTAAGAAAAAAAGCGAAAGCTATTACAAAAGACTATCCCAATCTCGATGCCCTCATTGAGAATATGAAAGAGACAATGTATGGTGCTTATGGGGTTGGATTGGCAGCACCTCAAATTGGTTTACCTGTACGCATTTTTTTGGTAGATACCGAGCCTTTTTCTGAAGACGATGCGTATTCGGAAGAAGAGCAATTACAGCTTAAAAATTTTCAACGCACATTTATCAATGCAGAAATTCTTGAAGAAGAAGGAGATGAATGGGCATTTAATGAAGGCTGTTTGAGTATTCCTGATGTGAGAGAGGATGTCTTTAGAAAACCTAAAGTAACAATTAGATATCGGGACGAAGATTTCAAAGAACATGTTGAAGTTTTTGATGGGTTGATTGCTAGAGTAGTACAACACGAATATGACCATATTGAAGGTATTTTATTTACAGATAAACTATCATCTCTAAAAAAACGTTTGATTAAAGGGAAATTGACAAATATTTCCAAAGGAAAAATAAAAGTAGATTACAGAATGCGTTTTCCGCTAATGAAAAAGAAACGCTAATACTGAAAAAATTAATATGAGTTTAGATAAAATACTTTCCATTTCAGGAAAACCAGGATTATATAAAATAGTAGCGCAAACACGTAATGGTTTTGTGGCAGAATCTTTAATTGATAAGAAAAAAATGGCAGTGAATATTCATAACAACATTAGTGTGTTAAGTGAAATAGCTGTGTATACATTAACAGAGGAATTACCTTTAAAAGAGGTTTTTAAAAAAATTAGAGATAAAGAAAATGC
The DNA here is from genome assembly GCF_947492715.1 of uncultured Psychroserpens sp. Taxonomy (GTDB): domain Bacteria; phylum Bacteroidota; class Bacteroidia; order Flavobacteriales; family Flavobacteriaceae; genus Psychroserpens. Next base: position 150,758 of record NZ_CANLNS010000008.1, read on the forward strand.
CCAAACAACGTCTATTAGTCATAAAGATTCTAAAGACACTTTAGAAGAATATTTCTTTGGTGTGCTACCAGATTATGATGAGGATCGTGTTTATGCTAGCGATATCAAAAAAATTGTACAATGGTATAATTTACTTCAGAAACATGATATGCTAGACGCCTTAGAAGAAGGTGATGAAGTTACTGCAGACGAAGAGGAATAGTCGTCGTTAATAGATTGTTCATATTAATATTCATTTAGAATTTCTATCCGATAGAAAGGGTTGTATTTTTGAAGTTTAATTTCAAATAATATGACTGATAAAACGTCGCAGTTAGATGCCTTTGAGCGCCTTCTCGTTATCATGGATGAGTTGCGTGAACAATGCCCTTGGGATAAGAAACAAACAATACAAACACTACGTCACTTAACAATCGAGGAAGTTTACGAATTAGGTGATGCTATTTTAGATAATGATCTTGAGGAAGTTAAAAAAGAACTTGGAGATGTGTTGTTACATATTGTCTTCTATTCGAAAATAGGTAGTGAATCAAATGCTTTTGATATAGCAGATGTTTGCAATAGCATTTGTGATAAACTTATAGATAGGCATCCTCATATCTACGGAAATGTAACTGTTAATGACGAAGAAGACGTTAAGCGCAATTGGGAACAGTTGAAGCTCAAAGAAGGCAAGAAAAGTGTTCTAGAAGGTGTTCCTAAAAGTTTGCCAGCGATGGTCAAAGCGAATCGTATTCAGGATAAGGTTGCAGGAGTTGGTTTTGACTGGGAAGAGCCACATCAAGTTTTTGAAAAGGTGAAAGAAGAATTAGAAGAATTACAAGATGAAGTTCATGCTGGTCATCAAGATAAGATTGAAAGTGAGTTTGGAGATGTACTTTTTTCAATGATAAATTATGCACGCTTTTTAAAGATAGATCCAGAAAGTGCTTTAGAAAGAACAAACAAAAAATTTATAAAGCGTTTTCAATATTTAGAACAAAAATCTAAAGATTTAAATCAACCATTATCTGAGATGACACTAGCACAGATGGATGTTTTTTGGGAAGAGGCAAAAAAAATATAATTTTTTTTTACTTGTCGTAATCCAAAACGGTACGAATACTCGTATATAAATCAGATAGGAACTTTTAATAGTTTCTTAATCATAAGTAGGTAATCTTAATGTTGTAGTTAAGCGGACGCGTTAAGATTTAAAATTTAGTTTAGTTAGGGGTAAAATCCTGTCTGTTAGTCAGACAGGATTTTATTATTTATAGACTTACTCAACCAAACAATTATTAAGTTTTATGTCTTTATTAAGATTGATTGGTTTTCGATTTTGTGAAGGATTGTCGTTTATTAAAAAATCTTCAAAATTATATGTTAATCCTCTAATTTGCAGTATTCTCTTTACTATAGATTCTCTGCTTGGAGCATTGAAGAGTCCAGTGTTTCCACGCATAATACTACCTTCTTCAGGCCTCCATGTATTAAATTGATGATATGCTCCACCTTCAAAAGCACCTACGTTTTCATAACCTGAATGTCCAATAAAATGTTTCCATTTAATGATCTCTAAATTATCGGTGTTATCCATATTGGGATAGTCGGTGTGCGGAGTGCCAGTGACATTGAGGAAATAATATTCATCCCCTAAACCACCAAAAGCATGTCCTACTTCATGTAACATTGTGCCGCGTTCACCATTTCCAAACACGGCGAGGTTACTATAGCGACCAGCTGTGCCGCCATTAACATTGTTTACAGACATTAATATGAGGTCTTTATCTGTTCTATTTCGGTTTTTTACTTTAAAGACATAGTCGTTTACAGATTGCAGGTCTTGTATAATTGGATGTAAAGCATTTGAATATGGAGTTATTGTTGTCAAATGACTATCAAAAGGTGTATCTACTATAAAAGTATTTCCATGAGGAGTGATTTCGGATTCGGCATATATGATATACGCATTAAAATGATTTTTATAAAATTTGAAAGGTTCATGTTGAAATAAAAATTCTATATTTTCTAAGGCATGTTCTCGATACCTGCCTTGATCTTTTTTTAGTTCATTTTTAACATAACCATCTCCCATAAATATGATATTGATACCATGAGTGGCATCGTTTTCAAAAACGATTTCAACCTCGCCATCTCTATAATAGGTGTTGTCATCATTTAGGTTTTCGATGATTGCATCTTTGGAGCAGGAAAAAATGAATAGGAAGAGTATAATAATTAATTTGTAAGATTTTGACATGACACTTTATTTTTTTTGGTTATTCTATTTACAAGTTCTATACTATAGTCTCAATGGCTTTAAAAGGTTGCGTGATGGTCTAGACTATTTTGAAATAGGGAAGAGATCAAAAAATTTGTGTAATTCAAAAATGTAAAGTATATTTGTCATATCGTAAAAATATTTTTACTTAATATAAAATATATTTGTCAATTATGGGTAAAGAAAGAATGATAAATTGTGAACGTAATCAATTTCAAAAGTTGATTAATTTTAGACTACCACATGTTTTTATGACCGTAGGAATTGTTATAGTATTGTTATCTATAACAATTATGTTTGTTAGAGCTTTTGTTTTGGAAGGTGATTTTCTGTGGTTAAAACATCTCTTGCAAAAAACAATGCTAGTAGGTATGTTAATAATGTCTTTGTCTAAAGATAAAGAGGAAGATGAAATGACTATAGTGCTAAGAGCTCAATCTTATGCGATTGCTTTCGTTATTGGTGTTATTTATGCATTGGTTATGCCTTACGTAGAATTTGGCGTGTCTAATGTAATGGATTCTAATGGACAAGCATTTAAGGATTTAGGAGATTTTCAGGTTTTGCTGTTTATGCTTATGATACAGCTCTTATTTTATCATAACTTAAAACGTTATAGATAATGGAAAATACAATTAAAGTAGAACGTGCTATTTTGAGTTTAACGCAAGATGATTTGGCCAAGAAGATAGGAGTGTCGCGTCAAACTATTAACTCTATAGAAGCCAATAGATATGTGCCATCAACAGTTTTAGCATTAAAATTATCTGATGTTTTTGGGAAGCCTGTTAACACATTTTTTAAACTCTCTGATAATGATTAGAATAAGTTTATTTCTTGTCCAGGTTATTGTTATTGTTGTTCTAATAGTGTTATAAACGTTTTCATGCCTTTAGTGGCTGTTTCGGCAATAACAGTAAGTCGCGATTGGCTGTCAATAGATGGTTTAGGATCTATAAAGTATATAGGTGTTTTAGGTGGAGCATAATGCATTAAACCTGCTGCAGGGTAAACTTGCATTGACGTGCCAATAATTAATAAGATATCTGCTGTTCCACATATCTCTGCCGCATTTTCAATCATTGGTACATCTTCACCAAACCAAACAATATGTGGTCTTAGCTGATGACCGTCTTCACAGAGATCGCCCAATATTAAATCTGTGTTCCATGATTTTATACTATTGCTGTGTTTTGAACTACGAACTTTCAATAATTCGCCATGAAGATGAATAACATTATTGCTTCCTGCGCGTTCGTGTAAATCATCAACATTTTGAGTAATAACACTTACCTTATACTTTCCTTCTAGTCCTGCCAAATCATAATGAGCACTATTAGGCTTTACATCATGTAATTGCCTACGACGTTGGTTATAAAATTCTAAAACAAGTTTCGGGTTTTTTGCAAAACCTTCAGGTGTAGCCACCTCCATAACATCATGACCTTCCCATAATCCATCGGCATCTCTAAAGGTTTTAATACCGCTTTCGGCACTTATTCCTGCGCCTGTTAAAACGACTAAATGTTTCATTTCGAATTATTTTTTTTCTTTTTTCTTCTTCCAGGTTTTAAAATCTTTGGATTTAGAAAATGCTTCAAGAATATTTTCCCCGTATTCGTCATCTTCTACAATGTATTCTATGAGTGATGATTTTTCATAACCCTCATCTACTAAGAAATCTAAATATTCAACGGCTTCTGGATAGTTGTTCATCAGGACTAGCGTATTGAGATAACCAGCTTGTCCTTCAAAAAAATCTGGATAATTTTCAGATGTATATTTAAAAAAATTGAGCGCTAAATCATAGTTTTGATCTTCAAAAGCAACACAGGCTTTAATATAGTTTAAAAAATCATCCTCTGTTTCATTTTGCAACTGATTAATAACTTGAATGGCTTCAAAATATTCTTCTTTGTAAATGTGATAGTCAATCTTGTTTAAGGCAATTGTTGGATCGTCACGATGCACGTTAATTAATTCTTCTAAAGACTTTAAATATTTCTCCTCATCAATATGGCTGGCGATTAAAGCCTTGAAAATAAGAAGGAATTTCTCTTTAGCCATATCAGATTTTAGTCCGTCCATAATCTCATATGCCTTAACATAATTACCTTTATTGTTAAATAATAAGGCTCTAAACAATTCTTTAGATTCTTTATTTTCAGAAGATTCTAAAAGCCCAAATAATTTTTTTTCGGGCATTGTAATTGTCATCATTCTACCTAGTGTTTCAGTAAAATGCTCTCCAGACAAATAGACGTACATGTCAGAAAATTGTATTTCGTCACCTTCTTTATAGATTCTATAATCGTGATAATTCATGCCAGTTTCAGCAGAATACATTCTAAACAAGGCGTAATACGTCTGTGATGATAAATCGTAACGATAACTAATAAAATCATAATATGACCCATTTTCTACTTCGGAGATAATTTCATTTGGAAACGAGGTCATAGCCTGCTTCATACCTAGTACAAGATCTTTTACAAAACTATCATTTCGATCTAGCGACGGACTGGACCTCAAAATGCGCTCAAAAAAAGTATCATCATTAAGTTTTAGAATAAAGGCATCTGGATCATTATTATGAATTGTAGATGAAATGTACTCTCCAAATTCTAAAACTTTTTGCGTGTTTTCGGCACTATATGCAACCGTATCAGTGCGTACTTCTTTGGCTTCATTTTGTGCATTAGAATTTAAATAACTAAATAATGTAACTGAAATAAATAGTAATCGTTTTTTTAATCCCATTGAGTTTTTATATTTTCATAAATATAAATCATTTTTGATGATAGACGTAAAACTTTTGCAACATCTTGAAACTTACTTAACAGAGCAACGAAAATCAACGTTTCTTAGAGTGCTGTCTCAACGTACGAAGCATTTTACTGTAGCTACAGAAGATGTTTATCAATTGCATAATACTAGTGCTGTAATTAGGAGTTGTGACGTTTTTGGAGTGCAGGAAGTGAATATTATAGAGGAACAAAACACAAAACGAATTGATAGAGAAATTGCTATGGGCGCTCAAAAATGGGTAGATTTAAATCGTTATCATTCTGTAAAAGAAGCCATTCAGGATTTAAAGGCAAAAGGCTATCAGATTGTGGCAACAACACCACATGAGAATGATAGTTTACTTGAAGATTTTGATGTCCGTAAGAAATCATGTTTTTTCTTTGGAAGAGAAATGAGTGGGCTTTCGCAAGAGGTTATTGATGCGGCCGATTGTTTTTTAAAAATACCAATGGTTGGGTTTACAGAGAGTTTAAATATATCTGTATCTGCTGCTATTATTCTTCAAGATGTGACTACAAGATTAAAACGAACAGAGGTAGCATGGCAGCTTTCTGAGACAGAACAATTAGAAAAACGCTTAGATTGGTGTAAAAAAACCATTAAAAGCTATAAGCAAATTATTGAGCGTTTTTATCAAACCCAATAATTTATTAACTTTAAGGAAACAAACTTATTAATTCAAGATGAAGTTAAATCCCTATTTAACCTTTAATGGTTAATGTAAAAAGCCTTTTGAAGAGGTGTTTTGGGGTGCAAATTTGGAATGTTAACCGATAAATTTGGTGTACGTTGATGGTAAGTGAACCACATTAACAATAAATTTTAATATTATGATAGTTCTTTACATTTTAGGAGGAATATTACTTCTCTTTATATTATTGGCATTAATCGCCCCAAAGCGCTATACAGTGAATAGAAGTACGGTTATTGATAAACCATTGCCAGAGGTGTTTAATTATTTAAAACATATTAAAAATCAAGACCATTGGTCACCATGGAAAAAGAAAGATCCAAATATGAAACAAGAGTTTGTTGGTACCGACGGACAAGTTGGTTTTATTGCTAAATGGGATGGTAATAAAGAAGTTGGACTTGGAGAACAGGAGATCATGAATATTGTAGAAAATGATAGAGTAGAAGCAAGACTTCGCTTTTTTAAACCATGGAAATCTGAATCTGATGCTGTTACTAAAGTTGAAGATCTGGGCGATGGAAAGACAAAAGTAACTTGGGGTTTTTCGGGTGTTAATAAAGTACCTGCAAATATCTTTATGATGATGTATAATGTTGATAAACATGTAGGTAAAGATTTTGAAGAAGGTTTAGCTAGTTTAAAAGATATATTAGAAGCGTAGTAATTATGGAAAATAATATGGTAGGATGGTTTGAAATTCCTGTGCATGACATGGATAGAGCCAAGTTGTTTTATGAATCGGTTTTTAACGTAGATATCGCCATTCACGATTTTGGAGGTATGCTTATGGGTTGGTTTCCTTTTGATGAGAAAAAGCCTGGAGCAACAGGAACATTAATAAAGCAGGAGAGCTATGTCCCTAGTCAAGAAGGAACTTTGGTATATTTTATGAGTAAGGATGTGCAGCAAGAATTAGATAGGATAGAAGATGCAGGTGGTATTATATATCAGCCTAAAACTGAAATTTCTCCCGAACATGGATATATGGCTGTTTTTATTGACACAGAAGGTAATAGAGTGGCGTTGCACTCTCAAAAGTAGTCTTTAAAATCGTCCCGACTTATTTCTGTTTAGTATCTTATATTCTTCATAACATTCGCTAATGGCATCTAGAATCTGAAGGTCATTGGCAGATTGAATAAAGTCTTTTGAGTAGTTACATTGGTTAACGATTTCATCGAGATCAAAACGATCTACCTGTAATAAAACCATGAGCATTTCTCTATCAAAACGAGAAGCAAGAAGGTTTCTTATTTCATCGTCTTTTTTCATTTTTTTTAGCCTTCGTAATTCACGAGGCTTTTTTCCGAACATGTTATGCAAAAAATCGGCAGGATTAAAAATAGCTCCTAAAACTTTACTAACTGCATTAGGCCTGTTATTTCCAGCTTCATAGCCTTTATTTGATAATCCTGAAATACTGTATCTGTAATTAGATTTGATAGGTACTTGCTTAACATCTATCTCTAAATATCCTGTGAGCTTAAGTTGATTAACCACAACTTCCTCTAAAGCAAGTGCTAATTCTGTCATACCTATTTTAGTCTCTCCAAATTTTAACCAATCGTTGGTTACTCTCACTTTGATCGATTTGTATCCTAGATAAGACAAGTGAAGTGTATCATTTAACTGAGCTTTGATTTCAAAATTACCACTATCGTCAGTTGAAGTACCTATAACCTGATTAAGGTTTACGATGTTTACACGACTTATGGGTTTATCTGTACTTAAATCAATGATCGTACCTTTCACACTAGTCGCAACTTTCACACTAGTAGAATCTTGACGTGTGGAGTCTTTAGGTTTAGTGTTCTCATTTGTAGTGTCTTGGGAGAATCCAATACTCGTCACAAAAACAAATAATAAGAAGGTAAATAAATATTTCATATACACTATTATGTGTTAAAAGTAGTAAACAAATTGCATACCACTATAGCAATAGACGTAAATTTGACTTAATATTAACAAGATGGTTTAAAAAAACCTCGCAACTAAGTTACAAGGTTTTTTATTTTATCTTAACGTCTAGAGCGTCTTGGTCTGTCAGAACCTGATGAGCTTTCTGAACGTCGAGGTGATCTTGATTCTCCACTAGATTGTCGTCTATCACTTCTATTACCTGAATTTTCACTAGAACGTCTGTCGCTTCTATTTCTTGAATCGCCACGTCTTCCCATATTTTCACTAGAACGTCTATCGCTTCTGTTACTAGAACCTGAATCGTTACGTCTTCCTGAGTTTTCTGATGATCGTCTATCACTTCTGTTACCAGAACCTGAATCACTACGTCTAGATCGTCTTTCTCCTCTTGGCTTGTCGTCACGTCTACGTCTTCCACCATCATCACGTCGTCTTCCACCTCGATTTCTTCCGCCTCCTCGATCTTCGCTCACCTCTACATTTACAAAACGTCCATTATGCTTAAAATCTGTGAAAAATGTTAGTACTTTTTCTTGAATGCCTTTTTCAGTATTAAAGAAAGAAAAACTATCCTTTACATCTACTTTAAAAACATCATCTCGACCAAGTTCTAAAACTTCTTTTAAGAAATCTTTTAATTTCATCCAATCGTAACCGTCTTTACGACCCACGTTAATAAAATAACGAGTTTCGTTACCGCTTCCACCGTAACCACGACCTTCACCTTCAGAATCTCTAGATGAACTTGCTACATTAAGGTCTTTAGATTTTTGATAATAATTAAAGAAACGAGAGAATTCTACAGAGAAGAATTTTTTAATTAACTCATCCTTATCGGTGTCTTCAAATAGCTCATTTATAGCAGACAGATATTTGTCAATCTCGTGATTAACTTCTGTATTGTTAACTTTATTCGCAAGCGACATTAATTGTACTTGACAGATTTCCATACCATCAGGAATTTCTTTTTTCTCAAATTCCTTTTTTATAATACGTTCAATACTTTTGATTTTTCGTACTTCACTTTTAGATACAATAACCATAGAAACACCTGTTTTACCGGCACGACCAGTACGACCAGAACGGTGTGTATAGGTTTCTATTTCATCTGGTAATTGGTAATTGATTACATGGGTAATATCGTCTACATCAATTCCACGAGCAGCAACATCTGTTGCTACTAACATTTGAATTTGCTTATTTCTAAACGATTTCATGACAAGATCACGTTGATTCTGACTTAAATCACCATGTAAAGCTCCTGCACTGTAACCATCTTCAATAAGGTTTTCAGCCACTTTTTGAGTATCACGTTTGGTACGACAGAAGATTACAGAAAAAATATCAGGATTGGCATCTGCCAAACGTTTTAAAGCCTGATAACGATCTCTAGCATTAACTAAATAATATTCGTGAGAAACCTGACTCGTACTTTCATTTCTGTTTCCTACTGTAATCTCAGTAGGATCATGCATAAAGTCTCTAGCAATTCGTGCAACTTCTTTTGGCATTGTAGCCGAGAATAACCACGTATTTTTATCATCAGGTGTATGTGATAAGATATCAGTAATATCTTCATAGAATCCCATGTTTAGCATCTCATCGGCTTCATCTAAAACCGAATATTCAATTTTAGAAATATCAACCATATTTCGGCTAATCATATCTTTCATACGACCAGGAGTAGCCACAATAATTTGTGCACCACGTTTTACTTGGCGTGCTTGATCTGTAATACTCGCTCCACCATAAATAGCTACAACATTTAAACCTTTACAATGCTTTCCGTAGAGTTTTAATTCATTGGTAATTTGTAGGCAGAGTTCTCGTGTCGGTGATAAAATTAAACCTTGAGTTGTTCGACTATCAATGTCGATTTTTTGAAGCATTGGAAAACCAAATGCAGCAGTTTTACCAGTTCCTGTTTGCGCTAAGGCCACAAGATCTGAATCTTCTTCTAATAAAATTGGGATTGCTTTGGCTTGTACATCACTAGGGGTTTCAAATCCTAAATCGTTAATAGCAGCCAGCAGGTCTTCATTAAGACCGAGTTCTTGGAATGTGCTCATTCTTTTGTTTGTATTCGATTATGTTCTTTGGTGTTACAAAAGAAGCGAATCGACATACTAAACACTTAAACTTCTAGGTAACACATCCTCACTCTGAGGAATTTAACGTCCCGATCCTTCGGGGATTTCAAGGTGCAAAGATAGACTATTATTTGGATAATCAATATGTGGGCGTTTTAACACGCTCTCGCAAGTCGCTTTTTTGCAAAAGAGCTCCAACAATTGCTCCATCGTTAACGCAGGTTTTGGAGGTTTTAATTCAATATTTGAGAACAATATAATCGTTAGACCATTTTAAAATATCAAATGTTTTGGTTTTAGAATTCCATTGTTTTGTTGTTCTATCAAGGTCTTTGTAATCTATGACTACCTTATTTTTTAGAAGCCTAATATCCAAAATGGCTCTTCCGTGCGAAGCCCCTGTAATGCAAGGAACTGCATAACGATAGTGAAGTTTTCCAGATTTAAAACTTATATGTTCTCCGTAAATGAATCTCCTGTATTTTTTACGTTGACGACTTTTCTCTCTTGGAGTGAGTGCATTATAAGTGCGTTCTATATTGGGTATACTAAACAATACAACGGTATCACGTTCTACCCAATTTTTTGTACGCCATACATTATTATGTAATATTTTTAGTGAATCAATGTTCTGAGAAAAGCTTATTGAACAAAATAGAATAAAACCAAAAGCAAGTATTTTATGTTTCATATGATACTAATTTTTGATATAGCATCAAATATCTTGCCTAAATAGAATTTAAAAAAGCAACCAATAAACGTACTGCTTTTCCACGATGTCCAATCCGGTTTTTTTCTTCCATTACCATTTCTGCGAAAGTTTTGTTATAGTCTTCAGGTTTAAAAATAGGATCATAGCCAAAGCCTTTTTCTCCTTGCTTTGTGGTGGTAATAGCGCCTTTACAGAGCCCTGTAAATGTTTCTAGTTTGCCATTAAGATGTAATGCAATAACCGTTTTGAATTGCGCATCTCTATTCGGTTTTCCTTCAAGGTTTTTAAGCAGTAAATTCATGTTATCATTACTGTTACGCTGCGCTCCAGCATAACGTGCACTAAACACACCAGGTTCATTATTAAGTGCTTTAACTTCTAAACCTGTATCATCTGCAAAACAATCAAATCCGTAATGTTCTTTTACGTATTCCGCTTTTTGAATGGCATTACCCTCTATGGTAAGTTGCGTTTCAGGGATGTCTTCAAAACAGCCAATGTCTTTTAAACTTAGAAGTTTAATGTGTTGTGGGACTAGAGCCTGGACTTCTTTAAGTTTGTTTAAATTATTAGTAGCGAAAACGAGTTGCATAGTATGTTGAAATTGAGTCTCAAAAGTAGTGACTAAAGTATGAATTGTAAAAGAGATAGTGCTTAGATAAAGCAGATTTATTTTTCAATGAAAATGTTTCCTATCTTAGACTCAAAATTTTGAAGATGTTAAAAAAAATAATTTTATGTTTTGTGTTTTTGAACCTCACGTTTTTAAGCGCACAATCAAAATCTGATGATAATTTGAGTATGGTTAACGATGGTCCATATGTATTTATAGAAGACGATCGATTAGTGGAAAAAAACGTTGTAAATGGCGTACTCAAAACAAAAGATTTGAAGATTGATGCTTATGAAACAACATTTAAGCCTGAGGTTTCGGTATATAAAGATGTTGAACAAATAGTAGCCTTGAGTGATATCCATGGACAATTTGATCTTGCGGTTGAAATTTTAAAGAATAATAAAATTATTGATAAGAATCTCAATTGGATATTTGGAAAAGGACATTTAGTGATTGTTGGAGATATTTTTGATCGCGGTCCAAAAGTAACAGAGACCTTATGGTTTGTTTATAAACTTGAAAAACAAGCGAAAGCCCATGGTGGAAAGGTTCATTTTTTATTAGGAAATCATGAATTTATGGTGCTACATGATGACCTCAGGTACATTCACAAAAAATATCAAGAGGCCTCAAAAATTTTAAAATTAAGATACAGTCAGTTGTTTGATGTCAATACAGTTTTGGGTAAATGGCTGAGATCAAAAAATACGATGGTCAAAATTAACGATAATGTGTTTGTTCATGGCGGAATTTCACCCGATTTCTTGCTTGAAGATTTCGATATAGAAGTCACCAATAAATTAATGCGAAACTCTATCGATCGCGATAAAACAGAAATGAGATCTACTGACTTTTACGATAGGTTTTATGGGCAGAATGGACCTATTTGGTATAGAGGTTATTTTTATGATGGACTAAAAGACGAGGCTATTGTTAAAATTTTAAGTCAGATTAATGCTAATCATGTGGTTGTTGGACATTGCTCTCAAAAAGAGGTGCTTCAGTTGTATGATAAAAAAATATTAGCCGTAGATTCAAGCATAAAAAAAGGCAAGTATGGTGAAGTATTGTGGATTGATGCCGAATCCTATTCAAGAGGAACTAAAGATGGTAAAAAAATAAAGCTCTAATTATTGAACTATGCTCACTAAACTCGGAGAAAAATTTACAGACCTGTTTCAAAAATACATGCCAAGTGCTTTTGTGTTTGCTATTGTTTTGACTTTGTTAACGGCTTTATGTGCCTTGCTTTGGACAAACACTAGTCCAATAGATGTTGTGAAATCATGGTATAAAGGTTTTTTCGAATTGCTCAGTTTTGGAATGCAAATAGTGCTCATTATCATTACAGGGTTTAGTATCGCACTCTCTCCAAAAATTAAACGCGCTATTGAAAAACTTGCTGTGTATATCCATACACCCAAACAGGTGTATTTGTTTGTTTTGGTGATGGGGACCTTATTGTCTTTTGTAAGTTTTGGATGGATTGTAATTACATGTTTATTAGCTCGCGAATTAGCTCTAAAAGTTAAGGGTGTTAATTATCCATTCTTAATCGCATGTACTTATTTTACCTTTGGAGGTTGGGTGAGCGGACTGTCTAGTTCAATTCCGTTACTCCTTAATACAGATGATAATTTTCTCATAAAAAAGAATGTACTGTCAACAGTCATTCCAACAAGTTATACTTTGGGTTCAACACTTAATATTGCTATGATAGCAGTGTTTTTATTAGTGCCACCATTGTTGTTTTTAATTTTAATCCCTAAAAACACCAAGGGAAAAGAACTCAAAGATTTATTAAAACCAGGTTACGAATCTCAAGAAGAATCGATAAAAGAAGAAGCTGAAAGTTTTAAACTTCCTATGAAAGCTATTTCAGATACCTTAAATAATACCCCGCTATTATCGTTACTCATTTTTGCCATGGGTTTAGCTTATATCGTGTATCACTTTGCTACAAATGGATTTGATGTGAATTTAAATATTATGATATTTATCTTCTTAATGTTAGGGCTTTTGATGCATAAAACTCCAATGCGTTATAGCGTGGCAATGAAACGGGCTAGCGGCAATATTTCTGGCGTATTATTTCAGTATCCGTTTTATGCTGGTATTATGGGAATAATGATATATACTGGGATTGGAGAAGAACTAACAGAAGTACTACTGTCTGTAATGACAATAGATACTTATCCGTTTTATGCCTATCTCACTGGTGGTGTTGTTAATTTTGCAATTCCATCAGCAGGAGGGGAGTTTGCAGTTGTTGGTCCTAGTATGATTGAGGCTGTAAAGGATTTAGGAGCTGGGCTTCCTCCAGATCAAATTACTGAAATGGTTTCGAGAGCATCGATGTCTGTGGCTTTTGGGGAGAGTCTAAGCAATATGTTACAACCCTTTTTTATATTATTGGTATTGCCTGTTATGGGAGCTGGAGTAAAATTACAAGCTAGAGATATCATGGGGTATTTGGTTTTGCCGTTTCTAATCTTTTTCATTATTCAAGTGCTAATGGTCTTATATATACCATTATAAAAACCCTATAGAGATTTAAACGAATCTCTATAGAGCTTTTAAGTTAGGTTATTATCTTATTTCAGATAATCTAGTTTGGGAATTGTTTAATAAAAATGGCTGGATCTCCACCAGAAACGGCTGTATAGCCAGTTTGAGAAAATCTATCACCATCTTTGGTTTTTCCAGATATAATGATACGTTTCATTCCGCTCGAAATTTCACCTATACGACGACCACTATCAACTTGTACACCCATTTCGTGTGGTGTACCAACTCTTGTTGCTATAATGTTACCACTGCCATTTTCTATGAGTAAACGTTGACCAATGGCTGGAGGTGGAAATAACTGACTTACAGTGATATCTGTTAAGGCACCTAGTTTAATATAATCAGATTCGTTAACTGTAGCTTCATCGACATGACTATCTGCACTTGACGCAACAAGGGTTTTGGTGCGACCAAATTTTGGTTGATTAGAATTATCTAAACAATACATCCATGGCGTGGTGAATTTGTCTCCAGATTCTGTTTCGCCAGTGGCATAATATTGAGAATGAACATTTAATGGGTTCTCTTTTCGGCCTTCATCTGTTAAATCAAGGTTGTAAAAAATACTAGTCATTAATGTACCTACTGAATATACTCCTGAAGCACCTGTTAAGATAACCTCAGATAAAGGTTCATTTGGGTTGAAGTAAGCAAAGACGCTTACATTTTTAACTTTTACTGGTAAAGGTTGCATAATAATATGTTTTTAAGGTTAATAATTAATTTATGTTTTGAATACTTGTGATATGAGCCTTACCATCAAGAGGTTGATAGATACTTACTATTGCAGATCCATTAATAGGATATCTAACTGCAGCTTCTGTATTACAAAAGAACTTATAGTTGGTTCCAGCTACAAGTTGTTCTGATACCGCTACAGGTGTATAGGTTACACCTAAAAGTCCATCTAAGGCTTCATTAAAAGCAGATGTTGCTTCTTTACTAATTGTACATGAATAGGGTGAATATGCACCAACGAGGTTTGAGGTTTTTGACATGATTATTGTTTTTACGTTTTTCTTACTCTTTTTTTTTGACTGTATATAGTCTAAGGTTTTTCAGATAACACCTTTCACATAGAAATTGACACGTAGCTACTGGTTAATATTTCTATTTAATCTCTAGTTCAAATATCTGACAATCAATGAGTTTATAGTAGATGGTATTGTCTTGTTTTAAGGATTAGGTTAAAATACCTAAGCATTGCGCTCTTTACGTGTTTTGAAATTCAATTGGGAAGTTTTGTTCTTTTTTTATTATAAAAAAAACACAAATTCTTTAAGAGATTTATCATTATAAATTGGCTAATTTTTCGTAAATTAGAATAACGAAATTAACCTAAAAACGAGAATGATTATGAATGTAAACTTTCAATATGTAGATGTAGATAAAAGTGATACCCTAAGCGCTTTTACAAGAGAGAAACTAGCAAAACTTTTTAATAGATATGAATTTATCGTTGGTGCAGATGTGTTCTTTAAAAAAGATCTTAATGAACCAATAAATAATGCGATTTGTAGTATAAGGTTGAGTTTGCCTGGTCCTCGACTATTTGCAACATCCAATGAAAAGAAACATGAAGTGGCCGTGCGCCAAACGATTAGTGATTTAGAACGCCAACTTAAGAAACGTAAAGAAATTTATAAGGTGTATTAATTCACTAAAAAATTAAAATAATCTCATGCCTGAAAACATTGCAGATAGTAGAATTTCAAAAGTGTTCTTGCTTCTGGTTTGTTTTCAGGCTTTGCATTCTATAGAAGAATATATAGGTAAACTTTGGGAAAATTTCCCTCCTGCAACTTGGTTAACTGGTGTGGTATCAGATGATCATCATTTAGGGTTTTTAATCATCAATATTGGGTTATTTGTTGTAGGGCTAATAAGTTGGTACGTTCTGGTGAAGCCAAATCACAAATTAGCAAAATTTCCCATTATAGTTTGGATCTTAATAGAGTTAATGAACGGTGTTGGACATCCGCTTTGGAGCATCATGCAAGGCTCCTATACGCCTGGTGTTCTAACGGCACCTTTTCTGCTTATAACAGCTTTATATTTAATAAAACTTATCTATGATGATAGGGTTCGTTTTTCAAAATAGTAAAACCTCTGTACAACTGCTCGATAACAAATAATCGAATCATTTGGTGAGAGAATGTCATTTTAGACAATGCTACTTTTCCACGTGCTTTTTGATACACTTCAGACGAAAAACCGTAAGGTCCACCAATAACGAAAACCAATTGCTTAATACCAGAATTCATATGTTTTTGTAAATACTGGGAAAAGGCAACAGAATCAAACTGTTTCCCATTTTCATCAAGTAAAATAAGTACGTCAGATGTATTGATTTTATTCAATATAAGTTCGCCTTCTTTTTGTTTTTGCTGATCTTCGCTTAAATGCTTTGTCTTTTTGAGATCTGGTATGATTTCAAATTCAAACTTTACATAAAACCCTAAACGTTTTTGATAATCATCAATTAACGATTGTAAATCCCTATGGTCTGTTTTGCCTATAGCAAGAAGTTTAATTGTCATGTTTCAAAGTTAGACTTTTTTGAAATTTTTTAAGTTGCAATTGCTATTTTTACATGAAATATCTAAAACATGATTTCACAAGAACAATTTGATAAAGAAATAGAAGGCATCATAGCAAATGCGATTAGAGAAGATGTAGGTGACGGTGACCATAGTTCTTTGGCCTGTATTCCAGCTTCGGCACAAGGAAAAGCTAAGCTTTTGGTTAAAGATGATGGCATTATAGCAGGTGTTGAGTTTGCTAAACAAGTATTTGCTTATGTAGATGCAAACATGAAAGTAGAAATGCTAATACAAGACGGGAGTCAGGTGCGTTATGGAGATATTGTGTTTTATGTTGAAGGTGCGTCACAGTCTATATTAAAAGCAGAACGACTAGTACTTAACGCCATGCAACGTATGAGTGCAATTGCTACAAAGACAAAAAAGTTTGTAGACCTTTTGGAAGGAACTGGCACTAAAATTTTAGATACAAGAAAAACAACTCCGGGAATAAGAGCCCTCGAAAAATGGGCCGTAAAAATTGGGGGAGGAGAAAATCATCGATTTGCACTATATGATATGATAATGCTAAAAGATAATCACATTGACTTTGCAGGTGGTATAACAAAAGCCATTAATAAAACGAAGCATTATTTAAAAGAAACTAATCGTGATCTAAAAATTATTGTTGAAGCAAGAGATTTAAATGAAATTAAAGAAATTTTAGAAACAGAAGGCGTCTATCGTATTCTCATTGATAATTTCAATTATGAAGACACACGAACAGCTGTGAAATTAATTGGAGATCAATGTTTAACAGAATCTTCAGGAGGCATTAACGAAAAAACCGTTAGAAATTATGCCGAGTGTGGCGTAGATTATATTTCTTCGGGCGCATTGACACATTCGGTTTATAACATGGATTTAAGCCTGAAAGCTGTTTAATGTCAAAGCCTTTAAAAGAGATATTGAGCAATATTCCCATAGTAAATCACATTGTAGATATACTAAGAAAAATAAAGCTGCCCGCGCTTCAAGGACTAACATTATATGATTTACTAGAACTCTATGCGATAGGGATTTTTAAGGGAGCACTTACAGCAAGAGCAAGTGCAATTGCGTTTAGTTTTTTTACAGCTATTTTTCCCTTTTTATTGTTTGTACTTATCTTAATGCCTTATATACCCATTGAGGGCTTTCAAAATGAGTTTCAACAATTTTTAACCTCGTTTTTGCCACCACAAACATCAGATTTTTTCTTTTCTAATATCTTCGAAAATATTGAAAATACAGAGCGTGGTGGTTTATTGTCATCTGTTTTTATTGTGTCTATTTTACTAATGGCAAATGGCGTTAATGCCGTGTTTTCTGGATTTGAGAATTCGTATCATCAAGAACTCACTAGAAATATATTTAAACAATACCTCTATGCTCTTGGTGTGGCATTGATATTGGCCTTACTGGTCATTCTAACTGTTGCTTTTTTTGGATATTTCCAAATTTATGTCATTCAACCGTTATACGAGCAGTTCGATAGTCTTCAGTATCCAACCAATGATGCCAATGTGTTTTGGGTGGTGTTTGCAAAGTATTTGTTCTTTGTTTTTATGGTGTATATAGCCACTGCTACCTTGTATTACTTCGGAACGAAAGAAGGACGTACTTCAAAGTTTTTCTCAATTGGTGCTTTATTTACAACGCTATTAATCATATTAACATCCTATTTGTTTGGTATTTATATTGAAAACTTCTCACAGTACAATAAGCTCTATGGTTCTATTGGAGCTTTGTTAATTTTACTATTGTATTTATGGCTTAATGCTAATATATTGTTGTTGGGTTATGAACTAAATGCAACGATTAGACGTTTAAAAAAGAAAAGATATGATGAAGAATAATAAATATTACCTAGTTGTATTGATACTTTTGATGACTTTAACGGTATCTGCTCAAAGTGTACTCGGAAAATGGAAAACCGTTGATGACGAAACAGGAGAGGAGAAATCTATCGTTGAAATTTATAAGGAAAATGGGAAAATCTACGGAAAGATTATCGAAATTTTTGACCCCGAGAAACGAGATTTGCCATGCAAGTTTTGCAAAGGAGATGATTATAATAAACCTGTTCTGGGTTTAAAAATCATTAAGGATATGGTGAAATCTGGTAACGCTTATAAAAAAGGAACCATTACAAACCCCGAAGATGGAAAGACATATGAGTGCCGATTAAAACTTGATGGAGACAATAACGATCGACTTCAAGTTAGAGGTTATATCGCTTTTTTCTATAGAACGCAGTATTGGTTAAGGGTACAATAAGTATAATATGGCATTAGGTATTGTAATTGTTCTTTCTTTCGTCGTCGGTCTTGCCTTATTGCTTTATTTTCTTTTAGGTTTCGAAAAGAAGTCAGGAGACAAAGATCAAGAACAAATGCGTAGAAGTTTAGAAGAGGAGTATATTTTCCATCCCGAAACAAATGCTAAGATAAGTTTAGAACAAGCCGAATCTGGTGAATGGGATGTTAACGGCAACGAATTTTGGGAGCGATCTGAAGAGGACATTAGAAAATTTGCTTTTGAAGATCAAAAGATTATGGAGCGAGCGTTAAATTATCTTAGGTCAAGTAAACGGTTTTTAAAAGCCGAGCCTCTAAATGATGAGAGCATAGAGACCTTATATCAAACCAAAATACTCAACCAAACCGAAAATTGGATTTACAGTGATATATTTTATTTTGATTCTGGTTATGTGTTTGCGCCACATTTAAAAGGAGAGTACAAATTGGTAATGTGGCTAAGGATTGATGCCATAAACGGGCATTACTATTTCAGAGAGAAAACAAAAACCGAAGCCTTTTTTGATAAAATCAGAAATGATGATGATATAAGTCTAATCAATTACGAGTGCTATACCTTTAAGCGGTCTAATCAAATAACACGCGTTAAAGACCTTATGAGTAAGCTAAGTGGTTTTAATCACTTAGAGATAGAAATTATGGACAATAATCTATTTATTAAAACAGATCGGTTGATAAACAAAGAAGATGTCATTACCTTTGAAAAGATTTTATCAATCTTGTATAGAGACATCAAACCGTTCCACTGAGCTGAATTATTTTATCAACGTCATATTGCCAATTCCCCTTGCTAAGAGTTTTACCTATGCCATTACTCAGGCAGAAGCTAACTTTTTGCAGCCTGGTATTCGCGTGTCTGTTCCTTTCGGAAAAACAAAAATTTATACAGCACTGGTCATCGAGGTACATAATGATGCTCCTTTGACTTATGAAGCAAAAGAGATTCATCAAATTTTAGACGATACTCCTATTGTAACACAAGTGCAATTACAACATTGGAGGTGGATTTCAGAGTACTATATGTGCACATTGGGAGATGTCATGAGAGCCGCTTTACCAAGCGCTTTTATTTTGGAAAGCGAAACAGTTATTTCCAAGAATGATAAGACGATTATTAATGACGAAGATTTAAAAGATGATGAATTCGTTGTATATGAAGCCTTACACCATCAGTCGTCATTAAAGATTCAGGATTTGATGTCCATTCTAGATAAAAAGAATGTCTTGCCAGTTATTAAGCGATTGCTCGATAAAGATGCCATTTCAGTGCAAGAAGAAATATATGAGAAGTACAAACCCAAATTAGTACGTTATGCAAAATTAAATGCTTCCTTTTCTACGGAAATAGGATTGCAAGAATTGCTGTCCGATTTGAGTAGAGCACCAAAACAGAGAGATGTCATCATGACTTTGTTTTCTATTTCGGCGCAAACGAAAAAACCTGTTAAGGTATCTGATTTGATTTCTGAAAGCGGCGCATCATCTACCATAGTTAAAGCACTAATAGATAAAGAGATTCTGGAAGAATATCATATTCAAACAGATCGTGTTCAATATGAAGGTGGCACAAACGAAGATTCAAAACATTTAAACGCACATCAAGAAAATGCTTTAAATGAAATTATTGAATCTTTTGAAAATCAAAACATTACGCTTCTTCATGGCGTGACATCATCGGGAAAAACAGAGATCTATGTAAAGCTCATTGAAACCCAACTAGAAGCTAAAAAGCAAGTCTTGTATTTATTGCCAGAAATAGCTTTAACAACGCAATTAGTTGAGCGCCTTCAGTATTATTTTGGGGAAAAAGTAGCTGTATTTCATAGTAAGTATTCATCACATGAACGTGTTGAGGTTTGGAATAATGTATTGAGAAATGCTCCAACAGCACAAGTTATTTTAGGAGCACGTTCTTCAGTATTATTACCATTTAATAATTTGGGATTAATTATTGTTGATGAAGAACACGAATCATCATACAAACAATTTGATCCAGCGCCAAGATACCACGCTCGTGATACTGCTATTGTGTTGGCTAGTATCTTTAAGTGCAAAACTTTATTAGGTTCGGCTACACCTAGCTTAGAGAGTTATTTCAATGCAAAACAGGAGAAGTATGGGTTGGTGACATTGAACCATCGTTATAACGATGTGCTTATGCCAGATATTGAGTTGGTGGATATTAAGGACAAGCACAAACGTAAGCGCATGCAAGGTCATTTTAGCGATCGACTCATTGAAGAAATGACAGAGACCTTAAAAAATGGCCATCAAATTATCTTGTTTCAAAATAGGCGTGGATTTTCTCCAATTGTAGAATGTCATACCTGCGGTCATTCTCCTCAGTGTCCAAATTGTGATGTAAGTTTGACGTTTCATCAATATAAAAACCAACTACGTTGTCATTATTGTGGCTATAATACAGTAATGCCAAAAACATGTGATGCTTGTAGTAGCCACGAATTAGATAGTAAAGGGTTTGGAACCGAACAAGTAGAGCAGGAGGTAAAGCAACTATTTCCAGATTATCAAGTGGCGCGTATGGATTTGGATACAACACGCGGTAAATATGGTTATGAGAAAATTATAACGGCTTTAGAGCAAGGGCAAATAGATATTTTGGTTGGAACCCAGATGCTTACTAAAGGATTGGATTTTAGAAATGTAAAACTTGTAGGTATTATGAATGCCGACAATATGCTCAATTATCCAGACTTTAGAGCCCACGAACGTAGCTACCAATTAATGACGCAGGTATCCGGTAGAGCTGGGCGCACAGAAGAACGCGGGAAAGTATTGATACAAACATATAACCCGTATCATAATATATTGCAACAAGTGTCTACCAATAATTACTTGCAGATGTTTGAAGAGCAATTAGATGAGCGACATATCTATAAATATCCGCCAATTTATAGAATGATAAAAATTACGCTAAAACACAAAGATTATAATCGTGTTAATGTTGGAGCAGATTGGTATGCGAAATCACTACGAACCGTATTTAACCAAAATGTACTTGGCCCCGAGTTTCCTCCTGTGGCTAGAATTAGAAATCAATATTTAAAGCACATATTGGTAAAGATTCCACAGAAACAATCTTTGGGAAAAACAAAAGAAGCTATTATTAAAATTAATAACAGCTTCCTGAGTGTAAAAGATTTTAGGGCAATAAGAGTAATTTTAAATGTCGATAATTATTAAAAAGCTAATTAGTTAGGTTAGTTATAAGTTATATCTTCAAACTATTAGTCTTAGCGCCTTTAAATATTGTTAAGAGCGTCAACAAGTTGGGTTTTCTTGTTTCTACTTAAAGGAATCTCATAAGCACCAACTTCAACATTTTTACTGTTAAATCGATCAACCTTGTCTAGGTTTACAATATATGATTTATGGATTCTTAAGAATTTACCTTCTGGTAATTCGTGCTCGAAAGCTTTCATAGTAGATAAAACGACTAAGCTATTTTCTTCAGTAACTAGTTTAACATAGTCACCAAGAGCTTCAATCCATTTGATATCTTTAATGTAAACTTTTCTCTTTTTTAGATTACTTTTGACAAAGATGTGTTCGCCGTCAGTTTCATTGAAATCAAGCTTTAATTTATGTTGCTCTAGTGCTTTTTCCACAGATTGATTAAATCGTTCCCTAGTAATAGGTTTTTGAAGATAATCGGTGGCATCATAATTAAAAGCTTTAAATGCGTATTCAGTTTTACCTGTAACGAAAATAATTTGGGGTTTGTTGTTGAGTACATCGAGTAGCTCGAAACCATTAAGAACAGGCATCTCAATATCTAAGAAGATTAAATCTACTTTATGAGTATTAAGTCCATTCTTGGTCTCTAATGCGCTACTATATTCTGCAATAAGGTTAAGAGAGGAATGATTCTCTATTAACTTTACAATCGATAAACGTTGAATCGCAGAATCATCAACTACTACACAGTTTAAAGTCATAACATTATTTATATTTTAGGTTAAGATATCGACAATAGTACGAAAAATTCGGATAAAAACCAAAAAACATCGGTAAAGTGTGAATTTTAACATTATTTTAACATTATCGTGATACCCGAAATTTTATATACAAAAACGTTGCCAGAAATATAAATTATAGTTATTTTTGCACTCATTTTTAACACAATAAATAGATTTTTATGAATCATTATGAAACTGTTTTCATCTTAAATCCCGTTTTATCTGATGACCAGATAAAGGAAACAGTAAAGAAATATGAAGATTTTCTTGTTTCTAGAGGAGCGAAGATGGTAGCCAAAGAAGATTGGGGCTTAAAAAAATTAGCTTACCCAATCCAAAACAAAAAAAGTGGTTTTTATCACTTATTTGAGTACACTGTAGATGGAGAAGTAGTTAATCCATTAGAAGTAGAGTTTAGACGTGATGAGCGTTTTATGCGTTACTTAACAGTAAAATTAGACAAGCATGCGATTGCTTGGGCAGAAAAGAGAAGAAAAAGAGATAAACAAAAAGCGTAATTATGTCTTCAATAGAACAACAAGCAAAAGGAAAGAAAGACGGAGAAATTAGATATTTAACTCCGTTGAACATTGACACAAGCAAAACGAAGAAATATTGTCGTTTTAAGAAATCTGGAATCAAGTATGTAGATTACAAAGATGCAGATTGGCTATTAGGTTTTGTAAACGAGCAAGGTAAAATTTTACCAAGACGTTTAACAGGAACATCTTTAAAATACCAAAGAAAAGTATCTGTAGCTGTGAAAAGAGCGCGTCACTTAGCGTTAATGCCATACGTAGCAGATTTATTAAAATAAAATACCAATAACTATGGAACTTATATTAAAACAAGACGTTGAAAATTTAGGATTTAAAGACGATATTGTAACAGTTAAGAACGGTTATGGTAGAAACTTTTTAATTCCTCAAGGACAAGCAGTAATGGCAACGTCATCTGCAAGGAAAGTCCTAGAAGAAACTTTGAAGCAAAGAGCTTACAAAGAAAAATCAATTATTGATGCAGCAAATAAAACTGCAGAAGCTATTAAAGATTTAGAAATTAAAATTTCTTCTAAAGTAGGTACTGGAGATAAATTATTTGGATCTGTAAATAATATTGACTTAGCAAACGAATTACAAAAGACTGGACATGAGATAGATAAGAAGTTTATCTCGGTTGCTGGTGGAACTGTAAAACGTTTAGGAAAATACGAAGCTGTTGTAAGATTACACAGAGAAGTATCAGTAAATTTACCGTTTGAAGTAGTTGCTGAATCTTAGGTAGTTAACAACAAAGGTTAATAAATACAGAAGGCTGTTCATTTGAACAGCCTTTTTTTATTTAACTTTATGCTAATCTATATTAACCAAAAACTAAATCAAATGAAAAAACATCTCATTACAACTTTTATGTTGATGTTCATAACTATGGGCTTTGCTCAGGTTACAACATCTAATTTAAAAGGAGTCATTTTAGACGAAAGCGCCCAACCCTTACCTGGAGCTAACGTCGTTGCCGTTCATACTCCAACAGGTACAAAGTATGGGGCAGCCACAAACTTCGATGGTCGTTACAACATTATTAATATGAGGGTTGGTGGGCCTTATACCATTACGATATCTTATGTAGGATATAAAGAACAGGTGTTTAATGATGTGTTCTTAACATTAGGTAAAACCGAAAATATTGATTTGCAAATGACACCAGATAGCGAACAACTTGACGCTGTTGTCATAACGGGCTCTACTACTGGAACCTTTAGCACAGATAGAACTGGTGCTGAAACTTCTGTTGGTAGGCGTGAATTAACAAGGTTACCCACAATTACAAGATCTACAAACGATTTTACAAGGTTGGAGCCAACGGCCAGTGCTGGTTCATTCGGTGGACGTAATGACCAATTCAATAATTTCTCTTTAGATGGTGCTATTTTTAATAACCCTTTTGGTCTTGATGCTGCTCAACCAGGTGGTCAAACAGAATCTACACCAATATCTATAGACGCTATAGACCAAATTACGGTGAGCACAGCACCTTATGATGTTACACAAGCTGGTTTTACAGGTGCTTCTGTAAATGCGGTAACAAAGAGTGGAACCAACGAATTTCATGGTACTGTTTATGGCTTCTTTAGAAATGAAGACCTTACAGGTGGAACCGTTAGAGGAGAGGATGTAGTAAAACCGAAATTAGAACAAAATCAATACGGGTTTAGTATTGGTGGACCAATTGTAAAAAATAAACTGTTCTTCTTTGCTAATTTTGAAAAGGATGAGCGTACCGATTTAGGAAGTAACGGTTGGACACCAAACACAGGTAGTGGCGCTATTAATGAGTCGCGTGTATTGGAATCTGATCTTATTGCAGTTCAAAATGCACTATTAGATATAGGATATAATCCTGGAGCTTATCAAGGTTTTACTTACGCAGCCGAGTCTAATAAAGGAATTATTAAATTAGATTGGAATATAAATGATAATAACAGATTAGCTGTAATTTATAATTTCCTAAATGCATCAAAAGAAAAGCCTGCACACCCAACGGCCTTAGGATTTAGAGGTCCGAGTGCAAATACATTACAATTTGAAAATGCAGGTTATGAAATTAACAATAATATAAGATCTGTTCAGTTAGAGTTAAACTCTACATTTTCTGATGAAGTTTCAAACAAGTTTCAGTTTGGATTTACACATTTTGATGATTTTAGAGATCCATTATCTACTCCAGCACCTACCATTACTATTACACAAGATGGTTCTAATTATATTATTGCTGGACATGAACCGTTTTCTATTAATAATAGACTAGACCAAAAGGTGCTTCAGTTTTCAAACAATATGAACTATTTTAAAGGAGATCATACATATACGATAGGTTTTGCTTTTGAGAAATTTCAGTTTGACAACTCGTTTAATTTAGGCGTTTATGGAGCGCAAGGGGTGTTCTTTCCAACGACAACAATGGATGGCTTCCAAGACTTAGTAGACTCTGGACAGTTACAAGATCTGTACAACCAAGCTATTGCTGCGCATGCTTCTTTATCTTCAAATCCTGTTGGAGGTGTTGGAGGTTTCGCATTGGCAGAAACTAATGTGGGGCAAATGTCATTTTATATGCAGGATGAGTGGAATCTTACTGAAAAGTTTAAATTAACTTATGGTGTGCGTTTTGATAAACCTTTGTTTTTTGATAGTGCAGAAAAAGCTCAAGATGTGATTGATGTAGCTTGTTGTTATGCACCAGATATTCCATATGTCAACCCTAATACTGGCGAAACAGTATTTTTAGATAATACACAAATGCCAAATAGCGATTGGTTAATTTCTCCAAGAGTTGGATTTAACTATGATGTCAAAGGCGATCGATCATTACAACTTAGAGGTGGTTCTGGGTTATTCACAGGACGTTTCCCATTTGTATGGTTAGGTAACCAAATTGGAAATCCAAACGTTTTCTTTTACCAAGCTGTTGATCCAGATTATAAATTCCCACAAGTATGGAGAACTAATCTTGGTACAGATTATAGATTCGAAAATGGTTTAATATTAACAGGAGACGTGTCTTATACCAAAGATATTAATGGTGCTCATGTACAAAACTGGGGATTATTACCTCCTTCAGGAACTTTGGCAGGTGTTGATAATAGAGCCATCTATACATCTAACGATATTATTAACAATGCTTACGTTTTTACAAATTCGGATAAGGGTAGAATTTGGAACGCCTCTCTAAAGGCTCAGAAATCTTTCGATAATGGTTTGTACACTATGTTAGCTTATAGCTATTTAAATGCTAAGGATGTCAATTCAATTGAGGCCGAAATTACTGGAGATGCATTTGCATTTAATCCTGCTTTAGGAAACGTAAATGACGATGTGCTAAGTTACTCTAGATATGGCGATACACATAGATTTATTGGTGTTGCTAGTAAGAAATGGACTTATGGTAAAGATAAATGGTCAACAACGATTTCAACATTTTTTGAATATGCTCGTGGTGGTCGTTTTAACTACACCTATGGAGGTGACCTTAATGGAGATGGATCTAACTTAAATGACCTTTTGTATATACCAACTGCAAGTGAAATATCTCAAATGCAATTTTCTGGTGCTGGTCAAGCCGAGGCTTTTGAGGCTTATATTCAACAAGATGATTACTTAAGTGATCGAAGAGGTCAGTATGCAGAACGTTATGGCGCATTAGCACCTTGGAGAGGTCGTTGGGATCTTAAATTACTTCAGGATTTTAACTTTAAAGTGTCAGGAGACAAAGTGAATACGATTCAACTAAGTATTGATGTATTAAACGTTGGGAACTTAATTAATAGTGATTGGGGTGTTATTCAACAGCCTATAAGTGTACAACCATTAGGTGTTGTTGTTGATCCAGGTACAAATGTACCAACATATACATTTAATTCAGATTTACAAGAAACATTTAGCTACGATACGAGTTTAGCTTCAAGATGGCAAGCTCAATTTGGAGTACGATATATCTTCTAAATACTAGATAAATTCATTAAATTTGCGCTCTTAATTTTAAGAGCGCATTTTTTTTAATATCCTATGAAGTATTCAAGACTTACAAAAGAACAATTTGAAGAGTTACATCAAGAGTTCATCAATTTTCTAGCGACCCAATCTATAACAGCCGCTGAATGGACAGATATCAAAGCTAACAAGCCAGAAGTGGCAGAGCAGGAACTTGATGTTTTTAGTGATCTTATCTGGGAAGGTGTACTTTCAAAAGTGGTGTATTTAGAGCATATCTCACCACAGCAAATGCACTTATTTCATTGTACTGATAAACATATGCGTCTCATTGCACTTAAAGTAAAAAAAGAAGCTATAGACATTACAACAAATGAAGGTTATACTTGGTTTAGGGATAATCTCATGTCTGATGAGGTTGAGTTCTTTACAGCGAAAAAAGAGTATTCTGATGATAAAGGACAAGACAAATTTAAATTAATACAAGAGGGAGCAAATATCACCAAAGGACAGTTGTATCAGTATTTTGAAAATTTAGTGAGCAAGTAAGTCTAAGCTACAGGAATGTACATATCCACAATACATTTCTTTTCTGGATGCTCGTTAAAATCGTTATGATAGATTTCAAAAGGTGGTTCATTTCGTTTTTTATAACCATTGTCATTCATCCATTTAAATAAATACATCCAGGTTGTTGGAAAAGCATCAATACCAATGATATAATGGGCTTTAATATATAATCCACCATTCAATGTTGTCGAAATAATCTCACCACTAGGCTTTATTGGAGCCTCAACTAATAAGCAGGTACACATTCTAACCTTGTCTGGTGCTGTAATTTTGAAGCTGTCATAAAAAATAGTAGCCATCTTAAAATCTGGTGTACGCAATAAACCTTGCTGTCCAGCCCATTCTAACAAGCGATTAAAACTGGGGGCTATTTGCGTTTTTCCGATACAAGTAATTCCAGCCGTATGGATGTTTTTAATTGTTTTTACTTCAATGTTTGAGGTCATAACCGAGTCGTTGTTTTGATTGTTATGACAAACATAATCTTCAAATGTTGTAATAGGTTGCCCATTCTTGCTTTTCATTTGACTAATCTTGCTATATTTTCCTTTACTACTGCTTCGGAAATTGGACGGACTCACACCATAGAATTTTTTAAATGCTCTTGTAAAAGACGAATGACTTGTAAATCCATAGTGGGTTGATAATTCTGAAATGGTCAAATGTTCACGATGTAATAAATCGGCAGAGGCCTTTTCTACACGTTTTCTAGCAATGTAACTATTAAGAGTTTCACCAGTAAATACTTTAAAGATCCTATGAAAATGATATGGCGAATAATGGGCGATTTGCGAAATCTGATCTAACGATAAGTCACTTTCAAGATGATTTTCGATATAATGTAACGCTCTATTTATACTTTTTATATGATCTCGCGTTAGCGTCATTTAATGTTGTTCTATGTTAATAATATCTGGGTAATAAATATAAATAGTAATTATTAAACTAGCCCGAACATTGTTCTAATATTAAATTCCATAGACTAATAGATATAGAATAACCGAACCTATATATATTCAAAGATGATTAAAAATTATCAACTCTCATTTTCGTAAAAAGCATTCGATTATCTTAAGCGTTACTCATAACGCAATGACTCAACAGGATCGAGTTTAGCTGCTTTATTTGCAGGATAAGAGCCAGAAATCACTGCAACTACAAAAGTAATAATGCTCGCCCAAATCATAGCTCCCCAAGGGATTACGAATTTAAAGTCGACCGCAGCAGCAAAAATATAACCAATAAGAATACCTAAAAGAATACCTAAAAGCCCACCCAATTGCCCAATAATGATAGTCTCAATAAAAAATTGAAAAGCAATGGTACGACGTTTAGCACCTAATGATTTGCGCACACCAATTTCACGAGTACGTTCCGTAACAGAAACTAACATCATATTAAGAAGGGCTATTGTAGATCCAAAAATAGTAATCACACTAATCACCCAAGCAATTTTGCTCAATACAGATGTCATTTCACCAACGCGATTAATTAAGTCGTCGCTTTTTTCTATTCCAAAATTGTTCTCCTCCACAGGATTGAGTCCTCTAATGTTTCTGAATAATAAAATAGCTTCATCTTGAGCGCCCTCAAGCATATCCTTTTTTTCAGCCTTGATACTCAGACTATAATTAATATTTGGATTGGTAAAAATGGTACGTGCTTTTTGAAGTGGCATGAGCACACGTAAATCCTGATTGTTTCCAAATGTAGAGCCTTTCTCTTTTAAAACACCAATGACTTTAAATTTCGCGCCTCTAACGCTTATGGTTTTATTTATGGGATTAACATCTGCTAATAATGCTTTTTGAAGATCACTACCTATAACACAAACACTATTACTGTTCTCAACATCAAAATAATTTAGTGCACGACCTGTTTCAACTTCCAAACCAGAGTTTTGAATAAAGTGTTCATTCACACCATAAACTTGAACCTCAGGATCGGTTTTTTCATTTTCGTATTTTATTTCTGCTGTTCGCGTCCCTAAAAAGGCGATAGACGTTTTAGTATACGGAAACACATAATCTTCTTCAAACTCTTTAACTTGTCTGTAATTAATCACAGGGTTTATTTTTCGAGCCTCATTGCCACGTCGTTGCGTGTTAAACTCATAACGCTGAATATTAAAGGTATTGGCTCCCATTGAAGAAAAATCACTTGAGATGGTGTTTTCTAATGCCGAAACAGCACTTAAAATACCAACTAGGGCAGTAATACCAATGGCTATGATTAAAATGGTAAGAATAGTTCGTAGCAATTGACTTCGTATAGAATCAAATGCAATTCGGATATTTTCTCTAACTAATGAAAACATAGGATTACGTTAAAAAAGTTGGTTACGTTTTATAGTAAGACTACTAAACACCCATAAAGTTACTATAAAATTGAAATAACTTTCTAATCCATCTAAAATTTATAATATTTTTGTGACGAATAAGAATTTTAAATGATCCGATACTTCGGAAAGTAATATGGCACAAAAACCGAGCATCCCAAAAGGCACAAGAGATTTTAATCCACAAGACGTGGCCAAACGTAACTATATCTTTAGTACCATTCGTAGCGCGTTTGAAACTTTTGGATTTCAACCTATTGAAACGCCAAGTTTCGAAAACTCCAGTACCTTAATGGGGAAATATGGAGAGGAAGGTGATCGCTTGATTTTTAAGATTTTGAATAGTGGGGATTATTTGTCGAAAGTGGATAATAAATATTATTTAGACAAGAATTCAAGTATGCTCACACCATATATTTCAGAAAAGGCTTTGAGATACGATTTAACTGTTCCTTTTGCTAGATATGTCGTACAACACCAAAATGAGATTGACTTTCCGTTTAAACGTTATCAAATCCAGCCTGTTTGGAGAGCCGATAGGCCTCAAAAAGGACGTTTTAGAGAGTTTTATCAATGTGATGCCGATGTTGTAGGAAGTAATTCTTTATGGCAAGAGGTAGAGTTTGTGCAGTTATATGATGCGGTGTTTACAGCATTAGGTTTACATGGTGTGACAATTAAAATCAATAACCGTAAAATCTTATCTGGTATTGCCGAAGTTATTGGTGCTCAGGATAAGCTCATCGATTTTACCGTAGCTCTAGATAAACTCGATAAAATAGGAGAGGAGAAGGTTAAAGAAGAAATGTTGGGCAAAGGCATTCCACAATCAGGAATTGATAAGCTCCAACCATTGTTTTCTTTATCTGGAGATTTTGGTGCTCAAGTAACAGAACTAAAATCTATTTTGGAAACTTCCGAAGAGGGAAGACAAGGTATCGAAGAATTAGAATTTATCAATAAGGGTATCGAAGCTCTAGGTCTAAAAACAGCAACACTTCAGTTAGATGTCACCTTAGCTCGTGGTCTTAATTATTATACAGGTGCTATTTTTGAAGTTGCTGCTCCAGAAGGTGTGAAGATGGGATCGATAGGTGGAGGAGGTCGTTATGATGACTTAACTGGTATATTCGGACTTAAAGATATGAGTGGTGTTGGTATTAGTTTTGGTTTAGACCGCATTGCCCTGGTTTTAGAACAGCTTAATTTATTTCCTGAAACCATTACCAATACAGTGAAAGTGATGTTTATAAATTTTGGAGAAGCAGAAGGTATGGCGAGTATGAAGGCGATTAAAGTGCTACGCGAAAACGACATAAGTGCCGAGTTGTTTCCAGATAAAAAGAAAACAGTTAAGCAATTTAATTATGCCAACAAACGCAACATTCCTTTTGTGGTATTAGTAGGAGAATCTGAACTAGCAGATAATACTTATACTTTAAAGAATATGGCTTCTAGCGCACAGGAAACCATAACACTAGACACACTCATTTCTGCATTAAAATAAATAAGTTAATTAGATAAAAAAAAAGCCTCAATCCGAAAGGAGAGAGGCCGTTTTTAAGTTAAGATCACGGTAGATTTGGGTCTATTTTATTTCACCAAAACTTTCTTCGATAACAAACCGCTTAAAGTATTTATCTTAATGATGTAAGTTCCAGTGCTCAGGTTCTTAACTTCGTATTCAGAATAGTCCAGTTCTGAAATATTTTCAATTGTCGTAATATTTTGTCCTATGATGTTAAATAATTGAATGGACTTCACATCAATAAAATTAGGATTCAATAGTACAATGCTTTCTGTGTCATTGCTATAGAAAACATCTAATGTTTTCAATTCGTCATCATCAACACTTAACGAATCACCTTCGCTAAAGGTTAATTTAAACCTATTTAAATATTCACCTGCAGGAAGGAAGAATTGGAAATCACCTTCACGTAGGTTATGGTATGTACCATCTTCAGTGTCATGAATAAAAATATCAATATCGTCTGGTACATTTTCAAGATCATCAATTGTAATCGTATTTAGACCATCGTCACTCACTTTTATACCTAAAGGATATATCGTGTTTTCTTCGGCCAAGTTACTACCTTGAATGATGTATTTTTCATCATCAATCATCCAGAATAAATCATCCATTTGATTGTCATAGATTTTGGCATCAAATGCCCAATCAAATCCCATTGTAGTTGCACCATCAATAGTTAATAGTAACTGTCTATGAATAGTATTTACAGAGTTGAATCCAATTCTAAATTTCATACGATCATCAATATCTTCCGTACCAGCTCCTGCAACACTATTATTAGAATTTGAATTTCTAACAAATACAGACGTTCCAGTAGATTCTTTTCTATAGACACGTTGACCGTTATTAAAGTTAATTGTACCCGTACTTTCTCCAACTACAAAGAATCCTTGACTTACTGGGATATAACGTGCAGGAAGTTTGGTAGGAGTTCCACCTGTAGCAACATCTGGATCGTTAGTTCCTAAAGAAGGGGCTCCAACACCACCAGAGAAATTATAGGTTGCATATCCACCCTGATATTCAGAAAGTATATGAGATCCTCCTCCCCAATGTTCCCAGAAATATAGTGTACCACTTATTAATGGATCTGCACCAGCACCAGTAATGTTTGGTCCATTATCTGTTATAAACTGATTCGCGTCAATTGCAGAAGCATAAGGATTTCCAACTAAATAATCGTTACCCGCATTTAAGGTTAAATTCACGTCACCATTATTTGGTTTTCCAAGGAACACATAGTTTTGTTGATCCACTATAGTACCAGATCCAGGTCCTTTCATTGTGAAACCTTCACCAGCTAAAAGCGTACCGTTACGTCTTACATGCTGCCATGCTGAGTAATCATCATCTAACTGATTGGCAAATTTCCAAATCCAGTAATCTGCAATGCTTATGATAGCACCATCAGATCCATCATATCCAGAGTTAACAAAGTTAATTGGGTTAACACCATCAAACATAACATCTGTAACGGTATAAGCGTTGTTGTTTGTAGTACCATTGATTTCTCCAACAGGAGTAGACCAGTAGTTATAAGTATATAAATCGGCTGTACCTTGTTGATCTTTTTCTAGAGAACCTGTTGAGGTTGGATCTAAATCACTACCAACGGTTTGAACAAGTTGAGACTGACCTTCTAAATCAATTTTCCCATCAAGTTTTAAATAGTGAGATACAGTTAAACCATTTCCTGCAGCAGAATCTGCGTTATCACCATCAACTGTTAATTCACCAGCATCTACATATAAACCTAATACTTGACGATCTCTTCCAAGAACGATTTCAGTGTCAATAGTTACGTTGTGGCCTATTCTTACAATATTCCAGTCAATTGGTGTTGTTCCATCCACTACTGATAATTCGTTAGGTAATGATTGAACCGTATTATTTAACCAAGTGGCTTCTGTAGTCCAATCACCATTTCCTTGAGATTCATATGGTAATGGAGCTGTTTGTCTGTCTACAGTATCTAAGTTTCGTAATGCACCTTGATTTCCATTACCTGAAGCATCCTCAGTATTTGTATAGGTATATACAGACATTGGATAGTAACCAGCTAAATCAGACCAAGGAATGGTTGCTACATCGTTTTTCGTAATCGTAGTTGGTAATTCTTTACCAGCTACAAATGCTGCATTATCTTCAATTTCTTGATTCATGATGAAACGTAATTGATCTACAGTAAGTTCTGTATCCCAAACACGTACTTCGTCAATATTTCCTCTAAAGTGTTGTGTTGGTGTGTTTTTACCAGCGGCTGCAATATAGAACGACTCATCTGTATCTATTGGAGCTGTTCTATTTGCTTGATTATCAAGCACACCGTCAATATATAAAAATAGTCTGGTGCCATTATAGATGGCTGCAACATGATGCCATTCATCGTCAGGAATAGCGGCTCCTGTTGTTAGGGTTTGATTAGAACCGTTTTTCCAGAACATTTGTATTCTGTTATCGTTTAATATTCTAAAGTCATAACCTGTTGAGAATGCTGCATCCCTTTTAGATATAATTGATTTTGTTCCACTATCACCTGCATCTCTTTTTATCCAAGCTGAAATTGTAAATTCAGTAGTGTTAAGGTCTAGCGCATCTTCCATATCTACATAGTCAACCAAACCATCAAAATATACTGAACGCTCAACAATAACTTGAGGTGCATATCCAAAGGTGATGAATTTCGTATTGTCAAAATCGTATTCTGTTTCAAGATTACCATTACCATCAGGAGTCATAATTCTATAATCTGCCGTAGGATCAAAAACTCCTGTATTTGAGATGAACATATAGTAACTTCCTGGAGGTGTAATATTTCTAATAGCATCTTGAGGCAGTCTTACTTTTACAGTTGGGATATCACCTCCCGTTTCAACAACTTTCCAAACACGTTGCATTGCTGTAAATGAAACATCAGTAGTTAGGGCAGGAGAAATACCTGCACTCATATTTACAGTAATCATTGATGCAGCTAAGTTGAGGTCGGCTCCATTATTTCCCCATACGAGGTATTCTTTATCATCAAATGTTGTGGCATTAGACACAATATTATCTCTATTGGTGTCGTAAATTTCGGTTAATCCCATTGTGAGAACACCTTCAATTCTTCCAGTTCCATCTGCGGCATCATTAACACTTCTAGATTGTTTCTGATTTAATTCTGAAATATCATCTCTACCAATACCAGCAATATCATAGTTGAAACCAGCATTTGCAGACTGATCCCAAATAACACTACCATCACTATTTACATAATCTTGAGATGTACCATTAACACCTAATGTGATACCATATTTAACGGCTAAGTAGGATTGTATTCTGTTGCGTTCTTGAGTTAAATCTCCATCTGCTCTTCTTGAGTCATAAGTGATAACTTCCGCAATTCTACCATCAAAGCTACCATTCCAGTACTGACTTCTACCTAACCAGTAACGACCATTATTAATCATTTTGTATAGAGGTAAATCATTAGTTTCGTTACCAACTTGATTGGCGTTGAAATATAATTCCATGTCAGTATCTCCTGCATTTTGTCTTACGTTGATAATATGAATTTGATTATAGTCTGTACCTGAGTTTGTATCTGCTCTACCATAACCCTGTTCTGTTGGATTAGATGGTGTTTCGCTGGTTGTTGATATACAGTAAGAAAGTCTTTCGTTTTCAAATCTTGCCGTATAGCCACCATATCCAAATCCTGTAACATCTTCAGTAAAGGTGTTACCAGCTGGATCAGAACTGGTAAACGTATCTAAAGGAATCATGGTTGTAGTAATGGTAGGGTCAGGCATTATTACCACAAAGAAATCGTTGGTATTGAAACCACCCGTACCTTTTAGTTCGTCTCGACTTCCATCATTAATGACATAGGTCATATCTCTATTGGCTGTCGTATTATCGTTTTCGAAATCAATTACAGGGTTAAAGTTGAAATTTCTTGCAACACTATTTCTATAAACAGGTTCTTGTCCTGTAACCACAGTTTCTGCATTGTTTCCTTTTCCATTATCTGCCCAAAGGCTAACTAATGAACCATCTGAAGCATATGTTGTACCATCAACCTGATCTGCTTTTAACCATAGATCTAGGTTAGAAGTTATACCTCCTGGAGCTACGGTTGGTGTGCAATAGGATACTCCTGTAATTTCAATGTCATCTAAATTGACATGGTCATTATCTGCACTGGCATCACAACGCACTCTAAATTGAGAATTGTTACCAACAGGGAATGTGTAATCTGTACTCATTAGAGTTACTGTTTTACTGTACCCTATATTGCCCGAAGATTCAAAATCTGCATCTTTATTGGCTACGATACCACTTACAAATGTGGCTACTATCGTCCAGTTTGTTCCACCATCGCTACTGTATTCTACGAAGAAATCTTCTCCGGTTTCCATACTGTTGGGTTTAAAGAAGAATTTAAAATCTACTTTATTGTAATTTGAAAAATCAAATAATGGAGAAATAACTGAAGAGGCAGAACCTGTAGCATCGTCATCTCTAATTT
This sequence comes from uncultured Psychroserpens sp., assembly GCF_947492715.1. GTDB lineage: Bacteria > Bacteroidota > Bacteroidia > Flavobacteriales > Flavobacteriaceae > Psychroserpens. The sequence goes on from NZ_CANLNS010000008.1 coordinate 186,727, forward strand.
GTAAACAGTATGCTCCTCCGTAGGCCCAAGTTGTACTATTGAATCTTGTAGCATCTACACCTCCAGACGTCCATCCATCATATCCGCTTTCAAAATCTGCACTGTGTATGGCATAGGTTCCACAAGGAGGTGGTATGAAACCAGTACCTTGTATACTAAAGTTATATGGGTTTTCATCGCTATCGTTGTTACCAATAGATACTGTAGCTGTTCTCGTTCCAACAGCACTTGGATCAAAAGTAATGGCAAAAGTTGTAGTTCCGCTTGCTGCAATTGAATTTGAAGGAATTGTAGTCACCGTAAAATCTGCAGCATTCGTTCCGCCAATAGTAACATATGGGGAAGCCCCAGATAAGGTTAAGTTAGCAGTTCCTGTATTTTCTATTGTAAAGGTATTGACGTTTGTTCCACCAGCGATATCAACAGTTCCGAAGTCAGTATCATCTAAACTTGAAGGAGAGGCATCGCCATCAGTAATGGAGTTTGAATTTCCTTGAATGTCGATTTCTGGTGCAGGTGTGAAACCTGTTCCCTGAATATTAAAATTATATGGGTTTTCGTTCGAATCACCATTAACGATACTTACGTTAGCAGTTCTTAGACCATCTGCACTTGGATTGAATGTAATATCTAGAGTTGTACTGCCTGAAGCAGCTACAGATGAAGCAGGAGCAGAGCTTATTGAAAAATCTGCTGCATTTGTTCCACTTATCGTAACACTTCCAACTGATAGGGAAGTTGTACCTATATTTTGAATTGTAAATGTATTTACGTTTGTACCTGCTGCTGTGTTAACAGAACCGAAATCGGTATCGTCAGAAACATCGGGAGTAACATCTCCATCAACTATACTTACTGCATTACCTAGTACATCTATTTCTGGACCAGATATTACTGTAGTTGTTAATGATATGTCATCAATCGCCATATCACTTCTGTAATCATTCGTAGTTAGACCCCTAAAACGAATCATAACTGTCTGTCCTACATAACTCGTTAAATCCAAATTAACTAAATTCCATGCTTGACCATGACTTGTTTGAACTTGTCCCGTTTGAGACCATAATGTTGTTGGATAACTAAGACCACTGTTGGTACTTAGTTCAACGTATAAACTTCCCATTCCAGAACCATACATGTGATAATAAAAAGAGAATTGTGCTGTACCTGCCGCAGTTAAATCAAAGCAAGGACTTTCTAAGTTATGTGTGTCATTATAATTAGGGTTACTTCCTTCTGTAAAGTAGTAGTAAGTTCCGCCATTAGCGCCACTTGGTCCTGTACTATTTGATGGTGTTCCACCAGACCTATAATCCCAGTCATTGGTATCACCCGTATCCTGAGTCCATAAACCTAATCCAGATTCAAACCCTTCATTATAAGGAAAACCAGATACCGTTGAGGAACAAGTACCTGAACATCCTCCTGAAACGTTAAAAAAGACTGGGGCTGCACCACCAGATGTAGCGGCATCTCCATTTTGATTAATAACTACTGAACCACCTGAAGTTATAGTAATATTATCTGCTCCATCCCAACCATCATTGGAAGTATCATACATTATCATATAGTAGTTATTCAAATCTGCTAAACATCCTAATGATACCGTTGTTGAATAGCTATTATTAACTCCTCCAGTAAACCCGTTGTCTATTGTGCTTATTAATACACCACTAGGATTGTATATCTCAACCCTATTTTCGGAAGAGTAGGCTGGCCAATTAACGGATACTTCAACATATGAAGTTTGTGAAAAAGTAAAATTCGAAAACAAAAGCATACAACATACCATTGCATACCTTCTAAGCGTAGTAGAAATTTTCATAAGCGGTTAAATTTTAGTTTGGGACTAATAAATTTATGATACAAATCTATTGTTAAACTCTATGAAATGCAAATTTAATCGATGAAATGCATCAATAATTTTTTAATTACTGATTATCAGTTAGTTGTAAACATCTCTTTTTTTGTTTTTATTTAAAATTGAAGGTTTTGTTACTGCCTGTAGTTTAGTTGGTTACAAAAAAAAAGGCCGAATTATTTAATTCGGCCTTTTTTTAATTAAGCTATTGTTTTAATATTTAATTAGCTTTTTAGTTACAATGATACCATTAACTCTACTCGATATTTTAATGAAGTAAGGAGCTTCTTCAAGTCTATCAAGGTCATTAATAGTTATAGAGCCATCAATACTTGATTTTGTTTTCTTGTAAACAACTCTACCATTTAAATCGTAGATGTTAATTTCAAACGCATTCCCATTTAAACTTAAAGGCAAGCTAATAGTAATCGTCGTATTAAACGGGTTAGGTTTAATTGTAACATCTCTACTATTTAAATCTTCAGTATCTAATGTGTTATCATCCATACCATCACAATCTTCATCTATTCCATTATCTGGTATTTCTATAGCTCCAGGATAGATTTGATCATTAGTGTCATCACAGTCTGTATTGTCTAAAACATATCCTACAGGTTGTGTACAATCAATAACTGAGTTGTCTGCATCACCGAAACCATCATTGTCAGTATCAGCATAGTATATAATGCCTGTTCCGTTATCAGTTACATTCCACGAACAAGTCGTATTATTAAACGTTGCAGTCTCATAACATTCTGTTGCTGGTTCTGCTGGCTGTGATCCAGTTACATCCCACGAACAGGTCGTATTATTAAATGTTGCCGTTTCATAACATTCTGTAGCAGGTTCTGCTGGTTGTGATCCAGTTACATCCCACGAACAAGTCGTATTATTAAACGTTGCAGTCTCATAACATTCCGTTGCAGGTTCTGCTGGTTGACTACCAGTTACATCCCATGAACACGTTGTATTATTAAACGTTGCCGTTTCATAACATTCCGTTGCAGGTTCTGCAGGCTGACTACCAGTTACATCCCATGAACACGTTGTATTGTTAAACGTTGCAGTCTCATAACATTCTGTTGCAGGTTCTGCTGGTTGTGATCCAGTGACATCCCAAGAACACGTCGTATTGTTAAAGGTTGCAGTCTCATAACATTCTGTTGCAGGTTCTGCAGGCTGACTACCAGTTACATCCCATGAACACGTCGTGTTATTAAATGTTGCCGTTTCATAACATTCCGTTGCAGGTTCCGCTGGCTGACTACCAGTTACATCCCATGAACACGTTGTATTATTAAAGGTTGCAGTCTCATAACATTCTGTTGCAGGTTCTGCTGGTTGTGATCCAGTGACATCCCACGAACACGTTGTGTTGTTAAACGTTGCAGTTTCATAACATTCAGTTGCAGGTTCTGCAGGCTGATTACCAGTAACATCCCATGAACACGTCGTATTATTAAACGTTGCCGTTTCATAACATTCAGTTGCAGGTTCTGCAGGCTGATTACCAGTAACATCCCATGAACACGTCGTATTATTAAACGTTGCAGTCTCATAACATTCTGTTGCAGGTTCTGCTGGTTGTGATCCAGTGACATCCCACGAACACGTTGTGTTGTTAAACGTTGCAGTTTCATAACATTCAGTTGCAGGTTCTGCAGGCTGATTACCAGTAACATCCCATGAACACGTCGTATTATTAAACGTTGCCGTTTCATAACATTCCGTTGCTGGTTCTGCTGGTTGCGTACCAGTTACATCCCATGAACACGTTGTATTGTTAAATGTTGCCGTTTCATAACATTCCGTTGCAGGTTCTGCAGGCTGACTACCAGTTACATCCCATGAACACGTCGTATTATTAAACGTTGCCGTTTCATAACATTCAGTTGCAGGTTCTGCAGGCTGATTACCAGTAACATCCCATGAACACGTCGTATTATTAAACGTTGCAGTCTCATAACATTCCGTTGCAGGTTCTGCAGGCTGACTACCAGTTACATCCCACGAGCAAGTTGTATTATTAAAGGTTGCTGTTTCATAACATTCTGTTGCAGGTTCTGCAGGTTGCGTACCAGTGACATCCCACGAACAAGTCGTATTATTAAAGGTTGCTGTTTCATAACATTCTGTTGCTGGTTCTGCTGGTTGACTACCAGTAACATCCCACGAGCAAGTCGTATTGTTAAAGGTTGCCGTTTCATAACATTCAGTTGCAGGTTCTGCTGGTTGTGATCCGGTCACATCCCATGAACACGTTGTGTTATTAAACGTTGCAGTCTCATAACATTCTGTTGCAGGTTCTGCTGGTTGTGATCCAGTTATATCCCATGAACACGTTGTGTTATTAAATGTTGCCGTTTCATAACATTCTGTTGCAGGTTCTGCAGGTTGCGTACCAGTTACATCCCACGAACACGTCGTATTATTAAACGTTGCAGTCTCATAACATTCCGTTGCAGGTTCTGCAGGCTGACTACCAGTTACATCCCACGAGCAAGTCGTATTATTAAATGTTGCAGTCTCATAACATTCAGTTGCAGGTTCTGCTGGTTGTGATCCGGTCACATCCCA
>NZ_CANLNS010000009.1 GCF_947492715.1 uncultured Psychroserpens sp.
ATGAGCAAACGAAAGTTTGCCTATGCAATGTATTACCAGCATATCCAATTGGGATCAGCGCAGCTAATCCTTCAAGGTTGTCGAAGCTTGCTTCAGTAAATTTGTACGATAGTATTATAATTTCTTTATAAGAAAATGTAATAATAGTGATGTTAAATGCGTTAATTTTATGAGATTTTTGATTCTTCAAACAACAAATCCAAAACATTTTATTTAAATTCGTCATTGTAAAGATTTCAAATTGAGTTAAACAACGTTAAACCTCACGACTCAATTGGGATTTTTATTTTTTAATTACAATTTTTTTATATCTTTAACACTTTAACTAATAAAAATTAAGAACAAGAACGATGAAAAGACTATTTTCTATCTTAGCCATAGCATGTATCATGGCTTTCGGTACTGTTAACGCAAGTACAAATGCTTACACAGTAGAAGCTGCAACTACAGCAGTTACCACTTCATTTCAAGACGAAACTCCAGCAGCAGCTGACGAAGAAAAATCTTTTACGCAAGAAGTAAAAGAACGTTTTATTGAAGGTGGTCCATTTTTTATGGGAATTGTATTGCTATGTTTAATTCTAGGATTAGCTATTGCTATTGAAAGAATTATCTATTTAAATCTTGCAACTACAAATTCGAAGAAATTAACTGCTAATGTTGAAGACGCTCTTAATTCGGGTGGAATTGAAGCAGCAAAAGAAGTTTGTAGAAACACAAAAGGTCCTGTTGCATCTATATTCTATCAAGGATTAGACAGAGCAGATGAAGATATTGATGCTGCTGAAAAAGCTGTTGTAGCTTATGGTGGTGTTCAAATGGGACAATTAGAAAAGAATGTATCTTGGATTTCATTATTTATCGCATTAGCACCAATGCTTGGTTTCATGGGAACTGTACTTGGTATGATTGATGCCTTTGATAAAATTGAAGCTGCAGGTGACATGAACCCTTCATTAGTAGCAGGTGGTATTAAAGTAGCCTTATTAACAACAGTATTTGGTCTGATTGTTGCTATTATATTACAAATCTTTTACAATTACATTATCTCGAAAATTGATAGCATCGTTAACGATATGGAAGATGCATCTATCTCACTAATGGATTTATTAGTAAGACATAAGAAATAAGAAACCAATTATTAAATCGAACATAATATGAATATTCAAAAAATAATCAAAATTGTTGCTTTAGTAATAGGTCTAATCGCAGTATTCTTCCTAGTAAGAATTATGATGTTAGGTGATGAAGCTATTGAAACAGTGCCAGATAACCAAGCTGTATTAGGTTGGTTTGCAAATTTGGCCTATGTAGTTTTAGGAATTGCGACAGTATCTGCAGTTGTATTTAGTTTAGTAAACTTAGTAAGTAGTCCAGATAAACTTAAAAAATCTTTAATCTCTGTAGGCGTTTTTGTAGCTGTTTTGGCAGTTGCATGGTTTGCGTCATCTGGAGTTGAAAGAGCATTGGACGACGGTAAAATATTAACTGCTGGTGAATCTCAAATGATTGAAGCAGGAATCAAGGCATTTTATATTTTAATTCTATTAGCAGCAGGCTTAATGTTGTTCTTTGGAGTTAAAAAGATGCTAAGTAAATAAAACAAATTATGGCAAAACGATCAGCACCAGAAGTTAATGCAGGATCTATGGCAGATATTGCATTCTTACTTCTTATATTTTTCTTGGTAACGACAACGATTCCTAAAGATTCTGGAATTAATCGTAAGCTCCCTCCAATTGAGGAAAACGATGAAGATGTTATTATTAAGCAAAAGAATATTTTTACTGTTTTAATTAATGGTAAAGATCAATTATTAGTTGAAGATGAACTAATGGAGCTTAAAGATTTAAGAGCAGCGGCTATTGAGTTTTTAGATAATGGAGGTGATGGTTCTTGTGATTACTGTAATGGAAAGAAAGATCCAGCATCATCAGATAATCCAGATAAGGCCATTATTTCATTAAAGAACGAGAGAGAAACGTCGTATAAACAGTATATTTCGGTTCAAAATGAATTGGTAGCGGCTTATAATGAATTACGTAACAGAAGAGCAAAATTAATAGGACCTAGAAGAGGATTTCCAGATATGGATTTTGTGAAGATGGAAGAGAATTTTAAAGACGCTAAGTTCACTGGTAATAGAGAGAAACTAAAAGAGATTATTGAGGAAATTAGAACAGAATATCCAGAAAAGCTCTCTGAAGTTTACACTAAATAAAACACAAGAAAATGTCTAAATTTAAAAATAAAAAAGACGATGCTTTACCAGCGGTAAACACAGCATCTTTGCCAGATATTGTTTTTATGTTGTTATTTTTCTTCATGGTTGTAACAGTTATGAGAGAAGATACATTACTCATTGAAAACAAATTGCCATTGGCCGATCAGGTAGAAAAATTGGAAAAGAAATATCCAATTAGTTATATCTATGCAGGTAGCCCAACAGCCTCTTTTCAAGAACGATATGGAAAAGAAGCGCGTTTACAACTTAACGATAAATTTGCTGAAATTGGCGAAATAGAATCTTTTATTAATGCCGAAAGATTGGCTATAAGAGAGGAGTTGAGAGATTACTTAACGGTATCATTAAAAGTTGATAGCGAAGCAAATATGGGTATTGTTGGTGATATTAAGCAAGAACTTAGAGAGGCTAATGCCCTTAAAATTAATTATGCAACAGGTTCTGGTAGTGCATTAGACAACTAACTACGAGCCTATTAATTATAAAAAAAAGCATCCATTTAATGGATGCTTTTTTTATTCCATCTACTCAAAATTTTTTACAGACTATTGAGTTATATTTGTATCATGAAGCAGGTTTTATATTTAATAATTTTACTAATGTGTATGCAGTCACTGGACGCTCAAGAAGTGATTTCAAGTGAAAACGCATCAGACTCTATCGTCGATAAGAAATACAGAGAGGATCAATTTTATATTTCTGTAACCTACAACCTGCTTGGAAAAAAACTCGATGGTGTTTCTCAAAATGGATTTTCGAGCGGATTTCACTTTGGGTTTATTAGGGATATGCCCATTAATGTAAAGCGTAACAAGGCCATAGGTTTGGGCTTAGGTTTATCAACAAACTCCTATAATCAAACCCTACTTATTGCTGAAAATAATGGCAGCTTTAATTATTCTATATTAGATGATGACGAGACATCGTTTAGTAAGAATAAATTCACAACCTATCTCATTGAAGTGCCTTTAGAATTTAGATGGCGAACGTCAACACCAACCAATTACGATTTTTGGAGAATATATGCAGGTATTAAATTTGGCTATGTTGTATATAGTTCCTCTAAATTTAATGGAGAACCTAATGATATTCAATTGACTAATATTGATGATTTTAATAGGATTCAATATGGTCTAACACTGAGTGCTGGATATTCTAATGTGAGTTTTCATTTGTATTACTTACTCAATCCCATTTTTGATTCTAATGCTAAACTCAGCACTACTGGTCAGTCCATTGAGATGAATGCCATTAAGATTGGACTTATATTTTATATTCTTTAAAAATGTAAAGTTAAATCCAATAATTTAACAAGAGTAATTGTGGTAATAAGCCCACAAAAAAACCTACAATTAATTCTGAAGGTGTATGAGCTTTTAGATGTAATCTTGAGGTTGCAATTGCCCCTAAAATGATACACATTAAAGCAATAGTGCCATTAATGTTTATCTTGAAATGAATGGCTACAGCAATGGCGAACATAAAAAAACCTGCGGAGGCTATCATATGAATACTAGCTTTGAATTTCAATAAAACAAGAACAAGACAAGTGATTGTTGAAATAAGAATACCCATAAAAAAGAAGTATAATTCGGGTAATTCATCAAGAGGTAATACTCTAATCAGAACAAGTGCAATGATAAAACTATTAATGATAAGCGGAATTCTACGTTCTGAAACATGCTCTAAGTGAAAAGATTCTACCTTCCTGAGTGTTTTTAAGAGGTAAAATAATAGAATAGGTAAAACAATGGTGAGAATAGTAATAGAAAATACTTTCGCCTTCATTCTAGGTTCAGGAACAAAGCGTGGTGTTTTTGAGAAATAAAATACAACACCCAATAACGGCATCAATAATGGATGAAAAATATAAGATATACTTTTTAGAAATTGATCTGAAATGCGTGTCGTAAGCTGTTTACCTTCAATCATATTTTCTTACGTAATCTCGCTACTGGAATATCTAACTGCTCGCGATATTTAGCAACAGTTCGGCGAGCTATCGGATAGCCTTTTTCCTTAAGAATAGTTGCTAATTTTTCATCGGTTAATGGCTTTTTCTTGTCTTCCTCTTCAATAACTGTTTCTAGTATTTTTTTAATCTCACGAGTTGATACCTCTTCACCTTGATCATTGGTCATAGATTCACTAAAAAATTCTTTAATGAGTTTTGTTCCATAAGGTGTATCTACATATTTACTATTGGCGACACGCGAAACTGTAGATACGTCCATATCAATCTCATCGGCAATGTCTTTTAAAATCATTGGCTTTAACTTGCGTTCATCGCCTGTAAGGAAGTATTCTTTTTGATAATGCATGATAGCACTCATCGTAACAAAAAGAGTCTGTTGACGCTGTTTAATAGCTTCAATAAACCATTTAGCAGCATCCAGTTTTTGTTTGATAAATAATACGGCGTCTTTTTGAGATTTACTTTTGTCTTTAGATTCTTTATAGCCTTTCATCATGTTGCTATACTCTCGAGACACATGCAGTTCTGGCGCATTTCTGCCATTAAGCGTTAATTCTAGTTCGCCATCTACAATTTTAATTGCAAAATCAGGAACGACATGCTCAACTATCTTATTGTTTCCAGCGTAAGAACCACCTGGTTTTGGGTTAAGGCGCTCTATTTCTTCTATTGCATCTCTTAATTGAACTTCAGTGATGTCAAATTTTTGAAGTAATTTTTTATAATGCTTCTTTGTAAATTGATCAAAGGCTTTATCGATAATAGCGATAGCAAGCTCAACATCTGGATGTTTATCTTTTCGGTGTAATTGAATACTTAAACACTCTTGGAGGTTTCTAGCACCAACACCAGCTGGATCTAATTGATGGACCTTAAGCAATACTTTTTCAATAGTTTCTTCGGTAGTAAATACATTTTGAGTAAAGGCCAAATCATCCATAATATCGCTCAATGAACGTCTTATATAACCACTTTCATCAACACTTCCAACCAAAAACTCTGCTATTTCTCGCTGCTCATCACTAAGCCTAAATGTATTTAGTTGATTTCTCAAATGCTGCGTAAATGATGTTCCTGCAGCATAAGGGACATTTTTTTCTTCATCATCAACGCTATAATTATTGGCCTGTGTACGATACTCAGGAATGTCATCATCACTCAAATATTCGTCAATGTTGATGTCTTCTGTGTTGATGGTTTCGTTGTCATCATACTCATCGCCTGAGTTGTCAAATTCATCAAACTTGTCTTCATCTTTAGAATCTTTCCCTGTATCCAAGGCAGGATTCTCTTCTAATTCTTGTTTTATACGTTGCTCAAATGCTTGTGTAGGCAGCTGTATCAACTTCATAAGCTGAATTTGTTGTGGGGACAACTTTTGAGATAATTTAAATTGTAAATATTGTTTGAGCATAATCTAAATTTGGTACAAAGTAAAGTTAAAAAAACTATTGATAATTGCTTGCAAAAACAGTGCCCTTTTATAATAATTTAAAAGACCTACCAGATTTTAAATCTAATAGGTCTTATAAATAAATTTATATACTGTGATTTAATTAAAACTCGGCATTTTGAGGAGTTCTAGGATAAGGAATAACATCTCTAATATTTCCCATTCCGGTAGTGAACATAACCAAACGCTCAAAACCTAATCCAAATCCAGAATGAACAGCTGTTCCGTATTTACGCAAGTCTAAATACCACCACAATTCTTCTTCTGGAATATCTAGTGCTTTCATTTTTTCTTTTAAAACCTCCAAACGTTCTTCTCGTTGTGAACCTCCAACCATTTCTCCAATCCCTGGGAATAAGATATCCATAGCACGAACCGTTTTTCCATCTTCATTTAAGCGCATATAAAATGCTTTTATATTAGCTGGATAATCAAACAAAATTACTGGACATTTGAAGTGTTTTTCAACTAAGAAACGTTCATGCTCACTCTGTAAATCTGCACCCCATTCTTCAATAATATATTTGAATTTCTTTTTCTTATTGGGTTTACAGTTTCTTAATATATCAATAGCTTCCGTATAGCTAACACGTTTAAAATTATTGTCTACAACAAACTTTATTTTTTCAATCAAACTCATTTCTGAGCGTTCGGCCTGAGGTTTGGTTTTTTCTTCGTTGAGTAAACGTGTTTCTAAAAACTCAAGGTCTTCTCGATTGTGTTCTAAAACATAACTCAATACCGATTTCATGAAATCTTCAGCCAAATCCATATTTCCAGCTAAATCCATAAAAGCCACTTCTGGCTCAATCATCCAAAATTCTGCTAAATGACGAGTAGTATTAGAGTTTTCAGCTCTAAACGTTGGTCCAAAAGTATATACCTTTCCAAGAGACATAGCATAAGTTTCTGCTTCTAATTGCCCAGAAACTGTTAAGTTAGTTTCCTTTCCAAAGAAATCTTGCTTGTAATCAACATGGCCTTCATCATCCAAAGGAGGATTTTTAGCATCGAGACTGGATACGCTAAACATTTCACCAGCACCTTCGGCGTCACTTCCAGTAATAATTGGTGTATGCATGTAGTAGAACCCATTCTCATTAAAGTACTTATGTACGGCAAAAGACAATGAAGAACGCAAACGCATAACAGCGCTAAATGTATTGGTTCTTGTACGTAAATGTGCATTTTCTCTTAAGAATTCGAAGGTGTGTTTCTTGGGTTGAATTGGGTATTCATCAGGATCAGAATCACCTAAAATAACAATAGACGACACTTGTATTTCTACTTTTTGCCCTTTTCCTTGACTTTCAACTAGGTCACCTTTAATATGAACTGCAGCGCCTGTTGTAATGCGCTTTAATAAGGCTTCATCGGTATTTTCAAAATCAACTACACACTGTATATTATTTATCGTCGAACCGTCATTTAAAGCAATAAAACGATTGGCTCTAAATGTTCTAACCCAACCTTTAATTTCTATAGGCTGAAATGTAATATCTTGTGTTAATAGTTGTGAAACTGTATAGCTCATTATTCTGAAATTTTATGCAAATATAATTGTTATAGGTTTAATTCTCTTCGGAAGTTTCATCTTCCTCTGGGATAATATTTATTGAAGGCTTTCGCATCACTTCCTTATTAGCAATGCTACGTTCAAGAGATAATAGTAATGACGGAAGTAAAAGTAAATTGGATAGCATAGCAAACAATAAGGTCGCAGATACTAAGGCGCCCAGAGCCACAGTGCCTCCAAAACTTGATGTTGTAAATACGATAAAACCAAAGAACAATACTATAGAGGTGTAGAACATGCTCACACCTGTTTCACGTAATGCTCTATAGACCGATTTGCGTATTTTCCAATGGTTTGCTTGAAGTTCTTGTCTGTACTTCGCTAAAAAATGAATGGTATCATCAACAGATATACCAAAGGCAATACTAAATACTAAGATTGTCGATGGTTTAATAGGAACGCCTAAATACCCCATTAATCCAGCTGTTATGACTAGTGGCAGTACGTTAGGGATTAATGAAACGATAATCATTCTAACAGATCTAAACATATAAGCCATGAATATTGAAATCAAAATAATGGCAAGCGACAACGATATGGCTAGGTTTTTCACTAAGTATTTTGTGCCTTTCTGAAATACTAAAGCCTTTCCAGTCATGGTTACATTATAACGATCTTTGGGCTGAAATACCTTATCAATTTTATTCTGAAGATCTTCCTGAATACGCTCCATTTTATCAGTGCCAATATCTTTCATGAACGTCGTAATTCTGGCATATTGCCCAGTACTGTCTACAAAGTTTTTTAAGAGATCAACATCTGAAGATGAGTTTTTAATATAGGAAGAAATAAAAAGTTGTTCTTGACTAGTAGGTAACTGATAGTATTTAGGGTTACCATTAGTGTAAGCTTGTTTGCTATATTTTACAAGGCTAACTACAGAAATTGGTCGAGATAGTTCTGGAGTTTCATCAATGAGGTCTTCAATTTGCTCCATTTTTTTCAGCGTACTCAATTTCATAACCCCTTTTTTACGCTTGGTATCTATCATAATTTCAAGAGGCATAATTCCATTAAATTCCTCTTCAAAAAATCTAATGTCTTTAAAAAAAGCCTCTTCTTTTGGCATGTCTTCTATAAGACTACCCGAGATTTCTATTTTATATATTCCAATAATACTGGCAATAATAAGTACTAAAGACGTCACATAAATGGCAATTTTTTGCTCTCTTACCATACGCTCAATCCAATTTACAAAACCACCAATCCAGCGTTTATTTAAATGTTCGAGGTGACGATCTTTTGGATAAGGTAAAAACGTATAAATTATTGGAATTACTAAGAGGCATAGTATAAAAATTGCAAGAATACTTAACGATGCAACAATACCAAACTCTTTCAAAAGTTTACTTTCAGTTAAAATAAAGGTTGCAAATCCAGATGCTGTAGTGACATTAGTCATGAGCGTTGCATTACCAATTTTCGTAATTACACGCTGTAAAGATTTTACCTTATTACCATGGAGTTTTACTTCATGCTGATATTTGTTAATAAGAAATATACAGTTAGGAATTCCAATAACGATAATTAATGGAGGTATTAATGCAGTAAGTACTGTAATCTCATAGTTTAGCAATCCTAAAATTCCAAATGTCCACATGACGCCCACGCAAACAACAATTAGCGAAATGAATGTTGCTCTAAAAGATCTAAAAAAGAAAAAGAAAATAAGTGAGGTAACACCTAACGCAAGCCCAATAAAAAGCCCGATTTCATCTACAATATTTTGAGAATTTAACGTACGTATGTAGGGCATACCTGAAATTCTTACATCCAGGTCGTTGGCATCTCTAAAGGCTTTGATTTTTTTATCTAGCGTGAGCATGATAAAATCTTTCCTTGCAGCCGTATTTACGATGTCTTTTTTTAGATAAATAGCTGTTCTAATGGTTCCAGTCTCAGTATTAAAGAGGAAGTTGTCATAGAACGGATATTTTTCAAAAAGCTCAGTTTTTAATAGGTTAATTTGTTCTTGAGACGAAACAGAATCTTTGATAAAAGGAACAAGGTCAAACTTTTCGGCCTCATTATTTTTCAGAAGTTTTTGAAGGTCTTTAATAGACACTACGGTCTCTACTTCGTCATAGGCTTTAAAATCTTCAGAAAGTTGGTTCCAAGCATTTAACTTTTCAACGGTGAAAAGCGTAGAATCTTTAACCCCCAGAACAATTAAGTTTCCTTCTTCTCCGAACACATCAAGAAACTTGTTGTAGGTTATATTAACCTCATGGTCATCAGGAAGTAAATTAGCTTCGGTATAGGTAAAACGCATGTTATTCCACTGCGAACTAAAGAAAATAGTAGCCAGAATAATGGTAATAAGAATACCAATTTTGTTTCGCAAAATTAGTCGCGCAACAACTTCCCAAAAATCCTTCGTAAACAATTTAAACATGTGCTTTATAAAAGAAGCGCAAAGTTAGGAAAAACCTAGTGATTGTGTGTAAAAAATAAGATTTATTAACACTCCTTTTTTTTTTGAAAATATCTAGAAATATTATTCTGGATTTAACATTTCGATATTAGAATAATAGTGTAAATATCTATAACTTGAAATAAAAATTAAATTGTATAGGGTTTACTTTTATAAATCACGGATTTTAGTGTTGTTTTTACTGTTGCTCACAACGAATTTGTTGGCGCAAACCAGTAAATCATACACGCATAATTCGTTGGCAGAAAAAGTTTACTTACAACTAGATAATACCGTTTACACCACTGACAAAACCATATGGTTTAAAGCTATTCTCATTAATGCTGGAACTCATCAGACAGCTTATTCCAGTGGTGTTTTATACGTTGACTTAATAGATTCAAAACAGCACATTGTTAATTCTAAACTCATTAAAATTAAAGATGGTATAGGTAATGGTCATTTTGAATTAGATAGAAGCTATAAGCCAGGAATGTATTTGATTAGAGCTTATACCGAATGGAATAAAAATTTCAATTCAGATTTTATTTATGAAAGGGAAATTCAAATATTTTCTGAAAATAAAAACGATAAGTATCATAAGCCAATTGAAAATATTAGACGAGTAGATAGTCATGCCATCACTCAAAGGTTTAAAGCCAATTTGTATCCAAAGCTAATTGACCCAGAGCATAAGAAAAATTTAATGGTTTTTGTAGCTCAAGATGGTCAAGTAGATACGCTTGTTTCAAAGAGAGGTAAAGACGATAGCTATGTTTTAGAATATGAAATTTCAAATCAATCCAAGCATGTAGAGTTAAGTTTTTTAACTGATAATAAACGTTCATATACAACGACGTTTTCAACACAATTAGGCTTTATAGATTTACAATTTTTTCCTGAAAGTGGAAACCTTATAAGTGGTTTGTCCAATAGAGTAGGTTTCAAGGCAATTGGAGCAGACGGTAGAGGTGTTTTTGTTGAAGGACATGTTTTGAATGAAACTAATGAAATTATAACATCCTTTAAGAGCAACACGTTGGGAATGGGAAGTTTTATGTTGGACAACGTAGATAGCGCTACACAATATAAGGTGCAACTCAAGTCCGATAATAATGTTTTAGAAAACGTATATTATTTACCACCAGCTGTGCAATTAGGTTATCTGATAAACGTGATTTCTAAAAACGATAAAATCTATGTAGCCGCTAAAACTAACATTAAAGGCAACAATTCAATAGTTTTGAAAGGAATGTCTCGCGGGTTTGAGTATTTGAAACAAGAGGCTACTTTAATTAATGGTAGTTTTATTTATGTATTTCCAAAGGCATTATTTCCTGAAGGTATTATTGCTTTTACATTGTTTGATAATACAAATGTACCTGTGGCAGAACGTTTGTTTTTCAATCATGATATAAGTAAACGGCTAATGGTTAATGCGACATTTGAACAAAAAAGTAGATACCAGAGAGATAAAATAGATTTAAGTATTTCCACTCAAATACCAGATAAAATTTCTGTTGGTGCCAATGTCTCGGTGTTAGTTTTAAATAAAGAAAACCTAGATAGTAACCATCAAAATATACGATCTTATTTTTTATTGAGTTCTGATTTGAAAGGCCCTATAGAAAATCCAGGATTCTATTTTCAGGATGGGCACATTGAAGATATTGATTTTTTGATGTTAACTCAGGGCTGGCGCAGATACAAATACCATGACGCTATAAGGAAATTGAATTATAAACTCGAAAAAAACTTAAATGTTTCTGGAATAGTAACGCCTAAAAACTCCAAAAATAAAAACAGTCCTATTGAATTGATGTTAATGACTTTTGATAAACAACGCTCGGTTTATACAACAGATGTTGTGGCTCCTGGAAGTTTTGAGTTTCAACTAAATGATATATACGGAAAGGAGCAGGAAATTGTAATTCAAGCTCTTGATAATACCGAAACAGATAAGAGTGATTATAATATAACTTTAAATAAGAAAACAGAACTTCCAGTTGACTTTGTTATAAATACTATAAGTGGAGTCAAGGATAGTTTAGTGCAAAAGATTGTAGAAAAAAATAGAGAATTTAAAAGCAAACAAGAACAATACTACTTTAATACGTTTGGCACAACCAAATTAGATGAAATTGTTATCAATGGCTATAAGATGACACCCATGAGAAAAAAGATGGCTGACAATTATGGAAACCCAAATGCGGTAATTGACGGCAAAGCTCTAAGAGCAGCAGAAAGCGAACTATCAACAGGTCTTTTTAGTGTGCTTTTTAGTAGTAGTTTCAGAGATAAGATTATTATCACCAGAGGCGTTACAGGAGATCTCAGTGCAAAAACAGCTAAAGGAGGAAGAGGTCATGTGACCTTATTTGTTGTAGATGGAGAGCCAGTGACCGAAGTCAATATGCCAATGCTTCAATATTTGTTGGTAGATGAGATTACGAGTGTTGAGGTTATTAATAATGCAAAAAAATTAAAAAAATTATACAGCATTGTCATGTCTGCACCTCCTCCACAAGGTCGTTTTGAGGGCAGTATTATAGCCATTTATACGCGTTCTGGTAGAGGTTTATTTGGTGCTATTAGAACTTCAGAAGAGAAATTAGAGTTAAATGCGATACCTGTGTTTTCTATTGAAAAAGAATTTTATGTGCCTAAACACGATTCTAATCATGTCTATGATTTGTCTGTTCCTGATTTTCGATCTACGATATTCTGGGAACCACAGTTAATAATAGATGATAAAGGAGTCCAAAATCTTAGTTATTATCATTCAGATAATGTAGGAACATTTCAAATTATTATCGAAGCCATTTCTAAAACAGGCGAAATAGGATATCAGGTCCTTAGTTATACTGTCGAAGAGCGCACTAATTGATCTATAGACTCACATTAAAGGTGAACTTGGCTGCAAAATTATCGGCCCATGATGGCAGGTGATATCCGCCATAACGATACGCGAAACTTAAACCAAAACCAAAGAGTAGTTTGTTAAGTTCTATTCCTGCTTCAGAGTATCCTTTAGATAACGTATTAAATTCGATACTTTCATGACGATTAATGTTTTTCATGTCACCAATAGCAAATCTAGAAATAAGGACGAGTTGTGGTCTATAGCGTTCAGTAATTTTAAAAGGCCGGACAAAGTGTTTTAGTTGCAGTGTGGTAAAACGATCAGAAAAGAACTCATTAAAATACATCGTTTCAAAACTGTTGATTCCTGCTACCGAAAAGCGTTGTAGAACGGTTTCTTTGGTAATATTATTTGGGTAGGCATGATATAGATGTGTTAAAGGTGTGTTGCCTAAAGCAAGTCCAGATGTTAAAATAGCTTCGGTAAATACCTTGTCGTTAAAAATAAAGCGATGTACTGTTCTAAAATCGGTTTTAAAAAAATTAAAATCTCCTTTAAGAACATTCCTAAAACCTTGAGTGAATTGAAGTGAAAATTTCGGATAGCCACTTTTAACTTCTTTTACTTGACCATTGTCTTTTTCAAAATCACTAAATGGGCTCCATTGTAAGGATACTTTCGCTGTACTTAAATCAAAGGTCTCATAAGATGTATCGTCAATTGTATAGAAATAGTTGTAGGTTGGGTTTATTTTACTAATTGCAAATTGGGTTTCAGATAACAAATGATTTGAGAACTGATGTTCAACAGAAATAGATTTTGTTATGTGCTTATGGAAGAGGTCAATATTAAGTAATCTTGGTTCAAAAAAGGAGAAAAAACGTTTATCGGTTAAAAACGTAGAACTGCCCGTTTCTTGAAGGTCATCGATATATGTTAAGTTAATCCATGTATTTGTCGCTTCATTTACTCTAAATCCGCCACCAATTTTATACTTGAAACGATGATCTCTAAAACCATAAACAACATAGCTGTTTATGCGATATTTTTTAGAAAAGCCACTATTTGTTTCACCACCTAAACCAGTTCTAAATCCTTCATATTGATTAAATTTTATAAGATATTTTAGATCTATGTTGAGGAATTTAGTTGGAAAAAATCCGTTACCTAGTTGCTTTAAGAATTCTCTTTTATTTAAAGAATCATTTTGAACCTTGGTCGAATCGTTTTCTGGAATTGGATGTTGTGAATATAATGCACAAGTAAAGAGCATAAATAAAATTAAGCAATAAGTCTTATGCATGTAATGATGAATAAATTTAAATTAATAAAAAAAGCGACGTTAGGTTAGTCGCTTTTTGAGTTTTATACTGTCATGATTTCATTTTCCTTGACTTCAAACGTATTGTCTGCTTGTTTAACGAATTTGTCTGTCATTTGTTGTATATCAATTTCGGCATTTTTTTTCTGATCTTCAGAAACATCATCAAGTCCCTTAATCTCATTATTGGCATCT
Organism: uncultured Psychroserpens sp.; assembly: GCF_947492715.1. Lineage (GTDB taxonomy): Bacteria > Bacteroidota > Bacteroidia > Flavobacteriales > Flavobacteriaceae > Psychroserpens. The sequence goes on from NZ_CANLNS010000009.1 coordinate 14,042, forward strand.
TTACGCGCATTTCTAATACCTACTTTTGCATCTTCAGCTTCTGCTTTTGCTTGTTTTGATAATTCACGTCTACGCTCCTCTGTTAAAGGAGGAACATTGATAATGATACTTTCACCATTACTCATTGGGTTAAATCCTAAGTTGGCGATCATAATGCCACGTTCAATTTCTTGAAGCATACTTTTCTCCCAAGGTTGAACAGTAATTGTTCTACCATCGGGTGTATTAACATTAGCCACCTGACTTAAAGGTGTTTGTGCACCATAATAATCTACTGTAACACTTCCCAACATGGCAGGACTTGCTTTTCCAGCTCGAATATTACCAAATTGCTTTTCCAGATGCTTAATAGCATTATCCATAGCTTCTTGAGCCGTATCTAATATAAATTTTATGTCTTCGTTCATAATTTAAAAACTTTAATCTGTAAAAGGCTTAACAAAAAATGAGCCAAAATTATAAATTAACTTTAGTACCAATATTTTCTCCAGAAACTACTTTAAGTAAATTCCCTTTTTTATTCATATCAAAAACGATGATCGGTAATTTGTTTTCCTGACTTAATGTAAAAGCTGTTGTGTCCATAACTTTAAGTCCTTTTCTCAATACATCATCAAAGGTAATGTGATCAAACTTTATTGCATCTGCATTTTTTTCTGGATCGTCATTATAAATACCATCTACGCGAGTTCCTTTTAAAATAACATCAGCTTCAATTTCAATTGCGCGTAAAACAGCTGCCGAATCTGTCGTAAAATATGGATTTCCTGTTCCTCCACCAAAAATCACAACACGACCTTTATTGAGGTGACTCATTGCTTTTCTTCTAATAAAAGGCTCAGCAACCTCGTTGATTTTAATAGCCGTTTGTAGGCGTGTTTTTACGCCAGCATCCTCCAATGCATTTTGTAAAGCCAAACCATTAATAACGGTAGCAAGCATTCCCATATGATCACCTTGAACGCGATCCATGCCATTCATTGCGCCAGCAACACCTCTAAAAATATTTCCACCACCAATAACAATGGCAACTTCAACATCTAAGTCTGTTATTTCTTTGATATCTTTGGCATATTCTGCTAAGCGTTCGGGGTCAATACCATATTGACGAGAGCCCATAAGAGCTTCACCAGATAATTTAAGTAGGATTCTTTTGTACTTCATTATTTACATTGAAAGTTTAGCAAATATAATCATTATCTTTTTTTAGTAAAGTAGAAACTTATAAATAAAAAAAACCACTACTCTGTGTTAAAGTGTAGTGGTTTTTTTATGAGGTTCTTGTTTTTCTAGGAATAAATTATCCTACTGTAGCACGTTTAAATCCAGTAACAGAAACGTCACCATAAGATTCAACATACTGAGCAACAGTTTTCTTTTCGTCTTTAATAAACTTTTGATCTAATAAACATTGTTCTTGATCTAAAGTCGTGTTATCAGAAATAAAACGCTCCATTTTACCTGGTAAGATTCTATCCCAGATTTGTTCTGGTTTACCTTCTGCTTTCAATTCTGCTTTTGCAGCTTCTTCAGCTTGTGCTAAAACTTCAGGAGTTAACTGAGCCATAGAGATGTACTGTGGTACATTCTTTAAAGTCTTACCTAAACGTCCTAATTCAATATTATCTTTTTCGATAACAGCAATTCTAGCTTCAGTTTCAGAAGCAACATATGCAGGATCAAAATCTTTATAAGATAATGTTGTAGCTCCCATTGAAGCAACTTGCATAGCAACATCTTTAACTAATACCTCTACATTGTCAACCTTTGCAGATAATCCTACTAAGGCAGCAATCTTGTTGATATGAACATACTGTCCAACGTAAGGTGCATCTAATTTTTCAAATGCTGTAATGTCTAATTTCTCTCCAATAACTCCAGTTTGTTCTGTTAACTTTTCTGCAACAGTCATTCCTCCAAAGTCAGCAGCTAAAAATTCTTCTTTAGTATTGTAGTTTAATGCAACATCTGCCAATTCGTTAGCTAATGCTACGAAATTTTCGTTTTTTCCAACGAAATCAGTTTCACATCCTAATACGATAGCAACACCTGATGTGTTGTCTGCATTAATTTTTGCGATTGCAGCACCTTCAGATGAATCTCTATCAGCTCTTTTTTCTGCAACTTTTTGTCCTTTTTTACGAAGTACTTCAATGGCTTTGTCAAAATCGCCTCCAGCTTCAACTAAGGCTTTTTTACAATCCATCATACCAGCTCCGGTAGCTTGTCTTAATTTATTTACTTCTGCAGCTGTAATTTTTACAGTATTTTCCATTGTTTATAAAAATTTAAAAAAGTCGTTTAATTTATATTTCCTAATGAAAACAATTAAACGACTTAATTATATTGTGTAATTGTTTTATTTATTCTTCTTCGTTAGCGGCAACTGGTGCAGCTACTTTTGGTTCGGCTTTTTTCTCAGCCTTTTTCTCAACTTTTACTTCTTTTTTTGCTGCTGGTGCTTTGTCGTTTTTAGCAGCATCTCTTTCTGCTTTGTCAGATTTTCTTTCAGCTAAACCATCTGCAACTGCCGACGTTACTACTGATAAAATTTTGTTGATTGACTTTGACGCATCATCATTAGCAGGAATCAAGTAATCTACTTCACGAGGATCAGAGTTTGTATCTACCATTGCGAAGATTGGAATGTTTAATTTCTGTGCTTCTTTGATAGCAATGTGCTCACGCTTGATATCTACAACAAATAAAGCACCTGGTAAACGTGTCATGTCAGAGATAGAACCTAAGTTCTTTTCTAATTTTGCTCTTTGACGATCTACTTGTAAACGCTCTTTTTTAGATAATGAGTTGAATGTTCCATCTTTCTTCATACGATCAATCATAGCCATTTTTTTAACGGCTTTTCTAATTGTAACGAAGTTAGTTAACATTCCACCTGGCCATCTTTCTGTAATGTAAGGCATGTTTACAGCGCCTGCTTTTTCAGCAACGATGTCTTTAGCTTGCTTTTTTGTAGCAACAAATAAGATTTTCTTTCCAGAAGCTGCAATCTTGTGAAGGGCTTCAGAAGTTTCTTCAATTTTTGCTGCTGTTTTGTAAAGGTTGATGATATGGATACCGTTACGTTCCATATAAATGTAAGGAGCCATGTTTGGATCCCATTTTCTTGTCAAGTGACCAAAGTGTACACCTGCTTCAAGTAAGTCTTTTACTTCTACTTTTTCCATTTTGTAATAGTTTACGTTCTGTTAAATTAGCAATGGTTGAGTGGTTGCTTTTCGCTCGCCTTAACCATTTAGATGCTAAACTGTACCTGAACTCGTTTCAGGATTTTTTTAATTGTTACTGAATAAAAATTCAGCGGTTTTAATTTAAAGCTGTTCTGACGATTAACCATCAGAACAGCTTTGAGATTTTTATATTCCGAAGAAAATTCAGAATAATAAAAAAGGATAGGATTAACGTTTCGAGAATTGGAACTTTTTCCTTGCTTTCTTCTGACCGAACTTCTTACGTTCAACCATACGAGGATCTCTAGTTAATAATCCTTCTGGCTTTAATATTAGTCTGTTTTCTGCATCAAGTTCGCACATTGCACGAGATAATGCTAAACGGATCGCTTCGGCTTGACCTGTAATGCCACCACCATAAACGTTTACTGTAATATCAAAGTTGCCATCGTTGTTAGTCATAGCTAAAGGTTGGTTTACTTTATACTGCAATGTTGCAGTAGGAAAATAAACCGCCATGTCTTTTTTGTTTACCGTGATCTTGCCTTTTCCTTTAGCAAGGTACACACGAGCAACAGCCGTCTTTCTACGACCGATTTTGTGAATTACTTCCATTAGTTAACTTTGTTTAAGTCGATTGCTTTTGGCTTTTGAGCTTCATGTTTGTGCTCAGAACCAACAACAACATTTAAATTACGGAATAAATCTGCACCTAATTTGTTTTTAGGGAGCATTCCTTTTACTGATTTTTCCACGATTCTTGCAGGATCTTTTCCAAACAATTCATTCGCAGTTAAACTTCTTTGACCACCTGGATACCCTGTGTGACGAATGTACGTTTTGTCATTCCACTTGTTTCCTGATAAGTTGATTTTTTCAGCGTTGATAACAATTACGTTATCTCCACAATCAACATGTGGTGTGAAGTTAGGCTTGTGTTTACCTCTTAAAAGTATTGCTACTTTAGAAGCTAAACGACCTAGCGTTTGATTCTCAGCGTCAACTAAAACCCACTCTTTATTAACAGTAGCTTTGTTTGCTGAAATCGTTTTGTAGCTTAATGTGTCCACACTTATTAATTTTGTTATTAAACATTCCTCTCTTAAAAAAGAGTTTGCAAATTTACGATTAAATATTTGATTACCAAATCCTATTTAGCCAATATTTTGAGAGGGATTAAAAATAGTTTTATTTTTGTATTGGCTTGATAGATACCTTATTCGTTAAAATTTTCTGAAACCTGATGATTTAATGCAACAAAGGCTTTAAATTGAAGTCTTTAGAATAAAGACTAATCAATCAAATCAATGAAAATCTCTACACTAATCACTGCATGTTTCATTTGCAGTTCACTAACCATTTTTGCTCAAAACGAACCATCCAATACCAAAAGAGTCTATACAACCTCGGCTATTAAAGATTTAGACGCACCTACTATTGATGGTGTTTTAGATGAAGACGCTTGGAATATTGTAGAATGGACTTCAGACTATACAGAATTTCAGCCCGATGTTGGAACACCACCAACAGAGCAAACAAAAATGAAAATCATTTATGATGATAAAAACCTCTATGTCGCATTTAAATGCTATCAAGCCGATCCTAGTACCATAGAAAAACGTATGGGACGCCGTGATGATTTCCCAGGAGATTGGGTTGAAATCAATCTTGGAAGTTATAATGATGATCGAACGGGTTTTTCGTTTACCATTTCAGCATCTGGGGTAAAAGGTGATGAATTTATATCTGATAATGGAAATTTTGATGGCAGTTGGAATCCTATATGGTATGCTGATACAAAAATTGATGATGATGGTTGGACTGCCGAAATACGAATTCCTTTAAGTCAGTTGCGTTTTGGAGATCTTGAAGATCAGGTTTGGGGCTTACAATCAACGCGACGTTATTTTAATAATGAAGAGCGATCAACATGGCAACCTCTACCTGCAAACCCTCCAGGATGGGTAAGTGAGTTTGGTGAACTACGTGGACTTGTGGGTTTAAAACCTCAAAAACAATTGGAAATTCAACCCTATACTGTTGTGCAATTAGATACCTATCAAGCCGAAGCAGGAAATCCTTTTAGAGACGGAAGTGATACCAAACTTACGGGCGGATTGGATGCCAAAATTGGTATTACAAACGACCTTACGGTTGATTTGACAATTAATCCAGATTTCGGACAAGTAGATGCAGATCCTGGAGCCATTGCATTAGATGGTTTTGAGATTTTCTTTCAGGAACGACGACCATTTTTTGTAGAGAATAAAAATGTTTTTGATTTTAGAGTGGGAGGCGGAAGAGATAATGTATTCTTCTCAAGACGTATTGGCCGAACACCTCAAGGCTTTACAACGGCCGATGGTAGTTTGGGTGAATATGAGGACATACCAAATTTTACAACAATTCTTGGTGCAGCAAAATTTAGCGGTAAGACGAAAAATGGTTGGGCTATTGGCCTTTTAGAAAGTATTACAGCTAAAGAGTATGCCGAGATTGAACTAGATGATCGTGAGGATGTTATCAATAGCTTGCCCGAAGTTGGTGAACGACGTGAGGAACTCGTCGAACCATTTACTAATTATTTAGTGGCAAGAGCGCAGAAAGATTTTAATAATCGTAACTCTTATATAGGTGCCATTGTAACATCTACAAACAGAAAGTTGGAAGGGAATTTAGATTTCCTGAGAAAAAGCGCTTATACAGGAGGTGTCGATTTTAGACATAACTGGAAAAACCGCAGGTACTATATTCAAGGGAATCTTACATTGAGTAATGTTAATGGAAGTAAAGAAGCCATCACTAATACGCAAACGTCATTAACACATTTGTTTCAACGATCTGATGCCAGTCATGTGGATGTTGATCTTAACAAAACCTCATTAACAGGTTCAGGTGGACGACTGGAGTTTGGACAACGAGGTAGCGATAAATGGCGTTATACTATTGGCGGAAATTGGAAGTCTCCAGAATTAGAACTCAATGATATTGGGTTTTTAAGACAAGCAGATATCATCTCTCAATATGCTAATGTGAGACGCTTATTTAATAAGCCTACAAGTTGGTTTAGGAGAGCCAATATTGGTTTAGAACAATTTACTCAATATGATTTTGAAGGGAATTATAACAGGGTTCAGTATGAAATGAGCGGAAATATTAACTTCATAAATAACTGGTTTGCCGATTTTGGTGCTGCTCATAAACCGAGAATATACAGTAATACAGTATTGAGAGGAGGTCCAAGATGGCGATGGAATGAAGAGAATTTCTGGTATATGTTTATTGGAACCGATCAACGCAAGAAGCTAAGTACGACTGTTGGTTATGTGAACTCTAGAGCAAAACAAAACAACTTTTCATTGGATCGCTATGAATTAAGATTTAGATACCAGCCTTTAAATTCATTGAGTATGTCTTTAAATTTTCAGTATGAGGAAAATCCGAATAGAACCCAATATGTCACTCAATCTGATTTTAACGGAACACCTCGATATATCTTAGGTGAAATTGATAACGAAAGTTTGAGTGCTACCTTGAGAGTTAACTATAATATCAATCCTAATTTGACCATTCAGTATTATGGACAGCCGTTTATATTTAAAGCGAAGTATTCTAACTTTAATTTTGTGAATAATCCAACAGCCGAAAACATTAACGATCGTGTTACTTGGTATGATTCTAATCAAATTTCTCAAGAAGACGGTTCGTATGTTGTGGATGAAGATGCTAATGGAACTGCAGATTATAGTTTTGGTGACCCTAACTTTGCGTTCGTACAATTTAGATCTAACCTTGTTGTGCGCTGGGAATACATACCAGGTTCAGAGGTTTTCTTAGTATGGTCTCAAGGTATTAACGGACTAGGCGACGTTAATAATTCATTTGGTAGTATAATTGACAATCAAATTTTCAATCAGAAACCAGAAAATACGTTCTTAATAAAAGCGACTTACCGTTTTGTGTTGTAGAAAGGTTACCGAATTCGGGCTTGTAGTTCTGAGATTATGTTTGCATATACGCGAAGCACACGATCCCATTCTCTAAATAGTTGGTCACTCTTTACACTTGTTAATGGTAATCCAGATTGCTCACTTACGAGTTTTACTTTAAATACTGTTGGGTTGTCTCCAGTTTGTTTTACGATAACACGTGTTCTGATAGAGTTTTGCAGGAATGTTTGTAAAGACCAAGCCGTGCGCACATATCCTGTTTCTTTATCGGTCATTTCGATGACATCAAAATGAGATAATATAATTTGATTGATTAATTTCCACGCTTTATCTTTTGAAGTTGAATTACATACTAGTTCGATATCAACATTAGCAATATCTGTTTGAATAGAGGCGTTATAAGCGTCATCCACTCTTAACTCTAGATAATATGATTTAGGTGGACGTGGCATGTTTTTACGATTGCAGAATTCAATTTTTTCAGTCAGAAAACCTATTTTTTTTACAATAACCGTAATACAATCTTTTGAGGGTACTACAAGTTCCATACTACCTTTGCCTAAAAGTTTGCCGTTCACATGTATTTCTGCATCTGTTTCAGAACAACCGAAATCGATTTTCTTTTTACCAAAAAGAGCAGTGCCATTTTTATGTGAACTTGCGTAATTAGACGATATTCCGAAGGAAAAACATAATAGAAAGAGTAAAGATTGTTTAGTCATGACTATAGGATTTTATGGTTGATTATTGTCAACCAAATTATAATCTATAAGTCTGAGATGAAATACCTAATTGTAGGTATGCGCTTTTATAAATTTTTTAAAGCGTAATTTACCAAACCAGTATTGCTCTTTATGCCTAGTTTTTTATGTATGTTTTTTCGATGAGTGTCTATAGTGTATTTGCTCAGTTTTAAATGTTTTGCCATTTGCAACGATGTTCTTCCTTTTACAATGAGCTCTAGAATCTCGGTCTCACGCTTAGTTAATAGTTGGTCATTTGGAATTAAATTTTCCTTATGAAACCAATCTTGAATGTCTTTTGGTAGATTCTTACTAAAGAAATAATGGCCTTTCATAACAGTATGAATGGCTAAATGGAGCTCAGATTTATCTATATTTTTTGTTACGTAGCCTTTAGCTCCAGCTTCTAACATTTCAATTACATCAATAGTTTGATCAAACATGCTTAGAGCCAGAACTTTAAGTTTTGAATAATCTTTAGAGACCGTTTTGGTTAAACTAATACCATCCATAATTGGCATTCTAATATCAGTAAGAATGATATCTGGTAGAATACCATGCTTTAAAAGTTTTAAAACCTCAAGTCCATTGTTAGCCTCTGCAATAATGTCTATGTCAAAAGATTTTGATAGAATAGACTTTATACCATCTATAAAAAGTTGATGATCATCTGCTATGATAATTTTAATAGTCATAACGGAATGTTTAAAATAACTGTTGTACCGTTTCCTTCAGAGGTGTCTATTACAAATTCACCTTCAATTTTTTCAATGCGTTGTTCAATATTTATGAGTCCGATTCCAGATTTAGAAGCGTTGAGATTAAACCCTTTACCGTTATCTTCAACCATAATGGTTAGCATATTGTCTTGTTCAGAGAATTGGATGATAGCCTCATTAGCTTTCGAATGTTTGATGATGTTAGTTAATAGCTCTTGAATAATTCTAAAGATTTGAATTTCTAAAGTGTTTTCAATGCGTTTGTTTACATCAATATTTATAACTTTTATGTCAATTTTTTTTGACTTTGAAATTTGTTTTGCGATAACTTTTGTCGAAGGAATCAATCCTTTATTTATTTGTGCACCGAAATTCTTATTTTTTGAAATATTTCGAATTTCATTATAAGTATCGTTCATTAATTTTTTAAGTCTATTGTAAAACCCTGAAAAATCCTCCTTGTCATCATAGCTCTCAAGATATAATTTAAGCGTTGCAACTTTACTCCCTAAATTGTCGTGTAAATCGGCAGCCATTTTTGATCGTTCTAATTCTTGAGCATCTAATATGGCGTCAATACCTTCTAGTTCTTGAGATTTTAAAAGTTGGTTGAAATCTTGTTCCTGAATCGTTAAGTTTTGCCCCATAATAATACGTTTACGTTTAGAATTTTTCTGTAAAAAGTAAATGAGTAATAGCATGAATACTAATGCCGATAAAGCAGCTATTAGAAAATTTCTATTTTGTTTTCTTTTGTAATTGGCTTCAAGATTATCAGTTTGGAGTTGCAAAATCTCTTTTTCTTTCTTTTCCGTTTCATATTTGGTTTGAACTTCCATAAAGTTTTTCTGACTTTCAGAATTCAGGATGCTATCATTTAGCAGGTTCGATTTTTCCGAATATTCTAGTGCCTTGTTCATTTGCCCCAAACCTTTATATGCCTCTCGCAAGTTGTTATATACAAAAACCAGTTGTTTGCCTTTAATTTGTCGAGCTGCTTTATTAAAATAACTTATGGCTGTTGGATAGTCCTTATTTTTTAAATGGATATAGCCCAAGTTACTTTGTGCTATTTCAATACCAGATTTAAGGTTGAGTTCATTTTTAAGTGCTAAAGTTTTTTCAAGATATTGCTTCGCTTTTTCTGAGTCTTTGTTTAGATAAAGATCACCAAGGTTATTATATATAATTGATAATGATCGCTTATCACCAAGTTTGGTTGCTAATTGCTCGGCTTTAGCGTTGTAATCAATAGCTTTTAAAGTGTCACCATTCTTATAATACTGTGTGGCTAAATTAGGCAATGTAATGAGCCTAAATTGTGTCTGTTTTAAATTTTCAAAAATCTGAAGTGCCTTTTCACTGTACTCAATAGCTTTTGGAAAAAGCTCTAACTCGGCAAAAGCACTTGCAATGTTACTATAGCATTTTGCTGCATTTAAAGAATCATTGGTTTTTTCAAAAAAACTGGCACTCTCTGTTAATATAGATACGGTTTTATTATAATCACCTTGACGCAGTTTAATGGCGCCAAGACTAATATTTACAACAGCTACGCGCTTGTCATCATTTAATTTTTGAAGCAGTCTTTTAGTGGTTTCAAAATAGTATACAGCAGAATCTAACTGTGCTGTAAAAAACTGAAAACGTCCTAGTTGATTGTTAGTTTCTGCTAATAGAGAATCGTTTAGTTTGTATTGAAAAGCCTTTTGAGCAAATACTTTTCCTTTATTAAGATCTATACGTTCATGAAGTTTTGCGAGTATTAAATTGGCTTTGGCAACTTCATAAGCATTATGTGAAGATTGGGTAATCGTTTTAAGACTGTCAATTTCTGTGTTTTGAGCACTTAGAAAGAAAGACATAACATAAATTATGACGACTAGGTTTTTCATGAATCAATTAATAGCTGTTTTAAAGTTACTAAATATTTTATGTATGATTGAGACCTGCTCTTGGCTATTGTTTCAAAAGTAGGTACTCATGATTCAAATTTATATACCTAACATTAGGTATATGAAATACAGATGTCTGCCTATAACTTTGTTTTGAACCTTAAACTAAACACTCATGAAAATTAAACTTTTAATGTTGTTGCCATTATTTATACTCCTTCAAGTAGGTGGGTGTAGCGATGATGACAGCGCTGACGATACAGGTAATAATTTTATCAATTTTCTTGGAACTACCAATGATGGGAATGGCGGTTGTAATGTACAATCTGATGATGGTCTTGATGTTAGCTGCACATATACAGCATTTTATCAAAGAGATGGTCTGTCGTATACAATTGCAGTAACTCATAATGGTGAATGCAGAACGGCAACGTTTAATATGAGAGACAATTTAGATCAACCGAGTCACGCTTATTTCCTTTTACAAGTAGCATCAAATGGCGTCGCAATAGATAATTATTTAGGTTTCTCAGGAACTGTAGACCTTGTTGATACTGGGGTAAGTTCGAGCATAAGATTTAATGGTACAGTCGTCAATACTGTCACTGGAGAAGAAGAGGCTATAGAAGGCTTTGTGCAATGTCCAATATAAAGAAATTACTATGAAAGCTATTAAATGTGTTATAATGATATGTTCGTTTTTTTGCATGGTATCATGTGAAGATGAGATTAGAGATTTGCTTGACGATCCAGAAATAGATATTAACGCAAGTTTTGTGATACCTATTACTGTGGATGTAGAGGGTTTAAATAACCCTAATCAGCAAATAACCTTTAGTGAATTAGGGGTCTATGACCTTTTAAGTAATCCACAAATTGCTGAAGAAGTTGGAGAGGCTGATCGTATAGAACGAGTTGTCGTTAATTCTATCACTTACGAGTTTAAGAATTTTAGTGGCAATGTAGATGCTGATGTTGGGGGCTTATTGTTGTTTATCGTGAATTCTGAAGCAGAGTCATTTAATTTGCAAACCGTAAATGCCGCCGAATCTGATTTGTTTGAGACTGTATATAATTTGCCAGGAAATTTTGAAATAATAAGTGACAAAATAACCGAAACCAAAACTGTTTTTTTTAATTATAATGGAAACGCAACGCACAATCCGGTTGCTTTTACATTACAAGTAATTATTAATGCTACAGTTACATTAAGATTAAATATTAATGATTTATAAGATGAAGACACTAAATTTATTTTCCTTCTTTTTCTGTTTTGTAATATATTACAATAATGCGCAGTCTGATTTTTTAGGACTTGTTAGTATTGATCATGGCATTGCTCATTATAGTTACTATGATTCAGATAAGAGAGCCCCAAAATTGATAAAGGTTGATGCCCAAGGAGGTGTCATAGAAACTTATTTAAAGCTAGACGATGGCTGTATTGAAAACTACCGTTTTACATGGAAGTTCAATAAAAATGTGAGTAAGTTGGTTCTTGGTGAAGAAGTATTAGGAACTATATCTGGACAGCGCATGTCTGGGAGTTGTTATAATAATACGGCCTACATAACGATATCTGGTTCAAATAATGGATCTACTTTATTAGGTAATACACGTCCGGCTTATGGCAGCCTATCTGCGTATGCCAGTAGGGCTCATGCCATAAATCGCAATAACAATAACCAGAGCAACCCACTTAGCATCGAAATAAAAAGATCCAGTGTGCCCGATGAAGGTTACTTTACAATTAGAATTGCTTCAACTACAGATGCGAGTAATAAAGATGTATTTGATTATGAGATTAGATATAATTACAAAAAGAACTTTACACAAACTAATGAAAATAGAACTGTAAATTGCTTTGGACTTTATGATTTTGGGGTCACCATTGGTATGTTGGAATATGGTTCACTTAAAAATGACAAACCTTCATTTTTAGTAGGTATTATAGATAATTCAATTGCTTTGGCTAAAGGCGTTGGATGTATAGATACAAGTTATTTGGAAAGTTTAAAGTCTAGACTGTCTGTAGCATCAAGTTCGAAATTGTTTTATGCTGAAATTAGCAGTTACCGACAAAGGTTACCAGCTGAAATTTTATCTAATTGTAATTAAATAATAAATAGGAAAGTAAGTTTGTTTTTAATACTATTAGCTATATTTCTTAATTGCAAAATGCCATTGAAGTAGTTTGAACAAATCAATATTAATATAAAGCTTACGAGGTTTAGAGTTCAATTTTTCCTTAAACCGAATAGCAGATTTATTAAAGTAATTGCTTACACTATATTTTGTAGTAATGTTGCGTTCTTCTAGATGTCTATAACATGCATATCGTAAATAAGGCGCTAAGTTTCTTCCTCTAAAAGATGTTAACGTAAACATATTTAAAAGGTAGGCCTCATTAGATTTTAATTTGAATACGCGCTTTTTTATTTCAAAATCATTTAATTCAATGAACATATAAGCTGCAATCTGATCGTTGTGAACAAGTCCTACACATTCTTGTCCATCTGCAAAACTTTGATGGATCTTGTTTTCAGAGATAGAATCAGCCTCTGCAATAACAACAGTAAGATCTTGTTTCTCTAAACGCTTGAAAGTGAATTTTTCATCGGTTCTCAGTTTAGGTTCTTCTGTATGAATAACTTCCTCTTGGACCCAATAATAAGGCATAATATCTATACCAATTTTAGCAAAAGCATGCCTTACACCTTGAAGAAATAGCCCGTTCTTAACCAAGTCGGCTATAACTTTAAAACTATAAGGAGATTTCTTTTTCGTCGAGTCCATGACTGCTGTATTATTTGTAATGACGTCCATAGCTTCCGTTTCCAGGTTCTAAATTCATTTTAACTCTAAACTCTTCAGGAGACATAATCTCGCGTTCATTGGCTTTTGCAATAACATGTATGCGCTCCAATAATTCAGAGTTTGTAGCAAGCCTTGTTCTGGCTGTATCATACCATATGTTATCTTCAATACCAACTCTAACACCGCCACCTACGGCAATAGCAAGTGAATTCATTTTAAGCTGGCTATTTCCTATTCCTGCCAAGCTCCAATGCGAATTACTTGGAAGGTCATTAATCATAACACCAGTATGTAGTATATCGGCTTGAGCACAAGCTATATTTCCAAATAGTAAGTTGAAATAATAAGGTGCCTGTAATAAATTTTTACGTTCTAGATATTTAGCATAATTAATCATACCTGCATCAAAAACTTCCAATTCAGGAACTATACCGCGTTCTTTCATTACTCGCGCTAAATCCTGAACCATTTGAGGTGAGTTTATACTTGCTGTTGCATTAAAGTTTAATGAACTCAAGGTTAAACTTCCCATATCTGGTTTTAGGTCTCCATCAAGAAATAAAGCGTCAGATCGTTGTTCAAGTTCTTTAAAATCTCGTCCGCTTAAGGATACACATAATACAAGATTAGGCGCATATTTACGAATTCCAGAAATGATTTCGGCGTAGATTTCCTTTTCATAAGTTGGCTTTCCAGTAATGGCATCTCTGGCGTGCAGGTGTACCATGGTAATCCCAATCTCATTAGCTTTGTGAACATCTTCAATAATTTCGGAAGCAGTTACAGGAACGTGAGGCGTCATGTCCTTAGTAGGAATCATGCCAGTTGGCGTGAAATTGATAATTAACTTATCATCCATTGTAGTAGGTTTTTGTTTAGTGGCTTCGAATATATGTTAATTCTTTAAAAAAGACCTAAATCATAGATTTTCAGTTGAAATTATCGGTTGAAATCCTGATTTCATGCTGCTTTTTCTAAAAAAAACAGCAATTTTTCCATTTTTATTCAATAGATAATTTTGCCTAAACCTGCGATAATTCATCTGTTGTAAATAGAATTTTATGACTTAATTGTTTTACAACGTTGGGCTTTTAGTAGTTTTGCAGCTTTAAAATTTACATTATGATTTCAGTAGATAATTTGGCAGTAGAATTTAGTGGACATACACTTTTTAGCGATGTGTCTTTTACCATTAACGAGAATGATAAAATTGCGTTAATGGGAAAAAATGGAGCAGGAAAATCTACCATGATGAAAATTATTGCTGGTGTTCAAAAAGCAACTCGCGGAAATGTAAGAACACCAAAAGAGGCTATTATTGCCTATTTGCCTCAGCATTTATTAACGGAAGATAATACAACTGTTTTTGATGAAGCTTCAAAAGCATTTAGTCATGTGTTTGAGATGCGTGATGAAATGGAAGCCTTAAATAAAGCCTTAGAGACAAGAACCGATTATGAGTCTGATGAATACATGAAAATTATTGAGCGTGTGTCTGATTTGGGTGAAAAGTATTATGCTTTAGAAGATGTAAATTATGATGCCGAAGTTGAAAAAGCACTTAAAGGTTTAGGCTTTAAACAAGCAGATTTTATACGGCAAACCAACGAATTCTCTGGAGGCTGGCGAATGCGAATTGAACTTGCAAAAATATTACTTCAAAAACCAGATTTGATTTTATTAGATGAGCCAACCAATCATATTGATATTGAATCGGTGATTTGGTTGGAAGATTTTTTGGTGAATAAAGCCAATGCCGTCGTCGTGATTTCACACGATAGAGCCTTTATTGATAATATCACTAATAGAACTATTGAAGTGACTATGGGACGTATTTATGATTATAAAGCGAAGTATACCCATTACTTGCAATTACGTGAAGATCGTAGAGCGCATCAAATTAAAGCCTACCAAGAACAACAGAAATTTATTGCTGATAACATGCAATTTATTGAGCGATTTAAAGGCACATATTCGAAAACGAATCAGGTCTCGTCGCGTGAACGTATGCTTGAAAAATTAGAAATTATCGAGATTGATGATATTGACACATCAGCTTTAAAATTACGTTTTCCGCCAACGCAACGTTCTGGAGATTATCCCGTAACGGTTAAAGAGGTGTCTAAATCTTATGGTGAACATGTGGTGTTTAAAGACGCAAACATGTCTATTGCAAGAGGTGAGAAAGTATGTTTTGTAGGACGAAATGGAGAAGGCAAATCGACGATGATTAAAGCCATTTTGGGAGAAATTGATGTGAATGGAACATGCGCTTTGGGACACAATGTTAAGGTTGGTTATTTTGCCCAAAACCAAGCAGCTTTATTAGATGAAAATTTATCTATTTTTCAAACCGTTGATGAGGTTGCGAAGGGCGATGTAAGAACGCAAATCAAAAATATTCTTGGTCGTTTTATGTTTAAAGGCGATGATATTGATAAAAAAGTAAGTGTACTGTCTGGTGGCGAAAAAACCAGATTGGCAATGGTAAAACTTTTGTTAGAACCAGTGAACTTACTTATTCTTGATGAGCCTACAAATCACCTCGATTTAAAATCTAAAGACGTACTTAAGGAAGCACTTCAAAATTTTGATGGTACGTTAATACTAGTTTCTCACGATCGGGATTTTTTACAAGGCCTTTCTAAAAAGGTATTTGAATTTAAAAATCAACGTGTTATTGAGCATTTTGAAACCATCGATGATTTCTTATCAAGGAATCGTGTTGAGAGTTTGAAAGGTCTAGATTTGTAGGTTCTGATATTTTATTTCTGGAGTTTTTACATAATTAAGTTCAAACTTATATTCATGTTCATTTTGCCTTGATGCACTATTTATTTTAGAATGTCTGGTAGACATTTTAAACTAAATACAAAACCAAAAATTCAAGCTAATCTGAGGTGTTAATACATTCATTTTGTCTTGAAACAAAAAGAACCAAAAAATCAAGTCAATCTGAGGAAATTCCTACGGAACATTCGCTTTCGGAATTTCGTGCTTAAAGCTTTGCTTTGCATCTTCATTCCTTCCCTCATTATTTCTGCATTTCAAGATTCCGACTTTGTCGGAAATTGGGACTTGAATCTTCACTAAGTTTTTCTCAATGATGATTTTTGCTTACTGCTTTGCTTGCGTTAGGGATAGAGGCATCTGTTGAAGCTCTTTTTTGTTGTTGCATTGAGCAACAAAAAAAGCGACTGCCGAAAGCGCGACCCTTGGGTAACGCCCAAAATAATTGTCTTATCAAACAAAGGCATCTATTTTTACCTATTTTTGCAATGTTATGCAAGACGAGTTGAGACTTTCAAGTTGGTTACCTACCACAAATAAAGAGGTTAAAATCCGCGGATGGGATGCACTAGATGTTATCTTATTTAGTGGTGATGCTTATGTGGATCACCCAACATTTGGTCCTGCCGTTATTGGACGTTTGCTAGAAAGCCTTGGCTTGCGTGTTGCTATTGTTCCACAACCTAGTGTGACGGATAATCTTCAGGATTTTACAAAACTTGGTGCGCCCAAATTATTTTTTGGGGTCACAGGAGGGTGTATGGATCCTATGATTAGTAACTATAATGCGAATAAGAAACGTCGTGATAAAGATGCCTATACACCAAATGGTGATATTGGATTTCGTCCAGATTATGCCACAACAGTATATTCTAAAATTCTAAAAGAAAAATGGCCTGATGTTCCAGTGTTGCTTGGCGGCATTGAAGCGTCTTTACGTCGTGTCACACATTATGATTATTGGAGTGATACCTTAATGCCAACCATTTTAGAAAGTTCTAAAGCCGATATGTTGGTTTATGGAATGGGAGAGCAACCCTTGCGAGAGGTTGTGCGTTTGCTACAAAAGGGTGTGCCGTTTTCTAGTATTACAACTATTAAGCAAACAGCCGTACTTTTAAATAAAAATGCTAAAATCCCCAAGAATAGTAATTGGGAAGATGTTGAAATTGCATCGCATGAAGTTTGTTTAAGTGATAAGAAAAAATACGCGGCTAATTTTAAGGTTATAGAACAGGAATCAAATAAATTGGCTGCGCGACGCATTTTTCAAAATGTGGGCGATAAGACCTTAATGATTAATCCGCCGTATCCAACGATGACCGAAGACGAAATCGATGCGTCTTTTGAGTTGCCTTATACACGTTTACCACATCCAAAATATAAGAAGCGCGGACCAATTCCTGCGTTTGAAATGATCAAGTTTTCGATTAATATACATCGTGGTTGTTTTGGTGGTTGTAGTTTTTGCACCATTTCGGCACATCAAGGAAAATTTATAGCCTCCCGAAGTCAGGAATCTGTTTTGCGAGAGGTTGATATTGTTGCCAATATGCCTGATTTTAAAGGTTATTTGTCTGATATTGGTGGCCCAAGTGCCAACATGTATAAAATGAAAGGTAAAATACAGTCTATCTGCGACAAGTGCGTGGCGCCTAGTTGTATTTCTCCTGTGATTTGTAGTAATTTAGATACGTCTCATAAACCGCTAACCGATTTATATCAAGCCGTTGACAAGCATCCTAAAGTTAAGAAGTCGTTTATAGGTTCTGGAATTCGCCATGATATGTTAGTGCCAGAATTCAACAAAAATGCAGATCCAAAAGAACTTGATGATTATACCGAAGAGGTCATGACCAAGCATGTGTCTGGGCGATTAAAGGTCGCACCTGAGCATACCAGTGATCCTGTATTGAAACTCATGAGGAAGCCTTCGTTTAAGTATTTCCATAAGTTTAAAGAGCGCTTTGATAGGATTAATATCAAGAAAGGTCTGAAGCTGCAACTCATCCCTTATTTTATTTCTAATCATCCTGCTTGTGAAGTGGAAGATATGGCCAATCTTGCTGCCGAAACCAAAGATATGGGCTTTCAGTTGGAGCAAGTGCAAGGCTTTACGCCTACGCCTATGACAGTTGCAACTGTTATCTATTATAGCGGGTATCATCCTTATACTTTAAAAAAGGTAAATACGCCAAAATCACGTAAGGAAAAAGATGAGCAACACCGTTTTTTCTTTTGGTACAAGGACGAAAACAAAGCGTGGATTAGAAAGACCTTAAATAAACTGGGTCGCCAAGATTTACTCAATGTACTACTGCCTAAAAAGGACGAAAAATGGCGTAAAAACAAGCCTACAGGTGAAACTAAAAATACCTTTAATGATGCTGTGCCTTTTAACCAACGGAAAAATAAGGTGAAGTATAAAGGGAAGAAAAAAAGAAGAAGGAAATAGTTATTTTTTTACTTTCATCAAATCTGGTAAATTAGTTGTAAATGGTATTGACGATGCCCTTCCAGATTTATAATTATTTAGGTCTTTAAAATTCCAAGAAAGATTTTCAAATTCTTTATCAGAACATTTTTTTACAGAAATTACTAGGTAGTTTTCTTGTCTAGGATTTGGATAATTCAATCGTTTTAAAGTAGCATTATTTGTTACTCTGTATTCAGGTTTTTGTATTGTATAAAGTCTTGAAGAAGAATTATCATTTTCCATATGAAGTAATAAATATTTTGCATTTAAAGTTTTCTTATTCAATTTCAATGCACCTCTATTGCTATCCATTCTAAAGTTATAGAGAGATTTATCATTAATCCATTTCAAATGATTTTCAGATTTACAATATCCAACCAAAACATAAGCTTCATCTGGAATTAGCTTTTTACCATTAACAAATTCAGGAAGAGGCTCATTTAATGGCATTGACTTTCCATCTTTTGTTATTTCATAAGTTTTTGAAGCAATGTTTTCTCTTTGAGATGATCTATTTAATAAATGATTAATGATTTTGTCAATAAAATCACTCAACTCTTTTGAGCCATTATTAGTTGAACTTGGTCTTATAGCAAAAGCTCCTAAACCAGGAATTATTTCATGAAACCCTTTTTTTATATATTTATTGTTATTGCCGGGATATAAAATATATGCTCCTCCAGTTCTTCTTATTGCATCTTTATAAGCGTGCATTTTGAATAGATCTACGTTTTTGTATTCACCTTTTCTTTCAGATTCTTCTTCATCAATTCTTGATTCTTCTAATTTTCCTGAATAATTTACCTTGTATTTTGCATCAAAATGAATATGAACAATTAACTCTTCTGCTTCAGCATTTTTTTCTGTAATATCTTTTGGCCAAAAGGACAAAGTGTAATCTGGATACATATTTTTAGTATAACTACCTTGTTCTTTTGAAGCATGTTTTTTGTTTCCTTTAAATGTTTGATTATAAGAAAATTTAACATTCAACTTTCTGTTTTCAAAATCACAGATACCACTTAATGCTGTATGTGTTCCCGATTTAATGATAAAATTAAGACCGTTATCAGTTTTTTCAATTAAGTTCTGATAAAGTTCTCCATTGTGCTCTATATTACTGAGGTTAAATTTGGTTCTGAATAAGTCGTACAGCAAAAAAAACAACCAATATTCATATAATTTGGAAATATCTCTTTTGCCAGCATCATAAACATCGTTTCCGCCTGTCCAAGTGAGTTTAGCCGCTAAGTCAAATTTTAACCAGGATTTTAATAATTCTCTATAGCCACTTTTTCTTTGAAGCACAGGACTATTAAAATTTAAACTTGTAGGTCTAGAAATTTGTTTAAAGAAGGAATTATTTAATTGTTGTTCTAAGGTGTTAGATAAATGTTTTGCTTCTTTGTTTGCTCTTGTTTCATTTTTAAATCTGCTTAAACAGTTTTCACTGAAATGAAGATAAGTTTGTAACGCATATTTAATAAACTGGTTTTCCGCATTATCTATGATTTCAACTTTTTTATTATTGACGATATGTGAAGGTATATTTTGAAGAGGGTTTTTGTACAATGGATGAGAGTTAGGCACAGGAATTCGATTTCCTCTATTCACTAACTGTTTGATGGTGTTTTTTGTAAATTTTTTTACACTTCTTATATCGGCTAACTCGTCATTATCTGTCCAATCAGTTTTTGGATTACTTATTATTTTTTGAATGGCTTCTTCAAATTCTTTATTTCCAATGATGGAATTTATAAAACAAAATTGTTGGTATAAACTTTCACTCTCTTTATTAAAATCAGTCTCAAAATGTTGTTGTATTGGTGAATTAACCTGTAATAATAATTCAGTGCATTTTTCTGTTATGCTTTCTAGCATAAACCTATAATTTTCCCTGTAACTTTTATCTAGATTATCTGAGTTAAATTTAGTTGCTAAAACCTCTAAATAAATATATTCTCTGGTTAGATGTTTTTCTTTATGATGCAGGTTTAGTTTTAGAGTTCCAACATAATAACTTGGGTTAATTCTTCCGGAATGTTTTTCTCTATTAGATTGCGTTATTATACTCTTATTATCGCAGCTTAATCTATAGCCTTTTTTATTGAAAGCGTACTCATAACTTTGGCTTTCTAAAATTTGAAAAGGCGCTTCTCCAAATGTATTGGCTTCGAGTTCTTCAATTTTGTAAAGTTTACTATAACCCTCAGGAAATATGTTTAATTCTAAATCTTTAGAAATATGGTTTAAAGGAATAGATATGTGTTTTACCTCTGCCATCAATTTTAAGCTTCTGCATAACTGGCAAATCCATTTTCTACAGCATTATTATACATACGCATTATCTTTTCAAAAGATAATTTGTATTTGATGTTGTCATCGGTTTCAAAATTTATTTTATCATAATTATTAAAGTAATTATCATCAAATTTATCATCTACTTCAACCAAACAAAACTTAGCTAATGGTTTAAGAATACGAGTAAGTTTTGTTCTTGAACCATGAAGTTTTGGTAACATTTTTTGCATAATTGTAATGTCTATTTTGTCATTTTCAGCAGTTAACCCAAACGTTTCTAGTTTGAAAATTAATTTTGAGATTTCAAAAGCAGTTCTGTAACCAAACTCTGCACCAGATTTTTGAAGCTCTTTGAAAAACTTATGTATCTCTATTTGTTGGCCCTCTGTCAATTGGTAGTCTTCATTTTTAGTTGCGATAGTTACAAAATCAGAAGCCATATTAGTACCTTTCCCTTCTAAATTTTTTAAGTCAACACTTTTTGGCTCCTTTAAGAAATCTGCTATATTTCCTTCTTTTACTCTAAACTCTATAGTGTTTGCCCTATCTAACACTTTAGGGCTAAACATATATGTAGTCTCATCAATGTTAACAGTACCAACTATAAATAAGTTAGGTGGTAATTTTATGGTTTTAGGAATATCGTTGACTTTATCATGGATTTTGTGTAACGGAATTACATTTTTAGATTCCATGGCACTTAAAAAGTCTGCAAAATAGCGCTCTACATGACTTAAATTCATTTCGTCTAGAATTAAAAAATAGGGTCTGGTTTCGTCAATTTTTGCTCTTAATAATAAATCTAAAGCATCGTTATCTGGCTTTACATATTCATCATTTTTTAGGGCATTTGGATATCCTAAAAGCGGTTCTCTATTTGTCCAATCTGCACCTACAGGTATTAACGCATATTGGTTTTCATTTTCGCAAATCCACTTTGCAAAGGCTTCTGCCAATTTTGTTTTACCAGAACCAGAGAGACCACTTAATAACACAAACGGTTTTGTTGCTAAAGAGGCAATGTATCTGGTGATTTGTTTAGTATTATAATTGAGACCTGTAATTTTACATGCTTCTTGAAAACTATTAGCATCAAATTTTAGCGCTTCTAAATTATCGAAAAATAAACTATCAGTTGATTTAATCTTCTCAATAAATTCGTTCAGAAATCTTAAGTAATTATTCTTTCCTAAAACTGCTTCTGGAGCACCTCTACTTGTAGCTTGGCTATATCTTATCCATTCTTGGTTATTTGAATTTAATACCAAATCCCCAATTTTATTCAATGATTTTTCAAGATTCCCATAGTCAATTGTAAATAGACTATTATGAAAATATGCTTTATTCCAGAAATTTAAGACTACTTCAGTTACTAATCCATCATATGATTTTTTGTAATTTGGTTCTTGATTTATCCAATTAATAAATGACTGTTTGATATTAAATTTTGGAGTTTTAAAGCTAGCATTACTAAATTTTTTTGGGAGTTGTTCTATAAACTTTTTCGTAGATTCTTTATCTGAGAATTTAGAATAAAAATTTTCAGATGCATTTTCATAGAGTTGATTTTGACTATTTAAATTAGCTAATTCTTTTATTTCAGAAGGTAATAGGTTGTTTAAATTTATATAATCTAATAAACTTAAACCAATAGAGGTTTTAAGCTCATACAATCCTGCTTGATTAGGAGTTCCTTTGGTTAAACCGCCTAAATTATTTATAAATTGTGGAAAGTAATAAAGATCAGCTTTAGTAATGGGGGAGTTTAAACCTATTACCTTTATATTTACTTCTTTTCTCTCTTTTATCGTATTTTCAATAAGTCCTATAGCGTGTATACCATTTTTATAGTTATTATATTTTGGCAAATTATTTTGCTTAAAATACTTGCTTTTGTTAGAATAATCTCCTCCTATGTGAAGAGCTATTATATCTCCTGTCTTTGCTAAATCAAGATTATTGGGAATGTTATACAAAGTGTGTTTTTGTAAAATTCCATCGGATAGTTTTTTTAATAAATTGTAAAAGTTTAACTCATTAACATTTTTTGGACAACTTATTTTAGCATAGAAGAAACTGGTTTTATTCATTTTTATAAATATTTTCTATCGACGGGTAGTTCATTATTCCAAAATTCTGCATATGAATCAGTTTTCATTATGTCAATTTTGTAATTATTTTCATCTTCTTTAATAATAATTACGCTGTCATATCCTAAATCATTTAGCATTTCAATTGTTGCAATTTCCCCCTCTTTAAGCTGCAATGCTTTTCTTAGTAACCATTCGCCAAGACCTTTATTGGATTTGGTCATCAATCCTTTGCCTTTGTTTATTTTCTTTCCACCAATTTCAATCTTTGATGTTTGGCACATACTTGCTTTGAAAGTTTTTCTATTAGGAAGATGTAAATTGAAATGATTTTTGTCACTCTTGATTGAAGGGAAAAAATTTGGAAATTTATGGTGTATTTTAGCAGGAACTGGAATGTAAATTTCGTTTTTATTTCTCTTTCTACCTTTGGCGTGCCATTGATTTAAACCACTTTTTTCGTATATGTACTTTACTCCGTTCTTTATTCCATAAAGAGGTAGAATAATATAATCTTTTCCCTTAATAAGAGAATCAGTTATTTCTTCAGGAAATAGATCTAGTAATAGGCTGTAAGGGTCTTCAATTATGTCAATCTTTAATTTGTAAGCGTGCTCAGGAATTATAAATTTTCTATAAAGAGTACTTTTGGAATAGTTATAAGTATAAAAATTCTTGCCATCATAAAATTGTAAGCTAGACTTATTTTCTTTTACAGATTCAATATTTCGAATATCAATATGATTGTAATCTGTTTCAAAGAGAATTAGTTCTTTTTCCCTTCTGGCTACAATGTGGTAGATTGAAGATTTTATATCATATAGTCTTTTGGCTAAATTAATTCTATCATTTCTATATTTTCCTAACTTTATTGCAAGTTCCTTTCCTTTGTAATTCTTTAAACGCTCAGATAGTTTATTAAATTCTGCAATTTTTTCAGTTTTAGTATTGGTTTTTGATATAAAAGTTTTTAGACCAATTCCAACTGAATTATAATCAGCATCAAATGCAACGTCAGATCTGGATAGGTTATTTGCAACAAAACTTCTGCAAAATATGTTTTCGGCTACTCTGTAATTTATTAACGGTATTGAATTATCACTAAAAAGACCAGAAAGCTTAGAAACTGCAGAAAGTAATTTTAAATATTCTCCGTTATTTTCAATATCTATTTCTGCAAATGATTTCATACAATTTTTATTATCTCTTTAGCAATTCTTTCTATAACTGTTGTTGTTACAGAGTTTCCAGCTTGCATGTAAAGTTTACTGTTTGCAAGATTTGGTAGAATATAATTTTCCGGATAACCTTGGAAAGAGAAACACTCTCTTGGAGTTAGTTTCCGGATACCATAATTGTCTTTTATTAGCGGTACGTTATGACCTCCTGTTCCCATGTTTGCAGTTAATGTAGGACAAACATTACTCTTATTTTCTCTCACATAAACTCTCCTCCATTGATAAACCGTATCTTTTGAGGTCATAGTTTTCTCTAATTCAGGGTAATATTGGTGAGTTTTTGGATAATAATATTTTTCTTCTTGTTTACCTTTTTCCAGAATATCATGAATTGTTTTAGTGAGCTCGATTTCTTCCGGAAATTTAAATTTAGTATGTTTTTTAACTTGCTTAGGGTCAAATGCTACAATGAATATACGTTCTCTGTTCTGTGGTATATTGGCGTGAGTCATAGAATTTAATACTTCAGAATAAACTTTGTATTTTAATTTTTTCTCTAAAATTTCAACAATAGTTTTAAATGTTTTCCCTTTATCATGTGAAACTAAATTTTTCACATTCTCAAGAAAAACTACTTTAGGTCTATGCTTTTCTATTATGTTTTCAACATCAAAAAACAATGTTCCTCTAGTATCAGCAAAACCTTTTCTGTAGCCTGCAATTGAAAAAGCTTGACATGGAAATCCAGCACATAAAACATCAAACTTTTTTGGTATAAAACTTTTAGTCCTTTCTTTGGTGATATCACCGAATGGAATTTCGCCAAAATTTTCTCGATAAGTTTTTTTTGCCGCATTGTCCCATTCACTGGTGTAAACACATTTTCCGCCAACATTTTGTAATGCTAACCTAAAACCACCGATACCAGCAAATAAATCTATAAATTTAAATGAATAATTTTCAGGTGTTGGAAATGGCACATTTTTCACTTCAAACAATAACTGTTGCAGAGCCTCTTCTTTTTCTATAGGAGAGTTCTCGTCTAATTTATATTGTAGAAAGTTTTTGAAAGCTTTTATAGCCTCTTTTTTGTAATGTTTTGAAACTCCATTGTCTAAATTATGTAAATAGTGAGTTATAAGTGCTTGTCCTTCGGGTTCAACTAGTCTTATTTTATAGTTTTTACCTTCAAATTCTTGAATGCTTACGCTCTGTTTTTCCTTAATCAAAATCCAAAAAATGTATATTAAACAAATGTAGTATTTTTTTAAAACACATTATATTTTATTTATTAACTGCGACTGTATCGATATGTTTAAGATGCTTAAAGCCAATGAAGCTCATATTGTTTACAGTAGAAGATTTTTCAATATGTGTTCTTTCTAAGTTTTCACGAACGACGTCTTTTGTTGCTAAACCACAAATTGTGAAAGTAATATGATCTTTTTTAATCACAAAAAACACAGGTCTTTTTATATTGTCAATGTTTATTAAAGGCAGAGAACCGAATTCAAATACATGAACATCTACTAAATCTCCATTTAAGTTAATTTTTGGTTGAAAATCTTTTAAGTTGATGGTAGTAAAATCAACTATGGGAAGATTTAAATGTTTTTGAATAGAAATTAAGCCACCAACATTCATCATTGTTTTCTCAAAAAAAGCTTGTCCTTCATATCTGTCTCTTAATTGATTAAGGTTATCTAACCCTAAATGTTTCATGACAGATTCCCTAATCAAAATCTCATCGTTTCTTGTAAATCTTATTTGAGGGTAAGTTCTTAAGAACTCACCAATATATTTTAAAAATAATTTCATTCTTCTTCTTTAATTTCTAGAAAAACAAATCTACAAAAATATAGAGCTTAATTAATATTATCTCAACCTATTATTTCCGAACGAGATTACATAGTTTAAATAAGTAGTTAATAAGTGTTTTGGAACTTGTAAGAAAAATATTACTTAATGCGCCTCCAACCAATTATCTCCAATATCCATATCGACTTCTAGAGGAACGTCTAATTTGTAAGCGCTTTCCATTTCGGTTTTAATAAGTGTTTTAAGCGATTCTAACTCAGGTTTATAGGCGTCAAATACGAGTTCATCATGTACCTGAAGCAGCATTTTCGATTTGTAATCTCCTGCTCTAAGTTTCTCATGAATATTAATCATCGCTATTTTAATAATATCGGCTGCACTTCCTTGAATCGGAGCGTTTACGGCATTACGCTCTGCTGCACCTCTAACCACTGCATTACGTGAGTTGATATCTTTTAAATAACGACGACGACCTAAAACCGTTTGTACATAACCGTTATCCCTTGCAAAATCAACCTGCTCGCTCATATAAGCACGTAATTTTGGATAGGTTTCGTAATAGGTGTCAATGAGTTCTTTAGATTCAGAACGCGAGAGATTCGTTTGATTGCTCAATCCAAAAGCAGACACACCATAGATAATTCCGAAATTCACGGTTTTAGCATTACTACGCTGTTCTCTGGTCACTTCGGAAAGCGGAACATTAAATACTTTTGAAGCGGTTGAGGCATGAATATCTTCGCCTTGTTTAAAGGCTTCAATCATCGTTTCTTCTTTGCTAAGCGCTGCGATAATACGCAGTTCTATCTGAGAGTAATCGGCTGCAAGTAAGGTGTAATCCTCATTTCTAGGAATAAAGGCCTTTCGCACTTGTCGTCCGCGTTCAGTACGAATTGGAATGTTTTGCAAATTCGGATTGTTACTACTTAGACGTCCTGTAGCGGCAACAGTTTGCATATAATCGGTGTGCACTCTGCCTGTAGACGCATCAACCTGTAATGGTAAAGCATCGACATAAGTGCTTTTTAATTTTGATAAGCCTCTAAAGTCTAGAATATTTTGAATAATCTCATGATCTTTCGCTAGGTAACTTAATACATCTTCAGACGTAGAATATTGTCCAGTTTTTGTCTTTTTAGGTTTGTCTACCAATTTCATTTTTTCAAATAAAATCACACCTAATTGTTTTGGTGATGCAATATTGAATTCTTCACCTGCGGCCTCATAAATTTTCTTTTCGAGATTAGCAATATCTGTGTTGAGTTGTTCAGACAGGGAGTTCAAGAATTCTTTATCTAGGTTAATGCCTTCCAATTCCATGGTTGCCAAAACTCGAACTAGAGGCAACTCAATGTCATCAAATAATGTTTTGGTATTGGCTTCGCCCAATTCTTTTTCAAAATGCTCTTTAAGCTGTAGGGTTATGTCGGCATCTTCAACGGCGTATTCCGTTTGCTTTTCTAAAGGAACGTCGCGCATTGATAGTTGGTTTTTTCCTTTTTTTCCCAGTAACTCTGTAATAGATATAGGCGTATAATTAAGATAAGTTTCAGCCAATACATCCATATTATGTCGCATGTCTGGATTGATGAGGTAATGCGCTAACATCGTATCAAAGAGTTTGCCTTTAACATCAACATCATATTTGGCTAAAACTTTAATGTCATATTTTAAATTTTGCCCAATTTTTTGAATAGCTTCATTTTCAAAAAACGGACGTAAGATTTCTATGAGTTCTTGTGCTTCGTTTTTATCTTCCGGAAAAGGGATGTAAAAGCCCTTTCCAACTTCCCATGAAAATGCAATGCCAACGAGCTCTGCAGTTAATGGGTTAAGACCAGTTGTTTCGGTATCAAAGCATACAGAGGTCTGGTTCAGTAAATTTTTAACAAACAGCTTTGTTGCCATACCAGGAGCAATACTTTGATAAAAATGTGCAGTGGTTGCTGATGTTTTTCTTGTGTATTCTGAAACCGCTTCGGTGCTGTTAGTATCATCTCCTCCAAATAAAGAAAATTGCCCTGCTCCAGCATTAGCAGAGGTTTTAGGCTTTGGTGTTGCTTTAGACTTCTCAACTGCGCTCGAAGTGACAGAGTTAGGTTTAGTTGACGTTTCTTCTTCCGTAGAAAATGTTTTTAGGAAATTATCAGTTAACCTTCTAAATTCTAAATTCTGAAATATCTCTTTTACTTTTTCGATATCTGGATGGTCCAGTTCAAAATCCTTAGCATTGAATTCTACTGGAACGTCGAGCATAATGGTTGCTAGCTTCTTTGATAATAAACCCAATTCACCATTAGCTTCAACTTTTTCTTTCATTTTACCTTTGAGCTGATCTGTATTAGCGAGCAAGCCTTCCATACTACCAAACTGATTGATAAACTTCTTAGCCGTTTTTTCACCAACACCAGGAAGTCCTGGGATATTGTCACTAGCATCTCCCATCATGCCTAAAAAGTCAATCACTTGCATAGGATCTGTCACTTCAAATTTTTTCTGCACTTCAGGAATGCCCCAAGTTTCATAACCGCCTCCAAAAACAGGTCTGTACATAAAAATGTTCTCGGTTACTAACTGTGCAAAATCCTTATCTGGCGTCACCATATACGTTTTATAACCTTCTTTTTCAGCCTGTCTTGATAGGGTTCCAATAACATCATCTGCTTCGTAGCCTTCTTTCACCATGATTGGAATATGCATGGCTTTAAGAATCTCGTAGATATATGGAACTGCTGTTTTAATGCCTTCTGGTGTTTCATCACGATTGGCTTTATAGGCCTCGTACATTTCTATACGGTCTGCACTTCCTCCTTTGTCAAAGCAAACAGCTAGGTGATCAGGTCGTTCACGTTTAATCACATCCAATAAGGAATTCATAAAACCCATTATGGCCGAGGTGTCTTCACCTTTTGAGTTAATTCTTGGATTTTTTATGAAAGCGTAATACCCACGAAAAATTAGGGCATAAGCATCAACTAAAAAAAGACGTTTCTGATCTGACATGTTATATCATATTTTATTTAAGTAAACTTCGTAAAACGCTCTTTTTTCATTTCTGCCTCAAAATAAAAAAGAAAAGTAGCTATGGCTATGTTTAATTTTTATTTTTTCACATATTCTAAAAAAATCATCATTTTACGTATAAGTTGACCTAAACAAAAAATGATATTGAGCTTTTTTTGAAGTTTATAAAGCTACAAAAACTTATGCGTTTATATGGAACAAATTAAACTACAATTTGTAATTTTCCGCAGTAAAAAATATTACAATGAAAAATTTCTCAATAGCCATTCATGGAGGCGCAGGAACATTAGTAAAAGGACTAATGACTCAAGAATTGGAGTTGCAGTATAAAGAAGCATTACAATTGGCTTTAAACAAAGGATACACTGTTTTAAATGATGGTGGCAATGCCATTGATGCGGTTGAAATCGCTGTAAAGTCATTAGAAGATTCACCATTGTTTAATGCTGGAAAAGGTTCGGTTTTTACCGCAGAAGGAACGCATGAAATGGATGCGAGTATCATGGAAGGAAAAACCTTAAACGCTGGAGCTGTGTCTTTGGTAACTGGTATTAAAAACCCCGTGTCCTTGGCACGTGATGTTATGGATAAAAGCTACCATGTGTTTTTAGCAGGTGAAGGTGCTATGGCTTTTGCGAAGCAGCATAACTACGACCTTGAAGAGGCTAGCTATTTTTATGATGAGGTACGTTACCAACAATGGCAAGGGATAAAAGATAGTGAGAACTTTCAACTAGATCATAGTGTAAAAAAGGATGGAAAGTTTGGAACGGTTGGAGCCGTAGCTTGCGATCAAGATGGAAATATCGCAGCAGCAACATCTACAGGAGGCATGACCAATAAAAAATGGGGACGCGTTGGTGATAGCCCAATGATTGGTGCTGGTAATTATGCTAACAATAAAACCTGCGCAGTATCATGTACTGGAAGTGGCGAGTTCTTTATTCGAGGTGTTGTGGCTTATGATGTATCATGCTTAATGGAACACAAAGGATTGAGTTTGCAAGAAGCATCGGAAGAAGTTATAAATAAACGTGTTCTTGATATTAAAGGTGATGGAGGCTTAATTGCTGTAGATGCCGAAGGAAACATTGCTATGCCTTTTAATACTGAAGGGATGTATCGTGCCTGTAAGACATCAAAAGGCGACGAACTTATTGCAATTTATAAGTAGGGGTCTTTTTGAATAATTTAGACCAGTTGATTGGTAAAAAGTAAACAATCATTATCCAAACAAAAATAGCGTTCAAAACGAACAAAGTTGTTCTATGATTATATAATA
This sequence comes from uncultured Psychroserpens sp., assembly GCF_947492715.1. Lineage (GTDB taxonomy): Bacteria > Bacteroidota > Bacteroidia > Flavobacteriales > Flavobacteriaceae > Psychroserpens. Next base: position 44,316 of record NZ_CANLNS010000009.1, read on the forward strand.
GGATATAAAGAATAACATCAATCGCAAAGAGAAGCATAAAAAAGTTTGGCGTATTCAATAATACAAACTTTAATGCCTTGTGATTAAACAGAACCTGATCTTTATGTTTTAATTGTAGCCAAAAGTGCTGCCCTTCATTATTCGGTGCCCACGTTTGTTTTTTGTCCATATCCAAAACCCTAAAAAACTGCTTTAATACGTTTGCGCTTTTTTGTCTATACACAATATTTAATTGCGCTTTTGTAATACTATTAAAAGCTAATAAAGTAATTACTAGCGATTCTAGGAAATGACCAAATCTAAAAGAGGTTAAAGTGAACAAGGTGGTGTGAAATACAATGATAAACCAAACTGTTAATCTTCGCGTTTTTTTGAAAAGTATAAAAATGGCTATAGAAAACTCAGTAAACATGGCAATATAAGACAATAGTTTTGCCAATACCATTTTTGGAAAGAGTTGAGACATGTATAAATATGGAGGGTTTTCTCTTGCTGTTCCTAACCAGTTATCCATAAAAGCACCAGACCACCAATCCGGTTCAAGAAATTTATTTATTGAAGCGCCAAAATAGACTAAGCTCAATTGAAGCACAAAAAGATATGGAGGATCCTTGTCGTTACTTAGCCCGGCTAAAATTAATGCACAAGCACAAATAAAGTTATGGTTAAAAAAAAGAGGTTTTGAGGCTAAAATGCTTAAAATAATGACACAACCATTAATGAGGCTAGCTGTTCTAACGTTAATATTGAATAACAATGCAAATGCGCTAAGGCCAAATATGATTTTTAATGAATAATTAAAGACGTTAGGATAAGTATTGAACATATCTAATCCTGGTATAAAAGGAATAAACGGATCTGATATTTTAAAAAACATGTGATGCGCAATTAATAATAGCAGCAGTAGTTTACACATGAGTAATACGTTAGAATGCATTTTAGTGCCTTCAAACTGAAATAGTCTTAATATGAACGTTTTTAAGTAGGTCATCGTTTATATATCCATTCCTTTTCGTCGTGGCCGTTCGTTGAGTATTTTACAATAACTTGGGCATTATCTGTTTTGCCATAGGTGTCTTCATATTGAGAAATAAGAGAAAATATATTGTCAATTGAGCGTTGTTCCCAACCTTTCATTTTATACCTATAGCGAGCTTCCGCTTCTTGTTGTGAAAGGGTCTTTCCGTTAATGGTAACAAAGGTTTCAAATTTCGTATGGCTATCGTAAGGTGCCCAGCAGAAAAAACGTTCAGGTATGAAACGAGCATGAACAACAGCTCCCACCTGAAGTAAGAGAAATAGGATTCCGAAGTAAAACCTAGTCTTCATAGGTTTAAAGCTAAAAGAATTTGGTGGCTATGTCAAAAAAACTAGATAAAAGGAGCTTCAATAGGAAGAACCGTTACCTTTCTGTTTTTAATGTCATATTGATCGCCATTAGATAATACATGAACGGTAAGATTAGCCATGGTCATGGGAGTACCTTCTTGTAAAACTTTTTCATTGTTATGTGTAAGCTGGCTCCCATCAAAAACAATCACCATTCCAGAGCCAATAATAGTACAGTCATTTCCATTTTTAATAATAAGACCAGTGTCTTCTGCCAATCCTAAACCAACCAAATTTGGAAATTTAGCAATCGCTTCACTTTGTCTTCCAAAACGTCCACGTTTAATAAAGTGTGTATCAATAATTAAACTAGGAATTAAACTTAAACCTTGATACATGTTAACAGCGCCTTTTACAAAAGCCTCAGAAGCACTACCACCTGCAATCATTTCATTGGACATAGCCATTGCACCAGCACTCGTTCCTGCGATTACAAAGCCTTCTTCATTTTTATAACGTTCTAAAAGGATGTCGTGAATAATTGTGCCTCCAATTTTATCGGTAATTTTAGATTGATTACCTCCTGAAAACATAACGCAATCTGCAGATTTTATGAGATCAATAGATTCTTGCTTTTCAGAGTCTTCTTTACTTCTAATATCCAAAACACTTACATTTTTGCAACCTAAGGTTTCAAAGGCCGATAAATAATTATCGCCAACTTCTTCAGGAATACTGGACGCTGTAGGTATAACAACAATTTTTGAGTTTACACCACCAGACTCTCTCACAACATGGTATAATATACCTTCGTCAATGAATTCTAGCGTGTACATTTCGTTGTGTTCTAGACCTTTGTCTTCGTTTCCTCCTATAGGAATAAGTGTCCCTTTTATCTTCTGCATAAAAATCTTCCTGTATATTGAATATTGGGCAAAAATAAACTAATTTTTTTATTGAAAAATGTTATATTTATAATCTTTCACTTAAAAAATCAACCAAATGGATATACGTAGTATAAATGCAATGCGAGGACCAAACTATTGGTCAATTAGACGACATAAATTAATTGTAATGGTTTTAGACCTTCAAGAAATGGAAGAATTACCTTCCAATAAAGTTGATGGTTTTTATGATCGTCTTAAAGCTATGTTTCCTGGCATGTATGAGCATCGTTGTTCTGTTGGAGAACCTGGAGGATTTTTTCAACGTGTAGAAGAAGGCACATGGATGGGGCATATTATAGAACATATTGCTCTAGAAATCCAGACATTAGCTGGTATGGATGTAGGCTTTGGAAGAACAAGGGGTTATGGCGAGGAAGGAGTCTACAATGTTGTTTTTGCGTATATGGAGGAGTCTGTAGGACGCTATGCAGCAAAGGCTTCTGTGAGAATATGTGAAGCCTTAATAAGTGGAGAAGCATATGATTTGTCTGATGATATTCAAGAGATGCGCGAATTGCGTGAAGCCGACCGCCTTGGACCAAGTACTGGTTCTATTGTAGAGGAAGCAGAAGCTAGAGGAATTCCATGGATTAGATTAAACAAATACTCTTTATGTCAACTAGGATATGGCGCTAACCAAAAGCGAATTCAGGCCACTGTAACGAGTGAAACAAGCAGTATAGGCGTTGAACTAGCCTGTGATAAAGAAGATACAAAATACTTGTTGGAACAAGCCGAAGTGGAAGTACCTCGTGGAGATATTATTCGACGAGAACGTAGTTTAGAGGAGGCTTGTCGATATGTTGGCTATCCTTTGGTAATTAAACCAATAGACGGAAACCATGGACGAGGGATAACAGTCGATATTCAAAACTATGATGATGCATTGGTTGCTTTTAGACACGCAAAAGACAGTTCTAAAAGTGGTGCTATTATTATTGAAAAATTCATTATTGGAGAAGATTATAGGCTACTGGTTATTAATAATAAACTTGTTGCGGCCGCAATTAGAACACCTGCCCATGTTGTGGGTAATGGAAAATCTACAGTTCAAGAACTTATCGATGAGGTAAATAGTGATCCACGTCGCGGTTATGGTCATGAAAAAGTATTAACACAAATTACTACGAACGAGCTTACACGAAAACTTATTAAAGATGCTGGTTATACATTAGATTCGGTTATTGCTGAAGGCGAACGACTTATTCTAAAAGACACGGCAAATCTAAGTACAGGAGGAACGGCAGAAGATGTAACTGATATTGTGCATCCTGCAAATGTATCAATGGCAGAGCGTATTTCTAAAATCATAGATTTAGATATTTGCGGTATCGATATCATGACAACAGATATTTCAAAACCTTTATCTGAAACTGGTGGAGCTGTTCTTGAAGTGAATGCAGGACCTGGTTTTAGAATGCATTTAGCACCAACCACTGGGTTACCTCGAAATGTTGCGGCTCCAGTAATTGACAAACTATTTCCTCAGAAAGGAGATACTGGTCGTATCCCTATTATTGCAACGTCTGGAACAAATGGAAAAACAACCACAACACGCCTAATTGCGCATATTGCAAAAATGAAAGGGTATCGCGTAGGTTATACAACAAGTGATGGTGTTTATATTCAAAACAGGTTGTTAATGACAGGAGATTGTACTGGACCAGCAAGTGCCGAATTTGTTCTCAAAGATCCTACCGTTAACTTTGCTGTTTTAGAATGCGCTAGAGGCGGATTATTACGAGCAGGATTAGGATTTAAAAAATGTGATGTAGCCGTGGTAACTAACGTTGCGGCAGATCATTTAGGCTTAAAAGGAATTCATACGATAGAACAATTAGCTAAGGTAAAAGCTGTTGTTCCTGAAACCGTATTACCAGATGGTTATGCCATCTTAAATGCCGATGATGATTTAGTCTATGATATGCGTCGTAATGTGGATTGTAATGTTGCTTTGTTTTCAATGGATGAAACTAACCCAAGAGTAAAAGCATTACAACGTCTTAATGGTATTACAGCTGTTTATGAAAATGGCTTTGTAACTATTTGTAGAGGCGAATGGAAGATGCGTTTAATGAAAGCCGAGCACATTCCTTTAACTTATGGTGGTAAAGCAAAATTTATGATACAAAATGTCTTAGCGGCTGTTCTAGCAGCCCATGTACAAGGCATTAGTATAGAAGATATGAAAGCAGCCTTAGAAACTTTTATTCCTTCGGCTTCACAAACACCTGGACGTCTTAACTTATTTAAGTTTAATAATTTCACGATTCTGTTAGATTATGCTCATAACCCAGCAGGAATGAGAGCACTTCAAAAGTTTACAGACGAATTAGAGGCCACTGTAAAAGTGGGTATTATTGCCGGTATTGGTGATAGACGTGTTGAAGATAATAACGAAATGGGAGCTATTGCTGCTGAAATGTTTGACGAAATTATAATCCGTCAGGATAAACGTTTAAGGGGAAAAACTGAAGAAGAACTTATAAAGATGCTTGATGATGGAATTAAAATGAAAGATCCTAATAAGAAAACCATGATTATTCCTTCAGAAAAAGAAGCGATTACATATGCTGTAAAAAATGCTGTTAAGGGGTCTTTAATTATTTTATGTAGTGATGTTATTCCAGATGCCTTAGACTTGGTTAAAAAGTTTAAAGAACAAGAGGCTAAAGGAGAATTAAACTTCGCTTAGAAAGGATATATTTAGATATGAAAACAAAAAAATCCGAAACGTTAGTTTCGGATTTTTTAAATGTCTTTAAAACGAATTAGCAAAGTTTTACAGTTTTTACTTTAATCTGTAAACTTTTTCTATATGCTTTTATACTAATTATATCTGAACTTTTCTTTCTGTTTATTTTTAATAGTTGAGCTTTAACTGCAGAAGCAGCTCTTGTCTCTTTTTTTATTTCTTGAGTTTTACCTTTATTTTCGATCACAGTTTCAACAGTATCATTATTTTTGATATCTACATTAGTATCCTGACCTACAGAAAGTAGAGGTAACATTGTAAAGGCTAATATGGTTAATACTTTTTTCATAATCGTCGAGGGTTTTTAATTTTAAACTCAGGTCAAAGAAACACAAGAAATGTAGTGATTATGAATATTTTAGATAAAACGGTTGATTTTTAGTTAAGATGAAACCGTTCGTAAAAAACATCGACGAAATGCACAAAAACGGCTCGCAGCCCAATAAAAACGTTTAGGATTAAATGACAGATTATTCAGATAACAGGTACTTTGAGTTGTTTAACAAACAAAAAGCTCATCAATTTACATTAGGAAATACCAATTATAAGGAGCGCATTAGAAAACTTAAAGCATTAAAGCGTGCTATTGAAAAAACCTACAGGCAAGACTTAAGAGATGCTATGTTTAAGGATTTTAAAAAACCACAAACTGAAGTTGACCTTACAGAGATTTATTTAGTAATTAAAGAAATAAAGTATGCGTGTTCAAACTTAAAGTCGTGGTTAAAGAAACAGCGCGTAGATACACCATTAACCTTATTAGGGACCTCTTCTTATATTACTTATGAGCCAAAAGGTGTATGTTTAATAATATCACCTTGGAACTATCCTGTAACCTTAACCTTTGGCCCATTGGTATCTGCCATTGCGGCTGGCAATACAGTTATTTTAAAACCTTCTGAGATGACTCCAAACACATCTGCAGTAATGCGCGAGATTGTTGAAAGTATCTTCTGGGAAAGCGAAGTAGCGCTTATTGAAGGTGAGGTAGATGTTGCTCAGGATCTTTTAAAATTGCCTTTTAATCATATATTCTTTACTGGATCTCCAGCCGTTGGAAAGATTGTAATGTCGGCCGCTTCAAAACATTTATCCTCAGTAACTTTGGAGTTAGGAGGGAAATCGCCTACTATTATTCATGAATCTACAAATATCAATGCAGCGATTAAGAATATCGTATGGGGAAAGTTTCTCAATAACGGACAAACTTGTATCGCTCCTGATTATGTAATGGTTCATGAATCAATTGAAGATGAATTTATAAATGCCTTTAAGGCTAAGGCACTAGCTTATTATTCAGAAAACCCAAAATCATCAGAATCATTTAGTCGTATTGTCAATAAGAAACATTTTGACCGTCTTGTTGCAAGTATTGAAAATGCTAAATCGTTTAATGCTACAATTGAACTGGGTGGTGATTATGATGAAAATACAAATTATATTGCACCAACGCTAGTGTCTAATGTAGATGAGGGAGCACAGTTGCTACAGGATGAGATCTTTGGACCAGTACTTCCCATAAAAACATATAAATCAACCGAAGAGGTTATCAATTATATCAATTCAAAAGAAAAACCCTTGGCATTATATATTTATGCTAAAAATCGAAAGTTCATTAATACAATAATTAAAAACACCAGAGCAGGTAGCACATGTGTTAATAGTAATGCACTCCAGTATTCTAACCATTATTTACCTTTCGGTGGTTCTAATAATAGTGGTATTGGAAAAGCCCATGGTTTTTTTGGTTTTCAAGAATTTTCTAATGCACGTTCTGTCTTAAAAAGACATACCGCAGGGCCTTTGTACTTACTATTTCCGCCTTATAATACATTGAAGGAAAAAATAGCCAACTTAGCTGTTAAGTGGTTTTAAGCCTTGTTAAAATAGTCAGATTGGATTTGTTCATTCACGCCATCTTGAAATTTAGTCATGCTAAACCATTGATGTATTGAATAACTTCCTGTTTCTCCTTTTTTATTTACAGCAATATATCCGACTTGGAAATTTTTATAATTGCTATTAGGTTTATTTACAATCCTACTTATAGCCTCTTCGCAAGCCTCTTGAGGTGACTTTCCTTGTCTCATAAGTTCTACCACTAAAAAACTTCCAACAGTTTTCACGACTTCTTCACCTAAGCCTGTAGCAACACAAGCACCAATTTCATTGTCTACAAATAAACCAGAGCCAATAATTGGAGAATCACCAACACGTCCACCTAATTTATAAGCAAGTCCGCTAGTGGTACAAGCACCAGAAATGTCACCATTTTTGTCTATGGCCAACATGCCAATAGTATCGTGGTTTTCGATATTGATAATTGGTTTGTATTCGCTTTTTACTTTCCATTCTTCCCATGCCTTTTTTGAAGCATCTGTTAGTAGATCTTCAGCTTCAAAACCTTTAGACAGGGCAAACTGCTTAGCACCTTCACCCGCAAGCATAACATGTGGTGTGTCTTCCATAACCTTCCTAGCCACAGAAACCGCATGTGTAATGTCTTTGAGATATACTACAGAACCACAATTTCCATGTTTATCCATAATACATGCATCTAAAGTGACATTACCATCACGATCGGGTAAGCCTCCTTTTCCAACAGATTGTCCTTTTTCATTCGCCTCTTCAACCCGACAACCTTGTTCAACAGCATCTAGAGCAGTACCTCCGGCTTCTAGGACTTCCATTGCTTTTGCTGTGGCATCAATAACATGCCATGTTGCAATAACTAAAGGTAATGAACCGTTAGAACCGTCTGTTGTTGCAGGTGCAACTGTTTTTTTATCTTCCGAAGTTTTTTCGACACAACCTATTAAAGTATTTCCTACTGCGAGTCCAACACCTGTTAATGACGCATTTTTAATAAAGTTTCTTCGTTTCATGAGACTATTTTTTTAGAATTTTTATAACCATACCATAAGATATAGGTATAGCAAATTATGATAAAGAACAAGGCGTACTTAAAGCCTATTTCATCAGTTAAATAACCATATAAGGGAGGAATTAATGCACCTCCAACAATAGCTGTACAAAGTAATCCAGAGCCTTTAGGTTTAAGTGCACCAATACCATCAATAGCTAGCGTAAAAATGGTTGGAAACATGATAGAGTTAAACAGTCCAACAGCTAAAATACTCCACATACTTACTAATCCCGTGGTGCTTATTGAAATGAGAATAAGGACTATGGCCAACGCAGCAAAAACACCTAGAACTTTTCCTGGTTTCATAATTTTTGTGAGATAGGAACCTACAAAGCGTCCAATCATTGCGCCAGACCAGTAAAACGTAACAAATACACCGACAATAGCTTTATTGTCGTTATCTGTTAGTCCAGAGTTTAAGATGCCTTCAGCTATAGATTTCATTACACTATTTTCTTTAATGACTTCAACCAAATTCATATCTAAAAAATAGTTCACGAGGTAACTACCTATTGCTACTTCTGCACCAACATAAAAGAAAATACCAAGTACGCCTAACATGAGGTTTTTGTTTTTAAAGGCATCTGCATAAGTTCCAGAGGATGTTTCACTTATTAGTTTGGGGAGTTTCGCAAAAAAGAAAATACCAGCTATAAAAATGATAAACAAGGCGAGTCCGAGAAATGGTTTTTGAACGGCCGAAGCCTCGCTAGCTAAGTAGGTTTCTTTTGCAGTTTCTGTTAATGCTGCAATTTCGTCTTTTGTTTTTATTGTATCACTCAAAATAAATAAGGCTCCAATTGCGGGAGCAATCGCTGTTCCCAGAGAATTAAAGGCCTGTGATAAATTTAAACGACTTGATGCTCCTTTTTCTGAACCTAAAACCGCAACATAAGGATTTGCTGCCACTTGAAGAATGGTCATTCCTCCAGCTAAAATAAAGTATGCCAACATAAAGACTCCAAACGTTCTGTAGGAAGCAGCAGGATAAAACAGCAAACAACCTAAAGCCATTGTAAATAGTCCCAATATAATACCACGTTTATATCCAATTTTAGATAAGATATAACTGGCAGGTATTGAGAGTAAAAAGTAAGCGCCAAAGAAAGCGAATTGAACCATTCCTGCCTGGAAATACGTAAGTGTAAATAGTTCTCTTAGGCGTGGAATTAAAGAATCTACTAATACCGTTATAAATCCCCAAAGGAAAAATAGTGTCGTTAGTAAAATAAAAGATGATCGATATGATTTTTGTTGGTTCATAAATTGGCTCTTATTTAATTGAAATTTCATCTACAAATAGCCAACTTCGGCCATCGTGTGGGTAACCTAAATGCCATTTGGGAAGTTCTCCTAATTTTTTAGCAATCACTCTGATATAGCGATATTTTTTCGATGTGTTACTGAAATCTAATTGTTGTATTGAAACATCCTCTGAAGGTTGTGCAGCATCAATAACCCGTTTAGGCGCAAAAGGTTTAAATAGTTTTCCATCATTGGACACTAGGCAACGGACTTCAGTAGGATAGAAAATCCATGAGCGCTGGTCTTGTAAAAAACCAACTGAAATTGTATTGATATCCCTAGAACTGCCTAAGTCAACGGTTGCAATAAGATCTTCATCAAAATAACCTTGCCACGTTCCTGTTCTAAAATCTTGAGTTCCCCTAATACCATCTATAAGAGCGTCGTTGCCTCCAGCATTATATTGATTGGCATATGTTGTTCCAAGATGTATAGATACATTTGGATCTATTTTGTAGAATTTTGTTTCAATAAGTGCGCTTTTGATGTTGTTTTTTTCTGAGTATACAACCATTGTAGTGGGATCCGAAATTTTAAACGGATCACTATACTTAATATAATCACCTTCGTTGAGCTTGTAATAAATAATAGCATCTGAATCTGCATTTTGCAATACAACTTCAGTATCTCCTTTAAAAGCTACATCTCCTTTGGCGATAAATGGAGCAGGAACAATCACGTGCTCCTTAATTTGGGTTTTAGGCTCCTGGCCATCTCTACTTCCCCAAACAGCAGGATTGTCGGTCATTTTGAATTCTAAAGTGCCTCCATCCATAATGTCATTATGAGAAATGAACGTCTTATCAAGGGCTTTTCCGTTAAGGTATGCATATTCAATATAGATGTTTCTATCACTTAAATTATCTGCAACAATAGTAAATTGTTTTCCGTTTTCTAAGTTGATAGTTGCTTTATCAAACAGCGGAGTGCCAATGATATAATCATTGCTAGAAGGTGTTACAGGATAGAATCCCATTGATGAAAAAACGTACCAAGCACTCATTTGTCCACAGTCTTCATTACCCGAAATACCATCAGGTTCATTGGTGTAGAGTTCTGTTAAAATTTGATGAACCTTCTCTTGGGTTTTATGTGGTTTGTTTACAAAATTATAAAGGTAAGCCATGTGATGGCTAGGCTCATTTCCGTGAGCATATTGCCCTATTAACCCTGTTATATCGGCTTGGTTACGACCAGAGGTTTCGCCTTTAGCGGTAAACAGGTCATCTAATTGTATTTCTAATTTATCTTTTCCACCTAACAAGGTCATAAACCCAGATATGTCTTGAGGGACATAAAAACTGTATTGCCATGAGTTGGCTTCGGTATAGTTGAAGTTAACTTCATAAGGATCAAAAGGGGCAAACCATGTATTACGAAAACGTCCGCGCATAAATTTACTTTCAGGGTCGTAAATGTTCTTATAGTATTGCGCTCTTTTCGAATACAATTCATAATCATCAGTTTTCCCCATGGCTTTAGCCATTTGTGCAATGGTCCAGTCATCGTAGGCGTACTCTAATGTTTTGGAAACTGATTCACTTTCTTCTTCCACAGGAATGAACCCGAGTGCTTTGTATGATTTAAGTCCGAGTTTATCTCTAGTAGCCGAATGTTTCATTGCTTCTAAGGCCTTTTCAGTATCATAATTGGTTATGCCTTTTAAGTAGGCATCGGAAATCACAGGAACAGCATGATAGCCAATCATACAACCTGTATAACAAGCCGATAGATCCCAAATAGGCATTATACCACCTTCATCATATTTGGCTAAGAACGTATTTATAAAGTCATTGGTGCGCTCTTGTTCGATAATAGTATATAAGGGATGAGCAGCTCTATAAGTGTCCCAAAGAGAGAATACTGTATAGTATTCAAAATCTCCCGTTTCATGAATTTCTAAGTCCATACCTCGATAACGCCCATCTACATCTTGATAAAGGTTTGGAGCAATCATAGTGTGATATAACGACGTATAAAAATTGGTTTTATAATCATTGTTTTGAGATTCAACAACAAGTTTATCGAGCTGATTTTCCCAGGCGTTCTGGGCATCGGTTTTAATGTGGTCAAATGTCTTATTGCCAATTTCTTGTTTTAAGTTGTTGAGAGCTCCATCATTATCAACCGCCGAAATACCTATCTTAACATAAATTGGGTCATTGTTGGGGTTGTTGAAAGCAATGGCAGCTTGTTTACTCTGATATTTATAATTTTTAGAAACCAAGGCGCCTTGATCTTGATAGGTGATGTTTTTTATAGGTTTTGAAAACTCAATTGTATAAAATAATCTTTGATCTGTTGCCCATGCTTTTGAGTGTCTAAAACCAGAAATAGTAGAGTCGTTTATTTTCTGAATTTTATAATCTAGGAGCTCATCTCGATGATCGAGTTCAAGAATTACATATTGATTTTCGGATGATGGAAATTGGTATTTGTGCATACCACTGCGTTTTGAAACCGTAAGTTCAACATCAATATTGGTAGAATCTAAGTGTACCTTGTAATATCCCGGCTGGGCAATTTCATTATCGTGAGAAAAATGAGCACGATAACCAGGTTTTCCGTCACTACCGTTATTAAAATTAATGCTTGTGGTTGGCATTAATAAAATGTCGCCGTAATCACTAACACCAGTACCGCTGAGGTGTGTATGAGAGAAACCATAAATGTAATTATCACTATAGTGATAACCCGAACAACCATCCCATCCATCGAGTCTAGTATCAGGGCTTAATTGCATCATGCCAAACGGCATTGTGGCTCCTGGATATGTGTGTCCATGACCACCTGTACCAATAAAGGGGTTAACATATTCAATTAGAGGTTTGTCTTTTTTGGCAATTTCGATTTGAGGTTTCGTTTCACAGCTAATTAGGAAAAAAGTTAGTAAAACGACGAAAAAAAGATGTTTCATGGACGGTGTTTTTAATCGAAACGGAAGATACTAAATCTTAACGTATCGTTAAATATAATTTATCAACTAAGTTGCTTTTTAAAATGAGTTATCTTTGAAAAAACTTCATTATATGGTACGTTGGATTATATTTATCTTAATCTATAGTCTTTTTTCATTTTACGGATTTCAAGCGGTTAAAACAGTAACCAAGGTAAGTTGGTTGCATTATTTATTTATAGCTATTGCGATTGTTATTGCTGGAAATTTTATTTACCAGTTTTCAATTGGCTCAGAAGGTCGTGTACTTAACCCTTCAAAGAGTTATGCTTTTGGGTTTTTATTAGCTTTTATGTCGTTAAACTTGGTTATTGTTCCAATTCTTTTAGGAGAAGATATTGTTAGAGGAGCGTTAGGTTTATATGATAAGTTAGTAACGAAAGATTCATTTTATTTACCATCTCGAAGAAAGTTTATTAGTCAAATTGCTTTGGGCTTGGCTGCCATTCCATTTAGTTCCCTTCTTTACGGAATGTATAAAGGGAAGTATCGTTTTAGAGTTTTGAATTACACTTTACATTTTGAGGATTTACCAGAAGCCTTTGATGGGTATCGCATTACACAGATAAGCGATATTCATTCAGGTAGTTTCGATAATCACGAAAAAATTGAATATGGTGTCAATCTTATTAATGAGCAAGAATCGGATGTTATTATGTTTACAGGAGACATGGTTAACAATAAAGCGTCTGAAATGGAACCATGGAAAAATGTTTTTGGTACTTTAAAAGCAAAGGATGGTGTGTTTTCTGTATTAGGGAATCACGATTATGGAGATTATGTGAGGTGGCCTTCCGAGGCAGACAAAGTTAAAAACCTTAATGATTTAAAAACAATTCAAAGAGAAATGGGCTATGATTTATTGCTCAATGAGTCTCGTTTTTTAGAGAGAGACGGACAGCGAATTGCCATAGTTGGTGTGGAAAATTGGGGAAAAGGTGGATTTAAAAAGGCAGGAGATTTGAAAAAGGCTTCTCAAAACGTTGCTGCAGATGATTTTAAAATTCTTATGAGCCATGACCCCAGCCATTGGGAGGAAGAAGTTATTAAGGACGATTATCACTATCATTTGACATTAAGCGGACATACACATGGTATGCAATTTGGAATTGAAATCCCAGGCTGGATTAAATGGAGTCCTGTAAAATGGCGTTATAAGTATTGGGCAGGAATTTATGAAGAGTTGGGTCAGTATATAAATGTGAATAGAGGGTTTGGATATTTAGGATATCCTGGTCGTGTTGGAATTTGGCCAGAAGTAACAGTTATTACACTTAAAAAGGGAGTAAATAACGCTTAATAGTATGGAAATGTTATATTTACTTTGAAAATGCGTATTTTTATAAATATGTCATAGTGAACCTACTGGGTAATACTATTTAAAGTATTACCAAAAATTTTATGTAGGTTTGTATATGCATATCAGATTTAAAAGTTTAAATGTATGTCAAAATTTGGGGAACTTATAGACGTGGATATTCCAGTTCTGTTAGATTTTTTCACAGAATGGAATGAGCAATCTACTGCAATGCATCCAGTAATGAGAGATGTAGCAGCTGCTCTTGGTGATAAAGCAAAGGTCATCAAAATCGATGTTGATAAAAATAAAGAGTTAGCCGAAGCCTTGCGTGTTAAAGGTTTGCCAACACTCATCATTTATAAAAATGGTGAGATGAAATGGAGGCATAGTGGTGAGCAAGATGCCAATACCTTAATAGGAATCGTTCAAGAATATATCTAATCTAGAGCGCTTTAAATTCAAACCCTTTTTTACTGAAAAGTTCTAATACTTTAGGAAGTGTATAAGTCATGTTTTTAGATGCCTTTACGCTGTCGTGAAATACAATGATACTACCAGCTTTGCTTTTGGATAACACATTTTCAAGACATTGTTCTTCAGAAAGGCTTTGATCCCAATCAAAAGATAGAACATCCCACATAACTATTTTATATCCTAGGTTAATTATTTTTTTACCTTGTTTGGGCTTAATTTGTCCATAGGGAGGCCGAAACAATTTTATGTCATCTTTTTTTAGGGTATCAATAATGGTCTGTGTAAGGCGGACTTCACTTAGATAGTCTTTGGTTTTGGTTGTCCAGCCCTTAACATGTTGATGTGTATGGTTTCCTATGGTATGACCATCGTCAATGATTTTCTGGAATATGCCAGGGTATTTTTCAATATTAGAACCTATACAGAAAAATGTGGCTTTCGCGTTATAACGCTTAAGTGTTTGTAAAGTCCAATCGGTAATTTCAGGAGTTGGACCATCATCAAAAGTGAGGTACAACTCCTTACTACTGGTAGTAATATCCCAAAGATAATTTGGGAACATTTTTTTAGCAACAATAGGTGTTTTTACTGGAGCTATTTTCATTTAATTCTTTATTACAAACCTAGGATACTATCAATGGTATCTTTAGCAATGTCTCTGTCTTCTCTTACAGGTTCTGTTTCTGGTTCTTCATCACCAGTAAAGTGTTTAAATAATTTCAAGTAATTATTAAACTTCTCTGTCTCCTGCAGTGCAAATTCTTTATCATTATAGATAACTAAAACATCAACTAGGTTGCGATACCATTCAATATCAGATACAATTTCATCCAAATATCGAGTTTGGTTTTCAATAGAAAGCTCACTCCAATACGTTAATTTTTCCTGATATTTTCTGGTTACATCTGTATAAAGTTTTCTGGCTTTATCTGTTTTGCCTATTTCATAATAACCTGTAATGTAAGGCTCAAGTAGAGTGTAAAAGCCAAATTTGTTTACAGGCATTTTTTCCATGGCTAAATCAGCTACTTTTTCAGCTTTATCAAATTGATTTTCATTTATAAGCTGTTCCATTAATCTAGCTAGGTTGCCTCTATAGGTAATTCCATTTTTTCGAGTTTCGACATCATGATAGATTTTATCGCTACCGCTATTTCCCCAATCCCATGACATTACTTTTTCATACATTAAATCTGAATCTACTCGACCCATATCAAATGGATTTGCTCTATCTACTGGTGTTTTAATTGGAACCAATTTATAACACAAACCATCTAATTGAAGGTAGTCTTTCATCCAAATATAATCTTCATCGCTAAAAGCACCACCTGTAAAATATATTGGTCGTTTCCAGTCATTGTTAGCAATGATGTCAAGCATTAATAGACGGTTTTTATATAAAGCTCCGGCTGTAATTTTAAGATCTATGTATGGTACTATTTCGTCTTCGTCTTTTGGTTTTACAATACCGCTTTCTAAAACGTTGTCTTTGTTAACAGGTACTCTAATGTTTGAAGTAGGTAAATAATTTGAATTTTGCAATTGAGCTGGATAACCGTTAGGGTTTTCACCACGACTTTGCATTGCATATTTCAACTTATATCTTGGATCATCATTAGAAATGAAATTTATAAAGTCTTTAATGAGCATGGTGTCTCTGGTGAGTTCATATTTCATTATAACATCACGTGTTCCAAACCTATACTGATCATGCGTTAATTGCGATGGTATTGGATCACTATCATAAGCTTTTCGTTTCATTTGATCTATATACCAATCGGTTTGGAATAAACTTGTATTGACAACACGTACATCTGTTCTAACACCTTCTATTTCTTGTAAATACCAAAGTGGGAAACTATCATTATCACCAATAGTAAACAAAATCGAGTTTGGTGCACAAGATTCTAAATACTTCCTTGCCATTGCTTGTGCTGTGCATTTTGCCGATCTATCGTGATCATCCCAGTTTTCGGCTGCTAAAATGCCAGGAACTAGAAATAGACAAACTAAGGTGATAGCAGGTGCCAAAAATTTAGAGTTGGCATATTTCCGAAGCAAATCAAAAATGGCATAAACTCCAAAGCCTATCCAGATAGCAAATACATAGAAAGAACCTACTACGGAATAATCCCTCTCACGAGGTTCAAATGGTCTTACATTGGTGTAAAATTGAATGGCTATTCCTGTGAATAAGAAGAAAACAAGGAGTACCCAAAAGCGTTTAGGATCTCTAGTAAGTACAAATAAAAACCCTATGACCCCTAAGATTAAAGGTAGCATGTAGTATGTGTTTCGAGACTTGTTATTGGCAACGTCACTAGGCAGATTGTCTTGAGACATCCCTAAACGCCATGAACTCTCGTCAATAAAATCTATACCACTAATCCAGTTGCCATGTAAATCGTCATATTTACCTTGAATGTCGTCCTGTCTACCAGCAAAATTCCACATAAAATAGCGCCAATACATATAGCCTAATTGGTAGTCTAACATGTAATAAAGGTTGTCACCAAAGGAAGGCTTCTGTATGTCCAGATAATCACGTCCAAATTGTCTGAGGAAGCTATGATAATCTTCATAATCAATTTTTCCCTGAGCAACTTCGCTCCTAAATTCATTTACGACGCGGCGCACGTCATTATCCATTTGAAATTCAGGTTTGATTCTAAAATCCAATAAGCCTGTAAACATCATATAATTTTCGGCATGCTCTGTGCTCCACATTCTTGGTAACCATGCGGCCTGATCAGAATTATAATTTTGTTTCGTGTTTTCCCATTCATTTACAATGACATATTCTCCTTTTTCATAATCTTTTTCATATTTCGGCTTGTCGTCTATGTAAGGGTTGTTGCTATCTAAACCTGTGTACTGATCTGTAAATAATGGTCCATAAAACAAATGTGTTTCTGGATACTGCTCTAAGTTGTAATAGGCGAGCAATTCTCTTGCGCTCGAAGGATCATTCTCATTAATAATCACATTGGCATTAGCCCGAATAGGTAACATGGTCCATGATGAGAAGCCAATAAAAATAAAAATTAAGCAAAGCGTTAATGTGTTTGCATATTTATAGCCTTTGTCACGCGTATATTTTAATCCGAAATAGAAAGCTGCGATTAAAATTAAGGCTGCGATAATTGTTCCAGAGTGGAAAGGTAATCCAATACTATTTACAATAGTGACTTCCATCCAGCCAAAGAAACGAAGCGCATTAGGTAATAATAACTTAAATATAAATAAGAGAATGGCGGCTGAAATTACATTGGCTAGAATAAAATTTGTAACTGTAATTGTTTTATAGTTCTTAAAGAAATAGATAAGTCCTAGAGCAGGAATAGTTAATAATCCCATGAAGTGAACCCCAAAAGATAAACCGATAACAAAAGCAATTAATATTAACCATCTATGACCTCTTGGTTCATGCATGTCTCTTTCCCATCTCAGTCCTAAGTAAAACAGTATAGACATAATTAGGGTAGCCATAGCATATACTTCTGTTTCCACGGCATTAAACCAAAACGAATCGGTGAATGTAAATGCCAAACTTCCAACAAGAGCGCTTCCTAAGATAGCTACAGATGCATTTTTTGATAATTTTTCGTCTTCATTTTTGGCCAGTTTACGCAATAACATTGTAATGGTCCAAAACATAAAAAGAATTGTGAATGCACTTGAAACAGCGCTCATCATATTGAGCATGGCGCCTATTTGGGCAGGTTCAAGGGCAAACATTGAGAAAAAAGCGCCTAGCATTTGAAATAGTGGTGCGCCAGGAGGATGACCTACTTGCAATTTAGAAGAGGTAAGTATATATTCGCCGGCATCCCAAAAGCTCACGGTTGGCTCTATAGTTAAGGCATAGGTAATTAAAGCTACGGTAAAAGCTAACCATCCTAAAATGGTATTCCATTTCTTGAAGTTGAAATGTGTCATAAAAATAGTCTATTTAATGCGAGCGAATTTACTAATAAATATGATAAACGCTATAGATTTTAAGTAAACGTTACCATTTTTTAATTATTTTATAAAAAATTATTTGTACAAATAAAACTTTGTAGTAAATTTGCATCCTCTTTAAGAGATTGGCCTATGGTGTAACTGGCAACACATTGGTTTTTGGTACCAAAGAGTCTAGGTTCGATCCCTAGTGGGCCAACAAAAAAGTCTTCCTATAAATGGAAGACTTTTTTTATTTAACGGTATAACGATTAAATCTTAAAGGTAATTACTGGTCTTTTAGCATGGTTAACAAGGTCCTCACTAATACTTCCATTAAAGAAATGTGCAATTCCTTGTCGGCCATGAGTACTTATTCCTATCAAATCGGCATCAATTTGTTTTGAAAAGTTAAGTACACCCTTTTCCACAGATTCGTCATTATAAATATTTATAGTGTAGTTTTTGAAGCTGTAATCTTCAATAAAATTAATGATGCGGTCATTTGCTTTTTTTGTGGTTGTAAAATTACTAGCAGTATTTACCATTAATAAGTGAACTTGAGCCCCAAAAGCTGTTGCAAACTCTGTAGCTTGTCTATAGGTTTCTTTGTTATCGTTTTTAAAATCTGACGCAAACACAATATCATCAACACTAAAATCATCATGACTATTTTTTATAACTAAAACGGGTACATCAGAGTTTCGTACTGCTTTTTCGGCATTAGATCCAACAAACATCTCCTTAATACCACTTGCGCCATGAGAACCCATAGTAATCATTGTAATACCATGTTCTTTGCAAATTTCAGAAATACCATTAAAAGAACCATCAGGCTTAACGATTTCATGCACAGTTAAATCATCGAGGTATTCACTATTCATGATGTCTTCAAATTTTTGATGAGCCATTTTCATAAAAAACATTACCTCAGGGACTTCTGCTTGCGTACTCACGGCATCAATTTCCTGCATTGGAATCTCTAACATGTGTAATAAATAGATTTCACTACCATGTTTTTTTGCTATTTGAGAGGCAACTTTTAGAGCGTTTTCTGCTTCTTGTGAAAAATCTGTTGGAACTAGTATTTTTTTCATTTTTGATGTGTTGATTTGTATTACATAAAATTAATAATAAAAATCGACATATCGGCAGTTGTAAAAATCAATAAAAATGTTGTATATTTGCAGCGTTGTTTGAAGAAAAAAGAATAATGAGCGGACGGGAAGTCCGCTCTTTTTATACTAAAAATGTTCAGAGAGACTGTAAAAAATTTATTAGACGAAGGATTAAAACAACGAGAAGACTTGTTTTTAATTGATTTTGATGTGTTAACAGATAACACTATTAAAATAGTAATTGACGGAGATAACGGGGTTTTAGTTGAAGATTGCATGTTTATAAGCCGCGCTATAGAGCATAACTTAGATCGTGAAGAACAGGATTTTTCGTTGGAGGTATTATCAGCAGGTGCAGCTGCACCATTTACTAATAAACGACAGTATAAAAAAAACCTAGGTAGAATGCTTAGCGTGAAAACAACAACGAACGAAACCATAGAAGGAAAACTTACTCAGGTTAATGAGGATAAGATTCTTTTAGAATGGAAGGCAAGAGAACCTAAGCCAGTTGGTAAAGGAAAAGTAACCGTAAAAAAACAAGCAGAGATTTCGTATGATACGATTTCAAAAGCTCAAGTTGTAATAAAATTTTAATTCATAGTTATGGAAAATATTGCGTTAATTGATTCTTTTTCAGAATTTAAAGACGATAAATTAATAGATCGTGTAACGTTAATGGCGATTTTAGAAGATGTATTAAGAAATGCATTGAAAAAGAAATATGGTGATGACGATAATTTTGATATTATTATTAATCCAGATAAAGGAGATTTAGAGATTTGGAGAAATAGAATTGTTGTTGCAGATGATGAAGTAGAAGAACCGAATCAAGAAATTGCATTGTCTGAAGCTCAAAAAATTGAACCTGATTTTGAAGTTGGAGAAGATGTAGCTGAAGAAGTGAAGCTCGTAGATTTAGGACGTCGCTCAATTTTGGCATTACGTCAAAATTTGATTTCTAAAATTCACGAGCATGACAATACTAATATTTATAAGCAATTTAAAGAATTAGAAGGAGAGATTTACTCAGCAGAAGTTCATCATATTAGACATAGAGCAATCATCTTGTTAGATGATGAAGGTAACGAAATCATCCTTCCAAAGGATAAACAAATACCTTCAGACTTTTTCAGAAAAGGAGAGAATGTTAGAGGAATTATTGAAAGTGTTGAATTAAAAGGAAATAAGCCAGCAATTATCATGTCTAGAACAGCACCAGCGTTCTTAGAAAAATTGTTTGAGCAAGAAATCCCTGAAGTATTTGACGGATTAATCACTATTAAAAACGTAGTGCGAATTCCAGGAGAAAAAGCGAAAGTAGCTGTAGATTCTTATGATGATAGAATTGATCCTGTTGGAGCTTGTGTTGGAATGAAAGGATCTAGAATTCATGGTATTGTTCGTGAATTAGGGAATGAAAATATTGATGTTATTAATTATACAAATAACTTACAATTATTCATCACTAGAGCATTAAGCCCAGCAAGAGTAACTTCGATCAAACTTGATGAAGAAAACAAACGTGCAGAAGTGCTATTAAAACCAGAAGAGGTTTCAAAAGCTATTGGTAGAGGTGGTCACAATATTAGATTAGCTGGTAAATTAACTGGTTATGAGATAGATGTATTTAGAGAAGGTGCTGAAGAAGATGTAGAATTAACTGAGTTCTCAGATGAAATCGAAGGATGGATTATTGATGAATTTAGTAAAGTTGGTTTAGATACCGCAAAAAGTGTACTTGAACAAGATGTTGATGATTTAGTGAAGCGTACAGATTTAGAAGAAGAAACAATTTTAGATGTTATTAGAATTCTTAAAGAAGAATTCGAAGATTAATACCAAACTTATGCAATAAAAAGTTAATTTGGTAGAATATATTTTTAAGTTATATTACACAATTTATGGCTCAAACGAGATTAAATAAAGTATTAAGGGAATTAAACATCTCTATAGATCGCGCAGTTGATTTTTTAGAATCAAAAGGTGTCGAGATAGAGAAGAGTCCTAATACAAAAATATCAGAGGAGGTTTATGTAATTCTTTCCAACGAATTTCAAACCGACGCTAGTAAAAAAGTAGCTTCTTTAGAAGTTAGCGAAGCGAAGCTAAAAGAAAAAGAAGAGTTGCGAGAGCAACGTGAGCGTGAATTGGAAGAGAAAGCTCAAAGAGAAGCCAAGAGTCGTGAAGTGGTTAAGGCCAAAGCAGAATTAAGTGGTCCTAAGCAAGTTGGAAAAATCGACTTAAACAAGAAAGAAAAGGAAGAGGCTAAAGAAGAAGCATCTATAAAAGAGGAAGCTCCTAAGGAAGAAGCCCCTAAAAAAGAAGAAGCCCCGAAGGAAGAAGCGCCTAAGAAGAAGGAAGTTGCGAAGGAAGAGGCACCAGTGAAAGCAGCGCCTAAAGCGGTTGAGAAACCAAAAGCCAAAGAAGCGCCTAAAAAAGAAGTTGAGGCCAAAACCGAAACGCCGGCGACTCCTGCCGAACCTGTAGAGGAAACGCTTAAAACACAGTATAAGAAACTTTCAGGGCCTAAAATTGCTGGAGATAAGATCGATTTATCTAAGTTTAATAAGCCTAAGAAAAAGAAAGAAGAAAAGAAATCTGATTCAGATTCTGATAATAAAAAGAAAAGACGCCGTATTAGTAAAGGACCATCTGGTGGTGATAACAGACCTAATAACAGAGGCGGAAATCAAAGAGGTGGATACAAAGGTAAAAACCAAGGAAAACGTTCTGTTGTAAAAGAAGAGCCTAGTGCAGAAGAAGTACAGAAACAGGTACGTGAAACTTTAGAGAAACTTCAAGGAAAATCTAATAAAGGAAAAGGCGCTAAATACCGTAGAGAAAAACGTGAGCAGCATAGAGAGCAAACGGAAAAAGATCTACAGGCAGAAGCGGCTGAAAGTAAAATACTAAAGGTAACAGAGTTTGTTACTGCTAGTGAGGTTGCTACGATGATGAATGTCTCAGTGACAGAAATTATCTCAGCGTGTATGTCGCTTGGTATGATGGTAACCATGAACCAAAGATTAGATGCTGAAACTTTATCTGTTGTAGCTGATGAATTTGGTTATGAAGTAGATTTCGTAACGGCGGATATTGAAGAGTCTATTGAAGAAATAGAAGATAAACCAGAAGATTTAGAAGCACGTGCTCCTATTGTAACCGTAATGGGTCACGTAGATCATGGTAAAACGTCATTACTGGATTACATTCGTAAAGAAAATGTAATTGCTGGTGAGTCTGGTGGAATTACACAACATATTGGAGCCTATGGTGTTCAGTTGGATAGCGGACAAAAAATTGCTTTCCTTGATACACCAGGTCACGAGGCCTTTACAGCGATGCGTGCTCGTGGTGCTCAAGTTACAGATATTGCAATTATTGTAGTGGCTGCGGATGATTCTATCATGCCACAAACCAAGGAAGCAATTGCCCATGCACAAGCTGCTGAAGTGCCAATTGTTTTTGCAATAAATAAAATTGATAAGCCTGGTGCAAATCCTGAAAAAGTAAAAGAGGGATTAGCTCAAATGAACTTATTAGTTGAAGACTGGGGAGGAAAAATCCAATCTCATGATATTTCGGCTAAAAATGGTACAGGAATTAAAGAGTTACTTGAAAAAGTGTTGCTTGAAGCCGAATTGTTAGAGCTTAAAGCGAATCCTAATAAAAATGCAACAGGTACTGTTGTAGAAGCGTTCTTAGATAAAGGTCGTGGATATGTATCTACTATTTTAGTTCAAGCTGGAACTTTAAGTGTTGGAGATTATGTGCTTGCAGGGAAAAACAGTGGTAAAGTGAAAGCTATGCATGATGAGCGTGGTAACGAAGTTGCTGCTGCAGGACCATCAACACCAGTGTCAATTTTAGGTTTAGATGGAGCACCACAAGCGGGTGACAAGTTCAATGTCTTTGAAGATGAGCGTGAAGCGAAACAAATAGCGATTAAACGTACACAACTGCAACGTGAACAAACCGTAAGAACAACTAAGCATACAACATTAGATGAAATCGGTCGTCGTATTGCTCTTGGTAACTTTAAAGAACTTAATATTATATTGAAAGGTGATGTGGATGGATCGGTTGAAGCCTTAACAGATTCGTTCCAAAAGCTCTCTACTGAAGAAATTGAAGTTAAAATCATTCACAAAGGAGTTGGAGCTATTACCGAAAGTGACGTCTTGTTGGCAACAGCATCAGATGCCATTATTATTGGGTTCAATGTGCGTCCAATGGGTAATGCACGTCAAATAGCAGATAAGGAAGAAATCGATATCAGAACATATTCAATTATCTATGATGCAATCAATGATCTTAAAGATGCGATGGAAGGTATGTTATCTCCAGAGCTTAAAGAAGAGATTACTGGTACTGCTGAAATTAGAGAAACCTTTAAGATTTCGAAAATTGGTACTATTGCTGGATGTATGGTAACTAACGGAAAAATCTTTAGAAATTCTGGAATCCGTTTAATTAGAGATGGTGTTGTTATTCATACAGGTGAATTGGTATCGTTGAAACGTTTTAAAGATGATGCTAAAGAAGTGTCTAAAGGCTATGATTGTGGTATGCAACTTAAAGGTTACAATGATATACAAGTGGATGATGTATTAGAAGCATTCCAAGAAGTTGAGGTGAAAAAGAAACTCAAGTAATAAATACATAACAAATAGAGAATAAAAAAAGCGACTTAATTAAGTCGCTTTTTTTATATGCTTTATCGTGGTTTTCTAAGCCCTAGCTTTAATCTTCTTTTTTAGGTTCGAAAACCATAGCTTTTGAAAATTTCTTTTTAATTTTTAAGAGTGCAATATCTGCTTCTAGTCGCGTATTAAAATTTCCAACCCAAACTTTATAATTAGGAGTTTCATAAACTAATTCTGATGGCCATTGCGAAAATGTGTTTCTAAATTTTTGGCGCAAAGCCATAGCCTCAGATCGCGATCCAAAATCTAATTGTATTTTATATAAATCGGCAGTTTTTACATCTTTCTTATATTCTAAGAGCTTCGTGATGTCACTGTCTTGGTCAATAGTAACCGTTCCATCTTGGGCAAAGGTCTGGTTTCCAATAGCCAAGAAAGCTAAAATTAAGACTGCTATTTTGAGATTATTTACTTTCATAATTTTTGAAATTTAGTACAAAGAAAACGTTTTTTTTTGACTGTTGTTTCCAGAGTTAAAATTAATAACTAAATTGGCGGCTAAAATATTATTTAGAATCCTTATAAATTATCAATTAACAGTTCTGTAACATTTCCAAAATCGACTTTATATGTTATTTTTGCATGAGATTTTACAAACGTTTTTTTCAATAGTAATAATGAAAAAATCATACCAAAGTTTAGAAGATAATTCAACTAACAATATGATACAGGTGATTTACCGTCAACTAGCCTCAAAGATTCCTTATTTAGGACTGGTTATTTTACTCACGTTTTCCACTTCACTTAATGCCCAAGAAGGCGACATTTCAAAAGGAAAAGCTTTATTTAATACCAATTGTGCTTCTTGTCACAACCTAGACCGTGTTATGACAGGTCCTGCGTTGAGAAATGTTCAGGCGCGTTTGGAAGAAGATCAAGGTTTAGATAGAGAGTGGTTAAATAAATGGATTAGAAATAGTGCCGATTTAATTAGTTCTGGCGATGCTTATGCAAATAAGATTTACAATGAATACAGTCAGACGCCAATGAATGCGTTTGCTGCTTTATCAGATCAGGATATTACAGATATTTTAGCTTTTACGGCTGTGGATCCTTGTGAACTAAATCCGCAATCTTCTCCTGATTGTCCAGGTTATGTTAAACCTGAAGGTGGAGAGGTTTCTCAAGCAGAAGGAATCTCAAACAAATTAATCTTAGGCGCTTTAGCTGTGTTATTTGCATTATTAGCAATGGCTTTAGTGTTAGTAAGACGTACATTAAATCGTTTTGCTGAAGAAAAAGGGATTGAAGCTGCTACTAAAGATAAGAGCCTTCCAATATGGAAAGCTTTTGTTCAAAATCAATTTTTAGTATTGGTGACTGCAATCTTCTTCTTATTAGCGAGTGCATATTTTGTTTATGGATATTTATCTCAAATAGGTGTAGATCAAGGTTACGAACCTGTACAACCAATACATTTCTCACATAGAATTCACGCTGGTGAAAACGGTGTTGACTGTAAGTACTGTCACTCATCTTCTAGAGTAAGTAAAACATCTGGTATTCCTTCACTTAATATTTGTATGAACTGTCACAAATCTGTATTTGAAGTATCTCCTGAGACGCAACAACAAGGTCTAGCAGAATTTAATAAAGATTACAATGCCGAAATCCAAAAGTTATATGATGCTGTTGGATGGGATGGTCAAAACTACACAGGAGAATCTAAACCAGTAAGATGGGTTAGAATTCATAACCTTCCAGACTTTGCATATTTCAATCACTCACAACACGTTACTGTTGCTGGTGTAGAATGTCAAACATGTCATGGTCCTGTAGAGGAAATGGAAGTTGTATATCAATATTCATCTTTAACGATGGGATGGTGTATCAACTGTCATAGAGAAACAGATGTAAATGTAAAAGATAATGCGTATTACACTAAAATACATGAGCAATTATCTAAAAAATATGGTGTAGACAAACTTACTGTCGCTCAAATGGGTGGACTAGAATGTGGTAAGTGTCACTATTAATAAATTTAATAAGAAGTAATTCAATTATATAATATGTCATCAAACAAGAAATACTGGAAAAGTGTTGAAGAGCTAAAAGAGAATAGCTCTATTGTTGAGACGCTAAAACAAAATGAATTTGTTGAAGAGATTCCTACTGATGAATTTTTAGGAGATAAAGAAACATTAGAAGCCTCTTCTACTACGCGTCGTGACTTTTTGAAGTATGTAGGTTTTAGTACTGCTGCTGCATCTTTAGCAGCTTGTGAAGGACCTGTAATAAAATCAATTCCTTATGTAGTGCAACCAGAGTCTATTACTCCTGGTGTAGCTAACTACTATGCAACGACAATTGCAAACGGATTTGATTTTGCTAGTGTTTTAGTAAAAACACGTGAAGGTCGTCCAATCAAAATTGAAAACAACAACTTAGCAAAAACAAATAATAGTGCTAATGCAAGAGTTAACGCTTCTGTTTTAGGACTATATGATAGTTTAAGAGTTAAAGGCCCAATGAAAGGTGGAAGCGCTATTTCTTGGGAAACCTTTGATGCTGAGACTAATCAAAGTCTAACAGACTTGATGAATGCTGGTAAGGAGATTGTAATACTAACACAAACGTATGCAAGTCCTTCAACGTCAAAATTAATTGCAGAATTTAAAGCGAAATACGGAAATGTTCGTCACGTGGTTTATGATGCAGTTTCAGAATCTGCTGCGCTAGATGCATATCAAGCTCAGTATGGTACACGTGGAATGGCAAGCTACGATTTCTCAAAAGCAACTACTATTGTTTCTGTTGGAGCCGATTTCTTATCAGATTGGCAAGGTGGAGGATTTGACGCTGGATATGCGCAAGGTCGCGTTCCTAAAGATGGAAAAATGTCACGCCACATTCAGTTTGAATCTAATATGTCACTTACTGGCGCGAACGCAGATAAACGTGTGCCATTAACACCAACTCAGCAAAAACTTGCTTTAGCTAAATTATATAGCGAAGTGGTTGGTGGAGCAGTATCTGTAGATTTACCAGAACATATAAATACAGCTGTTCAAAAGGCGGCTTCAGAATTAAAACTAGCTAGAGGTAATGGTGTTTTAGTAACAGGTATTCAAGACGTGAATGCGCAAACAGTTGCCATTGCCATCAATGAAGCCCTTGGAAGTAAAGCGTTTGATCCAGAGACTCCTATATTAACAAGACAAGGTAATAACGCATCTGTTTCTAAATTAGTAGCAGATATGAAAGCGGGTAATGTTGGAGGTATCATCATGAGTGGTGTTAACCCAATGTACACTTTACCTAATGCTTCAGATTTTGCTGCAGGTTTAGCTGAGACAGACTTATCGATTTTGTTTTCGATGAAAGCAGATGAAACGGCTAAGGTTTCACAATATGTTGCTGCAGCACCTCACTATTTAGAATCTTGGGGAGATGTTGAGCTTAAAAAAGGACATTATAGTTTAATGCAACCGACAATTCGTCCGTTGTTTGATACACGTCAATTCCAACAAGCGTTATTATTATGGACAGGTAGTGATAAAAGCTATCGCGAGTACATAAAAGAGGCTTGGGGAAGTAATATTTTAACAGGATCATCTTTTAATAAAGCATTACAAGATGGTGTTTATGTTGGCAGTATTGCTACAGAAACTGTAGATACAACTGCCGATGCTGATACATCTACCGATGATACATCTGCAGATGCAGAACCAACTGCTTCAGCTGTTTCAGCAGGAAGTGCGGCACGAGCTTTAGCATCTGCTAAGCCTAGTGCAGGTTTAGAGTTATCACTATATACTAAAGTGAGTATGGGTGATGGTCAGCAAGCTAATAACCCTTGGTTACAAGAATTACCAGATCCTTTAACACGAACAACTTGGGATAACTACTTGACAATGTCTGCTAAGGATGCAGAGAAGTATCAAGTTAAAAACTGGCATGTTGCAAATGGAGGCTTAAACTCTAGTTTAGTAGAGTTAACTGTAAATGGAGTTCCTGTAACAGTACCTGTTATTATTCAACCTGGGCAAGCACAAGGTTCTATTGGTTTAGCCTTAGGTTATGGTCGTAAAGATGGTTTAAAAGCGGATATGCAAACTGGAAAGAATGCGTACCATTTCTATAAAGATTTTAATACAACTCAAACCGATGTCTCATTAAAAGATATTGGTGGCGAGCATGAATTTGCTTGTACACAGTTGCAAAATACATTAATGGGTCGTGGTGATCTTGTAAGAGAAACGACATTAGAGATTTTTAACTCTAAAGACAGAAATCATTGGAATGCTATTCCAACGGTATCTTTAAATCACGAACCTGTTGAAGTAACTTCTGAGAAAGTTGATTTATGGGATGAGTTTGATCGTTCAATTGGACATCACTTTAACTTATCAATCGACTTAAATGCCTGTACAGGTTGTGGCGCATGTGTTATTGCATGTCATGCTGAAAATAATGTTCCTGTAGTTGGTAAAGTGGAAGTTAGACGTAGCCGTGATATGCACTGGTTACGAATAGATAGATATTACTCATCTAATGACACGTTCGAAGAAGATCTTGTTGAAAAAGATGATGCTGATGGATTAGGATTAGGAAACTATCTATTTGGTGATGGTGAAGGCGACGGTTCTTTATCTACATTTGCTAGATTAGAAGATCCAGCTGATAATCCTCAAGTAGTATTCCAACCAGTAATGTGCCAACATTGTAACCATGCACCTTGTGAAACTGTTTGTCCAGTAGCGGCAACATCACATGGTCGTCAAGGTCAAAATCATATGGCATATAACCGTTGTGTAGGTACACGTTATTGTGCAAATAACTGTCCGTATAAAGTACGTCGTTTTAACTGGTTCTTATACAACAATAACGATGAGTTTGATTACTACATGAATGACGATTTAGGTCGTATGGTATTAAACCCAGATGTCGTTGTACGTTCTCGTGGTGTGATGGAAAAGTGTTCTATGTGTATTCAAATGACACAGAAAACAATTCTTGATGCTAAGCGTGACGGACGCCCAGTTAAAGATGGTGATTTCAAAACAGCGTGTTCTGCAGCTTGTAGCAGTGGAGCGATGGTGTTTGGAGATATCAACGATAAGCACAGTAAAGTTGCAAAACTAAAAGAAGATGATCGTATGTATCACTTATTAGAAAGTGTCGGTACTAAACCAAATGTTCAGTATCATACTAAAGTGAGAAATACAACAGAAGCATAAAAATTAATTAAGAAACAATTATAATAGATTATGGCGTCTCATTACGAAGCACCTATTAGAAGACCCTTAGTTACAGGAGAAAAATCATATCACGATGTATCGGTAGATGTGGCAGCGCCTGTTGAAGGAAAAGCAAATAAATCTTGGTGGATTGTATTTTCAATAGCACTTGTCGCTTTCCTTTGGGGAATTGGGTGTATTATCTATACAATTTCTACAGGTATCGGAACTTGGGGTTTAAATAAAACCGTTGGCTGGGCTTGGGATATTACTAACTTCGTTTGGTGGGTTGGTATTGGTCACGCAGGAACATTAATTTCTGCAGTACTATTACTTTTCCGTCAGAAATGGAGAATGGCAATTAACCGTTCTGCAGAAGCAATGACAATTTTCTCGGTAGTCCAAGCAGGTTTATTCCCAATTATTCACATGGGTCGTCCATGGTTAGGATACTGGGTATTACCAATACCAAACCAATTTGGTTCGCTTTGGGTAAACTTTAACTCTCCATTACTTTGGGATGTATTTGCAATCTCGACGTATTTATCAGTTTCATTGGTATTCTGGTGGACTGGTTTATTACCTGATTTTGCGATGATTCGTGATAGAGCTGTAAAGCCTTTCCAAAAGAAAATTTATTCATTATTGAGTTTTGGATGGTCAGGACGTGCTAAAGATTGGCAACGTTTTGAGGAAGTATCATTGGTACTTGCAGGTTTGGCAACACCATTAGTACTTTCTGTACACACCATTGTATCGTTTGACTTTGCTACCTCGGTTATTCCTGGATGGCATACAACAATCTTCCCGCCTTACTTCGTTGCTGGAGCGATTTTCTCTGGTTTTGCGATGGTAAATACGCTCCTCATTATTATGAGAAAAGTATGTAGTCTTGAAGATTATATCACAGTACAACACATCGAGTTAATGAATATTGTCATAATGATTACTGGTTCTATCGTTGGTGTAGCATATATTACTGAGTTATTTATTGCTTGGTATTCTGGAGTTGAATATGAACAATATGCATTCTTAAATAGAGCAACAGGACCTTACGCTTGGGCGTATTGGATGATGATGTCATGTAATGTATTCTCTCCTCAGTTCATGTGGTTCAAAAAATTAAGAACAAGTATCATGTTCTCATTCTTTATTTCTATTGTTGTAAACGTAGGAATGTGGTTTGAACGTTTCGTAATTATTGTAACATCATTACATAGAGATTACTTACCTTCTTCATGGACAATGTTCCAGCCAACCTTTGTTGATATTGGAATATTTATTGGAACGATCGGGTTCTTCTTTGTACTCTTCTTATTATATGCTAGAACATTCCCTGTAATTGCTCAGGCAGAAGTTAAGACGATTTTGAAGTCTTCTGGAGAACGTTATAAAAACATTAGAGAACGTGGAGACAGTTTAGTTGGAACTGGAGCAGATTCTAGAACTTCTAATGTTATTTCGAATGTTAATACTGAAGTGCCTAAAGCAGTTTCAGAAGAAGATAATTCGGCTAAAGTTAATGACTTATTAGGTAGTATAGGAGCGTTTGATTCTAATACACAAACAGCCGACGACTTGAAAAAGGTAAATGGTATTGGTCCTAAAATGGAAGAAGTACTTAATAGTATTGGTATCTATACATTTTTACAAGTAAGTAAAATGACAAAAAGAGAATATGACTTACTAGATGCTATCACTGGTTCTTTCCCTGGAAGAGCAGAACGTGATGATTGGTCTGGTCAAGCTAAAAAATTAATAAACTAAAAATAGTACATGGAAGCTTCAAAAGTAATTCACGCTATTTATACAGATGATGATGTTTTAATGGCAGCCGTTAAAAAGGTTAAGTCTGCACACCATCATATTGAAGAAATATATACACCTTTTCCAGTTCACGGATTGGACAAGGCTATGGGACTCGCTCCAACAAGAATAGCTATTGCATCATTTATGTATGGTTGTGTTGGTTTAACTGTGGCAATTGTTATGATGAATTTCATTATGATTCAAGATTGGCCTCAAAATATTGGTGGAAAACCAAGTTTTAGCTATATCGAAAACATGCCAGCATTTGTACCAATTATGTTTGAGTTAACTGTATTTTTTGCTGCCCACCTTATGGTTATCACCTTTTATTTAAGAAGTAGAATGTGGCCATTTAAGAAAGCTGAAAATCCAGACCCAAGAACAACAGATGATCATTTTTTAATGGAAATCGCAGTTCATGATAACGAACAAGAACTCTCTAATTTATTGAAAGAAACTGGAGCAGTAGAAATTAATTTAATTGATAAAGCGCATTAATTGATAAAGATGAAAAGCTTATTTAAAATAGTAGTAGTACTCATGGTATTTGCAAGTGTTGTTGCCTGTAAAAAGGATACAAGACCTAATTACCAGTTTATGCCAAATATGTATGAGCCTGTAGGTTATGAAACTTACCAAGAGGCTAAAGTTATGGTTGATGGCAAAGAGATATTAAAGAATGATATGGAAGCGCTAATACCTGCTGAAGGTTCAATTCCAAGAGGAGGACATATGCCGTTTGAAATTGAAAACACCAACGAAGGTTATATCCTTGCAAAAGAAACATTGACGAGTCCTTTAGATTCTACTCAAATTGATAGTCCAAGAGCAGGAGAATTATATGATATCTACTGTGGAATTTGTCATGGTAAAAAAGGTAACGGACAAGGAAACTTAGTGAAGCGAGAAAAAATATTAGGGGTTCCTAGTTACGATGATGCAGGAAGAGCAATTACCGCTGGTAGTATTTACCATACTATTTATTATGGGAAAAATACAATGGGTTCGTATGCTAACCAATTAAATGAAGAGGAACGCTGGCAAGTTGTTGATTACGTATTGAAACTTAAAGCAGACTTAGAAAAATAAGATAGATAAAGATTATATATAGATATGTATACATTTTCAAGTAAATTAAAATCAGCTGCAATCGGCCTAATGATAATAGGTGCAATTGGCGTTGCTTATGGTTTTTTCACATCTAACAAAACTTTCGAACAAGTAGAAACTATGTTGGCTAATGAATCTCATCATGGCGGTGGTCATGGAGAAGATGCAGGTCACCATGAGGCAGCGGATAGCGATGCTCATGCTACAGAAGGATCACATGCTGTGTCTGAAGCAACAGAAGGAGGGCATGCTGAAGTTGACGAACACACAAAACATGTAAATCATGTGATGCACGGAATGCATAACAGACCTTGGTCTGCATTATATGTTGCTGCATTCTTTTTCTTTATGATTGCACTTGGTGTATTAGCATTTTATGCGGTTCAGTATGCAGCTCAAGCAGGTTGGTCTCCACTACTTTTAAGAGTCATGGAAGGAATAACTGCTTATATGTTACCAGGAGCATTAATTGTTTTATTGATTGCTTCTCTTTCTCATTTTATTGGACATGATGCTATATTTAACTGGATGAATCCTGATATGGTCGATCCTGATAGTGATAAATTTGATAAACTAGTTCATGGTAAGAAAGGATGGTTGAACTATTGGGGATTCCTAATTAGAGGTTTAATCTTTGTTGGTGGTTGGTACTTATATAGACATTTCTCTCGTAAATTTTCAATTGCTCAAGATAAAGCAGATGATAATAAAAACTTTAAGAAAACATTCCGTATCTCTGCTGCATTTTTAGTGTTCTTCCTATACACAGAATCTATGATGTCATGGGATTGGATAATGAGTGTAGATCCTCACTGGTTCTCAACATTATTTGGATGGTACGTACTTGCAGGAATGATGGTTTGTGGTATTACAGTAATCGCAATGATTACAATTTACTTGAAATCTAAAGGACTTTTACCAAAGGTTAATGATAGCCATATACATGATTTAGCTAAATTCATGTTTGCGTTTAGTATTTTCTGGACATATCTATGGTTCTCTCAATTTATGCTTATCTGGTATTCAAATATTCCAGAAGAGGTAACTTATTTTGTGACGAGGTTCCAAGACTACCAATTACCATTTATAGGTATGGTAGCAATGAACTTTGTATTCCCATTACTTGTATTAATGAATAGTGATTACAAACGTATTCCATGGTTTGTTATTATGGCAGGGATTGTAATCTTAGTTGGTCACTATATAGATATATTTAACATGATTATGCCTGCTACAGTTGGAGATCAATGGTCTATCGGTATTCCAGAAATTAGTTCAATACTTCTTTTCGCTGGATTATTTATATTCATTGTGTTTACAGCATTGACCAAGGCGTCTTTAGAACCAAAACGAAATCCTTTCATTAAGGAAAGTGAACATTTCCATTATTAATAAAATTTATAAAGAACAGAAACGACAATGACTGCTTTTTTAACAATTATAATAGTACTTTTCATAGCTGTTGCCATTTGGCAAATGGTTAAGATATTTGATTTAGCTCAAGTAGGCACTTCAAATGATCAAGTAGCTACAGATAAAGACAATAGAATTAACGGGTATTTAATGATGGGATTTTTAATCTTCATCTATGCCATAACTATTGCTAGTTTTTGGTATTTGGGAGACCAACCTTTAATGTCTAATGCTGCGTCAGAGCATGGTGTTCAAATTGACAATTTGATGATCATATCAATGGTTATCATTTTTATTGTTCAAACTTTTACTCAGTTTTTACTGCATTATTTTGCTTTTAAATATAAAGGAGAAAAAGGGCGTAAAGCCTTATTCTATGCCGATAATAATACATTAGAGGCTATCTGGACATTTATTCCTGTTATTGTGTTAGCTGGTTTAATCATCTATGGTTTATTTACATGGACAAGCATTATGAATGTTGATGAAAGTGATGATCCATTAGTTGTTGAGTTGTATGCGCAGCAATTTAACTGGAAAGCGCGTTATGCAGGAGAAGATAATGTATTAGGAATGGCTAATGTAAGACTTATTGATAATAATCGTGCTAATATTTTAGGACTAGATGAGTCTGATCCAAATGGACAAGATGATGTGATTGTAACAGAATTACATTTACCTGTAGGACGACCTGTGTTATTTAAAATGCGTTCTCAGGATGTATTACACTCGGCTTATATGCCTCATTTTAGAGCCCAAATGAATTGCGTACCTGGTATGATTACACAATTTGGTTTTACACCAACAGTGACTACTGCAGAGATGCGTAAGAATCCTGATATCGTTGAAAAAGTTGAAAACATTAACGCGATTAGAGCAAAGAATAGAGCAGCTATTGAGGCTGTAGGAACGCAGGATGTTATATATGAGTTCGACTACTTATTGCTATGTAATAAGATTTGTGGAAAATCACATTACAATATGCAAATGAAAATTATTGTAGAAACTCAAGAAGAGTATGACGCTTGGATGAAAGAGCAAAAAACATTCAAAAATTCCTTAACTAACTAAAAAGATTTAAAAGAAAATAGATTATGTCAGCACACGCAGATACTCACGAACACGACGATCACGGACATCATCATAAAGAGACTTTTGTTACTAAATATATATTTAGTCAAGATCATAAAATGATTGCTAAGCAGTACCTTATTACAGGTACTATTATGGGAGTTATTGGAGTTTTGATGTCAATAATGTTCCGTATGCAAATTGCATGGCCAGAGCAACCTAATGTATTGTTTGAAGCATTACTAGGTAAATGGGCTCCTGGAGGTGTTATGGATGCAGATATTTATTTAGCATTAGTGACCATACATGGTACTATCATGGTATTCTTTGTATTAACTGCAGGGTTAAGTGGTACGTTTAGTAACCTCCTTATTCCATTGCAAATTGGAGCACGTGATATGGCTTCAGGATTCTTAAACATGATTTCATACTGGTTATTTTTCCTTTCTAGTGTGGTTATGGTTATCTCATTATTTGTAGAAGCAGGACCTGCAGCGGCTGGATGGACAATTTATCCTCCTCTAAGTGCATTACCAATGGCTCAAGGTGGATCTGGTGCAGGGATGACTTTATGGCTAGTTTCAATGGCAATATTTATTGCTTCGTCTTTGTTAGGATCGTTAAACTATATTGTAACGGTTATCAATTTACGTACTAAAGGTATGTCTATGACAAGACTACCGTTAACAATTTGGGCATTCTTTGTAACTGCTATTATTGGTGTAGTATCGTTCCCTGTTTTATTATCAGCGGCTTTATTATTAATTATGGATAGAAGTTTTGGAACATCATTCTTCTTATCTGATATATTTATTCAAGGTGAAGTTTTACATTACCAAGGGGGTTCTCCGGTATTGTTTGAACACTTATTTTGGTTCTTGGGTCACCCAGAAGTATACATTGTATTATTACCAGCCTTAGGAATCACTTCCGAAATTATAGCAACAAACTCACGTAAGCCAATCTTTGGTTATCGCGCCATGGTTATGTCCATATTAGCCATTGCCTTTTTATCAACGATTGTTTGGGGTCACCATATGTTTATTTCAGGAATGAATCCATTCTTAGGTTCAGTATTTACATTTACAACCTTGTTAATTGCAATTCCTTCCGCAGTAAAAGCATTTAATTATATTACCACGCTCTGGAAAGGTAACCTTCAAATGAATCCAGCTATGCTATTCTCTATCGGTTTAGTATCAACGTTCATAACAGGTGGTCTTACTGGTATTATTTTAGGTGATAGTGCATTAGATATAAATGTGCATGATACGTATTTTGTTGTGGCACACTTCCACTTAGTAATGGGTATCTCAGCACTTTATGGAATGTTTGCAGGAATCTATCATTGGTTCCCTAAAATGTTTGGTAGAATGCTAAACAAAAATCTTGGATATTTACATTTCTGGGTAACTGCAATCTGTGCTTATGGGGTATTTTTTCCAATGCACTTTATAGGAATGGCAGGTTTACCAAGACGTTATTATACGAATTCTAATTTCCCATTATTTGATGATACTGCAAATGCGAATGTTGTGATTACAATGTTTGCTATAGTAGGTGGAGTCTTCCAGTTAGTATTCTTATGGAATTTCTTCTACTCTATTTTCTACGGAAAGAAAGCAGTACAGAATCCATGGAGATCAAATACATTAGAATGGACAGCGCCAGTAGAGCATATGCACGGAAACTGGCCAGGTGAGATTCCTCATGTACATCGTTGGGCTTATGATTATAGTAAACCAGGTCACGATGATGATTTCGTACCTCAAAATGTACCATTGTATGATGGCGAAGAAGAATTACAACATTAATTAAAGACCTTTTAAGTAAGGTATATTATAAATAAACAAAGACCTTTAGTGTACATACATTAAAGGTCTTTTTCATTATATTTGAGTATGCCTAGGTTTAAATTTTGTGTTTTTCTTTTTGTATTCTGTTTATCATGTCAAAACAAGATTAAGCATAGCGAAGACAACAGAATCATTTATGAATTAAAAGAAGAGTATTCGGAATATTTTATTAATTATTTCGAAACCGCATACAAGAATACGAATGACGAAAGGTATAATCTTAAAAAGCAATTTGTTGAGATTAATGGAATAAAACAAGACTTTACCATTCACTTTGACATTTGCGATGAGTATAACAAATATGAACGCTATGTGCGATTAACGAATAGATTTCTAAAACTTTCAGATGATTATCTTATTCCAATAGTTCCTGGCGAGGATGATGCGTTCTCAATAAAAGAAAATAAAACTGAAAGCAATGTCATAAAATCAAGAGTTGGTTCGAGCGCTATATCTTTTATTGTAATTGAAGGGAGTTCAATTCAAAAACTATCCATAATGTAATTTGTTATTATTAAATTTGATTTGATAATCCTTAAAAGGGATGTCCTTACTAGCAAGCTGTAAACATGAATGAAAACTTAGATCCAACAAACGATAATTTTTCTCCAGAAGAACTAGATGTAGAAAAAAAATTAAGACCCTTATCATTTGATGATTTTACAGGTCAAGATCAGGTTTTAGAAAATCTTCAAATTTTTGTTCAAGCAGCTAATGGTCGAGACGAAGCCCTAGATCATACTTTGTTTCATGGCCCTCCTGGTCTTGGTAAAACAACTTTAGCACATATCTTGGCAAGCGAACTTAATGTTGGTATCAAAGTAACCTCTGGCCCTGTTTTAGATAAACCAGGAGACCTCGCAGGCTTACTTACTAACCTTGATGATCGCGATGTCTTGTTTATTGATGAAATACATCGTTTAAGCCCAATTGTTGAAGAGTATTTATATTCTGCAATGGAAGATTATAAAATTGATATTATGATCGAGTCTGGACCAAATGCTAGGACGGTTCAGATCAATTTAAATCCGTTTACTCTCGTTGGAGCTACAACGCGATCGGGACTATTAACTTCTCCAATGCGAGCACGTTTCGGAATTCAAAGTAGACTTCAATATTATAACACAGAATTATTGACAACAATTGTTCAGCGTAGTGCTTCTATTTTAAATGTGCCTATCTCAATGGAAGCTGCAGTTGAAATTGCTGGACGAAGCAGAGGAACGCCAAGAATTGCAAATGCTTTATTAAGAAGAGTACGCGACTTTGCCCAAATAAAAGGAAATGGAAGTATCGATATTAAAATTGCAAAATTTGCTCTAGAGGCACTTAATGTAGATGCACATGGTTTAGATGAAATGGACAATAAAATTTTGGAAACAATTATCGATAAGTTTAAAGGAGGTCCTGTGGGGATTACAACCTTAGCAACCGCTGTAAGTGAGAGCGCCGAAACTATTGAAGAGGTATATGAGCCTTTTTTAATTCAACAAGGGTTTATTATGCGAACACCTCGAGGACGAGAAGTAACCGAGCTTGCGTATAAGCATCTGGGTAAGATTAAAGGGCCAATTCAAGGAGGGTTATTCTAAATACCTTATAGTGGAGTAGTAAAGCATATTTTTAAATCTGTAAATTATGAGTAAAAAAATAGGATTAAAAGAAGCCATGTCTATCGGAATAGGTGGTATGGTTGGCGGTGGAATTTTTGCCGTGCTTGGCCTTGCTGCTGCACTCGCTAAAGGAGGAACTCCTGTCTCATTTTTAATTGCTGGTTTAATTGCGCTAATTACATCATATAGCTATGTGAAATTATCCTTGAAATACCCAGACAGGGGAGGTACAGTTAAATTTGTAAACCAAGGTTTTGGTATTGGGTTATTTAGTGGAGGAATTAATAATTTACTTTGGTTTAGCTACATTATTATGTTGGCATTATATGCTTCGGCCTTTGGGTCTTATGCTCCAAACTTATTACAACTTACGGGAGACAAGGTCGTTGATTCACACATATATGCTACGGCCATTGTACTCATAGCTGCATTTATCAACTATTACAGTATTGTTGTTGTTGGAAAAATAGAGTCTTATGCTGTTGTCATAAAATTAATTATTTTACTGTCTTTTGTTGGCTTTGGACTCTACGGCTTATTTGGAAACCCACATTTAGAACAATTGTCTCCAGAACATTGGGAATCACCTTTTAAATTACTCACAGCCGGAATGGTAATTTTTGTCGCTTATGAAGGTTTTGAATTAATTGCAAATGCTGCACCAGATATAGAAAACCCTAAAAAGAACATACCAAGAGCATATTTTTGGTCTGTTATTTTTGTAATATTCTTGTATATAATTATTGCAGCAATAACCGTTGGATCTTTAGCGTTTAGTGAAATTGCTACAGCACAAGATTACGTCTTGGCCGAAGCGGCAAAACCTATGCTAGGTAAAGTAGGTTTTACGATTATTACAATTGCAGCATTGATTTCTACATTTTCGGCAATCAACGCATCATTATATGGTGGAAGTAAGGTTAATTACGAAATTGCAGAAGATGACGAATTACCAAAACAGTTTACGTGCCAACTTTGGAATCAACCAATTGGGTTATTAGTAACAACTATAGCTACAATAATTCTGGTAAATACCTTAAAACTTGAAAGTATTTCAACGGCTGGAAGCGTCGGGTTTCTGCTTATTTTCTCAATTGTGAATTTTACAGGATTTAAGTTATCAAAAGAAATAAATGGAAAAAAGAGCATTCCTATAATTGGTGCTGTCTTATGTTTTTTAGCTATGATAGCTTTATTAGTTCAGCACTATTCTGTAAG
The DNA here is from genome assembly GCF_947492715.1 of uncultured Psychroserpens sp. GTDB lineage: Bacteria > Bacteroidota > Bacteroidia > Flavobacteriales > Flavobacteriaceae > Psychroserpens. The sequence continues at coordinate 83,347 of NZ_CANLNS010000009.1, forward strand.
TAAAGTTGACGTTTTTATTGCTTTAGGAATAATCGCATTTAGTTTTTTAGTTGAATTTATTTATAAAAAGACAGAACGAAAGAAAGGATAGTGCATTATGGATGATATTAAAAATATTAATCAATTACTAGATAAATGGGGAGATTCGTTTGTAGGCTATTTACCTAAAGTTGCCTTGGCGATATTAATTGTTGTTGTTTTTTATTTTATCGCCAAAGGCTTTAAAATATTAGGATTGCGGTTTTATTCTAGAGTATTTAAAAAACAGTCGGATGTTGCGAAACTTATTTCTGTAATTATCTACTTTTTCTTTTTACTATCAGGGATGTTTATAGCACTCGAAGTCCTAGGTCTTGAAAGTGTTTTAACAAAATTATTGGCTGGTGCAGGTATTGTTGGTATTGTAGCAGGTTTTGCGTTTAAAGATATTGCGTCCAATGCATTTGCTGGGTTTTTACTTAACATGCAAAGACCATTTAAAAAAGGAGATTGGGTCGATATAGATGGCACTTTTGGTACGATAGAAGATATTGGTGGGATTACTACATCTATTAAAACCATTTCAGGTCAAGAAGTTTTTGTGCCTAATCAGCTCATTTATAATAATACATTTACAAACTACTCGACCTTTGGTAAGCGCCGAGTTATTTTTAAAAGTGGCGTCTCTTATGGTGATGATTTAGATTTAGTAAGGCGCGCTTCTTTGGAAGAAGTAGATAAGATTAATGCTGTTTTGAAAAATGAAGTGATCGATTTCTATTTCACTGAAATAGGAAGTTATTCTTATAATTTTGAGCTTCGTTTTTGGATTAAGTTTACCCATCAAAAAGATTATTTAAGCGCCATGAATGAGATTGTTATGAGAATTAAAAAACGTTTCGAAGAAGAAGACATCTCGTTGGCTTATGCTGTAACAACCCTCGACTTTGGAGTAAAAGGAGGGGTTAATATCTTTGATAAACCGATTCACTTTGAAGCTAATAAAAATAACGTCTAAATGATAAAGTTTCTAAAAGAGGTTTTTAATCATTTCTTTAATAGTAATACGTTTCAAAAAGGTGCGGCTTTAGCCTACTATGCCGTGTTTTCAATATTTCCAATAATCATAATTGTTGTATCAATAATGGGTATTGTATTTGGAAAGCAGGCTGTGTCTGGAGAAGTATTTACCCAACTCAAAGATACATTAGGGAGTACAGCAGCATTACAAATTCAAGATATAATAAAGCATCAACATATTAATAATAACTCTATTCTAACGAGTATTTTAGGTGTTGTAACCCTAGTTTTAAGTGCTTCAGGAATATTTAGTCAAATTCATAATGCGTTTAATAATATCTGGAATATTAAGGCTAAGCCTAAAAATAGTATTCTCAGATATTTCACGAAGCACATGTATTCGTTTATACTCTTAATGGTTTTGTTTTTTATTTTGATTGTAAGCACATTTGCCAATGCTTACTTAGTAGAATACATGTCGTTTTTAAGTAAAGAGTATAAGTTGTATATCTTCTATGAACATGTATCGTCGTTTCTAATTATTTCGATACTTTTTGCCATTATGTTTAAGTTTTTAGGTGATGCAAAAGTCCATTGGAAACCAGCCCTTATTAGTGGCGTTTTTACTGGACTTCTATTTGTCCTTGGGAAGTTGGGAATTACGGCATATCTAGGCAAAAGCCATTTGTCTTCTACATTTGGCTCGGCAAGTATATTGGCCTTAATTATGCTTTGGGTCTATTATACGTCACAAATTATTTTTTTAGGAGCCTCATTTTTAAAAATATTGAGTCAAAAGTTACATTTAGATATAAAACCTAACGCCAATGCAGTAGCTTTTGTTAGGCAAGAAATTGAAAACGAAAAATAGCGATTAATAATAAGCCAATTTTATTTTGGTCAATCTTTTATGATGTCAGATAAACGAGAAATACTAACAGTACCTTTAATACGATTCTTAAAGCATTCGTTTGATATTTTAAAAAACCCTCTACCATTTCATCATCATAACTTTGTCAGCTTAGGAGATGTATTTCGCTTAAAAATAGGACTTAATACAAGTGTTTATTTTTGTAGAGATGCAGGTCTTGCCGAGTACGTGCTTCAAAAGAATCAACGTAACTACGTTAAGTCTAAAATCCAAACTGAAGATTTAGTCAAATACGTTGGCAAAGGCCTATTAACCTCTGAAGGAGATCATTGGCGCAAGCAAAGAAAACTTATTCAACCTGCCTTTCATAAAAAGCAGTTAGAGAATTTATTACAGTCTATACACAGTGCCATTTTATTAGAATATAGGCGTATTGAAGCGAACAGTACGATTGATATATTTCCTATTTTAAATGATTTAGCTTTCCAAACGGTTGTCAAATCTCTATTTAGTAGCGCTGTGAGTCAAGAGGACATCAATCGCCTGCAGTACATTACGGAAACGGCTCAAAGAATGCTGGTAAAAGAATTAAGACAACCCTATTTAGGTTGGTGGTTTAAAACCAGTGGTGAAATTAAAAAGCACATTAATTTAACGCGCGAAGCTCGTGATATTTTGAAACGTATTGTTAATGAAAGACGTTTATCTGATACTAAAGAAAATGATCTGCTAGACATGCTTCTTGATGCTAAATATGAAGATGGAGCATCTATGAGTGAAGAGCAACTTATTGATGAGATTTTAATTTTATTTACGGCAGGACACGAAACGACATCTAACGCACTTACCTTCACATGTCAGCTTTTAGCATTGCATCCAGAATGGCAAGACAGGATTTTTAATGAACTTGTTGAAATACAAGAAGAATCCAGTGATTTAATGACTATCATTAGTAGGTCCAAACAATGCCAACAGGTTTTAGAGGAAGCCATGAGATTATATCCTCCTGCCTATTTTATTGATCGCGTAAACATTGCGAAAGACGAATACAACGGAATGCACTTTAAAGCGGGATCGAGTTTGCTGTTCTCGGTTTACGAAATACATCGTCATCCTAAATTATGGGAACAACCAAATGAGTTCTTGCCAGAAAGATTTGCCGAAGGAGGACGAAAATTCTCATCGCAATACTTCCCTTTTGGAGCAGGACCAAGAAAATGTATTGGTAACAATTTTGCCATGTTTGAAATGATTATGGCAATTTCAGAATTAGTAAAAACGTTTAAAATATACCCAGATTTTGACACTATAGATATAACACCATTAATTACGCTAAAACCTAAAAATGCTATTTTGCGTTTTGAAAAGCGAGCTTAATGACGTCTAATGCATCCACATATAGCCAATTTATAAAGGCAGAAGCTAAACGCTTAGGGTTTTTATCTTGCGGGATAAGTAAAGCAGGGTTTTTAGAAGCAGAAGCACCTCGTTTAGAGAAATGGCTTAAGTCTAACGCTCATGGTGAAATGCATTATATGGAAAACCACTTTGATAAACGTCTTGACCCTACGAAATTGGTAGAAGGATCAAAAAGTGTGGTCTCTTTATTGTTAAATTATTTTCCTTCGGAAACGCAAACCTCAGAAAGTTATAAGTTATCTAAGTACGCTTATGGAACCGATTATCATTTTGTAATTAAAGCGAAATTAAAAGAACTATTACAGTCTATCCAGGATGAAATAGGACAAGTTCATGGTCGGGCTTTTGTAGACTCGGCACCTGTGTTAGATAAGGCATGGGCGGCAAAATCGGGTTTGGGATGGATTGGAAAGCATAGTAATTTATTGACCCAACAAGTAGGGTCGTTCTATTTTATTGCGGAGCTGATAATTGACTTAGAATTAGAGTACGATTCTATTGTTTCAGATCATTGTGGTACATGTACCGCATGTATAGATGCATGTCCAACACAAGCCATCACAGAGCCATATGTAGTAGATGGGAGCAAATGTATTTCCTATTTCACGATCGAATTAAAGGATAATATACCTTCAGAATTTAAAGAACAATTTGATGATTGGATGTTTGGTTGCGATGTTTGTCAAGATGTTTGTCCGTGGAATCGTTTTTCAAAAGCACACGACGAACCATTGTTTAATCCTCATCCCGAATTATTAACAATGACTAAAAAAGATTGGGAAGAAATTACTAAGGACACGTTTAATAAAGTCTTCAAAAAATCTGCCGTAAAACGAACTAAATTTGATGGATTACAAAGGAATATTAGCTTTATAAGAAAGTAATTTGTTTGTTTAAATAGTGGTATCTTAAACATCTTAAAAAGGGAAAAATGCTAAAACAATTTTATGTCATTCTTATCTTGTTATTGGTTGGTTGCGGCAAAGAAAACACACAGGAACAACTTAAAGCTGATATTACTAAAATAAACAGGCTGCATAAGCTATCGGCCGAAGAAACTAGCGATTCTACACTTTTATACTTAAAAGAAGCAGAACAGATTATTAGTAATACTACTGAAATTCCAGACACAATTCATATTGAGAACAGCTTTTTAAAAGGGTATTATTATAAACGCATAAATACTATAGATTCGGCATCTTATTATTTTCACAGAACTATTGATTTGATTAAAGGTCCAAACACAAGAGACAGGAATTTAGTATACTTTAGGGTGGCATGGGAAACAGATGAAAATAGTAATAAAATGGCCAATGCTGTAAGCATAGCACATAAATTTATAGAAATTTCAGATGAAGATAAGCATGCAAAAGGCTTGACATATGCCTATAATTTTCTAGAGCGTATTAATTTTGATCTTGGCAATCACGAAAAATCATTGTTTTATAATGCCAAAACATTGGAAGCTGCTAAAAAATCTTCCGACACGTCAATGTTTGTTATAACTCTAAATTCTAGGGCAGAAAAACTGTATGGATTAGGCAAGAAAGAAGAGGCTTATAAACTTCAAGACAGTGCAGATCAATTTAAAAACGTTCCTAAAGATGTTAGGAGACAAGTATATCGAAATTACGGCGTACTGTATTTTTATGATAAAGACTACAAAAAGGCTATAGAAAAATATTTACCTGCCTTAGCACTTTCAAAAGAAATAGAAGGGAATAAAAATTATAACTTAATAGAGTCCTACAATAATATTTCTGAGGCATATATTAAACTTGGAGAATTTAATTTAGCTAAGGCTTATTTAGATTCTACGCAGCACATAATTCGCCCCGATTCATTTCAGGAGTATGTGAATTTCTATAAGGAATTAAGATTTTTGTTGAATTTTAAAACGAGTAAGAATATAGAAGAGATTAGTCTTGAGTATAATAAATTGGTCGATGATTATGAAAGACAACATGAAGAAAAAATAAATGAAGAACTTGTAGCGTTAAAATTAGCTAATGAAAAAGAACAGGAAGCATTAACGCAAAAGAAAGAGGCAGAGATTACTAACGTTAAACTAATGTCTTTGTTAGGGTTTTCTGTACTAGTATTAATTATAGGATACTTGTATTATAGACAGCGACGATTTAAATTTGAAAAACAAGATATGCAAATGCAACAGCGTTTGTTACGATCTCAAATGAGCCCTCATTTTATGTTTAATACCTTGTCTGCAATTCAAAATCAAATTAGAGATAATCAAAAAGATGCAACGGATTATCTAATTAAGTTTTCGAGGTTATTGAGGTTAATATTAGAAAATTCAATAAATAACTATGTCGAAGTAGATAGTGAATTAGAGTCACTTCGGAAATATATAGATTTACAACTGTTACGATTTCCTAACCAGTTTGAATACACAATTACGCTAGAGAATTTTGAGGAAGATGAAGGGGTTTGTATTCCTCCTATGTTGCTTCAACCTTTTGTTGAAAATAGTATAGAGCATGGCTTTTTAGGAATTGATTACAAAGGGCAAATAGATATTACATTGGCATTACAAGACAAATACATAGCTTGTACAATAGAGGATAACGGAATTGGGTTAAAAACATTAAACAAGGATTATCAAAAATCTGTTTCGACACAATTAATTTCAAAATTCGTTTATAAAGTAACAAAACAAAGCGTAATTACTTTAGATAAAAAAACAAAGGATTTATCCAATTCAGGGGTTATAGTTAAATTTTTAATTCCATATAAATTTTCAGAACATGATTAAAGCAATATTAGTAGATGATGAGGCTTATATTAGACAAAATGTTAGTAGCAAACTAGAGGCATACTTTAATAATGACATAGAAGTTGTAGGCGAGGCCGAAAGCGTAAAAGAAGCTGTGGCGTTAATTAAAGAAAAAAAACCTAATCTGCTTTTTTTGGATGTTCAGTTAAAAGACGGAACCAGTTTCGATATTCTTAACAAAATTGAAGATAAAAATTTTGATATCATATTTATAACTGGCTTTGATAATCATGCTATAAAAGCCATAAAGGTTGGTGCCCTAGACTATATTTTGAAACCTATAGATGATGAAGAATTTAAAGCAGCCGTACTTAAGGCGATTCAAAATGTTAAGGAAGAAAATGATATCGATAAATTAGTTGAAATATCTAGTGAATATTTTCTTGGCGTTAAGAAAAAAAGAATCATTTTAAAAACGATGGAAAACGTTTATGCGGTCTATGAAGACGATATTTTATACTGCAAATCTGAAGGAAATTATACAACATTTTACACCAAACAATCTGAACGAATATTAGTATCTAAGTCGATAAAAAAGGTAGTAGAATTATTATCTGAAGACGTTTTTATTAGATGTCATCAATCGTATTTGGTTAATAAAAAACATGTTGTTAGGTACAATAAACAAGGTGTGTTGGTCATCATAAATGAAGTTAAAGTACCTGTTTCAAGCAGAAGAAAAGACTATGTTATAGAGAAGATATTTTGATTTACGAATTTGAAATTTAAACCAACGCATTTGAATTTATGACGCACGAATATGAAACCCCCAATTTTAAAAACGATTATTCATTAAATTGGGTAAAAAAATCAGTTGTCTTATGAAAAATTTCCATAAACTAGCTTTTGTATTGCTAGTAATAATCAATGCTCAGTCTTGTGAAAAAGAAAATGTAAGTGACGAAACGAACGGTCAAAACATACAAGAGACAGAAATGTATGCTAGAGGCAAAGCACAATCTCAGGCTCAAATTAGCGCTGCCGAAGCACTAGAAAACAATATGCAATGGGTTGCCTTTATGACTGCTCAAATATTAATTAAGGAAGTCGATGGTGCAAATCAATTTGTGAATCTATATAATTCAGGTATGCTTAACAATGACCACGCAATTGTTAAGTTATCAGATTTATTAAACATTCAGCAAACAAACCAATCGTTTCGGGATGCCTTTGAACATGAGTTCAATATTTTTAATGGTTATGCGCATAATCCATGTGAGAATCAAGGAAAACCAAAATTGCGGCCAACGCCTCCGCCTTGCGATCCAATGCCATGCGCTTTGCCAAATCAAACATTTGATGCTTACGTAGATTATCTAATAGAGGAGCATTGCTTAGAGATATATGTAACGGCAGGTCTCGACTTATCTCAAAATATTTTGTCTTCTGCTCATCCAATGAATACGACGCATATGAATATAGGATTTGAGCATTTTGATTCTAATGAATGTAATGTCAATCAAATTTCAATACATGGTAGTGCGATAGGTAATATTTATGACAATTTAATTGTTGTAAGACCTTATAGAGCGGCAGATGAATGTGATTATGATGAATTTTCTGAAATTGTAGACTTTACACTGTTTCCTATATAATTTTAAAATACCTCTTGATACAAACCTCTTAATTTAAGAGGTTTTTTTAGTTCATATTGGCGTTGTATTACGAATATGAAATAATTACTAGCGCTTTTGAATTAGCTATAGTAAACTAATTTTTTTTTGATGAATTTCAGCATAACAAATGAAAAACCGCTCGTATTGTTATGCAAAATCACTTATATGAAATTCTGAAAAAACTCCTTGTAAACAATAATATTAAAATCAATAATGAGGAGCTAAAACTGCAATTGTCAAGTCATCCGTCTTATCCGAGTTTACATGCACTCACAGGCGTTTTAGATCATTTTAATATACCAAATTTAGCATTACAGCTAGCTGTCAACAATGACATATTCGAACAACTGCCAATAAGTTTTATTGCTAATGTTTCTATAGACAAAGGAGATCACCTAGCTTTAATCGAGAAGAAGAAAAATAGGATTAAAATTTTAACTGACACCAATAAAAATAGATTCGTTACAAAAGAAGAATTTTTGGAGCAATGGAATGGAATAATAGTAGCTATCGAGAAAGATGAAACTGTAAAGGAAGCTATTAACAATCCAATAACAAAAGTCACTAAACAGATATTGATAGTTTTAGGAATTCTTTTCACAGGATATTTAATGTATTCATACAATATCCTTTTTGCTCAAGTGCATTTTCTTTTAAGTGGTCTTGGTCTTATGGTAAGTGTATTTGTGTTAAAACACGAGTTAGGCACGCAATCAAGTACAGCAAACAGTTTTTGCAACTTATCTCAAAAAACAAGTTGTGACGCCGTATTAAATTCGAAAGGAGCTACTATTTTGGGTGCAATCAAATTAAATGACATTAGCATCGTGGTGTTTTCGTGTTATAGTTTATGTTGGTTTTTACTATTTGTTAGTAAAAACCCTAATTTCTCAATAATGTCAATAGTTACGCTATTGGCATTTCCTTTTGTATTATACTCGATATACTATCAATATAACGTTGTTAAGAAATGGTGCCCGTTGTGTCTTGTAATTGCATCTGTATTCATGTTTCAAATAGGGGCGTTATTTTTTACCAAAGCCTATGTAGAGTTAATAGCATTTGACGTCCAGAGTACATTGTTGTTTTTTATAGCATTAATTACAGTAATTGGCTTTTGGAGCTTTTTCAAACCTTTATTAAAGAAAAAGACATCTTTAGAGAAAACAGAAATCGAGCATCATAAATTCAAGCGTAATTTTTCTTTATTTAATGTACTTCTTAATGAAGGAGATACTTTGGGAAATTTTACGCCAATAGAAGGAGAGCTGTCCTTTGGAAACCCAAAGGCCTCAATACATTTAGTATTAGTTACAAGCCCATTATGTTATTACTGTAAAAAAGCTCATAACGATATTGAACAGTTAATACATAAAGTTGGAAATAAAATAAATCTAACAATACGGTTTAATTCAGATGTCACTAATCAAAACAGTCAACTATATAAGATTGCGTCAAGACTCCTTGAAGTGTATAATTCAGAAGGAGAAACAGAAACTTTAAAGGTTTTGGCAGACGTCTATAGTGATGATGTTAACCTTGAAAATTGGTTATGGAATCAACCTCAAAACGTGTCGACAGATTATGATTCTATTTTAGAAAAACAAAGTAATTGGTGTGAAGCTAATGCTGTCAATTTTACTCCTGCTTTATATATAAATAACAAGCTATTCCCTTATGAGTACGACAGATTAGACCTTGTCTATTTTATAGATGATTTAATACAATTTCAAAACGCATCTTCAATACTATCAAATACTAAGGCAATAGCGTCTTAAAAATATTCTCTCGCGAAGAATAGACTCAAGCAGTGAGTGTCTTTAAATGTTTACTGTAATTATAATCTTTAAAATTTTAATTATGAAAAAATTATTAAATCTTGAAGGAGCTCATCAATTAGATAAAAATGAGCAATTGCAAATTAAGGGTGGTTACGATTACATTCCTTGTTCAGGAACGACTTGTAGCGGCTGTCCAACAGAACGGTTCTGTAATGGAAACCATTGTGTGCCATGTAAGTATGACACCAAGAACAGACCTTGTTGTAATCCTTAATTAGAGCAAGCCATTATCCTCAAATAGAATTAATTTTTATTTGGGGATAATGTGTTAACTCATGAAGTAGACATAATCAGTGAGTGTCTTTAAATGTTTCACTATAATTCTTAAATATTTAATTATGAAAAATTTATTAAACATAGATGGTGCTCAAAAATTGAGCAAAACAGAACAAGAATCAATAAACGGTGGAGGATTTGATATTATTTACCAAAGATGTGGTCCATTTGGAGAATGTCCAGGAGACTACTTTTGCAAAAATGGACTTTGTGTAGATTATCATATCTTATAAGATTCATCATTGGTCAGGATTATTGTTAAGTAATCCTGGCCTTTTTTTAGTCTTTATTATTCGCTTTTAATTGAATTATAAATCTAGTACCAATAGAATAAATTTGAAAAAGTTCCCAACATATAGACAAACAGAAGCTAAAGATTGTGGTCCAACATGTATTAAAATAATTGCTAAACATTATGGTAAAACAATCAATACACAACAATTAAGACAGCTAAGTGAAACTACCAGAGAAGGAAGTAGTTTGTTAGGCTTAAGTGAAGCTGCCGAATCTATTGGTTTTCGTTCATTGGGAGTTAAATTGTCATTTAATAAATTAAAGGAAGCACCACTACCTTGTATTGTGCATTGGAATAAAAAACATTATGTTGTTATATATCGAGTAAAAAAAGACAAAATTCATATCTCCGATCCGGCTCAAGGCTTACTAACCTACACAAAAAAAGAGTTTATTAAATTTTGGATTGGTAACAATGCCAACGATATAACAGAAGAAGGCATAGCCTTAATGCTTGATCCAACACCTCAGTTTTATAAATCTGAATTTGATGATGATGAAAAATTTGGCTTTAACTTCATTTTTAAGTACCTCTTTCGGTACAAAAAGTTCATTATTCAATTAATTATTGGGCTATTGGCTGGGAGCTTATTACAATTAATTCTTCCGTTTTTAACCCAAAGTATTGTAGATATAGGCATTAATAATCGAGATTTAAATTTCATTTATCTCATACTTTTTGCCCAAATAGCACTCTTTATTGGTAAAGCTAGTTTAGAAATTATAAGAAGTTGGATTCTACTTCATCTAAGTACACGTATTAATATTTCATTGATTTCAGACTTTTTTATCAAGCTTATGAAGTTACCTATTTCATATTTTGATGTACGAATGACTGGAGATTTGCTACAAAGAATAAATGATCACAAACGTATTGAACGTATACTTACCACCTCCTCTTTAACCATGCTTTTTTCATTTTTTAATCTCATAATATTTGGTCTTGTTTTAGGCTATTACAGCCTTCAAATATTTGCTGTATTTATTATCGGAAGTGTGTTTTACTTCGGATGGGTTTTGTTCTTTTTTAAAAAGAGAGCGGTTTTAGATTATAAGAGATTTTCAGAAATAAGTGATGAGCAAAGTAAAGTGATTGAGTTAATTGGCGGAATGCAAGAAATTAAATTGCATAACGCCGAAAGACGTATGCGATGGAATTGGGAATATGTCCAAGCCCGTTTATTTAAAATCGCTTCAAAGAGTTTAGCCCTAGAACAAACACAGAGTGTGGGCTCAAACTTTATCAATGAAATTAAAAACATGTCTATTACTGTACTGTCTGCAAAACTAGTTATCGATGGAGATATTACCTTAGGTATGATGTTAGCAATTAGTTATATCGTAGGTCAGTTAAATGGGCCTATTGCTCAACTCATTGATTTCATGAGAGATATTCAGGATGCAAAAATATCTATTGATCGATTAGGAGAAATACACAATATGGAAGAAGAGGAAAACGATGAAGAAAAGATAAATTCAATTCCTGTAAATGCAACTATAACATTACATGAAATTTCATTTAGATACACAGGAGCCTTAGAACCTGTACTAAAAAATTTATCGCTTACAATACCTGCTAATAAAACAACAGCTATTGTTGGGGTAAGTGGTTCTGGAAAAACAACACTTATGAAAATGTTGTTGCGTTTTTACCAACCAGATCAAGGAGAAATCAACGTTGATAAATTTAACTTAAATACAGTATCTCAACAAACTTGGAGAGCGCATTGTGGCGTAGTAATGCAAGAAGGCTATGTGTTTAATGATACGATTGCTAATAACATTGCTGTAGGGCAAGATCATATTGATAAAGACAAGTTAGCACACGCTATTGATGTTGCTAACATCTCAGATTATATAGACAGCTTGCCTTTAGGTTACAATACTAAAATTGGAGCAGAAGGATCTGGTCTTAGCACAGGACAAAAACAACGGTTGTTTATTGCTCGGGCGGTTTATAAAGACCCAAAGTTCTTGTTTTTTGATGAAGCCACTTCGGCCTTAGACGCTAATAATGAAAAAGTAATCATGAAAAAATTAGACACATTTTTTAAAGATAAAACGGCTGTGGTTATTGCGCATAGATTGAGTACTGTGAAAAATGCACATCAAATTGTCGTACTGAATAATGGTAACATTTCAGAAATAGGAACCCATAAAGAATTAATCGCCTTAAAAGGAGGGTATTACAATTTGGTGAAAAACCAATTAGAACTAGGGCAGTAAAGATATTTTAGCGAGAGATAGACATAAACTGTAAATGTCTTAAAATGGTTACAGACAATTAATATTAAAATTTTTTAATTATGAAAAATCTTTTAAAACTGGGAACAGTTATAACAAAAATAGAGCAAATGCAAATTCATGGAGGCGGGTTAGGTTTCTGCTGTGAATGGTGCTCTGACGGATCATGTAATGGATGGGTTGGAGACCCAAGAACACCATGCCCATTTGCTGCATCATGTAGCTAAATTATAACAAACATAAGGGCATTTGCATTAATGCTCTTATGTTTTAAATCATATACGTATGCCAGACAATAATATAGAACTTCGCAGCGAACAAGTTCAAGACATTCTAGATGCCATACCTAATTGGATGATTCTTTGGGGAAACACATTAATCATGTTACTTATAATTATGCTTTTGTGTATATCTTGGTTCGTGAAATACCCTGATATCATAAATGCAAATGCAGTAGTTACCACAGAAATCCCATCTCAAAAAATATATGGAAAGGTAACAGGAAAACTAAATGCATTATTGGTTTCTGATAATCAAGAGGTTGGAAAATCTCAACCTTTAGCTATTATAGAAAACTCGGCAAATTATCAAGACGTATTCATGCTTAAAGAAGTTTTAGATACAATAACTATCAATAAAAAAACGGTCAACTTTCCTATTGATAGCATGCCAATATTGTTTTTAGGTGACATTGATACCCAATATGCACTATTTGAAAATAGTTATATTCAATATAAACTGAATAAGGAGTTACAGCCGTTTTCAAATGAAGCACTTGCCAATCAATATTCGATTTCAGAATTAAACCAAAGATTTCAAAGTTTAAATGCTCAAAAACGCATTAATAAAAAGGAACTTGAATTTAAAAATAAAGAGTTACAACGTCATAAGTCGTTGTTTGATAAAGGTGTTATTTCTGCACAAAGCTATGAAAGTAAGCAGCTTGAGTATGCGCAAACAGAACGAAACTATAAAAATTTTGAAACTTCAATTTCTCAAATAAAAGAGAGAATTAGTAATGCTCACAAAACATCTAAAGGTTCCAAAATTAATCAGATTAAGGAAGAAATGGGACTGCTAAAAAACGTCATTCAATCATTTAATCAGTTAAAAAATGCAATTAAAGCCTGGGAGCAAATGTATGTACTTCAATCTGCCATTAATGGACAAGTATCATTTTTAAATTATTATAATACAAACCAAACAGTGAATCAAGGTGATTTGGTGTTTACAATTATCCCCAATGAAAGTTCAACATTCATAGCTAAATTAAAAACACCTGCTCAAAATTCGGGTAAGATAAAAATAGATCAAACAGTAAACGTCAAAGTGGATAACTTTCCAAAATCGGAGTTTGGAGTTTTAAATGGTAAGGTCATGTACATTTCGGCAATTCCTGATAAAGATGGATTGTATCTAGTCAATGTAAAATTGCCTAAAGAACTTGTAACATCTTACAATAAAAAAATAGAATTTAAACAAGAGATGTTGGGTTCTGCTGAAATTATAACAGAAGACCTGCGTTTAATTGAACGGTTCTTTTATCAACTAAGAGAAGTTTTAGGTAGTTAGTGCACGAAAGTGTCTTTATATCTCTCTTGCTTTTATATTTCATTTCTCATAAAACACTTACATTTGTAATTCGGTTTGTCCGAAGCGATAATTATTGATTAATTCACATAACATATATGAGCAAGCAAAGTAAACGTAGAGAAGCCTTAGTTTATCATGCAAAACCAACCCCTGGAAAGATTCAGGTTGTTCCAACCAAAAAATACGCCACCCAAAGAGATTTATCTTTGGCTTATTCTCCAGGAGTTGCAGAGCCTTGTCTAGAAATAGAAAAAGATAAAAATAATGCCTATAAATATACTGCCAAAGGAAATTTGGTTGCCGTAATTTCTAACGGAACTGCAGTTTTAGGCTTAGGGAATATTGGTCCGGAAGCATCTAAACCCGTTATGGAAGGTAAAGGTTTACTCTTTAAAATCTTTGCAGATATTGATGTGTTTGACATCGAAGTTGACACTGAAAATATTGACGAATTCGTAGAAACGGTAAAACATATTGCACCAACATTTGGGGGAATTAACCTTGAGGACATTAAAGCACCAGAAGCCTTTGAAATAGAACGTAGGTTAAAAGAAGAACTGGATATTCCAGTAATGCATGACGATCAACATGGAACAGCTATTATTTCTGCGGCAGCTTTACTAAACGCTTTAGAATTAGCGGAAAAAAGTATTCAAGATGTGAAAATTGTTATAAGTGGCGCTGGAGCGGCTGCTATTTCGTGTTCTAGATTATATCAAGCCTGTGGAGCAAAGCGCGAAAACATGGTGATGTTAGATAGTAAAGGCGTGATTAGAGATGATCGAGAAAACCTTACAAAGGAAAAAGCCGAATTTGCTACACATCGGAAAATAGATACACTAGACGAGGCCATGAAAGATGCCGATGTTTTTATAGGCTTATCAAAAGCTGATATAGTATCGCAAGACATGTTGAAAATGATGGCTCAAAACCCTGTGGTTTTTGCCATGGCTAATCCAGATCCCGAAATAAAGTATCAATTAGCAATAGATACTCGCGACGACATTATTATGGCTACAGGTAGAAGTGATCATCCAAATCAAGTAAATAATGTACTTGGGTTTCCTTTTATTTTTAGAGGCGCATTAGATGTGCGTGCTACCAAAATTAATGAAGCAATGAAAATGGCAGCAGTATATGCCTTAGCTAAACTGGCTAAAGAACCTGTGCCAGAACAAGTAAATATTGCCTACGGTGAAACCCGTTTAACTTTTGGAAAAGATTATATCATTCCTAAGCCTTTCGACCCAAGATTAATTGCTGAAGTACCGCCTGCCGTTGCAAAAGCAGCGATGGAAAGCGGAGTGGCCCAAGAGCCAATTGAAGATTGGGAAAAATATAAGGATGAACTTTTAGAACGATTAGGTTCAGATAATAAAATTGTTAGGCTCCTATTAAATAGAGCAAAACTAAACCCTAAGCGTGTTGTTTTTGCCGAAGCAGATCAGTTAGATGTATTGAAAGCGGCTCAAATTGTTTATGATGAAGGTATTGCCATACCAATATTATTGGGAAGAAGGGATAAGATTCTTATGCTCATGGAAGAGATTGAATTTGAAGGCGATTTAGAGATTATTGATCCAAAATCTGATGAAGAAGAAGCACGCAAAAATGAATATGCTAAAGTATATTGGGAGCAACGTAAACGTAAAGGTGTGACCTTGTTTTCTGCTGAAAAATTAATGCGTGAGCGTAATTATTTTGCAGCAATGATGGTTAACGAAGGTGATGCCGATGCTTTAATATCAGGTTACTCTAGAAGTTATCCATCTGTTGTAAAGCCTATGTTAGAGCTTATTGGTTTGGCATCTGGATCTACCAGAATAGCAACTACTAACGTGATGATGACTCAACGTGGCCCGATGTTTTTAAGTGATACATCCATTAACATCAACCCATCAGCGAATGACCTTACAAGAATTGCTCAAATGACAGCTGGTGTTGTTAAAATGTTTGGTATGGAGCCCGTAATGGCAATGATTTCATATTCAAACTTTGGTTCTTCTAAAAACCAAACAGCTACTAAGGTTAGGGAAGCCGTAGAATATCTGCATAAGAGGCATCCAAACTTGGTTGTAGATGGTGAATTACAAACTGATTTTGCACTTAATAAAGAAATGCTTCAAGATATATTTCCGTTTTCAAAGCTAGCTGGGAAAAAAGTAAATACACTTATTTTTCCAAATTTAGAGTCGGCAAATATTACCTATAAATTACTTAAAGAACTCAATAAAGCAGACTCTATCGGTCCAATTATGATGGGCATGAAAAAACCAGCCCATATCCTACAATTGGATGCTAGTGTAGACGAAATAGTCAATATGACTGCTATTGCTGTTATTGATGCACAACAAAAAAGTAAAAAAAGAAGCTAATAATCATAGCGTTTTAGCCAAATAATCACCTTTGAAATGTAAATAATTTTATTACATTTGAGTTTTTAACGAAAGCGAGTAAATGATAACACACATTCAAGGTAAATTGGTGGAGAAAAATCCAACAGATGTCGTTATAGATTGCAATGGTGTTGGTTACCTTTTAAATATATCATTACACACGTTTTCTCAAATTCCAGATAGGGAAGCGCTTAAACTATATGCACATTTAATTGTTAGAGAAGATTCTCATACGTTATATGGTTTTTCTTCTGTTGCAGAGCGCGAAATTTTCAAGCTTTTAATTTCGGTAAGCGGTATTGGAGCCAACACAGCTAGAACTATGTTGTCGTCATTATCCCCGCAACAGGTAAAAGAAGGTATTGCTCATGGTGACGTGGCCCTAATACAATCTATTAAAGGTATAGGTGCCAAGACAGCAGCCCGTGTAATACTAGATTTAAAGGATAAAGTGCTAAAAGTTTACGATATTGACGAAGTTTCTGTTAATAAAAACAATACCAACAAAGATGAAGCGTTATCAGCTTTAGAAGTTTTAGGATTTGCTAAAAAGCAGTCCGAACGTGTCGTGGATAAAATTGTGTCTCTTCAACCAGATGCAAGTGTTGAAACTATTATTAAAGAAGCTTTAAAAAATTTATAAAATTTGATTACAACTAACTTTACTATATCAAAATCATCGCGTTACCTTTTGTTTGCTCTAGCATGTATGTTGGTTAGCAATTTTGGCTATTCACAGACAACACCAGCAACTCAAGATTCGACAAAAACAGGTTTCTCTCTTGGCGTTTTAAAATTTCCTAATCCACAAAGTATTGTTTCTAAATACACTTATGACCCAATAACAGATAGGTACATTTATACTGAAAAAGTTGGAAGTTTTAATATTAATTATCCAATCATTCTTACACCAGCCGAGTTTCAAAAACTGGTGTTAATGGAACAACAACGGTTATACTATAAACAAAAAATTGACGCTAAGGAAGGAAAGAAAGAAGGAGCCGAAGATCAACAAAAAAACTTAATACCAGAATTATACGTTAACTCAAGTTTCTTTGAATCTATTTTTGGAGGAAATACTATAGAAGTAATTCCACAAGGTTCTGCCGAGGTTGATTTAGGTGTGTTATTTACAAAACAAGATAATCCAACATTCTCACCAAGAAATAGAAGTAATTTTACCTTTGATTTTGATCAACGTATTAGCTTAAGTTTATTAGGAAAAGTAGGTACACGTTTACAAGTAACTGTAAATTACGACACAGAGTCTACTTTTGATTTTCAGCAACTTACTAAGTTAGAATATACACCTACAGAAGACGATATTGTTAGAAAGATAGAAGTTGGTAATGTGAGCATGCCAATTAATAGCTCATTAATTACAGGTGCTCAAAGTTTATTTGGAGTAAAAACCGAATTACAATTTGGAAAAACGAGAGTGACAGCTATTTTTTCTGAACAAAAATCGCAATCGCAATCGGTTGTTGCTCAAGGAGGAGGGACAGTAGAAGAGTTTGAGTTTTTTGCTAGAGATTATGACGAAAACAGGCACTATTTCTTAGCACAATACTTTAGAAATTCTTATGACGATGCTATTCGTCGCTACCCGTTTATCAATAATAATATTCAAATTACCAGAATTGAGGTTTGGGTAACGAATAGAAGTAACCAAACAGAAAACGTAAGAAATATTGTAGCGCTACAAGATATTGGTGAATTTGAAACCATAGGACTTAACGGAGGAGTGCCTCCTGGTGGTTTTTTGAACCCTGGAGGTTCGCAATTTCCAGATAACGGAAACAATGCTTTCGATCCAACTAATATTGGTGGAGCTGGTTCGTTCTTATCGCCAAGTGTTAGAGATATCACTACTGCAGAGCAAGGGATTTTAACACCAGCCAATGAAGGGTTTGATTTTGGTAAATTAGAAAATGCAAGAAAATTAGAGCAAGGGAGAGACTATACACTTAACACACAATTGGGATATATTTCATTAAATCAGAGATTATTAAATGATGAAATTGTAGCAGTAGCATTCCAATATACTATTGGAGGTGAAGTGTTTCAAGTTGGTGAATTTGCCAACGATGGTGTGAATTCTACAGCAACTGCCGACGATCAAGATGGTGATGGCATTCCTAATGTTGCCGATGTTGATCAAGATGGTGATGGTACGGCCGATAATGGTGTAGATACCGATGGCGATGGTATTAACGATGCAACAGATTCTGATGTCGATGGTGATGGGCTTATAGATAATGGACCAGATACCAATGCAGATGGAATTAATGATAGTTTTGTAATTGCGGTTGGATCTACGCAAAGTTTAATTGTTAAAATGCTTAAGAGTCCAATCACAGATGTGAATCAACCTATATGGGATTTAATGATGAAGAACATCTATGATACTGGTGCATTTCAGCTAGATCAAGAAGATTTTAGATTAAATATATTCTATACAGAAGCATCACCACTTAATTATATTGCTCCTGTTGAAGGGACGTCATTCCCTATTTTTGATAACAACACACCATTTGATAATACTGATGATGGTGAAATAATTGACACACCTTTAATTAGATTATTTCATTTAGACCAATTAAATTTCAACAGAGATCCACAAATAAATGGTGATGGATTTTTTGACTTTGTTCCAGGACTTACCGTGTTAACCGAAAACGGCAAAATTATCTTTACCAAAGTAGAGCCTTTTGGTCGCTACCTTTTTGATATTCTTGATGATGATGGTAACCCCAATAACAATGAGGTGGATTATGAACAAGACACGTATGCCAATCTCAATCAAGAAAAGTATGTTTATGATATTCTATATAAACAAACAAAAACAGCGGCTTTAGATGAAGCTGAAAAAAATAAGTTCCAAATTAAAGGTCGTTTTAAATCTTCTGGAGGCGATGGGATTCCTTTAGGTGCTTTCAATGTGCCAAGAGGATCTGTTATTGTTACCGCTGGAGGTAGAACGCTTGTTGAAGGACAAGACTATACTGTAAACTATCAAATAGGTCGTGTTTACATCATTGATGAAGCCTTAAAATCGTCTAATATTCCTATTAATGTTTCCGTAGAAAATAACGCTGTATTTGGACAGCAAACAAGACGTTTTACAGGGGTTAACGTAGAGCATCAATTTAATGAAAATTTTGTGCTAGGTGCAACCTTATTAAACCTTAATGAACGTCCTATCACACAGAAAGCAAATTATAACACAGAGCCAATTAACAACACTATTTTTGGATTCAACGGAAACTACTCTACAGAAGTACCGTTCTTTACAAGATTGGTGAACAAGTTGCCTAATATTGATACAGATGCGCCTTCAAATCTTTCGGTAAGAGGTGAATTTGCCTATTTGGCGCCAGGCGCTCCAAAAGGCACCGATTTTAATAGTGAAGCTACGGCGTATGTAGATGATTTTGAAGGAACACAAGGCGCTATCGATTTATTATCACCACAATCTTGGTTCTTATCTAGTAGACCTCGTACAGTTAACGGTGTGCCAGAAAATGACGCGATAAATAACCCAGGAATTGAAAATGGATATGGAAGAGCATTCTTAAACTGGTATACAATCGACCCAATTTTCTATAGCAACCAAAGACCAGATGATATTAGTGACGATGATGTTTCTGATTTATATACAAGGCGTGTTTTTATAGATGAAGTTTTTCCTGAAATTGATATTGCTCAAGGGCAAAGTACTGTGATTAACACCTTAGATTTGGTGTATTACCCAACAGAAAGAGGGCCATATAATTTTGATCCTGGTGCTGTAAATGACAATTTAGATCCTGCAACTAGTTGGGCAGGGATTACAAGACAGATAACCTCTACAGATTTTGAACAAGCCAACGTTGAGTATATAGAATTTTGGTTACAAGACCCTTTCCTTAATGCACCACCAGCGAGTGGTTTGTCAGGAAAGTTATTTGTCAATCTTGGTAATATTTCAGAAGATATATTAAAAGATGGGAAAAAGCAATATGAAAACGGATTGCCAGAAAATGGAGATATAACACCATTATTACCTCAAACCGCATATGAAAGCGTAGTACCACGAAACCAATCTTTAATTTATACATTTTCTACAGGTGGAGAACAACGTACTAATCAAGATGTAGGTTATGATGGTTATGACGATACAGAAGAAGCATTACAATTTACTAATGGTGCATTGTTTGGACCGGATCCGGCAAAAGATAACTATACATATTATCTAAATACTACAGGAAATATCTTTGAACGTTACAAGCAATATAACGGTCAGCAAGGGAACTCCCCAGATGTGTTTACAGATACAAATAGAGGGTCAACGCCTCAACCAGATGTTGAAGATATCAATAGGGATAATACAATGAATACAATTGATAGTTACTATCAATATGAAATTGAGATTAATCAAAATACACTCGATATTAATAACCCTCAAATAAACGATGTAAAAGATAGAGATGTAACTTTGCCAAACGGACAAACAGCATCAGTGCGATGGTATCAATTTAGAGTTCCAATAGGAGAAAGCCCATTTAGAACGGCTGTAGGAGGTATATCAGATATTAGATCTGTACGTTTTGCGCGTTTGTTTTTAGAAGATTTTACAGAGACTACAGTATTACGTTTTGCAACTTTAGACCTCGTTAGAAGTGATTGGAGACGTTACACATTAACCTTAGATGATGAGCCAAATAATGATAATGACAACACAGAGTTTACTGTTGGTGTTGTTGGGCTTCAAGAGAATGATGGTAATTATGTATTACCTCCAGGTGTTGTTTTAGAACAGTTGAATAACAACAACAACATTATTAGACAAAATGAACAGTCATTACAAGTTGAGGTTTGTGATTTAGAACCAGAAGATTCTAGAGGAGTCTTTAAAAATATAAATGTAGACATGCGCCAGTATAATAAACTGCGAATGTTTATTCATGCTGAAGAAGGAGATACAGGAACACTTAATGATGGCGACCTTGTTGGGTTTATTAGAATGGGTAATGATTTTACCCAGAATTTCTATCAAATAGAAGTTCCTTTACAAGTGTCTTCAGGAATGTCTACTCCAGAAAGTATCTGGCCAGAAGTTAATGAGATTAATGTAGAATTGGATGTTTTAGAACAAATGAAATCTCTCGGGATTGCCAACGGAACATTGGCTAATATCGATCCTACATTCTACGATTTGGTAAATGGAGAACTTACCCAAGTGGCCGAGTTCGACCCATACACTATTGGTCAGCAAAGAGTCGCTATAAAAGGTAATCCTAACTTTGGGGACGTTCGTGTACTTATGGTTGGTGTAAAAAACTCTGGTCAAAGTGGTACAGATGCGTGCGGAGAAATTTGGTTTAATGAATTGCGTTTAGCCGATTTAGATAATGAAGGTGGATGGGCTGCAGTTGGAGCCTTGGATGCTAACTTTGCAGATTTTGCAAATATAAGTGCAACAGGACGAAAAAGTACAATTGGCTTTGGCTCAGTAGAACAAAGACCAAATGAAAGAAGCCGTGAAGATGTTGAGCAGTATGATATTGTTACCAATTTAAACCTTGGACAACTATTACCTAAAAAATGGGGCATTCAGTTGCCATTTAATTATGCGGTTGGAGAACAAATTATAACGCCAGAATATGACGAATTCTATAGAGATATTAAACTGCAAACACAATTAGATAATACAACCAATAGAGATTCAATTTTAAATGTTAATGAGAATTATACCAAGCGAAAAAGTATCAATTTTATTGGTGTTAGAAAAAATAGAACTACAGATAAGAAACCGAGATTTTATGATGTAGAAAACTTAACATTTAATTATTCCTATAACAAAGAAGAGCGACGAGACTTTGAAATTGAAAATTCTCTAAGTCAAAATGTAAGAGCTGGTGTAAATTATAACTACACTTTTGAGCCAAAAAGTATAGAACCTTTTAAAAAGAATGATTCGCTGTTTACAGGAAAATATTGGAAAATATTAAAGGACTTTAATTTTAACCCAATTCCTACCAGTTTTTCTGTCAATACAGATATTATTAGGCAGTTTAATAAGCAGAAATTTAGAGAAGTTGACTTAACTGGAGATAATATTGGTTTACAAGAACTGTTTAGACGAAATTATAATTTCAACACGCAATATGCCATTAATTATAATTTAACAAGAGCCTTGAGTTTAAACTTTACAGCCGCTAATACTAACATTGTAAGAAATTATTTTGTTGGAGGTATTATAAATGGCAGACAAGACCCAAGCCTAGACGTTTGGGATGGCTTCTTTGATCTTGGTGATCCTAATATTCAAAACCAACAATTACAGGTTAATTACGAATTGCCGTTAAATAAGATTCCTACGTTGAGTTTTATCCGCGCTACGTATTCTTATACTGGAGATTTCCAATGGCAAAAAGGATCTGATTTGAATAGTAATTTACCAATTCAAAATGAAGACGGAACATTTACAACCTATAACTTGGGTAATTCAATCCAAAATGCCAACACACATAATATTAACTCAACATTTAATCTAGAGACATTATATAAACATGTTGGGTTAACCAAAAAGAAAACCAGAACATCAAGATCTAGAGCAGCTACTCCAGGAGCCTTAACTAAGGATGGTAATGCTACAACTGCAAATAATGCAACTCAGCAGTCAAAGAAAGGCGCAGGTTCTAAAATATTAGATGGTGCCATTGATTTATTAACTGCAGTAAAACGTGTTCAAATAAATTACACCGAAAACAATGGGTCTTATCTTCCTGGTTATCTCAGAACACCTGGTTTCATAGGAACATTTAAACCTACATTAGGTTATACTTTTGGAAGTCAACGTGATATTAGAGATTTAGCGGCACGTAATGGATGGCTTACAGTATTCCCTGATTTTAATCAACAATATAGTGAAACCAGAAATCGTATTTTAGATATTTCAGCAGATGTAGAATTAATCAAAGACTTAAATATCGACCTTACAGGAGGACGCGTATACTCTGAAAACACAACACAAAATTTCAATACGACAGATACAAATGGTGATGGTTTTAGTAATACCTACAATAGGTTGATTACAAACTCCTTCGGAAACTTTAATATTTCAACAGCTTTAATAAAGACAGCATTTAGTAAAAGTGATGAAAATCAATCTGCCGCTTTTGAAGATTTTAGAAATAATAGATTAACAGTTGCTAGACGATTGGCAAGAAATTTCTACGGCAACAATAACTTCGGTGTTGATGGTGAAGGTTATCCTCTTGGATTCGGAAAAAACAGTCAAGCCGTATTATTGCCTGCATTTTTAGCAGCCTATAAAGGAACAAATCCAGATAAGATTAGTTTATCGGCGTTTAGAGATATACCAATTCCAAATTGGCAATTAAAGTATACAGGTTTCATGAAAATGAAATGGTTTAAAAAGAATTTTAAGCGTTTCTCTATCACTCATGGTTATCGCTCTAGCTATACAATTAATCAGTTTAGAACAAACTTAGATTTAGATCCTACATTGTTACAACCAGGTGTACCTTATGAAAATCAAAACCAGGATGTTTTAGATCAATCAGGTAACTTCAAAAACGGAACAATCTATAGTAATATTAACTTAGAAGAGCAATTTAGCCCATTGTTTAGATTAGATTTTGAAATGAAAAACTCGATTAAAATCTTAGCCGAGATGAAAAAAGATAGAATCTTATCGTTGAGTTTTGATAATAATCTACTTACCGAAATTCAAGGTAATGAATACATTTTAGGATTAGGATATCGTATAAAAGATCTTCGTATACGATCTAAGTTAGCAGGTCCGAGACAAGTGATTAAGAGTGATCTTAATATGAAAGCAGATATTTCAGTAAGAAATAATAAAACGATCATTAGGTATTTGGATATTGAGAATAATCAAATTACTCAAGGTCAAACAATTTGGGGACTTAAGTATACCGCAGATTATGCGTTTACTAAAAACCTCACAGCTATTTTCTACTTCGATTATACATTTTCAGAATATGAAATCTCTACGGCATTTCCACAAACAACCATTAGATCTGGATTTACCTTACGATACAATTTTGGAAATTAAGTAGTAATTAAAGTCTAAAAAAATTACATTTGTAGTCATACATTAATTTCAATTTATAAGATGAATATACCATCAGATTTAAAATACACCAAAGACCACGAGTGGGTTAAAATAGAAGGTGATACAGCTACAGTTGGCATTACAGATTTTGCTCAAGGCGAACTTGGAGATATTGTTTATGTTGAAGTAGAAACAGTTGACGAAACATTAGAGATCGAAGAAATTTTTGGTACTGTTGAAGCTGTTAAAACAGTTTCAGATTTGTTTTTACCATTATCGGGTGAAATTACAGAATTTAACGAAACTCTTGAAGATGAACCTGAAAAAGTGAATTCTGACCCCTATGGAGATGGTTGGATGATAAAAATTAAGTTTTCTGATGCCTCTCAAATAGATAACTTGTTATCAGCCGATGATTACAAAGCTATTGTTGGCGCTTAAAAAATGGGCATTGCCTGTTGTCATTTTATATGCACTGGCATTAACAATAGGTAGTTTAGCAACTATTGGAGATTTCCCAAGTTTAGGCTCTTCTTTTGATGATAAAATTTATCACTTTTTAGCCTATTTTGTATTTGCGTTGCTGGTTTTTAATTATTGCAATACAAAGCAAATGCGTAATGCAATAGTAATATCTGCAATTGTTGTAATCCTTTATGGCATTATTATTGAGGTTTTACAAAACCTAATAACATCTTACAGAACATTGGATGTTTATGACGCACTTGCAAATAGTCTAGGAGTCTTATTTGCAACTGTTGTGTTGAAATTTAGAAATAAACTAAAGTTAAAATGAAATAATAGCTTGCTTTTTTAACAAATAATTGGTTAATTTAGCATTCTTAAAACCTTTTAAGCACATGGAACCTAAAAAGAATATAAAATCAGATGTAAGCAGAAATAGCTCGCTTTATTTTGCAGTAGGTATGGTATTGATGCTAGCTTTAACGTATATGACTATCAATTATAAGTCTTACGAAAAAGAAGCCATCGATATAGGACAACTAGATTTGGATGCTCTTGAAGATGAAGAAATTCCAATTACAAACCAAGAAATTATTCCACCACCTCCACCGCCTCCACCACCAGTGGTACCTGAGGAAATAGAGATTGTGGAAGATGAAAAAGAAATTGAAGAAACCGTAATTGAATCTACAGAAACAGATCAAGAAGAAGAAATTGTTGAAGTTGAAGAAGTAGAAGTAGAAGAGGTTGAAGAAGATATTGAAGTTCCTTTTGCAGTAATTGAAAACGTACCTGTATTTCCAGGTTGCGAAAAAGAAAAAGGTAACAATGCGAAAAAGCAGTGTATGTCTGACAAGATTAGCAAGTTTGTAAATAAGAAATTTAACACAGACTTAGCTAGTGATCTAGGATTATCTGGAAGACAGCGTATCAATGTGATTTTCAAAATAGATAAAACAGGAAACATAATTGGTGTTCAGGCCAGAGCTCCGCATCCAGGTCTTGAAAAAGAGGCTAAGCGTGTCATTGGACTTTTACCTAAAATGAAACCTGGTAAGCAAAGAGGTAAGGCGGTTACAGTACCTTACTCTTTACCAATCCTATTCCAAGTGCAAGACTAGATATTATAAGATATATCATAAAATTTCAAAATCCCATCTAATTAATTAGATGGGATTTTTACTTTGGTATGCTTATTGTGTTTTTATCATAATATTAACATTATAAATTAAGTATTATGAAAGATTTTGACAAATCGCACAACATTGCTGGTCAGAGCAATAAAACAGTGCAAAAACCACACAAGCACGATGCAAATTTACAAAAAAACTCGTCGCTTTATTTTCAAATTGGTTTGATTCTTTGCCTCTTAGGGACCTATGCCATGTTTGAAATGCAATTTGAACACAAGGCTACAACCGATGGAATTGTTTATTTAGAGCCTGATGAGGACATGTATTTTACCACCCAAGTTATTCCAGAACCAGATACGCCAAAACAAGATCCTGCTAAACAGCAGAAAAAGAAAATTATATTAACACAACCGCCAAAAGTTGTAGACCATACTGATTCAACACCAGAAACTCCAGAATTTTTAACAGCTCCAGATCCAACTCCTGGACCAATAGTTGACCCTGATAGCGTTGTTGATCCAGGGGAAGTAGATACTATTCCAGAGGTTTTCACATTGGTAGGTGTGGAAGTTGTACCTATTTACCCAGGTTGCGAAAAAAAGAAAACCAATAAGGAACGCGTAAAATGTATGTCGGATAAGTTAGGACGATTGGTGCAAAAGAAATTCAATACAGATTTGGCTGCAGAACATGGCTTAAGTGGTGTTCAAAAAATTCAAGTACAGTTTAAAATAGGTCCTAATGGAAATATTACCGAAGTACTTACAAGAGCACCTCACCCAAGCTTAGAAAAAGAGGCAGAACGATTAACCAAAAAGATTCCGCAAATGAAACCAGGATTGCAAAGAGATAAGCCTGTTTCAGTAATATACAACCTTCCAATTGTATTTAAGGTAGATAATTAATATCACTTTAGTTGCAAAATAAAAAAGACAGCCTAAAACCATCTAGACTGTCTTTTTTTTATTGCTTGCTTTTTGAAAAAAATAGTATCTTTCGACAACTAATGTGATGCGCTCGCTCTATGAAGAATAGCTTCTTATTCATTGTTTTATTTTCTTTTGGTTTATTAACTGCACAAAATGTATCAACTTTTGAGAAATCACCTATTTATCCAGGCTGCGAATCACAACCCATAGAAGCATTAAAAGCCTGTTTTAATACTAAATTGAATACAGAGATTTACACCTCATTTAAGATGCCCCAAATAGTTTCTGATGACAACTATACAGGTGAGGTTAATGTGCTTTTTGAAGTTGATAAAGAAGGACAGATTACCATACTTTATGTGGATGCCGTTTATAAAGAACTAATGGATGAAACCAAACGCATTTTTGAAGCCTTACCAAAAGTAACACCAGGAACCTATAATGGTAGACCTACGTTTTTTCAATATTCACTCAGTATTAAAATCCCGTTAGAAGACCCTTCAGAAATTAAAACTCAAGAAGAAGACACCTCAAGTCTAGACATTAGAAAGGTAGAAAATCTCAATGCTGATGTGAGTAATGAATTTGATAATGTAAATGACAGCATCGTTAAGTATGAAAAATTAGAATATAGTAGCCAGTTAAATATTCCTTTTACACATAATTATTATGCACGTTTTGATCAACAAATGAACGGATTGGGAACTAATAGTCATACAGCCTCAAAACCTTTTATTTATGAAGATGTGGCCAAATATTATGACTTTAAAGCCGAAAAAGAAGCGCTAGTTAAAGGGAGTGATGCGTGGTGGAGCAGAAAGTTGTGGAATGAGCATTTAGTACAGGTACAAGGTAAGGATTATTGGTTTACAGTTGATCCTGTATTTGATTTGCAACTGGGAAAAGACACTGAAGCCGATTTTAGTACAACCTATAACAATACAAGAGGGATATTTATTCAAGGTGGACTTGGGAAAAAATTTAATTTTTCGGCATCTATTTATGAGAGTCAAGGTCGTTTTGCTCAATATTTTAACGAATATGCAAATGCACTTACAGCGGCTGGTGGAGAACCAATTGTTCCCGGAAGAGGTTTAGCAAAAATATTTAAAGATGATGGTTTTGATTACCCTGTAGCAGAAGCATATTTGTCTTATACACCTGCTAGTTTTATAAATATTCAATTTGGACACGGTAAGAATTTTATTGGAGATGGCTATAGATCACTATTACAAAGTGACGCCACCAGTCCATATCCATTTTTGAAATTAAACACTAAGTTTTGGAAAATAAAATATACCAATACTTGGATGTGGCTTAGAGATGTTAGAGCAGAAGTAAGGGAAGATGGCGCTTTTTTAACAAAATATATGGCCAATCACTATTTAAGTTGGAATGTTTCAAAACGTTTAAATATTGGCTTATTTGAATCTGTACTTTGGAGCAATGACAATAATAGAGGTTTCGATATTAATTATTTAAACCCAGTTATTTTTTATCGAGCAATAGAATTTTCTACTGGTCAAGATGCAGGAAACGCTATATTGGGAGCTTCGGTAAAATATAAATGGAATAATAAAGTAAATCTTTACGGACAATTTATTCTTGATGAGTTTTCAATAAGTGATATTACAGGAGGTGAAAAAAGTTGGAAAAATAAATTTGGCTATCAACTAGGTATTAAATATTTCAATGCCTTCAAGGTTGATAATTTATTACTTCAGTTAGAATACAATAGAGTGAGACCTTATACATATTCTCACAATTCTATTGTATTAAATTATGCCCATAACAATCAACCTATGGCTCATCTTTGGGGAGCAAATTTTAGTGAAGCTATTGCCATTGGACGCTATCATTATAAACGTTGGTTTGCAGATGCTAAATTTATCTTCGGAAAACGTGGTTTTGATTTCAATGATGGCAATGATGATTTCAACTATGGAAGTAATATCTACAGAAGTGAAATTGATAGAAATGCAGATACTGGAATTACTGTAGGACAGGGGAATACTACAACAGTTTTTCAGGCCGATTTAGGCGGAGGGTATGTTGTTAACCCAGTTACGAACCTCAGATTATTTACCAATATTACCTTCAGAAATTATAATCCGGAAGCCAATACCGCTGCAGCATTAAATACAGATACCGTTTGGTTCACTGTTGGGTTAAGAACCGATTTATTTAATTGGTATAATGATTTTTAAGACGTTTAGTTCTTCAGACTTCTGTAAAATGTACGACGTATCGTTTCAGAGTTAATATAACCCGTTCCATAGTTTAAGTCATCATACTTTTTTGTAACACTTGCATTTTTTGCTACTTCGTCCTCAGTTTTACCAGCCTTTATTTCTTTAAGCACAGCTGTTCTTAAATCTTCCAGCATGCTCAAAAACGATTGATACTCGTCTTTAGTTGATAGTGTACCATGACCTGGAATAACTTTGGTGTCGTCGTCAATAAGCTTTAAGCCCAATTTGGCAGCTTCAATATAGCCATTAACACTTCCTCCAGATTTTAAATCGATATAAGGATAGCGTCCTTTAAAATAAGTGTCTCCTGTATGCAGCACATTACTTTTTGTAAAATACAATAAGGCATCACCATCTGTATGCGCATTATCAACGTGAAAAACACCAATTTTTTCACCATTGGCATGAATACTCATCTTGTCATTAAAAGTAATTACGGGCAATGCAGCCTTAGGTTGAGAAGACCCATCGCGCTTTGGGGTTGTCTCTAAACGTTCTCTTACATTATCGTGAGCAATAATTGTAGCACCCAATTTTTGCATATTCTCATTTCCACCTGTATGGTCGCCATGATAATGGGTATTTACTAAAAAGTTAATGGGTTTATCACTAAGTGCTTTAATAGCTGTATGTATTTTTTCGGTGAGAGGTGCAAATTGATCATCAATAACAAACACACCATCATCGCCTAGAGAAATACCAATATTTCCGCCGGCACCTATAAGCATATAAACATGGTCAGAAACCTTTACTGTTTCTATTTTAACATTGTCAAAGCGTTGTGCATAGATGGCATTTCCAAAGAAAAAGGAAGCCAAAAGGATAAGAGTAGAGATACGTTTCATAGTGTAAAGATTTTAATCTAAAGTCTCCTAAAGATACGGAAACTTACAATCATTAAATTCAGATTTAAAACTTAGCGTTATTTTAGTACTGAAAGTATTATACGTCTATGTTGATTTTAATTATGTTTAGAATTGCCCAAAAGCTTTTTTCAGAGTATCTTTGCAAACGCAATAAAAGGACGAGTATTGAGTACTACAAAATCATCTGTTAAACAGGCTTCAATAATTTCAGATTTTAAAGAAATCACTAAGATAAGACTTTCTGTAAGTGTTGTATTTTCTGCACTCGCTGGATATTTACTTGGTGCAATAGAAGTAGACCTTTACACACTGGTATTACTTGCCTTTGGAGGCTATTTTATGGTAGGAGCATCTAATGCCTTTAATCAAATTATTGAAAAAGATTTAGATGCCTTGATGGATCGCACTAAAAACAGACCTATTCCGGCAGGTCGAATGAGTGTACGTTCGGCATTTATTATTGCTAGCTTATTCACGATTCTTGGGATTGTTGTGTTGTATATAATTAATGAAAGAACGGCTATGTATGGAGCTATTTCAATCTTTTTATATACTTGTGTATATACACCATTAAAAACAAGAACGCCCTTAGCCGTATTTGTTGGCGCTATTCCTGGAGCTATTCCATTTATGCTAGGTTGGGTCGCAGCAAGAAATGATTTTGGAATCGAACCGGGAACATTATTTGCGTTGCAGTTTTTTTGGCAATTTCCTCACTTTTGGGCTATTGGCTGGTTTTTATTTGAAGATTATAAGAAAGGTGGATTTTATATGCTACCCACAGGAAAAAGAGATAAAGGTACCGCTGTACAAACTATTATGTATACGATTTGGACCATATTAGTATCTATTGTCCCTGTATTTGGTGTAACTGGA
Organism: uncultured Psychroserpens sp.; assembly: GCF_947492715.1. Taxonomy (GTDB): domain Bacteria; phylum Bacteroidota; class Bacteroidia; order Flavobacteriales; family Flavobacteriaceae; genus Psychroserpens. Next base: position 114,297 of record NZ_CANLNS010000009.1, read on the forward strand.
GATTTGAGATTATCAATCGTTGCGGCGATAATTGTTTTTGCTCTTGGGCTATTTATGTTGTACTATGCTTTCGAATTATTTAAAAAACGAACCTCTAAGGCGGCAAGACAACTAATGCTGGCAAGCGTCTCGTATATCACCTTATTGCAAATTGTATATGTTGCAGATAAATTTATAAGATAAAATGGATTTAACAGAAGGAACTATAGAAGAAAAGACTAATAGAGCTAAACGCATGATGCTTTGGTTTGGAATAGGCTCACTAATTATGTCATTTGCTGGTTTAACGAGTGCCGTTTTGGTGAGCAGAAAAAGAGAAGATTGGCTTCATGACTTTACAATGCCAAAATCCTTTTTGATTAGTTGTGCATTAATTGTTATTAGTAGCATAACTTTTATTGCGGCTAAAAAAGCCTTAAAAAACAACAATAGAAGCCTTACAACAATTATGTTGTTACTTACTTTCGGACTTGGAGTTGGATTTATAATAAGTCAGTTTCAAGGCTTCGAAGAAATCGTAAATTCAGGTTATCATTTTACAGGAAAGACGTCTAATGTGACCATGAGTTTTATTTACATCATTGCAGCGGTACATATTTTACATGTTGTTGCTGGATTGATTTCAATAATCGTCGTAATTTATAATCATTTTAAACAAAAATATTCAGCGACACATATGCTAGGTATGGAGCTCTCTGCTACCTTTTGGCATTTTGTAGATATACTGTGGCTATTCTTGTTTTTATTTTTAACATATTTGGTTTAATTTTTTAATCATTTTTATAAGCTTAAACAAGTGATTTTGACTAGTAAGGATGTATGTTTTTAAATTTTAGAAACGGATGTTTTTTTAGATAGATAAAATGATTATTTTTGTGCAACTTTTAACAACTAAATGCTTTATATGGATACTACAGTAGGAAATACTGGAACAGAAGGCAAAACTTGGGGCGGAGGAAATAAACCTCTAAAGGCAAGTTATGGTAAAATGATGATGTGGTTTTTTATCGTGTCTGATGCGTTAACGTTTTCTGGATTTTTAGCAGCTTACGGATTTTCAAGATTTAAATTTATTGGTTCATGGCCAATAGCAGATGAGGTGTTTACTCACGTTCCGTTTTTTCATGGGAATTACCCAATGATTTATGTGGCTTTTATGACATTTATCTTAATTATGTCATCTGTAACAATGGTATTAGCTGTAGATGCTGGACATCACATGAACAAGGCTAAAGTAACATTGTATATGTTCTTAACCATTATTGGAGGTCTTATTTTCGTTGGATCTCAAGCATGGGAATGGGGAACATTTATTAAAGGTGATTATGGTGCTGTACAAACCAAAGGAGGAAATATTTTACAATTTGGTGAGTATGTAACTGTTGAAGGTGAACAAAAATTTAAGCGCGTTGCTCTTGGTGACTTCGCAGTAGCAGAAGAAAAGTATAGGTCAGAGCACAACCGTAAAAACGGACTCTGGTTTGTTCAAGAAGGAACATTACCAACATTTACAGTTGGAGAAATTTATAAAGGACTAGAGTCGCACCCGAACGTTTTAGTTAGGACGCAAACCATTAATGAAGAGGGCGAAAAAACCGTATTGAGTAGGGAAGAATCTCTTATGCAAATAAAGAATAATGGTAAACTTGTTGTAGAAGGAGCTAACCTTCATGTTAATGAGTACGGAACATCATTATTTGCCGATTTCTTTTTCTTTATTACAGGTTTTCACGGTTTCCACGTATTCTCGGGAGTTGTGATAAATATTATCATCTTTTTTAATGTGATTTTAGGTACTTACGAACGAAGAGGAAGTTATGAAATGGTTGAAAAAGTTGGTCTCTACTGGCACTTTGTCGATTTAGTATGGGTATTTGTATTTACATTCTTCTACCTAGTTTAATTACAATAAAAATTTAAAATGGCACACGAACATAAATTAGCAATTTTTCAAGGTTTAGTTAAGTTTAAATCCAATACTCAAAAGATTTGGGGCGTATTAATATTCTTAACAATTATTACGGCTATAGAAGTTGTTTTAGGTATTTATAAACCAGAATCTTTGATGACCAAGGTTATTGGGATGAAACTTCTAAATTGGATCTTCATTATTTTAACCATTGTAAAAGCCTATTATATTACATGGGATTTTATGCACATGAGAGATGAAACAAAGGCATTAAGACGAATGGTAGTATGGACTGCTGTGTTTTTAATATGCTATTTAGTATTTATCCTTTTGCAAGAAGGAGGTTATGTTGAAGGTGTCTGGGAAACCGGATATACAAAAAAAGATTTTTAACACCTTATGGGTAATATAAAATAAAGTAAAGACGGTTTTTTTAAACCGTCTTTTTTATTTTTGCACAACCAAATGTGTTTGAAAGAAAACAGATTATAATTTGTGTTTTTTGACTGTGCGAACCGCATTTAATAATAAAAATTAGTACCATTTGTTATATGGAAACAAACAAGATAAGACGGAATGTAATACTAGGAATACTGTTTTTTTTACCCGTTGGTTTTTTATTAATGCTGTATCCTTCCACTCATAATTATGATCCGTTAGAAATTGTAGATGAAGATGTGTCTGATTTACAATTGTTCTCATCTAACACTGAAGATGATGTTTTACTCGAAGACCATATTACTATTCTAGGTTTCTTTGGAAATGATCCTGTTAAAAATGTCATTGCGGCTTCTAATTTGAAAGAGTTAGTCTACGATAAGTTTAAAGGGTTTAAAAAATTTCAAATTGTTATCGTATTACCTAAAGGAACTGAAGCACAAGCAAAAGCCTTACAAAAGGAAATTAATAATTATGATGACATGCGATTTTGGCATTATGTGTTTGGACAACCAAACGATATAAAAACCCTATTTAATAGTCTTAAAACAGAAGAGAGCCTAGACGATAAACTCTTTACAGATCATGTCTTTATTGTAGATAAAGATGTAAAACAAAGAGGAAGACTAGACGATAGAGAAGAAAGAGAAATAAAAAAGGAAATACCTGCTTACCCATTATATTCTTACGACTGTATAGAAGTAGCTGAAGTTAAAAATAAAATGAGTGATGACCTAAGAATCTTGTTTACCGAATATCGTCAAAAACGAAAGGGTAAATTTGATTCATCGGCAAGACGAAAAGAAGATATAAAAACAGACAAAAAATAACATTGGTATATGAGCTCTAAAAAAACAAATTACTCGTTCATTGGTATTGCCTTTATATTATTGGTTTTCGGAATTATATTTATTCCTAAAATCGTAAATCGAATAAAAGGTGGAGATGTTACTAGAACAGAGAGCAGAACAAAAGATGTGTCCAAAGATGCTAAGGGTTTTGTTTCAGATTTGATGTTCCTGGAAATTAACGGAGAACCGAAAAAGGTACCCGCCTTTTCGTTTGTTAACCAAAATGGTAAAACCGTTACAAATAAAGATTACGAAGGTAAGGTTTATGTTGTTGAGTTTTTCTTTACAACCTGTCCTACTATATGTCCTAGAATGAATAGAAACCTAGTTGAGATACAAAACACGTTTTCAGATTTTGAAAATTTTGGCGTAGCTTCATTTACCATAAACCCTGAGTTTGATACACAAGAGGTATTAAAATCATATGCTGATAACTACGGAGTTACCAACCCAAATTGGCACTTAATGACAGGAGAACAACAGGCTATATATGATTTGGCAAATGTAGGTTTCAATATTTACGCTGGCGAGAATCCAAATGTAGAAGGTGGATTTGAGCACTCTGGAAATTTTGCTCTAATTGATAAAAATGGGTATATGCGTTCTAGACAAGATAATTTTGGAAACCCTAAAATTTTCTATAAAGGTATTATTAGTGAAGAAGAAAAAGAAGATGACGATGGAGAAACAGAAGAAATAAGCATGCTTAAAGCTGATATTGCTAAATTATTAAAAGAAGATTGAAGCTATGAGTACTAATGAAAACCTTTCTAACGAAAAGAAATATAATAAGTGGATTCTTATTTTGTCAATTGCTATTCCATTGGTAGTGGCAGGCTTATTTGGTGTTAATTTACGTAAACTTGGATTTGACGTTGAACCACTAAGTTTTTTGCCTCCAATTTATGCAGCCGTAAATGCTGTTACGGCTTTAGTACTAAGTTTGGCACTATGGGCGATTAAAAGTGGAAAACGGAAATTACACGAAAGTTTAATGAAATTTGCAATATTGTTGTCTGTGGCATTTTTAGCCATGTATGTTGCTTATCATATGACGAGTGATTCTACCAAATTTGGGGGAGAAGGTGCTATTAGGTATGTATATTATGTTATTTTAATAACACATATTATCTTGTCAATTGTAGTGATTCCATTTGTGCTTATAACCTATGTAAGAGCAATTACAAGTAATTTTGAACGCCATAAAAAAATTGCTCGAATCACATTTCCTATTTGGTTGTATGTAGCTGTATCTGGAGTTATAGTATATATTATGATTTCACCCTATTATGCCTAAGTTATGAAACGACACTATGTTCTTATGCTTTTTGCATTCCTTTTTTCGGGATATTTAAATGCACAATGTGCTATGTGCCGCGCTGTTTTAGAGAGTGAGGAAGGTCAAACCACTGCAGAAGGTGTCAATGATGGTATCATGTATTTAATGGCTATTCCATACCTGTTAATGGCAGGTATAGGCTTTTTAATATATTGGAACTTTTTCCGAAGAAAAAAAGAAACAGAATAAAATACCTGTTTTACTGTAACATTTTTAAGGCTTAGTCGTCTTTTATATATCAATCAAAATATATTTCTTAACAAATACTTAGCATAAACCCTATCGGGATTTACTTAGTTTTGTGAGAATTAACCATCCATGCTATGATTCAAATCAAAGATTTGCACAAATCTTACCATATGGGGAGTAATTCACTCCACGTTTTAAAAGGCATTAACTTTGATGTTAAAGAAGGTGAACTTGTATCCATTATGGGCTCGTCGGGATCTGGAAAATCTACATTGCTTAATATTTTAGGAATGCTAGATGAAGCAGATCAAGGGCAATACATTCTTGACAATGTCCCTATTAAAGATCTAAACGAAAAAGTAGCGGCTAAATATAGAAATGAATTTCTTGGATTCATTTTTCAATCCTTTAACCTTATCACCTATAAAAGTGCACTAGATAATGTGTCTATGCCATTGTATTATAAAGGTATTAAGCGTAAAGAACGCACAGAACGTGCAATGCATTATCTTGAAAAAGTTGGACTAGCAGATTGGTCTCATCATTTACCTAGTGAATTATCTGGTGGACAAAAACAACGTGTGGCAATTGCTAGAGCATTGGCTAGTGACCCAAAAGTACTTATGGCCGATGAACCTACTGGTGCATTAGATACTAAAACGTCATATGAAGTTATGGAATTAATTCAAGGCATTAATGATGAAGGAAAAACCATTTTAGTGGTAACACATGAACACGATATTGCTCAAATGACAAAGCGTATTGTTAATCTTAAAGATGGGTTAATTATAGATGATAAAGAAATAAAACAAGTAAGAGCGTCACAACATGTTTGATATAGAACGTTGGCAAGAAATATTTGAAACGTTGAGCAAGAATAAATTGCGAACGTTTTTAACAGGACTTTCAGTAGCTTCTGGAATATTTATATTGGTTGTACTCCTTGGTTTTAGTAAAGGTATCGAAAATGGTGTGAAATCACAATTTGAACGTGATGCCACTAATTTGATTACGGTTTGGACTGGAGTGACTACAAAAGGTTACAAAGGCTTAAATCCAGGACGTTATATTCAAATGAAAAATGACAATTTCGATATAATTTCTCAAAAATATGAGGATCATATTGAATACGAAACGTCTTTGTATCCTATTTGGGGAGCTCAGGTTGCTTATAAAAATGAAACAGGGAATTATCGCGTGAGAGGAGCAATGCCTGATCATCAGTTTATCGAAAATGCCGACATGGAATCAGGACGATTTGTAAACCCTTCAGATATTGAAGATAACAGAAAGGTAGCCGTGTTGGGGCGTCGATTAAAACAAGATTTGTTTAAAGATGAAGATCCAATTGATAAGAACATCCAAATTTTTGGAATGAACTTTAAGGTTATAGGCGTATTTATTGATCCAGGAGGAGATCGGGAAGAACAACAAATTTATATCCCATTATCTACCGCACAACAGGTGTTTAATGCAGGTGATAATATTAGAAATATGTTATTTACGGTAAAAATGTCTGATAGCTTTGATGAAGCCGTAGAACTTTCTAATGGAATGGCCAATGCCATTGAGAACGAATTGAAGTTAATGCACACTGTATCTCCTGAAGACACTAGCGCTATTAGAGTGTTTAATACATTGGAGGAAGCTAAACAAATTTATGGACTAATAGGAACAATTCAAGCCGTTTTCTGGTTTATTGGTATTGGTACGATAGTAGCAGGAATAGTGGGCGTAGGCAATATTATGCTCATAATCGTTAAAGAACGTACTAAAGAGATTGGTATTAGAAAAGCATTAGGAGCATTGCCAATGTCTATTGTCGGAATGATTTTGCAAGAGGCTATTTTTGTAACCTTGATAGCAGGATTGTTTGGTTTAATTGCAGGATTGGCTCTAGTAGAAATTGCAGGACCATATATAGAAATGGATTTTATAAAGCATCCTAATGTTAATTTTAATATTGCCTTAACTACCGTGTTTTTATTAGTTTTTGCAGGAGCCATTGCTGGATTTATTCCGGCATATCGCGCAGCAAAAATTAAACCTATTGTAGCACTAAGAGACGAATAATATGTTTAGTAGAGATCGCTGGGACGAAATATTAGAAGCATTAAACGCAAACAAAGTTAGAACATTTCTAACCGCATTTGGTGTTTTTTGGGGAATTGCAATTCTCGTGTTATTGTTGGCTTTAACTAACGGTCTTAAAAATGGAGCAACGGCAGGTTTTAGTGATTTTGCTACAAATTCCATGTTTATGTGGACTCAAGGAACTTCAAAACCATACAAAGGTTTACCTAAAGGCCGATTCTTTAATTATAAAATTGGAGATGTGGCCGCAATCAAAGAGCAAATACCGAATATAAAATATGTGTCACCACGAAATCAATTGGGAGGCTTTAGAGGGAATAATAATGTAATTAGAGGAACAAAGACAGGTGCTTTTGAAATCTATGGCGATTATCCAGAGTATATAAAACAACAACCTATGGATATTATCCAAGGTCGTTTCATTAGTTATTCTGATATTGAATCCAAACGTAAGATATGCGTTATTGGAACTGGAGTTGTGAAAGGACTATATGACAAGAATGAAGAAACTTTAGGATCTTATATCAAGATTAATGGTGTCAATTTTTTGGTTGTTGGTACCTTTAAAATGAGTAATAGTCAAGGTAATAATGAAGAGGAAGCTAGTACAATTTATATCCCATTTACCACATTTGGTCAAGCCTTTAATAGGGGCGAAAGTGTAGGTTGGATGGCGATAACAGCAGAAGATGATGTCCCAGTAACCTCAATCAAAGAGCAGGTTTTTGAGTTAATGAAGTTTAGACATAAAGTACATCCTGAAGATGATCGCGCTATTGGTCATTTCGACTTATCTGAACGATTTGCTAGAATCACAGGCTTATTTACAATTTTTACACTTGTAGGATATTTTGTTGGAGCTTTAGTATTAATGTCTGGAATTATTGGAATTAATAATATCATGCTTATCGTTGTAAAAGAACGTACAAAAGAAATTGGTGTTAGACGCGCATTAGGAGCTACACCATGGATGGTTAAGGGACAAATATTACAAGAAAGTTTGGTGTTGACTATTTTATCAGGAATGGTTGGTGTATCCTTTGCCGCTTTGGTAATTTGGGTGATGAACACTATTTTAGATAGTGTTGGGCCAGTTGAAAATTTTGCAAATCCAAGCGTTAGTATGCAAGTTGTATTTACAGCCTTAATCATATTAGTGGTTTCAGGTTTACTGGCTGGTTTGATTCCTGCAAATAGAGCGACAAAAATGAAGCCTGTAGACGCATTAAGAATAGAATAAAATTATATAATCATCAACTTATGGCCTTATGTGTCGTAATCATAAAACAATAACTATCAGTCATGAAAAGAACTAGAACCATAATTATATTAGTATTAATTGTTGTCATATTTGGAGGCGCATTGTATTATTTATGGATGAAAAACCAAGAAGATCCTGTGACGTATACGTCAGAAGCTCCATCAGAACAAACAATTGTTGTTAAAACTGTTGCAACGGGAAGTATTGTTCCTAAAGAAGAAATATTAATTAAACCAAACATCTCTGGGGTTGTTGAGGAAGTTTTTGTTGAAGCAGGCGAGTATGTGAAACAAGGCGATTTAATTGCCCAAATTAGAGTTATCCCGAATGTCTCGAATTTAACAAGCGCGAAAAATAATATTGCTTCAAATAGAAATGCTTTGCAAACGGCCGAAATTAACTATAAAACTCAAAAGACCATTTATGACAGACAAAAGGAGCTGTTTGAAAAAGGGGTTATTGCAGCGAATGAATTTGACCAAGTTAACAATACATATTTGCAAGCTAAACAACGTGTGGAGCAAGCTAGAATTGATGTGAATCAATCACGACAAAATTATGATATTATCAAGACGGGAACAACCTCTGGCTTAGGTAATGTTGCTCAAACTCAGGTAAGAGCAACCGTGTCTGGAATGGTGTTAGATGTTCCAGTAAAAGCAGGAAATCAAGTTATTGAAGCTAATAACTTTAACGAAGGTACTTCTATCGCATCATTGGCCGATGTAAGGCAAATGATTTTTGAAGGTAAAGTTGATGAGAGTGAAGTTGGAAAAATAAAAGAAGGTCTACCATTAGAAATTACTGTTGGTGCAATTGAAGACGAGAAGTTTGATGCAGTATTAGATTATATCGCACCTAAAGGTGTTGCAGAGAATGGGGCTATACAATTTGAAATTAAAGGCTCATTAAAGAGTATAGATTCTACATTTATTAGAGCAGGTTTAAGTGCGAACGCTTCTATTATTTTAGAAAAGGCTGAGAAAGTATTAGCGGTTAAAGAAGCATTGATTCAATATGATAAAGACACTAAAAAGCCTTTTGTTGAAATCGAAATAGGAAACCAACAATACGAAAGAAAAGATGTCGAATTAGGTATAAGTGATGGTATTTATGTGGAGATAAAAAGTGGAATATCTCAAGACGATAAAATAAAGGTTTGGAACCAAGTACAAGGCTTACCTCAATTTGCCCAACAATAATTTTAACATTTAATGTAACACTTTAATATTTATAGAGACATATAGATAATTATGAAAAAAATAGTCAGCATATTTATTGTTTTAATAACAATTAGCCTTCAGGCTCAAACGAAAAAATGGACCTTAATTGAATGCGTTGAACATGCGTTGGTAAATAATATTTCGGTTAAACAAAGTGAATTAGATTTAGAATCTGCAGACATTGAAATGCTCACAGCGAAAGGAAACTTTTTACCAAGTATAAATGCTGGAGCTGGCGTATCAGAAAATACAGGACTTAGTTTTAACCCTGTAACAAACAATGCCCAAACAACTACATTTTTATCAGCAAATGGAAGTATTAATTTAGGATATACCATATTTGATGGCCTTAGAAATATAAGAGCCGTACAGCGTGCCGAAATATCAAAATTGGCTAGTCAATATCGCTTAGATAAAATGAAGGATGATATTTCCCTTTTTGTAGCCAATGGTTATCTTCAAGTTATATTAAATAAGGCTAATTTGGAAGTTCTGAAATCTCAAAACGAAGTCACAAATGAGCAAATCGAAAGAACAGAACAACTCGTAGAAGCTGGTTCATTACCTCGTGGTGATTTATTAGAGATCCAAGCTACAGATGCTAGCGAAAAACAGTCTATTATTAATGCTGAAAACAGTGTTAAAATATCACTTATAAGTTTAGCACAACTATTATTAGTAAAAGACTACGAGAACTTCGATATTGAAGATGGAGGATATGATATTATAGATGCAGGCATCTCAAATAAAGATGTGTCTGAAATTTTAGCACAAGCCAAAGAAACACGATCAGAAATAAAAATAGCTGAGCAAAATGTTGCCTTAGCTGAAAAGGATTTGCAGATCGCTAAAGGCGCTAACCTGCCAACTGTTTCTGCGTTTTTTGGTTATAATACACGTTATGCTAATACGACTTCTTTTACGCAAATTGTAGATCCTGATAACCCGACTACCACGCAACAAATTGGTGTCGTACAGGCTACAGGTCAATCTGTAGTATCGGAGTTTCCGAATACAATAGTTCAGGAAGTATCGGCAGATCCGTTCGTAGACCAACTTTATCAAAATGATGGTATTGGCTATGGTCTCAATTTAAATATTCCAATTTTCAATGGATTTGCTACAAAGGCTAATGTGAAAAGAAATAAAATTAATTTAGAACGTACTAAATTTCAATTAGAACAAGCCGAATTAGATTTAGAATCTACAGTATATCAAGCCTATGTTGATGCTAAGGGATCTTTAAAATCTTATGAGGCTGCACAATCGGCATTAGAGTCGCAACAATTGGCGTATGACTATGCTAAAGAACGTTATGACGTAGGATTAACCAATGCATTTGATTTTAGTCAGTCTAAACTAAGATATGATAATGCAAGAATTGAATTGAATCGTGCAAAATATGATTATATATTTAAGTTAAAGGTTCTCGAATTATATTTCGGAATTCCTGCAACAGAATTAAAGTTTTAAAACCATGACCAAAAAGACAAAAATTATTATCGGTGTTCTTGTACTGCTTATTATTTTATTAATGGCAGCAGCAAAAATGGGAGCGTTTGGTAAAAAAGGTAATTTTAAAGAAGTTAGTGTTAAAAAAGTAGCTCTTGTAGATATTGTAGAAACTGTTTCGGCCACTGGAAAAATACAGCCTGAAGTTGAAGTTAAAATTTCAAGTGAGGTTTCAGGTGAAATTTTGGATTTACCATTTAAAGAGGGACAACAAGTTAAAAAGGGAGATCTTTTGGTTCGTGTAAACCCAGATTTAATTCAATCTGCAGTAAGTAGATCACAAGCCTCGTATCAAAATGTAAGATCTGGATTAGATCAGGCAGAAGCATCACTTAGGGAAGCGAAAGCAAATTATGATAGAAATAAAGCACTTTTTGATAGAGGTGTTATTTCAAAAGCTGATTGGGATAGATCAGTGGCTGCTTTTGAAACTGCTCAGGCTGCAAGAGGTTCTGCATATTATAACGTGCAAAGTGCTGCTGCCTCTGTAAACGAAGCAAAAGACAATTTAAGTAGAACAACAATTTACGCGCCAATGAGTGGTACAATTTCTTTGCTTAATGTAGAATTAGGTGAACGTGTTGTAGGAACTCAGCAAATGGCTGGTACCGAAATTTTAAGGGTTGCTAACCTTAATAATATGGAGGTTGAAGTTGATGTAAACGAGAATGATATTGTAAAAGTTCAAATTGGTGACTCTACAATTGTTGAGGTGGATGCTTATTTAAAGAAAGAGTTCAAAGGAATCGTTACTGAAATAGCAAACTCTGCTGCAGGAACCTTAACAGCAGATCAAGTCACTAACTTTAGAGTGAAAGTTCGAATTTTGGAAGAATCATATCAAGATTTAATTGAAGGAAAACCTGAAAATTATTCACCGTTTAGACCTGGAATGACAGCAACAGTTGATGTTATTACAGATGAAAGAGATAAAACAGTTGCAGTTCCAATTAGTTCAATCGTAATTAAAACAGATACATCTTCAGTTAAGAAAGATTTTAAAGCTGTTGAAGGATCTGAAGAAATTAAACCTGAAAATGAAGAGAAATTCGAATGTGTATTTGTAAATAATAATGGCATTGCTAAATTAAGAGTAGTGAAAACAGGTATACAGGATGATACAAATATTGAAATTATTTCGGGATTAGAAGAAGGTGATGAAATCATTACAGGGCCTTATAATGTTGTTTCTAAAACATTGAAATCTGGGGACAAAATAGAAAAGAAAGGCGCCAGTCAAAAAAAGGAAGTCGCCACAAGTGAAGACTAAAATAATATAGTTTAATGTCTGTCATACTTAATATAGAAACATCCACGACAAACTGCTCAGTCTCTCTTTCTAAACAAGGAGAGACTTTGGTTTTAAAGGAGGATAACAACATTAATTATTCTCACGCAGAATCGTTACACATATTTATAGATAGTGTCCTTAAATCTGCTCAAATGAAAAGAAGTGATATCAATGCCGTTGCTGTGAGTAAAGGGCCTGGATCTTACACAGGACTGCGTATTGGTGTTTCTGCTGCTAAAGGATTGAGCTATGCTCTTGATGTTCCTCTTATTTCTGTATCAACTTTACAAGCATTAGCGTATCAAGTAAAGGCCGTTGATGCCTTTATTGTACCAATGTTAGACGCTAGGCGTTTAGAAGTTTATTCGGCGGTATTTGATAGTTCGTACAATGCAATTAGATCTATTGAAGCACAAATTTTAAATGAGCAATCTTTTTCAGACTACTTATCAAAAGGAAAGGTTTATTTTATAGGTAATGGTGTTGAAAAAACAAAGAAGCTTATATCTCATCCAAACGCAATTTTTATTGAAGGAAAACTTCCATCGGCTGGCGAAATGAGTGCTTTATCATATGAAAAATATAAAAAAAGCGACATCGAAGATGTCGCCTATTTTGAACCTTTTTATTTAAAAGATTTTATAGCTTTAAAACCAAAATCTTAGCCTTCTTTCTGAATTTCAACAGCGTGAGGATATGGTATTTCAATACCAGCAGCGTCAAGAGCTATTTTTACTTTTTCGTGTGTGCTAAAATGAACATCCCAGTAATCTTCAATTTTCACCCATGGTCTTACAGCAAAATTAACAGAGCTATCTGCCAATTCAGTTACGTTTACTAATGGAGAAGGGTCTTTTAATACTTGGGGATTAGATTCTAAAACAGACATCAGGATATCCTTTGTCTCCTTTATGTCAGCATCATAACTTACACCAAAAACCATGTCAAGACGTAGAATACCTTCCGTAGAATAATTTACGATATTACCATTAGACAACGCTCCATTAGGAATAATAACCTCTTTATTTGTTGGAGTCAATAGTTTTGTTGTGAAAATTTCAATCTCTTTAACAACACCTAACTCACCTTGAGCTTCTATGAGATCACCTATTTTTATAGGCTTGAAAATCATAATTAAAACACCTCCAGCAAAATTAGCAAGAGAACCTTGTAGTGCTAAGCCAACTGCTAAACCAGCTGCAGCTAAAATTGCAGCAAAGGATGTCGTTTCAATACCAACTGTTCCCAAAACAACAACGATAAGAACTACTTTTAATACCCAACCTAAAAGATTTAAGAGAAATTTTTTGAGACTTTCGTCATAATCTCTTTTCTCCATAACCTTTCTAACGCCTCTCAGTAAACTCTTAATTATTAGAGAACCAATAATCCATATCGCAATAGCCGCTAATACTTTCGGGCCAAAATCTACTATAAGTTCATACCCTTTATCTATCCATTTTTGTACATCCATAATATAGTTTTTAATTAGACTATAATATTAATAAAAAAACCCGAACATTTTTATTTAAAACGTTCGGGTTTTTTTAATAGTTAATTGTATTAGAGTGTATTAATATAATCAACTAATTTCATTAAATCTTCTTTTTTTGAAGTCTTAATTTTATTCGATTTTATAAAATCTAATATCGCTTTTGAATGTTTTGGAAAAGCCTTAGCAATATCTTTTTTCTTGCTAGGTATTTTAATAGCTATTCCTTTATCATTTAAAGTATAGTATACATCGTCTTTTCTTTTATATTGAGCAGGCTTCGTTTTTGCATAACTACTAGATGCTTTTTTCTTTTCGGTAAACTTAATCACTTCTTTTGCTAGAAGTGGCTTTTTACTCGATGCATCCGATAATACTACAAAGTAACCTCTTTTTCCATTTTTAGTGTCAGAATCTACATAGTTATAAGCTCGATATGCTTTATTACCTTTAGAAAACGTGATAGTAACATTTAATAAGTCTTTATTAAGAGCTTCAATATCATTGTTATCCTTTTTTATCTCCATAACATCACTAAAGGCATTATACCTTAAGCTGAATAATTTTCCATCTTTATCAGCAGAAATCTTACCAGGCATAAAGTCATTCTCTATGTAAGGTGTTCCAATAATCGAATTGTCATTCAAATCGAAAGCATAGATCAATCCAGGAGATGTTAGATTTTGTCGTGCTGGATCTTGCGCAGTTGCACTTAACGACAACATCAAAGCCATTGTCGTTAAAAAAATTGATTTTATCATAATTAGTGTTTTTTCTTTATTATAACAATAAATATGCCATGAAATATATGGCATTAACTGATGTGAATTATTTTACTTCAAAAGTCAATTTTAAATTTACTCGAAATTCTGTGACGTCATCCCCTTTAACAATGGCGCTCTGATCTTGAACATAAACAGATTTGATGTTTTTTACACTTTTAGATGCTTGTTTTACCGCTTTCCTTGTAGCATCTTCCCAACTTTTATCCGAGTTAGATAACACTTCAATTACTTTTAATACTGCCATTCTTTTTATTTTTTTTGTTAAAAATTGAATGTTAAAGATACTAAATAATAATTGAAATTAACCGTTGATAGCCTCTACAGTTTCTACTCTTCCTTTCATCATTTCCCTTAGCATATTCTCAATTCCATTTTTTAAAGTAAACGTTGAAGAAGGACACCCACTGCACGCACCTTGCAATATAACCTTGACCTTTTTTTCTTGAGGATCATAAGATTGAAACTCAATATTTCCACCATCGCTGGCTACAGCAGGTTTAACATATTCTTCAAGGATATTAATAATCTCTTTAGAAACATCATCCTGTTCCTCATATTTTGCGTCCAGGTGTGCATCACTTTTTTGTTTGGTTTCTGGAGCATTGGGATTAATAATTTCCTCACCATTTTCAATATATGACCTAATAAACTCTCGAAGTTCCATCGTAATATCATTCCAATCGGCCACGTCAAATTTAGTTATAGACACAAAGTTCTCTTCAATAAATACACTTTTCACAAAAGGGAAATGAAATAATTTGGCTGCTAAAGGAGCATATGCTGTATCATCAATAGATGTAAATTCGTGATATCTAGTTACTAGTTTTTTATTGGCTACAAATTTTAAGACACTCGGATTTGGTGTGCTTTCTGCGTAAACGGTAACAGGTACTTTCTTTTTAGTCTCACTAGCTGTAATAACAGCTTCTCCAGAATTTAAGTAGCTCTCTATTTGAGTCGCTACCTCATTTTGAACGTCGGACCATTCAACAATGTTAAAACGCTCAATGGCAATAAAGTTTCCAGAAATGTAAACTTTCTTTACAAATGGTAGGTAGAACAATTGTTGAGCAAGAGGCGATGATTTTGCCTCATCAATATTGTTAAATTCGAAACTTTCATGTTGTGTAATAAATTGGTTAGTTTCAAATTTTATTATGGTTGGATTGGTCGTTTCTTTTATTGAAATTGAATAGTTTTTCATAGGACAAATTTTTGCAAAAATACGCAACAAAAACTTCAAAAAATAGATTTTAAGAATAACATAACGATAGAAATTAAATAATTCTAATGAAATAAAAATCTTTACAGCGAGTTATTTTAGAATAAGAGTTAGGGTTTTTTAGTGTTAAACTGTTATTTTTAAAATGAATTAGAAGAAGTAATTACTTAATTTTTACTAAATTTCGCTCTTATTATTAAAAACCTCTACCTAATAACTTGACTTCTGTTTACTTTTTTTTGAGTAAAGTTCATTCATAGTTATAGTCTTCACCTGTATTTTGAAGTGAAGCGCGTAAGTTTTGTAATAAAGGTAAAACTATTTAAATCGCTATGAAAAAGCTTTACATACTCTTTATCTTTTTATCATATTTTTCGTTTGGACAAGATCTAAACATGCAAGACGGTACATTTAATAGATGTGCTCCTGATTTGTTTTTTGATTCTGGAGGTTCTGGCGGAGCTTATTCGAGTGATGAGAATCTAGTGACAACAATTTGTCCGGAAAATGCTGGCGAATTTATGATTATAAATTTCACGTCTTTTAGTACCCAGTTAAATGTCGATGTTTTAACAGTCTATGATGGAGATAGTACATCTGCTCCAGTTATAGGAACGTATTCAGGAGTTGCTGGCCCAGGTAATATTGTAGCAAGTTTACTAAATATGAGCGGCTGTATTACTTTTGAGTTTGTTTCTGATGGTACAGGCACAACAACAGGATGGGAAGCCGAGCTTATTTGTACAGTGCCCTGTCAAACAATTACACCTTCAATAGATTCTACAACTCCAGAAGCAAATGGAGGAGGAGTTATCCTTATTAATGCAGGAGATCAAGTAGATTTTGTTGGTAGTGCAACGTTTTCAGATGATGGTACAGGTGCAACTTATGAATGGGATTTTGATGATACTAATACAGCAACAGGAACCAACGTTTCAAATATATTTGCAGCTCCCGGATCATATGATGTTACTCTTACAGTTACCGATACTAACCCTTTAGGGTGTTCTGTTTCTAGAGATATAAATGTATTTGTTCTTGGCGAAAATATCGTTGTAGACCAAACCACGTTTACCGTAGAGGAATTAGTTCAAGATGTTTTAATTGATAGTCCTTGCGCTCAAGTAAGTAATATTACTTGGTCAACAGGTACGAATTTTAGTGACGATAATGGAATAGGATACTTTGCAAATGATGGTAGTATCTTTCCATTTACTGATGGACTTTTAATGACTTCAGGTGATGCTAGCCGAGTTAGAGGTCCTAATAATAATGCCTTAAGTGACGGTGGAGGCGGTTGGCCTGGAGATGCCGAATTAGATGCGGCAGTTGGTATAAATTCAAATAACGCGTCTATAATTCAATTCGATTTTGTGCCATTAGCAGATAGCATAAGTTTTGACTTTTTAATGGCTTCTGAAGAATATAATGGTAGTACTGGTGGAACTTTTGAATGTACTTTTTCTGATGCATTCGCTTTCCTATTAACCGATTTAGCTAGTGGAGTAACAACAAATTTGGCTGTTTTACCAGGAACTAACACACCAATATTAGTAACAAATATTCACCCGCAAAATCCAGGTTGTCCCGCAATTAATGAACAGTTTTTCGGTGGCTACACAGGAAATAATGCGCCTCCAATGAGTTTCGATGGTAGAACTGCAGTTTTTACGGCGCAGTCGCCAGTAACTCCTGGAAATAATTATACTATTAAATTAGTTGTTGCTGATGCATCCGATACAGCATTAGACTCAGGGGTTTTTATAGAAGCAGGAAGTTTTAATTTAGGTGGTGATTTAGGTGACGATATTACAATTGCAGCGGGTACAGCAGAATGTGGAGGAGCAACAATTACTTTAGATACTCAAGCACCTACTGCAACACACGTTTGGTATCTAGATGCCGTTGAAATCCCTGGAGAAACATCTTCAACTTTAGATGTTACCGAACCAGGAATTTATACGGTAGATGTTATTTTCTCAGGGTCATGTCAGGCAACAGATTCAGTTGTTGTAGAGTTTAAACCAAATGCTGTTGCTAATACACCTCCAGATTTATCCATTTGTAGTTTTTCTGGAACAGGGGAATTTATGCTAACAGATAATGATGATGATGTATTGGGAACTCAAGATCCAAATGATTATGTCATTACCTACCATTTAACAGCGCAGGAAGCAATGGACAATGTCAACCCATTGCCAAGTCCTTATACTAATATTTCTAATCCTCAACCTATTCACGTTCGTATTGCTGAAAATACTCAGGAATGTTTTGATTTAACCTCTTTTAATTTAGTCTTTAGTGATTTAACAATCAATGATGCTGTTACCCCAATTGACGAGTGTGATGATAATAATGATGGGTTCGCAATGTTTACGTTAACAGAAAGAGATGGGGAAGTTATTGGTGCATTAGATGCAACAACAGTAACGGTGTCTTATCATTTAACTCAAGATGATGCTAATAACGACGTAAATCCTTTACCAGTTCCTTATACAAATGTGGTTGTAGATAATCAAATTGTATTTGTAAGAGTTGAGGCTAATATAGATGCGGGTTGTTTTAATACGACGACACTGGAGTTAAGAGTTAATCCTATTCCAGTTCCTATCGTTCCTACCGTTTATGAAATTTGCGACGATAACAACGATGGTTTCGCAATGTTTGATTTAACCACTAAAGACGCTGAAATTTTAGGAGGACAAACAGGTGTGACCGTGACATATCACGAAACTCAAATGGATGCCACAGACGGTGTTAATCAGCAGGCAAGTCCGTATACTAATACAGCAGCCAATACCCAAACAATGTATGTGCGATTAGAAGATGATATTTCAGGGTGCTTCGATACGGTAGAACTGGTATTATTGATTAATCCGATTCCTGCGGTTGGTGCAATATCTAATTATGAATTGTGCGATTATAATCTGCCAGGAGATGAAGTTGAAGTATTTGATTTATCTACCAAAGATATTGAAGCCATAAATGGACAAGTAGGCGTAACAGTGTCTTATCATGAATTATTAGCAGATGCTGAAAATGGTATTAATGCTATACCAAACCCTACATTTTATTCAAACACTAGTACGCCACAAACAATATTTGTTAATATTACCAATACATCGACAGGTTGTAGCAATGTTGGTAGTTTTGACTTAATAGTGAACCCTCTCCCTGCACTTGTTGTTCCTACAGCATTAGAAGTTTGTGACGATGGTACACCAGATGGTCTAACGAGTATAGATTTAACGTTAAAAAACACAGAGAT
>NZ_CANLNS010000010.1 GCF_947492715.1 uncultured Psychroserpens sp.
CCATCATCATAAGTCCACGTCACTATTGTTGTTGTCCCTTCGCCTGAAATTGGAAGTGTTGCATTATGACTTACAGTTACTGTACCTCCACAATTATCTGTAGCTGTTGGTGCTGTTAAACTTGTCACTTCACATTCTGCTGTGATATCTGATAAACTCACTGCATCTGGTGTTGGTGCTGTCGTGTCATCAATACTAAAGGTTGTGCTGTAATTCGCTCCTCCATTGTTTGCATAATGCGTACCACTACCTGATGTATATGTAAAATCGGCATGTGTAAACACTTCAATAACATAAGTTGTATTGACACTTAGGCCTGCTAAAACATTAATATTAGCACCTGTAGTTTGCCACGTTTGATCATTACTTGTTCCTCCGCAATGCAGCGCTGTTAAATCATCACTAGTATAAAATATTTGTGTTGTAGTAAATACAGGTGGCGTTGTACCTTGTTCGTAAATTCTATAGCTTAACCAACCATTAGTAATGTTATCTGTACCACATTTGTAGGTCTTATTTTCTGCACCATTTAGAATCAAAGTGCTACTACAGTCAAAAGTACCTAAAGCACTTGGCGCATTAAAATCTGGATTTGCAGTAGTGGCCTGCAAATCATAAAATACATTTCCAGAATTATCCTTATTTAAAACGAGGTAACTCTCAAAAATTCCAGATTGTGCATTTGAGGCTATATTTCCGAAGGCAAAAAGCGCAATTGCGCTCAATATTAAACGTACTCCTTTCATCGTTAATATCTTTTAATAGGTTAAGCAACACACATAACAGTATTAATCATAAAAGGATTAAACCATCATGAATGTAAATTTGGTTACTAATTTTGGGCTATTAATCAATGGAGGGATAATTAAAATTAAGGATAAGTGCATCATTTGTACTATTTATTCGCCAAAATGCCAAAATTCACTTTTAACGTTGATTTTCAGACATATAATACACAAAACAGCGGTAAAATGCCATTTAGACTTTTTTCAGTTTCCAGCGTCCTTTTTTAAACCAGATAATGGCAATTATGGAGATTAATACTTCGGCCAGAACAATGGCTAAAAAGACACCCATTGGCCCGAAATCGAAAGTCAGTGCCATGAGATAAGCAAAAGGAAGTTGAAACAACCAGAAGCAAATAAAATTAATTGCCGTTGGCGTCAAAGTATCGCCTGCACCATTAAACGAATTAATCACTACCATACCATAAGCATAGAAAATATAACCTGCTGCGATTACTCTTAAACAGAGGCTTCCATTTTCAACAACATTAGGTTCCTGCGTAAACCAAGAAATAATTTCGGGTGCAAAAACCAAATAAGCAATAGAAACGATTCCCATAAAATAAGCGCAGTACTTCCCTGTTTTCCAAACCGATTGCTCTGCACGTTCTGGCTGTCCAGCACCAAGGTTTTGTCCGACCAGTGTGGCAGCAGCGTTGCTCATTCCCCAAGCAGGCATAAACGTAAACATCATCACACGAATGGCAATAGTATATCCAGCAAGTACTTCGCTACCAAATTCGCTCATAATTCGCATTAAAAACACCCACGACGATGTTCCTATAAGAAATTGGCCAATACCACCTAAAGAGACCTTGATAAGATTGAGCATAACCCCGACTCTCAGAACGATATCTTTGAGTCTGACTTTAATTTTACTCCATCCATAAAAGAGCACGAAAAGCTGGAAAATCACTGCTGATCCTCTACCAATAGTGGTTGCAATGGCGGCCCCTTCTACGCCATAAGCAGGAATTGGTCCGAAGCCAAAAATAAACATGGGATCCAATATGATGTTCAGTCCGTTAGATACAATCAAAGTCCACATAGCAATAGACGCATCACCAGCGCCTCTAAATACGGCATTGATTAAAAAGAGTAACATAATCGTCACATTTCCACCTAAAAGCACCTGAGTATAACCGTAACCTTCAGCGATAAGATCGGGTTCGCCTCCCATGAGCGCTAAAATTTCCTTCGGAAATAGGATACCCACTACACTAATAATGGCAGACACCGCGACTCCTAAAATAATCACTTGAACCGCTGCTTGCGACGCACCTTCTTTATCTTTTTCTCCTATACGACGAGCGACAATTGCAGTTGCGGCCATACTGAGACCAATGGCAACGGCATAAACAAGGGTCACTACCGATTCGGTTAGCCCAATTGTAGCGACGGCATTGACACTCACTTTAGAGACATAGAAAATATCGACTACAGCGAAAATGGATTCCATGAGCATTTCAAGAATCATAGGAATAGAAAGCATAAAGACTGCTTTTCGGATGCTTCCAGTAGTGAATTCTTGTTCTTTACCTGAAACGGCTTGTTTGAGGTAACTAAAAAATTGTTTAATTGATATGTTTGATTTTGACATGATTGTTGGTTGTAAAAGTAAATACTACCAAAAGCCTAACAGCTGATGGTTAAAAAAATCACTGATTAAGTGATGTATGGCGAAGTGTGAGCTTAAACAATCATAAGTCAAAGGTGCGGAATTATTTTTAGATTTCAAAATTTGACGTTTTTAGACTATTTCGGATGGGCTTCATTCGTTCATAAAACAGTTTTTTATCAAAAATCACATTTCGTCGAACATAAATGCGGGTCAACCCTTTACTTCTACATTTCTGGTCTGAAAGTATTGATTATCAATATGTATTTATATATATTCGTAATGCTAATTAATTCAACATGTTCAAAGCCGCCTTATTTGATATGGACGGAGTCATTGTCGATTCTGAACCATTACATCATAAAGCCTACTACCAAATGTTTGACGATGTCAACATCCAAGTCTCAGACGAGCTCTACGCCTCATTTACGGGTCAGTCTACCTTAGAGATTTGCAAACAACTCATCGCTCATTTTAAATTACCCTTGGGTCCACAAACCTTAGTAGATATAAAGCGCTATCATTTTAAACAACTGTTTGATACAGATACCTCTTTAAAATTACTAGATGGTGTTTTAGACCTTATCAAGGATTACCACAGTCATGGTATGGCATTGGTGCTCGCTTCATCGGCGTCTATGGTTAATATCAATCGTATTTTTGAACGCTTTGATCTTGATCAATACTTTGTTGCCAAAATTTCGGGTGCTGATCTTAAAAAGTCAAAACCACACCCTGAGATTTTTGAGAAAGCCGCTGAGCTTTCTGGTCATATGTCTAAAGACTGTTTTGTTATAGAAGACTCTACCAACGGTATTGCTGCGGCTAAAGCGGCAGGTATTTATTGTATTGGTTATGATAGTCTCCATAGTGAAGATCAAGATTACACTAAAGCCGATTTGGTGGTGTCTGATTTTGCTGATATCGCTTATGCTCGGTTAAAAATGATTTCTGCCACAACCAATGCTTAACTTATGTCAAAGCAAAACGCTATAGCCAAGGAAATACAGAAACTTATTGAAGCCATCCTTAAAGCCTTAGGCTATGGTAGCTCCAGAAAACGTACATGGCATCAACATGTCGTTCCTTATGAAGATGGTTGGGCTGTGCGTCGAGAAGGCAATAAACGGATCACTTCCAAACACCGAAAACAAAGTACAGCTATTACTAAAGCCAAAGTTTTAGCCAAACGCCATAAGGCCGATGTGATCATTCATCGTGAAAGTGGTGGGATTCGTGAGCGGTTGAGTTATGGGGATTGATGAACTTACTAATCTGAATTCAATAAAGGACATTCTTTTTTCCATTGATGAAAAAAGAAACAAAAAAATCTAGGCTGCATTTTTAGTTCTTGAAAACCTGTCTACAAGGTTTTATCATGCACATGGCAAACGCTTCGCTAGGCCATGCTCCTCTGCCCTAAACCAACCTTGTCTTGGTTTTACTACGAACTAAAACTGAGGCCATTTAAGCAACTGAATAGTAATTCTTTGATAAACAAGGCTTATGTGATTATTCATCGCGAAAGTGGTGGGATTCGTGAGCGGTTGAGTTATGGGGATTGATGAACTTACTAATCTGAATTCAATAAAGGACATTCTTTTTTCCATTGATGAAAAAAGAAACAAAAAAATCTAGCCTCAACTTTAAATCTTACCCAATACCGAATTAAAAGCTAAACAAAAAGAACTCAATTTTGCTACTCGCAAAACCTCAAACAGCTTTTTGCTTTTAACGTTTTCTGCTTCGATTGGGTCCCAAGTTTTAAACTTAGGGCACTTTTTAGATTGTTAGACTTTTAAAACAACCGTTTTCAGAAATAGTGAGCAAATAAATAAGCCAAATTAGATTGCACTAGGAAATCTTTCCTACAGAAATATTGACACTCTATCTATTAATCAAATAAAAGCGAGCGTCACGCAGTGACTTCCTAATAAACGGTTTTGATCTTTTGATTCGTTTATTCTTATGCTCATATTTTATAGAACTCATGATGTGCTTCGCAGTTTGTATCAAGACAAAATGAATGAATAAAAAGAAAAACTACTTCCCCTTCAACAACGCATTTTGCTCCTCCATTAAATCGGTAAGTTTCGACAATAACTCAATATCTTTAGGCGTTGCCACAACCTCATCTTTAGGATCTTGTGCTCTCGTTCTTAATTTATTCATGGCTTTTACTACAAGAAACACGGTTAAACCTACAATAAGAAAATCTAAAGCTGTTTCAAATAAAACGCCATATTCTATAGCAACCTCCTGCGCTGTAACCTCACCTTGCCCATTGGTTATCGCATCTCTTAGAACAAACTTCTGATCCTGAAAATTAAGTCCGTCGGTCATTAACGACAATGGCGGCATAAACACTTTTTTTACAAGTACATCAATCACTTTATTAAATGCGGCTCCTATGATAATACCTATGGCCATATCCATCATATTGCCTTTAACTGCAAACTCTTTAAACTCCTTTAAAATCTTCATCCTTTTGTATTTTTGGTTACTCGATGTCAAAGGTATTTGAATTAGGTATGAGATACAATACCTCAATGTGCTTTGTAAAACAAAAGTGTTAATTCATAGGATACGTTTCCATTTTAAGCTTATAGTTGTATTTTTAAATTACAGTTTCTCAAGATTAGTTAATGGCAACAAAACAACAGTTTTTAAAACGACTCAACCAATTCCTTCTATGGTATGTCATAGGCGTCATTATCTTAATCATTTTTGTAGTGATTGTCATTCTTATCAATGATATTGAACGTGGCAAACAGACCAGCATTTTTTTTCAAATACTAGGACGCTTTTTTAAATTCATACCCACATATTTTGCACTTGTTATTCCTTATCTTTTATTCCTCCTCATACGTTCTATAGTTAGAGATTTTAAAAAAAGTAGGTTCTTAGGGTTATTAAAAGGTGTAGGCTTAAAGATTGTACTTCCTGTTTTAATATTTTGGATGGGAAAGGCAGGCATTGATCACTACCGATTAACAGAAAACTTCGATTATACTTGGGATTACAGCATTGAAAACAAAGATTCTAGTGTTAGAAATTTATATGCTAAAGACAAGAAACAACGCGGATTTCATATTTTCGGAAGTTCAAATGATTCTATTTCGTTTGAAATTTTAAAAACTAACAATGTCGAATGGCTTACCTATGTTCCTTTTATATCTCAGGAACACTACGATAAACCTACATTAAGAAAACGATCTGTGCTTGATGACTCTACGGGAAGGTACCAGCATTGGAAACACAGAAAGGAACGTGCCCAAGCCTACGGATTTAAAATCATGCTTAAACCACATATCTGGCTTCAAAACAGAGAGAATGGTGCTTGGCGCTCAGATATTAATATGGCTACTGAAGACGAATGGGATCAATGGTTTGAAGATTATAGTCAATATATATTGGACTATGCTGTTCTTGCTGAAACTTTAAACATTGAACTATTTTGCATTGGTACCGAATTACACAAAACTGTTTTAGAGCAGCCCGAACGCTGGGAAAGGCTTATTTCTGAAATTAGAAACGTCTACTCTGGAAAGCTAACATATGGTGCCAATTGGAATCAAGAGGTTGATGACATCCCTTTTTGGGATGCGCTAGATTTTATTGGCATTCAGGCGTATTATCCTATTGCAACAAATGAAAACCCTGAATTATTAGAGCTCGAAAACGGCTGGAATCAACATATAGCTTATTTAGAGGAACTTCATAAAAAATATCAGAAGCCTATTCTATTTACCGAATTAGGCTATAAGTCAACCGCAGATGCTGGTATCAAACCTTGGGAATGGAATAACTTAAGCAATTCATTTCATAAAAAGATTTCCAAACGTACACAAGCCTTATGTTACCAGGCATTTTTTAATACAATATGGCAAAAGCCTTGGTTTGAAGGTGCGCATTTATGGGAATGGCAATCATCTAGAAATGATAGTGATGGTAACAATAATGCTTTTGTGGTACAAGGTAAACCAGCACTTAATGTCATTGCCAAAGGGTTTAAAAAAGTAACCGATTAATAAATCGACATTAGACTATACCACGACCTTACTTTCTATAATACTTCGCATATTTAAGATAAGCTAGAAATCCGAGAACTGCTATTATTCCTAAGGCGATAGCAATATATTGGTAGCTCAAAATCTGCTGACCAGACTGATACGAATGTAATCCTGAAAGGTAAAAATTCACACCAAAATAGGTAAATAGAATGCTCGCAAACGCAATGATTGATGCAAAGTTAAATCCGTAACGACCACGAAGCCCAGGAATTAATCGCATATGAATCACGAAGGCATAAACCATAATACTAATGAGTGCCCAAGTTTCTTTAGGATCCCAACCCCAATAACGTCCCCAACTTTCATTAGCCCACATACCACCAAGGAAATTCCCTATAGTAAGCATCACTAAACCAACCGTTAATGCCATTTCGTTAATCACAGTAAGTTCTTTAATATTGAGTAGCATTTTATCCTTGTTTTTGCTTGTTGTAAATGTCATAAGCAATAACACAGTTATTCCTAAAATCATACCTAGAGCGAATGGTCCATAACTCGCTACAATTACAGCAACATGAATCATAAGCCAATAACTATCTAATACAGGTTGTAGGTTGGCAATAGCAGGATCCATCCAGTTCCAATGTGCAACCATTAAAATCATAGAGGTTACAAAAGCTCCTGCAGCAGTAGTTAAATATGAAGTGCTCTTCCCTCCTAGTATTCCTGATATAATTGATAGGATGTTTGAACTTATAGAATTGGAAAGTAATAGTCCAAAAAGCATCGTTGCCCAAGCCACATAAATCATAGATTCATAAGCATCACTCCAAGGTGCATGACCAGAAATGTACCAACGTACAACTAGACCAGCAGTATGCAATAAAAACAGTCCTAAAATCACATATCCCAAAACCTTGACACTTACATCGACAAACTTACTCTTACTACTAAATATCTGCACGATTAACAGGATAAACAACACTGTTCCTGCGTACATATACCAGCTAAAGAGTTTTTTAAAGATATCGTACTTATTATAGAGGATTTCAGTTTTTATCTTATCGTCGCTAAGCATCACTTCGCTACCTAACTTGGCTTGACTACTTTTAAATCCGTTTAATAACTTATTGGCCAATTCATAATTTCCTGTTTCTTTGGCTTTATACAGTTCGCTTAAATAGAAGCCAAAACTACTCTGAATAAACTTTCCGTAGATAGAATCTTTAATTTGAGGTTTATAAGATTCGTTATACTCTACAGGAGAAATCCATGTGTTCTTTTCATCGTTAGGCACAGGGAATATTTTAATAGAACGACCATCCAAAGTATTAAATAACAAACTCATACGATCATAAGCCTCTTTAAATTCCTTCTGAAAACCATTAGGTATTTCGGCAGCATAGGCTTCCTCTAGGTAAGGGCCTAACTTATTACGACCATCATCTGTTAGAAAATCTGTGATAGATACATATTTTTTATCTTTTGAAACACCAATAATTTTTCGAATGGAATCTCCTTTTCGTTTTGGTAAATAAATGATAGGAACGTTATACCAAAATAAAGGGCTCTCCTGCATTGAGAGTAATACCTGATTGGCATCAAATTCTTCGTAATGATCCTGTTTACTTAGCTTACGTAATACTTCTGAAGCAAACGTATTCATTGGCATCATTCGTCCGCTATAATCTTGTATCACCAACTCTCCAAACTGATCGGAATGTGCTTTGGGTGTAATATTAGCACGAATCACAGAGTCGATTGTCGTTTTTGACGGACGCTCGATTTTTACTTTCGGACTGCTCGTATGGTCATGTCCATCGTGCTCAGAATGTTCCTCTTGAGCAAAACCAAATAACCCAAAACATAATAAGAATACAGTGAGTGCTTTTGATTTCTTATCCTTTAGTTTTTTCAGCATCCTTTTCAAATCTGCAAATCGCGTATTACGATCAAATAAAATGGCCATTAAACCTAAGTATAAAAGCATATATCCGAAATAGGTTACCCAAGTTCCCCATTGGTCGTGATTTACAGAAAGTTTAGTTCCCTTTTCGTCAGGATAGAAACTTGCCTGAAAGAAACGATAGCCACTTTCATCTAAAATATTATTCATAAAGATGCGATAATCGTAGGCTTCTTCATTAGGTTTTATAACAGTAACTTCACTCGCAAATGCCGAAAAATTATCTTCTGTACCTGGATAACGTTCAGCAATAAAATCGTTGAGTTTTATACTAAATGGCAATTCTTTAACGATAGAACCATACTTAACTGCAATATCTAAACCACCAACATTAATTTGTTCAAATCGCCCATTAACGTACTGTCCTCCTAAAAGATTAACTGTTTTAGTTTCACCATTAACAGTGACATTAGCTTCAATACCATCTTCCCTACTTCTTAGTAATTGCGATTTTTTAACAACACCAAAAGTTCCTTGCATAACAGGCTTAGGAAATACCATAGCCATGTTGCCAATTTGATATCTAGAGCGCAACGCTAAGGGCTGAATGGAATCTTTAACCAATACTCCAGTGGCCTGTGTTGCCATGGTCATATAATCCCCTTCAAATGGAGATTCTATAAATAACTGACGTTCTTTTGTAGTAATATTTATCGCGCCCTTTTTAGGATTGTTAAGTGTAAAAACTATATTGTGAATAAGGGCTTCTTGTCCATCTTTTATAAAATGACTGTGAGATCCATCATCACCAGCTTCAACCAATTTTAAATAACGATCACCTTTGTCACCAGGAATAATATCGAGTTCGGCGTCCTTTACAAACTTCTTAACTTCTATCGAAACAGGAGTTCCGTTATATTCGGTATTAATTTTAAAATCGTTGTCTAGGCGTTCAGAAAAATCTACACGTTTTTGAACCACGCGACGTTGCTGCTCACCATTAACAACTAAATCGCCATCAATAAAAGCCGTCACATAAATATCTCTAGTGAGATAGGTATTTTGAGTTTCTCCCTCACGAATAGGCATCCAACCCTCAAAACCTATGTAGCGCGTAATTCCGGCACCTATAAGAATAAAAATGAAAGCTAAGTGTAAAATAAGCGTTGCCCATTTTTCTTTTCTGAGCAATCTATATCTGAAGATATTTCCGATGAAATTAATCATAAAAAGGATCATAATGGCTTCAAACCACCAAGCGTTATAGATGTAATGTCTTGTGTAAGGTGTTGGCGAAGTTTCTTGACCAGCGTCCAAAAACGTACCCGTTATCATCGCAATAGCGTAAACAATAAATAAAATACCAGTAAGACGTGTAGAAAAGAGAAAGTTAGCAAGTTTCTTTTGCATAGCAAGAAGGCTTATTTTTTTGTTGTGCAAAGATAACCAATTTAGTTTGTTTAGACTTGGACATTTTACATCAAAATGTGTTAAATAGCATCAACAGCGCATACGGTTCGATTTAATTCTGAAAAACAACCGTTAATTAGCCTGTCTGGCTTCAAAAATTTTAAGGTACATAAAGGTTCCCATCTTACGAGATCTACGTTTAGCATTTTCAGTAACCTCACCGCTAAATAATTCATCTAAAGTTTCATACCAAAGGTTAAGCCATAGCCCAAAATGCAATTCTGTTATGCTATTATCAAACTGTCTATCTACCTTTACATGTGCCTCTAGCGGATTGCCATAGTATTTTTGCTCAAGTTTTCTGGTCATAAACAAACTGGTTTCCCAAAATGTCGTTAAACGTTGTAAATGTGCATCCCAGTCTTTAATGGTCTCATTAAAAAAAGGGCCTAAAATATCATGAGCTCTTACTTTGGCGTAGAAGTTACTTACCAGTAAAAAGATATCGTCTCTATGTTGAATATCATGTTTCATTATAATCAAAGATACTATTTATCACAAAGGATATGTGGCAATTAATAAAATGTTAGTGACTAAGCTAATAATAAGCAAATTGAACACCCATTGTTTCTTTAATTGTGCCATGATAGAGGCATTATAAAACATACATACAATAGTACATAGGGTTACCCTAATGAACGAACTTGTGCTATAAGGCAATTCTGTTAAATAAAAAATAGAGATAGAGCCCAAACAACTCTGCAAAATGATGCTCAGTGGTACATATAGGATGAAGTGCTTTTTAAAATCTGCCAACCATTTATTATAAAGTGTCATAATTAAGTGCTTAAAATTTCTGACACAAAATTGTTACAATTATCTTTGTTCTTTTATGATTCAAATCATAAGCCTATGATTCCTATAGAACTGTTAGAAACTTATAATGCCAAACTCAGGACATACGATAAAAACACTACTGTTTTTGAAGAATTAGACACGCCCCGATTTTATTATCAGATTGCATCAGGCAGTGTTAAAATGATTAATATTTCCGAAGATGGAAAAGAATTCGCTCAAGGTATTTTCTATGATGGTAATGCTTTTGGAGAACCGCCATTATTTGGAGATTCTAAATATCCAGCCACAGCGCTTTGCGTTCAGGATTCTAGTATTTACATTTTGCCAAAATCGGTTTTTTTCGATTTGCTTCTAGCACATCCTGATCTTCATTTGAAGTTTACAAAATTATTAAGCAAACGCATGATTTACAAAGCTAAAATCATGAAAGAGGTTTCTATTCATCCACCAGAACATCGTATAATGACACTACTCCAGCATTTAAAAAATAACTTTGGAACAGCAACCGATGAATATGAAGTCGCTTTAACGAGACAAGAGATTTCTAACCTCACTGGATTGCGCGTTGAAACGGTAATTAGATCTATAAAAAATTTAGAAAAAAACAACAAATTAAGTATTAGAGATCGAAAAGTATATCTCTAAATAATCCTTATTTTAGCAACATGATTTCAGTAGTGATTTTAGGAGCCGGTAATGTTGCTCATCATTTATATAAAGCATTTTCTTCTTCGGAAAAAGTAACTATTAAACAATGGTATAATAGAAGTCTCTCGACTATCGAGTCGTTTAAAAATGAAGTTGATATCACAGATGACATTAACAATCTTGTGCAAGCCGATATCTATCTCATTGCAGTAAGCGATGACGCTATAGGAGAACTTTCTAGTCAACTGCCATTTGAAAATCGCTTTGTAGTTCATACCTCGGGAAGCGTAAGTGCTTATGATCTTGACAAAAAAAATAGACGCGGCGTATTTTATCCGTTACAAACCTTTTCTAAGTCGGCAACAGTAGATTTTTCTCAAGTTCCAATTTGCTTAGAAACCTTAATGAGAAAAGACTATTCCCAGTTAAAAGAGGTAGCCACAGCAATAAGCTCGATAACAAAACGTGTAAATAGTGACCAACGTGCTGCATTACATTTAGCAGCTGTTTTTGTAAATAATTTCACCAATCAATTGTATCGTGTAGCTCATGAAATCACCGAATCTCAAGGTGCAGAATTTGATTTACTTAAACCACTAATTCTAGAAACAGCAAACAAAGTACAAGAACACTCACCTTACAAGGCGCAAACTGGTCCTGCAAAACGAAACGATAAAAAAACGATCAAACGTCATTTAAAGTTACTTGATAACGATCACCATAAAGAACTATACAAGTTATTAACCTCATCAATAAAAAACACACATGGACGATAAAAGCTATAAAGAGTACCTAGAACATATTAGTACCTTCATTTTTGATGTTGATGGTGTTCTTACGGACGGAACAGTAACCGTTATGACCAATGGAGATATGCTACGACGTATGAACATTAAAGATGGTTATGCCCTCAAAACTGCTAAAGATGCTGGTTTTAATATTTGCATTATATCTGGAGGCAGCAATTTAGGTGTTCAGAAACGTCTGGAAGGTTTAGGAATTACAGACATTTATTTAGGTGCACATCAAAAGGTAAACCAATTTAATGAATACTTGTCTCATAACAATATCAATGCTAAAAATGTGTTGTATATGGGAGATGATATTCCTGATATTCCAGTTATGAAATTAGTTGGTCTTCCTTGTTGCCCTCAAGATGCGGCAATCGAGGTAAAAGCAACGAGTAAATACATTTCGCATAAAGATGGTGGAAAAGGAGCTGTACGTGATATCATTGAACAAATTATGAAAGTTCAAGGAAAATGGGATGGAAATTTCGACGCAAAATACGATTAATAACACGGCAACATAAGCTCAACTAACTATAACTATACTCTGAAATGCAACCCTTTTTTAATCTCATTCGTTGGAAAAACTTGGTCATGATTATCATCGCGCAAGTTTTAATTAAATACGCCTTTTTTGAGCACTTTCAGACCTTCACAACCTTAAGTAACTTAGGGTTTATCTTTTTAGTATTGGCTACAGTGTGTCTTGCTGCAGCCGGAAATATTATCAACGACATTTACGATGTAGAAACCGACACCATTAATAAGCCTGACCGCGTTTTAATTGGAAAACAGATCTCAGAAAAAGCAGCATATAATCTGTTTTTTGCTTTTAATATTATTGGAATAATCCTCGGGTTTTGCTTGTCTTATATGATAGGAAAAAGTTCATATTTTACTATTTTTGTTTTCATCTCCATTTCGCTTTATATCTATGCCTCATACTTAAAAGGCACTGTTCTTTTTGGTAATATTCTTATTTCTCTTTTAGTTGCCATGAGCTTACTTATTGTGGCGATATTTGATTTGTTACCAGTTATGATTACAGAGAATAGAGCCTTTCAACTTGTCTTTTTTGATAAAATTTTTGACTATGCCATATTCGCATTTTTGATTAATTTAGTTAGAGAGGTGATCAAAGACATTCAAGATGTAGATGGTGACTATAAAGCAGGAATGCATACACTGCCAATTGTATTAGGTCGAGAACGTGCTACTAAAATTGCCTTTGCCCTTAGTATGATTCCTATTGGAGCAGTCATTTATTTTATGGCAACTTATTTGTATCAAGATGTATTGGCTATTAGCTATTTTTTACTCTGTATTATAGCTCCATTAATTTATGCCACAATTAAAATCTTTGGAGCCGAACATATGAAGGACTACAAGCACATAAGTTCTATTTACAAACTCATTATGTTCTTAGGTATCTTATCTTTGTTACTCTATCCTTTCATATTTAAACTAAGTACAAATGTTTAACACCAAACTAAATAACTTTAATATCATCTTGGCTTCAGGATCTCCTAGACGTCAACAATTTTTTAAAGATTTAGGGTTAACATTTGAGATTAGACTAAAACCTGTTAAAGAGGAATATCCAAATAGGTTACATCATTTTGAGATTAGCGATTATTTAGCTCAATTGAAATCTTTACCTTTTAAAGACGAATTAACCGATAACGATATTCTTATCACTAGTGATACCATTGTTTGGCATGATAACAAAGCACTAGGTAAACCAACAGATTACGATGATGCGTTTAACATGTTGTCGTCTATGAGTGGTAAAACGCACGAAGTGATTACCTCCGTTTGTTTTACAAGAAAGATGTCGCAAAAAACCGTGAATGCCATTACTCAGGTCACATTCAAAACACTAAGTGAAACAGAAATCAACTACTATATAGATACCTGCAAACCATTTGATAAAGCTGGAGCCTATGGTATTCAAGAATGGATTGGTCAAATTGCAATTACCAATATTAATGGCTCTTATACCAATGTTGTAGGCTTACCTACACACCTCGTTTATAAAACGTTAAACAGTATGGTTTTATAAAATTTCGGTTGTAATTTTATATAAAATTAGAGCCATGATTAAGATATCCAATTTCAAACGTCTCACAATAGTATCTGTTTTTTTCTTCGGACTATTACTGTCTTGCAATGAATCTCAAACAGATAAAGACCAAGTTTTGCATGCCAATACAGATATAGCATTAAAAGAAAATAAGGTTTTAAAACCATCTTTTAAGCAATCTGAAGATTTTAAAAACTACTGGTATTCTGGAACTGCCGAAATTACATCATATCAACTGGAGCAAGCGCGTTATGGAGAGCTTCGTGATGGTCATGCTGTTTTAGTATTTGTAACCGAAGATTTTCTTCCAGAAAAACAAGTTAAGGCAGATAACTACAATAAAGCAAACACGTCCATTTTAAAACTAAATGCTACCAAAACATTCAATACTGGAGTCTACCCCTATTCTATTATGCAATCAACGTTCTATCCTGTTAGTAATACTGAGCATGCGATAAAATTAAGTTGTTCGGTTCAAGAATGGTGTGGTCATGTGTACTCTCAATTGAACAATAGAGATCAGTTTGAAATTACCTCTCACAGTTATTTTGAACGTGAGGCCGATCAGGATTTAAAGTTGGATAAAGCTATTCTTGAAAATGAACTATGGCCCCAACTTAGGCTCGATCCAAAAAGTTTACCTGTAGGTGATTTGGAAATTATTCCTTCGTTAGAATATGTGCGATTAAAACATATTGAACTTAAAGCGTATCCTGCAAACGCACAACTTGAAAACGGTGTATATACTATTACATATCCAGATTTAAATAGACAAATTGCCATTCATTTTAATGCTCAATTTCCTTTTGATATTTCTGGTTGGGAAGAAACTTATAAAGATGGTTATGGCATTAACGCTAAAACCTTAACCACCAAGGCAACGAAGCTCAAAACGATCAAATCGCCTTACTGGAGTAAAAATTCAAATGATGATGAAGTTCTTAGAAAAGAACTTGGTTTAGAATAGTAATTACCATTTTAACTATTATATCTTTGTATTGGTAAAACAAGAATTATGTCAGAGTTTTTTTCTACCTACCATACTCAAATCATAAACTCCACTATTGTATTTGGAGTGTTCTTTGTTATTCAATTAATCGCAAGGCTTATCGTTAGGATTATTGGAAATTCTAAAAAAATTCATGTTGGACGTGCCAAAATAGTAGGACGCTATGTTACCATTACATTTTTATTTTTAGCAGCTTTGATAGAGGCCTTTATTTTAGGTGTTAGCACTAGTGATTTAGCCTTAGTTTTTTCTTCTGTATTTGCTGTAATAGGAATTGCCCTATTCGCCATTTGGTCTATCTTAAGTAATGTAACATCAGGAATAATAATGTTCTTCTCATTTCCGTATAAAATTGGAGATAAGATTAAAATACATGACAAAGATTATGAAATTGAAGCCGTTATCGAAGATATTCGTTCTTTTCAAATTCATTTAAGAAAAGATAATGGTAACCTCGTCACTTACCCTAATAATTTACTTTTACAAAAAGCCATTACTTTAGTTCAGAAGGATGCTTTTGAAACTATAGAAGACAGTTGAAATAATTTTATATTAAAATCGATGCAGCCACAAAACAACCACATTAACTATATCGAATTCAAAGCCAATGATTTAGAACTAGTAAAGGCGTTTTATATTAATACGTTTGGTTGGCAATTTACAGATTATGGTCCTGGCTATACTGCATTTTCAGATAGCGGACTTGAAGGTGGTTTTGAAAAAACAGATGACAACATCACAAATGGAGTCTTAGTGGTTCTATACCATAATAATCTAGAAGCTATACAAACTAAAGTTGAAGCGTTTGGCGGACGTATTTCTAAGGAGATTTTCTCGTTTCCTGGCGGACGCCGATTTCAGTTTATCGATCCCTCAGGAAATGAGCTAGCGGTCTGGTGTGAAACTCATCCTGAATGATATGGCAACTATTGATTTCAACAATAAGACATTTTCATTAATAGATAATTCGGAAAACGGTAAAGTTAATGCTGATACTATTTTTGAATATAAACAACAAGGGCATGTTGTTACTGCCGATTATTATGGAGGCACTGTGACCTATGGAAAAATAATAGCCATACTTAAAGATGATATTCTTGATATGCGTTACCAGTGCATCACAAGTGATAATCAATTAAAAACAGGTAAGGCTATTGCTACTATTTCCACTTTGGAGAATGGTAAAATAAAACTCGCCCTCAATTGGGAATGGTTAGACGACAGTAATGCCAAAGGAACTTCTGTGTATTTAGAACATTAAAAATGAAGGCTCAAGCTCAAATAGGTGTTTTAGGTATTGGAGCTATTGGAACTGTAATTGCATATCATTTACAGCGTAATAACTCAAATGTATTGTCCTATTTCAGTAGGACCAAAAAATCAAACTTACAATTAGTTTCTGAAGGCCAAAGCATTCAACTTCCTATAGCGGTAAAAACAAGCATAACCTACCCTATTGCTTTAGATTGGTTAGTTATATGCCTTAAAGAACATCAATTTAAGAATGCAACACCTTGGTTTTCTAAACTCATAGATAAGCAAACGCAAATTGTCGTCATTAGAAACGGACTTCAACTGAAGAAGCCCCTTTTAGAGTTTGCAGAAGACCATCGCATTTTAGAATGCCTCATTGATTGTCCTACGCAATGCAATGACAACGGGTTTTACCAGTGTTATGACACACCAAAACTTAGTGTAGCAAAAAGTGAATTGGCAACTCGTTTTACTTCCTTATTGTCTCACACAAACATTGTGATTAATCAAGTGGCTGATTTTAAAACCGAAAGTTGGAAAAAACTATGCGAAAGTGCTACACTTGGCGCCATATTATGTTTGCATGATGATACGTGCAAAATTTTTAAAAATCAGGACATTGTAGCACACTATAAAGCGCTTCTAACCGAAAGCATTGGGGTTGCAAGAGCAGACGGAGCTCTTATAGAACCAGGTTTTACTGATAAAATGTTAGACAAGTTATTGAACTATCCAGAAACTAAAGGGAGCTCTATGCTTTTTGATATGCGCCAAGGAAAACCTTTAGAACTAGGTGCAAAAAATAAGGTTATCTCTAAACTTGGAAAACAATACCAACTGCATACACCTCTTAATGATTTCATAATTAAGCGACTTGACTAAATTTATCACAGTTATAGGCTTTTAAGCACTAGCCATTTTAATTTTGATTGTAACAATAATTTTGTTGATATTGTATGCTCATTTAATACTAGTAACACCATAGAATGTTTGGATTATTTAAAAAGAACAAGCCCAATCGGAAAGAAAGAACAGAACAGTTTCTAAAAAAGAAAGGCATAAAAATAAATTACAATCTGCCGCATATTGAATCTGATGAAGACACTACAATAAAAACACCTAGAGAAATTGCCCAGAGGGTTACAGTTTTAGCAATCACTAATTTTGTAGCATTTAATGGAATGTCTGGAGATCAAGCCATAGATTATCTCAAAAAATATAATTTATGGGACTACGTCACTCCAGATGAAGTTGATTTTTTGAATGATCCTACCGACGAGAAAAAAAACAGTGAATCTTGGAAATGTGAATGTATTTGGGTGTTGTTATGGTCCTTAAATATTATAGAAGATCTCGAATTTCCAAAGGACATGTGCGACCTAAACCAAATTCCGTTAGAAAAATATCCCGTTCAATCTGGTATTGACCCGAACACATTTATTAATGCGACTAAAACGTCGCGATCTAAAACCGAAATCTTAGATGCTAATGATCTGTATTATCGATTAGATTGGACATGTACTGATGCCAGAATAAATGGTTATGTCATAAAAAACATGCATCCTGGTGTGGTGTATGAAAGGCATTATGCCTTAAATTGGCTTATTAATTATATGAATCAAGATTGGGATGATATCTCTTGTGATACCTAAAAACTAAATACTATTTATAGATGAAAATTATTGCTTACATTTTCGGAGCATTGCTCTTAATGATTATCATTAGAAGATTTTCTAAAAAGGGAACCTCTGAAACCACAGAAGAACGACCTGAAAGAAAAACGATAGCGTCCAATCCAAATATTGAAGACGACATACGCAAGGAGTTGGCACACGAAGACAAAAAAAAGATTATGCTTTGTGAGGTTAAGACCTATATGACAGGACACCAAGGAGCCGATAATCAAAATGCTTTTAAAGCAGCTGGAATAGAAGACGAACAATTAATTAAAACCATTTTAGAAGATTATACTTGGCACTATTTAGATGACATTGATGAGAACTTACAATGTACTATGCAACTTGTACTCACTGAAGTTTTAGAACAAACGAAACCATTTACAGACAGTAGAGCTATTTATGAAGAAATTATGGGACTAACCTATAAAGGTTTTGATTTATAAACATTTAAACTGGTTCAATACCAAATTGTTACAATAAAACACTTTATCATAAGTTATAGTTAAGACTTAACTAACCACTAATGATAAAAAAAGGCATTGCATTACTATTTGTTTTAACGTTATTATCGTTTATCACTAAACTGAATTTTAAAGAAGCACAATTAAAATATCCCAGAGTCAAAAAAGCATATTCCGACCGATTCAAATGTGTAGACCAATTACTCAAGACATCCGACATAAAAACTCTAGACGTCTATTTGAGAGCTTTCAAACTTGAAGAGCAATTAGAGGTTTGGGGAAAAAACAAGAACGATTCAACTTATAAATTAATTACATCATATCCGTTTTGCTTTAGTTCAGGAAACTTAGGTCCTAAAAGAAGACGAGGCGATTATCAGATTCCAGAAGGTTTTTATCAAATAGACCGGTTTAATCCAGAAAGTAAGTTCCATTTATCATTAGGAATAAACTACCCCAACCAATCAGACAAAATAAAATCCAAACACAGTAATTTAGGAGGAGATATTTTCATTCATGGTTCTTGTTACTCTATTGGATGTATTCCTATTACGGATGATTGGATTGAAGAATTATATATTTTTGCCGTAGAAGCTATAAACAATGGACAATTGGCAATTCCTGTTCATATTTTCCCATCACATCTCGATACTGAGACCTATGAAAACATCATCAAAGATTCCACCTTCACCATCAACAATTCAAAATTTTGGAAGAATCTAAAAGAAGGATATGACTATTTCGAAGCACATCAAAAACTTCCAAGAATTGATATTTCCGAAGAAGGGAATTATATTTTCAACTAATCAAAAAAGATATTATCTAGAATAATTTGGAGCTTCTTTGGTAATGGTTACATCATGAGGATGACTCTCATTAATACCAGATGATGTGATTTTCACGAAGCGTCCTGTATCCTTTAAAGTCTCAATGTCTTTGGCTCCACAATAGCCCATTCCAGCTCTTAATCCACCAACAAATTGGTGAATACTTTCAAATAATTCGCCTTTATATGGAACACGACCTACAATACCTTCAGGGACTAATTTTTTGATATCATCTTCAACATCCTGAAAATAACGATCCTTACTTCCTTGTTTCATCGCTTCTACAGATCCCATTCCGCGATACGACTTAAATTTACGACCTTCATATATAATCGTTTCTCCAGGGCTTTCTTTTGTTCCTGCCAATAATGACCCAAGCATAACACTATCTGCTCCAGCTGCAATAGCTTTTGGAATATCTCCTGTATAGCGAATACCTCCATCTGCAATCACCGGAACACCAGAGCCTTTAATCGCTGCTGCCACTTCTAGCACTGCCGAAAATTGTGGGAATCCAACACCTGCAACGACTCTAGTTGTACAAATAGATCCAGGACCAATTCCAACTTTTACCGCATCTGCTCCAGCTTCAACTAAATATTTAGCTGCTTCTCCTGTTGCAATATTTCCAACGATAACTTCGAGATTTGGGAATTTTTCTTTGATCGACTTCAACACCATAACTACGCCTTTTGTATGTCCGTGAGCAGTATCTATAATCACAGCGTCCACTCCTGCTTTAACTAAGGCTGAAGCCCTTTCTACAGCATCACCTGTAACCCCAATTGCTGCAGCTACACGCAATCTTCCGTAAGTATCTTTATTAGCTATTGGTTTTTGAGTGACTTTGGTAATATCTCTAAACGTAATAAGTCCAACTAATTTATAGTCATCATCTACGATTAATAATTTTTCAATTTTATTCTTTTGAAGAATCTCTTCAGCATCCTTCAAAGATGTCCCAACAGCAGAAGTTACTAAGTTTTCACTCGTCATTACCTCAACAATTGGTCTTTCGTTAGCATGCTCAAAACGTAAATCACGATTGGTAACAATTCCTTTTAATGTGCCACTATCATCTACAATAGGAATACCTCCAATTTTGTGCTCGGCCATACTCTGTTTTGCATCTATAACTTTGGCCGTTAATGGTAAGGTTACTGGATCGATAATCATACCGCTTTCGGCACGTTTTACGCGACGTACCTTTTTGGCTTGTTGCTCAATGGTCATGTTTTTATGAAGTACACCAATACCGCCTTCTTGCGCCATAGCAATAGCCATTTTACTTTCGGTAACCGTATCCATAGCAGCAGAAACCACAGGGATATTAATTGTAATGTTACGCGTGAATTTGGTTTGAATATTTACTTCTCTAGGTAAAACCTCTGAAAATGCTGGAACTAATAGTACGTCGTCATAAGTAAGACCTTCTCCAACAATTTTATTTTCGTGTGCTGTCATGATGCAATTACAGTTATAATTGCATGCAAATATACAACTTAAATAGAGAATTATATTAAGACTTTATTAAATCTTAATGAAAAGTACTTCAATTATATTCTAGGGCAACGTCTGCAGTTTGTTTTGCCCTTTTTCTTATACTTTTTACAGCATTTTGATTTCTTATTAACCTCACAATACATGATACATGAAGTGATAATAATAGGAGAACTATCTATAGTTAATTCGTCTTGCATTATTTTAATTTATTCTAAATAAATACAAAATTACAAAAAAAAGACGCCTAAAAAGGCATCTCATTTCATTAAGTTATTAACAGATAGTGCTATTCATTTTCTTGAGCAGCAGCGATGGCATTTATATCTCGATCAAACAGATAATGGCCAGATTTATCATTACCAATAATATTAAGTTTATCGAGCAAAGTTCTTGCCATAGCCTCCTCTTCAAGCTGTTCAGTAACATACCATTGCATAAAATTATGAACGTTATAATCTTTATGCTGTAGACATTCGTAAATAACGTGATTGATTTGCTCGGTTACAAACATTTCACTCTTTAAAAATTGCTCGAAAAGTTCGTTGAGTCCATCATAAGATGCTTTAGGAACATCCAGTGCCGGAATAATGACATTGCCACTTCTTTCATTGACAAATTTCACAAGTTTGGTCATGTGTACGCGTTCTTCTTCAGATTGACTGTAAAAGAAATCTGCTACACCATTATAACCTTTAGCATCTGCCCAAGATGCCATTGCTAAATATTGCATTGAAGCCTGCGCTTCGTATTTAATTTGATTGTTTAATAAGTTTTCTATCGTCGTATTCATTTTGAAAGCTATTTTTTACGAAGATAACTATTTAAGTTTGAAGTACGGACTTAGATCTGGCCAACTGATAAAGAATAATTAATACTGAAACGCTAAATGTTAATGTCATGAGGGTTCCAGAAATCATAACAATATATTTCATCCATATAATGTCTTTCCATAAAAAATAAAGACCTCCAAATGTTAGCACGACAGAAATAAAAGGTTCCACAATTAAGAACATTTTTAATCGTTTTGACAATTTTGCAGTACTCAAAATGAGACCAAGTAAAAAGAAAATAATGGACATTGATAAAATATGGCCATGTACAAGTGTTAGCATTTGCTGTTCATTCTTTTTGAACTTCATCACAGTGGCATCATCATCATCTTCATTACCCAAATACTGTTCTTCAATACCATTGGGATTTGCAGACGATGTTTCTCCAACAAACAACAATCCTGTATAGAAACCAATACTTAATACCACAACAAACGCAGTAATAAGTAATTTAATTTCTTTTGGAAAAGTTGCAAGTATTCCGTTGAGTTGCATTAAAGAATATTTTTAGATTGAAGAATATGTAATGAGCGTAACAAATCGTTAATTGCAGATGTCATTGATCGAACAGAAATAGTGGCTCCAGAAATGGCTACAATATCTTGTTCATATTTTAATTCGTCTTTTGGCGTTTTACCAACAAATTGTCTTAGCCAACGTTTACTTCCAATCTCTCCGCCATATTCTTCTCTATAGATAAGAACTTTAGCTTTTTTTACTGTTAAATCAGGATCTAATAAAATAAGATAATCAAATTGAGCCGTTTTACTTGGCGCTTTTGCTACATAAGCATAGCCTACTATTTTAGCGTCTGATGTAATTGTAAAAAAATTGTCGTCTTCAAATTTCGACGGCAATTCTTTTGCAACCGCTTCATCAATTTGAAATGGTGTAAACTCAAACGTCTCAACATCATAGGTTGACTTTATTTGTTTAAACACCTTTTTTTGAATTTTTTCAGATAATCCAAAAGACAAAAAAAGTGTTGCACATAGCACTATAAAAACCTGTCTCAATTTCATTCTACAAAAGTATTAATTATATATTCTATTTAAGCAACTAAAATGCCAAATAGCTAATGCGAAAAAAGTTTTCGGCATTAGCTATTAGACACTCAAATATTATGTTCTATTTAGAACCATACTCCAATTCCGAAGTTAAGTCTGTTATCAACATCACTATTATCTAAAGCGTTACTTCTAAATTGGTAATCTCCTTTTAATACGACTCCTGGTGCAATATGATAGCTTAAACCAGTTGTTATATCTGTTCTATTGTAAGCATCATTTCTTACCAAATCACCATCTGTATCAGCATGCGTATCATAGTTTTCATAACGAGCAAAAGCAAATAAACGCTGTGCCTTTGTTAAAGGCAATAAGTTATAGGCTACTTCTGCATAATATCCCATCAAAGCACTTCCTAAATCTTTATTTGTTAAGTTGTTATAATCTTCAGTATCACTTAAAGACGCGTAGATAAATTGTCCTCTTGCCGCAAATCTCTTAAACGCATAACGTGCATCAAAACCAACCATGCTTATTCCGATGTTGGTTCCGTCAATATCCTCTATGTCATCTTCAGCTTGTGTTTTCCCAAAGTATCCAGATAAACCAAGACGTAAACCAGGTAAACCATAGTATTCAATTTTAGTAGATAATGTTGGACTATCTACTGTAGATTTGATTGCTTTTTGACGACCTCCACGTAAACCATTACTTCCTTTTAAGAAGCCTGTTACTTCCCCATCACTATTAACTGTAGATTTAAATCCATTAAAAATATATGCCTGATAAGTTAAAGATTGCTCTGGTAAACGTCCAGTAACACCAACACCAATCTCTCTCCATGTTGTTGGAACAATAGCATTGTCTACAGCAGGGCGTTCAACACCGTTATATGTTGTAGGTTCATGATATTCATTAACAATTCCCATTGGTACTAGCATTAAACCTCCTCGTAAACTAACATTATCACCAACAGCATAATTTACAAAGGCCTGCTCTATAAAAACTTCTTCAACATGCTCAAATTCTACTTCTGTAACAAACTGTGTTTTATCGTTAAATCTATATCCAAATAATAATACAAGGCGTTGTACATCTAATTCTCCATTATCGCCTTCTGGTTGATTGTATGTTATTTCACCATAGGCCCCCACAGTAACGGCTTTTCCGTAGTTACCAGATAAAATACGTTGTGCCGCATTTAATTGTTGTTGAGGGTTAAAAGTAATACTATCTTGCGACGTAGGTGTCACCTGAGCTATTGCAGTTGCACTGATTAAAATTGCAAAAAGGGTAAATAGTTTATTCATTTGTTTTTATTTAGACTTGATATAAATAGTTATTGATTTCTGGATGCAAAAATAGAACAGATTTTTACTTACACAAAGTTTATTTAGATTAAATTTAAATAAATTTTATTTTGATAAAATTTCATTTAAAATATTGTCAAAATCTAAATGAAAAAGTGTTCCTTTTAACAAATCGTGAATCCCTCTCAACTCTGTTTTATTTATTGCGAAACTCACTTCGGGACACGGTGTTTGCAGAACAATTGGCCTACATAAGCCATTAGCCTCGCAACCAGAGTATTGCGAAAATTCTTTAAACGCACTATTAATACAATGCGAAAAAGAAATGAGTTCTTCATACCTAAAGTATAAGCCCGTATTTCTAAAAACGAGTTGAATTTTATTAACATCCTTGGCAGCACATCGCTTCCATTGAAAGGCAATTCCGAAATTGTTATAATAAATAGTATTTATATCTTCCATTGGTTATATGATATACTGTTTAAAGCCTGTTGGCTAGTTCAAAAATTTATTAAGGATTGTTCTAATCTCGTCATTGGTGGCATCGTTATCTAAAGCAAATAAATATTGATATAATCGTTTATCATCAACTTTATTTTTTAGTTCAACTTTGCTGTTTTCAGCAAAAACTTTATTCCACTCTTGTCTCACTTTCTTCCAAAGCGCTGTATTTTCTTTCCACCAATCTCTGGCTATTTTACATTCATCGTCTGCTACTTTTTTATAGATATTATAACCTTTCTCTTGTACTAATAGTTCATCCTCTTTTCCTATTTCTCGAATAACCTTATCGTTATCTTGTTCATGCAACCAGCCATAATTTGTAAGCTGTACATTATTCCCTCTAACCATGATATTATAATCATCTCGTTTTGAATATTCGCGTCTTGGAAGCGGAGCATCTATTTTATTTTCCCAGTAATGTTTTCCATCTGCATGAATCCAAGTCGCGGAGCCAGAGTATCGAGGGCTATCATCTACTTGATACACCTTTTGTGTCCATTGTCCCTTAACTTGATCCTTAGAAAGATCTGTCATACTCCAGGTATTTTTAGAT
Organism: uncultured Psychroserpens sp.; assembly: GCF_947492715.1. GTDB lineage: Bacteria > Bacteroidota > Bacteroidia > Flavobacteriales > Flavobacteriaceae > Psychroserpens. The sequence goes on from NZ_CANLNS010000010.1 coordinate 25,047, forward strand.
TCATAGTTGAAAACTCTTTTATTCTCGAACTCCCAATCTTGGCGCCAATGTTTAACGACCATTGTATCATTAACAATGAGTAAATGCTGAATGCTAACTTTGTCATTTTTATCTTCTACTAACTCCGCCCATTCTAAGGCAGAAGCCCTATAATCATAAGCCTTTTCATAGGCTATATCTGGAGAAAATGTCTCGGCGTACTTAAATTTTATTTCATAACAGCCGCACATTTCTTTAATGGCTTGCTTGTCTTTCTTCTTCTTGCTTTGAGCATTTGCTTGTAACGAAAATGCAATACTTAATAGTGTAAAAATGGCTAATTGTTTCATTTTTAAAGTGTTTGTTTTTGTGATTAAAAAAAAATTGAAATATTCTTATTCTTATTTAGATTGAATTAAAATAACTTATATATTTGCGGCAAATTTAATTAAGAATGATTCTAAATAAAAAATATTTCAGCATTTATTTTTCACTTTTTTTTATAACTCAAATGTTTTCTCAGGAAACAAAAGACACATCACAAGATTCACTGAAAGTAGAAACATTAAATGAAGTCTTCATTTCTGCTACTAGAACTCTTAGGCAATTATCATCACTCCCTCTACCCGCTCAAATTGTGAGCAAAAAGGACATAGAGCGATCTAATTCTATACGTTTAAATGACATTTTAAATGAGCAAACAGGTCTAATAACTGTTCCCGATTTTGGAGGTGGTGAAGGCATACAGTTACAAGGTTTAGACGCGCAATACACTTTAATACTAATAGATGGTGTCCCACTAATTGGTCGATCTGCAGGAACCTTAGATTTAAGCAGGATCTCAGTTGGTAACATCAAACAAATTGAGATCGTAAAAGGGGCATCATCTAGTTTGTATGGCAACGAAGCACTTGGAGGTGTCATCAATATCATTACCGAAAAGCCACGTACTGGTTTTAATGGTTCTATAAATAACCGTTTCGGTAGCTTCAATACAAACGACTTAAGTACGTCTATAAATTATAAAAAGAACAAACTCGGTATTTCAGCTTTCATCAATAGATACAGCAGTGGTGGTTATGATCTCATTGAAAATGATAATCTCAATACTGTCGATCCTTTTCATAACTATACATTCAATACGAAATTTACTTATGACTTTTCTGACGCAATTAACATGTTCGTTTCTGGCAGGTATTACACCCAAAATCAAGATGTTATTGCAACAGAAACTTTGAGAGGAAAAAGTACTATTAAAGAATGGAATACGCATCTTCAGTTAAATCAAACTTACAGTGAAAAATGGAACGGCTACTTGGAGTTCTATGCATCTCGTTATAAAGCCAATGAATATCTCAATGAAAATGATGGCTCTAGATTTAGCAATAGTTTCTTCAATCAATTAATGCTTAGACCTGAATATAGAATAGCATACAATATAAATGAAAATAATGGCTTTATTGCAGGTATAGGCATAACACATGAAAGCTTAAACCGTACTGATTTTACAGAAGCACCTATTTTTAATTCTCCTTATGCTTATCTTCAGTATGATACCAACTTAACAAAACAATTAAACCTTCTTCTTGGCGCTCGATTTGACAATCACAACAAGTACAAATCACAATTTAGTCCGAAAGGAGCAATAAGGTATGTGTTTAACGAGAAACTTGCCTTTAAAGGTTCTATTGGGTATGGTTTTAAAGCACCCGATTTTAGGCAATTATATTTTGACTTTACCAATGCCACAGTAGGATATACCGTACTTGGTTATAATGCTGTTCCAGCTGCCATAACTGCATTAGAAGCTCAAGGCCAAATTGCGAATATCATTGTTCCTATTTCCGAATTTAATAATCAAATCAACCCAGAAAATTCCACGTCTATAAATATTGGAGTGGACTATAAAATTTCGGCCTCAATTACAAGCAATATAAATATGTTTAGGAATAACATTGATAACTTAATAGACACACGAATTATTGCTAATAAAACTAACGGTCAAAATGTCTTTAGCTATTATAATATTAACGAGGTTTACACCCAGGGACTAGAGTTTAACACACATTGGAAACCTAGTAATTTACTAAAAGTATCGGCAGGTTACCAATTGCTTTACGCTAAAGATATTGAAGCTGAAAAGGCCTTTAAAAATGGCGAGGTATTCGCTAGAGATTCACCCACTTCCCCAGCCTTTCAATTAAACAAAAGTGACTATTTCGGTTTATATAATCGCTCTAGGCATATGGCTAATATCAAGCTATTTTATACCATTCCGAAATGGAATTTAGAATCTAATATCAGAACAACTTACAGAAGTAAGTATGGTTTGTTTGATACTAATGGAAATGGGTATTTAGACGATTACGACGACTTTGTCTCTGGGTATACCATTGTAGACCTAGCCTTTAACAAGACGTTCTATAAAAACTATAAACTAGGTCTTGGCATAGACAATCTACTAAACTTCACAGACACTCAAAACATCAGCAATATTGCTGGTCGAATTATATACGGAAAACTTAATATTCAATTTTAATACATAAACAACATGAAAACCATGAACTATTCAAACCAAAACCACCAAATGAACATCATTACTATGAAAAACACATCTATTAGATTTTTAATCTTACTTGCCTTATGTATAGGCATGTCATCATGCAACAGCGATGACGAAAACGGAATGCCTCTATTAGAAATAGAAGCTCAAACAATCACTAATTTACATGCGCCTCAATCTGGTGGACAAGGACAACCTATAACTGGAGAATTTACCAAATTTGATTTCTCAACAGGGCAAACAACAAATAGTAATACAAATTGGGATATAGCATTTAGAGGAACTACAATCATTGTAAATGGAGGTTCATCTTTAGGTACAACTGATGAGCCAACCAGAACAGGTAATGCCGCAGCCTATATTGTAGATGGGACTTTCCCTTCTATCACTGAAGTAGACACGAACTTGTTCATTCAAGATTCTGAATCTGGTTACGCTATAGCTACAGGTAGCGAAAATGGTTGGTATTTTTATAATCCTCAAGCATTTTTAATTACACCAATTGCTGGAAAAATATTAGTCTTTAGAACGCGAGATGGAAAATATGCCAAAGTAGAAATATTAAGCTATTACAAAGATGCTCCCGCTAATCCAAATGCAATGACTGATGAAGGTAGATATTTTACGTTTAACTATGTATATCAACCAAATCTAAATACAACAACGTTCTAATTATGGCCAAATCAATTCGTATTTTATATATCATCTTACGTTTAGTTTTAGGTGGTTTTATGATCTATGGTGGTTTTAAAAAATTTGAAACCCCCAATCCACAACCTGTTGAAGTTGTTCAAAAAGCCCAAAAGTTTACAGTAGCAGAGCATCATAGTACATTACAAAAAGTACTTTATATAAATGGAGCCAAGCAAACCGGTTATTTTTGGCAAGTATTAGGTATATGCGAACTTCTCTTCGGATTCTTATTAATTGCGCAAGGAACTGGTTTTATAGGCGCTTTATTTTTATTACCAATTACATTACATATTTTCTTATTTCATCTGTTTTTAGAGTCAGATGACATTGGAGAGTTGTTACAAACAGGGTTTTTATTTTTAACAAACGTTGTTTTGGTACTCAAAGAAAAAGATAAATGGAAACATTTACTTTGGATAAAGCCCTTATAATTTAAGCCCTTGCATAACTGCGAGGGTTTATTTTTTAATGATAAGCCGTAAAAATTTTCGTCGCTTCGTTATAAGCACTTTCAAAACTCATTGCATTTAAGTCATTGTTCTTTTTTGAAGTAAAATAAGACAATACTTTTTCGGTTGGCATATTACCTGTAAGCTCATCTTTTGCCATAGGACAACCTCCAAAGCCTTGAATAGCGCCATCAAATCGTCTACATCCTGCTTTGTAAGCCGCATCAACCTTTTCAAACCAGGTCGTTGGTGTTGTATGTAAATGTGCTCCAAACTCAATGTCTGGATATTTCGGAATTAAATTTGAAAACAGATAGTCAATACTTTCTGGATTAGAACTACCAATTGTATCACTAAGTGACAAAATCTTAACACCCATATTACTTAAACGCTCAGTCCATTCTCCTACGATATCAACATTCCATGGGTCACCATAAGGATTACCAAATCCCATAGAAATATAAACAACAACTTCTTTATTGTGAGCATTCGCCAAATCTAAAATTTCTGAAAGTGTCACCACAGATTGCGCAATTGTTTTATGTGTATTACGCATTTGAAAGTTTTCTGATATTGAAAACGGATAACCCAAATAATCAATTTCTGAATGTTTACATGCGTCATTTGCTCCTCTAGTATTTGCAATAATGGCGAGCAGTTTACTCTTGGTTTGGCTTAAGTCTAATTGTGACAAAACTTCTGCCGTATCAACCATTTGAGGAATGGCCTTAGGTGAAACAAAACTTCCAAAATCGATTGTGTCAAAACCTACACGTAAAAGAGATTGAATGTATTGTATTTTCTTTTCCGTTGGAATAAAATCCTTAATACCCTGCATGGCATCACGAGGGCATTCAATTATTTTTACTGCTTTGTTCATTTAGCCCAAAGATACTAATTAAGATGGTTTTGAACTTGTTATTTTTCCGAAGTAAAAATGATGATAGCAATACCAACAAACACAACAATTTGCAACCATTTAAGATAGAAGCCAACCCGTTGATGCTTTTTGATATATTCTGAAATTGAACCTGCCAAAAGCGCTATTCCAGAAAAAATTATTGCAGAAACAAACATAAAAAGTAAACCCAAAACGTAAAATTGTACTACTGCACTCATCGTTTCACTAAATAAAAATCCAGGAAAGAAGGCCAAAAAGAAAATAGATACCTTAGGATTGAGTACATTCATTATGAACCCTTGCTTAAATAACTGCGTCATACTTTTCTTCGGAATATTATCGGAGCTCAAACTCAGTTCATCGCTAGACATAAATACCTTATAGGCTAAGTAGATTAAATAGAGAGCTCCTAATAATTTGATTATGAAAAACAAATAATCGTTTTCTTTGATAATTGCCGACACTCCAAAAGCCACCAAAGTTGTATGTACCAAGCATCCTGAGATTAATCCAGCAACCGTTGCCAATCCATATTTTTTGCCATTTACGATACTTTGCATGAGTACATAAATATTATCTGGTCCAGGTGATATTGCCAGCGCAGAAGTGGCTAACATAAATGATATAAGAAGGTCGTAGTTCAGCTTAAGAAAATTTTTATAAAAATAATTAAAATTTAGTGTAAGTAATGGGCATATATTTCCGACTTAACGATATAAATAAAAAACTACATCACTATGAAAAAAATTACTTTAGCTTTAAAATCTTTATGCACACTATCTTTATTGCTCGTCACTTCGGCTGTTTTTGCACAGTCAACAGCGAGCTATAATATTACGTTTAGCAGTAATTGGGCAACTGAAACCGCAGATCCTGTTAAAGGGAATAGTACAACAGCCATTCCAGGAAATGCGCACTGGTCTAATTTAGTTGGCGCAACTCACAACAGCAACTATACTATGGTTGAAATGGGAACTCTAGCTTCTGTTGGTATTAAAAATGTTGCCGAATTTGGGGCTAATACCGCTTTAATGACAGAAGTTAATAATGAACCAAATGCAAATCAATGGCTACAACAAGGATTTTCTCCTTTTGCTGCTATAAGTTCTGCTACATTAAGCAACGTTGTTGTAAGTTCAGATTATCCACTTTTGAGTTTAGTATCTATGATTGCTCCAAGCCCAGATTGGATGATTGCTATAAATAGCATCAATCTTAGAGATGGCAATACTTGGAGAAACGAAATCATTTTGGATTTATTCCCATATGATGCTGGTACTGATAGTGGAGCTACCTATACAGCTGGTGACCAACCAACAACACCAAGTTTTGTACCTGTATCTTCATTAATAAATGTGAGCCCGTTTAATGATAAACCTATCGGAACGATGACGATCACTTTAAATCAGGTTCTAAGTGTTGATGAGGCAGATATCAATCAAGTGGTTTTATTTCCTAATCCGTCTAGTGATGGTATCTTTAATATCAACACAAAACGTAGCAATGCCTTGAAAGAAGCTACCGTCTATGATATATTAGGTAAGAGCGTATCTCACATAGAAAATAAAAATTCTGACGATCAGGTTCGTATGGATCTAAGTGAATTAAACAATGGAATTTATTTGGTACGATTGGTTCTTGAAGATGGTTCAGAATCTACAAAGAAAGTAGTGATCAACTAAAAGACAAACTGCATTTCATCGGTTAATTTTGGTGTTTTGTCGATTTTTTGATATGTTTACCGCATATTTAACCTACTAATTTTGTTATGAAAAAGGGAGTCCCAATTAAAAAGTCACTTTTACTTTTAACTTTGTTCTGTTGTATTTTTAACGCAATGGCGCAACACGATGAACAATGTGGAACGGTATTTACCGCAGAATCAGAATCTTATTTTAAAAAGCTATTACCAGAAGTAAGACAGTACGAAGCTGAATATTTCCAAAAAGTAGCTCAAGGGCGTTCGTCCACAGCTATAAGTTCTGTGCCAATCAAAGCACATATTATTAGAAATACCGATGGTACTGGCGGACTTACAGCAGCTCAGTTAAATGCTGCAATAGCCAACATGAATGCGTTTTACGCCAATGCCTTATTAGAATTCTTTTTATGTGATGGTATTAACTATATAGACGATTCGAATTATTTCGACTACGAAACAAATCAGGAAGCCGCACTTACAGGTGCAAATAATGTTAGCAATGTTATTAATATTTATTTTGCTAATACCGTTGTAAGCAGTCAATCTGGAGGAGGGTTATGTGGTTATGCCTATTTCCCTGGTGGTCCAGAGACGATTTTAATGAATAACAATTGTGCCACTAATGGTAGTACTTTACCTCATGAAATGGGTCATTTCTTTGCCTTATCTCATACACATGGACCAACGAATGGTGCACAAACTACAGAACTCGTAGATGGTTCGAATTGCGATACCGATGGCGACTTTATTTGTGATACACCAGCAGATCCTCAATTGGGTTATGGAAACGTCACCTCTTCATGTAACTATGTTGGAGGTGCAACAGATGCCAATGGAGATTCTTTTGTTCCTGCCCCAAGAAACATAATGTCTTACTCTCGTAAAGAGTGTCGTGACGAGTTCTCTCCGCAGCAATATGCTCGTATATATGGAATTTATCAAGCCTCGCGAGCGGCTATGGCTTGTCCTAGTTTTAATGTTGATATTGCCTCAACCTTTACAAGAGATTGTAGCAGTACTTTAGATGTAGATTTTACAGACAATAGTATTGGTGCAACCTCATGGGAATGGGATGTTGATGGTGATGACATCGTAGATTATACAACTCAAAATCCATCACACATGTATACTAATGCTGGCGCATATGATGTAACACTTACAATTTCAAATGGATCAAGTTCTTTAACAAAAGTCTATCAAGAATATATAGAAGTTGGAGGCGAAGACATATCTACTACAGAAATCGTCTTAACGCTAGTTACAGATGATTGGCCAGCCGAAACTTCATGGAATTTAAAAGATAGTAACGGAATCGCGTTATACTCCAGTCCAACATATACTGAAGGCATAGATGATTTCCAAACATTCACTGAAAACTTCGTTGTGGCCACAAATGAATGTTATACATTTGAAATCATTGATAGTTATGGCGATGGTATTTGTTGTGCCTCTGGTGCAGGATCATATACATTAACAACTTTAGAAGGTAGTACAATTATTACTGGAGGAGCTTATGGCTCTGGTGAACTTACCTATATGGCAAACAATGCTTTAAGTGTAGATGATTACTTTGATAACAACAAAGTGTCGGTGTATCCAAATCCTACAACTAATGTCTTAAATATAGAATTAGCAAACACTAATAATTTACCCGATGCTTACACAATTTACAATGTGTTAGGGCAAGTAGTGACCACTAAAGCAATTGCTCAAATGGATGATTTGAGTATCCCGACTGAACGTTTTAGTGAAGGTGTATATTACTTAAAAGTAACTAAAGGCACAAGTTCTAATACGATTCCTTTTATTAAAAACTAAGGGATAACTCAACTATAAAAAAAGCGAATTGATTGGTTTCAATTCGCTTTTTTTATGAGTGCTTTATTAATCTTCTTTATCAACCTAGGGCCTTCGTATATAAAGCCTGTATAGATTTGTACCAAATCTGCTCCTGCCTCAATCTTATCGAGTGCATCTTGTGCAGAATGAATACCTCCTACTCCAATTATAGGAAATGCTTTTTGGCTTTTTTCAGATAAATACTTTATAACTTGCGTAGATTTTGCTTTAATAGGTTGCCCGCTTAATCCTCCGTTTCCAATTTCAGTAAGTCGTTCATTAGACGCTTTTAAACCCGATCTGTCTATAGACGTATTGCTCGTAATAACCCCATCTAATTTGGTTTCATTTACAAGTGCTATGATTTCGTCTAGTTGATTATTATTTAAGTCTGGAGCAATTTTTAGTAAGATGGGTTTTTGTTTGTCAAATTTGACATTTGCTTTTTGCACTTCGGAAATAAGTTCTAGTAAGTAATCCTTGTCATTTAATTTGGCATGACTTCCAACATTTGGACAACTTACATTAAGAACAAAATAATCTACATAAGGATGTAACCCATTAAAACACTCTAAGTAATCCTCTGTATAATCTTCAGGTTTTGTATTTGTGTTTTTGCCAATATTTCCACCAATAATGAGCTTACCTTTATTCTTCTTTAATTGAGAGACAGCGGCCTCTAATCCTTCATTGTTAAAGCCCATTCTATTGATGATCCCTTGATCACCCTTTAACCGAAAGAGTCGTTTTTTAGGGTTGCCTACTTGACCTTTAGGCGTTACTGTTCCTATTTCAATAAAACCAAAACCAAAATTGGCGAGCTCGTTGTACAACACGGCATTTTTATCAAATCCGGCAGCAAGTCCTACAGGGTTTTTAAATTTCAAGCCAAATAATTCGCGCTCCAAACGTTTATCACTAACGACATACAAACTTCTAAAAATCGACGTCATGCCAGGGATTTTGGAAAAATTTCGAATTAATGAAAAGGTAAAATGGTGTACTTTTTCTGGATCAAAAGAAAATAATAGTGGTCTTAGCAAAAGCTTATACATAGGAAATCTTTTCTGGTGCAAAAATACTACAGATTTTGAATATAATCGCTAACTTTCGCTTGATTAATTATGCATCAGTATTTTAATCAACATTTAAACTTATTTTAAACTATATGATTACCAAAGAAGATATTACGAAACGTTTTATTAGTTACGTTACTGTAGATACCGAATCTGATCCAAAAAGTGACACCACACCAAGTACTGCCAAACAATGGGATTTAGCTAATGCATTGGTTAAAGAACTCATTTCTATAGGAATGACAGATGTGAGTATAGACGACAATGCTTATATTATGGCAACTTTGCCAAGTAACGTTGAACACGAAGTACCAACCATAGGTTTTATTTCTCATTTTGATACATCTCCAGATTTTACTGGTGCCAATGTTAAACCAAGAGTTATAGAAAACTATGATGGCAAAGATATTCTCCTTAATGAAGAAGCTAATATTGTACTCTCTCCAAGTTATTTTGAAGATTTATTACTCTATGTTGGTCAGACTTTAATTGTGACTGATGGTACAACACTTTTAGGCGCTGATGATAAAGCTGGAATTACAGAAATTGTCTCGGCAATGGAATATTTAATTCAACATCCAGAAATTAAACATGGTGACATAAAGGTTGGGTTTACGCCAGACGAGGAAATAGGTCGTGGGGCTCATAAATTTGATGTTGAAAAGTTTGGGGCAGATTGGGCTTATACGATGGATGGTAGTGAAATTGGAGAATTGGAATATGAAAACTTCAATGCTGCTGGAGCAAAAGTAACTGTTAAAGGTAAAATTGTACATCCTGGATACGCCAAAGGAAAAATGGTAAATTCTATGTATATAGCTACAGAATTTATTAACGCTCTGCCAAGAATGGAAACACCAGAACACACGGAAGGTTATCAAGGTTTTTTCCATTTATATAGTATTGAAGGTAAGGTTGAAGAAACCGTTTTACAGTACATTATTAGAGACCATGACAAAGCGCATTTTGAAGCAAGAAAAGAAGTTATGGAAAAACTAACTTACGATATTAACACGCAATACGAGCGTGAGGTTGTTACTATAGATATTAAAGATCAATACTTTAATATGAAAGAAAAGGTAGAACCAGTAATGCATATTGTTGATATTGCTGAAGAAGCTATGAAACAACTACATATTGAACCATTAATTAAACCCATTAGAGGCGGAACAGATGGTTCTCAATTGAGTTATATGGGATTACCTTGCCCTAATATTTTTGCAGGCGGTCATAATTTCCATGGGCGTTATGAATACGTTCCAGTAGAAAGTATGATTAAGGCAACCGAAGTCATATGCAAAATTGCAGAGTTAACTGCCGAAAAGGCGAGATAAATAATAATTTTATTTTGGTATGAATTCGGAACAATTAGTAAACATCTGGTTTGAAAAATGGAATTCTGGTGATTTTATGAACCTACCAATTACAGATAGTTTTGAGCATACTAGCCCTTTTGGAATAGTAAAAGGGAAAAAGGCATATATTGATTTAATAAAGGAAAAGGAAAAGGAAAATGAAACTAAATTCTTGGGGTATTCTTTTGAATTGCAAGACACTTTATATAAATTAGAAAGTGCCTGCGTACATTATACGGCAAGACAAGGACCTGATTTTTGTTTGGACGTTAGCGAATGGTATTATTTTAAGAATAACCTTATAGATAAGGTCATTGCCTACTATCATATTGGAGACATTCGAGAAGAAAGATTATATAAAAGCTAAGCACTATGAAAAAAATTCATTCGGTAGAAGAGTATATAGAAGAGAATCCGCACTTTGCAGAAGAACTTACGATACTTCGTAACATCATTAATGATACAGAGCTTGAAGAAACGGTTAAATGGAGCATGCCCACTTATTGTCTTAGTGGAAAAAACGTTTTGGGTATTGGTGCCTTTAAAAATCATTTCTGCTTATGGTTTCACCAAGGGGTCTTTTTAAAAGACGAGCATAACCTCCTTATCAATGCTCAAGAGAATAAAACCAAAGCGTTGCGACAAATGCGATTTGATTCTAAAGCAGACATTAATAAAGCTGCCGTTTTAAACTATGTAAAAGAGTCTATTGAAAACCAACGTTTAGGAAAAGAAATAAAGCCAGTACGCAAAGCTAAAGACGTGATTATTCCTACGGAATTAGAGGTGGCATTTAAAGGAAATTCTCAATTGGACTCCAGTTTTAAAACCTTAACGCCAGGAAAACAGCGAGAATATTGCGAATACATAGCCGAAGCTAAAAGAGAGGCGACTAAACAATCGCGATTAGAAAAAATAACACCAATGATTATTCAAGGTGTTGGGCTCAATGACAAGTATAAAAACTGCTAAGAATAAATAAAAAAACTCCGAAAGTAACTTTCGGAGTTTTTTTATTGTTGTAATAGTATATTCTATTTTGTGGTTGCTGGAGCGTTTAGTTTTCTACTAATTTCCATTGAAATTGCAGAACGTTCAAACTTAATTTTACCAGCCAATGTTTCGATAACACAGCTATTGTCCTTATCGTTAAGGTCAACTACTTTACCATGCATACCGCTTTTTGTTACAACCTTATCACCTCTTTTTAATCCTGCAGCAAACGCTTTTTCTTGTTTTGCTCGTTTCATTTGCGGTGCAATCATAAAAAAGTACACCACAGCAAACATTAAAATAAAAGGTAAAAAATCTCCAATTGATCCCATAAATTATTTCCCTACAGGTTTAATTGATGCAGAACCAGCTTTTTTAGATGCTGCGTTTGGATCTGGTTGAACAAAAGCCTTAATCTTAACTATTTCAGAACCCTTTTCAGTGTTTGTAGTTAATGTAATTGATTTTTGCACTTGGTTTGTTCCTTTTCCGTTAAACTTAACAGTAAATTCAGCAGATTCACCTGGTGCTAAAGGATCTCTGTTCCAATCTGATGGTACAGTACATCCACAAGTACTTTTGATATTACTTACAACTAAAGGTGTTTTACCTGTGTTAGTGTATTTAAATTTCGTTTCAACTGCAGTACCATTAACTATTGTACCAAAGTCATGTTCAGTTTCATCAAAAGAAATTACTGGATAATCTTGAGAGCTTGCATCTCTTTCGGCAGCAGCAGCTACATTATCAGAATTAATCTTTGCTGTTGCATCTTCTTTACAAGATGTGAACGCTACTAAACATAATGCGCTTAACGCTAAAATTGTTTTTTTCATTGCTATGATTTTTAAATTATTGTTGATTCGAGAAGCCAAATGTACTAATTATTTCATCTAATTAAAATTTTTAGTGCATTTTCAAACAAAACATTAACAGTCTATTGCCTATAAAACCTAGAAAGTTAGAGTAGACCTCGCCCAACTTTGTTAAGTTTTCCTTCTAATGTATACTCTTTAATAATTTTATCTAAAATTCCATTAATAAAGTTACTACTCTTTGGTGTTGAATATTCTTTAGCTATTTCCAAATACTCATTAATAGTTACTTTTACAGGTATAGACGGGAACTTTTGAAATTCACAAATGGCCATTTGCATTAATACTGTATCTATTTGAGTGATACGCTCAGCATCCCAATTCTTCGTTTTTGTAGCGATTTCATCATTAAAACCAGACTGGTTTAAAGTCGTTTTCTTTAACAATTCTAGTCCAAAATCGCGATCTTCTAAATCCTTGAATAATTTAGGGGAAAAGAATTTTCCTTCTGAAGACCTCTTTACTTTCTTAAGTAACTTTAAAATCGCTGTGTTGACCACAGGGAGATCATCGAGCCAAGTAATACGTTTATCTTCAAAATAGTCATATAACTTGTCGTTTGGAGCAACTATTTCTGTAAACATGTCTATAATGAAATTCTTGTCCTCATTAAATGTAGACGTTTTGGTAGACATATAATCTTTATATAAATCACTATCTAAAATAGTTTTAAAGATGACATCTATATATTCAAAATCTAAATACCATGGATTTTCCTTTTGATTTTCAATACGTTCATTTAAGATCTCATTGGCTCCTAAAATAGCCAACACTTCATTGTTAACAAATTTGGCATTAGGATTTTTCTCTTCGTGAGTAGCGAGTAACTTTTGTTGTGTTTTCTCTAATCGATCTTTCGATTTTTTATGAACTTCAATAAGTAATGATAGCTGAGCTAAAAACAGATCATACATGCTATCTAGACTTTTCAGAAGAAATTTTTCATTGGATTTGATGTTATCACTTTCGCTACCTTTTGAAGCGTAAAGTGTTTGCATAACTTTAATACGAATGTGTCGTCTATTTAACATGGTTCCAAAGAGCTAAAAATTAACAAAGCGAAAGAAATATATCTTTCGCTTTGCAAAAATACTATTATTTTAAATTTAGAGAAATATTTAAACAGGGATTTAAACTATTTTCTTTGTTCTTTTTTTCTTGTAGCTATACGTTCTTTCGCTATAGTTAATGCTGATACATTTGTTGTCACATTATTTTGTCTAGCACCTTCAAAAATTTCTAAAGTCGTATTATAGATATTTTCAGTTTTACGTATAATTTCTTGTTTTCCGTAGTTTTCTAACTCGGCATAAACATTAATGATTCCTCCTGCATTAATCAAAAAGTCTGGTGCATATAAAATTCCTCTTTCTTGGAGTAATATTCCATGTTTTGACTCATCTGCTAATTGATTATTGGCTGCTCCAGCGATAATATCGGCTTGTAATTTATTAATAGTACTATCATTAATTGTTGCTCCCAATGCACAAGGTGCATAAATATCCATAGCTTCACTATAAATATCATCTCCTCTGTAAATGGTAACATCATATTTTGAACGTACTTCTTCTAAACGTTCTTCATTAATATCTGCTATTGTTACTTTAGCGCCTTCATTTGTTAAATGTTCTACCAGAGACTCTCCTACGTGTCCTATACCTTGAACAAATACAGACTTATCTTCTAGAATTTCACTTCCATATTTAAATTTGGCCGCAGCTTTCATTCCCATAAAAACTCCATAGGCTGTAATTGGAGACGGGTTTCCTGCTCCTCCTTTACTTTCTGAAATCCCAGTAACATAAGGCGTTACTTCTCTTACTGTATCCATATCGGCTGTAGTCATCCCTACATCCTCTGCTGTGATATATCGGCCACTTAATGAATGTACAAACTCACCAAATTTCTTCATTAATTCTGGTGTTTTTTGGGTCTTGGCATCACCAATAATAACCGCTTTTCCTCCACCTAGATTGAGTCCGGTTATTGCCGATTTAAATGTCATCCCTCTAGACAATCGCAATACATCATTTAGGGCCTCCCACTCGTTATTATAAGCCCACATTCTTGTTCCTCCAAGTGCAGGTCCCAAAACTGTATTATGTATACCAATTATTGCTTTTAATCCAGTATCTTTGTCGTTGCAAAAAACAATTTGCTCGTGATTATCGAAAGATAATTGTCCAAAAACTGGATCTATTTTAGAAAGTTCCTTTGAACTTATAACGTCTGATGTCATTTGAATTGTAGATTAAATCTATTTTAAATTATACGTAAAATAGCGTGCAAAAATAACTCAATATTGGAGTATTAGCAAAAATTAAGACGTTAAAATGTCAAATTCCTAAAAATCAAGGGTCAAAATAAGAGATGAAAGAACTCAAACATATTAATAAGTACTTCTATAAGTATCGTAGTAGACTCCTATTAGGTATATTAATTACTATTGGTGCAAAAATATTTGCGCTCTTTATCCCTCAACTTTTGGGTAAAGCCATTACTATTATTTCCAAAACTTCAAAAGGAGAAATTAGCCAAGAGGCTTTCAAAGCAGAATTAACCCCTATTATTTTATATATCATTGGTGCAGCTGTTATAACTGGTTTGTTTACGTTTTTAATGCGCCAAACAATTATTAATGTCTCGAGATATATTGAATACGATTTAAAAAACGAAGTATATCAACAGTATCAAAACTTGTCATTAAATTTTTATAAAGCCAACAGAACTGGAGATTTAATGAATAGAATTAGTGAAGATGTTGGTAAGGTACGTATGTATTGTGGACCAGCGATTATGTATACTATAAATACAGTTACATTGTTTATAGTTGCCCTTATTTATATGCTTAGTGTAGCTCCAAAACTCACGCTATATACCGTTTTACCATTACCAATTTTGTCGTTTATTATATATAAACTCAGTAAAGTTATCAATAAGCGCAGTCGTATTGTTCAAGAATATTTATCACATTTATCTACATATACACAAGAATCATTTAGTGGTATTTCTGTAATTAAGTCTTACGGTCTCGAAAAAAGTAATTACGACGAATTTAATACACTTTCCGAAGAGAGTAAACGAAAGCAAATTGATTTAACTAAAGTTCAAGCTTTATTCTTTCCATCTATGATTTTACTTATTGGTGTGAGTAACATTTTGGTGGCTTATGTTGGTGGTATGCAATATATAAATGGAGAAATTAAAGACATAGGTACTATAGCAGAATTTCTTATCTATGTAAATATGCTTACCTGGCCTGTGGCAACTGTTGGTTGGGTAACCAATTTGGTGCAACAAGCAGAAGCCTCTCAAAAGCGTATTAATGAATTTTTAAAGCAAGAGCCTGAAATAAAAAATAAAAACACAATGGCCTCTCATATTAAAGGAGATATTGTATTTAATAATGTGACGTATACATTTCCAGACACAAATATTAGGGCACTCGATAAGGTGAGTTTTACAATCAAAAAAGGTGAAACCCTCGCCATATTAGGAAAAACCGGTTCGGGAAAATCAACTATTCTTGATTTGATTGGAAGGTTATATGATGTCCAAGAAGGATCAATCTCTATTGACGGTATAACCATAGATCAAATACACCTAAATAGTTTAAGAGATCATATAGGATACGTCCCTCAGGATGCTTTTTTATTTTCAGACACCATTGAAAACAACATCAAATTTGGAAAAGAAAACGCTAGCAAAGAAGAAATGATTGCTGCGGCCAAACATGCTGATGTTCATAAAAATATTTTAAATTTCACCGAAGGCTATCAAACCAAGCTAGGTGAGCGTGGTATTACATTATCTGGTGGGCAAAAACAGCGTATCTCAATTGCAAGAGCAATTATTAAGGCTCCTGAAATTATGTTATTTGATGATTGTTTGTCGGCGGTTGATACAGAAACTGAAGAAAAAATTCTTAATAGTCTTCGTAAAATATCTGAAGGTAAAACAACCATAATTGTGAGTCATCGCGTGTCTTCTGCTAAAGATGCAGATAAGATTATCGTTCTTGAAGATGGTAAAATTATTCAAAACGGAACTCATGAATCGTTAGTAAACACAGATGGTTACTACAAAGAGCTCTACTTAAAACAACTCAGCACAAAAGAATTATAATTTTTGTTGTTTACTAATCTTTTTTTTTAGATTTTTGATGCACAATCAAACAAAAAAATAAAAAATTAGCTATGAGTGATCACGGAATGATGGAAAAAGAGGAAATTTTTTCAAAAGTATTACGAGCAGGAAGAAGAACCTACTTTTTTGATGTTAGAGCAACTAAAGCTGGAGATTATTACCTTACCATCACAGAAAGTAAAAAATTTACTAACGATGACGGGTCGTTTCACTACAAAAAACACAAAATCTATCTGTACAAAGAAGACTTTTCTGAGTTTAATGAGATTTTGAGAGAAATGACCGATTACATAATCGCTGAGAAGGGAGACGAAGTGATTAGTGAACGCCATCAAAAAGATTTTAAAAAAGAAGACTATTCGTCATCTAACAATGATGCAATAGAAAGTAATGAGTCTTCAACAGATTCGGATTCTGCCGAAAAGTTTACAGACATCAATTTTGAGGACATATAAGAGCCTCTTTTGTTAAATTATACTAAACCACTACTTTATCAGTAGTGGTTTTTTTATTTTTATGGTCTATCTAATCAACACCTAAATATGAGACTAACTATTCTGCTAATTGTATTAAGCTGTTTTCAACTTAATGCACAATCGAAACCCGATTTATCATATTACCTTCCACAAAACACAAGCTATAACCAAGCGATTCCAACTCCAGAATCTGTGATTGGTCATCAGGTTGGAGAATGGCATATTACTCATGACAAGTTAGTTCAGTATATGCAAAAGTTAGCAGCAGCCTCAGATAGAGTTAGTATTGAAAATCGAGGCACTACTTTTGAAGGACGACCTCTGCTCCTTCTCACGATTACATCGCCATCAAATCAAAATAATTTAGACGTCATAAGACGCGAGCATATAACTGCTACCGAAAGTAATTCTGTAGACACAAGTAACATGCCTATTGTTGTGTATCAAGGTTTTTCAATTCATGGTAATGAAGCTAGTGGTTCAAATGCCTCTATGCTGGTTGCTTATTATTTGGCGGCAGCCGAAAGCAAAGATGTGAAAGACTTACTAGACAATACTGTTATTTTATTTGATCCATCATTGAACCCAGACGGCTTACAGCGTTTCGCCTATTGGGCAAACACTAATAAAAGTAAAAATCTGAATCCAGATCCTAACGACAGAGAATATAGAGAAGTTTGGCCAGGTGGAAGAACAAATCATTATTGGTTTGATATGAACCGAGATTGGCTTCCTGTTCAACTGCCAGAATCTCAAGCACGTATTGCAAGCTTCCATAAATGGTTACCAAATATATTGACTGATCATCATGAGATGGGTACAAATGCTAGTTTCTTTTTTCAGCCGGGAATACCATCTCGAACGCACCCTTTAACTCCAAAATTAAACCAAGAATTAACGAAAAGTATTGGTAATTTTCATGCAAAGGCTTTTGATAAGATAGGGTCTCTGTATTATACAGAAGAAAGTTTTGATGATTTTTACTACGGAAAAGGATCAACATTTCCTGATATTAACGGAAGTATCGGAATTTTATTCGAACAAGCCAGCTCTCGTGGTCATATTCAGGAAAGTGACAATGGAATTTTAACCTTCCCATTTACCATTAAAAATCAATTCACTGCAGCTTTATCAACACTCGAAGCTGGAAAGAATATGAGACGTAAAATCCTTCAATATCAGCACGATTTCTACAAAAATGCCAGAAATGAAGCATCTAAGGAGAATGGTAAAGGCATTGTATTTGGTGATGAGAAAGATGGGGCTAAAACCTATCATTTAGCTGAAATATTGAAGAGACACCACATCGAGTTTCATGACCTCAAAGCAGACTTTGACAGTAACGGAAAACACTTTAAGAAGGGATACGCCTATATAGTTCCTAAAAATCAAAAAAACACGCGTTTAATTAATGCCATGTTTGAAACGCGCACTAAATTTCAGGATAGTTTATTTTATGATGTCTCTGCATGGACATTTCCTCTGGCTTTTGGATTAGATTATTCTGAAGATATTTCTACCTCAAACGCAGGTGCAAGAATTGACATTCTTAACCGAAATGAAGGCTCTGTATCTGGGAAAAGTAATTATGCATATCTCATGGAATGGCATGAATATTATGCGCCTAAAGCTCTCAACAAAATTTTGGAAAGTGGACTACGTGCTAAAGTAGGCATGAAACAATTTTCAATGAATGGAAAAACATATGACTATGGAACAATTTTAATTCCTGTTCAAAACCAAAATAAATCTATAGATGATCTCTACGCTTTTTTACAGCGTGTTGCTAAAGACAGCCACATCCATATAGATGCAGTGAGTACAGGACTAACTGAAGGCATCGATTTAGGAAGCAATCAATTTAGAGCATTAACTCAGCCCAAAGTTGCGATTATAGTTGGTGATGGTATTAGAAGCTATGATGCTGGTGAAATATGGCATTTATTCGATCAACGTTATGACATGCGACTAACTAAACTAGATACGAGATCATTAAATCGTGTAAACTTAAGTAGGTACAATACCATCATTTTACCTAGCGGTTCTATTGATGCTACAAAAAAACTTAAAGAATGGGTTCAAAACGGTGGAACACTAATTGGCTATAGAAGTGCCCTAAATTGGCTCAAGAGAAACGAATTTATCAAACTGGATTTTAAAAAGATGGAACGACAAGCCACAGATATTTCTTTTGAACAACGTGGAAACTATAATGGCGCTCAAGTTGTTGGTGGAGCAATTTTTGAAGCTGAACAAGACCGCTCTCACCCTATAAATTTTGGTTATAAAAATGATAAAATTGCTTTATTTAGAAACAATACCATGTTTATGAAAGCTGATAAGCAAAGCTATAATAATCCAATACGATATACTAAAAACCCGTTGCTAGGTGGTTATATATCAAAACCGAATTTAGATAGTCTATCACTAACTGTGCCTTTTAAAGTAAAACGATTAGGTAACGGAAACGTTGTGGTATTTACGGATAACACCAACTTTAGAGCGTTTTGGTATGGTACTAACAAACTTTTGATGAATGCCATATTCTTCAGAGAAGAACTATAGTTTGATCGAAATTAGCGCTAAGGCAAGGACAATTATTAAATAGAGTAATGCAATTTGAAACTGCATTAACAATGTGAGTATTAGCATTATGACTATTATAAAAATAGGCACTAATGTTATAGCTATGGCAAATCTAAACGTTGCTGTAAATTCTATTTCTTTAATTTTTGGTTGCGCCACTTTTTTCCATATAAAATAAGGTAGAAACAAACATAGTATTAGCAAAAACTTGGACAGCACTTTTAACGGGCTGTCCTTTTTTAATTGTCCTTTCTCACAAGAGCTAAAATTATTAGCAATACAAGAATTTACGCGTTCTGGTTTCAAAAAATCAACATTCATAGCCTCTAGTGCTTCTAAAGTTTGTTCATAGTTTTCGGTTTCAATATGTGTTGTTAATTTACATAGTTGATCGAATACTTTCGATTTAAGCTCTAAAACGCGCGCGCTTTTATCTTCAATAGAACACGTATCTATAGACATCACATTTCCGAAGTTAATTAAAGTAGAATCTCCAAATTTGGTAGCGTTTTTAAAGTTCAATCCAACAGGAACTAAATGAATTATTGTATCAGGATACGCTTCTAATGTTTCAAAAATAATTCTGGTAAACCCTTTACTCAATGGACGTACTGTTCTACGTAGATTATGACTACCTTCTGGAAAAATGGTAATCGCATGCCCTTCACTAAGCAGTTTTGAACTCTTCGAAAAGACCCTATTATTCTTGGTTAAATTTGACCAACCATCTCTAATGCGGTATACGGGAAGCATTAATAAACTTTTAAGAACCTTACTTATTAACGGTTTACTAAAAACACTCGCTCTTGTTAAAAAATAGGAAAACCTACCATTTTTTGTTGCAATTAATAACGCATCAAGTAAGGCGTTTTGGTGGTTTCCAAGAAATAAAACAGCTCCACTTTTCGGAATTCGATTGGCATGTTTCACCTCTATCTTTTTAAAATAAAAAAACAGACCTAGGCGTAAATAAGCCCTCATGCTATGTAACCATATTTGTCTCAAACGTCTACAACTTTAGGCGATTTACAACTCCATAAAACCGAAATCATCAAGCCTGAAATGATATGCCAAATGCCCCAAAATGCCGCCATAATTGCCATGCCTCCTAACCCACTAAAAAATGTAAAAATAAGAAGTAAGCCTAATCCAGAATTTTGAATACCGGTTTCAATAGCCAGAGTTTTTTGATTCTTAAAAGACAACCTAAAGGTCTTAGCCACAGAGAAACCTAATAATATGGCCAGAAAATTATGACCTATTCCAATAAGCAGAACATAATGAATATAGTTATTAAACACATCCATATTTTTAGAGAACGCAATAATTACGATCGCCACAAATACCACAATAGATAAGGGTTTTAAAACCTTTGAAATCTTGCTTGCAATACGTTCATTTTTATACCTCACATACATACCTATTAATAGAGGAACGCCTAAAATAAGTAATACCAGTTTTACAAGTTCAAAGGGTTGCAGTTCTACACTTTTTAAAAGATGTCTAGTTGGCTCATATAAATTCCCATATAGTTGAAAGTTTAAGGGCGTTACTAAAATTGCCAATAAGGTTCCAAAAGCTGTTAAACTTACCGACAAAGCTGTATTTCCATTGGCCAAATGTGTCATGAAATTAGATATATTCCCGCCTGGACAAGCCGCCACCATCATCATGCCTAATGCAATGCTTGGTTGTGGCTTAAGGACGACTATAATCAAGAACGTAAGTAATGGCAAAAGCACAAATTGTGATAGTACTCCAACCAATACGGGCTTGGGCTGCCTTAGCAATGATTTAAAGTCGTTTATAGAAATCCCTAACGCAACACCAAACATTACAACAGCCAAAGCGATATTTAATACCCAAAGGCCATTACTATCAAAGTTAATTTTTACATGGTCTAACTGCTCCATCTATTATGCTACTGTTGAGCCATTTTTAACGCGTTGTTGCGGATTTAAAAGTATCACGTCTTTACCATCAACTGCACCAAGAATTAGGCATTCACTCATAAACTTTGCTATTTGCTTTTTTGGAAAATTGACAACAGCAACTACTTGACGTTGCATCAAATCGTCTTTTTTGTAAAGTGTCGTAATTTGAGCAGAAGATTTCTTAATTCCCAGATCACCAAAATCAATGGTAAGCTGGTATGCTGGGTTTCTAGCTTCAGGAAAATCATGCACCTCAATAATAGTTCCAACGCGCAAATCAACCTTTGTAAAGTCTTCGAAAGTTATTATATTATCCATTCCTTAAACATACAAATTAATCTTAACATTTACATTATGGCTTTGACTCCTTCAAACATGTTGCCTCTTGGAACGAAAGCTCCAAATTTTGAATTAATAAACACGGTAGATAATAGTTTAGTATCACTAGAAAATGCACGAGGAGTAGAAGGTACCATTATCATGTTTATTTGTAACCATTGTCCGTTTGTAAAACATGTAAATGATGAACTATCAAAATTAGCTAAAGATTATAGTTCTAAAGGAATCAATACTATTGCTATTTCTAGTAATGATGTTGTCAATTATCCTGACGACGCTCCGCATCTCATGAAAGAAAACGCCATAACAAACGATTTCATATTCCCGTATTTATATGATGAAACACAAGAGGTTGCAAGAGCTTATGATGCCGCTTGCACTCCTGATTTCTATGTATTTGACAAACACCTTAACCTTGTGTATCGAGGACAACTTGATGATTCGAGACCTGGAAACGGGAAACCTGTTACCGGAAAAAACATAAGAGAAACACTCGATAATCTTCTTAAAAACAATCCCATTTCTGAAGTACAAAAACCAAGCATTGGTTGTAATATTAAATGGAAATAGATAAGGTTTTCCTAATGTTACGTTAAAGAAAAACTAAAAACAACTCTTGCGCTAGTAGACTTCATTATATTTGGTTTTAGCTAACTATTTTATAATGAAAACAAGACTACGTTTACTCTTTTTACTGCTCTTTTCTACATCGCTAATTATAGCGCAACAACCTAAAAAACCAACAGCTTCAGATATTCATGAATCTATAAAAAAGTTAAACTTTTTAGGGTCGGTTCTCTATGTTGCTGCACATCCTGATGATGAAAATACACGCCTCATTTCTTATATGTCTAATGAAGTTAAAGCTAGAACTGCTTACCTATCATTAACACGTGGAGATGGTGGGCAAAACCTAATTGGTCCAGAAATTAGAGAACTTTTAGGTGTCATTAGAACACAAGAATTATTGGCAGCAAGACGTACAGATGGAGGAGAACAGCGATTCACTAGAGCTAACGATTTTGGCTACTCAAAACATCCTGATGAAACTTTAGCCATTTGGAATAAAGAACAGGTGTTAAGTGATGTGGTTTTAGCTATCAGACAATTCAAACCAGATGTAATTATCAATCGTTTTAATCACAGAAATCCAGGAACAACACATGGTCATCATACCAGTTCTGCAATGTTGAGTATTGAAGCCTTTGATTTGGTTGGAAATAAAAATGCTTATCCTAATCAATTATCGATGGTTGATGTATGGCAACCTAAGCGTCTATTTTTTAATACAGGATGGTGGTTCTATGGAAGTCGTGAAAACTTTGAAAAAGCAGACAAAAGTGATTTATTACAAATAGACACAGGCGTTTACTTTCCTAGTAACGGATTAAGTAATCCTGAAATTGCCGCGCTAAGTAGAAGTCAACACAAATCACAAGGTTTTGGAAGTACAGGAAGACGTGGCTCTCAAATAGAATATATAGAATTAATTAAGGGAGATTTACCTTCTGATAAAACTAATGTTTTTGAAGGCATAGACACCTCATGGAATAGAATTGAAGGCGGAAATGCGATTGGAGATATCCTTTATGCTGTGCAAAACAATTTTGATTTTAAAAACCCTTCGGCTTCGATTCCCGAACTTGTAAGAGGATATAATGCCATTCAAAACTTAAAGGATTCTCATTGGAAAACGCTTAAAACCAAAGAAATAAAAGACATTATAGCCGCTTGCGCTGGACTATACCTTGAGGCTACAGCAAACACAAATCATGCTACTGCTGGCTCTGCAGTAAATCTTAATTTAGAGGTTATTAATAGAAGTGATGCCAATATTACACTATTGAACATCATTAACCCAAACGGACTCTCCATTGAGAAGAATTTAGCCTTAGAGAATAATGCCCGCTTTAATTTCAGAGAGACTTTAGAGATCAATAAAAATGAAAAAGTATCAACACCGTATTGGCTAACAAAAAAAGGT
Source organism: uncultured Psychroserpens sp. (assembly GCF_947492715.1). Taxonomy (GTDB): domain Bacteria; phylum Bacteroidota; class Bacteroidia; order Flavobacteriales; family Flavobacteriaceae; genus Psychroserpens. The sequence continues at coordinate 48,937 of NZ_CANLNS010000010.1, forward strand.
AGTCTTGGTATGTATAGTGTAGATGATAAAAACCTTATTGGAGAACCCGAAACGCCAAGGGCATTAAACATCAAATTCAATTTGAGTATTGCCAATATTCCTATTTCATTTACAAAACCCATTGTTTATAAAACCAATGACCCTGTAAAAGGAGAAGTCTATAAGCCTTTCGAAATTATCCCTGAAGCATCAGCAAAAATATCAGAAAAAGTGATTATCCTAGACTCAGACACACAACGTGATATTGAAGTTATTGTTAAGGCTGGACGTGATAGCTTAGAAGGTTATGTACAGTTAGCGCATCCAAACAACTGGAGCGTGTATCCAGATAAACAAAAAATAAACATAAGCGATAAAGGTCAAGAACAACGTCTCATATTTACCGTAATTCCACCAAAAGAGCAAAGTGAAGGTTTATTTACACCAATGGTTCATGTGGGAAGTAATATATACACTAAAGAACTCATTGAAATCGATTATGATCATATCCCACTTCAAACAGTGCTGTTGCCTAGCGAAAGTAAGATTGTGAGATTAGATATTAAAAAACGTGGCGAAAGCATAGGTTATATTGAAGGTGCAGGAGATGTAGTACCAGAAAGTCTAAGACAAATTGGTTATAACGTTGCTGTATTAAAACCAGAAGATATTACATCAGAAAACTTAAAGCGTTTTGATGCTATTGTTGTTGGCATTAGAGCGTATAATACTGTTGAGGATTTAAAATTCAAACAGCAGTTATTATTCGATTATGTCGCTCAAGGCGGAAATATGATTGTTCAATACAATACGAGTCATCGTGTTAAAGTAGATCAAATTGCTCCTTATGATCTAAAATTATCAAGAGATAGAGTAACAGACGAGAACGCCGATGTTAGATTGCTAGCAACAAACCATGAAGTATTAAACTTTCCGAATAAAATTACAAAGAATGACTTTGAAGGCTGGACGCAGGAACGTGGCTTATACTTTCCAAACGAATGGGCTCCAGAGTTTACGTCTATCCTATCTATGAATGACAATGGCGAAAGTCCAAAAACTGGAAGTTTATTAGTAGCTAATCATGGTAAAGGACATTACATATATACAGGACTTAGCTTTTTTAGAGAATTTCCGGCAGGAGTTTCAGGAGCATACCGACTATTTGCAAATATGTTGTCTTTAGGTAAAAATGATATCAATCAAACTAATCAAATTAAAAACTAATGGAAAAATACAAATGGAATAAGATGTACACGCTTGTACTCTGTGCCAATATTATCTACATCATCGCATTTTACTTCATCACTAAAGCCTTTTAAAAATGCAAACATTAGATTGGATCGTACTCATTAGTACATTGCTGCTCATCGTTGCTTACGGAACCTATCAATCACGTGGGAGTAAAAATGTTCAGGACTATTTAAAAGGTGGTAATACATCAAAGTGGTGGACTATAGGATTATCGGTAATGGCAACACAGGCCAGTGCTATTACATTCTTGTCAACACCAGGACAAGCCTTTAATGATGGCATGGGATTCGTACAGTTTTATTTCGGGTTGCCTATTGCTATGGTTGTGATTTGCATGGTATTTATCCCGCTTTATCATCGACTTAAAGTCTATACAGCCTATGAGTTTCTTGAAAGTAGATTTGACTTAAAAACAAGAACACTTACAGCAATACTATTCTTAATACAACGTGGTTTGGCTGCAGGTATTACCATTTTTGCACCTGCTATTATCTTATCGGCAGTACTAGGATGGAACCTACTCCTACTTAATGTTATTATTGGAGTGTTAGTTATTATTTATACTGTTTCTGGTGGAACCAAAGCCGTAAATGTGACGCAAAAGCATCAAATGATTGTGATTTTTACAGGAATGATCATTGCTTTTGTTTTAATCATTAGCCAGCTACCAGAAAACATTACTTTCTCGAAAGCGCTAGATATTGCTGGCGCCAGCGGTAAAATGGAAGTTTTAGATTTTTCTTTTAATCTAAATAATCGTTATACCGTTTGGAGTGGGCTCATTGGTGGTACATTTTTAATGTTATCCTATTTCGGTACAGATCAAAGTCAGGTACAACGTTACCTCTCAGGAAAGTCTCTTAAAGAGATGCAAATTGGAATGATGTTTAATGGCTTGTTAAAAGTGCCAATGCAGTTCTTTATCCTATTAGTAGGTGTAATGGTATTTGTGTTTTACCAATTTAATAAGGCTCCTGTAAATTTCAATCCAGCCGCAACCGAAGTGGTTTTAAACTCAGAATTTGCAGAAGAATATAAGTCTATTCAAAAGCAACAGCAAGAGGTTTTTGATATGAAGAAATATGCTATTGAAGAGTTTTCAAGTTCTGATGGCAAAGTTGATCCAGATGTCATAGCAAACTACAACGCCCAAAGTGATACGTTAAGAGCTCATGCCAGAACTTTAATCGTTAAAGCTGGCGAATCTCAAAATGTAAAAGTAGAGAGTAACGATAAAGATTATGTATTCATTCACTTTATATTAAACAACCTTCCTCGCGGACTCATAGGCTTGTTACTGGCGGTAATTTTGAGTGCAGCCATGTCGAGTACTTCAAGTGAATTAAATGCACTGGCTAGTACAACTACTATGGATTTGTACAAACGAAATACTGGAGAAAAATCTGAGACCGAAATGGTGCAAGCATCAAGATGGTTTACTTTAGGATGGGGAATTTTAGCAATAGGAGTGGCTTGTGTTGCCAATCTTGCCGAGAATTTAATTCAACTCGTTAATATTATTGGTTCTATTTTCTACGGAAATGTGCTAGGAATATTCCTTTTAGCCTTCTTTTTCAAGTTTGTAAAAGCCAATGCTGTTTTTACAGCTGCTCTTATTACACAGGTCTTAGTTATTGGTTTGTTTTTATTAGACGAATATGGTCAAATAAATCTGCCATTCCTTTGGCTTAATTTTGTTGGTTGCTTCTTAGTTATTATCATCGCCATGATAATTGATTTTAATAAAATTTCGAAAAACAATAAAATGATACTTACGGGATTGATGTCTATATTGATGTACTTTGGATATATCATTGTAAACAATTCCTAAAGCATGATAAGGTTGTACTAAATAACTTGACAAATTTTAGTTCAAATTACCCTCATTTAAATGCATAAAAAAAGACCTTTTGACATGTTCAAAAGGTCTTTTTTTTATTGTAAATATGTTAAATTACATAGCTCCCCATTCTTTTAGAGATTCCATATTTTGCTTAACATAGTTTTGGTTACCAGCTTCTTTAGCAGCAGCCATAGACTCTTTAGCCAATTTAATAGCGCCGTTTTTATCACCAGCAGCAGCATAAATTAAAGATTGCTGTCTTACTTGCCAGAACCCTGGCTTTTCAATCATAGACATCGCTTTATCTATCCATTTTTTAGCCTTATTAGCATCTTTCCCTGCATTTAAATAGTATACTGCAGATGCATAGTAATCATTAGCACTTGGTCCAGCCATTACTTTATCTATTGCAGCAGAAACTGTTTTATCTGTTGGTACAGTAAAAGGAATACCTACATAAGACTTCTCCCAGATAATATCAATAGTTCCACCTGTAGCCGAAATATTATTAATATCCATAGTCATTGTTTCTACGTTAAAAGGAACAGCATGAACATCTACTTTTGCAGTGGCTACAACTTTACTATCATCCCAATTTCTAGGTGTTCCCCAATTATTGGTATCGTTATAAAATATAACATCCCATTGCTTTGCAGAATTAAGTTTTGTGAAAATTGCATAAGAACCAGCTTTTACCTCTTGACCAGCAATAGTAACATCATCACTAAATGTGATTACTGTATTCTTATTAGCTCCAGTTCTCCACATACCTCCATAAGGCTCCAAATCACCAAATATTGTTCTTCCTTTCACACTAGGACGAGAATATTCGATAGTAATATCGGTTAATCCAACCTTTTGTTCCAGCTTAGAAGATGGACTTGGCTGTGGTGTTTCAATTTGTGCATAAGTAGCGAAAGACATAGCAAACACTGCAAACACTAGTAATAATTTTTTCATTTGTATTAGTATTTATGATTAGTTTTAAAATTCACGTAAATTTACAAACAAGCTAAGCCTTTGTTTGTTAAGAAAACCTTAAATTAAACAGGCTTGTACCTAGCAAACCTTTAGAATGAAAAAATATTACGCAGAAATTATAGGAACATTCGCCATGATATTTTGTGGATGTGGTGCCATGACTATTAATGAAATCACCAACGGTAGTATCTCTCATGTTGGTGTAGCCATAACTTGGGGCCTCATAGTAATGAGTATGATTTATGCTTTCGGAGAAATATCTGGAGCGCATTTTAATCCGGCTGTGACTTTCGGCTTCGCCTATGCAAAAAAATTTCCATGGAACGAGGTTCCAAAATATATTTTAGCTCAAGCAATAGGCGCTTTTTTGGCTTGCTTTGTGCTTTGGTTTTTATTTCCAGAAAGTAATACTCTAGGCAGCACAATTCCCGCAGAAAACTTTGAACCTTACAAGGCTTTTGTTCTAGAACTGCTGCTCACATTCTTTTTAATGGTTGTTATTATTAATGTGTCTACAGGTAGTAAAGAAATTGGTACAATGGCAGCTATAGCCGTTGGTGGTGTCATTTTGTTAGAAGCCATGTTTGCAGGTCCAATGACTAAAGCCTCAATGAACCCAATTAGGTCTTTAGCTCCTGCCCTAGTTTCTGGAAACCTTCAGCATTTATGGCTATACCTCACTGCACCTTTTGTGGGAGCTTTTCTTGCGGTTGCCAGCTGTTCTCTCGTTAAAGATGATAATTGTTGTTAGCTCAAAAATAACACTTTTCCGTCTTAAATTTTGACTAGATTAACACTTCCATAGTTAAAATCTATAGTGGTATGTTAATTTTTTGTTTAAACATATTAAATAAAAATTAAACGTTTTGTATATTTACTTATAATAATCATGAAAGTTTTTGCAAATAAAAGCGACTAGTTTATTACTAATTTAAACGATAAACACTATGGATATAATAAATAAAGCTTTAGAGTTTGAACAAAGAAAGATGCGTTCGTTATCAACGAGTGATCGTGTAAAAATTTCCCGAGAGGCTAAAGCGTTAATTTTAGATTTAAATCAAATTTACAAGCAGAAAAAAGACCAAAATATCATGGAAATCATGAAACGTCTTACTGTGATAAAAAGGAAAGTTGAAAAGCGTCTTAAAGGTGCACCATTAACTGCCTAATTCAAAGTAAATAGTATGGAGCGTATTAGATATCGTATATAACGTTAATCTATTACGCTCATTTTTTTAAAATCAACCAGAAGTGAAGTTTCTCAAGTACCTTATTATATTCGCAATTATTAATTTCTCTGCCCTTGGTATTGGCTCATGGCTTATGAATGGTGGAGCTCAAGGAGCTTGGTATCTTCAACTTGAAAAAGCACCTTGGACACCCGATGGCTGGGTATTTGGAGCCGCTTGGACCACTATTATGGTCTGTTTTTCATGCTATATGGCCTTTCTTTATTCAAAAAGACCGACCAGAAAAGTTCTAATATTATTTATCATACAGTTTGTACTCAATGTAAGCTGGAATTACATCTTCTTTGATCAAAAATTCATAACAGCTTCGTTAATAAGTATTGCATTGCTAACTATGATAGTTTTGGCGTTTTTAATAACGTATATAAAGGATCTAAAAATTAAGTCACTTCTTATATTACCTTATTTAATTTGGTTATGCATAGCCACATCCCTTAACTTATATATCGTTTTATACAACTAATTTGAAAATTTACACACTACATAAAAAACAAAATTTGCCAATCTCAATTAAGATGGCTTGGGAGTTTTTATCTAACCCTAACAACCTAAAAACAATAACACCAGACTATATGGGTTTTAAAATTATTTCTGGAGCCGATCGTCCAATGTATGAAGGGCAGATAATTCAATATTTAGTAACTCCTGTTTTGGGTATTAAAACCAAATGGGTAACCGAGATTACTCATATTGTAGATCAAAAGTATTTTGTTGATGAACAGCGTTTTGGACCTTATGCTTTATGGCATCACAAACACTTTATCAAAGCTATTGATGGTGGTGTGGAAATGGAAGACATCATTGATTACAAATTACCATTTGGAGTTTTAGGTGAGCTAGTTCACCCCATAGTTGTAAAACCAAAACTAGAAGAAATTTTTAGCTATCGTGCGAAAAAACTAGAAGAACTATTCGGAATTTACAACACGTAAAAATCATCAATTTGCCTATGAAACAACCGCTAAGTATTTTTTGGTTTAGACGTGATTTACGACTAGATGATAACGTTGGTTTTTACGAGGCTCTAAAGGGCAAATATCCTGTTTTACCTGTATTTATTTTCGATTCTGAAATACTAAGAAATCTTCCCGAAAATGACGCTAGAGTGACCTTTATATTTAATACGTTGCAAGATATGCATCGTACACTTGGTAAGGAACATGGAAGTGGCATTGCTCTATTTTATGGTGAACCCGTAAACATTTATAAGCAGTTAATTCAAAACTATAACATCCAAGAAGTGTACTCCAATCATGATTATGAACCATATGCTAGGCAACGTGATGATGACGTCAAGACAATATTATCGCATAGTAACATAAAGTTCAAAACATTCAAGGATCAAGTTATTTTCGAAAAAAGCGAGGTGGTAAAAAAAGATAGAAATCCATACGTTGTTTATACACCCTATATGAGGACTTGGAAAGCACAATATAAATCTCTCAAACTTGACGCTTTTAACACTAATGTCTACCTCAACAACCTCATTAAAAGTTCTAATTTTCCTAGCCTTACATTATTAGACATAGGGTTCACTAAGTCAAATCAAGACATTACGCATTATATTGTAAATCCAAACATAATTCAAAACTATGAGGCCACAAGAAATTTCCCTTCCAAAGATGCAACATCTCATTTAGGCCCTTACCTGCGCTTTGGTACTGTTAGTATTCGTCACATCGTAAAGAAAGCGATTCTTGAAAACCATGAAATCTTCTGGCAACAGTTAATTTGGAGAGAGTTTTTTATGCAAATCTTATGGCATTTTCCCCACACTGTTAATCATTCCTTTAAACCAAAATATGATAGAATAGAATGGCGTAATAATGAGGATGAATTCAAATTATGGTGTGAGGGCAAAACAGGTTATCCACTTGTTGATGCTGGTATGAGGCAACTTAATAAAACAGGTTTTATGCATAACCGAGTGCGTATGCTAGTTGGTAGTTTTTTATGTAAACACTTATTAATAGATTGGAGATGGGGAGAGGCTTATTTTGCCGAAAAATTACATGACTACGAGATGGCAAGTAATGTTGGAAATTGGCAATGGGTCGCAGGTTCAGGCGTTGATGCTGCTCCATATTTTAGAATTTTCAATCCTACTTCACAAATTCAGAAATTCGATAAAGATCATGAGTATATAAAAAAGTGGGTTCCAGAATATCAAGAATTAACTTATCCAAGTCCCATTGTAAATCACAAGGAAGCCAGAGAACGCTGTCTAAAAACTTATAAGCTAGCGTTGCAATAAATGATAACATATTTTTAAGAATCTGATAATTTCTTTTTATTAAATTTAAGTTCTTAACTTTTATAAAGTCTTATGCTTTTGCGTTTTATTTGGATTCTTTTCTTGTCGTTATCAATTTATTCTCAAGATAAATCCAAGCAAGTCTTGTTTGTTGGAAATAGTTTAACCTACACCAATGACTTACCTAAAATTGTAGAGCAAATTGCTTCAAATTTTAATGAAACGATTACAACCACTTCATTATGTTATCCAAATTATGCCTTAATAGATCATTGGAACGATGGTAAATTACAGAAGTATATTAAAACTGGGAAATTTGACTATGTCATTATTCAACAAGGACCTTCCTCACAAAATGATGGTAGGCAGATGCTCTTGAGTGATGGCGCAAAAATTAAAGCACTTTGCGAAGAACATGGAAGCCAATTGGTCTATTTCATGGTATGGCCATCCAAAAACTATTATTACACCTTTGATGGTGTTATCGCTAACCACAAATTCGCTGCTAAACAAAACAAAGCACTACTTTGCCCTGTGGGTGTTATATGGAAGACATATGACGCAAATAAAGCATTAGAGAACCTATATAGTGTAGATGGCTTCCACCCATCAAAAGCAGGAAGTTTTTTGGCTGCATTAACTATATTCAACACCATTTATCCTAATAAAAATATAAGCGATCTTTCATTTAAATCATCAAAAACTTGGATGACTAATAAAAAATCGTTTGATACCATAATCGAATTAATCAATAATCAAAATCAAAAAAAATGAACACAAAAGACGTTGCACAAAAATGGACACAAATGTGTAGAGAAGGTCAAAACCTTGACTGTATTAATGAACTTTATGCTGAAAATGTAGTGAGCAAAGAAATGCCTGGAATGCCAGATGAAATCGTTTCAGGAAAACAAAATGTTTGGAACAAAAACAAAGCATGGTTAGACAATGTTGCAGAATGGCATGGTGGAGAAATTAGTGAGCCAACAGTTGTAGATAATCATTTCACAACAAAAATGACGTTTGACGTTACTTTTAAAGATCGTGGGAGACAACAAATGCAGGAAGTTGCTGTTTTTGAGGTGAAAGACGGAAAGATTTCCAACGAACAATTTTTCTATTCAATGGGATAATACTTAGCTATGAAATATTATATTTTAATTGTCTTATTATCGATCAACTTTATTCATGCACAGCAGGAACAAAAAATGTCTAGTATGGATTTTGTACAAATCCAGAATGATCACGTAGACGAAGTTATGCACTATTACAATAACAACTGGAAAGTGCTTCGAATTGAAGCTATAGAAAAGGGCTATATCGATTCTTTTCAGATTTTAGAAAATGTATATAGCGAAGAAGCACCTTTTCATTTGATATTAATAACGACATATAAAAACAAAATGCAATTTGATCATCGCGAAAAGCACTTTAGAGAACTTATAGATGCAAAAGGACCATTGAATTTATTAAATAACAAAAAACCTGCTGAATTCAGGAAAATACTTTTTGGAACAGATGCAAAACATTTAAATTAATCTAAATGGTTTTAACTCGTAAGGCAATCTCTTTTTTAGGCCTTTTCATCTTAAGTTTTGTTAGTTGTAAAGATGAAAATAGCGATGTGTCTTTTGTAGCATTTGACCATGCAGTTGAGTATTATAGAGATGGACCTATTAGAAGCGTTGGAATTTATAATCCTGACCTTTTACCTGATTTTCATGGAAAATTTGGTCGTTGGAACGAATATCATATAAACGGAAAATTAAAAGAAACAGGACAATATAAATCTGGTTTATATGTACAATGTTGCTTTGCTGGTCCCTGTGAGCAAGTTTATAACTATAAAATTGGTAAATGGAAATACTATTATAACAATGGACAGTTACGAGCTGTAGGGACATACGATTTAAGCATAAAAGAAATTGCGACGAGCTGTGCAGGGAGTGAGAAAATACATTATAGTCATCCTAAAGACGATTGGCTATTTTACAATAAAGATGGTCAAAAACTTGAAACTTCAGAAGTACTTTTGAATCAAATTAAAAACCACAATCCTTTTTATATACTTGAATAACTGAATAAAAAAAGCCTCAATAAATTGAGGCTTTTTTTATACTAGTCTAGAAAGGTTAATTTCCTTCAACACGTGTTATCTTGGCTCCAATGGCTCTCAAACGCTCGTCAATATTTTCATAACCCCTATCAATTTGTTCTATATTATGAATTGTTGATGTACCTCTTGCAGATAAGGCAGCAATTAACAAGGATACACCTGCTCTAATATCTGGTGAAGTCATTGTTGTTGCCTTTAGTTGTGATTTAAAATCGTGACCAATTACAGTAGCACGATGCGGATCACAAAGAATGATTTTTGCTCCCATATCAATGAGTTTATCTACAAAAAACAATCGGCTTTCAAACATTTTTTGATGTACCAGTGCACTTCCTCTGGCTTGTGTTAACACCACTAAAACAATACTTAATAAATCTGGTGTAAATCCTGGCCATGGGGCATCAGCAACGGTTAAAATAGAACCATCAATATAATTTTGAACTTCATAACCATTAATATGTGCTGGAATATGGATATCATCACCTTGACGCTCTATCGTTATTCCTATTTTTCGGAATACATCAGGAATCTGACCTAAATCGTCCCAACTTACATTAGTAATTGTGAGCTCACTTTTAGTCATTGCCGCCAATCCTATCCAACTTCCTATTTCAATCATATCAGGAAGCATTCTATGTGTTGTTCCTCCTAATATATCAACACCTTCAATGATTAACATATTAGAACCAACACCACTTATTTTGGCGCCCATTCTATTAAGCATCTTACACAATTGCTGTAAATAAGGCTCACAAGCAGCATTATAAATTGTGGTTGTCCCTTCAGCAAGTACAGCAGCCATAACAATATTTGCTGTTCCTGTAACCGAGGCTTCATCTAAAAGCATATAAGCACCTTTTAGTTTATCTGCCTCTACACCATAGAAATAGTCTTCTTTGTTATATCTAAATTTTGCACCAAGGTTAATAAACCCTTCAAAGTGTGTATCTAAACGTCTACGCCCAATTTTATCTCCTCCCGGCTTAGGAATATATCCTTTTCCGAAGCGCGCTAATAATGGGCCAACAATCATAATAGAACCTCTTAAGCCCTTTCCATCTTCCTTGAATTCTGCAGATTCTAAATATTTAAGATTTATATCATCGGCCTTAAAAGTGTAAGATCCTTTTCCTACATTATTAATTTTAACACCTAGCTTTTTTAACAGAGCAATTAATTTATTAACATCAATAATATCAGGAATATTATCAATTCGAATCTCCTCTGCAGTTAAGAGTACTGCACATAAAATTTGTAATGCCTCGTTTTTTGCGCCTTGTGGTTGGATTTTCCCTTTTAATTGGTGACCTCCTTCAATAATAAATGTTGCCATGAAGTATGATTAGTAGCGTTTTCTGTTTTTATTTTTTTTATGATGCGACTTTTTATTGTTAGAATATTTCTTCTTGTTTCGCATTAAACTTGATGAGTCCGATAAATCTTCATCACTTCCCCTTAAGTTGATTTGACCTCCTGAGAGCTCAAATAAATGCTCAAAAATAACATCGTCTTCAACGGTATCTTTATTCCAGTTTAAAAAGCATTTTTTCATGTGGTTAGCAATAGTATATACCAATGCTTCCTTTAGCTCCCCATCTTCCCATGTATTGGCTACATCAATCATTGTTTTAATATTATTTCCGTAGAAACGATATTTTGGATGATTTTGTGGGTATCTTAACGGTTCTGGACTTTCGTTTAACTCCTCCTTTGAAGGTTTTGGATAAGGTGAATCTGCATCCAATTCAAAATCGGCCATAATAAATAGCTGATCCCATAATTTATGTTGAAAATCTGGCACATCCCTTAGATGCGGCTGCAAATTTCCCATGACATTAATAATGGATTTTGCCACCTTATTGCGCTCTTCCTTCGTTGGTAAATCTTTGGCGTAATTTATCATTTTCTGAAGATGTCTTCCATACTCAGGAATAATCAAATGTTCACGCTCTGTGTTGTATTCTAAATCGTCTATCAAAATATAAATTTGTGTAGTATTTGTATATCATGCTCGAAGTACATCTGCATGTGCTTGCAAAATACAAAAAAATAGTTATCGAAACCGCTTTTTATAAAGAAATAACGCCTTCTACTTTATCAGCTACTTCCTTATATTTAGCGATAACAGCATCGGGATCTTTCATCTGTAAATTTACCGATACACTTGTATATGTTCCTTTTCCAGACTCTTTAGTATTAATTACAGCTCCTAGGTTATCAAACAAACCTTCTATCTGCTTAATCTTCTCAGGATCTGTTGGTACAATAAACTTATAAAGATATTCTGAAGGCCAGCTTGCAGTTTCGTACAATTGGTTCCTTAATTTTTTGTAAAATTCTTCTGATTTTTTTTGTGCACTCATAACATTTTTTCTTCGGAAACAAAGATACATTTTACTTTGCATTTTGCTTTACCTAATTATTGTTAATTTTACAACCAAAACCTTGCCAATTTGAATACGAGAAAAATTGTTATAACTGGTGGACCTGGAACGGGGAAATCGTCCATTATAAATGAATTAATATCTAGAAATCATATCTGCTTTGAAGAAGTTTCAAGACAGGTGACTTTAGATGCAAGAAGAGAGGGAATTGAACAACTATTCTTAACCAAGCCTTTACTCTTTAGTGAATTGCTTCTCAAAGCAAGAACTCAACAATTTTTAGATGCCGAAACCATTGAAAAAGAACTTATATTTCTGGATAGAGGTTTACCAGATGTTCTTGCCTATATGGACTATGTAAAGAGTGATTATCCAAAGTACTTTACAGAAACTTGTGAGGCGCATGTTTATGATAAAGTCTTTGTTTTAGCTCCTTGGCAGGAGATTTTTGTGAGTGATAGTGAACGTTATGAAAATTTCGATCAGGCCATTGAAATTCACCATGCCTTATTAGACACGTATCAACGTTTTGGTTATGAACTTATTGATGTCCCTTTTGCAAGTATAGAACAGCGTGCAGATTTTATTCTAGACGCCTTAAATGACTAAATGGCACATCCCATTAACATATTAGAACAGTATTGGAATCATACGTCGTTTAGACCATATCAAGAAGAGATTATTGAGTCCATATTAGAAAACAACGACACCTTTGCTCTTTTGCCAACTGGTGGTGGCAAATCTGTATGCTTTCAAATTCCCGCACTTATTAAAGACGGCATTTGCATCGTTGTATCTCCGTTAATAGCACTTATGAAAGACCAAGTAAATACCCTAAAAGAAAAAGGTATTAAAGCTATGGCCATTACAAGCGGTATTAAGTATAATGAATTAGACACTCTTCTAGACAATTGTATCTACGGAAATTATAAGTTTTTATACTTATCTCCAGAACGATTACAACAAGACATTGTAAAGCATCGTATTGAGCAAATGAATGTGAATCTTATTGCTGTAGACGAGGCACATTGTATCAGTCAATGGGGAAACGACTTTAGACCAGCTTACAAAAACATAACACTTTTAAGACAACTACAACCTAGTGTAAACGTAGTCGCTTTAACAGCAACCGCTAAGCCAAAAGTTATTGAGGAAACTATGGAAGCGCTAGATTTTATATCCCCAAAGGTATTTAAAGCCTCCTTCATTAGACCAAATATAGCCTATCAAGTTGTATCTAGTGAAGATAAAATTTACGACCTAGAGCGTATATTAAAAGAGCATTCTGGGTCTTCCATTATTTATGTACGTAGCCGAAAGATGAGTATTGATATTCATAACATTTTAGAGAAAAAAGGGTTTAGTTCTACTTTTTTCCACGGCGGAATTCCAACGAAAGATAAACAAGAGCGATTATACCAATGGATGAATAACAAAAAAAACATTATGGTAGCAACTACTGCTTTTGGTATGGGAATTGATAAACCAGATGTAAAAACAGTAATACATATTAACCTACCTGAAAGTCTAGAAAGCTACTATCAAGAAGCTGGACGCGCAGGACGAAATAATGAAAACGCTTATGCTATTCTATTAACAAACGCATCTGATGAAAACGTTTTAAAAAATCAATTCATCAATAGTTTACCGTCTATCAACGATATGAAACTCGTATATAGAAAACTATGCAACTACTTTCAAATATCCTATGGCGAAGGAGAACTAACAACACATCGTTTTAATTTTAGTGATTTCTGTAAAGTCTACGGGTTTAAAAGTTCGAAAGCATTTAACACGCTCCAACTTTTAGATAGAAATAGCATAATTAAACTATCGCAACAGTTTAATTATAAAACTAAACTTCAGTTTATTGTAAGTAACACAGCAATGTTTTCTTATTTAGAAACACGCCCTCAATATAATACGATCGTCAAAACAATTTTGAGGACTTATGGTGGTATTTTTGAACATCAGCTTGCCATCAACCTTAAACTAATTGCAGATAAATCTTCCACAGATGAAAAAGAAGTCATTCGAAATTTAGAGGCACTTCAAAAGGATGGAATCGTAGATTTTTTATTTTCTAATACCGATTCTGAAGTTATTTTTCTTCAACCTCGTGAGGATGATAAAACAATACATAGAATTGCTAAAGTTGTCGAACAACAACAAGAACTTAAACGTTTTCAGGTACATTCGGTATTAGATTATGTCAAAAACACATCAGTATGTAAAAGCATACAACTACTCAATTACTTTGGCGAAGACTATAAAGATGATTGTGGTCAATGCTCTGTTTGTACATCTCGAAATAGTTCTAAAACACATTCAAATTTTAAAACAACTAGACAACACATTGTCCAAGCATTAGAGCAAAAACCTTTAAGTTCTAGAGAGTTAACAGAGCAGTTACCAATAGAAAAAGAAGACGTTATAGCATGTATACAATTACTATTAGAGCATGATATCATAGTAACAACAATAGGCAACAGATATAAATTAAAACACACATGAAGAGATCAGAATTAAAAATTATATTTATGGGAACGCCCGATTTTGCAGTAGCAACATTAAAGGCACTTGTAGATAACAATTATAATATTGTTGGTGTTATTACCGCACCAGATAAACCTTCAGGACGCGGACGAAAACTCAACCAATCTGCGGTTAAGAAGTATGCCATTGCACATAATTTAAATGTATTACAGCCTACAAATCTTAAAAATGAAGATTTTATAAAGGAACTAAGAGATCTAAATGCCAATCTTCAAATCGTTGTTGCTTTTAGAATGCTTCCTGAAGTTGTTTGGAATATGCCAAGTTATGGAACCTTTAACTTGCACGCATCTCTTTTACCAAACTATCGTGGTGCCGCTCCTATACATTGGGCTATTATTAATGGAGAAACTAAAACGGGCTTAACAACGTTTTTTATTGATGAAAAAATTGACACAGGAGCCATAATCCTTCAGGATGAAGTTGACATCCAAACTGATGAGACTGTTGGATCTCTACATGACAAGTTAATGTTTATTGGAAGTTCTCTTGTATTAAAGACCGTAGACCTTATAGAAAATGGAGATGTAAAAACAGTGATACAACCAAAAACAGCCAATTTAAAAACAGCTTATAAACTTAATCGAGAGAACTGTAAAGTAGATTGGAACTTAGATGTTGATACTATATATAATAAGATACGTGGTTTAAACCCTTTTCCTGCTGCTTGGTGCGAACTCATAAATGGTGAGGATACTTTAAACGTCAAAATTTTTAAAGTTGAAAAGGAACATCATAGCCATAGTTATGAAAATGGAGCATTATTTAGCAGTAAAGATGAATTAAAGATTGCTGTACGAGATGGTTACATAAATATTAAAGAATTACAACTTCCAGGAAAACGAAAAATGGAGGTTAAGTCATTATTAAATGGATACAATTTTGAGAGAAATGCCAAAATGCTCTAGAACCCCTGTATACATTGATATTTGAAAAATATCCGATGAAATGCAAACCTTTATTAACAAATGCTCTAAGTTATCAACAAATCCTTGTATTTCCCTTGCTATTACTTGCGTAGGTTGATTTTACGTATAAATTTGTAGACGGATTTAACGATAACGTTTAACCCAACTATTTTTTTAACAATTTTAAAATACAAATTTTATGAACAAAACAGATTTAATCAATGGGATGGCAGAGAACGCTGGAATTACTAAAGCAGCTGCTAAGAAGGCATTAGATTCATTATTAATTGACATCGAAGGATCTTTACAAAAAGGAAACAGAGTTTCTTTAGTAGGATTTGGTTCTTGGTCAGTTTCAAGAAGATCTGCAAGAGAAGGAAGAAACCCTCAAACTGGTAAAACAATACAAATCAAAGCTAAAAACGTAGTAAAGTTTAAAGCTGGTTCTGATTTAAGCAATGCTGTAAACTAGTATTTCTTTAAATAGATTACGAAAAGCTCACTTTAAAGTGGGCTTTTTTGTTTTAGATACCCTTTATGTTGAAAATTATTGGTTATTAGGAAAATATGTTTTAGATTAGTACGTAAATCATAGAAAAAAATGATTAGCTCAAAGCCCAAAAAAGGACATCTTTTAATAGCCGAACCGTCTATTATTGGCGACTTATCTTTTAATAGGTCAGTTATCTTATTGGCCGATTATAATGAGCAAGGATCTATTGGGTTTATTTTAAACAAACCTCTTGAGTATACACTAAGAGATCTGATTCCAGAAACCGAAGCTACATTTAAGGTTCATAATGGTGGCCCTGTTGAACAGGATAACCTATATTTTATTCATCAAGTTCCAAATTTAATTCCTGATAGTATAGAGATTTCACATGGTGTCTTTTGGGGAGGAAATTTTGATGCCGTCTTAGAGCTACTAAACGATAATAAACTAACACCAGCAGATATAAGATTTTTTCTAGGATATTCAGGCTGGGATGCTAAGCAATTAGACAGTGAACTCGAATCTAATGCTTGGATAATTTCTGAAAATGTTTATAAAAATGAACTTATTGAAAAGTGTTGCGATTCATTTTGGAAGGAAAAAATGTTAGAACTTGGAGGAGATTACTCGCTATGGTCGAATGCTCCAGAAAATCCTAGTTATAACTAAGACAATCTCAACTTCGTATTTAATCGTCTCAAAATATCTTCGGAAACTTTAGTACTATACTCCTTTTTACGATATTTCAAAACTGGTTGAATACCAATAATAACATTAGAAATAAACAATTCATCAGCTTTTTGAAGCTCAAAAGGAGATATCGAGGCTTCCTCTAAAATATAATCTCCAGAATTCAATATCACATCAGAAATTTGTTTTCTCATAATACCCTTTATACAACCATCATTTAATGGAGGAGTCTTAATGGTTTCGCCAGATACCATAAACACATTCCCTTGTAGTGCTTCAATCACATGTTTATTGGTGTTTAACAACAAGCAATTATCAAAATTATTTTCCTTAGCATAAATACTAGCTAAAACATTTAAAGCTCTGTTATTGGTTTTTAAAGTAGACAATAATCCAGGGGCAACAAAATGGTCTTTATATAAGTCTACAGTATAAGTCTGTACCGTAGATGCCAAATAAAAGTCGCTTTGTAATGGTTCAACTACAATATAATATGATATTTTTTCATCTTTTGGAAGATACTTACCTCCTACACCCCTATTTATATTTAACCTAACTCTAGCGGTTGACTTAATAAGTGTGTTGGCTTCAACAGTCTTTAAAATTTCAGCTTCAAGAAATTCCATAGTGAAATTCATAGGAATATCCATGCGCATGATACGCATAGAAGCCATCAATCTGAAATAATGATCTTCCCAAAACAAAATTTTACCATGAACAACTTTCATCGTTTCAAAAAGGGCATCCCCATAATTATAACCTCTATTATCATGGGTTATAATCTCCGTGTCTTCTGTCAGTTCACCGCTAAGATTTATCATAAAAAAGTCTCGATTAAAAATCGAGACAAATATAAAACTAATATGATTCACAAGTTCTAAGCAGAACCTAAAACTTGTTTTAAACTTGAAATTTGATTATCCCAAAGCATTTTTACTTCTTCAATTTCATCATCTTCTGAAAAATCAGTAACAATAATTGAGACATCTTTGGTTATTTCATCTACTTGAATTCGTATTTCAAAAAAGTAAGAAGCTCCATCTTCTTCATCATTTAGCCATCTAAACTTAATGCGTTCTCCGCTTTTCTTACTCAACAATTTCGCTTTTTCCTCACTTCCGTCCCAAATAAACGTAAATAACTCTCCTCTCGAGTTAACATTATCAGCAAACCATTCCGATAATCCAGAGGGTGTAGATATATATTGATATAAAAGTTGTGGCGAAGCGTGAATAACAAACTCCATCTCAATTTTAATTTTGTCTTCCATAGGTATATAATTATGTTGTCAATATATACATTAATTGTTGAGTTTAAAACTAAAAGTCAAAAAAAATAATTTGCGCATTTTATGTTTGTTCAGATAAATTTTGTTTTTATATTTGCACCCTCATAAATGGCGAGGTAGCTCAGTTGGTTAGAGCGTCGGATTCATAACCCGGAGGTCGGGGGTTCAAATCTCCCTCTCGCTACAAGAAAACCTAATGTCTTCATTAGGTTTTTTTTTGTCCTTATCTAACGGTTGTTATGTTACCGTTTAACGATTCTCCTCTAAAATTCAATATTTGCCCCAAAAACCTTAAAATTTCTGAAAATCTTAAAATTTTAACAATTCATTGGTTTTCAGTCAATTAATTCTTACACAATAATTTTCAAATGTTAAAAAAATGCATTTCAACGGTTTTTTTTGCATTTTGTGGAGTAAAATTGAAATAAATTGATATATTAGCGACCTAATTAATTGACATAAATTCATTAAACCCCAAACTAATGAGAAAAATTACCTGCTTAATTGTGCTACTATTTTTAGTAGTTCAAACTTCATTTGCGCAAGAAACTTACAAGCGCATTATCATTAATAATAATTCTGAAACCACCTTACAAACCTTACTAAATATTGGTATTGATTTAAGATGTGGAGCAGTATACAAAGACAATACTATTCAATTAGAATTGTCAATGGAACAATTAAACCAAATTGATAATGCCGGAATTAAATACAACGTTACCGTTGAAGACCTTACGCAATTCTATCAAGAAAGGAGTCATTCCGAAATAACAATAGATGATGCTTATGCTCAATTTAAATCAAGTAATCAACCTAGTGTAAGTAATCGATCGATTGCAAGTACCATCCTTGATAACTATTTACAGTATACTGGATGTGAAGAAGTCGATTGGACAAAACCAACTAATTATCATCAAGGATCCCTTGGTGGTTGTTTAACAGTTGACGAAATGGAAACAGAACTGGACGAAATGTTTGCTAACTATCCCAGTCTAATTTCGGCTAAGGCAGATGCCTCTCCAACCAATCAAACAACCTGGGGAAACCCATCAGGTACAATTACTAATAACGGATTAACATATACAGGACAAGGAACTACCAGATGGAACCCTAAAACTATATGGTATGTGAGGATTACTGGAGACCAATCTTCCCCTGAAGGAAGCAAACCTCAAATACTGTATACATCGATGATACATGCTAGAGAGGTAAGTAGTTTAATGAGTAACATGTACTTCATGTGGTATCTTCTTGAAAACTACAATACAGATCCTGCTATTAAAAATTTAGTAGACAATAATGAATTATATTTTATTCCAGTTGTAAACCCTGATGGCTTGCGCTGGAATCAGCATTTAAATTCTGGTGGTGGTACGTTCCAAAGAAAGAACTGTAGACCAAATACAGGTAGTACCTCTAACTCAACCGCAACAAGAGGTGTTGATGTTAATAGAAATTTTGATTACCTGTGGGGAGCAGATGGAGACTCAAGTGGGTCATCGGATGTGCCTTCAAGTGACACCTATAGAGGCCCTGCCCCTTTCTCTGAACCCGAGGCACAAATTTTAAGAGATTTCGTTTTAGCTAGAAATTTTGAAACTTGCTTGATGCATCACTCTGCGGCTAATGCTATTCCGCATCCATATGGAGGTGTTCCTACTCGTGTGTCAAATAGAGAAGACGAAATGCACCAATGGCACGAAGATATGTCTAGATTTAATAGATATGTATCTGGAGCAACAATTTTCACTCCTGCAAATGGTATTGCCGATGATTGGATGTTAGGTGGTACTGCAGATAACGGTAACACAACTAGTAATGCTAATAATTCATATCCAAATGATAGTAGCCCTGCGTCCGTAGGGTCTGGTAGAAATATCTTAGCGTCTACTCCTGAACATGGTAGTTTTGGAAGTGAAGGAGGTTTCTGGCCTAATCCAACGCAAACCAATGGTATATCTGAAATCGAAATCATTGCTGCAAGAGCAGTTAGAATTAATTTAATGAATGCCTATTATGGAGGTAAATATGCAAAACTGCACGATTTAACCCAAAGTGATATTAATACACTTACTTCCAATTTAACCTTCGGTATTGAACGTATTGGACAAACTGCAAGTAATTTTACATTAACTGTAACTCCTATTTCAGCCAATATTGTTTCTATAGCTTCTGTTCCTGTTCAAACTGGAATGAACATTTTAGATCAAAACAATGTGACTGCCCAAATCGTTTTAAACGGAAGTATTCAACCTAATGATAAAATTGAATATAATGTGCAATTGTCAGATGGTACAAATGTATTTTATGATATAAACGTTGAAAAATATTATCAACCTACAGTAATTTTGGCCGATGATCCTGATGCAAATTCAATAACCACAAACTGGAATTTATCTGGTACTTGGACTGCGTCAAATGCCGTAGGTGCTGCATACTCTGGTAGTCGTGCGATAAAAACAGGTAATAATGCTATCTCGTCTTATGGTTCAAACCAAAATACATCTATTACCACAAATACGCACGATTTATCAACTTCTGATGAAGTAATTATTCAATTTTATACAAAATGGGATTTAGAGCGTAACTTCGATTTTGTTGAATTCGAAGGATCTACTGATGGAACCAATTGGATCTCACTTTGTGGTATTTATAATAAACCAAATGCTACAAGTTTCACCACCAATGAGCATGGAGATAAAACCTCTACAAGTCACTCTTTCCAACAAAATAACAACAGTAGCGGTAGAGTTTATGATGGTGATCGTATGGACAAATGGGTAATGGAAGAAGTTGTTATTGATGCAACGAACCACGCTGCTTTATTCCAAGCTCCGAATGCTCGATTTAGATTTAGGTTTAGGACAGATGGCAATAACAGATTTGAAAACTATTCAGCCAACGCAGAAGGTTTTTTTATTGATGATTTTAAAATTATTGGACTTCAGGTTCCTTGTGATAATAGTTTAGCGCCTTCAAACCTAGTTGTAAACTTGGTAACCCCTACTTCTGCCTCAGTGTCATGGGATAATATCCCTTCAGCTACATATGATGTAAGATATAGAGAAATTGGGGCTGGTTCATGGAATACCATCACAGATATTGCAACAAATTCATATAATATTACTGGACTTTCAGAAAACACAAACTATGAAGTACAAGTCGCTACAAGGTGTAGCACTACGGCTTCTTCATATTCAACTTCTGAAAATTTCACAACACCAAGTGCTGTTCCTTGTACTGGAAGTTCTATAAGTTCTTTCCCTTACTCTGAAAGTTTTGAAGTTGCTAACTCATTTGGCTTATGGACAAATGATACGGGCGACGACTTCGATTGGACCAATAAAGCAGAAGAAGGCGATGGAAACTCAACACCTTCTGCTGATACTGGACCATCATTAGCATCAGACGGAAGTCGTTTCATATTCATCGAAGCTTCTAACCCTAATTTCCCAAGTAAAATAGCTCGACTCATAAGTCCGTGCTTAGATTTTACAGGAAGAGAAAATGCTGCCCTTTCATTTGATTACCATATGTTTGGTGGTTTTATAGGTGTGCTTACAGTAGACGTTAGTATTGATAATGGCGCTAATTATGCAACTTTAGGCGATTATACCTTATCTGGCGCACAACAAAATGCTCATACAGACGCTTGGAAAACTCAAAACGTAGATTTGTCATTATATGATGGACAATCTATAAAACTAAGATTTAGTGCAACAACGAGCTCTGACGGGTCAACAGGATGGCAAGGTGATATTTCATTAGATAACTTCGGAATTACATCTGATGTTGCCACTGGCTCTGCACCTCCTAATGCCGTATGCCAAAATATTACCGTACAATTAGATAATACTGGAAACGCAACGATAGTCCCAACAGATATTGATGGCGGTTCTACCGATGATGTTGCCATTACTGGACGAAGCATTAACATTAATTCTTTTGATTGCAACGACATAGGAACAGTCAATGTAACACTTACAGTAACCGATGGAGATGGTCAAGATGATACTTGTGTTGCCGTAGTAACTGTTGTTGACCAAATAGATCCTGTATTTGCAGGAGTTCCTTCGAACATCACATTAACCTGTGGAAATAACCAACCTTCTTGGACAGACCCAACCGTTACTGATAATTGTGGTACCGGTTTAACACCAACTCGAACAGATGGTACTGGTTTAAATAGCGGTAGTGTTTTTCCTAGCGGACTAACAACTATAAGTTATTCTGTAAATGATGGTAATGGAAATATCAATACAGCGTCTTTTAATGTAAATGTAGTAGTTGATAACCAAGATCCATCTGCTGTATGTCAAAATATTGCAGTACAATTAGATGTTAACGGAAATGCAACTATTACAGCTGCAGATATAAACAATGGTTCTTCTGATAATTGTGGTATTGCATCAATTGCGGCTTCTCAAACAGCATTTACCTGTGCTGACGAAGGAGCTAACAATGTAACTTTAACCGTAACTGACACCAATGGGAATGTTGATACTTGTGTCGCAGTGGTAACTGTTTCATTACAAGATGCTCCTACCGGATTAGACTGTTGGGAATCGGCCAATTATAATTATACAACTTGTAGATGGGTAGTCACTGGATCACAACCAGCAGAACCTGCAACAGAATGTTATGAAACGGCAACATTTAACAATACGACGTGCTCGTGGGATGTCACTGGTAGCCAGCCTGCAGAACCTGCAACGGAATGTTATGAGACTGCAACCTTTAATAATACGACTTGTTCGTGGGATGTCACTGGTAGTCAGCCAGCAGAACCTGCAACGGAATGTTATGAGACTGCAACGTTTAACAATACGACGTGTTCATGGGATGTAACTGGATCACAACCAGCAGAACCTGCAACTGAATGTTATGAAACAGCAACCTTTAATAATACAACGTGTTCATGGGATGTAACTGGATCGCAACCAGCAGAACCTGCAACAGAATGTTATGAGACTGCAACGTTTAATAATACGACTTGTTCGTGGGATGTGACTGGATCACAACCAGCAGAACCTGCAACGGAATGTTATGAAACTGCAACCTTTAATAATACGACTTGTTCATGGGATGTAACTGGTAGTCAGCCTGCAGAACCTGCAACTGAATGTTATGAGACTGCAACATTTAATAACACGACTTGTTCGTGGGATGTGACTGGATCACAACCAGCAGAACCTGCAACGGAATGTTATGAAACGGCAACATTTAATAACACGACTTGCTCGTGGGATGTGACTGGTAGTCAGCCTGCAGAACCTGCAACAGAATGTTACGAGACTGCAACCTTTAATAACACAACGTGCTCATGGGATGTCACTGGTAGTCAGCCTGCGGAACCAGCAACAGAATGTTATGAAACGGCAACCTTTAACAATACAACGTGCTCATGGGATGTGACTGGTACGCAACCAGCAGAACCTGCAACGGAATGTTATGAAACTGCAACCTTTAACAATACAACGTGCTCATGGGATGTCACTGGTAGTCAGCCTGCAGAACCTGCAACTGAATGTTATGAAACGGCAACCTTTAATAACACGACTTGTTCATGGGATGTAACTGGTACGCAACCAGCAGAACCAGCAACAGAATGTTATGAGACTGCAACATTTAATAACACGACCTGTTCATGGGATGTCACTGGATCACAACCAGCAGAACCTGCAACGGAATGTTATGAGACTGCAACCTTTAATAATACAACGTGTTCATGGGATGTAACTGGTAGTCAACCAGCAGAACCTGCAACGGAATGTTATGAAACTGCAACGTTTAACAATACGACGTGTTCATGGGATGTCACTGGATCACAACCAGCAGAACCTGCAACGGAATGTTATGAGACTGCAACCTTTAACAATACAACGTGTTCTTGGGATGTAACTGGTAGTCAACCAGCAGAACCAGCAACTGAATGTTATGAGACGGCAACCTTTAACAACACGACTTGTTCATGGGATGTCACTGGATCACAACCAGCAGAACCTGCAACAGAATGTTATGAGACTGCAACGTTTAATAACACGACTTGCTCGTGGGATGTAACTGGTAGTCAACCAGCGGAACCTGCGACAGAATGTTATGAAACAGCAACCTTTAACAATACGACTTGTTCATGGGATGTGACTGGATCACAGCCAGCAGAACCAGCAACGGAATGTTATGAGACTGCAACATTTAATAACACGACGTGTTCATGGGATATAACTGGTAGTCAACCAGCAGAACCTGCAACAGAATGTTATGAAACGGCAACATTTAATAATACAACGTGCTCGTGGGATGTCACTGGTAGCCAGCCAGCAGAACCTGCAACTGAATGTTATGAAACGGCAACCTTTAATAACACAACGTGCTCATGGGATGTCACTGGTAGTCAGCCTGCAGAACCTGCAACGGAATGTTATGAGACTGCAACATTTAATAATACAACGTGCTCATGGGATGTGACTGGATCACAACCAGCAGAACCTGCAACAGAATGTTATGAAACAGCAACCTTTAACAATACGACTTGTTCATGGGATGTGACTGGATCACAACCAGCGGAACCAGCAACAGAATGTTATGAGACTGCAACCTTTAACAATACAACGTGCTCGTGGGATGTAACTGGATCACAACCAGCAGAACCTGCAACGGAATGTTATGAGACGGCAACCTTTAACAATACAACTTGTTCATGGGATGTAACTGGTAGTCAACCAGCAGAACCTGCAACTGAATGTTATGAAACTGCAACCTTTAACAATACGACTTGCTCGTGGGATGTTACTGGTAGTCAACCAGCAGAACCAGCAACAGAATGTTATGAAACAGCAACCTTTAATAATACGACGTGTTCGTGGGATGTCACTGGTACGCAACCTGCAGAACCTGCAACAGAATGTTATGAAACGGCAACATTTAATAACACAACGTGTTCATGGGATATAACTGGATCACAACCAGCAGAACCTGCAACAGAATGTTATGAGACTGCAACGTTTAATAACACAACGTGTTCATGGGATGTGACCGGATCACAACCAGCAGAACCTGCAACTGAATGTTATGAGACTGCAACATTTAATAATACGACTTGTTCATGGGATGTCACTGGATCACAACCAGCAGAACCTGCAACGGAATGTTATGAGACTGCAACATTTAATAACACGACTTGCTCGTGGGATGTAACTGGATCACAACCATCAGAACCTGTAACAGAATGTTATGAAACGGCAACCTTTAATAATACAACGTGTTCATGGGATATAACTGGTAGTCAACCAGCAGAACCTGCAACGGAATGTTATGAGACTGCAACGTTTAATAACACAACGTGTTCATGGGATGTCACTGGTAGTCAACCAGCAGAACCTGCAACAGAATGTTATGAAACGGCAACCTTTAATAACACAACGTGTTCTTGGGATGTCACTGGTAGTCAGCCAGCAGAACCTGCAACGGAATGTTATGAAACTGCAACCTTTAACAATACGACGTGCTCGTGGGATGTAACTGGTAGCCAGCCAGCGGAACCTGCAACAGAATGTTATGAAACGGCAACCTTTAATAATACAACGTGTTCATGGGATGTAACTGGTAGTCAACCAGCAGAACCTGCAACAGAATGTTATGAGACTGCAACCTTTAATAATACGACTTGCTCGTGGGATGTAACTGGTAGTCAGCCTGCAGAACCTGCAACGGAATGTTATGAAACGGCAACGTTTAATAATACAACGTGTTCATGGGATGTAACTGGATCACAACCAGCAGAACCTGCAACTGAATGTTATGAAACGGCAACCTTTAACAATACAACGTGCTCATGGGATGTCACTGGTAGTCAACCAGCAGAACCTGCAACTGAATGTTATGAAACGGCAACCTTTAATAACACGACTTGTTCGTGGGATGTGACTGGATCACAACCAGCAGAACCTGCAACGGAATGTTATGAGACTGCAACATTTAATAACACGACCTGTTCGTGGGATGTCACTGGATCACAACCAGCAGAACCTGCAACAGAATGTTATGAAACGGCAACCTTTAACAATACGACGTGCTCGTGGGATGTAACTGGTAGTCAGCCAGCGGAACCTGCAACGGAATGTTATGAGACTGCAACCTTTAACAATACGACCTGTTCATGGGATGTAACTGGATCACAACCAGCAGAACCTGCAACGGAATGTTATGAGACGGTAACCTTTAATAACACGACTTGTTCATGGGATATAACTGGTAGTCAGCCTGCAGAACCAGCAACGGAATGTTATGAGACTGCAACATTTAATAACACGACTTGTTCGTGGGATGTCACTGGTAGTCAGCCAGCAGAACCTGCAACGGAATGTTATGAGACTGCAACGTTTAATAATACGACGTGTTCATGGGATGTAACTGGATCACAACCAGCAGAACCTGCAACAGAGTGTTATGAAACGGCAACATTTAATAACACGACTTGTTCGTGGGATGTCACTGGATCACAACCAGCAGAACCTGCAACAGAATGTTATGAAACGGCAACATTTAATAATACGACTTGCTCGTGGGATGTCACTGGTAGTCAGCCAGCAGAACCTGCAACGGAATGTTATGAGACTGCAACCTTTAATAATACGACTTGTTCGTGGGATGTCACTGGATCACAACCAGCAGAACCTGCAACAGAATGTTATGAAACGGCAACGTTTAACAATACGACGTGCTCGTGGGATGTAACTGGTAGCCAGCCAGCAGAACCTGCAACAGAATGTTATGAAACTGCAACATTTAATAACACAACGTGTTCATGGGATGTGACTGGATCACAACCAGCAGAACCTGCAACAGAATGTTATGAAACAGCAACATTTAATAATACGACGTGTTCTTGGGATGTAACTGGTAGTCAGCCTGCAGAACCTGCAACTGAATGTTATGAGACTGCAACATTTAATAACACGACTTGTTCGTGGGATGTCACTGGTAGTCAGCCAGCAGAACCTGCAACTGAATGTTATGAAACGGCAACGTTTAATAATACGACTTGTTCATGGGATGTAACTGGATCACAACCAGCAGAACCTGCAACGGAATGTTATGAAACGGCAACGTTTAATAACACGACCTGTTCGTGGGATGTCACTGGATCACAACCAGCAGAACCTGCAACAGAATGTTATGAAACGGC
>NZ_CANLNS010000011.1 GCF_947492715.1 uncultured Psychroserpens sp.
AAGTTAGAGGTAAAAAAGTCAATATTAGAATCAGTGTTTTTTTCATTTTAGAGTTTCGTGGATATTGTACACAACGGTTTTGTGTATGATTTCGTTGCGTGTTTCAGCAACTAAATTAGCAAATACAAACCGAATAGAAAATCCGCGAGGATTTTCGTAAGTAGGCGAGTATTAGCAATGAATTATACACGGTGTTAGCATACGTTTTTATTCCGCTTATTTTGTCAAGTCATACATCTCCCAAATCATATGACATTCGGTTCCGTTTAGAGATACTTTTACAGCTCTTCCAATATTTTTGTCCGTATTCTTAATTCCGTTTTGGTTCTGATTGTAACGAAATCCAATTATCCAAAAATCATCTTTTTTTTTCGAATAAACAGCTTTTGGAATTAGTGTGTTATACCTTAAGTTCAAATGCTCATCAATTGAACCATTTAATTTAAGACCTTTAATGTCAATTTCAGTTGAGTTTTTGTCCAGTCTTTTGTTCGCCCAACCTTGTTCAATAAGATATCTTTCTGCAATCTTTTTTGCTTTATTTTCTGAAATTCCATTAGTAACTCCGCAGCTTATTGCAATTAAAATGAAAAATAATATGTTATGACGGATTTTCATTTCAAATGTATGCTAACGTGTTCGTGTATGGTTAGTTGCGTTGGCTATGTCTAAATTAGTAAAAGAAAACGAACCAGAGGAAAATCCGTAGGATTTTCCGAGTACACACACAACCAGCAATGAACTATACACGTTGTTATGTACTGTTGCAACACAATAGAGTAAGAACGTGTTACCACAACCAATCTAAGGTAAAGTGAGCAAGAGTAAGCACATAAAGCAGTAAACGAGCTAACGCAAGGAATTTTGAGTAATCAGTTTTCGCCGAAATAAGCTAACGTAAAGAGAGTATGAGTAAGTTACAAGAGTGAGAAGTTGCAATTGTACCTAACGTGTTTGTATATGGTTTGTTGCGTGGTTTAGCACGTAATTTAGCAAATAAAAACCTAATAGAAAATCCGCGAGGATTTTCGTAAGTAGTCTAGAACTAGCAATAAATTATATACGGTGTTAGCCAACGTTTTTTTCGTTTAATGAATCGAATAAAACATTTACATCTCGTTTCTCAATATGTATAATTAAAACTTGAATATTAACTGATGTATCTCTTAATAATTTTTGTATGTTTTTTTTAGCAGTTTGATTATTCAGTTGATTAGCTATATCAAAAGTGCTACCCTCCAAAACTAGCACATACTTTTTAAAACTAAATTTCGACTTTAACTTTCTGTAATTGTCCTGTGCATATCTTATTGCAAGTAATAAATTTGAATACTTTCCTTTTTTACTTATTTTATGTTGAAAAAAGGTGGATTTTTTATCCATTGTTGTTAATTCGTAATCCACACCATTGTCAATTTGTATTGGATTGAAACTAAGCATTGCTGGTTCGTCAAAATATGTAAAAACCCAATCTGCAATTATTCCCTCTTCCTCTTGTGACCAAGGTCTGATTACACTTTTAACTTCTTCAATTACTGTTTCTTCTAATTTTGTGTCGAGATAGAGTTTTGACTTATGAAGAAACTCGTTTATGCCGTACATCCAGAATCGCTTTCCTGTATAATCGTTATATTCTTTTATAAGTTCATATCTAGGTCCTTTAGGCTTACCTTCCTTATCTAAATTCCACCAATCTTCTTTAAAATCGTTTATTATTAATATTGTATCGCTATTTTTTCTTTTAGCTTCCTCTAGAAGTTCTTTCCATACAATTAAATCACCATACTTTTGAGTACCTATTTTATCTTCATCATCTAAGTATCCAGGTGGAATTTCATTTTTATATCTAATTTCACCTTCTTTAACTAATTCAAGTATTTCATTAAAGTTTAGTCCATCTGTAGTGGATATACTTTTTTTTAATTGTTCTAGTATTTTGTCTTTTTCTAAGCTCTTTTGAAGTAATTTCTTTTTTTTGTCAACTTCCTCCTGCATTGTATCTTTAAAAGAAGAAAAATTCTTTTCAAACGTTTCTAAATATTTATTTAGCAATGAGATTTTATTTTCAAATTCAATATAGACTTTAGGTTCAATAAATGGATGTTTATCAGCCTTAGTAGTCTTTTCTTTTAGAGTATTGAATTGACCTAAAAGATTTTTATTTAATTGCTTTTGAGTATCTTTAATTATATCACCAATTTTATCTATATGGCCACTATCTTTTTGGGTTTTATTGATGTTCAATAAACTATCATAGGTTTTTATAGGTTTTTGTAATACAGTGTTTCTATTTTTAAGAAATTCAAATTCAGTATGTTTAGAAATTAGAACGCGGTTCTTAAGTGCTTTAAATGTTTTATTAAAAATTTCGAGAGAATTCTCTTCTGAATAATAATAAAAATCTAACAATGATGAAGTGTCAAAGAAAACTAAAGCCGTTTTGAAAAGTTTTTTTTCGTCCTTTTCATTTATTCTAAATATATTGAAGTTCTCTGGTTTCATAAATGTTGGCTAACGTGTTATATGAGGATAAATATACACGTTTCTGGGTGTTATTCTCCCATAATCGGGAAGTTTTGTTCCTCATTACCGTTTTGTATTAAATCCTCAATGGCTTGATCTAATGGGCTTTTCACTTGCAATAAATCTTTTCTGGCTAGATGTGTGTATATCATAGTTGTTTCTGGTTTACTATGTCCCAATAAATCTTGGATATGTCTTAAACTAACGCCTTGTTCTAATAAATGAGTCGCATAACTATGACGTAATTTATGAGGTGTGATGGCTCTGTTAATATTTGCTAATAAACAAGAACGCTTTAAAAATTTACGAATGCTACTTGCAGAATATGGCTTTCCTTTTGGGCCTTCAACAAAATAATGTTTTGGTTTGTAGGTTAAAAAATAACTTTGGAATAGTTCTAAACAGCTATTTGCTAGTACTACATATCGGTCTTTTCTGCCTTTCGCTTGTTTTATATGAATTTGCATTCTTCCTATATGTATATCAGTCAATCTTAAGTTTATAAGTTCTCCTACACGTAATCCACTCGAATACAGCGTGCTAATAATTACACGATGCTTTAAATTTTGAGTTACTTGGATTAGTCGTAAGACTTCTCTAGTAGATAAAACCTCTGGCAATTTTTTAGACTTTTTTGGTCGAGTTAACTGCAAATTAGTAATTTGAGAATCAGGAAAAAATACTATGAATAACTTCAAAGCGCTTATGAATTGCCGTTGCGTACTTATTGAAAATTGTCGGGTAGACATGGCATTTTCGATGAATAATTCTACATCTTTATTATTGAGTTGTGAAATAGATTTTTCAGTATTAAATTCAACAAAATCGGCCACAAGATAGATGTAAGTATTTATAGTATTCATACTATAACGCTTTCCTCGAAGGTATTTAAAAAAGTTATTTAGAATTAACCGTTGTTTTTTATCAAGTGATCTTTTCCGTATCATGGTAGTTATTTGAAATATAAACAACTAAAATATAGAAAATATACTAAACAAGATTTTTTACAACATACTCAATCATTGCGCTACAAATACCAACAAGCCCAATACATCAAGCCAAATTGAAGCGGAATACGTAAAATTAATAACCACTTAGGAAAACCAGCAGATGCCTTTTTGCTAGACAGCATATAGAAATGTACAAGTAGAAAAACAGCTAACATCCCAATAATACCATAAATAGAAATAACGTTTAATTTAGGGATGCATATACCAATACCTAATACAATTTCTGCAAGCCCACTTAAATACACCAATAGCTTATGGTTTGGCAAATAGCGTGGCATAATACGCATGTATAGTTTACGTTTTGCAAAATGCATGAAGCCAGCAACAGCATATAGGCCAGCCATAAGGTATAAATGCCAAGGGCTACTCATCTTTATAGGCGTTGTAATTAATGCCTACACCATAATTATTAAGATTTGTGCGTAATAAACTAGACTCTATACCATTTCCTTTTTTAAACTGCACCCAATTATTACCACTTATAAAAACACGCTTTATAAACGTATTGTGGGTTGCAATTTCATCTGTAAAAGGTAGTAACGGTCTAAAGTTAGTTGGAATCTTTACAGTGCCTCGTTTTCCTTTAATCTCTTTATACTTTTTGTTAGGAAGCAGCTTCCCATTTTGATCGGTATAGCCTAGCACTTGTATTGATACAAAAAAACCATCCTCTGGAATAAATAAACTGTGATCCGAAACATCAAGTTCAAATTCATCACCATTTTTTTCGGTCACTCTAAACACAATATTCGAATAGGTCATCACATCTCCAGGAAAACCATTGTCGTTTTTATAGAATTTCACTTTAAAAAGGGTAGAGAACTTACGTTTATCAGCATTAGCACGTTTTCGCTTTTTCCAATCACGCGATTCTAAAGTAATAGGAAATAAAACAGATGTAATTTTCTTAAGTTTTGTGTTTCCGTTAGGGAAAAACACAGCAATTTCACTTTCTATAGTTGGCAACCAACACTTGTAATAGTCATCATCTAGATAAGGTTTTATAGTCTCTTTTTTAAACTTGCGGTTAATTTTAGCATTAACAATAACTTCATCTAGCTTGTCTGCTTCCACTTCCATCGTAATGGTTTTAGGCAAATTTGCAGTAGCTAGTGATATGTCCTTATAACCTAATGCCGAAATGTGCAACGAATCAATATCTGGATAGAGTTTTTTAGTGAAAATAAAAAGGCCATCATCGTCGGCAAAGAGGCCTTGGCCGTTCCCAAAGGACACTGTTGCGTAAGATACTGGGTATTTTGTTTCTACGTCTATAATTTTAGTTTGAGCAGTGCTAGAAAAGACTCCAGCGAGCAGCAGGACGTAACATAATAGGTATTTCATGTGTGTATGTGTAGCATTGAGTTCATTATGCCTAAATATACACATTAAGTCCATGTAAATAAAAAAACCACTGCGCATTAACAGTGGTTTAAGATTGATTGGTTAGATATCGGTTATTCTTTATCTAAATTTTTGGTCATATTAAAGCCTACAAATAGTCCAACTCCTGCCATGAAAAAGATGGTTGCCGGATAAACAGCATCTTCATCTAACGAGGTATAGTTGTCAAGCAGAGACGCGATGAATGTCCCAATACCAATACCCATTAGTAATAAGGCAAGGTTAAGAATAAGTACTTTCCAAATAGGAGCAGTATGTCCTTTACCTTTCATAAAGATTGTAGCATCTGCACCTTTTTCAATAAGTGCTAAGCGTTCTTTATTTCTAGTAGATAGATATAAGTAGAATATTCCAAATAAGGCTATAAAGAATGAGATTGGGATTAAAATTGCTTCCATAGTGTTTCGTTTTTAATTGATTAATTTTAAGTGTTCTGAGCTTATGACGACGGCTTTTGAATTTAGGTTACAAACTTTTGAATATTTTTTTTTCTTCGGAAATTGTAACCATATGGTTAATGATGTCGTCTTAATGTAAAAATGACCACCAACAAAGACCAAATACTCATCAATCAAATCATCGATGGCGATACAAATGCCTTTTCGACATTGGTTGATATGTATAAAGATTTGGTGTTCACATTGGCATTACGAATGCTGAAGAATAGGGAGGAAGCAGAAGAGGTTGCTCAAGATACATTTATCAAAACCTATAAGTCTATTGATAAATTTAAAGGCGACTCAAAGTTATCGACATGGATTTATAGAGTGGCTTATAACACCTGTTTAGACCGAATTAAAAAGAATAAAAAGCATTTAAACAACGTTGAGATTAATGAGTTTACAGCCCATGAAGTCAAAACCATTGACAATGCATTAGATAAAATTGAAGCTAGAGAACGCGAAGAAGCCATACAGCGATGTATTAATACGCTACCAAGTGAAGATAGCTTTTTATTGACCTTATATTATTTTGATGACTTATCTTTAGATGAAATTTCTAAAATTGTAGGTATCTCAGCAAATTCTATTAAAGTGAAATTGTTTAGATGCCGAAAGAAGTTAGCCACAATATTAAAGTCGCAATTAGAACCAGAAATAATTGAACATTATGAACGAGAACGCAGATAAACATTTAGACAATCTAGCACGTAAAGTGATTGGTAAATCGGCAATTGAAAGTCCGTCGTTTGATTTTACAAATACAGTAATGTCTCAAATAAAACAGTTGAGTGCCTCTAAGGTTACAACCTATGTGCCTTTAATTTCAAAGCGGGTTTGGTTTATAGTGGCAATTGCAATCATTGGAGTTATAGTCTATAGTATTTTTGGATCGTCTACAGCTGATAGCGGTTTACTCGATAAAATTGGTATGGAACGCTTTTCAAATTTAGAATTTAATAATCCTCTAGGAAGTTTAGATATCTCACCAACAGTAATTTATTCGGTACTTTTATTTATAGTCATGCTATGCATTCAAATCCCGTTTTTAAAACATTATTTCGATAAACGTTTTGAGGCGTAATTAGTCTTTGAAGTACCAAAACGGAATGCGTTCTACAATCCAATTAATGGTGTCTTTCTTTCTAATACGTAACCTACTCACACTAAGTACATGCTTACCTTTAGATAAACTATCGAGACTTATGTAAGTCTCGAAACCAAGTTCATTTTTGAAATTTTGTGCGAGTATAAATTCTGAGGGATAACTCGTAGAATCTATTTGAACAGTATAGATATAATTAAAGGTTTTTAAATATTCTCGTCTGAGGCTATCGCGATTTGAGCCACCAAAATTTACATTAACCATATTGTTTTGTAGGCCTCTCTTATCTCTTTTAGGTTTTAAACCACTATTAAAAGCGAAAACACGATCTTCAATGTTTTCATGATACAACATAAAAATCTTTAAGTGCGACGTCGTAATCACTTTAGACGGAATCGTGACATCTCCAGTAAATTTTTTGTTAGTAGCCAATTGATCGTCGTAATTTTCATTATTAGCAATAATCGTATTAGAACGAATATTGGCGTGAATGTAGTTTGAACTTTCATAATGAAAAGACGTTATAGCTAGTATCAATAAATAAAACGGGACAAGAATAAAACTTAGTCGCCTTCCAAATTTATGATCTAAGAAGTTGTAAACCAACGGACGATAAAGAAAGGATAAGGTGATAATGCTAAAAACCCAATATACTGGGAAGTAGATTTTAGAAATCCATTTTTTCTTTTTTAAATACCCTAAAGTCACAAAATCAATAAAAGTAATAAGCATGCCAATGCATATAAATAACATTAAAGGAATACCAATACCTTTAGATATCCAACCAGGCAAAGTATCACTGCTTATGACATAATTTCCAATTAATGCAATAGAGACTATTGTAAAGGAAATGGCAAGTACATAGAAAATGAGTAAAAACGAAATTGCAAAAATGATACTGCAATAATTTTCCAACGTACCAATATATTTATCAAAAGAGCCTACTTTCTTTTTAAGGTATTTGGTAAAGCGTTCGCTATAATTTAGCACATCATAATCGATATCTCCAGAGACATAACGAAGGCCCAAGGCACCAATCCAAAGACCGCGAAGTAGTACATGCAGAATCAAATTAAATATAAGAATAGCGCAAGAAATCTGAGCAATTAACGAAATAAAAAACTTGTAAATCTGTTGTGTGTTTTTGGCCTCATGCACACTGTTTTGTATGGGATCATAAATTGTAAATAATCCAAAAATGGCAAAACCAGAAATAATGAGTTCTAGCTGCCAACTTTCTTCCTGAAGTTTCTGGAGTAATTTTTTAAAACCAGGATTATTGTAATCTTGACTCATTTGGTTGAATTTGAGTTTAAATATACAGACTTTTATAAAATTTTTTTAAGAATTTTGAAACCCTAGAGTATTTCCTTCGTTTTTAATTTTGAACACTAACCAAAACTTAATGTCTAAAGAGCATACTATTTTAATTAATCGCTGCAAGAAAGGAGATGAAAAAGCTATGATGCAAATCTATGACTTGTACTGCGATGCCATGTATCAGATAGCTTGTAGGTATTTAAATAAAGAAGATGCTAAAGACGCCATGCAGGATAGCTTTTTAAAGGCTTTTGCAAAACTTGAAAGTTTTAAAGAAGATTACACGTTTGGAGCTTGGTTAAAACGAATTGTGATTCATCAATGCATTGATGAACTCAAAAAGAAGCGATTGGCATTTACAGATTCTGATATTGCCAATCTAACCATAGAGGACGAATCAAATGGTTGGGATTTCGACACTGAGATAAGCAAAGAACAAATTAAGGCTGCTATTGAAAAATTATCTAATAAGCATCAGGTTGTGGTTAAACTCTATCTCATAGAAGGCTATGATCATGACGAAATTTCAAAGATTCTTGATATTCCAGTAAAAACATCAAGAACACATTTAAGACGCGGTCGATTAAAACTGCAAGAACTTTTAAAAACACATTACAATGAAACAGGATATTAGAGATTTATTTCGAGATGATGAGGTTTCAGATCACAAGTTACCAAAACATCATAGACAAGAGTTTTATGAGAAACTTAAAGCGGCGAGACCACAACGTAAGTCAGGGTTAAAGATGAATTATATTCTCAAAATCGCAGCTATTGCAGTGTTGTTTTTAGCACTGGCATTCACAGTATTTAAAATGGCAAATAAGACCGTTGCTAATGAGATTGTTAATGAGTCGTCTTTAGAACATCAAATTGAAAGTATAGAAAAAGAGTATTTAGCAAGTATAGATAAAGAGTGGGGAAAGTTTGTAGCTGTTGCTAATGACGAAAAATTGGTAAAACGCTACAAGGACAAATTAGACGATTTAGATGCAGATTATCAGGAGATTTCTAAACAATTTAAAGCAGACAATAATAATATTCTAGTTATTGAAGCCTTAGTTGATAACCTAAAAACACGACTTCAGCTTTTAAAGGATATACAACAACATATCAATTTATTAAATCAAAAAACAGAACAATATGAAACGATTAACATTTAAAATCTGCCTGCTGATACTCATCACATCAGTATCAGTTTTTGCACAAAAGAAAACAGTCTATTCTGAAAGTTTTTCTGTCAATAAAAACACAACGGTAATTTTTAATTTAGACAACATAACTGTAGCAATTGAAGAATCTAGAGATGGCAAAATACATTTTGATTATACCTTAGAGTTTGATGGTTATTCCAAAAAGGAGATGCAAAAGAACTTAGATGAACTCAAAGTAAAAGCGACTATGTTTGATAATCATGTCACATTAGTTGCAAATAGCACATCACAATTATCAGCTGTAAATTATGTGTATAGCGTTAATGAATTGGTTATTGAGGACGATATTTTTTCAAAATCAAGAGATTCTATCGTTAGAAAATCAAGAGATTCAATCATTAGAGAGGTTAGGTCTCATGGTAGGTTTGGGAAGTTTACCAATTCGTTAAAATATTTAAATAATCGCTTTAAGACTAGAGATAAAGATGGGAAATTACGGAATATTAGAAATGGCGATGTGAAAATAATGAGAAATCATTTTGTGATTAAAATACCATCATTTCTGAAGTTAAAAATTAATGGAAAAAACGCTCAAGTTACTATGCGGGAGAATACCATTAATGAGCTGTCTGTTGAACTTAAAAGAGGCTATTTTAATGCCAAAGAACTATTAAATGATTATAACGTATTTAAAATTATTGATGCCAGTTTTAAGTCGGAAGGCTTAGTAGGAGGGAGCTACGAATTTAATAATGTGAGTCAAGGTTTAATAGGAAGTATACGTGATGTAAAAATCACCTCCGAATTTTCAAAGATTGAAATTGGCGAGATTCAAGAAAAGACTTCAATTACCGATTTTAATAGTGAATATTGGTTTTATAATTGGGGCAAAAACTTCAAACGTTTCGATCTCCTTTCAGAATATTCTAAAATTCATTTTTTCTATCCGGAAACTTATGACTTTAGTATGAAATTTATTGGAAACAATACGGTTAATCATTTCGATAACGTTTCAGTAACTATGCAGCCTACAAAAAATGGCGAAAAGTTCAATATGGTAGAACGAAAGGCTAAAGGAGAAGGTCATTTTTCTGGAGCTATTAACTTTGATATTGTCCATGGCATAATCTATACTGTCAATGATACATTCATTATACCAAAAGAATAATTAACGGAATAGAAAGATGAAAAGCATCTTAAAATAAAAACGCTTTGGCTTTCAAAATTCCATCGTACCATTACTAACAAATAATAAATATTTAAAATGAAACATCTCATTATTCTAGCTGTTGCATTCATTTGCTTCGGCACACTAAACGCGCAAAAAAGTGACATTAAATTACAAACCAAATATGGGTCTGATCAAAAAGAAATACATGACTTATTGAGGTTTCAAAATGTCGAAACCATTAAATTGAGGTTTACAGGAAACGACTTAAAAGGTAAAAACTATAAGTTATTCGTAAAAGAATACACCAATGGTAAACTTGCTAAAACAGATACGATTATAGATAGTGGAAGATATGATTACATACCAGCTATTAATGATTCGATTTTTGAATTTAAGTATTATGTGAAAACGCAAATTGATAATACGATTAAAATGAACTTTATGTTCGATCGTTTTTCTACACCAAGATTGTACGATATTAAGGCGCCAAAAGATAAGTATGCCTTGCACGACTTTTTAAAAACTAGTGATCCTATGCCTGTTAATTTAGATACAGGTACTTTAATTATGGGCTATTTTTTACCTTATATTGATAAAGAAACCGGTTGGAAAAAGTACTGTGATGTGTCAGGAAGTAAGCATAAACCAGAAGATTGGGGAACCGCTTTTAATATTCCAAACTATTATCTCATAGAAATCATCTTCGAGTAATAAAAGCAATAAAAAAGCACAAGTAACTCAATACTTGTGCTTTTTAAGTAACCATATGCTGGTTTTGTTTAAACTATAAATTCTGGTTCTGGTTTATGTAAACTTACTACAATTAGAACAGCAGCTCCATTGATCCAGTAATAATAAGCATCTATACCTTCAAAAGAAAAAATAAAAGGTGCTAGTATAAAAACTACAGCTACTAAAAAGTCTACAACGAGATGAAATTTGTATGACAAAATTTTAAACACCCCTAAATGATGGTCTGTTAGTATTGTTAAAATTAACGCTGCAATCCCTATGGCTACAGACAACTGTAAAGCCAATGCATTTGAGTTACCTAATCCTAGTACGAAAGGCAGTATGATTAGAGCAACAGCCACAGGATAATCTAAATAGGCATGTATTCTCTTAGTGATAAATTTCATGATATTTTATTTTAATAGATTACACCCATAACTTAGTTATGAGTTTTGCTCAATTTTTTCCAGTTTTTATCTGCCCCAGCAACAAGTTTATTATGGTTTTTTTCATTTAGCCATAGTTGTTGTGCGTCTAAATTAAGATCATATAAGAAAAGAAAGTATTTACCGTCTTTTACAATAAATTTGTTTGGATCTGGTCTAAACTTTGCTCCAGCATAAGTTCCAAATGCACAGAATCCACCATATTGAGGTTTGTATTTATTTGGATTTTTGTCGAATGTTGCTTTTTGTTCTGCAGACGTGAAATAGTATGTAATCTTTTCATGTACAGACTTAAATTCTTTTAATCCTTTTTGAGCAATGCCCAAATCTAAGTAAGATACAGGGCTATAACCTTGTAAATGAATTGTGCTGTTATCTACATTGTTTGCCATTCTGTCTTGGGCAAATGTTATTGAACTTACTAATAGTGCAAGTCCTAAAATTGATGTTTTTATTAAATTTTTCATTGTTATTGTTTTTAATAGTTTTATTCTGCGTTAAAGTATTCTTCTTGAATAACTTGTCCTTGATCGTTCCAAATTCTACGAATGATTTCATGCCAGTAAATTTTACTACCATCTTTCATGTCGAAATCGAATGTAAATTCTGAAGCTGATACATTACCATCTACAATAGTATGATGTAAGGTGATACCATTTACATTTGCTATTCCTGCCGTAAAGCCTTCCATTTTTGCTATCATTGCTGCTTTGTCTGCAGTTGTGCCACCTTGACCATGATCTGAAGTGCTAGCGCTATCTGCGAAAAATGTTTTTACGGCGTCTACTACTGCTCCTGTTGAAACAATAGCATCCATTTTTGTTACTTGTTCTTTAATATTCATCTTTTTAATTTTTTAGTGAATTAATACACTGCAAAGATGAACCGAATGTGGCCTTTAGATGCTACAAAAAAAAGACTAAGAATTGTACTTTTTAGATTTGAAATCGGTTGGTGTTTGTCCAGAATAGTGTTTGAAAAATCTTGAGAAGTGATTAGGTTCTTCAAAACCTAATCGGTGTGAAATAGAGGCTATAGTTTCACCGGCTAAAATCATTAGTTTAGCAGTATTAATAAGTTCTAGTCTAATGAGTTGCCCCAGAGAAGTGTTCATTTTAGCTTGAACCTTTGTCGATAGTGTTTTTATTGAAAGGTTCATTTTATCGGCATAAAATGATAAGTTTCTTTCTTGTGTATGATAGGTTTTAAGAAGCTCAAGAATATCTTGCGCAAATTGATCTCTATTCTCGAAATCGAAATGAGCTCTAAAAGCCTTTGGTGTTTGTCCTGTCGATTTTTTAAACACACGATTAAAATAGGCATCGTCTTTAAAGCCTAAATCATAAGAGATTTCTTGGATGTTTTTATCTGTAAAGGCCACTTCTTTGAGGCTTTCATGTAATCGCTTAGAGCCCATTAGGTTCTTTACCGATAAACCAACTTTATCCTTTATAAGAGCTTGTGCATTATAACCACGATCATTAATTAATCCAACAAGATCATGACTCGTAAGTTTGTTCACATATTCTTTATCAATGATCTCTTTAGCATCAAAGATCACTTGATACTCTTCTTTACTAGCTTTAAATGGGTTTTGCCAATACCATTGTTTTGATGAAATATCAATAATATCGGCAGAGTTATCTGTAAGCACAGATGTAGACAAAAAGGTCTCACATTCTGCACATTCTAGTAAATCTATATAACCTAAAGAAATGAGATGTTTAAACAAAACTCTGATGTCTGGGTTATGAAATTTTGTATCGTTTGAAAATTCAATCCTTCTAACCGTAAAATCATCAGATTGAAATTTGATGTACTGTCCTTTTTCTAAAAATATCGCTTTTTGCTGCCAATCGAAATAGGTTTTGAAATCAACTTGAATACTCCCTTTTCCAGATAAAATGTGAATAAGCGTATGACTTTTTATAAAGTATACCTTGTTAATTTCTGGACTAAATTTTTCGACTTTCAATTGTAAACTCTTTTAATACCAGCGCTTCTTTTTCTTTTTAGATGCTTCGCTCTTTCTTCCTTTCTTGTATTTACTACCTTTCTTTTTATGAACAATAGGCTTCACCTTTGGATCTAATGGATAAGGATGATGTTCCTCAATTGGAATCTGAACGTTTATAAGTTGCTGGATACTTTTTATATAAGTCTTTTCGTCTGCAGAACACAACGAATATGCATGACCAATATGTCCTGCACGACCTGTTCTACCAATACGATGAACATAGGTTTCGGGAACATTTGGGAGGTCAAAATTTATGACAGCATCTAATTCGTTAATGTCAATCCCTCGAGCAGCAACATCGGTTGCAATAAGAATATTAACTTTAGCACGTTTGAAATCGGCGAGTGCATTCTGACGTTCATTTTGAGACCTGTCTCCATGTAAACGTTCAGCCAAATATCCATTTTTTGTTAGGGTCTGATGTAGCTTATCCACACCAAACTTTGTACGCCTAAATATGAGAATACTCCCTTTAATTTCATTTCTTAATAGATGCAGGCAGAGCTCAATTTTATTTCGCTTAGGCACATAATAAAGTACTTGACTTACTGTTTTTGCTGCCGAAGATGTTGGTGTCACCTCAATCCGTTCTGGAGCCGTTAAAATAGAATTGGCCAATTGCTCAACTTTATAAGGCATTGTTGCCGAAAACAAAAGTGTTTGTTTTGTTTCAGGACAAAGGCGTTCAATCTTTTTCACATCATCAATAAAACCCATATCCAACATAAGATCGGCCTCATCTAAAACAAAGGTTTCTACATAATCTAAATTTACTACATCTTGTTTATGAAGATCTAGCAAACGACCAGGAGTGGCAACTAAAATATCAACACCTTTTGCTAAAATGTCTTTTTGAGGTTCAATAGATGTCCCTCCAAAAATAACGGCAGATCGCAAATTTGTATACGTAGAATAGGTAGAGAAATTCTTGGCAATTTGAATGGCAAGTTCACGTGTTGGACTTATCACTAACGCTTTTATTTTTTTTCCTTTTTTAGGAGCGTCTTGTTTGTCAAATAACAACTGTAAAATTGGTAAGGCAAATGCAGCGGTTTTTCCTGTTCCAGTTTGCGCAGAAGTAATAACGTCTTTTCTATCTAAAACAGCCGGAATTGTGCGTTCTTGTACTAACGTAGGGTTGTCGTAACCAGCCTCGGCAATGGCTCTTAAGATAGGTTTATTGAGTTTTAAGTCTTTAAATGACATGCACTAAATTTTATGCAAAGGTAGCTATTATTTTACTGATGTGTTTCTTATGTTTTTTCTAGATATTAAGTGGGTTTAAGCCATGTTGTGAACCTTATAAAAAACGTTCTAAACGCTTTCGTTTTCGAAGTGGTAAGGCCTCATTGTTTAAAACAGATTTGATATGATCTTTGTTTTTATTTTCAGCATATAACAACTGAAAAAAGTCATAAGTAGAGATGCTGTCTTTCACATGTTCTATAAGTTCAAAAGCATCGCCCGGAGCAACCATGCCTTCTTTTATAACACGTACGTATGTGCCTGGATAACCATGGGCAATAAATTCGTTAAGCACATTTTGGGATTCAAACTTTAGAGCAAATTTATAGCAAGGCTCTCTAGGCTGAGTAATTTGAATAATTGCATCGCCCACTTTATAGATGTCACCAATACTTAGTTCCTTTTCGTTTAAACCTTCTACAGTGAGATTTTCACCAAGCATCCCATAGGTCCACTCTAAATCTGGATATTTACTTTTCCAATATGGATAGTGGTCTGTAGAAAATAAATAGCACGCTTTAAATTCGCCGCCATGTACTTTTCGGTCTGAAATTTCATCACCTTTTACGGCCTCTTTTTCAAGGAAAATTGGAGCAGAGGTAGGTTTTTTATAAATGCCCGTTTTTTCTTCTTTGCCATTCCAAATAAAAGTGTGTGGTTTGGCTATATTGGTTGATGTAATTTTCATATTACTCTTTTATGAATTTTTCGAAATCGTCAATCGCATAGGCTTTGTCAAAATCTTCTTTATCTATAGTGTCAAACTCGCTAGAGTCATAATCCATGGTGATTTTCCATTCACCATTTTCTTTAGCAAAAATTACGTGAAATTGGCCATAGTACTTTTGCTCATTTGCTTTTCCTTTATTGCGTACTAATTGATAAACACCTCTTTCGCTGGCTGTAGATTTCGTATTTATGCGCTCAAAAAAGCGTAAAGAAATATTACTAGTAGTGTTGTTATTTGCATCTCTTTTAAAACCCGTTTTATAATTATTAATATAGGTTTCATAATCGATGATGTTTTTTCCTCCCGAAATCCGTACTAGTTTCTTGGAGTGAATATCTGCCATTAATTTATAGTTGAGTGTGCTAAAAGCCTTATAGAATTTATCCCAGACAAGGTTGATTTCTTTGAGGTTTTCGATAGATTGTGCTTTTGCCTGAGTAGAGAAGGCAAGGAAAAGTACAATGATGAGTATTGTTTTTTTTAACATAATACAGTTTAATTTTTAGGGGTTCCAAGGAGAAATAATATAACACCTGGACCAGATTTTACTTTATTGATTTTCCAATTGAAACGGTCTCTATCCTCTAGTCTATTTACCAGCGATTTCATTTCTTTTACAGAATATGTTCTTAAACACGACACAATACCATCCCAGAGTACAAATAAAGGAACAATAGGGATGAGGTAGGTGAAAATGATTCGGCCAATTTTAAACGGACGAATAAAGGGTGTTGTAAATAGCACGCTAAGTGGTGAAAAAATCATAGCCAGAATACTGGGAAAACTACGCTCTTGAGCTTCAAAAACTGCAATACCATTATTACTGTCGACCGCATTTTGTAAAATTTTAACGGCATCTTTAGGTTTAAAGTGGTGTAATGACAAGAATTGTGTTCTTAAACCTTCTAATGATTCTGGAACATTTCTGGCATCTATTGAGCTTGCTATAAAACCGATGTTATCTGTTGTTGTTTTGGTATATTCAAAAGCAGGAATATTAGGATAAAAGTCGGTTAAAAGAATTTTAAGCTCTGGGATACGTTTTTTTAGTTCAGAATTAAGCCATAGCAAACCACCACCACCTCCAGAAGCCAAATCTAAAATTTGATTTGTCTTACTGTTTCTAAGTCCTTCTTCAAGAACAGGAACAATAGGCTTATAAATTTTGGCTTTGTTTGATAAAAATTGCAAAAAATCTGTTCCGTAATTTCTTAGAAATGATGGAAACCATTGCTGGTCTTCAAATTCGAAAAGATGTATACGTCCCATTGTGTTGCAGATTATTGACGCCCTAATTTACAGCTTTTATCTCTGTTATAAAAAAACCATCCTGATATTTCAGGATGGTTTTTTATACGTTGATGTTTCATCAATTAGTCTACTTTTTTTCCTGGAACTTGTTGTCCACCTTGGTGAAGTGTTAAGCTCTCAATGTTTCCTTTGTCATTTCTTTTGAAATGGATTTCGGCAGGAACGACCTTTAAAAAGAATTTATCTTTTTCTGAAGCAAACAGTTCAACTTCACTTTGACCCGTTGCAACAGCATAAATTTTGTTGTCCCTAACACTTACAGTAATATGAAATGTTGGCTGTAATTCGTAGGTTCCTATGTAATTGGCTAAAACTTCTGGTGCTAGAGTAATTTCTTCACGTTGTGCTGGTGGAGCCTTATCTATTCCTTTACCAGTTATTGCATTTCCATTAGCGGTCATTTTTACCATACGCTCTCCATTTTCAGTATAAAAATCATACGAGGTATCACCACCATCAAAGATAAAGTTAGTTTCAGTCATTGGGTAGATTTTTAAGTTTGTACTACCTTCTCGTTGACTGTATAGTTGGTTGTCTTTTAGGGTGATATGTCGTACAATACCTCCATCATATTGATAGGCACCAACCCACTTGCTAAGTTGTTTTTCGGACAAACTTATGGCATCTTCTATTTTCTGAAATGGTTTTCCAATGGCCATAGCAGCGATATTAGACACAGTTGCACCTATATTACCACAATCACAATTTGATAACCCAATAACATAGACGTTTTCTTCAGGGAGAAAAATACCATTGGTAGAATAGCCAAAAATACCACCAGAATGCTCTACTGTTCTGGATCCATTGACATTACCTTTTATCCAACCATAGCCATAAGGAATGGCTTCACCCGAATTTAATTGGGATCCATTAATAGCCTTTTCCAAAGAGCTCCTTTTAATGAGCACATTGGCACTAATAGCATTTTGCCATTTTAGTAGGTCTTCTGTTGTTGACATAATCGACCCGGCTGCATATGGTAAGGTTAAACTTAAATAATTGGCATTTTGATATCCAGAGTCAGCCTCAGAATATCCACTAGCACGATTAGGTATTAATTTTGTCATGCTACCATAATAAGAATTTGTCATACCAACCTTATCAAAAATATTGGTTTGAATAAAATCGGCATAGCTTTGTTCTGAAATCACTTCAATGATGT
This sequence comes from uncultured Psychroserpens sp., assembly GCF_947492715.1. Lineage (GTDB taxonomy): Bacteria > Bacteroidota > Bacteroidia > Flavobacteriales > Flavobacteriaceae > Psychroserpens. The sequence continues at coordinate 17,771 of NZ_CANLNS010000011.1, forward strand.
AACCTAAAAGAACATAGCCAGAGTTGTTGTAGTTAAAGGCTGTTCCTGGATCGAACTCCATAGGTTCATTTTTAAATTTATCAATAAGTTCTGTTGGCGTCATATCTGTTCTTGCTTCGGTCATGAAACTTGGCATATTGGTATAACTTTTTATACCAGACGTATGATTTAATAAATGATGAATCGTAATAGTTTTGCCTTGTGTTGGGTAATCTGGAATGTATTTGGTAATCTCATCATTGACGCTTAGTTTGCCTTGTTCTTCAAGCATTAAAATAGAGACCGCTGTAAATTGTTTGGTTATAGAACCTATTTCGAATACATGTTTTGGAGCGGCTTTTACATCAACTTCTAAATTGGCCATTCCAAAACCGTTTTTATAAATGACCTTACCATCTTTTGCAACTAAAATGGAGGCGCCAGGAGTTTCAGAATTGTATTGTTCATTAACATAAGCATCAATTTCGGCGCTTAAATTTTGAGCAGTGGTAGAGAAGGTAAGGATAAAGCAAAGACTAACTAAGAGTGCTTTTAATATGGGTTGGTTGGTTTTCATCGTGATTGATTTTAATTGAATATGGTTTAACTTATTGTTTGACGACTGAATAGAAATTTAGTTACAGGTTATTAGCCGGGACTGATATAAAAATAGTGCTTTTTTATGTCTATGGTTTGGCCTTAAATGATATGGTCATGTTTTAGTTACTAAATGCTTCATGATAAATTCAAAAAGGCTTTTAAACAATTAAAATCTATAGTAGGTCGAGATTATACAATTAAACTCTTCACTTTTTGCTAATTTTCATTCAGGTTAATTTTTAAAGTGATTGGTGCATTTAATTAATGCTATGCTTTTTTTCTAACTTAAACTCTAACATTATGAAAAACCCAAACTTAAAATGGATGCCAATAGTCTTATTGGTATTAGGACTTTCCGTTTCCTGCGCTAATGATAATGATGATTTTGCGGTTATTGAACCAGAAGGCATCACAAATGAAACAACCCAACTTATAATTGATTGGAATAATCTATGGCTCGAAATTGATCGATCGGCTTTTGGTATGCGACCAACCGCCACAGCAAGATCGCTTGCTTATATTCACCTTGCCGCTTACGAAACTTGTGTCTATGACATGGAAGGATATGCATCTAACGAGGCTAGATTCTTGGAATTGACTATTGATGATAGTCAACGTGCCATTGATATAGATATAAACATTGCATTAAACACATGTTATAGTCGCGTGATGGAACATTTCATGTATAATGTTACAGGAGGTCTTGAGACCTTAATAGGGCAATTAGAAGAAGAAAAGGACACTCAATTCTCTGCAGGTTTGTCAAATGATTTATTACAAGATTCGAGGGATTGGGGAAATTACGTAGCCGAACGTGTCATTGCCTATAGCCAAACAGATATAGAAGCCGAACAGCAGATATTAGAGCCACAACCTTTATCATATGAGCCTCCTGTTGGTGATGGTTTTTGGACCTACAGTGCAGACGAGGAAAGAGCTTTGTTTCCATATTGGGAATCTGTGAGAACTTTTGTGATTTCTTCTGAAGAAACTACAACCAATCCGCCATCAATAATTTATAATGAAACGACTAACAGTTCATATTACAATGAAATGTATGAAGTTTATGAATCAAATAATGCTGCAAAAGTAGAGGATAATGACGATTTATGGATTGCAGAGTTTTGGTCTAATGATGTTGAAGGCTTAATGATGAGTCCTCCAGGCAGGCAATTTTCAATTGCTGGACAACTTGTCGAACAATTTGATTTAGATTCTGAATTAACATTAGAACTTTTTCTGAAATTAGGTTTTTCACTTAATGATGCTGCTGTATCCTGTTGGGCAGATAAATATGAGTATATGGTGATGCGACCAAATGTATATATCGAAGAATTTATCGATTCAGAATATGAGACCAATTTGTATCGATTAATTTTTTGGCCAAATCCCTCGTTTCCTGGGTATCCTTCTGGGCATTCCACATTTGCCTCAGCGGCAGCGGGAATAATGATAAACGTATTTGGAAATGATATTAACTTTACAGATAGAACACATGAAGGCGAAACTGAATTTAGAGGTGCGCCAAGAGCATATAACGCTTTAAGTGATATGGCAGAAGAAAACGCATTCTCTAGAATTCCTTTGGGTGTTCATATGCGTATAGATTGTACAGAAGGCTATCGTCTAGGTTATGAGATTTCGGATGCTGTAAATAGCATGGATTTGTCGATTAACTAATTTGAGTTTTTTGATTTAACCGTTGGGTAGTATCTTATTTAGTATCATAAGGACAAGACTGAAAATAGGTTTGCAGATTAAATTTTCGATCTTCAAAAGTCTCGGTTAAGATTTTAAAATTCTGAACACGATCTACTCTAAAAGCTCGATAATCGTGTCTTAAATGGCACCAAGCAATCAAAATCCATTTATGCTGTGTGACATAAAAGGCATAGGGCTCTATTTTTCTAAATGTGATATTAGGATCCTCTGCTTTTCGGTAGTAAATTTCTACATAGTTGAAATTGGTAATGGCAAGTTGTATTTCAGAAAGGGCATTACTAGTGATGTTTTCGTAATTAGAGTCAAAAACATAGATTTTGCTTTTAAGGCGTTCACTTTTTTCTTGAACGGAGGTCTTAAATACAGATTTTATCTTGGTAAGAGCCTCTTTAAAATCGTTGGCAAATGAAGAGTCGTTTGTTTGATTAACAAGGTGTTCTGCCGTAATGAGTGCATTGGCCTGTTTTTCGGTAAACTGAATAGGAGCTACAGTATAGCCTTCCATGAGTGAGTAGCCTTTACCTTCTATAGTCATTACTGGGACACCAGCTTCCTCAAGTTTTCTAATGTCTCTGTATACTGTTCTAACACTAACATTAAACTTGCTTGCAAGTTCGTTAGCTGTTAGCAATCGCTTAGATCGCAATAGGGTTAATATAGAGATAAGTCTTGATAATTGAGACATAAGCACAAAGATAGTGAACCACATAGCAATTCACTATCTCTTTGTTTTTTGATTGATAAGCCAACACTAGTTTATAGAATAGAATGTAATGCAACACGATTCCCTTCTGTATCTAGGAATTGTGCAATAAAACCAAACTGACCAATGTCTGTTTTGGGCATCATTACTTTTCCGCCATTGGCCTCTACTTTGTTTAGAGCGGTTTCAAGATTTTCTCCACCATTTAAATAAATTGTAGCTCCGTCAGTTGTTGGGTTTTGACCTTCACCTTCAATGATAGCACCTCCAACACCATTATTATCTTCATCATATTCAAATACACCATACTTCATATTGTCTTCAGGCATGGGAAGATCGGTAATTTTAGAGTCCATAACTGTAGCATAAAATTGCTTAGCTCTTTCGTAATCTTTTACTGGTATTTCAAACCAGTTCACTGCATTTTTCATTTTTTAAATTGATTTAATTGTTAAACGTAGTGCAAAGATATTTGAGCATGTGTCAGAATATGTCAGGGGTCTTTTTTTATTTTAATTCTTTAAAATAATGGCCATAGTTTGAGCTGTAAGTTGGTCACATTTACTAAATCCGAATTGAAAAATATCGACATTTGTCGTCACCTCAAATAGTTTGTCTTTGAGCATATGTTTTGCTCTATGTAACCTTACTTTAGTGTTCGCTGTTGAAATATCAAGACATATAGCGATGTCTTTTATAGTCATGCCTTCTACTTCCTTTAGAATGTAGACTGTCTTGTATTTACTATCTAATTTGTCAATCGCATTCTCTAAAAGCTGTTGCGTTTCTTGTCTGATAATTCTACTCTCAGGATTTAATTGTGTTGTGTCTGGTTGTTCCAAAATAGAATTACTATTTAACTGTTGAGGTGTATTTAAATGATATAGTTTAGATTTTGTCTTTAGTCTAGCAAGCGCTTCATTAATGCCAATTCTAATAAGCCAAGTTGAATAACTTGCATTATGCTTAAATTGGTATAACTTTTCATAAGCCTTCAAATGCGTGTTTTGCATGATGTCTTCAATCTCAGCAGCGTCGGTTAAATAACCTCGAATGACGCGATATAGCTTTTGATTATTTCGTCTTAATAAAATCTCAAAGAGTTCTTTTTCTCCAGACAGAATGCGTTTAATAATGTTCGATTCTGATAAGGTATGATGATTAAAATCATTGATTTTGATGACTTCCATTGATGTGCCTTTTTCCTTTAGATATAAATATTCAGAAATAGTTACAAAATTTTGTAACCTTTTGATAGGTCCTTTATCTAAAGCCTGAAACAAATTTAAAAATTATAAAACCAAAACATTATGAATTCAAATGTAGAGTTAGTGAAAACAGTTTTAAAATACACGTTTGGTCTTGTTCCTATTATTGCAGGTTTAGACAAGTTTGTAAATATATTAACCGACTGGAGTCAGTATATTTCCTCTGGATTTTCAGAGTTAATACCATTGGAAGCAGGTACTTTTATGATGATTGTAGGAATCATCGAAATTATCGCAGGAATTTTGGTGTTCTTAAAGCCAAAAATTGGTGCTTTGGTGGTTATGGGCTGGTTAATCGTAATAGCATTGACATTAGTATTTAGTGGGCATTACATAGACGTGGCAGTTAGAGATTTAGTTATGGCAGTAGGAGCGTTCTCTTTGGCTAAACTATCTGAAAACAAAATAGAAAATAACAGAGCTTGATAAATTAGTTAGTATTAAGTAGAAAACCACCTTTGCGAAATGCGAGGTGGTTTTTTAATAGATTTTTATTGGCGAGCGAATTATTAATTCTTAATTAGACTCCACTCCGATAATAAGTTCTTTTCTTTATTTAAAACAGAATTAACATCATTCTCATATGCCGTTCTACGTTCTTGCGATACAGCATCAGATTTCCACCAGTCGTATGTATCTTTAATCGTTGTTTTTAAATCTCTATAGGTGAGCCCAGCATCTATTGATTTTTGGTGTGCAATTCTTGCCGACCCGTAATGGTCCCCTTCTGGCATTACCCAAGGAATCATATAGTAAATTCCATTATTTTTTAAAAACTCATAATCGTCTATTAAAGTAAACGATGATTGGACATCAAAAGTTTTTGATGCTTGCTTTGCAAACTCAATCATTTTTTGAGATGCCTCTGGACCTACGGCATTGTAGGTTCCATATTGTTTGTTTTCGGCCAATCTAATATACCATTCGGCAACATCTCTTACATCAACATATTGTACAAAATCTCCTTGTTTCCCTGGAATTAATATGTCACCTCCTTTAGCAAAACGTAGTGGCCAATGAAGAAAACGATTGGTTCGATCTGCAGGTCCAACCATATACGTGGGTCTTATAATAATAGCCCGTTCTTTTCCGAAGGCCTTAATCGCTTCGAGCTCAGAATTTCCTTTCATAATCCCATAATCTTGCTCATACTTTTCGTCTGGAGTTAGACCTTCTGGCATTTCAAGAACAAGTTTTGTGTCTTCAGTAATGCGATTTCCTTTATAGGGATAATACACACCTGTAGAAGAGGTATACATATATAAACCTGCATTATCCTTTAAAAGATTAGCAGTGTCTTTTGTCCATTTTACTTTTCGACCAGAATTATCAATGACGACGTCCCATGTTCTGTTTTCTAATGCTTTAAGATTGTCTTCTCGATCACCAACAAGTTGCTCTACGTGTTTAAATACGTCTTTATGGACTGTCGGTAAGGTTTTTCCTCGAGTGAATGTAGATACTTTATGTCCGCGTGAGATGGCATAAGCAATTTGATGAGGTCCTAAAAAACTCGTTCCTCCTAAGATTAGAATATTGAGTTTTTTCTCGGATTTAGCTATATTAGTAATGGCCTTTTGTTCTTTAGAATTGCAAGCCAATAAACCTGTGCTAAATGCAGGTATAGCCAGAGTAGCTAAAGCTCCTTTTTTAATAAACTGACGTCTCGATTTTGATGTTTTCATCTATAGCTGGCTTTTAAACTTTTAGTATGTAGTATCTAAAGTTATAAAAAAAAAGCACAAGTGTCTTCTACTTGTGCTTTCATAGCTATTAATCATAGGGATCTACAATAGGGTTATGTCAATCTTACTATTTGTGCAAAATTAGAATGAAAAATGTTTAAAAAAATTGATGTATGATAAGAAATTTAATTTGCGAGTAATTCTTTTCTTATTCTACTTAAACTTTCTGTGGTAATTCCTAGATAAGAAGCAATATGATAATTTTTTACACTGCGCTCAATGTTAGGATACTTATTGATGAAACTTATATAACGTTCTGTGGCCGTTTGTGATAGGTTGGATAGTATACGCTTTTGGAAAGCAGCGAAAGCACGTTCTAGTTTTTTTCTAAAAAACGATTCGACCTGAGGGATTTTTGCATATAAATATTCTTTGTCTTCTTTGGAGAGCCTATACAGTGTGGCATCTCTTAAAACTTCAATATTCAATATTGATTTGGATGTAGAAAAGAAAGCTGTATAGTCGCTGATCCACCAATCTTTAACTCCAAACTGGACAGTGTGCTCTTTTCCGTGCGAATCAATATGATAAGACCTTAAACAACCACTATAAATATAGTATTGTTTGTCTACAATATCATTCGCGCTTAAAAGAATACTTCCTTTTTTATAGGTGGATTTATGGAATACAGATTCTATGATCTTAATTTCTTCTTCGGAAAAAGAAAGATCTTTAAAAATGTCGTTGATTTTTGAATTATCACTTCGCACTCATACTGTTGTTGGTCACATTAAATTACGTAAAACCTTTAAGATGTGTATGCTAGAGTCGATATTCTCTCTAAATATTAGTTAATCGGTCTATATTAACAAGAAAAGTAACTTTATCTAGGCATGCTTTTTTTCGTTTTGTTATGAGATTTCGCATGACATGACATAATTATTCTTCTCGAAGTGCAATGTTGATTAAGTTTCCTGCAACGGTTTGCACCTCTTTAATTGCGCCAGATGTATTAGATACCACAACAATAACAACGTTCTTACTTGGAACAACAAATAACTGTGTAGACGTCCCTCTTTGAGCACCATTATGCCCAATAATACTGCCTTCCTCTGGTTGTTTTCCATACAGGTAAAATCCAAGACCGTAACCATTATTTATTTTTTCTAGACTATGATGTTGCGTCATGAGTTTGAACGTTTCAGCACTAATTAAACTGTTGTTTAAGAGCGCATTGCCAAATAAAATAAGGTCGTCTACTGTAGAATATAAACCTCCAGCTGGAGTGCGATTACTTAGATTATTAATTTTGGCTCTTTTAATCTTTCCTCTGTTATCACGATGGTATATCACTCTCGATTTTTCTTCATTTGTATCTACCATTTCAATGCCTGTATTGGACATATTTAGTACGTCCCAAATGTGCTGTTGCATATAATCTTTATAAGATAGTCCAGATATATTTTCGATTAACATACCAAGAACAACATAACCATAGCTGGTATAGTAAAACTCAGTACCAGGTTCAAAACGTAATTTGCGGTTTTTGAATACATCATAGGCTTCCGAGAGTGTTTGGTAATTAATTTTGTTTTCAATTTCTCTATCATTTTTGTAATCACCTATTCCAGATGTATGTGATAATAAGTGTTTTGTTGTGATTTTGGTTTTACCGTTTTGAATAAACTCAGGAATATAACGATCTAATGGCGCATTTAAATCAATGAGTCCTTTTTCAACAAGTTGCATAATTGCAACTGCTGTCATCGATTTTGCGATTGAAGCCGTTCTCACTCGGCTGCCCGAATTAAAATCGATTTTTTCGTTTTTATTAGAATAACCAACGGCAGATTTCCATTGGGTTTTACCATCAATTGAAAACCCTCCAGAGGCACCAACAACAACATTATCGTTTATTAATGATTCTAATAAAGCGTTGGATGCTTTAATTTTTTCCTGAGTACTAGAGTAATATGATAGGAATGCTATGAAAATTGTTATATAAAATGTCTTTGTCATGATGTGAAGTTTAAAAATTAATTCAAATCAAAATTAATAAGTCGTTTAACCTTAAGCCACATATTTATTGACTTTGGGACAAAGTATTCGTTTTTAGGGACGATTGATTCATTTCTAAAATGGCGTCTCTATAACGTTTTGACACCGGGACTTCCATAAGTGTTAAAATTATAGTGTTGTTTCCTTTCCATTCTATGAAATGAGAAGGATTAATGAGGTGAGAACGATGTACTTTTAATAAACCATTAATGTCGTTTTGAACAGATTTTAATGTATTACGTAATAACTTCTTGTGCAATTCTCCATGCTTTGCATAATTAATTTCAATGTAATTATCTGCACTTGATATACAGATGAGTTCTTCCGGTAACAATTGTATAACATCATGTTTGTTATCACCTCTTAAAATGAGCTTTTTGTGTGTTTGATTAGGAACTTTTTTGTTTAAAAACCATCTTAAAAAAATAATTATAGGCAGTAGAATAAAAAATATGGGAAGATAAATTTCAAGTCCGAATTTTTGAAAATCATAGTTGCCATTAACAATGCTAGACTTATAATATCCATAACAGATAAAGATTTGAATAATATTGAATAGGACAATAAAAATACATTCAGTACCAATGGTCCAAGTCTTAAAACGTTTGAATATCCAATTTTGAATAGGAATCAATATAGTATAGGCAAGAAAACTTATGAGACCATAAGTTGGTAAAATTTCTAAACGGGCAGCAAAAGTGAGCTCGGCAATATCAAAAGGCGCAATAAGAATTAAAAATAGAACGAGCCATAAGCTAATAATTAAACCAATAAGTAGATGGTATTTATAAGAAGTGTTTAATGGTAATTTCGACATTTATAACATGTTTGCTGGAAACAAGTTAAGTTTTTTCTGAATATAACTTAAAATACAGATGCATAATACTAACAATTTATGGCGTAGAATTGAATTAAAAACCGCGTATATCTTTTTTGTTTGTAGGTAATATTACTCATTTGAAAAATAAGTGATTGCGCTCTAAAATCTAGACAGGTGATTTTGGAAATTTGAATTGTATTAAAAGCTGTTTTTAGTATTTAATACTGGCGATAACCGAAAAGCCAATGCAATAGAGTAGGTGACTCTAAAATATTATATTATGGGATTTTATATGAAACAACCAGTAGATGCAAGTAAGACAACAGCAACGTATTTATGGACAGGTTTGCGCACACCTGGAATTTTTGTTATTGAAGTTGAAGGTGACGCTCAAAATTTTTCGTACGGATTTACCTTAAAGCGTGATGAGCACTTTGTTGGTGGACTTAAAATTGATTCTATGGGTTGGACAGGGCCTATAGGACAAGGAACAACACCTTATAAAGTGCATGGATCGTTTCCTGGGCAATTTACCCCAAAGATTGTCATCTCTGGTGCTAATGGTGATTTTATTGTAGATGTAAAGGAAATACCATCAGACCAAGTAGAAGACTACGTTAAATCTAAAGTTGGTTAATAGCTTTGGAGTATTTGCACTAAAAAGCCAAAACATGTGTTTTGGCTTTTTTTAGTAAATAACACATAACGATTTAACTATTTCATTTTGTTAACATGTATTGTGTACGTGGCTACAATATCATTGTTAATTTTTAAATGAACATCGTGAGTGCCTCTATGTTTAAATAGATGTTTAAATGAGATTAATCCGTTTTCATTTTTTAAATCGGAAATAGTTAAAGACGTTTCATGGGTTCTATTAATTTTTACTAAGGCTATCTTTTTATTTGAGATTGGGTTTTCAGATTTGAAGCTAAAACTAATCTCTGTATTTTTGTTTATATCAACATTCATTTTCTTTGGATATAAAGGTGTAATATGTTGTTTAAAAGTTTCGGCATAAACTAAAGGTCCTGCCACAAATTTACTATTGATGAGTGAATCATCTAACAGCCATTTTTTGTTTAACGGATAATGGCTTTTTGCATATAATATGGGGTCTGCCAAAAAGTAGCCTTCATTATAATCTCTCACAAAAACATTTCCAGATTTAATATATCCACTAGACCAAGTGGCGTCACTTAAGTACCATTTACCACCTAAGTTAACAGCATTCCATGAATGATTAGGCGATTCGAGTTTCTTAATGTTAGAGTCAATTGTTCTTGCATAACCATCAACTATAACGCAGTCTAAATTTGCTAAAAAGCACAATTCTTTAATGAGGTAAGCATAGCCTGTACACATGGTTTCTTTACGCTTTAATAATTTTTGAAATGCTATTTTTTTATATGAATTATTCCATTTCATAAATGCAATACTGTCATTTTCTAGGGTTCTTCTTTTTCTGGCAACAATATCATGCTGATTAGAATCGGCCTTAATATTATGGCAAACCCAAGTATGAATAGCTCTAAACTTTTCAACTTGAGTTGGAAGCGTTGAGGTAAGATTATGCGCAAGTATTGCCAAATTATCTAGGTTCGCACCTTTATTAAGTTTTGCAATATTGTCTGCTCTTGTGAAATCTATGTTTTTAAAATCTGAAACTTGAGCGTAAGATATATGACAAATAAAAATTAAAGTGGGAATGAGCCTTTTCATGAATACCTATTTAATTGTACACTATTAGTTTTTCTTAGACTTGTAGACCTCTTTTACAGCAACTTTCCCCATAAGAACACATTCTGTAGCAGTCATGTCTACTTGTAATGTAATATTGTATGCTGTGTGCTTATCTGTAATAACAACTTTTTGGGAATTCATGCCTACATAAGTAAAAACGAGCACATCTCCTTTTTTTAGTTTATCCGGAAACTTAAAATTACCATTAAAATCTGTTTGTACGCCCTTTGTAGTTCCTTGTAAAATAACACTTGCGCCAGGTAAAGGATAAGATTCGTCAAAAACAGTTCCTTTTACAAAAAACTCTTTTTCTTGTTGTTTAACCGTAAATTTAGAATCATCGGTTTTTGTGTTGGGGGTTTGCTTTTTGATGTCTTGAGCCTGTAGTGTGCCAAATGAAAAAAATGATAAACACGCAAGACCAATAGCACTAATAAAACTTAGTTTTTTTTCTTGCTTAGGCGCTTGATTGTAAGTTTTTAATTGGTTGCTGTTAAATCTTCCGCAAGTATTCTGATTGCTTTTATTTTTAAAGTAAGTTTTGATGTCTTGAGCGTTCATTTTTGTGAAATCAATAACTTCTTTTTCACAAGACTGGCAAAATCCACCTTTTTGAGTTGCTGTAAATTGGTTGAAATTTTCAGAACAAGGTGTTTTAATCTCTAAGTTGAATGGTTTAATCATGGTGTCGTCTTTAAATGTTATTATACATTCAAACCTATGGATACTAAGTATGTAAAAAAACAGGTGTTTAGCGAGCGCTACCTTTTAATGAGTAAACTCTAGTTTTTGTTTAGTTAGAAAAAAAAACCATCTTGACGAAACAAGATGGTTTTGATATTTTATTTGTAAATGACTTTATGTTTACTTAATCATATCATAACTGCGCTTGATAAAGTTAGTTAACTCTTCGCCTTTTAATAAGCCCTGAGATAAACGTGCTAAATCTAAACTTTGATTGATTAAACGTTCTTGTTTCTTTTTGGTTTTTGTGTTTAGTATTTCACCAACCAATTCAGAATTAGTATTCACAACAAGGTTATACATTTCTGGCATATTACCCATACCAAACATACCGCCTCCGCCAGTTTGCTGCATCTCTTTCATTCTGCGCATAAATTCTGGTTGCGTAATTATAAATGGCGATGCATCACTATCCATAGCTTCTAACTGTACTGTGAACTTTTCGGCAGGAATAACTGCTTTCAACAATTCATCTAATTTGGTGTTTTCTTCTTCAGATAATTTAGAAATTGTGGTATCATCTTTCTTAATTAAATTATCAATATGATCACCATCAACACGAGCAAAAGAAATTTTTTCCTTAGTTGTTTCTAGTTTCTGAATGAGGTGTGACACAATTGGAGAATCCAATAGCAATACTTCATAACCTTTGGCTTTTGCAGCTTCTATATACGAATGCTGAGTATCTTTATCAGAAGCATATAAAATCACAAGTTTGTCATCTTTGTCAGTTTGCTTCGCTTTGATTTTATTATATAATTCTTCGTACGTATAGTAGGTACCATCAACCGAAGGATATAAAGCAAAGGCATCTGCTTTATCAAAGAATTTCTCTTCAGAAAGCATTCCATATTCAATAACAATTTTGATGTCGTCCCATTTCTTTTCGAAATCCTCGCGATTAGCATTAAACAGAGATTTCAATTTATCTGCCACTTTACGAGTGATGTATGATGAAATTTTCTTCACTGCACCATCGGCTTGTAAATAACTACGAGACACATTTAATGGAATGTCTGGAGAATCAATTACACCGCGAAGCATTGTTAAAAACTCAGGAACAATACCTTCAACGTTATCGGTTACAAATACTTGATTTTGGTAAAGTTGAATACGATCTTTTTGGACGTTTAGATCATTCGTCATTTTAGGGAAATACAAGATTCCTGTTAAATTAAACGGATAATCTACATTAAGATGAATGTTAAATAATGGCTCTTCAAACTGTGTTGGATACAATTCTCTATAGAAATTTTTATAATCATCTTCTTCTAATTCTGTGGGTTGTTTTGTCCAAGCAGGATTAGGGTTATTAATGATATTATCTACTTCTTGAGTTGGCGTGGCATCTTCTTCTTTTGCATCTTCAGGTTTTGGAAGTGTTTCAGTTTTCATTCCAAATTTAATTGGAACAGGCATAAACTTGTTATACTTTAATAAGAGTTCACTAATGCGTCCTTCTTCTAAGAATTCTGTAGAGTCTTCTGCAATATGCAAAATAATTTCAGTCCCTCTTTCGGTTTTATCGGCTGTTTCTAAAGTAAATTCTGGAGAACCATCGCAAGTCCAATGAGCTGCAGGTTCATCTTTGTGAGATTTAGTAATAATCTCTACTTTTTCGGCAACCATAAAGGCAGAATAAAATCCTAGTCCGAAATGTCCAATAATTCCAGAGTCCTTCGCAGAATCTTTGTACTTGTCTAAAAATTCTTCGGCTCCAGAAAATGCCACTTGATTGATGTATTTTTCAACCTCTTCGGCAGTCATCCCTAAACCTTGATCAATAATGTGCAATTTTTTTGCGTCCTTATCAATTTTAATTTCAATTTGCGGATTTCCATACTCGCTTTTTGTTTCACCTATACTTGTTAAGTGTTTTAACTTAAGTGTAGCATCTGTGGCGTTACTTATTAACTCACGTAAAAAGATTTCGTGATCGCTATACAAGAATTTTTTAATGAGCGGGAAAATATTTTCTACCGATACATTAATGTTTCCTTTTGTCATGATAAATTATAATTTAAGTGTCACTTTGAAATGACAATGTTTAATTTTTATGTTCATTATGTCTAAGACAAAAAAAGTACCAAGAACATTAAGGTGACAAACTGACATTTTTGAGATACTATGCATGCATAACGAATTAGGTTTGAGTTTAAAAGATGGTACTACTGAAATGGTTAAATTGCAAGACTTATTTAATATTAAGATTACTATGTACAATTCCAAAATAATAGGTTTGGGACATTATGTTCCTGACAATGTGGTGACCAATGATGATTTATCCAAAATGATGGATACAAACGATGAATGGATTCAGGAACGAACTGGAATCAAGGAACGTCGTTGGGTTGTTAAAGGCTCTGGTGATACTACGGCAACAATGGGAGTGAAGGCTGCCAAAATTGCTATAGAGCGTGCAGGTATTGATAAAGATGATATTGATTTTATCATTTTTGCAACCTTGAGTCCAGACATGTATTTTCCAGGTCCTGGTGTTCAAGTACAACATGCCTTAGATATTAAAACAGTTGGTGCCTTAGATGTGCGTAACCAATGCTCTGGTTTTGTATACGCTGTTTCTGTTGCAGATAATTTTATTAAAACAGGAATGTATAAAAACGTGTTAGTTATTGGAAGTGAGTTACATTCTCATGGTTTAGATAAAACAACGCGTGGTAGAGGGGTCACTGTAATTTTTGGTGATGGTGCTGGTGCCGCAGTATTAACTAGGGAAGAAGATACGACTAAAGGGATTTTATCAACACATTTGCATTCGCAAGGTGAGCATGCCGAAGAATTGGTATTAATTGCACCAGGAATGGGTAAGCGTTGGGTGAATGATATTATCGCCGAAAGTGATCCTAATGATGAGAGTTACTTCCCATATATGAATGGGCAGTTTGTGTTTAAAAATGCCGTTGTTCGTTTTAGTGAAGTTATTATGGAAGGTTTGATGAAAAATCAACTCGAAGTAGATGATGTAGATATGCTAATTCCACATCAAGCCAATTTACGCATTGCTCAATTTATTCAACGTAAATTTAAATTAGAAGATCATCAAGTATTTAATAATATTCAAAAGTATGGTAATACGACTGCCGCTTCAATTCCTATTGCCTTAACCGAAGCGTGGGAAGAAGGTAAAATTAAAGACGGAGATACAGTTGTGTTGGCAGCTTTTGGTAGCGGTTTTACATGGGGAAGTGTTATTATGAAATGGTAATTAAAAAAATAATTGTGTTTTGAAGCAACCTTTTGTTTGTTTTTACATCTAGTAAGAAACAGGTCTTTCTCTCGGACTAATAAAACAAGGGTTAAGCATTGTTTTTGATAATTATAATAAAAGAAATCCCGAAGCACAGCTTTGGGATTTTAAATATGAAATAGATTAAAGCGTTTATGAAGTCTTTTGATTAGATATTAGGTGTATTTAGAACTTCTGACTATATTCAATACCTAATCATATAAAAAACATCATGTCGAATTCTTTAAAAGAGGACCTTTAGGAGGTGGACTCGCTGCCATTATTTTTGGATTTTTAATACTATTTAAATTTTACGATGCTACTCAATATAAGTATATTGGACTGGCTTGTGGAGCGATTTTAATAATTTTAGGAATAGCTAGGCGATCCAAGAAACAATCTTAATACAAAAAATCCCAAAGCTATTGCTTTGGGATTTTTCTGCTATTAACCAATTTTACTAAAAACACTAAAACTATAAAAGAGTGATTTTTTTAAACTGATTAGCTTTAAAACTTATCACAACCTATAGACGCTAAAAAGTGTGTTTTATTTTATCTATTAACATTTTTAACATCAATTAACAAAACGATGATTCATAAAAAAATCCGAAACGTTTAGGCTTCGGATTTTTTTTGCTACTAATCAATTTTGTTTCTCTAAAATTCTAACATGTAAAAAACTAACTTTATGTTGTTTACAAGTGTTAAGTCGTAGATACAGATAAAACATTACAGTAGCATTCGAAATTCTTTATAACAACAAAAACCCAAGACAAAAGCCTTGGGTTTTCTTATTTAATAACCAAACATTAACACTAACCATCAACTATTATATGTAGGTTACTAAACTTTACTTGTTCTCTATAAGAAACCTCCTCCAGATTTCTCATCGTTATCTCTGTTTTTACGAGATTTAGCACGATATTTTCCGCCACCAAATCGGTAGCTAAATCCAAGATTCCATGTGTTGCTTTCCCAGTTGAATTCTACATTTTGTCTAAAAGGTCTTCCAGAATCTGCAGAGAATTTCATAGTATTAAACACATCATTGTAACCAAAGTTGAAGGTTGCTCTATTGCCTTCTAAGAAGCTATAACGCATTCCAAGGTTTACGAAATGCATCGCATCCTGATCAAATTGGATATTTTCATTTGCGCCTCTATAAAAAGCAAAAGCAGTAAATGATAATTTTGGACTAACTCTAAAGTTGTTGAAGATTCTAAAGTTATAAGCGACGTTATCAACTTCTACAGTTTCTAATACAATATCGGCCTCTGTTGCCGTTTCTGCAGGAGCAGTTAAACGTTCACTAATGCTTTTTTGTGTTTGCGCATAGAGGTCAAAACTTCCATTAATAGACCACCATTTTGTTGGACGATAGTTAGAAGAGATTTCTAAACCATAAGATGATGTATTTTGGAAATTATCATCTGTTAAAATTAATCGGTTAAAATCTGCTCTATCTACAAAAACTATTGTTGAAATTTCGTCTTTAATTCTTCTGTAAAATACACCAGCTGTAATGGTTCCTTTCTTTAATCTTCTCGTGTAATTCGTTTCGAATGAATTTGTAAACTGAGGTAATAAGTCTTGGTTACCAAACTTAGAAATTAAAGGTGTATTAAATTCTGGTAATGGATTCACTTGGCCAACACCAGGTCTATCAATTCGTCTGCTGTAGCTAAACTGAAATGAGTTCTTTTCTGAAGCTTGTAATGTTACAAACGCCGAAGGATACAATTCAAAATAATCATTGTCAAAAGGAGTTAGGGTAACTAAGTTTGTTTGTAAGTCTGTTTCTTCAGCTAAGGTTTCAACATTAACAGTTTCAGCACGCAAACCTAATTGGATGCTCCATTTGTTGATTTTTTTACTATAATTTACATAGGCAGAGTAGATATTTCTACTATAATCAAAATTAGTTAAAGAAGGAATGTAATCGCCATTTGCGTTTTGCGAACGACCATCAGATTCGTACTCAATAGCACTATTAAATAACCTAGCCTGTAATCCGGCTTCAAGTTTTGTTGTTTCAGATAATGGGTCTACATAATCAAGATTAATCGATGTACGTTCTCTTTCTGTATCTGTAAGCTCAAAGAAGTTTGGTCTATTATTAGCACTTCCAGAAAAGAGGTTATTTGTGTTGGCATCCCCATCAAAAATGTTATAATCAACTTCTAACTCTATGTTTTGCCCTTCTTTGTCAAAATCTAATTTATAATCGAAATTGTATTGTTGAGATGTATTGTCTCCGTCATTGGTAATAAGTTGATTCTGGAATGTATTATTACCAAAAAGAATACCAGTTTCAGCATCCGTTCCTCCATCAAATAAATTTTGATTGGTAAATACTGAAAGCGTGTTCTTATCATTGATATAGAAATCAACTCCAACTTTAAATACATGAGATTTTCTGTTATCAAGAACGGTCACATTTTGAAGTGTGTTTTGGTCTATTCTATCAATAAAACCGAAATTGAAATTCTTCGAAATGTTATTACTATAGTTCCCATATAAGTTGAATTTACCATTTCTGTAATTCATATTTAAAGCACTATTGAACTTTGGACGTCTTTCGTAGCTAAAGTTAGTACTTACACTACCATTAAATCCAACCATGGTATTTTTATGGAGTACAATATTAATAATACCACTCATACCATCTGGATCATACTTTGCAGATGGATTAGTAATTAATTCAATAGATTTAATAGCACTTGATGGAATTTGCTTTAGTAACTGAGCTGTTGGTATATTTGATAGTTTCCCATCAACCATAACACGAACGTTTTGATTTCCTCTTAGTGCAATGTCACCTGTTTGAGAATCTACACTCACAGAAGGAATTCCTACCATAAGTTCTGATGCAGTACCAGTGGCCGCTAAATCTTTTCCAATAGTAATTACCTTACGGTCTACCTTTTGTTGAATGGTCGATACTTCTGCTATTACGGTAACCTCGTCTAAACCAGCAACATCTTCCTCTAAGAAAATGTCTCCCAATTTAACTTTGTAGTTTCCTTTACCAATGGTAACGTCTTTTGATACCGTTTTGTATCCTATATATTGAATACTTACAACGATTTTTCCTTCAGGGATTTTTTCGATTTCAAATGTACCATTATCCTTTGTTATTCCTCCAGTTATCGTTTCTCCTGAAGCACTTTTAATAACGACATTTACATAGGGTAACGGTTCTTTAAGTTGCGCATCCATTACTCTTCCGGATACGGTTCCATCTCTTAGGTTTGAGTCTAAATTTGATGGTGTTGCAAATGCTATTACAGTGAATAGAAAAATGCACAATTGCGTGATTTTTTTCATTTTTTGATTGATTTGATTGATTAGTCTTTTTTGTTTAAATAAAACGGTTGTTATCTCATAGACGACAACTTTGGTGAGGTGTTACTTTTTTTAACACTAGTTAACATCTTTTTAACATTTGAGAAGACGCATTAAATTCTGGTATTTTATTTTTGTACCAAATTATAGAGCTATGAATAAAAAAACTTTGGTGCTAGGAGCATCGTTAAAACCAGCACGTTATTCTAACATCGCAATTAACAGATTAGTTAATTACGGTCTAGATGTTGTTGCCTTGGGTTTACGTGATGGGATAGTTGCAGGGGTAACAATAGATACACATTTGATGCCTTATAAAGATATTCATACTATTTCGCTTTATCTTAATCCTGAGCGTCAAAAAGCATTTTATGATTACGTCATATCGTTACAACCCGAACGTATTATATTTAACCCTGGGACTGAGAACTCAGAATTTCAGAATGTATTAAGACAGGCAGGTATTTATTTTGAAGAAGCCTGTACTCTGGTTTTACTTTCAACTAATCAGTATTAAGTTGAGATTTTTTAGTAATAAACAATAATCCTAAAAAGGTTAGAAGTCCATTAATTATTAAAATTTCAAATCCAATTTGATAACCATTTAATAAGTCTACCGAGAACATATTTATTAAATAAGAAACTACAGGAGCTATTAAAGCAATTATCCATACATAACTATCTTTTAGGTGCTTTTTGGTTAAAATTCCAAAAGCAAAGAGACCAAGTAATGGACCATAAGTATATCCAGCTGCCTTAAATAATTCCCATATTACAGAAACATCAGTAAATAGGAGGTCGAATAAAATAATGACCAATACTAGAATGAAACTAAAAAGTATATGTACTTGTTTTCGAACTCTTTTTTGACTGTCTTTTGGCTTTTTATCTAATTCAATAATATCAATACAAAATGATGTTGTTAATGAAGTTAAAGCACTATCGGCACTAGAATATGCCGCAGCAATTAAGCCTAGTAAAAAGAAAGCAGACGTGATAACACCAATTTCTGGTAACATTGCAATAGTTGGAAACAAATCGTCCTTATTTGCAGTGACGCCATGTTGTTGTGCGTATTGAGTTAATAAAAGCCCTAAAACTAAAAATAGAATATTTACAAATATTAAAATTACACTAAAACTAACCATGTTTTTTTGTGCATCTTTTAAGTTCTTACAGGTTAAGTTTTTTTGCATCATATCTTGATCTAAACCTGTCATTGTAATGGTTATAAATATACCGGCTAAAAAGCTTTTAATAAAGTATTGTGCATCATTAAAATCATCAAAAAAGAAGACTTTACTTAGCTTGCTAGCTTTTACATTATTATAGACTTCAGAAATACTATTAAGATCTAAGGCATTTGCTAAAAATGAAATGGTAACAACCACAGAAATTAGCATGAATAGTGTTTGAAGAGTATCAGTAAAAATAATAGTTTTAATACCACCTCTAAAAGTGTAAAGCCAAATAAGAGCGACCGTAATTACAACCGTTATAGGAAAAGGTATAGTGTATTGATCGAAAATTAGAATTTTATCAAAAACAAGCAATTGAAGTACTTTTGCTACTAAAAATAATCGAAGTGATGCACCAACGATTCTAGAGATTAAAAAAGCTATCGATCCTGTTTTGTAACTTACTTTTCCAAAACGTTCCTTTAAATACGTATAAATGGAGGTGAGATTCATTTTATAGTATAACGGAAGCAATACATAGGCAATAACCAAATAACCAAAAAAATACCCTAGAACTACTTGAAAATACCCAAATTGTTTCGCTTCAACAGCACCTGGAACCGAAATAAAGGTCACACCAGATAATGAAGTCCCTATCATTCCAAAAGCCACTAAATACCAAGGAGCCGATTTATTAGCCTTAAAAAAGGCATCATTTGAATCTTCTTTCCCAGTAAAATAAGAAATTAGAATAAGTACGCCAAAATAGGCTAGGATGAGAAAAATGATGGCGTTCGTCGACATAATTGAGGTTTTAACAGGTTTTTGGCCGAAATATCTTATTTTAGCTAAAAAATTGCAAACAATATTAACTAATTAAAATTAAACGTAAATAAAAGTTGACATGGATGACTTTTTTTTTAGGGTAATTTTAACCTAAATTTATTTGAAATGAAAAAGATACTTACTTTTTTAACTATCGCTTCTTTTTCCATTACAGCAGTTGCACAAGACTATAAAGACATGATTGCTGAAGGTACCTACACTGTTGCTGAAATCGTTTCGGCTGCAGAATCTCATTTTGAGAATGCTGGCACAGGACGAGGAACAGGATACAAATCTTACCGCAGGTGGCTCTATAATGCAGAACGTAATATGGATGCCACAGGAAAACTTAAATCACCTGAATATTTTCAGGAAGAATTAGAAAATTACATTGCATCGCAAAATGCCAATCAAAATCAATTGGCAAGAACAACGGTTGGAACCTGGGAAGAAATGGGACCTACATCGTGGAATGCGACTTCTGGATGGAATCCAGGTGTTGGTAGAGTAACTTCAATTGCTGTAGATCCATCATCAGTAACAACTATTATAGTTGGTGCAGAAACCGGTGGTATTTGGCGTTCTACAGATGGTGGACAAAACTGGACGGTTTTAACAGATAACCTGTCTAACATTGATGTATATGCATTAGCTATAGATCCAAAAAACCCAACACATTATTATTGGGGATCTACTGGAGGTACAATTTTTAGATCTACAGATTCTGGGGCAACATGGAATTTTTATTCTGATATAGGAAACGGAAACGTAAACAAAATATTAATTGACCCAACACCAAGTAGTACTAAAATGTACTGTACTGCTCAAGGAGGTGGATTTCATAAATCAACAAATGATGGACTCAATTGGACTCAAGTTTTTGGTGGTAGCGCTTATGACGTGGAATTCAAACCTGGTGATACAAATATCGTATTTGCTTCTGGGTCTAGTTTATACAGGTCTGGTGACGGAGGAGGTACTTTTACAGAAATTCCTACCGTTGCAACTACCGGACCTAAAATGATTGGAGTATCTGCAGCAGATGCTTCTGTTGTTTATGTGTTAGAATCTGGTGGAGGAGCGTTCAGTAATTTGTATAAGTCTTCAAATTCTGGAATTTCATTTTCAACACTAAATCATTCTGGTAAAAATTACTTTGGTTACAGCTCAGATCCTAACGATGTTAATGATGCTGGTGTTGGTCAAGCTCCTAGAGATATGGATATTGCTATTAATCCTAGTAATATTGATGAAGTTCATATTGCAGGAGTTAATACTTGGAGATCTACAAACGGCGGCATTTCTTTCTCTATTTCATCACAATGGACAGTTGGAGGTGCGCAGTTTGCAAACATTGGATATTGTCATGCCGATGTAGATATTCTAGAATTTATAGGAAATGCAACAGATGGATATAAATTATATGCAGGAACCGATGGTGGATGTTTCGTGGCAAATGATACAGGAAACCTTAATAGTAATTACTATACAGATTTAACAACAGGAATTGGTATACGTCAGTTTTATAAAATAGGAATAAGCCAAACAGATCCTGTGGTAGTCACAGGAGGTGCACAAGACAATGGGTCTTCTGTAATGGATGTTAACGGAAATTGGACAGATTGGCTTGGGGCAGATGGAATGGAGAGTTTTATAGATAAAAACAACTCTCAGATTATGTACGGAACAAGTCAGTTTGGAACGTTTTATAAAACACTTAATGGAGGCGCAAATTTAGTTGGAATCTCTCAACCAGACGGGAAAGGAGGTCAAAATAACTGGAATTGGATTGTACCTTTTGAACAAGATCCAATTGACGCAGATGTTATTTATGCCGCTTTTGATGAGGTTTATAAATCTACAGATGGTGGAGGAACGTGGAATTCAATATCTCCAAATTATGGATTAGATATTGATCATTTAAAAATTTCTCCTGCCAACAACGACAATATGTATATAGCAATTAATGATACATTTTATAGAACTACAGATGGAGGAAGTATTTGGTTAGAATCTACCAATTTAGATCTTGGGTTTACAGGGTCTATTACAGATATAGCAGTACATCCTACAGATCCTTCCAAAGTAGCAGTGTCTTCTTCTGGATTTGGTTCTCAAAAAGTGTTTTTAAGCACAGATAATGGTGTGTCTTGGAATGCCTTAGGAACAGGGTTGCCTAATTTTGTAGCATTAGCTGTTGAGTTTCAGGATAATGATGATAACGGAGTTTATGTAGGGATGAATTATGGTGTTTACTACATAGACGATACAACGAGTAATACTTGGGTGCCTTTTAATAATGGTTTGCCTAATGTACGTATCAGTGAATTAGAAATCAATGCTGCAGATAATAAAATCTATGCAGGAACTTATGGTCGTGGATTATGGAGATCTGAAGTTTTTGATGCAACGCTTAGCGTTTCAGAATTTGAATTAGAGTCCTTTAAAGTGCACCCTAATCCCGCTAAAAACAACGTAACTTTAAGCTGGGATAAAAATGAACCTGTTTCAGTTAGAATATACGATGCACTTGGTAAGTTGATGTACTTTACTAAGAACAAAAATATTTCTGAACCAACATCAATAGATGTTTCAAACTATGCTTCAGGACTTTATTTTGTAAAAGTTAATAATGCTAATGGGTTTGTCACCAAAAAACTTGTTATCGATTAAGCAAAATGTATTGTAAATAAAAAAACCACTATGATTTTGTTGTAGTGGTTTTTTTATGCAATCAGACTTAAAATTACTTTACAAATTGTAAATTAGCCGTTATGGAATTTTCTTCAAAATTACTTGAAAACGCTGTTAACGAAATGTCACAATTACCAGGAGTTGGTAAGCGAACAGCATTACGTTTAGTTTTACATCTTTTACGTCAGCCTAAAGAACATACTTTAAATTTTGCTAAAGCATTAAGTGATATGCGTACCGAAATCAAGTTTTGTCAAAGTTGTCATAATATAAGTGATACTGAAACGTGTGAAATTTGTGCTAACCCTAATCGTATTAATGATGTGGTTTGTGTTGTTGAAGATATTAGAGATGTTATGGCTATAGAGAATACCAGTTCGTTTAAAGGCTTATATCATGTTTTAGGTGGAAAGATCTCTCCAATGGATGGTATCGGACCAAATGAATTAAATATCCAGTCATTAGTTGAAAAGATAAAACAAGGAAAAATTAACGAATTAATTTTTGCTTTAGGCTCCACTATGGAAGGCGATACAACCAATTTTTATATCTATAAGCAAATTCAAGGTTTCGATGTAAAGACATCCACGATTGCTCGTGGGATTTCTGTAGGAAACGAATTAGAGTATACAGATGAGGTTACACTTGGTCGTAGTATTATTAACAGAATTCCCTTCGAGGTCTCTTTAAAATCTTAATTACTATTTGAAGCTATCTGTTGTCATATTAAACTATAATGTACGTTATTTTTTAGAGCTCTGTCTAAAAAGTGTAGAAGCGGCATTGGTGCATATTGATAGCGAAATCATTGTGGTTGATAATCAGTCCTCAGATGATAGTTGCGAGATGATAAAAAAGCGCTTTCCCAGAGTGACCCTTATTGAAAATCAATCAAATTATGGGTTTTCAAAAGGAAATAACATCGGTGTTGCCAAGGCTAAAGGAGATTATGTTTGTATTCTTAATCCAGACACTATAGTTGCCGAAGATACTTTCGAACGTTTACTTAATAAGTTTGATGACCAACTCAAACAAGGTATTTTAGGATGCAGACTCATAGATGGTAAAGGGCAGTTCTTACCAGAAAGTAAGCGTAATATTCCAACACCTTCTGTAGCTATTAAAAAGATGTTAGGTTGGTCAACATCCTATTATGCTTCACATGTCGATGAAAAAGAATCGGCTAAAGTTTCTGTATTTGTAGGTGCTTTTATGTTAATGCGCAAAGTAGTTTATTCTAATGTTAATGGTTTTGATGAGGACTATTTTATGTATGGAGAGGATATTGATTTGTCTTATAAAGTACAGAAAGCAGGATATTTTAATAGCTATCACGGAGACGTTGCAATAGTCCATTTTAAAGGTGAAAGCACACTTAAAGATAAGGTCTATGCTAAACGGTTTTATGGAGCCATGCAAATATTTTATAATAAGCACTTTAAGTCAAATCTATTTTTTGATACCTTGGTGTGGTTCGGAATTAAGTTAAGTCCGTTATTTGGTCGTACCACCAAAGCAAGGAAAGCCAAGTTAGATCAGACAATATTAGTGTCTTCGGAAATGAATACAGATCTGGATACTGTTTTAAAATCCGATTTAAAAGTACAGCCTCATTTCTCATTATATGAAGAGAAAACAGAATATATATTAGACAATAACCTCCTGAGTTTTAAGGATATCATAGATATCTTGTCTAATGCTCCTAAAAATTGTACGACCACGTTTAAAATTCTACCAAAAAATTCTAACTTTATCATTGGAAGTGACCACTCTAAAAGTAGAGGCGAGGTGATAAACTTCTAGAGAATAATTATTTGAAATAATCTCAATAATTGTATTGATTTTTCATTAATTTTGCAATCAACAAACCAATTATTGACCTTAGATTACAGATATGGCAAAATTTGAACTTAAGCTTCCAAAAATGGGAGAGAGTGTTGCAGAGGCAACAATAACATCTTGGTTGAAAGACGTAGGTGACACTATTGAAGCAGATGAAGCTGTTTTCGAAATTGCAACAGATAAAGTTGATAGTGAAGTGCCTAGTGAAGTAGATGGTGTTTTGGTAGAAAAATTATTTGACGTTGATGCTGTTGTGCAAGTAGGGCAAACCATTGCCGTAATAGAAACTGAAGCTGATGTTGCTAGCTCTTCAGAAGCGACACAAACCGAGCCAGTAAAACAAGAAGTTGCCGAACCTGCAGCTGTTGCAGAGGTTTCACAAGCGGTTACTGCCGCTCAAGAGGCTGTGGCTCCCATTGTTAGTACGGGCGATCGTTTTTATTCACCTTTGGTACGAAATATAGCTAAGCAAGAGGGGATTTCTCAAACCGAATTAGATACTATTGCTGGTTCTGGTAAGGATGGACGTGTGACTAAAAATGACATTCTTTCTTATGTAGATAATAGAAGTTCTCAACCAGCTCCTGCTAAGGTAGCCACTCAAGAGGTTTCAAAACCTGTGGCAGCACAGGCTAACGGTGTAGCTAAAAAAGCGGCTCCTGCGCCAATTGTTGCAAGCGGTGATGACGAAATTATAGAAATGACCAGAATGGGTAAACTTATTGCACATCATATGGTTGAGTCTGTACAAACATCGGCACATGTTCAAAGTTTTATAGAGGCCGATGTCACTAAAATCTGGAACTGGCGTAATAAAGTTAAGAACGAATTTAAACAAAGAGAGGGAGAGAACTTAACGTTTACACCAATCTTTATGGAGGCCGTAGCAAAAGCACTACGAGATTTTCCAATGATGAATATTTCGGTTCAAGGTGATTCAATAATCAAGAAAAAACATATTAATTTGGGGATGGCAGCAGCCTTACCAGATGGAAATCTTATTGTGCCAGTTATTAAAGACGCAGACCAATTAAACTTGGTTGGAATGACCAAAAAAGTAAATGATTTGGCTAGTCGTGCAAGAGAGAATCAACTAAAACCAGATGATATTGCAGGAGGAACATATACAGTGACTAATGTTGGAACTTTTGGAAGTATTATGGGAACTCCAATTATTAATCAACCTCAAGTGGGTATATTGGCTTTAGGTGCTATTAGAAAAGTACCAGCTGTTGTAGAAACACCTGAAGGTGATTTCATAGGCATTCGTTACCGCATGTTTATGTCGCACTCTTATGATCATAGAGTTGTTAACGGTGCATTAGGTGGCCAATTTGTAAAAGCGGTTAAAGATTATTTAGAAGCTTGGGACCCAAATAGAGAGATTTAATTTTCCTATTTATAATAGGAACCTGAATATAAAAAGCACAATCTTAAGATTGTGCTTTTCTTTTTAAGGCATGTTATTTATTAGCTGTCAGGAAGTTCTTCGAACATTTTTCGTTTGCTGTCAAGCCAGACTTTCATAGCTTCAGGTGATTTCATTAGTTCTTGCATATCTTTCATTGCCTTTAAATGTGGTTCATCTTTCTCATGAAACATGTCCATGCCGTGTTTTTTACTTTGTTCGGCAATAGCTTCAAATGTATCGGCATGAAACTCTTTCTCACATGCACCTCCCAATTGTTTACAATTCATTGTTTTCATTTGCGTCTATTTTTTATCGGTTAAAAATTCATCTAATCTATTAAACACTGATCCCCATCCATTTTGAATGCCCATTTTTTCTTGCGCAATTTTATAGGCTTCTGTAGGATGTATTACATGGAAAGTGAACTCGGTTTTTTGTCCATTTTTTTTGAAAATCGATTGAATTTCAACGCCCTCGGTCATTGGTTTAAAATTGGCTAAAGAGCAAATCTTTTCTAGCTCGACAATTTCAGTATATATTCCTTCGGCCGTAAATTCGTTGCCATTTGGCATAGGCATAATATATTTCCATTTTCCGCCTACTGTAAATGAGTGTTCAATAATTTTTGTAGTCATTCCTTTAGGACTCCACCACTTAGCAATATGCTCGGGCGTGGTCCAAGCTTCCCACACAAGTTCTATAGGTGCATTAAATGTTCGCTGTATGGTTACGGTTTTGTTAGGATCATTCATTCTGTTTGTTTTTTGATTGTAATGTTGTTAAGTAATTTTCAAATGAGTCGATTTTATCTTCCCATAATCTTTTGTATTGTTCAATCCATAAAAAGGCAGGCAATAAATTTTGAGGCTGTATGAGACAAAAGCGCTCTCTGCCTTTTTGATTAATGTCAATAATCCCGCATTCACTAAGAATTTTTATATGCTTTGAAATAGCAGGCCTACTAATTTCAAATTGCTGTGCGACATCATTTACAGTTAATGACCCATTAGATACTAACTCAATAATATCTCTTCTTACTGGATCTGCAATGGCTTGAAAAACGTCTCTTCTCATATTTATATGTAATCGATTGGTTACAAATATAAGTGTAACTATTTGGTTACGCAAATTTTTTTAATAATATTCAATTTTCACTAAAAGGTTTAAGGTCAAAATATCTTCTTCCACTTATTCTATTTATCTTTACCCAAAAATTGATGACATGCAGTTAAACCTTAAAAAACCTATTTGTTTTTTCGATTTGGAAACAACTGGAATAAATATTACCAACGATCGTATCGTTGAAATTTCTATTCTGAAAGTTTATCCTGATGGAAAGGAGGAAACCTACACCCAACGTGTCAACCCAACTATTCCAATTCCTCCTCATGTCACTTTAGTACATGGGATTTCAGATGAAGATGTTGCAGATAAACCTGAGTTTAAGGATATCTCAAAAATTGTACACAATATGATAAAGGATTCCGATTTGGGAGGTTTTAATTCTAACCGATTTGATATTCCATTATTGGCTGAAGAGATGTTGCGTGCCGATGTGGATTTTGATATGAAAAACACACAGTCGATTGACGTACAAACCATTTTTCATAAGATGGAAAAGCGAACATTGAGCGCAGCTTATAAGTTCTATTGTGGCAAAGATTTAGAAGATGCACATTCTGCTGAAGCTGACACTTTAGCCACTTATGAAGTTTTAAAAGGACAGTTAGATCGCTACGATGAACTCAAAAATGATACAAGTTTTCTTGCCGAATTTAGTTCGAGAAAGAAATTTGCAGATTTTGCAGGATTTATTGCTTTTGACAAAGACGGACAAGAATGCTTTTCTTTTGGAAAACATAAAGGAAAACGCGTAACAGACGTTTTAGAAACCGAACCAGGATATTTTGGATGGCTTCTTAATGCCGATTTCCCATTATATACTAAAAAGGTACTTACTGCAATAAAACTTAGAGGGTTTAATAATAAATTATTTTAAAGGATTCTAATGAAACTCATTTGTATAGGTCGAAATTATACCGAACATATTAAAGAATTAGAAAACGAAAGACCTACAGATCCTGTGATCTTTTTAAAGCCAGATACGTCTATCTTATTAAAGAAGCAACCCTTTTTTATTCCAGATTTTTCGAATGATATTCATCACGAAGTCGAAATTTTAGTTAAGATTAATAAAGTAGGGAAGCACATTGCCAAAAAATTTGCTCATAAATATTATGATCAAATCGGACTAGGTATTGACTTTACAGCTCGAGATTTGCAAACACAATTGAAATCAAAAGGATTGCCTTGGGAAAAAGCTAAAGGCTTTGATGGAGCGGCTGTCATTGGTAACTGGTTGCCAAAGTCAGATTTTGAAAGTGTTGACAATATTAATTTTAGCTTGTATAAAAACGATGCTATCGTACAGGAAGGAAATACCAGTTTGATGCTTTGGAAAATTGATGAAATCATAGAATATGTCTCTAAATATTTTACTTTAAAGATTGGAGATATTATATTTACAGGAACGCCAGCAGGAGTTGGCAAAGTTCTTGCTAACGATAAATTAAAGGGATATATAGAAGACAAGCAATTGTTTTCAATTACAGTAAAATAAATGGAACAACATTACAAATTAGATAGAGTACGTGAATTGGCAGATAATGATGCCGATTTTATCAAATCATTAGCCGAAGCATTTTTAGATGAAGTACCTGAAGATGCCGAAAGGCTAAAAAAAGCAGTCTCAGAACAGGATTTTTTCAATACCTATCAGGCTGCTCATAAAATGAAACCAACAATAGATTTATTCGAACTAGGCGTACTTCAAGATCTTATTGTTGTGCAAGATTGGGGGAAATTTGAAAGAGTAGGAGAAGATTGCTCAACAGAATTACAGCATGTATTAACTGCAGTAGAAAATGCTACAGCAGAACTCAAACAAGACTTCAGTTTGTAATGCAGGCAGAAATTATTACCATTGGTGATGAAATTCTCATTGGTCAAATTGTAGATTCAAATTCGGCATTCATAGCAAAACAACTAAACGCCATTGGCGTTTCGGTTTATCAAATTACTTCCGTACAAGATGACCGAACCCATATATTAAAGTCGCTTGCCGAAGCCGAAGCAAATGCCGATATTGTTATTATTACTGGAGGATTAGGACCGACAAAAGATGACATCACGAAAAAAACGTTAGCCGATTATTTCAATGATACCTTGGTTGAAGACCTTTCTGTTAGAAAGAACATAGAACAAATTTGGGAAATTTATGTAAAGAAGCCTATTATGCAGGTCAATTTGGATCAAGCTCTTGTGCCTTCCAAAGCAGACGTATTAATGAATAGGTATGGCAGTGCGCCAGGAATGTGGTTAGAACACAATGATACAGTTTTTATATCATTACCAGGTGTGCCCTATGAGATGGAAGCCTTAATAAAAGATGAAGTTATCCCCAAATTAAGAACACGATTTCAATTCCCATATATTCAGCATAAAACTTTTTTAACCTACGGAATGGGCGAAAGCGCGTTGGCCAAACGCATTGAAACTTTTGAAAATGAATTGCCAGAGTTTATTAAACTGGCTTATTTACCAAGTTTGGGTCGTGTAAGATTGCGTTTATCGGCTAAGGGAGTTGAAAAAAGAACCATTGAAACAGAAATGGAAAATCAAATAGCAACACTATTGCCTCAAATTAAAGACATTTTTGTTGGGTTTGAAGAAGATTTATCTATAGAAGCTGTTATTGGTAAACAGCTCACGACAATAGAAAAAACTGTAGCGACTGCCGAGAGTTGTACAGGAGGATTAATTGCTGAACGTTTTACAGCAAATCCAGGCGCATCAAAATATTTTAAAGGAAGTATAGTAAGTTACACCAAAGAAGTTAAAGTTAATTTGCTCAAGGTTCCAGAACATATTATAGATGAGTTTTCTGTAGTAAGCGCTCAAGTTGCCGAAACAATGGCGATGAATGTTCGAGAGCAGTTGCAAACAGATTTTGCTGTGGCAACAACGGGTAACGCTGGTCCTACGAAAGATGATACAGCTGAAGATCTAGGGATTGTATATATCGCAATTGCAACAAAAGAGGCCGTATATTCCGAAAAATTTAGCTTCGGAAATCATCGTATAAAAGTCATAAATAAAGCGGCAAATAAGGCTTTTGAAATGCTACAAAAAGAAATTTTAAAAAAGTAGTAGTTTTAGTTTGTTGATATTACAAAGTTTTACTAAATTTGCACCCTGTTTTAAAGAAACATAATTAAAGTTAGAAAGAAATGTCAAGAGTTTGTGAACTTACAGGAAAGAAAGCGATGGTTGGGAACAACGTATCTCACGCGATGAATAAAACGAAGCGTAAATTTAACGCTAACTTAATCAAAAAACGTTTTTATATTCCTGAGGAAGATAAGTGGGTAACTTTAAAGGTATCAACTTCAGCATTAAAAACTATCAATAAAGTAGGTATTTCTGCTGCAATCAAAGAAGCTAAATCCAAAGGATTTTTAAAATAATAGCATAACGCGTTAAAGACACGTACAATGGCAAAAAAAGGAAATAGAATACAGGTTATATTAGAATGTACAGAGCATAAAGAATCTGGAAAGCCAGGAACTTCTCGTTACATTACTACAAAAAATAAAAAGAATACGCCAGATAGAATGGAGATTAAGAAATTTAATCCAATTCTTAAGCGTATGACAGTTCACAAAGAAATTAAATAATAAGAGATTTTCGTAAGAAAACTCAATTAATACATAAATTAGAGTTATCTCTCAAAATATATAGAGTCATGGCAAAGAAAGCAGTAGCATCATTACAAACAGGATCTAAAAGACTTACAAAAGCAATTAAAATGGTAAAATCACCAAAAACAGGTGCTTACATGTTTGTTGAGTCAGTAATGGCACCTGAGTTTGTCAATGATTTTTTAAAGAAAAAATAATTTAAACATATCATGTTTAATGATGAACTGCTTTCATATTTGAAAGCAGTTTTTTTATGTCTATATTTGATCAGTTTTCTGCCAAAATAGCAGTAAAAATTTTCGGCGTGACATTTGACTAGAACTTATAAATAAGTATAACGAATGAGTTTTTTTAAAAAAATATTTTCTTCGGAAAAAAAAGAAACCCTAGATAAAGGGTTAGAGAAATCGAAAACATCGTTTTTCTCGAAACTAAATAAAGCGGTTGCTGGTAAATCTAAAGTAGATGATGACGTATTAGATAATCTAGAGGAGGTATTAGTAACAAGTGACGTTGGGGTGAACACAACCCTCAAAGTTATCGAACGCATAGAAGATCGCGTTGCTAAAGATAAGTATTTAGGAACATCAGAATTAAATAAAATCTTACGTGAAGAAATAGCAGGACTGCTATCTGAAACTAATTCTGGTGAAGACACAGATTATACCATTCCGGAACTTCCTAGACAAGAAGATGGCTCTAAAACACCTTATGTTCTAATGGTGGTAGGAGTAAATGGAGTAGGGAAAACAACAACAATTGGTAAATTGGCTTATCAATTTAAAAAGAAAGGACTAAATGTTGTTTTAGGAGCAGCAGATACCTTTAGAGCAGCTGCGATTGATCAACTTCAGGTATGGGCAGATCGCGTAGACGTACCAATGGTACGACAAGAAATGGGCAGTGATCCTGCAAGTGTAGCCTTTGATGCTTTGCAATCTGGAGTTAACCAGAATGCCGACGTGATTATAATTGATACAGCCGGACGCTTGCATAATAAAGTAAACTTAATGAACGAGCTGAGTAAAGTGAAACGTGTAATGCAAAAGGTAGTAGGAGATGCGCCTCATGATGTGTTATTAGTTTTAGATGGTTCTACAGGTCAAAATGCATTCGAGCAAGCCAAACAGTTTACGGCGGCAACTGAAGTGACTACATTGGCTGTTACGAAGCTAGATGGAACTGCTAAAGGCGGTGTTGTTATTGGTATTAGTGATCAGTTTCAAATTCCAGTTAAATATATAGGCGTTGGAGAAGGTATTGAGGATTTACAAGTTTTTAATAAGTATGAGTTTGTAGATAGTTTTTTCAAGTAAAAAGCTAATGCATGAAAAGCGAAAAAGTTTTGAGAATGTTGTTGATTGCGACATTTGCTCTGGCCCTTATTCATGTTCTGTATTATTTACAAAATGTAGCGTACACTTAAGTTATAGGAGTTAAAAAGCAACAGCTATAACCCTTCTGTTGTTCGTAAATTATTTATCTATTCCGTTTTGTTTATCTTTAAAGGAGGTTATATTTATGAATTCATAAATAGTTTTAATCCTTATGCATAGTATTTATTTCGATTTTTATATTAATGCACCAAAGCAAAAAGTCTTTGAATCGTTTGCATTACCTGAACATTTAGATCGTTGGTGGACGCTTAAATCGTCTGGACAACCAGAACTAGGAGCAACTTATAATCTTAACTTCACAGATGATTATAATTGGTTTGCTGAAGTGTCAAAAGTTGAAACTAATAATCATTTTTATTTAAAATTAACTAAGGCCGATGCCGACTGGAATCCAACAACCTTTGGGATTACTTTAGAAACGCATGACAATAAGACCTTGTTTAAGTTTTCTCATATCAATTGGCCAGAGAATAATCATGAATTTAGAAATTCTTCATTTTGCTGGTCTCAACTACTACAAGGTTTAAAAAATTATATCGAAAAAGGAACTATTATTTCATTTGAAGAACGCAGCTGATTTTTCCGTATTTTTATTAAAAATACAAACCATGCGATATATACTTCTTTTCTGCCTCCTTTTTATAACCTACAACTGCAAACCTTCCGAAGAAAAAAAAGACAGCTCTCCTGATGTTGAAACGATCGAAACAGACGAAGACGCTAATGATCTTAGCGCGATTTCAACCAAAGATTTTAGAGAATTCAAAGTTTTAGATTCAAAATACATCAATAATGCAGAATTATGGGATGTAATCGATGAAGACTTAAAAGATTTTACTGAAGATGATTACTTTACATTGAAACCCTTTGTTATTGATCAGGATATTCCTGCGCTTCAAAAGTATATCTCAGAAGGACAACTTAGCTATGAACTATTAACTAAATTCTATCTATATCGTATTCGAAAATTTGATAGAGAAAATGATCTATCATTAAATGCTGTAATTGCTATTAACGCTAATGTTGTTACCCAAGCAAAAGCTATAGATGAAGCATTTCAACAAAACAAAAGGCAAGACAGACATCCAATTTATGGAATGCCTATTCTTTTAAAAGATAATATTAATACAGCCGAGATGCCTACAACGGCAGGTGCAGTAGCCTTAAAAGATAATACTACGGAAGATGCGTTTATTGTTAAACAATTGAAATCGAAGGGAGCACTAATTCTTGGAAAGGCCAATTTAAGCGAATGGGCTTACTTCTTTTGTGGAGATTGTCCAAGTGGTTATAGTGCTGTTGGAGGGCAAACTTTAAATCCGTATGGTAGAAGAATCATGGATACAGGAGGCTCCAGTTCTGGAAGTGGTGTTGCTGTGGCAGCTAATTTTTGTGTTGCAGCTATTGGAAGTGAAACATCGGGTTCTATTCTATCACCTGCGAGCCAAAATTCTATAGTAGGACTGAAACCAACTATTGGTTTGGTGAGTAGAGGAGGTATCGTACCAATTTCATCAACATTAGATACGGCTGGACCAATGACCAAAAATGTTATAGACAATGCCATTCTATTAGATGCAATTTTTGGAGAAGATAAATCAGATTCAAAGTCTATTTATGCCTTGTGGGAACCTGGATTTTATTGGAAAGATGCTTGGAAAGAATTTGAAGTTAAAGGGAAACGCTTTGGCGCCTTTAAAGGTCTAATGGAGGATGAGCTTTATGCTAAGGCGGTTGAAGTGTTAAAGGAACAAGGTGCAGAAATTGTTGAAATTAAAGCCCTTGATATTAATCTTCCAGGATTTTTGAGATTACTTAATCTCGATATGAAAACAGATTTAGTAAGCTATCTTAAAGACTACGGAAATCCTTATTTAGAGTATACATCAATCGAAGATATTATGGATTTTAATCGTAAGGATAGTCTTAGTGTTATGCCTTATGGACAACGATTATTTCAAGGTGTTTCTGACGATGCTGCAACTGATGAAGAATTTAAAGAAATAAAAGCGGTTTTAAAAGCAAATGGAAAACGCTTTTTCGATGAACCAATGAAAACTCACAACTTAGATGGTATATTATCTATAAATAATTATCATGCAGGTTATGCGGCAGTAGCAGAATATCCTGCCCTAACTGTACCTATGGGGTATAATGAAGAAGGTGAGCCAGAGGGATTAACATTTATTAGCTCTCGCCTTCGTGAAAAACAACTACTAGAATGGGCTTATGTGTATGAACAAGCATCTAAAATGCGAGTTGCGCCTAAAAATTACAATTAGACCAATTTTAGATGTATCTTTGCAGCCTGAAATTTGACTATGAGAACTAAATCACTTAAGAAAAACAAAATCAACGTCGTAACCCTAGGTTGCAGTAAGAATGTATACGATAGCGAAGTATTGATGGGGCAACTTAAAGCCAATGGAAAAGATGTCGTTCATGAAGAAGAAGGAAACGTCGTTGTAATTAATACATGTGGTTTTATTAATAATGCAAAAGAAGAGAGCGTTAACACCATTTTGGAGTTTATGCAAAAGAAAGAGGCAGGTGATGTAGATAAAGTATTTGTGACAGGTTGTTTGAGTGAACGTTATAAACCAGATCTTCAAAAAGAAATCCCGAATGTGGACCAATATTTTGGGACAACAGAATTACCTCAATTATTAAAAGCTTTAGGAGCCGATTATAAACACGAACTAATAGGAGAGCGTTTAACAACGACACCTAAAAATTACGCTTATTTAAAAATTGCAGAAGGTTGTGATAGACCTTGCAGTTTTTGTGCTATTCCTTTAATGCGTGGAAAACATAAAAGTACACCAATAGAAGAATTAGTTATCGAAGCCGAAAAGTTGGCGGCCAATGGTGTTAAAGAACTTATTTTGATAGCTCAAGATTTGACATATTATGGCTTGGATCTATATAAAAAAAGAAACCTTGCCGAACTATTGGAGCACTTAGTCAAAGTAGATGGGATTGATTGGATTCGCTTGCATTATGCATTCCCAACTGGGTTTCCTATGGATGTATTAGACATTATGAATCGGGAGCCAAAAATATGTAACTATCTCGATATTCCGTTACAGCATATTTCAGATGCTATTCTGAAAAGTATGCGTCGTGGAACAACCAAAGAAAAAACAACTAAACTACTCAATGAATTTAGAGTTAAAGTGCCAGAAATGACGATTAGAACCACCCTTATTGTTGGTTATCCTGGTGAAACAGAAGAGGATTTTCAGACACTTAAGCAATGGGTTAAGGACATGCGTTTTGAACGCTTAGGATGCTTTACTTATTCTCATGAAGAAAATACTCATGCTTATAATTTAGAAGATGATGTTCCTGAAGATGTTAAAATTGATAGAGCAAATCAAATTATGGAAATTCAGTCTCAGATTTCATGGGAATTGAACCAAGCGAAAATCGGACAAGAGTTTAAAGTAGTAATCGATAGAAAAGAAGGAAATTACTTCGTGGGACGTACAGAGTATGATTCTCCAGATGTAGATAATGAGGTTTTAATTGATGCAACATCAACCTATTTAAAAACAGGAGAGTTTACAACAATTAAAGTAATTGAAGCCGAAGATTTTGATTTGTATGCAGAGGTTGTTAACTAGAAGCTGTTTTTTTAGTTTTAAGATGTTATTGGTATTCTTTTTCTAGTAAATAAAAATGCTCATTTAAAATTAAATCGTGTTTCAGTTGTACAGAATTATTATAAGTTTTAGATAAACTGAAATAATCCTGATGATCTATAAGCTCATAATTCTTTATGCTTTTATAAAAGTCATCTTCAATAGTTTGGTATTCATTTTTGCCTGTGTTTATTATCTGTTTATCGAAAAATTTCAACAATCTTTTATAGGCCATTGTAGATTTAAGCTCACCCCTAAAAGAACCACTTCCAATAAAATCTCCAGAAGTTTGAATCGCATCAAAGAAGTTAAATAACCTATTGGTAGAGGGTCTGTCTAAAAAAAACAAAACACCTTCGAGAAGAATAAAACATTTACGACCATCTTTGATAGTTTCTATTTGCGTTTTTAAATCATCTTCATAATGGTCACTAAAATCTACACCAATAGAGTAGATTTGACGTTTAGGAAGTACGTTTTTATTTTGCCAATCGTTTATTTTTTTTGTTTTAAACCGTATGACTTCGTGTTTGTCAATTTCTATGTTGACGAGATTCTCATTCAAAAGAAAAGGGTACATGCTAAAACCGCTTCCAAAATTAATGAGTACTTCAATATGATGTGTTTCTATTAATGTTTTGAGTGTGTCAAGAAAATATCTATTCCTTAAGCAGTGGGTTAGTGGTTCTTCAGTAGACACATCATTAAGATAGTTCTTTATCCATTTTTCGGTTTTCGGATTGTTCCATAGTTTAGCGAAGCGATCTTGACTCAATTGTTCATTGGATGATCGAAACATTGATGTTACAAATGCAGTTTCGTGTATTGCTATGGATTTGTTTTTTTTCATTAGCATTTAGTTAACTCATATCATTACTCCGCTTTTATGTAGGCCTCTTTCATCCAGTCAATAAGTTCTTGATCTACATCATTCTCAGAAGTGATTTGTACACGATGAGTGCACATCGTACCAAACGGTCCAGAGTTCCCCAAACGATCTGTAGTTGGCTTGTCTGGAAGTTTTAATCCTAAATCTATACGTGTCTTTGTTGCTGGTTTTATGAGTACGAATTGACGTTTTCTAATAACACTAACACTTGTTTTTTTAGGTGTAACAGTGACATCATTTCCAAAATCTTTTACCGCTGTTAGTAATTTTTCGTAGATCGGAAATAAAACCTCTTTGCCTTTGTATTGACTGCTCACTAAATCATCAGCTGTGTGCTGTTCTTCTTTAGATAGTGTGACTATGGTATTGGCAAAACCGTGAGTAACGCCATGTTCTTTTTTTAGAAAGTTGACACCTTCAGAATGCTTCGCAAAGGCTTTACTTCTTAATATCGATTTCCATTCTTCTAGTGATTTGCCAGTTTTCTCAGGCATGTTATTAATCATGGTTTCTAGTGCTTTGTCCATAGCGTAATTGAGTATTGAAGTTTATTGCTTTTAAAGATAAAGGAAGTTTATAATATTTCAGAAAAACCAACAAAAAAAAGAGCAAGCATTTGGAGAACTTACTCTTTTAAACAAACTAATGGGATTTGGCCAATCCCATCATTAGATTTTTTATAATGAATTGGTTGTCATTGGTTTTTGTAGCGACTTGCTACTGGCGAAACGACAAGTCTAACCAGAGCAAGGCACCACAAAACTGGTTGTCAAGTTAATGACACTGTAAACTTACAATCCGTACACATTGATTTAAAATTTAAGGGGTGGACAAAGAGTGGACATGAGCTTTTTTGCTTTTTTTTAGTGATTTGCTGTCCTACCTTAGATGAAATTAAACATGTTAATTATGTCACATCAAAACTGGATTGTTACAAGTTTAATGCTCATCTTTTCATTGGGATCTGCTCAAACTTTAAAACGAGAATCGCTAGGAATTCAAGGGTCATCTCATGTTGTCTATGCTAATGCTAAAAGCTATTATATTCAAGAGAGTATTGGTCAACAAAGTGTTATACGAACCTACGACGCTAGCAACTATAGCTTACGTCAAGGGTTTTTGCAGCCCGTAAACGTGTCTTTGATTTCAGAAAACTTAGATGGTAGTCTATTGGGATTTACCTATCCGAATCCTTTCGTAAATCAAATTAGTATAGAGTTTCAAGAACCGGTTTTCGATCGTGTTAATGTAACCATGCATGATATCTTAGGGCGACTAGTTTATAACGAAATTTTTAATCCAGTTCAGACCTTAGTTTTAAATTTTGGAGATTTAAGTTCTGGTCAATATCTATTACGAATACAAATGCGTACCGAGTTATTTGTGGCTAAACTGATTAGGAAATAAGGGTATGAAACGTATTGTTTTTTTATTAGTAATAGCGAATTCATTCTTAGGTTATACGCAGCAACTCTATCTAGAATTGGGTAAGACCATTTCAGCATTTGATTATAAAAACTCTTTAGGATTGGGATTAGAAAACTTGCAATCTAAATCCAATACATATTTGAAAATGGGGTATCGAGATGTGATTAATAATGAAGAGACATTCTTTTTTTCAATTGGTGCGACATACAATGGATATGGCGCCATTGGAAGTGATAGAACCCTTGATAATTTCTTTGAATGGGATGTTACCTATATAGGTTTGGAAGCAGGTCTCGATTTTAGATTATTTAGAGTTCGGGATTTTTCCTTTTTTCTGAAAGGAAACGTTTCAGCAGAATTTTTAATACAGGGCAATCAAACGGTTAATAATCAGGTATTCAATCTTGTAGGAGAGGAAGAATTTAATAATCATATTTTTTTCTTAAGAGGCGGATTAATGATGACCTATCCAATTTCAAGAAACACCCTTATTACAGCAAATTATTCCATTGGAAAAACGGCATTATTAGACCAAGGTAATGCTATAGATAAAGAAGAATTAAAACTCACGGCACATCAATTTGGATTTGGTATTATCATAAGTCTGCCTAATTGTAACTGCTCATTTTAAATTAAAACGTCATGAAGAAGACCACACTATTATTAATGTTAATGTTACACGTTATTGTATTTGCGCAAACAGATGGAATCAATTATCAAGCGGTTATTATTGACAATAATCCTCAAGAGATTCCAGGAGTAGATATTCAAAGTAACAACTTGCCAAATGCCCCACTAGAGGTGCGCTTTACTATTTTAGATGACTCAAATTCAGTTATTTATCAGGAAACTCATCAAACGGAAACCGATCCTTTTGGAATGATTAACCTCATGATTGGCCAAGGTGCAGTTACATCACAAAGCCCAACACTATTTGGACAAATTTATTGGAATAACCCTAAGCAGTTAAAGGTTGAGATAGATCTTTTTGATGGCAATGGTCTGGTAGAGTTTAGTAATCAAAAACTAACGTATATTCCTTACGTTAGACATCGAGAAATTATTGCGACTTCAACATTAGATGTTGATGGAGCAACCAATTTAAATAATAGCTTGTCTGTTAATAATCAGAGTCCTACAGAGTTATCGGGAACTTTAACTGTTGATAATGACACTAACCTTAATAGTAATTTAACGGTTAACAATCAAAGCCCAACATATCTTACAGGAGATTTGACAGTTGATGGCTTGGTGAGTTTTGATGGCGAATTGGCAGTTGGAGGAGATACTAATTTATATTCAGATTTGACAGTATCTGGGAATACTTTGCTTGAGGGAAATTTAAATGTATTAGGGATCTCTAATTTTAGTGATGGCATTTTCGAAAATATTTCAGTAACACAGAACTCTGCCTTAAATGTCCTAGATGTTGATGGTGTAACAAATATTAATAACGCGTTTAATGTGAATAATGGAAACCTCGCTAGTTTATCTGGGAATTTAAGTGTTGATGGTGGTACTTCATTAAATAGTACGCTTGCGGTTACAGGGACTTCCACATTAAGTAATACGCTTACGGTGAATTCAAATAGTAACTTGAACGGACAAGTTATTGTTGATGCTAATATGGATGCAGTTGGAGGAGATTTGTTTTCGGCGGCTCATCCATTACGTGTAAAAGGAAGTAGACAAGGTATTTCAATTGAGTTAACTGGAATTTCTGGAGGAACGCCAAATAGTGGAAATAATTTCTTGTCGTTTACTAATGCCAACAATGTGAGATACGGTAGAATAGAAGGTCAAACTTCGGGAGAGTTATCAGGTAGTTTTATGTTTGTTTGGCATACAACAATGGTGGCTTTAGAAACGGCTTTTCAAGTGGCTATGGTTGCATTTGATGTTATTGGTGTAGACGATTTTGATGTAGCTGTCGTTGAAGGGTTTGAAATGGTGAATGTTATTGCAAATTGGACTGCAATTAACACCTATAATGCAGCCAATGTTGGAGTTTCCTTTTCATCGGGATTTGGTGATTATGCTGAATGGCTTGAAAAAAATGATTACTCAGAGGGTTTTAATTTTGGGGATATTGTTGGTGTAATTGGAGGTAAGATTACTAAGAATACCAAAGAGGCAGATCACTACATGGTGATTTCTCAAAATCCCATAGTGCTTGGTAATATGCAAGATGATGAACATCAGAAATATTATGAAAAAGTAGCATTTATGGGGCAAGTTCCCGTGAAGGTTATTGGTAAAGTTTCTATAGGCGATTATATCGTACCATCTGGACTAAATGATGGTATTGGAAAAGCCATTTCACCAAAGCAACTTAAACTTTCAGAATATGCTAAGGTTGTGGGAGTAGCATGGTCTGCTTCTGAAACGAATACGCTGTCAATGATAAACCTAGCTGTTGGTATAAATGCCAATAATACATCTCAAGTTTTAACTGCACAGCAAAATGAAATAAATAAGCTGAAAAAGGAAATCAATATGATTTTGTCTTATCTAAAAGAAAAAGACGAATCATTCCGAATTGAAGAATATAATAATTTAAGCGATACTCATAAAAATGAAGGTAATAAGGCACATAGTGACGTGGTTACAAATACAACAGTGCTACCTGTCGAAACTATAGCTACAACTAGAGAAACTAGTGAAGTAAGCAGCGTTGTTGGTTTCAATAATTCCAATATAAGTTTGTCAAACATCAATTATAAGAAAATAGTGAAAATGTTAGAGGAACATCCCGAAGTTCTGAGTGAAATTTTATCTGATGCCAGAGAACTTTTGAAAAAAAGAGGCGTCGATTATACCCGATATGAACAAACAAATAAATTGGTGACAGATGGAGCATATTTTTTGAATTACCTAAGAGAGATGGCGAAATAAAGAAGAAACGATACGTTCAAATGTGCTACGAATCAGGCTATATGACTAAATTTAATGAGTTTCTTAGTTAATAAAATCTTTTAAATTTTCGCATTTGGTATAGGATTACAAGGGCATAAATTAGTGGAATTAACAGTATTGTAGTTGTTAAAATTAGGGATAATGTTACACCAAACACAGATTCCATATGCCATTGGCCAACAGCTATATTAGAAAGCAAATAGACGAGAATGATAACTTGAAGAATTCCTAAAGGAATCAAGTTTAGCCATAAAAATAGTTGTTTTGCGGTATTCCATTTTTTTATAAATGGCTCAAGGTTATACGTTTCAGAAAGTACTATCATTGATTTACAAAACATAATTATTC
The DNA here is from genome assembly GCF_947492715.1 of uncultured Psychroserpens sp. Taxonomy (GTDB): domain Bacteria; phylum Bacteroidota; class Bacteroidia; order Flavobacteriales; family Flavobacteriaceae; genus Psychroserpens. The sequence continues at coordinate 59,019 of NZ_CANLNS010000011.1, forward strand.
CCCAAAGAATATAAAGATCTAAAAGATCTATTAGAACTCCAACGAATAGCGGAACATTGTATATAACAATGTCATAAAATGAAAACAGAATTTGAATTGCAGAGGCAACTAATGCATGTTTAATTGCTGCTTTAAATATGGGGGTTATCAACTTGAATTTTTGAGATTCCCGATACACCTTTAAAAACCATAGTAGCTCCAATGATATCATGAAGGATATCCAGTTTAAGCCCGAAACCGTTTGTGGTACTGGAAATATGAAAATCGATAATGATAATTATAACACCCCAAAAAATGAGATTAAGATGCTTAGGTAATTCTGACATGATAAATAGGATTAACGATTTTGTAAAAAATCTTTCAAATCTTGGTAACTAGAAATCTTTATAGCAACTTTATCTTTATCTATAACTGCTTTAATTTGAGGAGGCAGTTTGAGTTGAGTTTTTATAACACCCTCTACAACGTCTAAAAATTTAGTAGGATGTGCCGTTTCAAGAAAAACACAATGGGCACTATTGTCCGTTTTAAGATAGTCTTTGCAACCTAAATAGCCAACAGCACCATGAGGATCTGCAACGTAGTTAAACTGCTCGTAAATTTCTAATAGCGCTTCTTTGGTTTGAGCGTCGGTATAACTAAATGATGATAGGTTAGTCTTGAGTTGGTCAAAATTGTTATTATAAATTTCTTGAATACGAATAAAATTACTTGGATTTCCTACATCCATCGCATTGCTAATAGTTGGTACTGAAGGTCTCGGACTATAGTTTTTGGTTTTTAAATAATTGGTAACAACATTATTTGCATTGTTTGAAGCAATAAAATGATTTACTGGGAGTCCCAGTTTTTGTGCCATCATACCAGCACAAATATTTCCAAAGTTTCCACTAGGAATAGAGAATACGATGTTGTTATGTTTTTTATGCAATTCCCTATAAGCAAACATAAAATAGAATAATTGAGGTAACCATCTTGCTACGTTGATAGAATTGGCAGATGTTAATTGTGTTTTTTGAGTAATCGATTCATCTAAAAACGCCTTTTTCACCATGTCCTGACAGTCATCAAAAACTCCATCTACCTCAAGTGCGGTGATATTTTGACCAAGGGTTGTGAGTTGCTTTTCTTGAATATCACTAACTTTTCCTGAAGGATACAAAATGACAACATTTACACCTTCAACACCAAGAAAGCCATTAGCAACAGCACCTCCAGTATCTCCTGAAGTAGCAACTAAAACTGTAACTTCGTTCGTGTTGTTTTGATTAAAATAACCAAGACACCTCGCCATAAATCGTGCACCAACGTCTTTGAAAGCCATGGTTGGTCCATGAAACAATTCTAAAGTTGATATGTTGTCATTTAGTGGTATTATGGGGAAATCAAACGTAAGTGTTTCTTCAATTATCTTTTTTAATACGGCTTCAGGAATTTCAGGGCTTACAAATTGTTTAATGGCTTCAAAAGCAATATCACTGTTAGATTTGTCTCCAATAGTTTCAAAAAATGATGGATGTAAAGGGGTAATGTGTTCTGGGAAATATAAACCTCTATCTGGTGCAAGTCCCTTTATTACTGCTTTTTCGAACGTTGTGTTTGGTGCTTCTCTATTTAGACTGTAATAGTTCATTTATAAAATTTTGATGCCTTGGGTGTTTATTTTTGAAATATATATTTCGAAAGGAATATTTGTCTTGACAAATACGTTTTGGATTGCCTCTGCAACATTTTGAGCTTTTTTATGGCCATGGCTTAAACTAAAAATAGAAGGTCCAGAACCTGAAATTCCACAACCTAATGCTCCGTGTTTAAGTACAGTTTCTCTAATTAAATCAAAGTGTGGGATAAGTTTACTTCGATGTGGTTCTACTACGACATCAGTTAGCGATTTACTTAATAAATCATAATCGTTTGAATGTAAGGCATGTACTAGACTACCAACATTAGACCATTGTGTTATGGCATCTTTTAAAGGTATATTTTTAGGTAAAATAGCCCGAGCTTCTGCCGTTTTGATTTCAATTTGAGGATGAATAATTACGGCCCATAGATCGTTAGGTGTAGGAAGTTGTAAAATATCCAAAGGCGCAACTGATTTAACGAGCGTAAATCCACCAAAAATAGCAGGCGCAATATTGTCGGCGTGTTCACTCTTACTTGCTAAGGCTTCGCCTTTCATAGCGAAATTAGTGAGTTCAGTTCTATTATAAGGTCTTCCCAAAATTTCATTCATTGCAAATACACTTCCAACAGCACTTGCAGCACTACTTCCAACACCACTTCCGGGTTTGATTTTTTTATAGATTTCAATCTCAAAACCAAAATCAGGTTGCACGTCTTTTAATAATGCTAATGCGGATACACCGGCAACATTTTTTTCAGGATCGAACGGTAAATCGTAACCAGTGATTTTTGTAATATGGATACCTTTTTTGTCCGTTTTTCTTACAACCATTTCGTCCCCAATAGAGTCTAAACAAAATCCGAGCACGTCAAATCCACATGATACATTTGCTACAGTGGCAGGTGAGAATATTTTAAGTTCCTTCATTAGTTGTTTCCTATTCTTATTATATCGGCGAAAAGTCCTGAAGCAGTAACATCAGCTCCAGCACCAGCTCCTTTTACTATAAGTGGCTGCTCTGGATATCGCTCTGTGTGGAACATTACAATATTATCTTTACCCTCCAAATTATAAAACGGATGACCTTCTGGAACTTCTTTGAGCCCAACTTTGGCTTTACCCTTTTTAAATTCTGCAACATATTTGAGTTGACAATTATTGTTTTTAGCAGACGTATACAGCTTTTGGAAATGATCTTCATTAGTTTTTAAAGTTTCATAAAAATCATCAATAGAACTGCTTTCTAAGCTGTCCTTGGTTAAAAAAGATTCATTTTCTATGTCTTCAATTTCCATTTTCATTCCGTTTTCTCTGGCTAAAATTAACATCTTTCTAGCCACATCAATACCACTTAAATCTATTCTTGGATCGGGCTCTGTATAACCTTCAAATTGCGCACGCTTTACAGTGTCATGAAAGTTGTTTTTATCGCTAAAATTATTGAAAACAAAGTTTAAGCTACCAGATAAAACAGCTTCAATACTGGTTACTTTATCACCAGAAGCGACTAAATTGTTTAGTGTATTAATGATTGGTAATCCAGCGCCAACATTGGTTTCAAACAAAAATGGCGCGTTGTATTTTAGAGACAATCCTTTCAATTCTTTATAAGTATCATAAGAGCTAGCGCAGGCAATTTTATTACATGCTACAACGGCGATACTTTGTCTTAAATAGTCGTTGTAAAGTTTAGCTACGGCCTCATTTGCCGTAATGTCAACAAAGATGCTATTTCTTAAATTTAGAGCAATAACCTTGTCAAAAAAACCACCTAAGCTCGACTTTTCTGCATAATGAAATTGAGATGTCCAATTATCTAAATCGATCCCATTTTCATTAAAAATCATCTTGCGTGAATTGGCCATTCCAACAATTCTAACGTCTATCTTTAATTTTTTCATTAAAAAGGCGTGTTGTTGTTGAATTTGATCAATAAGTTTTTCGCCAACGTTACCAACTCCTGTGATAAAAACGTTGAGTCGTTTTGTTTTAACCTCGAAAAAACTTTCGTGTAATGTGTTAAGTGCTTTTTTAACATCTTTATTGGCAATTACTGCAGAAATGTTTCGTTCAGAAGCACCTTGGGCAATGGCTCTTATGTTAATATTGTTTTTGCCTAAACTTCTAAACATTTTTCCACTAATACCTTGATGATTTTTCATGTTGTCTCCTACCAAGGCTACAATTGAAAGGTCGTTTTCAACAAGTATAGGGTCTATTTTATGAAGTGATATTTCATACTCGAAAGTAGTATCAATAGCAGATTTTGCGATGTCTACATGGCTTTGATCAATACCTAAACAAATTGAATGCTCTGATGAGGCTTGTGTAATTAAAATGATATTAATTTTTTCATTTGCCAAGGTTTCAAACAAGCGTTTCGAAAAACCAGGAATACCAACCATTCCACTTCCTTGAAGGGTAATTAGTGAAATATTACTAATGTGACTAATTCCTTTTACTGCTAATCCGTTTTGCTCATTTAACTTTGAAATGAGAGTCCCTTCGTCATTTGGTTTTAACGTGTTTTTTATTAGAATAGGAATTTCTGCATCTAGAACAGGTTGTACAGTGGGAGCATATAGAACTTTGGCGCCAAAATGAGAGAGTTCCATCGCTTCCTGATAAGATAACTTTTTAATCGGAATTGCTTGTTGCACAAGTTTAGGATTCGCAGTATACATACCACTAACGTCGGTCCAAATTTCAAGTCTATTCACTTTTAGAGCTGACGCAACAAGTGCAGCAGTAAAATCTGATCCTCCACGTCCTAAAGTCGTCTGCTCGCCAGATTCAGATTTTGAAATAAAACCTGGTAATATCGTGATGCGCTCTTTAGCTTCCGAAAAGTAGTCTTTTATGTTAGTATTCGTTAGTTCTAAAAGAACTTCTCCTTTGGTGAAATTGGAATTTGTAATGATAAGATCTTGACTATTTTTTCTAAGACAGTTTAAACCTCTGTTTTTTATAGTTTCTGCAATTATAAATGATGATAACAATTCGCCAAAACTTAAAAGTTTATCTGAAGTTTTTTGAGATAACTCATTAATCAAGAAAATACCATCTAGCAGGCTTTTTAACTCCTGCAATTTTGCATTCAAGCGGTTGGAAATTTCAGTATTATCTGAAGGTATTAATGTCTCTAATATAGAATGATGCTTTTCGGTAATTTGATCAAATTCTAAGACGTAGCTTTTGTCTTTATTTTGTGCTAATTCTCCCGCTTTAAGAAGTTTATCTGTAATACCGCCAACGGCTGAGACAACACAAATTACTTTATCCTTTTTTGCATAATCATTAAGGATTGTTATAACGTTATTTATGTTTTTTGCAGAACCTACAGAAGTTCCACCAAATTTTAAAACATTCATTTGTAGTGATTTATAAATGAGTTGATTTTTCTTTTTTAATCCTTTAAGCAAGGACTTATAATGTGTTGAGTATATGACAAACTAAAAACCCCTAAGGGTAGTCATGCCATGAGTTGCCTCATTGAATATTAGGGTATGATGTAAGGATATTTGCGTGTCGTTTAACATAAAAATCGTCTATACCTTTCAAATGTATTATTTTTACAAGAATAAAAAAACTTAAAAGGTTGTTTTACCTGTTTTTTAGTTTAAAATTAGACTAATGGTATAAAGTACCTTGTTAAGAAAAAAAGCTATCAATTTAACAACAGATTATAAACCTCTTACATGAAGATTTTTTCTAAAGAACAAATTTACGAAGGCGACCAACTAACGTCAAAAAAGCAAAATATTTCCTCTACTGAATTAATGGAGCGTGCTGGAATACAAATTTTTAATTGGCTACATGTACGCATGCAAGGAGCTCAGGTTCCCATACATGTGTTTTGTGGCATTGGAAATAATGGAGGTGATGGATTGGTTATTGCTAGACACTTAATAACGCATGGATATAATGTTAATACCTATGTGGTTAATTGTAGCGATAAACGATCTCCAGATTTTTTAGTAAACTATGATTTGATCAAACAAACTACTAAGAAATGGCCGAATATGTTAAGCTGCGAAGCCGATTTTCCAGAAATACATAAAGATGATATTATCGTAGATGCAATTTTTGGAATAGGACTTAACAGGCCTGTAAATGACTGGGTAAAATCCTTGTTTGTTCATTTAAGAAATAGCAAAGCATTTACCTTGTCTGTCGATATTCCATCTGGAGCTTATACAGATAAAGTTCCTGAAGATGAAAATGGAGTGGTATGGGCTAATTATACATTAAGTTTCCAGTCACCAAAACTCATTTTCTTTTTACCCGAAACATCAAAGTATTCTGTGCAATGGGAAGTACTAGATATTGGAATTGATCGAGAGTTTTTGTTTATGACAGAAACAGAGGCAGATTTAATAGGAAAACATGAAGTATTGCCTATTTATAAACCTCGAGAGAAATTTGCTCATAAAGGTGATTTCGGACATAGTTTAGTTCTTGGTGGAAGTTATGGAAAGATGGGCTCAGTTGTATTGGCAAGTCGTGCAGCACTTTCTATAGGAGCAGGATTAGTAACCGCTTTTGTTCCAAAATGTGGTTACCAAATTTTACAAACAGCTTTCCCAGAAGCCATGGTTATTACAGACGAGGAGGAAACTTTTATTTCTAACATTTCATTTGATATAGAACCAAAAGTTATTGGATTGGGAATTGGAATGGGCACGAATGTTAAGACGATTTCTGCTTTGGAGAAATTCCTAAAAACTAATAAAACTCCATTGGTTATTGATGCAGATGGATTAAACATGCTATCCAAGAAAAAAGCGTTGTTGAAACTACTTCCAGAGCAATGTGTTTTAACACCACACCCAAAAGAACTAGAACGATTAATTGGTAAATGGAAAGACGATTTTGATAAACTCAAAAAAACGAAGGCATTTTCAAAAAAGTATAAGGCTGTTGTTGTTATAAAAGGAGCGAATACCATAACAGTTTTTCATGACAAATATTATATCAATACAACTGGAAACCCTGGTATGGCAACAGCCGGAATGGGAGACGTTTTAACAGGTGTTATTTCAGGTTTAATGGCACAAGGTTATGATGCACTAGCGGCTACTGTTTTTGGAGTTTATTTACATGGAAGAGCTGCAGATATCGCTATTGAAGATTTGGGCTATCAGAGTTTAATTGCTAGTCATGTAATTGAAGCACTTGGAGAGGCTTATATTGATTTATTTAGACAGCCAGAACAACCCGAAGCTGCAGAAGGTCAAAGTAATAAAGAAGACACAAAAAAAGCCACTCATTAAAGTGGCTTTTTTTAGTTATATATAGGTTGCTTAAGGTTGCATTTTAAGCTCTTGCTCAAGTAACTCAACTAATTTAGGATTAGAAGGTCTTGGCGCATCTGCACTAACAATATTTCCATTAGGATCTATTAAAATAAATCGTGGAATCCCATCAATAGCATAATCTCTAACGAACTTAGACTTCCAAGCGTTATCTGCCATTAATTGAACACCTCCTAATTCTTTATCTTTTACCATGTCAACCCATTTGTCATGATCTTTAACTTCGTCAATAGAAGTACTCACAAATTCTATGTTCTCATTGTGAAACTTCTTTTCAACCTCTTTTAAAGATGGTATTTCTCTAATACATGGTCCACACCAAGTAGCCCAAACATCTACGTAAACATATTTTCCTTTTAAATCAGCCAAAGACATATCGCCTCCTTTGTGGTTTTCATAATTGCTAAAAACAGGAGAAGGTTTACCTTTCATCAAATCCTTATTTTTTTCATACTTCTCCACTAAACTTTTCTTAGCATCTTCATTTGTAAGGTTGCTCATAAAAAAGTTATGTATAGATTCCATATTAGGATTTCCTGGAGATACAAGAAAACCAGCTAGATTGGTAATGATGTCATTCTTTAAAGCTGGTATTTTAATTGCTTCAATACTTTTTAAATGTTCAGTTGTAGTGGCAAGGTGATCATCTCCAATAGCCTCATAAATTGGATCTAGAGATTTACCCATTGCAATACTTCTATACGCTTGAGAAGACTTGTATGCTCTTTCATTATCTAAAGCTAAGTTTTTTATAGCGTCAGGAACAAAGTTTTCAGATACTTCGAAATCTGGCTTTTTCGCATAATAAGAATGATATCTACCATAACGATCTATCATACCATATTCGTCATAAACTAAATTCTCTTTTTCAGTAGCAAGAAAATCGGCATCTGCATTTTCAAGCGCACTTAAAGCATCAAGATTTGTAGATTTAATTTTAGCAAGAGCTTCTTTGTAAGGCCCTTCTTCTAAAGCATAAAAAACAGCCGCATCTTTAGTGGCTTCTTCATTGTTTAGATATTTTTTAGCTAAGTAGTTGTTCTCTACAGAACCTTCACCAGTATAAGTTACTGTTTCATCAAATTCTTTAGCATCTACTGTAACATTAATGTTATCTCCTTTTTTGATATACATTGATGTACTTTCTCGTCCAAAAGAGAGTGAATAAAATCCATTTTCAGAAATACGTAATGTGTCAGAAAAAGTACCATTCTCTTTGATTTCAATTTCCGATTTAAAATCGGCATTTGATAATACTGCTTTTGTAGCTTTTGAATTTTCGATTGTTCCAGAAAGCACAGCATAATCAATTTTAGGTTCTTGCTCACATGCAATAATAGACATTGCAAAAAGAGCAATAATTAATCTTTTCATAATTATAATTGTTTTAGTTACTCAAAAATACAGATTATTAATATTTTAATTCACATTTTATTAATTATTAACATTTGTTGCAAAGTAGAAATGTTATTCTGAATTTTGAGACCGAAACATTTTTATATGAACACGACTCATTTTATATCTTCGGAAATATTAGAACTAACAACTATTTGTGATATCATTTTTCAGAATAGGAAGATAGAACTCTCAGAAACAGCGATTGATAAAATCCAAAAATGTAGAGATTATCTTGATGAAAAAATTAAGAATCAAGATGAGCCTATTTATGGAATTAATACAGGATTTGGTTCTTTATGTGATGTTAAGATTTCCAAAGATAAGTTGACGCAGTTGCAAGAAAATTTGGTAATGTCACATGCATGTGGTACTGGAGATGAAGTACCACAACCTGTTGTGAAACTAATGTTATTGCTTAAGGTGCAATCCCTTAGTTATGGACATAGTGGTGTTCAGTTAGAAACGGTACAGCGATTAATAGATTTTTATAATAACGACGTTCTACCCGTTATTTATACCCAAGGGTCTTTAGGGGCATCAGGAGATTTGGCTCCTCTTGCACATTTGGCTTTACCACTAATAGCAAAAGGGGAGGTACGTTATAAAGGAAACGTCTGTAAAGCTCAAGAGATATTGACTCAGTTTAATTGGGATCCCATCCAACTAAAATCAAAGGAAGGTTTGGCGCTATTAAATGGAACACAATTCATGAGTGCCTACGGAGTTCATTTACTTCTGGAATCTTATAAGTTGTCTTATTTTGCCGACTTAATAAGTAGCATTTCACTCGAAGCATTTGACGGAAGAATAGAACCATTTAATGAGTTGGTTCATCTAGTTAGACCACACCAAGGGCAAATCAAAACTGCCGAACGCGTTAGGACATTTTTAGAAGAAAGTGAGCTTATCCAACAGAAAAAGGAACATGTACAAGATCCTTATTCGTTTAGATGTATTCCACAAGTTCATGGCGCAACAAAAGATACTTTGAGTTTTGTGTCTAAAGTCTTTAAAACCGAAATTAACGCCGTAACCGATAATCCAAATATTTTTGTTGGTGAAGATGAAATTATATCTGGTGGAAATTTTCATGGCCAACCTTTGGCACTAGCTTTAGACTATTTAAAAATCGCAGTGGCAGAGCTTGGAAATATTTCTGAAAGACGAATTTATCAATTAGTTTCAGGACTGAGAGGGTTGCCTGCATTTTTAGTTGACAATCCTGGGTTAAATTCTGGGTTCATGATTCCTCAATATACAGCCGCAAGTATCGTAAGCGCAAACAAGCAATTAGCGTCACCAGCCAGTGTAGATAGTATTGTCTCTAGTAATGGCCAGGAGGACCATGTAAGTATGGGTGCTAATGCAGCCACACAATGCTACAAAGTCGTTTATAATTTAAAAAGAGTATTGTCTATAGAATTGCTTAATGCCTCCCAAGCAATTTATTTCAGAAAACCTCTAAAGTCTTCTCCATTAATTGAGTCGTTTTTAGATAGTTATAGAGTTGAAGTACCATTTGTTAAAGAAGATTTGATTTTTTACAATTTGATTGAAAAGACCTTACATTTTATCGATGATTTTTACATCGAAAATGAATTACTTTTCGATTAAATGCAAAAAAAAATGTTCAACTGTTTAATATCAAAAAAAAGGATAAATTTATTTGGCTGTCAGTATTTTATAATATATTTTTGAAAGTAAGTTGTGGTGAGTTCTGTTCACTCGCAACCCAATAGTAGATTAAATAATAGCATATAAATTTACTGTTCTTACCTTAAAAATTGTTTAATAGCACAACAATTGATTATTAGCATTTATTGATTTAGAATGACATCATTCTAGTTTGATGTTCTGCTTTGCAGTACATCATATTTTATTTTGAAGCTTATACGCAAATATCGTATTTGCGCTTTGCTGACAATACATGTATTGTCAATATAAATGTTAAGATAATTTTAATTTAAAACCAAATGTTATGTTTATGAGCAATTTTACTCGAAGTGGTAGGCGCGCCAAAATTTGGCAGTCTATTACAAACCTATCGTGTTGTAGCATTGATCTTATGACTAAACAAACTAAAAGCGTGAAGACGTTACTCGTCTTTATCATGCTTTTTGCGTTTAGTACAAGTACAATGTTTGCACAAGATGCCGGTCGAAGTACGTTCTTCAACCGTTGTCTAGACGATGCGCCTCCGGGGCCTACAGAGGCTGACGTGGCGAATCTTTATTTAAATCAGTGTGGTGACATCCCGGCTGAGGTTATTAAAACAACCTTGCAAGAAGGAAATGATTGCGACTGGAGAGTTGAGTACACTTACGATGTTAAGTGTGGAGACTTTGAAGAGCAAATCAAAATCGTCTACAATGGAGGTGATTTAACTCCACCAGAATTAAATGATGGTGCAGTGCTGCCTGTTGGAGAGACCGGCTTAAATTTATGTTATGACGATGCTCCTGAGGGACCATCAATAGCAGATATTGCTGAGTTGTATTCAGATAATTGTAGCGATGTTATTGTTACTAAAGACGGAGCACCAGAAGGAACAGATTGCTTATGGTCTGCAGTGTATACATATACTGTTAAGGATGCCTGTGGTAACACAGTAGTGCCAGATCTAGTAGTAACGTATTCAGGAGGCGATATTCAACCACCATTTTTGGACAAGAAAGTAGCAATTCCTACTGGAGAAAATGGATTGAACTTGTGCTTTTCAGATAAAGCTCAAGGTCCTACTGTTGAGGATATTGCAGCATTGTTTATTGACAATTGTGGAGACGTATTAGTTGAAAAATCTGAAGTTTCTAAAGGGAGTGACTGTAAGTGGTATGCGGAATACACGTACACAATTCAAGATAATTGTGGGAATTTTGCAGATCCTATAGTTGTTATATATAGAGGTGGAGATCAAGAGCCTCCTGTATTAAATGGAGTACCAGATGACGTTGTTGTAGATTGTATTGATCAAATTCCATTTACACCAAAGAACGTTACAGCGACAGATAATTGTTCATCTAAAGTGTCAATCAACGTAAGTGATGATACGAGTAATTTAAATGGAGCATGTTTAGGTGGAACGGTTATTAGAACTTGGACTGCAACTGATGATTGTGGATTAAGTGTTTCTGAAAGCCAAACAATTACAGTTTTACCAACACCTGAAGCTACTTTAGAAGCTCCATCATTCCCATCTAACATTTCATGTGAGGATGCAGCTGGTTTTTCAGCAAATGATGCGACATATAGTAATGGTGTACAAGAAGGAGCATGTGCTGTTTCTGGTTCTATTGAAGCTACTGTGAATGCTCAATATGATGAGTGTGGTGGTACAATAACTGTATCTTACGATGGTTTAGATTCTTGTGATCGACCTTTAAGTGCAGGACCATATATTATTACTGTTGACCCAGCACCAATGGCTGAGTTTGATGAAGTAGAAGATATGGAAGTGACTTGTGCAGAAGCATTAGTTTTTGAATCAAGTCCTTTAGGATACACTAATGGTGGAACTGGAGTATGTGAAATATCTGGTGAAGTAGAAGGTGAAGTAATTGGAGATTACACAACATGTGGAGGTTTTATTTACGTAGATTATACATATACAGATGATTGCGGTAGAACGATAACAGCTAAGAAAACTGTTACAGTATTACCAGCACCAATGGCAGAGTTTGATGAAGTAGAAGACATGGAGATTTCATGTGAGGAAGCAAATTCATTCGAGCCAGGATCATTATCATATACTAATGGTGGATCAAGCACTTGTTTAATTTCAGGTGAAGCTCAAGGAGAGTTAAGCGGATCATACGATGAGTGTGGTGGTCTTTTAGAAGTTGATTGGACTTACACTGATGAATGTGGAAGAACGATAACAGCTAAGAAAACAATCACAGTATTACCAGCACCGATGGCTGAATTTGATGAAGTGGAAGACATGGAGATTTCATGTGAGGAAGCTAATTCATACGAAGCAGGATCATTAGGATACACTAATGGTGGAACTGGAGCATGTGAGATTTCAGGAGAAGTTCAAGGTGAGTTAAGTGGATCATACGATGAGTGTGGTGGAACGCTTACAGTGAACTGGACTTACACAGATGATTGTGATAGAACAATCGAAGCAAGTAAGACTATTACTGTATTACCAGCACCAATGGCTGAATTTGATGAGGTGGAAGACATGGAGATTTCATGTGAGGAAGCAAATTCATTCGAGCCAGGATCATTAGGATACACTAATGGCGGAACTGGAGCATGTGAGATTTCAGGATCAGTTCAAGGAGAATTAAGTGGATCATACGATGAGTGTGGTGGTCTTTTAGAAGTTGATTGGACTTACACTGATGATTGTGATAGAACAATCACAGCTAAGAAAACAATCACAGTATTACCAGCACCAATGGCTGAATTTGATGAAGTAGAAGACATGGAAGTTTCATGTGAAGAAGCTGCATCTGTACAGGCAGGATCATTAGGATACACTAATGGAGGAACTGGGGCATGTGAGATTTCAGGAGAAGTTCAAGGTGAGTTAAGTGGATCATACGATGAGTGTGGTGGAACATTATATATAGATTGGACTTACACAGATGATTGTGACAGAACAATCGAAGCTAGAAAGACTATTACAGTTGAGCCAGCGCCAATGGCTGAGTTTGATGAAGTGGAAGACATGGAAGTTACATGTGAAGAAGCTGCATCTGTTCAGGCAGGATCATTAGGATACACTAATGGCGGAACTGGAGCATGTGAGATTTCAGGAGAAGTTCAAGGAGAATTAAGTGGATCATACGATGAGTGTGGTGGAACACTTACAGTGAACTGGACTTACACTGATGATTGTCAAAGAACAATCACTGCTAGTAAGACAATCACAGTATTACCAGCGCCAATGGCAGAGTTTAACGATGTACAAGATATTTCTATAGCTTGTGAGTTAGCTAGCCAATATGAAGTTAATCCATTAGGATACACTAATGGCGGAACTGGAGCATGTGAGATTTCAGGAGAAGCTCAAGGAGAATTAAGTGGAACATACGATGAGTGTGGTGGAACTTTATATGTAGATTGGACTTTTACTGATGATTGTGACAGAACAATCACAGCAAGAAAAACAATTACAGTTGAGCCAGCACCAATGGCAGAGTTTGATGAAGTGGAAGACATGGAGATTTCATGTGAAGAAGCAAATTCATTCGAGCCAGGATCATTAGGATACAC
>NZ_CANLNS010000012.1 GCF_947492715.1 uncultured Psychroserpens sp.
TGATAGTGATGATCCAAACGATCCAACCGATACAGATAACAATGGAGATGGAGAACCAGATGATCCAACGGATACAGATTTACCACAAACAACGTCATTAAATGTTGTTAAGGTTGCCGATATTTTAGATAATGGTGATGGTGTTGTAGGTGTAGGAGATGTTATTACTTATACGATAACAGTAACCAACGATGGAAACGTGACATTAGATAATGTAACTATTGTAGATACGTTTACAGATGCAAATGGTATTGTTTTAACACTTGATTCTGGTCCAATATTTGTAAGTGCAGATCAAGGTAGTGCAGAAGGTGATTTACTTGCTGGTGAAACAGCAACATATACCGCAACATATACAATTACACAAGATGATGTTGATGCTGGTGGATTGATAAATAGTGTTGTAGCAGATGGAACTGGACCAGATGGAACCACTACAACTGATACAAGTGATGATGGAGACGATACTGATGGAAATACGGAAGATGATCCAACAGAAACTATGACAGATTCTGATTTTGAATTATCAGTAACGAAAGAACTTGATATTGCCGAGCCATTAATTGGTGATGAAGTAACGTTCACAATAACAGTGGCAAACGAAGGGTTTGTAACAGCAACAGGAGTTGTGGTAGAGGACATTCTTCCAAGTGGATATACATTCGTTTCAGCCATTACAACGGCAGGAACATATTCTGAGATTGATGGAGAATGGACTGTCGGACAATTAAATCCAGGTCAAGTTGAAGTTTTACAAATAACTGTTGAAGTTTTAGGCTTTGGTGATTATTTAAATACAGCTACGATTACTCAATTTGCTGGTGGAGACGATCAGAATGAAAATAATAATAGTGATTCAGTTGGTGTAGATCCGATATGTTTAACGATTTACAACGAATTCTCTCCAAATGGAGATGGAGTTAATGAGTTCTTTGTTATCGATTGTATAGAAACTTTCCCTAATAATAAATTAGAGATTTATAACAGATGGGGAAATATTGTTTATGAAACAAGAACTTATAGAAATGATTGGGATGGTACTTCAAATGGAAGAGCTGTTCTTAGTCAAGGAGATAAGCTACCAGTTGGTACATACTACTATGTGATTGATTTAGGAAATGGTTCTGAACCAAGAGTAGGATGGTTATACATAAACAGATAATTAATAACGGCAAGATTAAAAACAATATTAAAATGATACAAAAATCATCATTAGTAAAAGGATTAATACTGTTAGTGTTTTGTGCACTAACCATTAATACTAGTTTTGCGCAGCAAGACCCTCAATATACCCAGTATATGTATAATACGATGAGTGTTAACCCTGCTTACGCTGGACAAAGAGAAGTGTTGAGTGTTACAGGTTTACATAGAACACAATGGGTAGGAATAGATGGAGCGCCTCAAACGCAAACTCTTGGAATCCATGCGCCACTCAGAAATGACAAAATAGGCTTAGGTTTATCTATTGTGAATGACGCTTTAGGTCCGGCAAATGAGACTTATATAGACGCTAATTTTTCATATACGATTCGATTGAATGAGTCACTAACCAAATTATCTTTTGGAGCTAAAGCTGGTGCCCATTTGCTCGATACAGATTGGAGTAGAGGTCGTTTCCAAAATCCTGATGCCGTATTTAATCAAAATATTAGCCTGTTTTCACCTACAATAGGTGCCGGTTTGTATTTGCATAATAGAAAATGGTATATTGGTTTATCTGTACCTAACTTTTTAACTACAGAGCATTATGATGATTTTCAGGAATCTGTAGCTAAGGAACGAATGAACTATTACCTCATTGCAGGTTATGTGTTTGATCTTAGTGAAAATACTAAACTGAAACCAGCAGCCTTGGTGAAAGCCGTTTCAGGAGCGCCGTTAATTGCGGACGTGTCGGCAAACTTCTTGTTCAATAAGAAATTCACTTTAGGTGTAGCATGGAGATGGGATGATTCAGTTAGTGGTCTAGCTGGTTTTCAAGTGACGGATGGCTTATATATTGGTTATTCTTATGACGCAACAACCACTAATTTAAATAATTATAATAGCGGTTCGCATGAAATTATGCTACGTTTTGAATTACAGAAAGTAGGTCGAATATTATCACCAAGATTCTTCTAAAAAAATGATTATGAACACACACAAAATTATATGTATCCTAACGTTGAGCTTGGTTTTTTCAATGGGATACGCTCAAAAAGGAAAAATTAGACAAGCGTCTAAAGAGTATGATAACTTAGCTTACTTGAAAACAAGTGAGATTCTTTTAGAAGTTGCTGAAAATGGCTATACATCTGTGGATTTACTACAAAAATTGGCCAATTCATTCTATTTCAACAATCAAATGGAAGAAGCTGCTAAATGGTATGGAGAACTCATGAAAATGGATGTTGATGGTATTGATCCAGAGTATTACTTTAGATATGCTCAGGCTCTAAAATCGATCGAAAACTATTCAGAATCTGACAAATGGATGAAAAAATTTGCTTCTGAAGATAGAAGTGATTTAAGAGGAAGAGCTTTTTCTTCAACCGTGGATTACCTTGCAATGATTGATGAAGCCAGTAGAGATTTCGAAGTTTATAATTTAGATATTAATTCTGAACTTTCAGATTTCGGGTCTACTCAATATAAAAACCAACTTGTTTTTGCATCGTCTCGTGGTGGCGGTAAAAAGTATAAATGGAACGAACAACCTTACCTCGATCTATTTTCAGCAGATAAACAAGAAGATGGTACTTATAGCAACGTTTCGAAATTTGATAATGATGTAAATACTAAATATCACGAATCTACCGTAGCTTTTACACCAGATGATCAAGTCATGTATTTTACACGTAATAATTATTACAATAAAAAGTATAAAAATAGTGAAGACGGTACCAATCGTTTAAAAATCTTCAAAGCGACTCTAAATGACAATGGTGAATGGGATAACATTGAATCGATTCATTTTAATAGTGATGAATACAGCGTTGCGCACCCAACAATCAATGTACAAGGAACAAAAATGTACTTTGCTTCTGATATGACTGGTACCTTAGGGAAATCAGATATTTTTGAAGTCGATATTAATGATGATGGCACTTTGGGAGAACCCGTTAATCTTGGAGCTGCTGTAAATACTGAAGGCCATGAAACGTTTCCGTTTATTAATTCTGAAGGCGATTTATATTTATCGTCAAATGGATTTAATGGTTTAGGCGGACTAGATGTTTTTGTTATTCGTGATTTTGAAAATAAAAGGGCCTTAAACCAGCCAATGTCTCTTGAAAATGTAGGCCGACCAATAAATAGTTCTATGGATGATTTTGGTTATTATGAAAACCTTGGAACGAAAGAGGGCTTTTTTACATCCAATCGAGAAGGTGGTAAGGGAGACGATGATATTTATAGTTTTACAATTCCAGAATGTGAACAGGTACTTGAAGGTACTGTTAGAGATAAGGAGACAATGGAACTATTGGCAGGAGCCGTTGTGACTTTATTTGATGGCAATGGAAATCAATTACAGCAAATGACAGTTGGAAATGATGCATCATATAAATTTGAAGGCTTAGCCTGCGAAATGGAATTTTTAGTTCGAGGAGAAAAAGATACCTACGCATCAGATGAAAAGCGTTTTTCAACTCCTAAGAAAAAACAAAAACTTGAAATAGAATTATTGCTCGAAAAAGATGAAGTAGCTTTAGAGCCATGTGCAGATTTAGCTAAAATTTTGGACATTCCGATTATCTATTTTGATTTTGATAAATATGACATTCGTTATGATGCCGAAGTTGAGCTACAAAAAGTATTAGCTGTGATGAACAAATATCCAACCATTACAATCGATGTTAGAAGTCATACAGATTGTAGAGGCCCAGCAGCATATAACGAAAAATTATCTGAAAATAGAGCACAGTCTACGCGTCAGTATCTTATTGATAAAGGTATTGCAGCAGATCGCTTAACGGCTAAAGGTTATGGTGAATCGCGATTGGTTAACGATTGTGGTTGTGAACCAACAAATAACTCGTCATGTAGTGAAGAAGAACATCAACTAAATAGACGTAGTGAGTTTATCGTAACGAGTATTAATGGTCAAAAGTGTCCAGAAAATTAATCTAGACACCATAATATCTATTAAATAAAAGTTAAAAGCTGTCTATTTATGGACAGCTTTTTTGTTTCTAGTATTTTTTTTAACATTTAGTTGTTATTTTTGTTAGCTATGACAGAAGAACATGTAATTCTTGTAAATGAAAACGACGAGCAGATAGGTACAATGGCTAAAATGGAAGCTCATGAAAAAGCCATCTTACATCGCGCATTTTCAGTATTTATCTTTAATGATAATAACGAACTAATGTTACAGCAACGTGCAAAACATAAGTACCATTCTCCGTTATTATGGACTAATACATGCTGCAGTCACCAAAGAGTGGGTGAAACAAATATTGAAGCTGGAAAGCGTCGTTTACAAGAAGAAATGGGATTTTCTGTAGATTTAAAAGAGACAATTTCGTTTATATACAAAGCACCTTTTGATAATGGATTAACAGAGCATGAATTTGATCATGTGATGATAGGGCATTATAACAAAGAGCCATTGATTAATTCAGATGAAGTCGAGGCATGGAAGTGGATGCCTATAGAAGCTGTTAAAGTAGATATAGAACTTCACCCAGAACTTTATACGGCATGGTTTAAAATCATTTTCGATAAGTTTTACGAACACATTAATATCATCAAGTAATGCGAGTAACAGTTAGTAGAAAAGCACACTTTAATGCAGCGCATCGCTTATATCGTAGCGACTGGAGTTTTGAAAAGAATGATGAAATCTTCGGAAAGTGTAATAATCCAAACTATCATGGTCACAACTATGAACTTATTGTAAGCGTAACTGGAGAAATTGATAAAGACACAGGATATGTCGTTGATATGAAAATATTAAAAGACATTATAAAATCTGAGGTTGAAGATGCTTTTGATCATAAAAATTTAAACGTAGAAGTCCCAGAATTCAAAAATTTAAATCCTACTGCCGAAAATATAGTGGTTGTTATTTATAATAAAATCAAGCCAAAGTTGAATGAGGATTTCGAGATTGAAGTTACGCTGTATGAAACACCACGTAATTTTGTAAGCTATTCTGGAGAATGAAAACTGAATTATATCCCTTAAAATTCCAACCCATTTTGAAAAACAAGATTTGGGGTGGACAGAAGTTAAAATCACTACTTAACAAAACATCTACATTACCTAATGTTGGAGAAAGTTGGGAAATAAGTGATGTAGAAGGCGACACATCTGTGGTCCTAAATGGTGTATTAAAAGGACAAACACTAAAAATGCTTCTTGATCATTACAAATCAGATTTGTTAGGCGATAGGAATTATAAAACATTTGGAAATAAATTTCCGTTACTCATAAAATTTATTGACGCCAAAGAAGACTTATCTATTCAATTGCACCCTAATGATGAATTGGCTGCGAAGCGCCATAATTCTTTTGGAAAAACAGAAATGTGGTATGTTATGCAAGCTGACGATGATGCCAATTTAATTGTTGGTTTCAATCAAGAAATGACAGCCGAAAAATATCTTAAACACCTAGATGATAAAACGCTTACGGAGATTTTAAACTTCGACAAAGTAAAACAAGGAGACACTTATTTTATAGAAGTTGGTCGCGTTCATGCTATTGGAGCAGGTGTTATGCTTGCCGAAATACAACAAACAAGTGATATAACGTATAGAGTTTATGACTGGGATCGTGTTGATGACCAAGGGAACGAAAGGGAGTTGCATAATGATTTAGCCATTGACGCGTTCGATTTTGAAATGGAAGATAATTTCAGAGTTAGTTATGAGCGTAAAAAGAACCAGTCAAATGAAATGGTAAGCTGTAATTATTTTACAACGAGTATGCTTCATGTTACAGAAACGATATTGAAACAAAACACCAAGGATTCTTTTTTTATTTATATGTGTGTTGAAGGTGAGGCAGTTATCGAAACGGAACATGGTTCTGAGTTATTAAAAACAGGGGAAACTATACTACTTCCCGCAGTGATAAAAACCTATAAAATAACAGCTACTAATGCAAAACTATTAGAAGTTTATGTTTAATTTTGTAGCAAATAAATTTTAAAATTATGGCAAATATTAGAGACCTAAAAAAAGACATTAATTTTGTTTTAGGAGATATTATAGAAGCAGTTTATGTGTGGGAATATAACAACACAGATAAAGGCACAAAAGAGAGTGAGGCTATTATTGATGAAGCAATTGCAACGTTTGACGAATTAATTGCGAAGGTTAATGATAAGAGTGTTGAGAATAAAAAAGCACACTTCAAAGCAATTAACAATGAGCTTGAAGAAAAAGGAAGAGCTTTAATTGATAAATTAAACAAATTAGGATAATTTTTTTTAAGAGTGTTTGCAAATTTAGATTTCAATATTATATTTGCACCTCTTAAAAAGCCGATGTAGCTCAGCTGGCTAGAGCAGCTGATTTGTAATCAGCAGGTCGTGGGTTCGAGTCCCTCCATCGGCTCAAAAAAAAATCCCAAACTTAAGTTTGGGATTTTTTTTTATTTATAGATGACTCTAGTCTTGGTTTTCTTTCGCTAGTTCGTCTTGAGCTTCTTGTCGCTCCTTTATAAAATCATTTAACTGTTTGCCGTATTTTGAACTTTTTATATGAGGTGTAAGCGTGTCATAAATTTGTTGTAAATAACTAATACTAGTATTAGGAATTTCGCTAATAGCCAAGTAAGGAGACACTTCGCTATCACGATGGTTCACAGCAAAGTTAATCGTATAACGATATTTACTTTTTAATAAATTGTCAAATTCTGTTTTAAGAGCATTAGTTTTACTCGTGTCATTCTTTTTTTGAGATTCTAAACTCTCTTTAATCATATCTAGATTTCGGTCATTATAATTAGACATCATATTTAAATATTCGTCTAAAACAGTTTGCTGTTTTGAGCCTTTTACGACAGCATCAAAATTAAACTTCTTTAAAGTAGAACTAATTTCCGTGATTCCCTTATCAGCGAAAAAAGCAATCGTGCCATCTTCGTTATCATTTTTGTCTAACTTTAAGAATAAAACTTCTGGTTCCGGTAGTTCCGAATGAAGAACAAAATTAGAGTCGCCATTCACAGCAATAGAATCTAAAGTTACCATGATGGTGTCTTTTTGTTTCTGTAAATAAACAGTCCCTTTTTTTAAACCTTTGACATGGCCATTAAGTGTAAAATCATGTTGTTCCTCTTTTCCACAAGAAACCATTAAAAGTCCAATCAATATAACAATGCAGTACTTCATTTAATTTTTAAATTTTAAGAGAGCAAATATCACATAATTATTTGTGAAATACTAACCAGCGGCAGCTAATTGCATAAGAGCAGTACAGCCTATAGCAGCTATAGTTCCTATAGCGTAACCAAAAACAGCGAGCAGAACACCTACAGTAGCTAATGATGGATGAAAAGCCGATGCTACAATAGGAGCAGATGCGGCACCTCCAACATTAGCCTGGCTTCCAACCGCTAAAAAGAAATATGGCGCTTTAATAAGTTTGGCAACTCCAATAAGTAATATGGCATGAATAGACATCCAAACGGCACCAATAGCAATAAGTCCTAGGTTATCAAAAATAAGAGTTAAATCCATTTTCATACCAATGGTTGCAACCAAAATATAAATGAATACACTACCAAATTTACTGGCACCTGCGCCTTCGTAATTTTTGGCTTTGGTAAACGATAATAGTATGGCAATCAAGGTAGCGATACTAATCATCCAGAAAAACGAAGATCCTAAGAATGTGAATATATTTTTTGTGGTTTCGTTTTCAATACCGTTTACCATATTTTCAAAGAAAGGTGCTAAAAATCCAGAACATAGATGTGCAATACTAACCGTTCCAAACGCAATTGCACCAATAATCATTATATCTGTAAGTGATGGGTTTCGTTTTACTTTTTCTGAAAAAGTCGATACTTTTTCTTTCAGTTCTTCAATTGACGAGGTATCGGCTTTTAACCATTTATTGATACGATTTCGTTTTCCAATTCCTATTAATATTAGCGCCATCCATACGTTGGCAATAACAATATCAACAAAGACCATTCCGCCGTATAATCGTTGATTATAACCATATATTTCTAACATAGCGGTTTGATTAGCACCACCACCAATCCAACTTCCCGCTAACGTAGATAAGCCTCTCCAAACGGCGTCTGGGCCAACACCTCCAACGGTTTCTGGTGATACGGCAGCAATTAATAAAATGGCAATCGGACCACCTATAACAATACCAAGCGTACCCGTAAAGAACATCACTAAGGCTTTCCAACCTAAGTTGAAAACGGCTTTTAGATCGATACTTAGTGTCATAAGTACAAGTGCTGCGGGCAATAAATAACGACTAGCCATGTAGTATAAACTTGAGCCATGCTCTACGATAGTTTTATCATCTGAAATGCTTTCCCACTCTGGAGCAATTAAACCTGTAGTTGTTAAAACGGCAGGTAACATATATGCTACAAATAACCCAGGAACAATTTTATAAAACTTAGACCAAAAATCTGATTTTATAGATTCAGTTAGGAATACAAAGCCTAATGCTAACATTAGTAAACCAAATACAATAGTGTCTTTTGTAAAGAGTGGAGGTTTTATATACGCTGTTGATGTCTTATTAATCACATCAACGTCTATTTTTTGGCCATTTTTATAAAATTCAAGATTATTAATTTCTAAAATTGGCGTGTCAATAAAACTTTCATCTGGCCTTATAACAACCTGAATGAGGTATTCAGAATTTAAAGCAAATACATTTTCAGAATTAAATTTTACCAAGGCACTATAATTCGAAATCTCACTTACCAATCCTTTATTTTCATGACCAAGGATGTCTTTTATTTTAGCAATAGAATCTTTTGTGGTGACTACAAATGAAAATTCGTCAAAACTGAGGTTTTTTGCTGAAATGGGAATGGCAAAATCTTTAGTGCTATTTTCTTCGACGCTTTCTATGGTTAGCGTTTGTGCTTGTAATGTGCTTGAAAATAAGAGTAGTATTAAAAATAAAATGCTGAAATTGGAAACTGCCTTCATATAAAAAGTTTAGATATGCAAAATACCAAAATAAAAGCGCATAAAAAAAGCGACACTGTTAAGTATCGCTTTCGTTATTTTTTTTTGGCTTGGGCGCTCTGTTTTTTTCTTTGAGGTATTGCATAAGCATCCACTCAATTTGCCCGTTGGTACTTCTGAATTCATCGGAAGCCCATTTTTCGATAGCCTTGAGCATATCTTCATTAATTCGTAATGCAAATGCTTTCTTTTTTGACATTTTATTGTTTTATAAAATCTTCAATTGTTGTTACTAATTCTTCAGACAAAGGCACGTTAGGTGTTGTATAAGAAACCATTTGTTCTGTATCTTCTGTTATAGTTTTAAGCGTATGATTCATGTTTTTGATAATAACTAACTTGGAATTTGGGCTGGCTTTATGCAATACTTCTGCGTCTTCAACAAATACTTGTATGTCTTTATCGCCATTTAAAATCAATATAGGCATTTTTAATTTTTTAATTTCGTCTATAGGATTATACTTCATCCAAGATAAAATAAAAGGTTGAGCAGGTTTATTAAATAAAGCCATTAAGTTAGGGTCTACCTTTTCTATAAATCCTTTTTCTGATAATTCGTTGAAATGTGACTTTACTAAATTAGCAATAGAGTCTCCATTTTGTAATCTCACCTGCTTAACAAGGGCAACATCCAAGGGATGACCAGCTCCTGCTAAAGAAATGTATTTGCTTACGTGTGTCTGATCTGCTAACATGGCAACTAATGATCCTTGACTGTGACCAATAAGCGTTATAGATGAGAAACGTTTGTCATCTTTAAAGCTATTGATGACTATGTTTACATCATCAACGTAATAATTGAACCGCGAGTCTTTAATTACTAATTCTAAATTTTCTGTTGTTGCAGATCGTTTGTCATACCTATAAAACGCAATATTTCGAACAGCTAAACTGTCACTAAGCTGCTTAATATAATTTGGATTGGCGCCAGCGCTAGCTTGATTACCATCTCTATCGACATTTCCAGAGCCATGAACGAAAATCACCAATGGTTGTTGGTTTAAGTTGCTGTTGTATGTTAACGTTCCTGGTAATTTAATAGTTCCGTTTTCTAGAAGAATATCCTCAGATATTAAACCTTGTTGAGAAAAACAAGCGTTAGTAACGCCTAAAACGAATACAACATATAAATATATTATTCTTACAATCATGATTTATTTATTTTTCTACTATAAATTAAAATGAAAACTGGAAGCATAACGCTAATGCCAATTGTAACAGGGATAAACCACGACCCTAAATTACTAGGATTGCCTTTAGTAGACTGAATGGTGTGAAAAGCTATTACAGCAAAAATTAAAATGACAAATAAATTTGTAAAACGCAGTATTCTTGTACTTAAACGATAGTTTTTTAAAGCATTGTCTTCTGTGATATTAACCATGTAATTATGAATGTGTGGAAACTTGTTTAAAATAGATAAACCCACAAACATGATAAGACCAAAACTTGGTAAAAGCCATAAAAAAGATTTTTGACTATGCCCATCAACTTCTCCTTTTGCATTAAAATGAGAAGGAATAATATCTGGCAAATCTGAATATGACATAAATGTATAGATGAAAAGTAACAATAATATGGTAACTGTTATTAAATCTACAATCATGTCTAAAGTCTCATATGGGACTTTTATTCTTGGTCTATTCGTTTTCATTTTACCTGTTTTTATCACGTTCAAAAATAACGCTACCCCAACCTTGGGTAATAGTGTTGACGGTCCAACCTTCTCTTGAGTATTGATTGAGTAAATCTTCAAAATGTTTAGTTCTATTTCTAAGACCTAATTTTGGTACAACTACTTTATATTCTTTCATCTTTTTAGCTTATGATTGTTCGTTATTTTTTGATTGATTATCACCTTTAAATACGAGTAATGCTAATACGACACCAATACCTGTTCCTATGGCAGAACCATAAACAACACCCATGGCTATATCACCAATAACGGCTCCTATTGTAGTGCCAATACTACTGCCTATGGCACTACCAATTGCAATACTGTATATTTGATTTTTATTCATTTTAGTGATTTAGTGTTCCCGTGTTTAATACTGGTGAAGCGTCTTTATCTCCACAAAGAATAACCATTAAATTGCTTACCATTGCAGCTTTACGTTCTTCGTCTAAATCTACAATTTGTTTTTTACCAAGTTCTTCTAAAGCCATTTCTACCATACTAACAGCACCTTCGACGATTTTATGTCTTGCTGCTACAATAGCTGTTGCCTGCTGACGTTTTAACATCGCGTTTGCTATTTCTTGAGCATAAGCCAGATAACCAATTCGAGCTTCTAAAACTTCAATTCCTGCAATAGCTAAACGTTCCTCAATCTCTTTTTCCAAGGCATTACTTACCTCATTTACACTAGAGCGTAATGTAATGTCTTCGTCATGGCCTTCATCTGCGAAATTATCATAAGGATACATACTTGCGAGTTTACGTACTGCAGCATCTGTTTGTACGCGAACAAAGTTTTCGTAGATGTCTACATCGAATGCAGCTTTATATGTATTATGTACACGCCATACAAGAATTGTACTTATCATTATAGGGTTTCCGAGTTTATCATTTACTTTTAAACGTTCACTGTCAAAATTTCTAGCACGTAAAGAAATTTTCTTTTTTGTATAAAAAGGGTTTACCCAATAAAATCCATTCTTTTTTACTGTGCCAATATATTTTCCAAATAACAATAGTACACGAGAACCATTAGGTTGTACCATAATAAATCCGGGTGCAATAATAATTGCTATTGGAAGTATTATTAAATACTCTGGGTTTTCTGTTGCAATGGCTGTAACTATTGATCCAAAGAATAATATAAGAAATACAAAAAGCATCAAGTAACCGTTTGCTGGGACTATTATTTTCTCTTCTTTCATCTGATTAGGTTTTAATTAAATAATTCAATATGATATTATTTTGATATCAAATGTACATCAAATATTTTTAATCTACAAATTGAGTTTGGCACGCCATTTGCTATATGTAAATTGTAAATGCTTATGAAGATGTTAGACAAGGAGTGATTACCTTATATAACGGAGTAACATTTATCATTTGGTTGGTTAGTTAGTAAAAACGCATCTCAGACTTTGAGATGCGTTTTTAACATTTAGTATGTAAATGAATGTTATTTTTTCAGTATAAAACTAGATACTATTGTTACGAGTTCTTCGGAAATTTTTCTAAAAGACTCATTGTAAGATTTGGAATTTTCAAGCTCATCACCTGGAATAATAAATAACACATGATTCATGTTCTTTATAATTTCTATTTCAGATTTACCTGAAGATTGATTTAGAATTTTTGCCTCATCCACAGAAACTTGTAAATCTTTAGTCCCGTTTATTATGAGAATAGGCATGTCCAGAGATTTAATAATATCTTGAGGATTGTATTGCATCCAGTTCATGATAAAAGGTTGAACATCTGCTCTAAAAATTGAGCTCAAGGCTTGTGGGTAATTCGTAGTTAATTGACCTTGTTTTAAACTTTCAAATGCCTTCTTAGTGTCTGCCTCTAACGAAGGATCCATTGCAGTTATTTGCTCTGTAATTACTGCATCAATAGATTTACTCGCACCAGCAAGGGAAATAAAACCATCGGCTTTATCTTTAGCGGCCAACATACCAACCAAACTGCCTTGTCCATGACCAATAACATAAACTTTAGAGTAGCTTTCTTGCGCTTTAAAATAATCGATAACAGCTGTTGCATCAGATACAAAATCATCAAAAGAAATATTAGGGTCTATTTTCTTTTTTAGAATTTGCTTTACAATGCGCTTATCATATCTAAAAGTAGCTATGCCTTTATTGGAAAGAGATTCTGCCAGTTTTTTTAACGAATTATTATTGGAGAAATTTTGATTTCCGTTTCTATCTGTAGGTCCGTAATCGGCAATAATAATAGCCAGTGTGGGTTTCTCAACATCATTTGGGACTAATAAGGTACCATCAATTAGTTTATTTACTGCTACTTCTTGAGCCACAAACTTAGGTTTTTGAGCATAGAGCATACTGCCAAAACATAAGAAGAGAACAGCGATGTAATATTTCATAGTCGTTTTTTTTATGATATCAATTATAGATGTACCAAAGTTAACTAAAAATCATAACGAAAATTATGTCTTTTTATGACACTAACTCTAAATTTTTTTAATTTTCAAGACTGCATTTCATCGATGAAATGCAATATTTCATCTTGAAATGTTAAAGTTAAGTGTATTTCATCGATTAATTATGTATTTTAACTTATAAATTAGAATAGAGTTTTATATTTGAAGTGTACTAAAATTTAGTTTTTAGTTCAATGGATTAATTAATTAATATTTGCATATGTGATGGCTTAGTGACCCTAAATCTACCACATATTTAAAAAGCAAATTAGGAGAACCAAGGTTGAGGGACCTTGGTTTTTTCTTTTTATATAATTGATCTCAAATGATACTTCTAAATGTGAGATTAATGCGAGCTCCAATATTTTTTTTGGTCTTAGCAATTTGATGTAACCAAAAGTGTTGCATCTCTCCTTTCATTACCAATAAACTTCCATGGTTTAGGTTGAGCTGGTACTTTTCGGCTTTAAGATGTCTATGTTTAAAATGAAAGGGTCTTACAGCACCAAAACTCACAGATGCGATAATTGGATTTTTACCAAGTTCCTTTTCGTTGTCTGCATGCCAGCCATTACTATCATTTCCATCTCGATATAAATTTAGTAAGACACTGGTAAATTGATGTTTAATTTCTTGTTCTATATCTGTTCTTATTTGAGACAGTTCTGAAGTAAATTGGTGTGGATGCATAATGATATTTGAGTAAGAATACGGTTTATCATTATTGGCGTATAGTGCTGTTAATCTGGGTTGTTTATGAGTTTTTCCAAAAATTGTGATATCATCTTGCTGCCATGATACTGTTTCTTTTAAAGTTTCAAAATAATGATTGGCTCTATCCAAATTATAAAAACAATCTATATAAATGAGTTCCGCATTCGGCAACTTTAATCGTGTTTTTTCTTCGGAAAATAAGTCCATCATTTAATTTTTATCTAAATTAGCTATATCATGAAGATTCACAAAATAATAATTCCTTTGGCTCTGGTGGCCATTTTAGGGTTTACTACTCAAGAAAAAAATGCACTCCCTGAAGGGTTTATACATGTCAAAGATGTTATTCCAGACATTGAAGTTGAACTGCGTTATTATTCTAAAAACAATTTTGTTGGAGATACCATTGTTGGTTACAAAGCCAATACTTTAATTTTAACTAAACAGTCGGCTGAAGCTCTAAAAAAGGTGCAAGACGAACTACAAGATCAAAACTTGTGCTTACTTGTATATGATGGCTATAGACCGCAACGCGCTGTGAATCATTTTATGCGTTGGGCAAAAGATTTAAACGATACTATAAATAAGCAACAGTTTTATCCGAATGTAGAAAAGCGGCATTTATTTAAAGAAGAATATATAGCCTCAAGATCTGGACATAGCCGAGGAAGTACTCTAGATCTTACTATTATTGATGCCAATACTAATGAGCCGCTAGATATGGGAAGCCCTTATGACTTCTTCGGAAAAGAATCTTGGGTAGATCATCCTGATTTAACTAAGAAACAGAAAGCCAATAGACAGTTACTTCAAAGAGTGATGTTGAAACACAATTTTAGAAATTATCCAAAAGAATGGTGGCATTTTACCTTACGATGGGAGCCATTTCCGAAAACATATTTCGACTTCGAAGTAGAGTAATATTAAAACGTACCTTTATATGTAATCGCCTGTTTGATATGGGCTAAATGATGATTGCTATGCCAAGCATAAGTTCCAATAGTTTCATCTAGTCTAAAACGTTGGCCATGTTCGGGATGCACAAACGTTCTTGAGAGTTCTTCTGATGATAAATTGCGTAGTAGTTTACCAAGTTTTGCGTGCAATCCTTTGAGTAAACTTAAAGTGTCTTCCAAATTGTCATCAGTTCCATCAACAAGGTTTGCCCAACGATCTTCGTAATAAGGTCTTATTGTTGGAGCGTCTTCGGTAAGTGCTAGTTTAAAACGTATAATGCTGTTCATATGACTATCAGCACAATGATGAACAACTTGTTTGATGTTCCATCCATTAGGTCTGTAAGGCCAGTTAAGTTGCTCGCTGGTTAAGTCTTTTGTGGTCTCTTCAACCGCCTTTGGAAAATGTTCAATGTCGTTAATCCAATCCTCAATAAGTTCTGAAGAGATGTGTTCTGGTGCATTGAACTTGCCAATTGGGAATTTTAATTTTTCAATTTCTTTTTCAACCATTTTTCTAAATCTTCGTCCGATTTTAGTTTTATTAATTTTTCTATTGCTCGTTCTTTTTCAATACCTGTTTCTTTATTTTTTTTGTAAACCTCAATTAGACTTTTAAGACCAGCTAAATTACCATTGAACGCGCTAGAATCGTCAGGGTTTTCAATAGCATACTTCGTCCAACCTCCTAAAAAAGTCATCAATAAGTCTGGATTTGATTCAATTAGAGGAATCACATATGACGACACTTCTATTGAAACCGTTGGTGATCCCGTCATCCATAGCATTAAAAAAGCGCTCGCGTTCTGTCTTTTAGTTTTTTTCTCGTTTATGGGTGTATTCTCTAACCAATTGATACCATTAATCACATCCTGATTATATTTTTTATAATCTTCAGCAGTGTTTAAAGTGACGTCTTTTGGGATTTCAAAATCTTGAGCTTTAACGGTTAAAGAAATTGAACATAAAAGAAAAGTAGTAAGCAGTAGTTGTAGTTTCATTTGAGATAGTTAATGTTTGATTTAAAAATACTAATTATTTAGTTTAGCATAT
Organism: uncultured Psychroserpens sp.; assembly: GCF_947492715.1. GTDB lineage: Bacteria > Bacteroidota > Bacteroidia > Flavobacteriales > Flavobacteriaceae > Psychroserpens. Next base: position 16,008 of record NZ_CANLNS010000012.1, read on the forward strand.
AACATATGCCTCAAAATCGTACTCTAAAACTAATATTTGGAGTAATTCCTAAAGATAAATTTTCAATCGTAATAATATCACCATCTGTGTTTTCGGCAAAATAGGTGTTTATAATATTTTTTCTATCCAATAAATTCCAAATAGACGCACCAATAGATGCATCCATTTTATTAGTGAGTTTTAGCTGATAAGTTGCTGAAATATCTGTCCTAAAATAATCGCTTAATCTATCGCTATTTGGAGAGGCGTATTCTATTAAGGTATTTGTGTCATCTTGTTGTTGTAAGGGTAAGGTTAAGGGTTTTCCCGAATGCCAATTTACACCTAAGGCCAATTTTAAATCGTTAATAACATAAGTCCCTGCAAACGTAGCTGTATGTCTTACATCAATATTATTTGGAAAAGGATTTCCGTTATTTAAATCGTCAAACTCGTAATCATTTTTGCTGTAAGAGTAACTTAACCATGTACTAAAAGAATCGAATTGCTTATTAATCAAAAAGTCGATACCACTTACTTGATATTTTCCGATGGCATTAGAAAACTGAAACTGGTTTTGAAACCCTTGACTTCTTGTGGTAATTCCGTCAATATCTTTTATAAATGCTTCTGCGCTAATGAGCAGTTTGTTTTTGTTATAATGAATTCCTACAGCGCCTTGAGCACTTTTGATAATGGGAATATCTTCGTTATTAGATAAAATCCAACGACGCTTTTCGATGCCTAAAAAATCATTTTGCAAGTCGATAATTTGAGAAGCAGTCTGGCTTTTTAACTCGGCCAAGAATTCGAGTCTAAAATCGTTGTTTAGTTTATGACTAACAGATAGACGTGGTTCTGTGAAAAATTCTGAAAATTTTTCAATAAAATTAGTTCTCAAACCAATTCTAGCATAAGTACTTTTACTTGTAGAAGTAAATTCGGCTTCGCCGTAAATAGAATGCGTTCTAACCACTTCCTTGACAAAACTTTCCGAGAAAGGATTATCGGTATCTTCGGCATTACTAATGATCACCTCGCTAAATTGATAGCCACCATGTAATTTCAAATGCTCATCAATGTGATTAGTGGCATTAATCTTCAAACCTAAATCATTAACACGATTATCTTGATTGGTACGCTGGCTATTGGCGATGTCAAAATTGGTAGCTTTTAAATCGTAATTAGTATAGTAAAATTGTGCTGTTGTAGTAAGTTTGCTGTTCCAATATTTTAAGTATTCAAAGCCAGTGGCAAAATTATTTTGAATGAGTTCATTTTTTAATGGTGTTTCAGAATTGTCGTTCGACCTTTGATCATATGTGAGGTTATTATTAATGGTCAAAAAGTTAAATCGAAATTGATCTTGATCTGTAATATTGTATAAGAATTTGGTAGCAATATCATAAAAGTAAAAGCGCTCATTGTTTGAAATCACTTCAGAGCCTCCCTGTTGTGGGTTAGAAAAATCACTATCCTGAAATACACGCTGCAAATATTGGTCGTAGGTTGGTGTAAAAATGAAATCGGTTACTGATCGCCTTGCAGAAACTTGTATTTCGGCTTGATCATTTAGCGGCACTTTGGCAAAACCGTCGGCGTGAATAAGGTTGAAACCTGCACCAGCAATAAAATCTTGATCGAGGCTATTAGATTGCTGCATGTCTATAACACTCGAAACACCATCTCCAAATTTAACGCTAGTCCCATTTTTTGAGACATTAACTTCTTTAGTGAGATATGGATTAAAGGCAGAAACAAGACCGAAGAAATGTCCAGATTGATACATTTTTATGCCGTCCCATAAAATTAAATTTTGATCATGTGTGCCGCCTCTTACATTAATATTGGAGACACGTTCATCAACACTAATAATACCAGGAAGGGCCTGTATAGTTTGCAATATATCGGGTTCTATTAGTCCAGGAAGAATGCCAAAATCTTCAGTTTTGATATTTATTTTACCGTCACTCTTTTTGGAAATACCTTTGGTTAAGAAATTTGTAATAACGACTTCCTCCAGCTTTTGGGTAATAAAATTACTGAAAGGATTAGAGCGTTTTGAGATGACGATACTGGTCTTATTAAGAATAATAAAGTCTAGATTAGTTTCAGATTTTAAAAACTCTAGAGCGTCTTCAAGAGATAATTCGTCATCAGGTAATACTGCAGTTTTGTTAGCAATAGTCTGATCTAAATAGGTAAAATTGATGTTGAATTTTAGCTCTAAATGTATAATGATTTCGGCAAGTAGAAGTTTGGTTTTTGAATTGTTTTGCGAATAAATGCAGTTTACATTCAAAAAGAATAAGATTATAAAAAGATAGAAGACACCTTTTTTACTCACGTTTTAGCCTAATGATATTGTCCGTTTTACTATACTTTAATTGTAACGGTAAAGTAATGGATTTTAAGGCAATTTCAATATCATTATGCATAAAACTTCCTGTAAAGTTTTGTGACCCGTCAATATTATTAAATTCTACAGACACATTATATTGTCTTTCAAATTCTGCAATAACTTCCCTGTAAGGAATACTTTTGAATGTACTTTTACGGTTTAGCCATGACGGACTGGTTAATTCTTCTTTTTCTGTAGCAATATAATTCCCATCAATAATTAAAAATGTATCTCCAGGAAGGAGTATTTTTTCTATTTCAGTTGTACTAACACGAACTTTCCCTTCGTAACATGTAACTTCAAAATATTGGTTACGTTGCTTCACATTAAACTGAGTTCCTAGTACAGTTACGTTTCCAAATTGAGTTTCTACTGTGAATTTTTTTCCTTTGGCAACGTTAAAAAAGGCTTCTCCTTCTAAAGATAAACTACGATCCTCATCCCAATTAGAAGCATTAAACACAAGTGTAGACACGGCATTTAAGTCAACTTTAGAAGCATCAGGTAATTCTAGCGATTTGTATTCAGATGCTAAGGTATTTGCAGTGGTGTCTAATGACGTTGTGAAATAGTAGATTCCAAAACAAACAATTAGAATGGCTGCAATTTTAGATAAAGTAGGTAAAAGTTTAAACGATTTATTATGCGTAGTTTTAATCGTATTCCATACAGAATCTAAAGAGGCATCAGTATCCAAAGCGTTTGCTTTAAACCCTTGAAGCTCTAGATTTAGTTTCATTAAATCGTCATAATCCTCAAGTTGCTTGAATGCTTCTAGCTCTTGCGGATTAAGATCGTGGTCTAACCATTTTTGTATGAGGCTTTCTCTATTCATAATATAAATTCACTCATATAACAGTTGAAGTATAAAAACTCCTACCTTTTATAATTCGTCAATATCTTGTCTTAATTTTTTTAAGGCACCATATATACGCTTTTCAACGGCTTTCGTTGAAATACCTAGGATTTCGGCAATTTCCTTAAAGCGTTTTCCTTCAACTCTATTCATTAAAAAAGCAACACGTTGTGCTTCGGTTAAATTAGCAATTGCAAGCTCTAACTTTTCTTTGTATTGTTTTTCTTGAAGAAGAAATTCAGGGTCAATATTAGTGCTGTGTTTTGGTTTAATTTGCCGGTGTCTTAAAACTACTTTTTGATGCGCAAACTCGTTAAGCATCATGTTGTTTGCCGTTGTGAACAAAAAGCTCTTAGCCTTATGCTGAGGTACTTTAGCACAGTTTTCCCACAGTTTTACAAAGGCTTCCTGCATTTTGTCTTGTGGATTAAGCTGACTTCCAAATTTATAATAAAGAAAGTCATACAAGTCCTTCGAGTACTTTCTGAAAATAGATGAGAACAACTGTTCTTCACAAATATGGTCCTTTAGTGGTTTTGACATGTTTAATTTTGGTTGCGCTAAGTTATAAAAATTATTGTGGTAGGAATTTTAACGTTTTAGTTGTTCTATTAAAAATATAAGTAATCGTTAAGTAAACTTAACCGTTAGTTTTAGTTTTTAGTTGGTTAAAAAGGATTGTTGGTCATAGCAATCCTTTTTTTATGCCTTAATTTCAAACTTCGCTTTATAAATACATCACAAATCGTTAAATTTGCATCTTTAAAATTCTATAAACATATGTTTAATAATTTAAGTGAAAAGTTAGATAAAGCATTACACGTCTTAAAAGGGCATGGTAGTATTACCGAAGTCAATGTAGCCGAAACTTTAAAAGAAGTTCGTAGAGCCTTACTAGATGCCGATGTTAACTTTAAAATAGCTAAAGAGTTTACCAATAAAGTCAAGGAAAAAGCTTTAGGTCAAAATGTATTAACAAGCCTTCAACCAGGTCAATTAATGGTAAAGCTTGTTAAGGATGAACTAACAGAGCTTATGGGTGGAGATGCGGAAGGAATCAATCTTTCTGGAAATCCGAGTGTGATTTTGATGTCTGGTTTGCAAGGTTCTGGTAAAACGACTTTTTCAGGAAAATTAGCAAACTACCTAAAAAATAAAAAAACAAAACGCCCTCTTTTGGTAGCATGTGATGTGTATCGTCCTGCTGCGATCGATCAATTACATGTTGTAGGAGATCAAATTAATGTTGAGGTTTTTAGTGATAAAGGAAATAGTGATCCTGTTGCAATTGCTCAGGCTGGTATAGCTCATGCCAAAGCTAACGGATTTAATGTTGTTATTATAGATACAGCAGGTCGTTTAGCTGTAGACCAAGCCATGATGGATGAGATTTCTAATATCCATAGTGCTATTCAACCACAAGAAACCTTATTTGTTGTAGATTCGATGACAGGTCAAGATGCTGTAAATACAGCAAAGGCTTTTAATGACATCTTAAATTTTGATGGTGTTATCCTTACGAAATTAGATGGTGATACACGTGGTGGAGCTGCGATTTCAATTAAATCTGTTGTAAACAAACCAATTAAATTTATTGGTACAGGAGAAAAGATGGAAGCCATTGATGTATTCTATCCATCACGTATGGCAGATCGTATCTTAGGAATGGGAGATGTTGTATCTCTTGTTGAAAGAGCACAAGAACAGTACGATGAGGAAGAAGCACGTAAGATTCAAAAGAAAATTGCCAAAAATCAATTTGGATTTGATGATTTCTTGAAGCAAATACAGCAAATCAAGAAAATGGGTAATATGAAAGATTTGATAGGTATGATTCCTGGCGCTGGAAAGATGATGAAGAATGTCGATATAGATGATGATGCTTTTAAGGGTATTGAGGCTATAATTCATTCAATGACACCAGCCGAACGTTCAAACCCATCACTTATTAATGCAAGTAGGAAGAAACGTATAGGAAAAGGGTCGGGAACTTCAGTTCAAGAGGTCAACCAACTTTTAAAACAGTTTAACCAGATGAGCAAAATGATGAAGATGATGCAAGGTGGAAAAGGAAAGGCGATGATGCAAGCTATGAAAGGCATGAGATAATAACTCATGCTTTTTTTATATAATTAAAATACACAACAATCAACACATGGTAATTCTAGACGGAAAAAAAGTAAGCAACGACATTAAAAACGAAATCAAGCAACAAGTTGATAAAATGAAAGGCAAAGGAGAGAAAGTTCCCCATTTGGCTGCAGTAATTGTTGGAAATGATGGTGCAAGTTTAACTTATGTAGGTAGTAAGGTGCGTGCTTGTGAACGCGTTGGTTTTGAGTCTACTATGGTGCGTATGTCTAACACAACAAGCGAAATAGAATTATTAGACAAAATTGAAGAATTAAACCAAAATGATGATATCGACGGATTTATAATCCAATTGCCATTGCCACCACAAATTAACACGCAAAAGGTCTTGATGGCTGTAGATCCTAGTAAAGATGTTGATGGCTTCCATCCTGAAAACTTTGGTAAAATGGCACTTGATATGAGTACGTTCATTCCGGCAACACCATTTGGAATTTTAGAATTGTTAGATCGCTATGGTGTAGAAACTAAAGGAAAGCATACCGTTGTTATTGGAAGGAGCCATATTGTTGGACGCCCAATGAGTATCTTGATGGGACGTAAAGGTTTTCCTGGAAATTCAACAGTGACATTAACACATAGCCACACAAAAAATATTACTCAAATTACATCACAGGCAGATATTATTATCTCGGCGTTGGGTGTCCCAAATTTTTTAAAGGCCGAAATGGTAAAAGATGATGTGATTATAATTGATGTTGGAATTACTAGAGTTCCAGATGATAGTTCTCCTAAAGGATATATTATAACTGGTGACGTGGATTTTACCAATGTAAGCAAGAAAGCGAGTTATATCACACCAGTTCCAGGAGGTGTTGGTCCAATGACTATAGCTATGCTGCTTAAAAATACACTACTAGCTCGCGAGCAACGTATGTAATCTTCTTATTTACTTATATTGCGCTATGATTAAAGTCTTTACTGCTTTAGAACGCGTGCTCATTTTAAGCTGGGAACATCTCCTTCCAATTGTAATAGCCGTCATTTTTGCTGTTGCCGTAATACGCTACGCGAAATCAATTTCTAAAGAAAAACAGCAACGTCTCGTACATTATATTGCCTTAATTGTTTCTATTACAGTTCTTGGTTTTCATAGTTATTATATCACTATTGAGGACTATAATTTTAAAACCGACTTGCCATTATATCTCTGTAGTTTACTTGGCATATTAATTCCGATATATACCTATTATAGACGATACTGGATGTTTGAGATATTGGTATTCTGGATTATTGCTGGAACATTACAAGGCGTTATTACTCCAGATATTGCCGAAGGCTTCCCTAGTTTTGATTATTTCAGATATTGGATTGTACACTTAGGTTTGCTTATTGTGATCTTCTATAGTGTTTTTGTGTTTAAACTGAAACCTAAACTTAAAAGTGTTTTTAAGTCATTTTTTGCTTTGCAGATTTATATCGTATTAATGATTATGGCAAATTACCTTTTAGAGGCCAACTATTTTTATCTGAATGAAAAACCCAAATCAGCTTCTGTATTGGATTATTTTGGAGAATGGCCCTATTATATTATAGTTTGCCAATTGATTATTATTCCATTGTTTCTTATCATTTATTTACCATTCTATTTCCAAAGAAAATCACTTGGCAAATAGTTGATTAATATCTTTAAAGGCTTTAAATTCTAGCGCGTTTCCGGCTGGATCTAAAAAGAACATAGTGGCTTGCTCACCAACTTGTCCTTTAAACCTAATATAAGGTTCAATGATAAATGTTATTCCTTTTTTTACAAGCCTATTCGCAAAATTCTGAAAATCATCCCATGGTAATACCACACCGTAATGTGGCACAGGTACTGCTTTTCCATCAACAGGATTAGTATGGAGATCATCATTTGATTTTGGCTTGAAATGAATAACAAGCTGATGTCCAAATAAATTAAAATCTACCCAGTGCTCACTATGTCTGCCTTCTTTACAGTCAAGGATATCCCTATAAAAAACACGGCATTCGTTTAGATTATGAACAGGAATGGCGATGTGAAAAGGAGGTGTTGTTTTCATAAAAGGAAATGATTTACCCGTAAAAATAATGTTTAATTCTGAAATAGAATTTCAAAAAAAAGGCTTGCTAAACGCATTTAATCCATTTTAGCAAGCCATCATCACATGAGTAAACCATCAACTCATCATTCTGATTTTCGTTTGTATAAACCATCAAATGCATTGGTCCATGTTTGCCCTTGATCTGAGCTAGATTCTTGAACCTGTCTTACAGTGTCGTCGTTTTTGTTGTAATACCATGTCATTCTGTACCAAACCCCATTTCCTTTTGCTATCATGAGCATATCACCATTGGTTTCTGTTTTTGGTTGTTCGTAATGACTAACGCCTCCAGCAGCCACCCAGTTTTGCTTCCATGTTTTATCGTTAACATCGTAATAGCTTATAGAGTTACCTCCATTACTTCCTAGAGGGCGCCAGTTTTCTAAAATTCCACAGTCGCCATTCGTGTTGGTAATACTACTTTCGGCAATTTTTTGATTTTGTACGTAGACATCCCATTCGCCTAACCAGAAATCAAATTGTCTATAGCTTTCATTAAACTTGCATGGGTTTGCTCGTTTGTACATATTCTCTCGAACTTTTAAAAAACGTTTATTGTTTCTTAAGGCATCAAATTCTTGTTGGTCTAGTCGTTTGTAAAAACCAAACTGCATACTATCAAGTTTTTCCAATTGTACGAGTGCATTTTCGGTTTGATTTTCGGCTGTATAACTTTGAGCAAGTCTCAAGAGAATCGCAGGACCTATAAGACCGCTTTCTTTCACAATCTCTAAATTAGTAATTGCTTTTTTGTGTTGTTTTAAATTTGAATAACTAAAACCCATGAAGTAGTTAGCCATAGAATCTTTAGGATTGATTTTTAGTTGCTCTTGAGCTATTTCAATAACCTTATCGTAATTTTTATTATTAAAATCTGGTTGATACGGACTATTAGGTTGTGCTTTAGTACTTAATGTAAAAGTGAGTATTGCAATTAATGTGAAAAGGAGATGTTTCATAATGTTCGTTTTAAGATGACTCAAAACAACATATAAACGTTCACATGTAAGTTTGTAATTATAAAATTTTACTAATTAGTATGTGCCTTTTTGTATTCGGTAGGCGTGCAATTGTGTTTTTCTTTAAAGGCTTTGTAAAAGGTAACTTTATTGTTAAAACCTACATCAAAGTAAATCGTTTTAACGCTGTAGTTGTTTGGCGAAGTCAATAGTTTTTCGGCTTCTATTAAGCGATAATCGTTTATGAATTGGTTGAAATTCTTGCCAGATTTTTTATTAATAACTTTCGAAAGAAGATGAGTAGAATATCCAACTTGATCGGCAAGATGTGCCAAGCGCAAATCATTATCTATAAACGGTTTATCTACTTCGATATAGTTTACTAGATTATTATATAACTCGTTGATGAGATGATCCTCCAAGCTGTCATTTTTATTTTCTATGGGTAAGAATAAGTCAGAAAAAAACTCACCATCAAAAATTTTAGGTTCTTTATATACAAAATAACCAATGGTATAAATAGTAATGGACATGGCAATTGAAATCATATAATCCCATTGATTATTAAAGAACGAAAAGTTAACGAGAACATAGTAAGAGATATATGATGCTATAAAGAAGCCAAAGAGTAAGATTAATGTATTTACCCATTTAAGACGTATTTTTTGGACTTCGGTTGTTTTATTATTGTTGTGTTTTAGAACCCTTATGCAAAGCATGAGATATATCAATAAATGAATGATAACGTACATGTAATGTGAGACATAATTAAATAGTTTACCTACACGAAGATTATGATTGAAAAGGTGCTTCGAATTGATTAATAGTACGATGGCGATCCAAATAAAACAAGGTATAAAATGGAGAAGTTTATTGTTACTTTTTATGTTAAATAGCTTTAGAATATATATGTAAAGTAAAGGACCAGATGCATAGAGTCCAACAAACTGAAAACTATTAAAGTACGGAAACGTATAACTATAGTTTGTCCAAAACATCACATAAGAAAATAACGTTATTGAGAAAGCAAGGACTAAAAGAGCGATAGGATAGTTTTTTTTATTCCTATTACTTATTAAAATAAAGAACAGAAAGATTCCCATTGCGACTGCAAATAAGAATCCAGATGTCCATGTATCAAAAGAAGGTGTTTGTTGCATCTTAGGAGCTAAAGTAAATAAATTGCCGCTCTTTAAGTTTAGTATTATAAATATTTACCTATCTAAATTACTGATGCAACTGAGTCTTAATCCAATTAATTACGTAAGGAAACACAAGTTCGTGCGTCGTATTGGGTGTAGGTTTTTCCCAACTACCTCCAGTTTTACATTTTTTTAATGAGTGATTGGCATTCTCAAAAATTTTCCACTCGAATGGTCTGTTCCATTGTTTTTTTATCGTTTCTAAATCAATAACCGATTGGTACACTGGGATGTTTTTATCGTGTGAACCAAAAACCCAAAGAGAAGGAATAGTCATTTCCTCAATAAATGGATACGGATCATAACCAGCAGAGTGATGCTTGTCCATTTCCGATTTAATATAGGCTTCACTATTTTTGGTAGGAACTCCATTTGTGTCACCAGTTAGGTCGCTATAGACATTCTCTTCATAGATACTCACTGTAGGGCCAGAATAAACAACACTAAAAGCGAGGTCTTTTTTTAAAATAGAAACCACTATCGGAATAATAAAACCAGCCTGGCTAATACCAGAAACACCTATTTTTTTAGAATCGATTCGATGATCTAGTTTGATTTTGTCATATGCCGCGATAACATCCATTGCGTAGATAATCATAGAACTACTATAACTTCCAATATATGTGCCATCAGACTTGCCAACACCTCTTTTATCATAAGTTAATACTCCAATACCCTTCGCAGTATATTGTTTTACCATTTCAAGTATGAAACTGTCATTTCTGTCTGTTTTTCCGCTACCGTGAACAGCAATAATAATCGGGATTTTTGTATTCACTTTAAGCGGTAACCATAAGTCACCTCGAAGTGTTGTTGCTCTTGTGGATTTAAATTCTATAGGTTCTTTTTTAGCATTAGGAATTTGTCCGAAGGCAGAAATACCTATTAAAAAATGAAAAGTAAAGCATAGAATTGTTAGTGTTCTAATCATGATTTGATAAGTGTTTAGAGATAAATACAAGCTCTTCGGCTTCGGTGTAATTCCTCTCATCTATGGTTGTACCTTTTCCATGGCCAGCATGTCTTGAAACTTTAAGAAGGATAGGGTTGTTACAATCTTGTTGTTGCTGCGCCGCAGCTACAAATTTATAGCCATGACTTGGTACAGCCGTTTGATCGTTTTCACCTATTTGAATGATAGTAGGAGGTAAGCATGCTATTGTATTGAGATTATGATAAGGTGAGTATTTTAAAATTGTCATCAAATCTTCTTTAATTTCGGGGTTCCCAAATTCATTCATTTTGGTTTTTCCACCAGTGAACAAATGAAATCTGGTAAGGTCTAAAGTGGGTACACTTATAAGTGCAGCGCCATATAAGTCTGGTCGTTGCATAACACTAGCTATTGCAGTACTTCCACTAGCACTAATACCATTTGCTGCAATCATTCCAGAAGATGTGTATTTGTTGTTGATGAGCCATTCGGCTGCAGAATTAAAATCGTCAAAAGCGTTTTGTTTATTCTGTTTAATACCGCCTTTATGCCATGATTCACCATATTCACCACCACCTCTAATATTGGCATAAGCATATATACCACCCATATTTAACCATTGCAGGATTTGTGGAGAATATCCAGGGAAACCAACAGAACCATATGCACCATAGCCAAACAAAAGAACTTTGTTTTTTGAATTGCGTTTAATTCCTTTTTTATAGGTGATGTACATAGGAACTTTGGTGCCGTCTTTACTTTTGTAAAATACCTGTTTTAATTCGTAAGTGTTATTTAAGTTGTCCTTAAAACCTTGATATACCAATTCACTAGTATAAGTTTCGCTGTTGATTTTATAAATTTCAGCAGGGAAAAATGGTCCAAAAATACCAATGAAAGTTTCTGGTGAATCTATATGATCAGGATAGAAAACAATGTAACCGAGTTTAGGCAAGTTAATTTTGTTTTTAAAGTTGCCATCAAAACCATAAACATGAAGTTCTTGATGAGCATCTATGATATATTTGATTACAAAGCGATCTCCAACTCTGTTAATCGTATTCATTGGATGCTTAGTTTCTCTAACCGCTGTTTCCCAATATTGAGACGCAGGATTTTTTATGTTTACCTTAATTATTTTTTTATTTGGAGCGTCTAAAGTCGTGCTAAAAAACCAATCTGTTCCTTGTGATGCTTCATACGTAAATCGAGCTTTTGAATCTCCGAGTAATTTTGTTGCCGGGCTCTTTAAGTTACTTACGTCTTTATAAAAAATGTCATTTCCAGGAGCGTCAGAGTTAACTACTTTAATGATAATATATTGTTTGTCATTACTCAAATACGGAATGAAGTAGTTGTCTGGTTTGTCGGGCTGATTAAACACCAAAATGTCATTTTCTGAAGAGGTGTTTAGTTCATGAAACATTATTCGGGCGTTCGACAATGGTGTTGCTAATTCTTTTCCTGCGTCTGGTGCATCAAATCTCAAATAGAAAAAGCCGCTGCTATCGGCATTCCATAGAACATTCCCTGAAGGACCAATAGTTTGTATGCCTTCAATTGTGTCTGTTAAATAGGTATTTGATTCAATGTCTTTAATTTTGATACTGTGCCAAGAGGAGCTGCCTTTATTAGGTAATATGGCAAGGTAGTTACCGTTGTCACTTACATCGTGAAATCCTAAAAATGACTCATTTTCTTTTAGTTCTTTTTCTGGATCAAATATGATGGTTCCTTGATCTTTTAAACCCTTTTTTTTAATTATAATCTCTGCTTTTCGCTCAGGATCCTTTCGTCTGTAGAAAAAATAGCCTCCTTTTTGAAAGATAGGTTCATGCCATGTGAAATTTTGAAACGTATTCATACTCTCGAAAACTTCACCAACGTTTTTTTTGTCTTCTAAAAACTGAGAATTATAGAAACGTTCTTGATCGTCAATCCAGGTTTTTGTGTCTTTGTCGTCTAAATCTTCTAACCATCTGTAATTATCTGTAATTGTTTGATTAAATAAAGTGTCTGTAACAGGTGATGTTTTACTTATTGGAAAATGAATTGACATTTTAGGTTCTTGACAGGACACGATGGTTATTAGACCAAAAATGAGAATTAAATGTTTCATTTTATAATTGTTAGATTTTGCTTTCTCTTAATTTGGCGAATTCTTAATCGTGCTTTTTAAACGCAGAAATTGAGTCCAAATGGATTGAATATAAGTCTACATTGTTATTGTTCATTTCTACTTTAAAATTTTCATGTCTATTACTCGCAAAGTATAGGGTCTTGTTATGGATTTTAGGAGACAAATCACTTCCGCCAGAGTTGAGATCGCCTAAATATTGGGACTTACTCCATTGATTATTTTTAAAATAACTGATATACAAATCGCCATCATGTGTTATATTTTGATCCCTTCCGCTGGCTTCATAGATAATGAAATCTCCATTTGGAGAAATACAACTTCCCCATTCTCCTCCATTTGTGTTTAAGTTGGAACCCAAGTTGATAGGAGTTTGATATGTGTTATTCTTTAAATAAGAAACCCATATATCTCCAGATCCAAAACCGCCATCACGATAGGATCCAAAATAAAGATTGCCATGTTTATCTAGGGTAGGGCTATATTCAGATTTCTCAGAATTGTAAACTTGTAAGTGTTTGGGAGCACTCCATTTATTACTTTCTTTTTCAACATACCAAATATCTCTATCCTGTTTTTTTGTATGTCTGTTAATTGGACGATTTGAGGAAAAATAGATTCTGTTTCCATCTGGTGTTACAAAGGGAGACGAGTCGGAATATGTTCCAGAGAAACTAACTATTTCAGGTTTAGACCATTTTCCATCAATACTAATAGACTTATAGATTGTGCTTTTTTGGTTATTCGCATAAAAAGAATCCTTTTTAGCAAAATAAAACTCACGATTGCTAGGCATAAGTGTCGCTGAGGTTTCGACATTTTTAGAAAGGACACCTTCTGCAAAGAGGTTTGGAGCGGTTGTTTTATGAACTTGTGGTTGAATATAACGTGTATATAAATCAAAGATGTAATTTCCTTTTTGTAAATCCCAGGCTGTTATAACGACAACCATACTATTGTCCGGATCTACAATAATATATTGTCCTCCCGCACCTCTGGCCAAGTAGATGTTAGTATTGGTTTTAGGATTGCTTCCCATAGTCTCAGGTGTGTTCCACCAAAAATATCCATAGCCAAAGCGATAAAATCTATTATCTCGATGATTTTCAGTGATTGGAGTTTTAGCAGCTTTTTTTACCCAAGATTTGGGTAATATTTGTTTGTCATTCCAACGGCCATTGTTTAGATACAATTGACCTATTTTTAACATGTCTCTTGACTTTAAGAACAATAAAGCTGAACCATTACGTTTTGCACCTCCATTACCTTCCCAAAAGCGATAGGTTTTAATGTTTAAGGGATCAAATAAGTATGTTTTTGCAAAACTATCTATTGACATTTTAGATGCTTCCTGAATAATCCCTGATGTTAAAACTGGGGCTGCATTACTATAATTAAAGCGAGTACCAGGTTCGCATTGCATTGGTGAACTCAGTATTGATTTGTACCAATCGCCTTCAGTCGCTAATATTTTTCGCCAAGTGTTGTTGGGAGAATTCCAGGGTGATTCTTGCCATTTTAACCCATGCTGTTGGGTTAAGAGGTCTTCAATCGTCATTTCCTCTTTCCATTTATTAATATTTTCAGGTGCTTTATGCTTAAAGTAGGGAAGTACTTTTTGATTAACATCGTCTATAAAGCCTTCTTGTATGGCGATTCCCATTAACGTGGATATGACGCTTTTTGTAGCCGATTGCATCATATGCAAAGAATCTTCTGTCCAACCGTTAAAGTATTCTTCAAAAATAATGTCATTATTGTGCATGATTAACACACTATGAATGGTACCATAAGTGTTATTCTCGATAGCTTTCAAGCCTGCATTTAGCCTCATCTTATTTTGATCGAGATAACTCAAATTGTCTTCGCTACTTTTGGCAGAATTGCAAGCCATAAGTATTATGACTAATAAGATCATAATCACATTTTTCAAACAATTAGTATTTGATTTAGTTGTCATCCTTTATAATCATTTTAGAGACTCAACATTCCAAATGGTTGTTTGACCATTATCCTGTTCAAACATTACCTTTACAATATATGGTTTTGAATCTGAAAGCCAATATGTTGTCTTGACATTTCCAGCGTTGAGTACTTCTATTTTTTGCGTAGCTATTTTTCCAAGAGCTTTAATATCAAGTGTTTCTTTATGCGCTATTTTAAATGATTTTATATCAAGTCTTGGGTTTTTAGGTAAGCCTTGAACTACCTGTAATGAAAATGTGTTTTTAATATCTTGGTTAAGAATACTTATAAGAGCAAAACCGTCTGAAGACCAAGTGAAACCAGTATCGTCAAGTTCCTTTATGGATAATTTGGTGTTGCTCGTACTACGACTTAAAGCCGTACTAATATAGGTGTTATTAACAACATCTGTATGTTGTATATACTCTGGATTCCATCTAACATCTATAGATAATGGTTCTAAACTGTGCTTTTTTAGGACATCGGTTTTTGTGTATGTGTTATTAGATGTGTCTTGCCAGTGCATAGATCTAATAATACTATCACTATTAACGATGACTTTATCTGTCATGGTGTTAATACCTTTTCTTGTGGTGCCATTACTTTCAATAACTGTCTGAGACCAAACCAAGGTATAGGACTCAATGTGTACATTGGTATCTGACGGTTTTATAAGAGCATTTGTTTGAGCGAAACTTTCGATACTCAAAAAAAGGATGCAAGATATTGAGGTTAAGACAATTTTGAATGTCGTCATGATAAATTAGTCTTCAGTTCTTGTACATTCTATCTTCCATGTTGGATATGTTATTTTTTCGGTTTTATCTACCCATTCACCAATCCATTTATATCCTGTGTTACTCATATCATAAAAGGTTAATCGGAAATAACCTTCCATGCCGTTGGGTGCCTTTTGTTCTTTGTACAAACTAATTTTACCATCTTTTTTATTGCCTTCCCAAACAGGGAATTTTGTTGATGGAGTTTTTGTAGAGAACCAATGTACATACCAGCGACTACTATCTTTAATATATTGTCTGATGCTACCAGAATGTGAACCGTCTGTTTTTAATGTTTCATCTTGAACAGCAGTTCCGTTCATGATATATTTCCATCGCCAAATCATATCTTCGGCATCATTCCATGTACCATCTTGTTTGCGACTGGTAGATTTACAATTGCAAGAGCCTATCATAGCTTCATAATCTTTAATTTGTTCTGGGGCTTCAGGGTTTGGTTGCCCATATGGATGTTTTACCGAGGCGTCATATTCGTACTGCGCATAGGCCGAAGTTGTGAAGAATGCTATTAAAAGTAATAAGTACAATGGGTTTTTCATGGTATGTAGTGTTTGTTGTTAATGTCTTACTGAGCCCTCTCAACATCCTTTTCTTAGTAGAAGTTAGTTAGTCGTGTGAAATAGACTCAGAAAGACTAAATTCAAAAAATCAATTGAACTCAATATGTGAATTGAAAATCAACCTAATCAAAGCAATGAAAAAAGTCTGTGGTTTGTTAAGTAATTGCAGAGAGTTACCTATAATTTGCAGTAAACTAGGTTAACAAAATCCTAATTAAGAAAATCTTTTACTGTTTTTAGGTTACTTTTTGAAACAGGAATTTGTAAGTCGTTTTCTAGAATAAGATTGGGTGACCCCGAAATGTGAAGTTCCTTTGCAAATGACATATTTACAATGGCTTTTCTGTGTACTCTTAAAAAGTTAGTGCTCAGTTTCTCTTCTAGGGCTTTTAGAGAACTACGCATAGTATAAGAACCATTATTTGTAGTATGAACTTTTACGCAGTAATCATCGGCCTCTATCCAACTAATATCTTCAACAGGAATAATTTTACGTTTATTACCAATTTTTATATTTAAAACGGTAGCTTTCTCATCTATTGTAGAGTTGAGTTTTTTGAAAAGTCTGGCATTAGTGAGTTTTAATTCTGAAAGCTCCTGAACTTCAATTTGCAGCTTTTCATTTTCAAAGTATAGACGCAAAATCATGGCAATTGCAATGTAGCCAAGTGTATAGAGTGTTGCTTTTTGAAAAATAAAGAACGTTAAGTATTCTCCTAATAAGGCCAAACTAAAATTGTCATTTGAGTACAAGAGACGACTAAGGGATATTATAAAAACACATAAGAATACTAAGACGAAAATAACGAGTACATAGTTAACAATTCTAACATTATCCAGTTTCTTGTGAGATTGAGATTTAGAGTAAAAAAATAAAACAATAGACATTAAGCACCATATAACCCAGCTATTTAATTGACTTTTTAGAACATCCCAAAAAGAAACATTCTCTACAATATTGTACTTTGTTACAAAGTAAATTTGTTGAAATGTTTCAAAAATCACGGCAAGTATAAATACCAGAGCAATAATAAAAATACTTAGTTTGAAATTTGATATTTTGCTCATGAGATCTTTCATGACATTATGATTTGTGTTTACTAGATTTGAAAGTTTTATGAGAGTCTTCTAACAATAGACTTAGTTCTTTAAACTCTTCCTCGCTTAATTCACGATATTTACCCAAAGGCATGTCTAACTTGATATTCATAATACGAATACGTTTTAAAGTCTGTACATCGTAAGTTAAATAATCACACATTCTACGTATTTGCCTATTTAAACCTTGAGTAAGCACAATACTAAAGGTGTGCGAATTAATCTTCTTTACTTTACACTTCTTTGTTGTTTTTCCTAATTCGTCGAGATAAATGCCTCCAGACATTCGATTAATAAAGGTTTGAGAAATAGGCTTGTCTACTGTTACAATATATTCTTTTTCGTGATTATTACTAGCACGAAGGATCTTATTTACAATATCACCATCATCTGTTAACAAAATTAAACCCTCACTTGGTTTGTCTAATCGTCCAATAGGGAAAATTCGTTTCGGGTAATTAATATAATCTATAATATTATCCTTTTCAACTCGCGTGTCGGTAGTACAAACAATTCCTACGGGTTTATTAAAAGCCAGATAAACAAAACTGTCTTTAGTGTTTTTTACGAGTTCGCCATCTACTCTAACGTCATCATTGGGTGCAATTTTGGTTCCCATTTCAGGTACAACACCATTAATGGTAACACGACCAGCATCAATAAGTCTGTCTGCTTCGCGACGTGAGCAATAACCAACCTCACTTAGATATTTGTTAATTCGTTTTAACTGATTTGACATGTGCCAAAAATACAAAACTAAGTATTAATAAAATCGAGAATATAATCGTTTACTTCTTCGGCGCGCAAACCATGTCCGTATCCTTTGGTTTTGATAAGTTTTGATTTTTTGTAGAAAGTTTTAAAGTCTTCGGCGTCATTGTACGGAATAATTTTGTCCAATTCGTCGTGAATTATAAGTCCGTCCGCTTTAATATGTTCAGAGAGACGTGCCGCATTAAAGTAATCAGGTTTCTCATTAAAACGTTCCAAAATCAGTTCATTCATAGTTTGGGAGACACGTTCATTATAACTCATCATATTAACGTATCTTCTAAAAACGCCAACAAAATTTGAAGGTGCGCCTAGCAGGACTAACTTTTCTACAGATTTCAACTGGTATTTTTGTTGAAAAAAGGCAGTAGCCATTCCTCCAACCGAATGCCCTATAATAATATTAGCCTCAAATTTTTTTGCAACAATATTGATGCATTCGGCATATAAAATGGCGTTGAAAAGTTTTCCTGTAGAATGACCATGAGCAGGAGCATCGAGTGCCACAATATTATAATCTAAAGTCTTCAGTTTTTCTATTAGAGGTTTCCATCTAAAAGAGTTACTTTCCCAACCATGAGCTAATAAGATCGTGTCATTTTTTCCTAGCCACCTATAAGTTCTAATACTTAAGCCAGCGTACTTGATATCTTCTGTAAAAGCGGTGTCTAGAAAGTCTTTTTCTACTTCTTTTAATTTTATTTTTCGAGGTGACGAAAATAGCTTTATTGCCATTTTTCCTGCTGTTCTGGGTGAAATAAAACTAATTAAGTTAATGAAGAAACCGATAATTTTTACGAAAAATGCTTTCATCTAGCCCTCTCTATTTACTAAATTCATGGAAAAAGCGGGTAAGCAAATGGCTATATATTCGCATGATTCGATGAACGGATTTGAATATTGAACTCTGGTATTTTTCTCTATTTTAATAGATTGTCCAGCCTCTAAAATAACAATGTCGCCTTCAATATTAAATTGCTTTTTCCCCTTAATAATGTAGGTGTATTCATCAAATTCTGGTGTTTGAAAAGGTTCACTCCAACCAGCAGGAGCAATCATATGAGCAATACTTAGTTGTGCATCACCATTGGTTGCATTTCCAAAATGTTCTTCAATTAGTTTTCCATCTGTGGTTGGAACAATAAATGGAGACTTTTGAATGATGTATGGTTTTTTACTCAACATAAATTTTTAATACTACCAATGTAGCATAAAGTATTTGATTTTCGCATTATCTGGAATTTGAACCGCTTCAATGTTTAAAGTCATATCAAACCTCAGATTTGCAGGTAACTCTTTTTTATCAATAGTGAAGGATGCGTTAATCTCATTCACAGAAACCACAATAGAACTTATTAAATTATTAATACTAGAAATTTTGTAGTTGTCTTTTATGTCTTTAAACGTACTGAGTGTAGAAATGTTTTTATCTGTCTTAAAATTTTCATTTAAAATCTGAACACTGCTAATAACAGCTGTAGAGTCTAAAGTTTGGCTTGGTGTTAGGATAAGGGATTTTTTTCCTTCAATATAGATCTCTATATCATTGTCATCGCCAGCAAATTCATCGCCTTTTATGGAAGTAACAATAGAGTCTTTAGAAAAAACAATGTCTAAATCTTTAACCATTGTAGAATCTGAAAGCAAACCAATATGTTGTTTACCTATTTGAAAAGGGTCTTGCTTTTTTTCTTTTGTACAGCTTTGAATGCAAAGCGTTACTATAATTAATGCCGAAAAATATTTTAAATGCGTTTTCACGAAATGACTGTTAAATGATGTTTATTAATTTGAAAGGGGTTTATTTGAGCATTTTTGTTAAAATACCAAGAACACTTCTTATTACAGTAGGACTTGTCAAAACTTTAACAATAGGATTTTGTCTAGTGCTTCTACTTCTAGAGCGCGAAGCTTTTCGTTTACTTTCAGCTTTTTTAAGCGCTTCCTGTTCTTTGCGAGCTTTTTCTTTAGCTTCTTCTGCCTCTGCAACTTCAATTTTTTTATTGAGCATTTCGTAGGCACTCTCGCGATCAATTTCCTCGTTATATTTTTTTGCGAGTTTAGAGCTACCAAGAAGGCTTCCTAATTCGGTCTCCGTTAACACATCCATTCTACTCATAGGAGCACGCATCATCGTTGCAGCTAAAGGAGTGGGTTTTCCTTTTTCATTCAATGCAGATACTAAAGCTTCTCCAATTCCAAGTGATGTAAGCACGTCGGCTGTATCATAAAACGCCGTATCTGGATAGTTTTGAGCCGTTAATTTAATTGCTTTTCTATCTTTAGCCGTAAATGCTCTTAGTGCGTGCTGAACTTTTAGGCCTAGCTGACCTAATACCGCCTCAGGAACATCTGTAGGGTTTTGAGTGACAAAATATAGCCCAACGCCCTTACTACGAATTAGTTTTACAATGCTCTCAATTTGATTCAATAAAGCCTTCGAGGCTTCGTTAAAAATTAAATGAGCTTCATCAATAAACATTACTAGTTCTGGTCGACCGCTATCACCTTGCTCTGGAAATGTAGAATATATTTCGGCGAGCAGACTCAACATAAATGTTGAAAACAACTTTGGGCGATCTTGGATATCGGTTAATCGAATTATATTTATATAGCCTCTACCATTCTTATCAATACGCAATAAATCATCAACTTCAAACGAAGTTTCTCCAAAGAAAAGTTCACCACCTTGCTGTTCTATTTCAACTACTTTTCTTAGAATGGCACCAGTAGATGCTGTAGAGATTCTTCCATAAGCCTCTGTGAATTCTTTTTTACCTTCTTGCGTGGCATATTGTAATATCTTTTTGAAATCCTTTAGATCTAATAAGGGTAGTTTGTTGTCATCGCAATATTTGAAAATAACGGCAACAACGCCAGATTGAGCTTCAGTCAAATCTAAAATACG
The DNA here is from genome assembly GCF_947492715.1 of uncultured Psychroserpens sp. GTDB lineage: Bacteria > Bacteroidota > Bacteroidia > Flavobacteriales > Flavobacteriaceae > Psychroserpens. The sequence goes on from NZ_CANLNS010000012.1 coordinate 36,795, forward strand.
CGATAGTAATACAGGGCCAAATTCACTTACAGTAGCACGTAGTCTAACGCCATCTTGTTCAGAAAGTGTCAAAATTTCTACTGGAAATGATTTAGGGTCAAACGGTATGCCTATTTTTTCATGACGTTCATCAATTTTTGCATGTCCAGGACTAGGCTGCGCTAAGCCACTTAAATCACCTTTAATATCCATTAAAAGTACAGGTACTCCTTGTTCACTTAAATTTTCGGCTAAAACCTGTAATGTTTTTGTTTTCCCTGTTCCAGTAGCACCAGCAATTAGGCCATGTCTGTTCATCGTCTTTAGCGGTACATTAACATAAGCATTAGTTAATGTTTCTCCATCTAACATTGCAGAACCAAGCGTAATATAGTCACCCTTGTTCGTATTTCCTTCTGTGATTTCTTTTAAAAAATCGTCCGTTCTACTCATATTTCAAAATTTGCATAAAAATAGTGTAATTTTAGTCAAGTTTAAAATGAACTAAAATGAAAAATAGATCTCTTATTATAATTTTAATATTTCTTTTTGGAATGAACTCTTGCAAGGAAAATAAACAAGACGTTATATTTCATAAATCTCATGAGCCTAAAAAACTACAGGCTCCATTTAGTGATGTTGTTGAAACCAATGATTTTTTATTTCTGGCTGGTCAAGTTGGAATGGATCATACTACAAGAACATTGGTTAAAGGTGGTATAGAAGCAGAAACGAAACAATGTATCGAAAACATTAAAGATGTTTTAATGCAACATGGGGCGTCTTTGGATCGCGTTGTGAAATGCACAGTGATATTAAAAGATATTAATGATTTCGCAGCATTCAATAAAGTTTATAAGACCTATTTCCCAAATAAACCGGCGAGAACAACATTTGCGGCTTCTGGGTTAGCAGTCGATGCTAGTATTGAAATAGATGTTATTGCTGTGAAATAAGTATAACTTTTAAATTATATTTGCAAGCTATGACAAGAAGAGAACGACAAGAACAGATAGATAAAGGGTTGCTACTGCCTTTAATGGAAGAATTTTATACGATTCAAGGTGAGGGATATCACAAAGGAACAGCTGCATATTTCGTGAGAATTGGCGGATGTGATGTTGGATGCCATTGGTGTGACGTTAAAGAAAGTTGGTTGGCTGAGTTACATCCACCTACAGAAGCTAAAAAAATTGTAGAGAATGCGGCAAAATATAGCAATACGATTGTGGTTACTGGTGGAGAGCCATTAACCTGGGATATGGGACCATTAACTGAGCAACTTAAGGCTAAGGGACTGCAAACACATATTGAGACTTCTGGAGCTTATCCATTGTCTGGAACTTGGGATTGGATTTGTTTATCTCCTAAAAAAATGAAGTTACCCACAGAAGAAGTGTATAAAAATGCACATGAACTTAAGTGTATTATTTATAATAAAGACGATTTCCGTTTTGCTGAAGAACAAGCAGCCAAGGTGAATAAAGACTGTATTCTATATTTGCAACCAGAATGGAGTAAACGTGACAAAGTAGTACCACAAATTGTAGATTATGTTATGGCTAATCCAAAATGGAAAGTATCACTTCAAACACATAAATATTTAAATATACCATAGCAAAAAGCCCTGAAATTTCAGGGCTTTTCCTGTCTAATTACAAAAGCAATTATTTTGAACAGGTTAGTCTCTTATTTACTTAATGGTATTGCAATACGTAACGTATCCCATCCCAAATTCAAGCTACCTTTTGAAAAGGCAATTGAAAATGCTTCTAGTGAATCTTTTCCAGAAGTAACAGGTACTTCTATTCGAGCAACATCTTTTCCTTCGTTATATGAATAGGCGCCCCAAGTATATAAATCGGAATTTAAAATCACAGTCCAATTTTTTTCACCAGGAATTGTGAAAAGCGAATATGTTCCTGCTTTTACCGATTTTCCACCAAAGTTTACATCGCTGTAAAATGTAATCTCAGTTGTTTCATTTGCTCCTGTACGCCAAACTTTTCCATCTGGAGCTAAAGATGCTAATGATCTTCCTTTTAATTGAGGTCTACTATATACAATCTTAGCAATAGGAGGTGCGCTTCGCGATGTTTTATAATAGGCAATGTCTAATGGACTTTTATCAAGGCCAGGAAATTTTTGTGCATTCATGTTAAATGATACGAGCATCATAAATGCCATGAATAATGTTGAAATAGCTGCTGTTTTTTTCATAATATTTAGGTTTTATTGATTGAAACTAAAATTGAATATTGCATGCTGAGTCGGAAAGAATCTTGAGACTTTACGATTATTAAGTTAAAGCTTTCATAAAGTTGTTTGTGCTTAATTTTTAGTTGTAAATTACTGTATTTAGTTATAATATGTAATCATAATTAAGTTTAATGTTTTATAATTATAATCTTGGTCTCATATTTGTACTATCAAATTAAAATAATAATTATAAAATATAAAGATTAAAGTTATGTGTGGAATTGTATGTGCGTTTGATTTAAAACAGAAATCTGAAGACTTAAGGCCTCAATTATTAGAAATGGCTCAAACCATTCGTCATAGAGGTCCAGATTGGAGTGGAATTTATAGCAATGAGAAAGCAATATTAGCTCATGAGCGATTAGCAATTGTCGATCCAGCTTCTGGAAAGCAACCTTTGTTAAGTGCTGATAAGAAACTTATATTGGCAGCCAACGGCGAGATATATAATCACAGGGATTTAAGAAAACAATTTGAAGGTAAGTACGAATTTCAAACAGAAAGTGATTGTGAAGTTATTTTAGCACTATATCAAGAAAAAGGCGTTGATTTTATAGATGATATGAATGGAATTTTTGGATTTGCCATTTATGATGCTGAAAAAGATGAATATTTTATTGCTAGAGATCATATGGGAATTATTCCATTATATATTGGCTGGGATCAAAACGGAACATTCTATGTTGCTTCAGAATTAAAGGCTTTAGAAGGTGTATGTACTAAAATTGAGTTATTTCCTCCTGGTCATTATATGTCAAGTAAAGATGGTGAATTTGTACAATGGTATAAGCGCGATTGGACCGATTATGAGGCTGTTAAAGACAATGAAACTGATATTGCAAAAATTAAAGAAGCCCTTGAAGCTGCTGTGCACAGACAATTAATGAGTGATGTTCCTTATGGTGTATTGCTATCTGGTGGCTTGGATTCATCTGTAACTTCTGCAATTGCAAAAAAATATGCACAAATGCGAATTGAAAGTGATGATACCTCTGAAGCGTGGTGGCCACAATTGCATAGTTTTTCAGTGGGATTAGAAGGGTCTCCTGATTTAGCCGCAGCGCGTAAAGTAGCCGATCATATTGGGACAGTTCATCATGAAATTAAATTTACCATTCAGGAAGGTTTAGACGCTATTCGAGATGTGATTTATAAATTAGAAACTTATGATATCACAACGATTAGAGCTAGTACTCCTATGTATTTAATGGCAAGGGTAATAAAATCCATGGGAATAAAAATGGTGTTGTCTGGTGAAGGGGCAGATGAGCTTTTTGGAGGATATTTGTACTTTCATAAGGCACCTAATGCGAGGGAATTTCATGAGGAAACCGTTAGAAAGTTGAGTAAACTTCATATGTATGATTGTTTACGAGCCAACAAAAGCTTAGCTGCTTGGGGTATTGAAGGTCGAGTGCCATTTCTCGATAAAGAATTTATGGACGTAGCGATGCGCATCAATCCGAAAGATAAAATGATTAACGGAGAACGCATGGAAAAATGGGTGGTAAGAAAAGCCTTTGAAGATATGTTGCCTGAAAGTGTGGCTTGGAGACAAAAGGAGCAATTTAGTGATGGTGTAGGTTATAGCTGGATTGATACGTTAAAGGATATTGTAGCAATGGAAGTTACCGATGAGCAACTTGCTAATGCTAAGTATAAATTCCCAATTCAAACGCCAACAAATAAAGAAGAATTTTATTATCGTTCTATTTTTGCAGAGCATTTTCCAAGTGATGCCGCCGCTATGTGTGTGCCTCAAGAGGCTAGTGTAGCATGTAGTACACAAATTGCGTTAGAATGGGATGAAGCATTTAAAAACATGAATGATCCATCAGGTAGAGCTGTTGCTAAAGTCCATGAGGATGCATATTAATGAAAACAAAAAAGGAGGCTAAAAGCGCTCCTTTTTTTTGAGTAATACTTCCCTGAATAGTATTACTCTCCATCCCAAATTTTTTATTTCAAATTAGTCTAAACCACTATTAAATGATAAATGGTAATAAGGCTATTAATAGCTACAACGCTTGCTATAGTAAATAGGGTAGTCCATATAATATTATAAAGACTAAATTGTTTTTTATTAGTACTTTTCATGGTGAATTTTATTAAGGGAAGGTTGTCTTTATTACAAGACTCGCCTTCCCTTGGGTTAACAGCGCGATTATCTTTTTACGATTCTCTTTGTAACTGTAATATTATTATTTGAGTCTGTAATGTTTATTAAGTACACCCCGTTTTCGAAACCAGATACATTAATTTGTAAATCATTGTTTAAATCTGATGTATTTTGATAAACACGTCTTCCAGTAATATCATAAACTTCAATTAGCGCATCTATCGATTGATTTGATACGTTTTTAATATTTACAATATCACTAGCAGGATTTGGATAAATACTGAATGAATCTGAACTAAACTCATCTACACTTAATGAATCACAATCTGCTCCTGTTAGGCGTGTTACTGTAATTGCATTATCAGATATATCCGAACAATCCAAGTTATCTAAAGATGAGAGCGGTAAACCTATTTGATCGAGCCCATTATTAGGAACGCCTCTATAAGACCATCCCCAAATTTCGCACACACCAGCACCTGCACCATCTAAGTCTATTGTGTTCGTATTCACTACGTTTAAAATCAAACCAGTATTTGCATCTGTAATGACGTATCTATACGATAGATTTTCTGCACCTGGATTTTCATGTATAACTTCCAATGGATCGGCGATTGCATCGCCAGCACAAATTGAAATTTCAGTATCTCCATTTGAAAGACTAACAGTACCACCATCCGCAGCCTCACGGATTACAGTTACGGCATTATCAGAGATATCCGAACATTCAGCAGCATTAAGATCACTAAGCGGTCCGCCAAT
>NZ_CANLNS010000013.1 GCF_947492715.1 uncultured Psychroserpens sp.
TTCAGTATCACCATTAAACGATGTTGTATTATTAGGATTCCCAGTAGCCACAAGATCAATAGCAACAGTACCACCATTCGCAGCTTCGCGGGTAATTGTTATGGCCTGTTGAGATACATCAGAACAGTTGGCATCTCTCAATGCTTGTAAAGGGCCTCCACCAAAAGTAGCTAAAGCACCATCAACACCTCCAAGTCCAGAATAACTCCAACCCCAAATCAGACAAGTACCTACACCAGCGCCATTTAAATCTATGGTGTTACTATCTGTAATGTTTAATATTGTTTCTTGCGGACTATTATCGGTAATAACGTATAAGTAAGAGCGTGTAGCATCTGTAACGTGATTTACGACAATTGGATCTGCTTGGTTATCTACGCAGATTACGGCAGATAAACCGTCTGAACCAAGGCTTGTTGTATTATTAGGATTACCAGTAGCAATACTATTAATTTGTATGGTTCCTGCATCGGCGTCTCCCCATGCACCTGGGCTTCCTCCACGAGTGCCTCCAGTAGTTACTACACCAGAAGTAGACTCTGGCGAGCATGTAAAAGAAATAGACGCAGTTGTACTATTCCATCGTCCTGAATTTACACCTTGATTGATTCTGAAGGTACTTGTTCCCCAACGTACATAATCTCTTAGTTGATCAGGATTACTACTGCTGAATGTAGCACCTGTAAATAAGATTAAAGTACCGTTTCCATTTGTTTGTATGTCATTCCATGTTAAGGTTATGGCATCTCCAGCAGCTAGTACTGTACTCTGAGCAGTTAATGAACCCACAGAGTCGTATCGAAACCCATCAGTACATAATTGATAATTTGCAATATCTACCGATTGATCACCTATGTTCGTTATTGTTAATTCTTGCGAGCTAGGATTTAAATTAGTGAAGACAGGATCTGCCTGAGCACTTACATTTGCAATTTGTCCTATAAAGAGGAAAAAGAGCAATGCTTTAATTTGTAGTTTTTTCATCATTCAATTTTTTTTGTGATTAAAATGTGTTAATAATTTGATGATGCAAATAAAACTAGGAAAGCCTCCTTAATACAATTAAATTATAGTGAAGCGGAAAAATGGGCTTTAAAGCGGAATTGTTGAAAGTATTGAAAACATTGAAGTTCTAGTGGTTTTGAAAGGAACAAGTAGTACTTCATGTTAATTGTAAAGTTCCATGTGCTGTTTAATGATTTAAAACGATTGTAGACAATTTAATTGTGTGCTTTAATTAAAAAAGGCATCAATTTAATGATGCCTTTTAGGTTGGTTACTTAAAATAAGTAGGTCATGTCATTTGGGGTTAATTCCAGAACGTAGAACCGAAATCGTTGGCTTCGCCATTAAAATTATATGGAGAGCCGTTTTGTAAAAAATTAGTTGCATTATCCCAGCGTCCTGCAGTTACGGCTTGATCCACTCGTGCTTGGTTTGCAGCTCCCCATTGTACATAATCAACAAGTATATCGGGATTTGTAGAACCAAAGGTATTAGTAGAAAAAAGGCTTAATCCGTCTGCAGTAGGATTAACATCATACGATAATGTAATGCTTTGATTTGGGTTTAAGTTTGTTGAACCGCTGGTTGCATTGGAAACTTGAACATAGGTACCAGGGCCTAAGCACAACCAATAATCTCCGACGTCAATAGAAGTTCCGCCAAGATTGGTTAAACTTATTTCGTCTGTAGTTGTATTTACCTGAGCGATTTTTACAATACCAGGCGTATTATTTACTACAGTTGTTCCTTCCCAGAATGCTCCACCAAACTGATTAGCTTGACCATTAAAATTGTATGGAGAACCATCTTGGACAAAACTATTAACATCATCCCAACGACCTGCAGTGACTGCTTGATCTGCTCTGGCCTGATTGGCAGCGCCCCATTGTATGTAATCTAGTAAGATTTCTGGATTTGTAGAGCCAAAAGTGTTATTAGAAAAAATACTCAGTCCGCCTGAAGTAGGGTTAACATCGTAAGACAATGTTATACTTTGGTTTGGGCTCAGTGCTGTAGTCCCACTCGTTGCTGTTGAAAATTGAACATAGGTTCCAGGCCCCAAGCAAAGCCAATAATTGCCAACATCTTTTGATGTGGTGCCTAAGTTTGAAATAACAACCTCGTTGGTATCAGTGTTTACTTGAGTAATTCGAATAATGCTTTGGTCAACTTCTACGATAGCATTAGTATCGTCATCTGAACTACAGCCCATTATTAAAGCTGTAAGTGTTAGTAATAAAAAAACGTTTTTCATTTTCATTGCTTTTAAAATTTGTTTAAATAATTTAATACAGCAAATAACGCTTAGATAAGGACTGTCTAGCAACTAAATAAGTGTAAAGCGGAAAATTGAGCATTAAAAATGAATTTTTTTATGTGCATTTCGTTTTGTTCGGATTTATAATTGGATATGATAAGTGGCATGAAATCCGAAGTAAAAATTACCATCTCTAAAATTGAAATTTTGTGCAGTTTGAGTGATGAATGCGTCTTCTGTAAATATTTGATTATTGGTCATTTTAAATTGAAGTAGTAAATCACTTACTTCCCAATTTACACCTAATGCAAAGGCGCCATAAGTATCAAGAGATTTTAAAGGGTTTATAACATAATAGTATTCTGAGACCAAAGCAACATGATTATTGAGTTTATATCTAGGACTAAAGCCAACTGCAAAGTGATTGTGATCATCAATGCTAAAATTAGACGATGTACGATGTATGAAAGTAGGCGAAATTTGAAATGAAAAGTTTCTAGAAAACTTTCTTGCAATAAGTACTTGAGTTGTGAACGCTAGTTTTTCCCCAAAATTAGTTCTTCGTTCAATACCTTTTATAGATCTTGTTCTGTAAGTGCCTGCTTGTAACAAGGTAATGCCAATTGGGCTTCCTTTTTTTGTTGTACTCTGTTGTACTAATCTGTATTTTAAATACGAATCAAAAATACCATTAGGGTTTCCAGAACCGAAGCCAACAGTTAATCGATCTGATATGCCATAGTCTAAACCAACTCTAGTGCACATTCTGTCTGCAATAAAAGAATTACTACTTTCTTGAGGTACATTCCAATAGCGACTCATGAAAGAAATTTCTAAGGTGTTCTTTTTTCGAGTTTCAACAGAATGACCAATAGAAATTCTAGTGCCTTTAAAAGTAGACATCACATAGCTTGATGTTTCTATGTCTTCATTTGCTAATTTATCCAATAGATTTTGGGATGATAAATGAGCAGAGATACTTAGGAAAAGTATACAATAGATGACTTTACTTTTCATGTGGCTTGTATTTAAAATTAAAGGTAACTTCTATCTTTTTTGAAATATTTGGAGATAATAATGCTGGGATATTAATATTATAGTCTTCTATTAATATTTCTAGGTTTCCATCAATACTATAATCTTCATCAATTTTAGATATTTTGGCTTTTATCTCGACAGGCTTGGTGATGTTTTTTAAGGTAAAATCACCTTTTATTATTCTGGTTTGTTCGGTTGTAATGGAGGAGTCAAAATCTACTATTGTTCCACTAAAAGTGGCTTCAGGATATAGATCAGATTCTATATAGCTTTCGTTAAAATGTTCATGCATGAGTGACTTTTTAAAAACAAATGCGCGCATTAAAATTCTAACCGCCACTTCATTTGTTTTTATATCGAAAATGCTTAATGCTTGGTTATTGGTTGCCTGTATGTTTTCGACAGAGGTATATGAGAAAAACGATACTTCCCCTTGACGTTCAATATATTCCTCCTTACTTGGAGTTGTAGAGCTGTGATTAATGAAAATAAGAAGAATTAATAGTAAAGTTTTATTCATGAATTCCTATTTATAAGATAATACAGTTTAATAAGATAACGTCCATTAAATGTCCTTTTAAAATCCCTTTTATTTTGACCTTATCACCAACCAAGAGATTAGGGATTTTTTTAGCTTGATCATTTTGTAATTCACACAAAATATAAGTGTTGTTATGTCCGTCTGTTAAATACAAAGTATATACATTGTTTTTATACATTATTTCCTTTAAAACACCGTCAACTTCAATCGCTTTTTCAATAAATTTACCTAGAGAATTATTTTTGTATTCAAAAATCAACTCATTGGTTGATAGCTGTTTGATAGTTCGTTTTTTTATGGTGTTACTATCACCAGATTTTGATATTAAATCTGAAGCTATTATAGCAACCGAGACTAATAAAAACACGATTACAAAAATTTTATCTAAATACCGTTTCATCATAATTTTAATTAATTATTAAGTCTGATTTCTATGTTTAAGAGTTGACTTTATTATTAATGATTATTATAAAAGTATGTAATTAAACTACTAAAAAAACGTCTACAGTATCACAAAATAACCGAAACGGAAAATTAAGCTCTGAGCTGGAATTTTGAGCTTTGAATTTTAAATGTTTTGATTATCTAACGTTTAAATTAGTGGTATAAATTATATAACCTTACAAACCAACAATGAAAAATTATAGAATTTATATTCTGATATCAGTTGTTTTTAGTGTAGTATACATGTTATCTTCTTTTGTAGCAGTACAGATTATCTCTAAAAATAGTACAATATTACTTCTAGAACATGAAATTGATTCAGGTAGAAGAAGAGCCAAAGAAATTTCTTTAATTAGTTCAAAAGCATTAGAAAATAAAGTAGAAAAACAAGATTTGGTATTAGCTATTCAAAAGAGTATTGAAGATGTTAATGACGAAATTTCTTTTTTGTCGGTCATAGATTGGTCTGGTAAAATGGTTTGTTATCCAGATATCACTAAAGTAGGTACTATAGATACCAAAAAAAATGCAATGATATCTAATATCAAAAACGAAATCTTAGTTGAAGATTTATATAAATTTATCGACAATTATGATTTAGACGAAGAAGGCTTAAATGCTTCGGAAATAATACGTCTTGACCCAATAGCTAATTCAGATTTAATTGTGGCTACTCATATTAATTTAAAGAATTTCATTAATAAAACAGGTCATTTTAAGAGTAGCTATTTTATAGTTTTTATCATATTAGGGCTTTTAGTCTTGATACTTCTATTAGGAATTACGAGATATTTAAGCAGTTATTATTATGAAGCGTTAGAAAAACGTTCTTCGCGACTAGAAGATGGAATGCTTAATTTATCAAAGCTAAATGTGTCATTAGAAAATTATCAAAAGAATATTGCAATTATAAAGGAAAAACAAGCTAAGGATGAGATTGAAGCATTTGAAAAAGAAGATGAAGAAGATGTAAAAGAATTCCCGAAGAAACGATTACTTACTTATATACGAAATGAACTGATGCCAGTTTCAATTGAAGATATTTCCTATATCTACGTAGAGAATACAATCACCTATATAGTGAGAAAAGATGGCAAACGTTTTACAGCGAATGATAGCCTTGATCAAATCTATTCTTCGTTAGATGATAAGTTGTTTTTTAGAGCTAACCGACAAATAATTGTTTCAATTTATGCCATAGATAAGATTATAAAATTTGGTAATAGTTCTCTTAAAATTGAAACCAAACCAGCCTCGGAAATTGATATTGTTATTGGTAAAAATAAAGCCTCTTCATTTAAACAATGGCTAGATTTGTAATACAGTTTTTAAATTTTTTAAAATTCTGATATAGTTTTGATTGTTTAAAAATCAAAACTATATATTTGTTGAAACCCTGATGTATCCTGTATGTGACAGATAGATGACATTTAAATGTCGTGTCAAAGACCGAGAATACGCCATAGATTTGTTTCAATAAAAATGACCAAAATGAAACAACGTACACTTAAAGAAAATTTAGTATACCAACGAAAGTTGAAAGGATACACGCAGGAAGAACTTTCTCATCAAACGGGAGTTACCGCTCGTACAATTCAACGTATTGAAAAAGGCGAAGTACAACCACACTTGCAAACTGTAAAATTGCTAGCAGAAGGTCTAGAAATAGATGTTAATGATTTATTGGTTTTAGATAACCCTAACGAAGAAACTGTGAGAAGAAAATGGATGATGTTAATTCATGGTTCTCCATTTTTTGGATTACTTATACCATTTGCAAATGTTTTGATTCCAATATTTATATGGGTGAGTAAGAGTGAAGACAATAAGGTTTATGATGAACATGGTAGAGCTGTTATTAACTTTCACTGTACCTTAAACCTAATGTTAATCGTATCACTGTTAATGTTTTTTCCATTTCCTGGTTTTAATTTCTTTGGAACAGGAGCCGTATTTCTTTTTGGTATTGTATTTAGCATTAAAAGCTTAATGTCTGCTTTAAACAAAGGGACTTATTACTACCCGCTTTCAATTCCATTTTTAAAACCAAAAAGCAAGGTTTAATCTTTTTAAAATTTCATTTCAAATGTTAGGATTATTAGTAATAATAGTAATCTCATGGGTGCTCTTGCATTTCATTGAGAAAAAGAACTTAAAGGTTTTAGGAATTATTCCGAATAAAAATCGAACTGTTCAGTTTATAATGGGCTTTATAATGATAAGTTTAATATGTCTTTCAATGATTTATATTGAAACGCAGATAAAGTCAATTACTTGGGAAAAACAAGTGGTTAATTATAAGTCAATAGGCAACGCATTAATCTATCACCTTAGATCAGCTTTAACGGAAGATTTAGTTTTTAGAGGTGCCCTTTTGTATATCCTTATAAGTAGAATTGGAAGTAGATGGGCAATTTTGATGTCTGCGCTTGTTTTTGGGGTTTATCACATCTTTTCTTACGGAATGACTCAAGATAGAATCGTTCCCATCATATATGTCATTCTAGTTACAGGATTTACCGGTTTTGTGTGGGCTTATGCATTTCATAAAACCAAGTCAATTATGCTTGGTTTGGGGCTTCACATAGGCTACAATTTTATAATGACCTGTTTTTACCCAAATCAGCCTTTTGGTGAGTTGCTATTTGTCAAACTTTCACAAATCGAATTGTCCGAATGGAACGAATTCTATTATTGGTTATTTAGAGGTTTCTTTCCTTCTATAATGACACTAATAAGTTTTAAGTTCCTATTTAAATCAAATTTCGTTGTTAATAAAACCAAGGAAGAACATGTTAAGTAAGATAAAACGTTTGTTACATAAGTATCCTACAGCAACACGATTAACATTAGCGTTGTTACTCTTTGCTTTAGCCCTAGTGCTAAGTGTAGTCATTGATACACCATTTCTAAAGCGGTTTTTCCCATATACCTCCGCCATATTATTAGGCATTGCGACTTGGATGTTATTCAAAATAGATAATAAATCATTACATGCTATTGGGTTAGATTGGAAGGCAAGGAACTTAGCTTTTTTGCCCTTAGGACTAATTATTGGAGCATTGGCTTTATTGGTCGCGACATATGTTAAAACGTTATTTACAGGCCAATCTATAGTTTTGAGTACATCTGTAGACTATACGGCTATTTTGTATGCATTCTATACTATTTTGCCAACAGTGGCAGTAGAAGAGTTTTTGTTTAGAGGTTATATTTTCAAAAAAACTGTAGATCGTTTTAATGTCGTTGTTGCAAACATAATTTTTTCATTGCTTTTTATGCTCATCCATGTTTTAGACGAGAATGTACTACAAAATAAAGGAATGATACTGTTCTTGGTTATTAGCATTCCAGTAGGACATCTATTATTCGCAACGGCTTTGTTAAAATCGAAAACGCTATTCTTTCCTATAGGAATTCATTTAGGTAATAATTGGGCAACAAGACATTTAATTACCTCAAGTAATGATGGCGATAGTTTTTTGCATACGATTAATAATGTAACTTTTGAAACATGGACACCATTTATTATAGTCATTTTACTCATTAATGCTGTCTTTTTATTAGTGACGTATTTAATTTGGAAATGGAACGATTTCCCACCGCTTAGAAAACAAAAAAATAAGTCTAGAATTTAGACGTTGCTAGCATATTTTAAATCTGAAATATCACCTCTAAAGCCTTTTGTGTTTTTAGTACTTTTTGAACAAGAACAAAAAACAACAAAATCGATTTTAAGATGCTTTTTAGACGATTTAAGGCGTTTTTAAGTAATTAACAAATGTTGATAATTATTGCTTTCAATCGATAAAAATCTTTTAAAAAGCCTTATTATTTCGTATCTTTGTTTGTATTCAAAAGGATGCTAGTAAGCGTCTTTTTTTATTTCAGTAGGTTTTAAAAAACAGACTTAAAATTAAGAATTAAATATTCCAAAATAAATTAAAATTTATGAGCGATAAGAAAGAAGAATTTAACAAGCATAATTATTCGGCAGATAGTATTCAGGCATTAGAAGGGATGGAGCACGTACGCATGCGTCCTTCGATGTATATTGGAGATGTTGGTACTCGTGGTTTACACCATTTAGTATATGAAGTAGTAGATAACTCTATCGATGAGGCTTTAGCTGGACATTGTGATAATATTACTGTAACTATTAACGAAGATAATTCTATCACTACCGAAGATGATGGTCGTGGTATTCCAGTTGGGTTACACAAAAAGGAAGGAGTTTCGGCTCTTGAGGTTGTAATGACCAAAATTGGTGCAGGTGGAAAGTTTGATAAAGATTCATATAAGGTTTCTGGTGGACTGCATGGTGTTGGTGTAAGTTGTGTGAATGCACTTTCTGAACATTTAAAAGCTACTGTTTTTAGAGAAGGAAAAATCTACGAACAAGAATATGAACGTGGTAAAGCTATGTATCCTGTAAAAACTACTGGTGACACAGATAAAAGAGGTACAACAGTTACCTTTAAGCCAGACCCAACAATTTTTACGCAGACTTTAGAGTATAGCTATGACACCTTGGCAAGTCGTTTACGTGAATTAGCCTATTTAAACAAAGGAATTACAGTTCATTTAGTTGATAAAAGACATAAAAAAGAAGACGGGACTTTTGAAGGAGAAACATTTCATTCAGAAGAAGGTCTTAAAGAGTTTATTAAATTTTTAGACGGGAACAGAGAACCTTTAATGAAAGATGTTATCGCCTTTGAAGGTGAAAAAAATGGTGTACCAGTTGAGGTTGCCATGATTTATAATACATCATATGCCGAGAATTTACATTCGTATGTAAATAACATTAATACACATGAAGGAGGAACACATTTATCTGGTTTTAGAAGAGGTCTAACACATACCTTAAAAAAGTATGCTGATGCTTCTGGGATGTTAGATAAACTAAAATTTGATATTGCTGGAGATGATTTCCGAGAAGGATTAACAGCTATTATTTCTGTAAAAGTTCAAGAGCCTCAATTTGAAGGCCAAACCAAAACAAAATTAGGTAACAGAGAGGTGTCTGCGTCTGTTAGTCAGGCCGTTTCTGAAATGTTAACCGATTATCTTGAAGAACATCCAGATGATGCCAAAACAATAGTTCAAAAAGTAATTCTTGCTGCTCAAGCACGTCATGCTGCTCAAAAAGCTCGTGATATGGTTCAGCGTAAAACAGTGATGAGTATTGGAGGTTTACCTGGTAAACTAAGTGATTGTTCTGAGCAAGATCCAACAAAATGTGAAGTGTTTTTAGTTGAGGGAGATTCGGCAGGTGGAACTGCAAAACAAGGACGTGATAGAGCTTTTCAAGCTATTCTACCTTTACGTGGTAAAATCTTGAATGTTGAAAAAGCAATGACCCATAAAGTTTTTGAAAACGAAGAGATTAAAAACATATTCACTGCACTTGGAGTTACTATAGGTACAGAAGAAGATAGTAAAGCACTTAATCTTTCAAAATTAAGATATCACAAAGTGGTGATAATGTGTGATGCCGATATTGATGGTAGCCATATTTCTACCTTGATTTTGACGTTCTTCTTTAGATATATGAAAGAACTTATTGAAAATGGTCATATCTATATCGCAACGCCACCTTTATATTTGGTTAAAAAAGGAGCTAAAAAACAATATGCTTGGAGTGATAAGGAACGTGATGAAATTATAGAGTCATATGGAGATGGTGCTAAAATCCAGCGTTATAAAGGTCTTGGAGAAATGAACGCCGAACAACTTTGGGATACCACTATGAATCCTGAATTTAGAACGATGCGCTTAGTTCAAATCGATAATGGAGGTGAAGCCGATCGCATTTTCTCTATGTTAATGGGTGATGAAGTACCACCTCGTAGAGAATTTATTGAGAAAAATGCTATTTATGCCAATATTGATGCGTAACTAGCGAAGCACTTAAGTGTAATCCGAAATACGAGCAACTGCATTTACATGCAGTTGCTTTTTTTATGAACTCCTTTTAACTTTTATCGATTAAAAGTAATTTTTAACGACAAGCGGTAAATAGTCTCGTTTTTTCATTACATTTATATTAACCAATAAATCAAATGCTATGAAAAATCTACTGATTCTATTCATAATTCTCTTTGCTTTTCAAAAGTCTAAATCGCAAGAACTCGAAACAATCCTACTGGCCGCAGAAGATGCTAGTTTGCTTACCCAAAACTATTTAAACCCTGCCATGGAAGGTTTGATGTTTAGTATGAATGGTGGCTGGTATTCGACAGCGAAAACTCATAAAAAATTTGGCTTCGATATTATGATTAATGCTAATGCATCTTTTGTTCCCAATGAAAACCAAATGTTTGCCTTTGTGCCAGGAGATTATACATTTCTATCGTTACCAAATGGAGAAACATCTCTAAATACAGTCATGAGTGAAAATGATGCAGAAACCCAAATTGATATTAGTATCCCAAACGGAGATGGGAGTTTCAAAGTTGCTAGCTTTGATATGCCTGGTGGTATTACAGAAGACTTACCAATTAATGCGGTTCCAACACCAATGGTTCAATTGGGATTTGGATTGCCTTATAAAACCGATATAAAACTTAGGCTATTTCCTGGATTGAATTTTGACGATAGTATTAAAGCAAATCTCATAGGTTTTGGTTTACAACATGATCTCATGCAATATTTAGGACCATTAGATAAACTACCTTTAAATTTATCAATATTAGGAGCATTTACTAATATGAAAGTGACTTATGATATTGATGATGAAAATGCAGACGATGAGGTAGCCGTGACTAATGGAGAAGCCGAATTTAAAATGAATACATGGACCATCCAAGCCATTGCATCTTTAGATTTTAAAATTATTACACTTTATGGAAGTGTAGGTTATAATCAAGGAAAGACAACAACAAAAATGAAAGGAGATTATGTGCTTACTTATGACGTAGAGGATAGTAACGGTAATGTCATAGGAACCGTTGAAGAGTCTATTAGTAATCCGATAAATTTAGATTTTGAAGCAAATGGTATGAGAGCAACTCTTGGAACCCGATTGAACATAGGTTTTTTTAAGATTTTTGCCGATTATACCTTTCAAGACTATAATACGGCAACAGCGGGAATTGCCTTTAGTTTTAGATAGCGTTTTATAAATTAGAAATGTAATATATAGGCGTAGGATTTTATCTTACGCTTTTTTCATTAAACGCCTAAAAATTTGTAATTTTGCACACTCAAATAACAACACAATTTAAAACATAAAATTATATGAAGGTTACAGTAGTTGGAGCAGGAGCAGTAGGTGCAAGTTGCGCGGAATATATTGCTATTAAAGATTTTGCTAGCGAAGTTGTATTATTAGACATTAAAGAAGGTTTTGCTGAAGGTAAAGCAATGGATTTGATGCAAACTGCTTCTTTAAATGGTTTTGACACTAAAATAACAGGTGTTACTAACGATTATTCTAAAACTGCAAATAGTGATATTTGTGTTATTACTTCTGGTATTCCACGTAAACCAGGAATGACGCGTGAAGAGTTAATTGGAATTAATGCTGGTATTGTAAAAACAGTATCGTCTAGTTTAATCGAACATTCTCCTAACACTATTATCATTGTAGTAAGTAACCCAATGGATACAATGACATATTTAGTGCACAAAACTACAGATTTACCTAAAAACCGAATCATTGGTATGGGAGGAGCTTTAGATTCTGCACGTTTTAAATATCGATTAGCTGAAGCATTAGAAGCACCAATTAGTGATGTTGATGGTATGGTGATTGGAGGTCATAGCGACAAAGGTATGGTGCCTTTAACAGCACATGCAACCAGAAATAGCGTAAAAGTTTCTGAATTTTTATCAGACGAGCGTTTAAATCAGGTCAAAGAAGATACTAAGGTTGGTGGAGCAACATTAACGAAACTCTTAGGAACTTCGGCTTGGTATGCACCAGGCGCTGCAGTAAGCGGATTGGTTCAAGCCATTGCTTGTGATCAAAAGAAAATGTTCCCTTGTTCAACATTGTTAGAAGGTGAATATGGACTCAACGATCTTTGCATTGGAGTGCCAGTTATTTTAGGACGAAATGGTATCGAAAGCATAGTAAAAATTAACTTAAGTGATGCAGAAGAAACACATCTTAAAGAAAGTGCTGAGGGTGTTAAGAAAACTAACGGATTGTTAGAATTATAATACCTAACTTTTTTAATATATTTAAGGCTATCATTAATCATGGTAGCCTTTTTTTGTTTAAATCTTATGAAATATATCTATCTTATTTGTATTGCTATTGTCTCTTTTTCCTGCGGAAAAATAAAAGCTAAAAACCAACATGCAGTTGTTTATGAGTTTGTTAATCCAGATAAAGTATCTTTAAATGATAAGCAAGGAACTATCGTAACGCTTAAAAATAGACTTGAGTCTATAGCATCAAATTATGAAGTGACTCTTAATAATAAACAACAAATTGAAGTCATTGTAAATACAGACGTGAAACTTGAACGTTTACATGCGATTTTAACCAACAGAGGTAAGCTGGGTTTTTGGGAATGTTTAAAACATGAACAGTTATACGAGTTTTTGTATGACGCACTTAATAATTTTAAATTAGATGATTCTTTAAAAACAATAGATGAAATAATCAAAATGCCTGCAAATGATTTTGGAGCTCTCTTTTCAGTATCTGTAAAAGATACAGCACAAATAACAGCCTATTTTAATAGAAAAGAAATTAGAGGTTTATTGCCAGTTAATATGAGAAATACAAAGTTTTTGTTTGGATTGCCTGATGATAGTCAAGAATTAGGAGTTTATGCTGTGAAACCTACTTCAAGCGGCAGTGCTTTAGTCAATGAAACCCATATAACCGAAGCTAGACCAAATTATGATTTTTTAGGAAACCCTTGTGTTTCCATGCAAATGAATCAAAAAGGAGCACAACGATGGGAACGAATGACAGCGAAAGCCCATCGTGAACAATCACGTATAGCAATTGCGTTAAATGATATCGTATATTCTGCGCCAGGTGTTTCTAATGGAGCGATTTTAGGAGGAAATACCGAAATTTCTGGAGGTTTTACTTTAGAAGAAACACAAGATCTAGCATTCGTTTTGAGTTCAAATAAACGTATTCCAAAAATAAAGTTCGTTGAGGCTCTAGCTATAAACGATTAAGTGTAACCCTAGATACTTTATTTTTTATATATTTGGCGCATGAATGCCAAATGGTACATTAGTGCTCTTATTTTAGTCCTCACCTTATTGGGTGGTGTTGCTAGTAATCAGCAAGATGCAGTTCCAAATCAGGAAATAGTGCTGCAATTGGCTAGTGATGATGTATCGTCTTATGATACGCATAGTACCATTGTATTTATTAAGCAAAAACTTCAAGCGGCTAATGTCCAAAATATTGAAGTTCAAGAACAGCAAGAGGGACAACTTAAGATCTCATATTATAGCAGTTCTGATGTTGCTAGTATAAAGGCATTGCTTTCTGAAGACAAAACGCTGTCTATTAATTATTTCAATGAAAGTCAACAAGGTAGAAAATTTCCGAAAGAGGATACTGTTGTTTATAATGTTGACGTCTATGAAATTCAACAAGGCGATGACCTTTCAGGTATTGAAGGAAAACTTGCTTTAGAAACCAAAGCTGAGAACGATCGTTTTTCAAATCCTTATGTATTTCTGTCTTCAAAGAAGATTGACGATAAGGCATTAAATCGAATTGTAAAGGTTGCTTATAAGTTTAATAAGCATATTGCAATAGCGATAGATAATGGATCATATAAAATTCCAGAAGTTCGAGCTGGCCCATGTTCACTTGGGAATGCGATGCTTGGCTAGGCTCTTAAATCATCCCATAATATTCCGTTTATAATTATTTGAGATAATGTCTCAACGTAATTATGTGGCTTTCAATCTAGCCAAAGACCACACTCTTAATTATTTAAATACAAAAAAACAATTGTCAGATACGTTGTAAATTATATATTTGCGCGTTTAAAAATTTGACCTAAAAAAAAGTATAATGCAAAACAAAGGACTAGTAAAACTTTTTGCAGTGTTATTTGGATTGGTAAGTATCTACCAATTATCATTTACATTCAAAAACAACCAAATCGATGATGCTGCAAAAACGTTTGCAGTAAGTAAATCTGATAACCCAGACGAAATTAATGCCGCCGAAGTACGCTATATAGACTCACTGTCTAACGTAGAAGCGTATAACATGGGTATTGCAAGTTTCACTGGAAAAGAAGTTAAGGAAAAAGCCATGAATCTTGGTCTTGACCTTAAAGGTGGATTGAACGTTATTCTTCAAATATCTGTAAAAGATATATTAGAAGGATTATCAAATAAGAGTAAAGATCCAGCATTTAATAAAGCACTAACAGATGCTGAGGAAATTCAAAAAGATGCTCAGGAATCATATCTAGAATCTTTCTTTACGGCTTGGGAGGCTGTGAAAGGTGATCAAAAATTGGCATCTCCTGATATTTTTGCCAACAGAGATTTAGATGATGTTATTGATATTTCAATGACTGATGCCGATGTGAAAAAGAAACTACAAGAAAAAGTTGATGAATCTATTGTTTCAGCTTTTGAAGTATTACGTAAGCGTATTGACCAATTTGGTGTAACGTCTCCTAATATTCAACGTTTAGGAAACTCAGGTCGTGTTTTAGTCGAATTACCTGGTGTAAAGGATGTACAACGTGCTACAGAATTAATTACTACAACAGCTCAGTTACAATTTTGGGATGTTGTTAAAGCAAATGAATTAGGAACATTTATTGGTCAGGCTAATGAAACGCTAAAAACACTATTAGGAGCTGACGAAAAAGAAGAGGTAGTTGTAGAACAAGACACAACTGTTGTGGATAGCACAGATACTACTGATACTACTGATATTGATGATTTATTAGGGGAAACCTCTACAGATTCTACAGCTGTTAATACAGTTGTAAACCCTTTACTCGATTTAATTGTTGCCGTATATCCAAACACACAAGGTGGATTATTCACTATTGAATCTGAAAATAAAGAGCTATTAGAGTCTTATCTTAATATGCCAGAGGTAAGAGCTGGTCTTCCTACAGATGCACGCTTTACACAGTTTGCGTTTGGAATTCCTTTTGTGAATTCTGAAACGGGAACAGAATATATCGATTTATATGCCTTAAAAGGAAATAGAGATAATGTCCCAGAATTAAGTGGTGGAGTTGTAACTGACGCACGCCAGTCTTTTAGCCAAACAAATAAGCCATCTGTGTCAATGCAGATGAATGCTAAAGGTGCTAAGATATGGGAAGAAATTACAGGTAGAGCTAATCAACAAGGTTCTCAAATAGCAATCGTTTTAGATGATATTGTCTATTCGGCACCAACGGCATCAAACGGAGCGATATCTGGTGGTAACACTGAGATTTCAGGAAACTTTACGGTTAAAGAAGCAGAAGATTTAGCAAACGTACTAAGAGCTGGTAAATTGCCAGCACGAGCAGAGATTGTTCAGGCAGATCAGGTAGGTCCTTCATTAGGAAAAGAAGCTATTGATTCTGGTACAAAATCATTCTTGATTGCCTTATCTTTAGTATTAATCTGGATGATTCTTTACTACGGAAAAGCAGGTATTTTTGCTGATATCGCTTTATTATTAAACATCTTATTAATCTTTGGAGTATTATCAGGATTAGGGGCTGTTTTAACGTTACCTGGTTTAGCAGGTATCGTATTAACAATTGGTATGTCTGTAGATGCCAACGTACTTATTTTTGAACGTATTCGCGAAGAATTAGGTAAAGGCAAATCTCAGAAAGAAGCAGTTAAAGATGGTTTTGCAAATGCATTATCTTCAATTTTAGATGCCAATATTACTACAGGTTTAACAGCATTAATCTTATTTGTATTTGGTACTGGACCAATTAAAGGTTTCGCTACAACATTATTGATTGGTATTTTAACATCTTTATTTACGGCGATTTTCATTACGCGTCTATTAGTAGATTGGTATGTAAATAGTGGTAAAACATTAGATTTTTCAACATCAATAACTAAGAATTTATTTAAGAATAATAACATTAACTTTATTGGTAAGCGTAAAGTAGCCTATGTAATTTCGGGTATCTTAATTGCTGTTTGTTTAGGATCGTTATTTACGAATAAATTAGACCAAGGTATTGATTTCGTTGGAGGAAGAACATATCAAGTGCGTTTTGCAGATGCTGTTAGTTCTGAAGAAGTAGCAAAAGATTTAACTGCAGTATTTAGTAGTGTTGAGGTAAAAACTATTGGTAGCGCAAATCAACTAAAGATTTCTACAAAATACAAGGTTGATGAAAATTCGGTTGATGTCGATGAAGAGGTGCAAACAATGCTTTTTGATGGTTTGAAATCGTATTTGCCAGAAGGATTATCATACGAAGACTTTTCAGAAGGAAAGGATAATATTGGTAAAGTGCTTTCTAGTAAAGTGAGTCCAACCATTGCCGATGATATCAAAAGAGAATCGTTACTAGCCGTTTTAGGATCTTTAGTAGTTGTGTTCCTTTATATCTTATTCCGTTTTAAAAGATGGCAGTTCTCACTAGGTGCTGTGGCAGCAGTATTCCATGATGTTATTATTGTATTAGGTATTTTCTCATTACTCTATAAGTTCATGCCATTTAGTATGGAAATTGATCAAGCGTTTATCGCGGCAATTTTGACCGTTATTGGTTACTCGCTTAATGATACCGTTGTAGTATTTGATAGAATTAGAGAAGTGCTTGCAGAACGGGCCGGATTTAAAGGTGGAGTAAATATTAACTCTGCAATTAATAGTACATTAAGTAGAACATTAAATACGTCTTTAACAACTTTAGTGGTGCTTCTGGCGATGTTTATATTTGGTGCAGAATCGCTTAGAGGATTATTATTTGCATTAATTGTTGGTGTAGTTGTTGGTACGTACTCTTCGGTATTTATCGCAACACCATTAATGTATGATACATTGAAAAATAAAGGTATCGCTCCTCCAAAAGAGGAAGAGGCTAAAAAATAAATTATCTTAATTTAAAAAAAAAAAAAAACCACTTCAATTGAAGTGGTTTTTTTTATACCTAACATTATTATTATACATTTATGTATGAATAAGATTTTAACGACCTTAACTTTAATCTTTGCTTTTTGGTGTTCAAATGCTCAAAGTGGAGAACCAGAAACTTATAAGAAGACCTATAATGATATCATCTTTTCTCCGGGCTTGATTGTACAGCATGAGACGTTTTTAGAATTTAATGTTCTCATTGGAGATATTACTGTAAGAGCATCAGATAAGATTCCAGTTGTTGGTGTGGATGGCTTTAGAATAGGTGTTGAAACCAATCTTCGAGATGGTCATAACCATACCATTGCTCCTAAAGTTGGTTACGAGTTTGCATACACCGTTTTTGCACTACGACTGTCTGCTGTTAATTATTTTCAAAATGGAAATTCAGAATTTAGGATGCTGCCAGAAGTTGGAATTAGTGTCTTAGGTTGGTTAAATCTAACTTATGGTTATGGTATCCCATTTAATAATGGTCATTTAAATAATGTGAGTAATCATAGAGTTGGGTTAAGTTTTAATCTTGATCGCAGATTAAGCGATGAACTTGGTACGTGGAAATAACGAGAGGTTATAGAATCGTAAATTCCATGATATCTCCTTTGTCTAAAGTCCAAAGATCACTTAATCCTGCATTAACTTCAAGGACATATTTGGCAGGACCTTCAGAAGGTAAAGACGTTTCGTCAAAAGGTTTAGCGTTTTTTTGAATGCTTACGATTTTTTTATCTCTTGAAATATAGATGATATCTAAAGGTATTTCGGTATTTTTCATATAAAACGAACGAAAGTCATTATTAGGGAAAATAAACAACATACCATGATTGTCATCCATATGATCGCGATACATTAACCCTGTTTGTGTTGAGTAGGCATCGTCTGCAATTTCAATATCAAGCCTCACTAACAATGAATCTGAGTCGGCCTTTTTTAATTGCAATTCACCTTCTTTCTTAAAGTTGATTTTTACGTCTTTTACGATAGACGACTTTTTATCATCCTTACAAGAAGATATTAGTATAGTCAAACATGCAAGACATAAAACTGTAGTAAACTTAATGTGTCTATACATCCTATTCATATTAGCTTAATTTTGTTTTTGGCTTGTAAACAAACATAAAATAAAGTCCGATTAGTATAAAGGGAATACTGAGAAGTTGTCCAGTGTTCATAAACGACACATAATCTTCTCTCCCTTCAACTTGGGCTTCTTTAACAAATTCAACAAAGAACCTAACCGTCCATAATAAGACAAGAAACAAGCCAAATAAAAAGCCTTGTTGTTCACGTTTTTTAGTTTTCCAATAGAAGTACATTAAAATAAGAAATACAAAAATATAGCTACCCGCTTCGTATAATTGTGCTGGGTGTCTATAAGGAACATTTTCTAAGTACTCTGCATATTTTGGATCGTTGCCTAAAGCCGTGTAAGCCTCTTTCACGTTTTTTATTCCGGTAATCTTTACAACCTCATATTTATTGTATTGGTCTTGAATAAAACGGACACCAAATGATGAATCTGTGATTTTTCCTATAATTTCAGAATTAATAAAATTTCCTAATCTCACGAATACTGCACCTAATGCTACAGGAACAACAACGCGATCTAGAACCCAAAGCACTGTTTTTTTTAGCACTTTTTTATTATAGAGGTACATGGAAATAATCATACCAATAGCAGCGCCATGACTGGCGAGTCCTTGAAAACCTGTAAATTCGAAACCTCCTTTAAACTTAAACGGAAGGAAAATACTGAAAAAATCTTCCGAAATTAATTCAGATTGATAAAAAATAACATGCCCTAAACGTGCACCTAGCATAATTCCAATTACAGAGTAGATAAATAAAGAATCTAGGGACTCGTTGGTTTGGTTTTCATTTTTATAAATACGTTTAATAATCGTGAAACCTAAAAGAAAAGCGACAATCCACATGACACTGTAGAAGTGTAAAGTAAAAATGCCTAAATCAATTCCTTTAATAGGATTCCATGTCATCTCAAGAGCAAGCATACATTTAAATTTTATTGGGATAAAGATAGTATTTATGAGTTAACTACTTGTAATGTTAAGATAGTTTTAATCTTCTTTTTCAGGAACTGGATCGTAGCCAGACCCACCCCAAGGATGACAACTAAAAATTCGCTTTAAGGCTAATCTACCTCCTTTCCAAAGTCCGTGTTTTTCTAGCGCTTCTTTAGAATAATGTGAACATGTTGGTTGGAATCTACATGTTGCAGGTGTTAAGGGTGAAATTAAAGTTTGGTAAACTTTAATTAAAAACAAAAAAGGCGCAACAAGTAAACGTTTCATAATTAATTGGTCGTAAATGTCGTCCCGTCCTTCCCATCATTTAGCTGGATACCTTTTTCGGCTAAGTCGTCACGAATTTTATCAGACAAAACAAAATCTTTATTGGCTCTTGCCTGCTGACGTATTTCGATGAGCAGCTCTATTGCTCCTGCGAGTTTATCAGTTCCAGTGTCTGATTTCGTTACGTTTACTAATCCAAGAACATCAAACGTAAATGCGTTCATGGTCTTTTTCAGTAATTCTAAATCTTCAGAAGTTAATGATGCCTTATTATCATTTATTTGATTAATATGCTTTGCAGCTTCAAATAGATGAGCAATTAAAATAGGTGAATTAAAATCATCGTTCATCGCGTCATAACATTTCTGTCTCCATTCTGAAACATTAAATGTTGAGGTGTCACTAGCTTTTATACTGCTTAAAAGATTGATAGCATCCATTAAGCGATAAAAACCTTTTTCACTTGCCAATAAACCGTCATCGGTTAAATCTAGAATACTTCTGTATGAGGATTGCGCATTAAAAAATCGAATAACGCTAGGCGTAAAGGCTTTACTAAAAAATTTGTTCTCGCCAGATAATAATTCGTGAGGATTCACAACATTTCCGGTAGATTTAGACATACGCTGTCCATTTAATTGTAACATGTTTGCATGCATCCAATAGTTCACGGGCGCCTTTCCTTTTGCGGCCTCACTTTGAGCAATTTCACATTCGTGGTGAGGAAATTTCAAATCCATTCCTCCGCCATGAATATCGAAATTATCACCAAGATATTTCGAACTCATCGCTGTACATTCTAAATGCCAACCTGGAAACCCGTCACTCCATGGTGAAGGCCAACGCATAATATGTTGTGGCTCTGCACGTTTCCATAATGCAAAATCTTGTGGATTTTTCTTATCACTTTGACCGTCTAAGGTACGAGTATTGTGAATAAGATCTTCAAGCTTACGTTTGCTTAAAATTCCATAATTGTTAGTTTCATCAAACTTGTGTACGTCAAAATATACCGAACCGTTAACAACATAGGCGAATCCGTTGTCGATAATGGTTTTTATTAATTCAATTTGCTCAATAATATGACCAGTGGCTGTTGGCTCTACACTTGGAGGTCGAAAATTGAATGTATTTAAAACATTATGAAAGTCTACTGTGTAGCGTTGCACAACTTCCATAGGAACTATTTCCTCTTTCCGAGCCTGCTCTGTAATTTTATCTTTGCCAGTGTCTGCATCATTTTCTAAATGACCAGCGTCTGTAATATTTCTAACATAACGTACTTTATAACCTAAATGATCGAGGTATCTAAATACCATATCAAAAGACATAAAGGTTCTTACATTTCCTAAATGTACATTGCTATATACGGTTGGTCCGCAAACATACATACCAACAAAACCTTCTTCTATTGGTTTAAAAGTTTCTTTTTTTCCACTAAGCGTGTTGTAAATTTGAATCTTTTGCTCTTCGTACAATTGCATGCTAAAACGTATTTATAATGTATGGGTTAGTTTGAGTATTGATTTCAATACCCAAATCTAATATTTTTTTTTCTTTGGAAGGCTGTATATCTAAAAAGTAGTGTCTAATTTGATATAGTCCAGAAATTCACGTTTAGTTTCTTTATTCTTAAACTTTCCACCAAACTCAGAAGTGACTGTACTGCTATCTACATCTCTGATACCTCTAGAGTTAACACATAAGTGCTTTGCATCAATAACACATGCTACATCTTCTGTGTTTAAAACCTTTTGTAATTCTTTAACGACTTGTATTGTTAGACGTTCTTGTACTTGTGGACGTTTTGCAAAATAATCTACAATGCGATTCATTTTAGAAAGTCCCACTACTGTACCATTTGAGATATAGGCTACATGTGCTTTTCCGACAATAGGTAATAAATGATGTTCGCAAGTTGAATAGACCGTAATGTTTTTTTCTACGAGCATTTCTCCATACTTATACTTATTTTCAAACGTTGAAGCACTCGGTTTTTTATCTGGATTGAGGCCTCCAAAAATTTCATTTACAAACATCTTTGCAACACGTTTAGGAGTTCCTTTTAAACTATCATCGTTTAAATCAAGTCCGAGAGTTTCCATAATATGCCTAACATCATCTTTAATGATGTCAATTTTTTCTGAAGACGTTAACTCAAATGCATCACTACGCATAGGTGTTTCAGAAGAGGTTCCAATATGGTTGTCACCTACAGCATCAAAATCTTGTATATCCTTTTCTATTTTCATTCTTTGTATTCCGTAATAACAGAAATTCATTTAAATTAAAAAATAATGTCTCTATTTTAAAAGAGAATGCAAAGATAAGCAATAAAAAAAAAGGAAAGTAGGGTAGGAATTTATTAATTCAACATGTTATATGCCTATAATCGTGATGTATGCACAAGATATCCGATTTAACAGTTTGTTTATTAAAATTTTCTTAAATTTCACGTTTTTAAATACCTGAATAATCATGAACTCAAAATTACTGTTCCCTCTCATGTTGTTATGTACATTATTAACAACACCTGCAATGTTTTCTCAATCTTCAAATTCAACCAGAAAACAAAAAACAGTTAACTACAACCCTAACGTAAATAGTCCATTGACAAGTAGCGAATTAGCGCTAATAAATGAAGTTTATGGAAATAAAACAAATACCAATGTTTTAAGTAAACCGCAGCGACTAAAAGATATAAAAAATATATTACGCAATAGAGTTGAAATTAAAAACATACCAAATTCGAGCGACCAAAAACCTTGCACATTACTGTCTGAAGTACCTTTAATGGATTATTATGTAAGTGATTTGCAGCGTGATACGAATTTTAACCCTCAAAATTTCAATCCGTTAAAATATTTATTCAATTTTAATTCTTACGGATCTCATATGTATAGAGTTGATAATACCAATTACTTCATTATTGTCAAATCTCAACATAAATAAAATATTAATTAGCCATTTATAATCTTTAGCTATGAAAAAAGCATTACTCATAATTTTCACGTTATTTTCGTTACATACTTACGCCCAAGATATTCTAATGCAAGATGGTACGGTTACTGCTTGTTCTGGAACATTTTTGGATACAGGAGGAGCAGGAGGAGCCTACTCTAGTGATGAAAATTTAGTTATAACCATTTGTCCTGATAGTCCAGGTCAACTCGTACAACTAACATTTACAGATTTTAATACGCAACTTGGTGCAGATGTTATGACTATCTATAATGGAGATAGTGTTGCAAGTCCACCTTTCGGTACTTTTGATGGTGCCAATAATCCTGGGTTTGTTACCGCTACAGATGACAACGGTTCAGGATGTTTAACGATTCAATTTGTTTCAGATGGCGCAGGAACAACTACAGGTTGGTCTGCAGATATATCTTGTTTTACACCATGCCAAACGATTGTATCTCAATTGGATTCTTCTACTCCAGCGGCTAATGCCGATGGTTATATTAGAGTTTGTCCTAATGAAGAAATTACACTTACTGGTAGTGGTGTTTTTGAATTTGATGGAACAGGAGCAACCTATCAATGGGATTTAGATGATGGGAATTTTGTTGATGGTCAAACAGCTACATTTTCTTATGATACACCTGGTGTATATATTGTTAATTTAAATGTTCGAGATACAAATACAGATTCAGACCCTTTAGGGTGTTCTAATACCAATTTAATTAATCAAGTCATACAAGTGGCTACAGAACCAGATTTTACTGGAACTCAAGCCGCAGATGACACCTTGTGTTTCGGTGAGACAACAACTATAGATGGTGTTGTAAATGCAGTTCCTTTTGTTAATGATTGTACGCCACCAGTTAGTGGTACGACATTTTTACCAGATGGTTCTGGTGCAGTGTATACAACGTGTATAACAGTTGACTGTTTTGAGTCAGATCAATTGTTAACTGACCCAAATCAGCTTATCGAGATATGTGTAAATATGGAACATTCGTATTCTGGGGATTTAGATATTAAAATTATTTCTCCTAATGGTCAAGAAGCCGATTTGTTTACCCAAGCAGGAGGAGGAACTTATTTTGGTGGAGCCAATGACGATAATTCTAACACGCCTGGTGTTGGTGCCGACTATTGTTTTTCAATGTCTGCAACAACATTATTATCTAATGCAAATACAATTACTGCGGGTACGAACCCTCCAAATAATTCATGGGAACCAGGAACTTATTTACCAGTAGAATCTTTTAATCAATTAGTTGGAAGCCCACTTAACGGTGATTGGTGTATTGAAATTGTTGATAATTTATCTATTGATAATGGATATATCTTTTCTTGGGGATTAAATTTTGATCCAAATATTCAACCTCCAGAATTGTCTTTTACTCCTGTGATTACTTCGGAAACATGGGACGCAGATCCTTCCATTACGAATGTAACAGGAACTACGATTACAGTTGCTCCTACAACAGCAGGATTACACTGTTATACATTCAGAGTTGTTGATGATTTCGGTTGTGAATATACAGAAGAGGTTTGTATTACAGTAGAAGAAGAGCTTTCGGCAGATGTAACTGCAGTAACGAATCCAATATGTAATGGAGAGGATGCAGAATTTGCAATAACAGGTTCCCCAAATGGAACTGTCAGTTATACTATTAATGCAGGTGCTACCCAAACCGTCGGTTTAGACGCAGGAGGATTGGCTACTGTAACTATAGGGACCCCAGCAGTAGACCAAGTTTTTAATCTTATAGACATTACTGTAGGTGCATGTACCTTGACCGTTAATGATACAGAAACTATTCTCGTCGGTCAAGTGTTTGATACGTCTTTTACAATGACGCCAACATGTGATGGAGGAGCTGCTACTATAACGGGTGATGTAGGAGGTACGTTTTCATTTGAAGACCCGCAACCAACTGATGGAGCGGTTATAGACCCTGTTACAGGAACGATTACTAACGGTGTTTCAAGTACAACTTATACTGTAATATATGAGTTTGCAAGTTCTTGTAGCCCTGGTACTACTGAAACTGTTACGGTTTTACCTTCTCAAGATGCAGGTTTCACTTTGACGCCAACATGTGATGGTGCCACGACAACCATAACAGGTGATACAGGTGGAACGTTTACGTTTAACCCTATTCCAACAGATGGAGCGGTTTTAGATTTACTAACAGGTACGATTACTAATGGTACTCAAGGAGCTACATATACAGTAGAGTATGCAGTTGCTGGAGCTTGTCCGGTATCATCTACTGAAACAGTAACAGTTTTACCGTTTGAGGATGCGAGTTTTACACTAACATCAACTTGTGAGGGGGCAACAGCTGTTATTACGGGAGATGCTGGTGGAACATTTGCGTTTAACCCAGTACCAACGGATGGAGCAGTTATAGATGACAATACAGGTTTGATTACAGGAGTATCTGGAACAACTTATACAGTTGAGTATACAACAGCAGGACCTTGTCCGGAAACAACAAGCGAAAGTGTAACGGTTTTTCCTTCTGAAGATTCGACATTTACATATTTGCCTAGTTGTACTGGAGCTACTGCGACGATTACTGGTGACGCGGGAGGCGTATTTTCTTTTAACCCTGATTTAGGAGATGGGGCCGTGTTAGATCCAGTTACTGGAGAAATAACTAATGGACTACCAGGAGTAACCTATTCAGTAGATTATACAACAACAGGAAACTGCCCGTCAACAACAACAATAGCGGTTACTGTTTTTCCAGAAGACGATTCGAGTTTTACATTATCACCAACTTGCGATGGAGGTTTAGCAACAGTTACAGGATTACCTGGAGGTGTTTTTACATTTAACCCTAACCCAGGAGATGGTGCAGTTATAGATGCTGCTACAGGAGCTATAACTGGAGGACAATTTGATGCAACATATACTGTAGATTATACTACAAATGGCGCTTGTCCTACAACAACAACACAATCGGTTACTGTTTTCTCTCAGCCAGTTGTGGTTGCGCCAACAGCATTAGAAGTTTGTGACGATGGTACACCAGATGGTCTAACGAGTATAGATTTAACGTTAAAAAACACAGAGAT
>NZ_CANLNS010000014.1 GCF_947492715.1 uncultured Psychroserpens sp.
AAAAAAAGAGGTTTGTAAAGCGTTCATTATAAGGGGTTGTGGGGTTTGAAAAAAAATAGTTTAAAAAAAGCTTGAAAAAGTTTTGGTGGAAAGAAAAAAGGGGTTGTATATTTGCACCCGCTAACGAGATAAGTTAGTAAAGTTCTGGGGTAATATTTTGGTTAAATAGAGAGTTAGAAAAAATAATTCAAAAAAAAATCAAATAGTTATTGTGGGAATAAAAAAAGGGTTTTATATTTGCACCCGCTTAGGTAATAAAGTGCTTAAGAAAAGATAGTAAAAAAGTTCATTAACATATTGAATTGACAGCGTAAGGAAGTTATTGGAAACGATAATTTTCGAACAAAAGAATAGACCATTTTGAGTACTGAAATTAAACAATTTCGATTAGTTGTTAAGAAACAAGTGGAAACACTTAAAAATTTAACGATGAAGAGTTTGATCCTGGCTCAGGATGAACGCTAGCGGCAGGCCTAACACATGCAAGTCGAACGGTAACATGAAGTGCTTGCACTTTGATGACGAGTGGCGCACGGGTGCGTAACGCGTATACAATCTACCTTTTACAGGGGGATAGCCTTTAGAAATGAAGATTAATACCCCATAGAATAATAATATGGCATCATATAATTATTAAAGATTCGTCGGTAAGAGATGAGTATGCGTTCTATTAGCTAGATGGTGTGGTAACGGCATACCATGGCAACGATAGATAGGGGCCCTGAGAGGGGGATCCCCCACACTGGTACTGAGACACGGACCAGACTCCTACGGGAGGCAGCAGTGAGGAATATTGGACAATGGAGGCAACTCTGATCCAGCCATGCCGCGTGCAGGAAGACTGCCCTATGGGTTGTAAACTGCTTTTATACAGGAAGAAACCGCTCTACGTGTAGAGCTCTGACGGTACTGTAAGAATAAGGATCGGCTAACTCCGTGCCAGCAGCCGCGGTAATACGGAGGATCCAAGCGTTATCCGGAATCATTGGGTTTAAAGGGTCCGTAGGTGGATAATTAAGTCAGAGGTGAAAGTCTGCAGCTCAACTGTAGAATTGCCTTTGATACTGGTTATCTTGAGTTATTATGAAGTAGTTAGAATATGTAGTGTAGCGGTGAAATGCATAGATATTACATAGAATACCAATTGCGAAGGCAGATTACTAATAATATACTGACACTGATGGACGAAAGCGTGGGGAGCGAACAGGATTAGATACCCTGGTAGTCCACGCCGTAAACGATGGTTACTAGCTGTTCGGACTTCGGTCTGAGTGGCTAAGCGAAAGTGATAAGTAACCCACCTGGGGAGTACGTTCGCAAGAATGAAACTCAAAGGAATTGACGGGGGCCCGCACAAGCGGTGGAGCATGTGGTTTAATTCGATGATACGCGAGGAACCTTACCAGGGCTTAAATGTAGAGTGACAGGACTAGAGATAGTTTTTTCTTCGGACACTTTACAAGGTGCTGCATGGTTGTCGTCAGCTCGTGCCGTGAGGTGTCAGGTTAAGTCCTATAACGAGCGCAACCCCTGTTGTTAGTTGCCAGCGAGTCAAGTCGGGAACTCTAACAAGACTGCCGGTGCAAACCGTGAGGAAGGTGGGGATGACGTCAAATCATCACGGCCCTTACGTCCTGGGCTACACACGTGCTACAATGGTAGGTACAGAGAGCAGCCACTACGCGAGTAGGAGCGAATCTATAAAACCTATCACAGTTCGGATCGGAGTCTGCAACTCGACTCCGTGAAGCTGGAATCGCTAGTAATCGCATATCAGCCATGATGCGGTGAATACGTTCCCGGGCCTTGTACACACCGCCCGTCAAGCCATGGAAGCTGGGAGTGCCTGAAGTCCGTCACCGCAAGGAGCGGCCTAGGGTAAAATTAGTAACTAGGGCTAAGTCGTAACAAGGTAGCCGTACCGGAAGGTGCGGCTGGAACACCTCCTTTCTAGAGAAAGACGACTAAGCGAGATAAGTAAAGAAAGAGATAGTTTATTCTTTTGCTGTTAATTTAAATGATCTATTATAGTAGAGTCTCATAGCTCAGCTGGTTAGAGCGCTACACTGATAATGTAGAGGTCGGCAGTTCGAGTCTGCCTGAGACTACTATCTATAATATATAAAGGAAATTCTAGAAGTTGTCAATTCTAAATTCATAGTTCAGGACACAATGTTCTGGAATAAATGGGGAATTAGCTCAGCTGGCTAGAGCGCCTGCCTTGCACGCAGGAGGTCACCGGTTCGACTCCGGTATTCTCCACGAATCTGTACAATTACAGATAAACGTTCATTGACATATTGAAAAAAGATACATAAAAATAGTATAACAACATTAGTTGTTATACAGAATCGTAATTAGTTAAGGTTTACGAGCTTTTAACTAATTATAAACTCATTAAAAAGACAAAAAGTACAATAAGCTACATAAGAGCGTATGGGGAATGCCTAGGCTCTCAGAGGCGATGAAGGACGTGATAAGCTGCGAAAAGCTGCGGGGATTGGCACATACAAATTGATCCGCAGATATCCGAATGGGGCAACCCAGCATATTGAAGATATGTTATCCGTAAGGAGGCGAACCCGGAGAACTGAAACATCTAAGTACCCGGAGGAGAAGAAAACAAAAGTGATTCCGATAGTAGCGGCGAGCGAACTCGGATTAGCCCAAACCATAATTGTTACGGCAATTGTGGGGTTGTAGGACCACGATATTTGATGCGTAATGAATTAGAACACTTTGGAAAGAGTGACCATAGAGGGTGATAGTCCCGTATAAGTAAAGATCGTTATTGATAGTGGTATCCTGAGTAGTGCGGGGCACGTGTAACCCTGTATGAAACTGGCGGGACCATCCGTTAAGGCTAAATACTCCTGAGAGACCGATAGTGAACTAGTACCGTGAGGGAAAGGTGAAAAGAACCTTGAATAAAGGAGTGAAAAAGATCCTGAAACCATACGCTTACAAGCGGTCGGAGCCCTTTGGGGTGACGGCGTGCCTTTTGCATAATGAGCCTACGAGTTACCGTTGCTAGCAAGGTTAAGGACTTCAGGTCCGCAGCCGTAGCGAAAGCGAGTCTGAATAGGGCGCTTTAGTTAGTAGTGGTAGACGCGAAACCGTGTGATCTACCCATGGGCAGGGTGAAGCTGTGGTAACACACAGTGGAGGCCCGAACCGGTTGACGTTGAAAAGTCTTCGGATGACCTGTGGGTAGGGGTGAAAGGCCAATCAAACTCGGAAATAGCTCGTACTCCCCGAAATGCATTTAGGTGCAGCGTTGATTTATAGTTTTATAGAGGTAGAGCTACTGATTGGATGCGGGGGCTTCACCGCCTACCAATTCCTGACAAACTCCGAATGCTATAAAATGTTGATCAGCAGTGAGGGCATGGGTGCTAAGGTCCATGTCCGAGAGGGAAAGAACCCAGACCATCAGCTAAGGTCCCCAAATGTATGTTAAGTTGAATAAACGAGGTTGAACTGCTTAGACAGCTAGGATGTTGGCTTGGAAGCAGCCATTCATTTAAAGAGTGCGTAACAGCTCACTAGTCGAGCGGTTCGGCATGGATAATAATCGGGCATAAACATACTACCGAAGCTATGGACTTGTAAAAGTGGTAGGGGAGCATTGTAGTGTCGTCGAAGGTGTACTGCGAGGTATGCTGGAGAAGCTACAAAAGAAAATGTAGGCATAAGTAACGATAATGCGGGCGAGAAACCCGCACACCGAAAGACTAAGGTTTCCTCAGCTATGCTAATCAGCTGAGGGTTAGTCGGGACCTAACGCGAACCCGAAAGGGGAAGTGGATGGACAACAGGTTAATATTCCTGTACCTGCTCACACTAAAAGTGACGGAGGCGTATATTTGGTGCGTGCTGACGGAAATGCACGTTGAAGCCAGTGGTAACACGGCGATAGTACACTGAGACTACGGTCAAGGTGATAATCCAGAGAAGCGACTTCCAAGAAAAGCGAGTGAAGCAGCCCGTACCCTAAACCGACACAGGTAGTTGGGATGAGAATTCTAAGGTGCTCGAGAGATTCATGGCTAAGGAACTAGGCAAAATCGGCCCGTAACTTCGGGAGAAGGGTCGCCCATCTTCGGATGGGCCGCAGTGAAAAGGTCCAGGCGACTGTTTATCAAAAACACAGGGCTCTGCTAAATCGAAAGATGATGTATAGGGCCTGACACCTGCCCGGTGCTGGAAGGTTAAGTGGAGGGTTTAGCTTCGGCGAAGATCTGAAATGAAGCCCCAGTAAACGGCGGCCGTAACTATAACGGTCCTAAGGTAGCGAAATTCCTTGTCGGGTAAGTTCCGACCTGCACGAATGGTGTAACGATCTGGACACTGTCTCAGCCATGAGCTCGGTGAAATTGTAGTATCGGTGAAGATGCCGATTACCCGCAGTGGGACGAAAAGACCCCGTGAACCTTTACTATAGCTTAGTATTGGCTTTGGATAAGTAATGTGTAGGATAGGTGGGAGACTATGAAGTGGCGTCGCTAGGCGTTGTGGAGTCATTGTTGAAATACCACCCTTTGCTTATCTAGAGTCTAACCTCTTACAGAGGGACAGTGCTTGGTGGGTAGTTTGACTGGGGTGGTCGCCTCCAAAAGAGTAACGGAGGCTTCTAAAGGTTCCCTCAGCACGCTTGGTAACCGTGCGTAGAGTGCAATGGCATAAGGGAGCTTGACTGAGAGACATACAGGTCGATCAGGTACGAAAGTAGAGCATAGTGATCCGGTGGTTCCGCATGGAAGGGCCATCGCTCAAAGGATAAAAGGTACTCCGGGGATAACAGGCTGATCTCCCCCAAGAGCTCACATCGACGGGGGGGTTTGGCACCTCGATGTCGGCTCGTCACATCCTGGGGCTGGAGAAGGTCCCAAGGGTTGGGCTGTTCGCCCATTAAAGTGGCACGCGAGCTGGGTTCAGAACGTCGTGAGACAGTTCGGTCTCTATCTACTGTGGGCGTTAGAAATTTGAGTGGATCTGACTCTAGTACGAGAGGACCGAGTTGGACTAACCTCTGGTGTACCAGTTGTTCCGCCAGGAGCATTGCTGGGTAGCTACGTTGGGAAAGGATAAGCGCTGAAAGCATATAAGCGCGAAACCTACCACAAGATGAGATTTCTTTAAAGGGTCGTGGAAGATGACCACGTTGATAGGCTATAGGTGTAAAGGCAGTAATGTCATAGCCGAGTAGTACTAATAACCCATAGGCTTATTGTACGCCTGTTTTTTTAGAGTTACAATATATTTTTATGATGTTTTTTTTCAATATGTTATTATATACGGTTAAGTATTGATATCATACTCAATACACACACCGAAAGATTTAAGGTGATTATAGCGATGGGGCTCACCTCTTACCATTCCGAACAGAGAAGTTAAGCCCATTTGCGCCGATGGTACTGCAATCGTGGGAGAGTAGGTCGTCGCCTTTTTTGAAACCCTTTTCATATATATATGAAAAGGGTTTTTTGTTTTTTATATACT
>NZ_CANLNS010000015.1 GCF_947492715.1 uncultured Psychroserpens sp.
ACAGCATTAGAAGTTTGTGACGATGGTACACCAGATGGTCTAACGAGTATAGATTTAACGTTAAAAAACACAGAGATTACAGGTAATAATGCGAACTATTCAGTGAGTTATCATTTAACGCAGGCTGATGCAGATGCCAATGTAAATCCGTTGCCTATTCCATATACCAATATTACTAATTGCCAAATCGTGTTTGTACGAGTTCAAGATATCAACACAGGCTGTTATAATACAACAACTTTAGAGTTATGCGTAGAGCAAGCACCAATAGCAAACACACCAACACCATTAATGTATTGTGATCCAGATAGTGATGGATTTGGAGTTTTTGATTTAACGAGTAAGGATATAGAGATTACAGGAGGAGATCCAAGTTTATCAGTGAGTTACCATGAGACAATGGCAGATGCAGATAACGATGTTAATCCACTTACGAGTCCATATAACAATATAGTGGAGGACATGCAAACGGTTTATGTTCGTGTAGAGAGTTCTACAATAGCGACCGACTGTGCTACTATAGTGGAGTTAATACTTATCGTAAATCCAACGCCACAGTTAGGTCCTGAGCCAACGGCATTGGAGATCTGTGATGATTTATCAGCGGATGGATTTGGTCAGTTTGATTTAACGAGCAAGGAGCCAGAGATATTACAGAATTTAGCAGATCCTACACAATATATAGTGAGCTATTATGAGACAATGGGAAATGCTGATTTAGGGGTTAATGCTATAGCAAATCCAATGAATTACACCAATACGACAGCTTTTAATCAGATTATTTGGATTAGAGTAGAGGATATTGACCCAGCAACAGGTTGTTATAAGTTAACATCTTTAGAGTTAATTGTAAACGCATTACCAGTATTGATTCAACCAACACCATTAGAGCTTTGTGATGACAACAATCCAGGTGATGAGATGGAGTCTTTCACTTTAGAAGATGCTACAGATGAGATATTAAACGGACAAACAGGAATAAGTTTGAGTTATTATGAGACACAGGCGGATGCGGATGCAGGGACTAATCCTATCTCAAGTCCTTATACAAACATAGTAAATCCGCAAACGATATTTGTACGCGCAACAAACGATGTTACAGGTTGTTTTGTAAGCACAACAGCAACGATATTATTACGAGTAAATCCAATACCATCACCTACAGCGCCGATTGATTTGGAAGTATGTGATGCAGATAATGATGGATTTGAAGTTTTCGATTTAGAGGAAAGAACCTTAGAGATTATAGGAGGCGAGTTGGATACAGCTGTGACTTACCATGAGACTCAAGAAGATGCAGAGACTGGAGATAATGCTCTATCGAGTCCTTATACTAATATTGTTATGGATGTTCAGACGATTTATATCCGACTTACCAATACGATTACAGGATGTTATAATGCATCAGAGACCTTAACAATCCGCGTATTACCATCACCAGAGGTTCCAGTAGAGATAGAAGATTATGTTATTTGTGATACCAATGCAGATGGCATAGCACAATTTGATTTAACGACTAAGGATTCAGAGATTATAGGAGGTCAAACGGATGTTACCTTAACTTATCATGTTACCGAGTCTGATGCAGAATTAGGAAACAACCCAATAGCTAATGTAGGTAACTATACCAATACAAGTAACCCACAAACGATTTATGTACGTTTAGTAAGTACAATCAACGGTTGTGTTGATACGGGTATGTTTGAGATTCGAGTAGAATTACCACCAGTAGCAGTACAGCCAACACCATTAGAGTTATGTGATGATGATGTAGCAGATGAGATAACTGTTTTTGATTTAACAGTAAAGGATAATGAGATTACAGGCGGCGAGGCAAGTTGGAGTGTAAGTTATTATGAGACCCAGGCCGATGCCGATGCTCAGACTAATGCAGTAGATGCAGAGGCTTATACGAATACATCTGTAGGCGGAGCTCCAGCTAATCCCCAAACACTTTATGCAGTTGTTACCGATACCGATACTGGGTGTACCGATACAATTACCTTAACGATACGTGTTTTACCAAATCCGACACCAACATCAGTATTGCCAGAGTTGATTTTATGTGATGATATCAATCCTGGTGATATGGAAGAGGTTTTTGATTTGACTACCAATGAGATATTACTTCTCAATGGAGAGACAGGAGTTACGCCAACTTATTATGAGGATGCGGACGATGCAGAAGAAGGAGTTAATGCGATACCAGACCCAACGATGTACACCAATACGAGTACGCCACAGGTGATTTATGTACGCGTTACAAATGATATAACAGGTTGTTTTACGATTGTAAACTTTACATTAATAGTTAATCCGTTACCAGATGTTGTAGCTGTTACAGATTTTATAGCCTGTGAGTTAAACAATGATGGTATTTATGATTTTGATTTAACGACAAAAGATGCAGAAGTACTAAATGGTCAAGATCCAACGTTATTTACAGTAACGTATCATGCCACTCAGCAGGATGCGGATGATCTTATGAACGCTTTAGTAAGTCCATATACGAATGTAACCAACCCGCAACAGATATTTGTAGCGATTACAAATAACACTACTGGTTGCTCAATAAGCACCCCTAGTTTTAATGTAGAGGTTCAAGAGGCAGCAGAAGCTAATAGTGATATGGAGGCGATATTATACGAGATTTGTGATGATGAGATGGATGATGATAACGATCCGAGTAACAATAGTGCACAGTTTGATTTATCTACACAGAACGATTTGATTCTCGATGGGCAAGATCCAGCGAACTATATTGTAAGTTACTATGCAAGTGAGGCGGATGCAGAATTAGGCGTTAATCCATTACCGCTATTGTATGAGAACTTAGTAAATCCACAAGTGATTTGGGCACGAGTAGACAATGATACACCAGATGGAGCAGGTATGGATACCTCTATTTGTTATGCTGTAGCACCATTAACATTACAAGTTAATCCACAACCGGTATTTGATTTAGAGGACAGCTATATTTTATGTGTAGACACTAACGGTAGTGAGGTTCTTAACGCTCCAGTTTTAGATACAGGACTAAGTAGTCCAACCTATAGTTTTGTATGGTTTTTTAATGGCGTAGAGATTGTAGGAGCAACAGATGGTAGTTATATGCCAAC
>NZ_CANLNS010000016.1 GCF_947492715.1 uncultured Psychroserpens sp.
GTTACTGATGATAGTGATGATCCAAACGATCCAACCGATACAGATAACAATGGAGATGGAGAACCAGATGATCCAACAGATACAGTTATTCCACAGAATCCAATGATAAGTATTGATAAGACCAGTAGTTTAGATTTAGGAGCAGATGGTGTTGTAAGTGTAGGAGATATTATCACCTATACATATACAGTAAGCAACACAGGAGATGTAACATTATTTGATGTTACCGTTGTAGAAGATGGAGCTGACTTTACAGGAACGGGAGGATTACCAACCCCAATCTATCAGAGTGGAGGAGCCGACTTAGATTTAGAAGGTGACTTAGAGGATTTAGCCGTAGGAGCAGGAACGATTGTTTACACAGCGACCTATGCAATTACTCAATCGGATATCGATGCAGGTGTTGTGACTAACCAAGCAACGGCAAATGGAAATGATCCACAAGGCGGGACAGTTACTGATGATAGTGATGATCCAAACGATCCAACCGATACAGATAACAATGGAGATGGAGAACCAGATGATCCAACAGATACAGTGATTCCACAGAATCCAATGATAAGTATTGATAAGACCAGTAGTTTAGATTTAGGAGCAGATGGTGTTGTAAGTGTAGGAGATATTATCACCTATACATATACAGTAAGCAACACAGGAGATGTGACTTTATTTGATGTTACCGTTGTAGAAGATGGAGCGGACTTTACAGGAACGGGAGGTTTACCAACCCCAGTCTATCAGAGTGGAGGAGCCGACTTAGATTTAGAAGGTGACTTAGAGGATTTAGCCGTAGGAGCAGGAACGATTGTTTACACAGCGACCTATGCAATTACTCAATCAGATATCGATGCAGGTGTTGTGACTAACCAAGCAACGGCAAATGGAAATGATCCACAAGGCGGAACAGTGACTGATGATAGTGATGATCCAAACGATCCAACCGATACAGATAACAATGGAGATGGAGAACCAGATGATCCAACAGATACAGTGATTCCACAGAATCCAATGATAAGTATTGATAAGACCAGTAGTTTAGATTTAGGAGCAGATGGTGTTGTAAGTGTAGGAGATATTATCACCTATACATATACAGTAAGCAACACAGGAGATGTAACATTATTTGATGTTACCGTTGTAGAAGATGGAGCTGACTTTACAGGAACGGGAGGTTTACCAACCCCAGTCTATCAGAGTGGAGGAGCCGACTTAGATTTAGAAGGTGACTTAGAGGATTTAGCCGTAGGAGCAGGAACGATTGTTTACACAGCGGCCTATGTAATTACTCAGGCCGATATCGATGCAGGTGTTGTGACTAACCAAGCAACGGCAACTGGGAATGATCCACAAGGCGGAACAGTGACTGATGATAGTGATGATCCAAACGATCCAACCGATACAGATAACAATGGAGATGGAGAACCAGATGATCCAACGGATACAGTTATTCCACAGAATCCAATGATAAGTATTGATAAGACCAGTAGTTTAGATTTAGGAGCAGATGGCGTTGTAAGTGTAGGAGATATTATCACCTATACATATACAGTAAGCAACACAGGTGATGTGACTTTATTTGATGTTACCGTTGTAGAAGATGGAGCGGACTTTACAGGAACGGGAGGTTTACCAACCCCAGTCTATCAGAGTGGAGGAGCCGACTTAGATTTAGAAGGTGACTTAGAGGATTTAGCCGTAGGAGCAGGAACGATTGTTTACACAGCGACCTATGCAATTACTCAATCAGATATCGATGCAGGTGTTGTGACTAACCAAGCAACAGCAACTGGGAATGATCCACAAGGCGGAACAGTGACTGATGATAGTGATGATCCAAATGATCCAACCGATACAGATAACAATGGAGATGGAGAACCAGATGATCCAACAGATACAGTTATTCCACAGAATCCAATGATAAGTATTGATAAGACCAGTAGTTTAGATTTAGGAGCAGATGGTGTTGTAAGTGTAGGAGATATTATCACCTATACATATACAGTAAGCAACACAGGAGATGTAACATTATTTGATGTTACCGTTGTAGAAGATGGAGCGGACTTTACAGGAACAGGAGGTTTACCAACCCCAGTCTATCAGAGTGGAGGAGCCGACTTAGATTTAGAAGGCGACTTAGAGGATTTAGCCGTAGGAGCAGGAACGATTGTTTACACAGCGACCTATGCAATTACTCAATCGGATATCGATGCAGGTGTTGTGACTAACCAAGCAACGGCAAATGGGAATGATCCACAAGGCGGAACAGTGACTGATGATAGTGATGATCCAAATGATCCAACCGATACAGATAACAATGGAGATGGAGAACCAGATGATCCAACAGATACAGTTATTCCACAGAATCCAATGATAAGTATTGATAAGACCAGTAGTTTAGATTTAGGAGCAGATGGTGTTGTAAGTGTAGGAGATATTATCACCTATACATATACAGTAAGCAACACAGGAGATGTAACATTATTTGATGTTACCGTTGTAGAAGATGGAGCGGACTTTACAGGAACAGGAGGATTACCAACCCCAGTCTATCAGAGTGGAGGAGCCGACTTAGATTTAGAAGGTGACTTAGAGGATTTAGCCGTAGGAGCAGGAACGATTGTTTACACAGCGACCTATGCAATTACTCAATCAGATATCGATGCAGGTGTTGTGACTAACCAAGCAACGGCAAATGGAAATGATCCACAAGGCGGAACAGTGACTGATGATAGTGATGATCCAAATGATCCAACCGATACAGATAACAATGGAGATGGAGAACCAGATGATCCAACAGATACAGTGATTCCACAGAATCCAATGATAAGTATTGATAAGACCAGTAGTTTAGATTTAGGAGCAGATGGTGTTGTAAGTGTAGG
>NZ_CANLNS010000017.1 GCF_947492715.1 uncultured Psychroserpens sp.
GATTATGACTTTAATAACTTAAATACAACTTGTGGTCCTTGTGGTACATTAAATGTTACTTACACTATTGCTGATGACTGTG
This sequence comes from uncultured Psychroserpens sp., assembly GCF_947492715.1. Classification (GTDB taxonomy): domain Bacteria; phylum Bacteroidota; class Bacteroidia; order Flavobacteriales; family Flavobacteriaceae; genus Psychroserpens. The sequence continues at coordinate 83 of NZ_CANLNS010000017.1, forward strand.
GCAATACCTCAACAGTTGTTGCAACCTTAACTTTTGATGATGGAACAATTCCTGATGTATCTAATTGCTCTGTAACTGATGAATCTATTGAATGTTCTGGTGCTGACAATGAACAGTTAGCTAACGACTGGAATGCTGGAAATATTACTGCTCTAGAAACATGTGCTGACGACCTTGGTATTACAGTAACTTCAGATTATGCTTATACCAATTTAGTATCTACATGTGGTCTAGGTGGAACAATTACTGTAATCTATACAATTACTGACGACTGTGGTAATGCTACTACGTTAAGTGCAACTTTGACTTTAGAAGATACAACACCTCCTAATCTTGATAGCTGTGATGTAACCAACGCTTCTATTGAGTGTTCTGGTGACGATAATGAACAATTAGCTAATGATTGGAATGCAGCCAATATCGCTGCCCTTGAGTCTTGCGCTTCTGATTCTTGTGATACAGATTTAAATACTCAAGTAACTTCAGATTATGATTATTCTAATTTGGTGTCTACTTGTGGTCAAGGTGGAACTATTGCTGTTGTTTATATAATTACAGACGACTGTGGTAATGCTTCAACTTTAAATGTGACATTGACTTTAGAAGACACAACACCTCCTAGCCTTGATAATTGTGCCGTAACTGATGCATCTATTGAGTGTTCTGGTGATGATAATGAACAATTAGCTAATGATTGGAATGCAGCCAATATCGCTGCTCTAGAGTCTTGTGCTTCTGATTCTTGTGATACAGATTTAAATATTCAAGTAACTTCGGATTATGATTATTCTAATTTGGTGTCTACTTGTGGTCAAGGTGGAACCATTGATGTTGTTTATACAATCACAGACGATTGCGGTAATGCTGCAACTTTAAATGTGACCTTAACTTTAGAAGACACAACACCTCCTAATCTTGATAACTGTGCCGTGACTGACACATCTATTGAGTGTTCTGGTGATGATAACGAACAATTAGCTAATGATTGGAATGCAGCTAACATCGCTGCCTTAGAATCTTGTGGTGTGGACACTTGCGATACAGATTTCACTGGTCAAGTAACTTCAAATTATGCTTATACCAATTTAGTGACTACTTGTGGTCAAGGTGGAACTATTGATGTTGTTTATACAATTACTGATGACTGTGGTAACTCAACCACGCTAAACGCAACATTAACGTTAGAAGATACTATTGCACCAGATCTTTCAAATTGTACAGTAGAAAATACGCAATTAGAATGTTCTGATACTGAAAACGAATCGCTTGCCGACGCTTGGAATGCTGCAAACATCGCTGCTCTTGAAACTTGCGCTGTCGATTCTTGTGATACAGATTTCACAGGTCAAGTTACTTCGGATTATGATTTTAATAATTTAAATACAACTTGTGGTCCTTGTGGAACTATAAGTGTAACCTATACTATTACTGACGATTGTGGCAATGAAACGACACTTTCAGCTGTACTAACTTTTGGAGATGAAACGATTCCTGATTTATCAAATTGTGATGTTCAAGACGTTACCTTAGAATGCTCTGGTGACGAAAATGAAACATTAGCGAATGATTGGAATGAAAATAATATCGTTGCACTTCAGACTTGTGCTGATGATTTAGGTATTACTGTAACTTCAGATTACAACTATACAAACTTTGTAGAGACATGTGGTCTAAGTGGAAGTATTACTGTAACGTATACGGTTTCAGATGAATGTGGTAACTCTGCTTCTCTTCAATCAACTTTAACAATTGAAGATACAACGCCTCCAACATTTACGGTTCCAGCTGATGTAACTTTAGAATGTGATCAAGATCCTTCAGATTTATCACTTACTGGAGATGTTACTGATGAAACAGATGTTTGTTCAGGGCTTTTAGAGGCTACTTATATAGATACTGTTGCTAACGGTTCATGTGCTAGCGAGTCGGTAATTACGAGAACTTGGACTTTAGCTGATGACTGTGGAAACACAACAACTTTAGTTCAAACGATTACTGTTCAAGATACAACGGCTCCAACATTTACGGTTCCAGCTGATGTAACCTTGGAGTGTGATGACGATATTAATGACATTGTGTTAACAGGTGATGTGACTGATGAAGCTGATAACTGTTCAACAGGTTTAGAAGCTACATTTACTGATGATGTTGCCCAAGGTGATTGTCCAAATTCGTCAATCATCACTAGAACTTGGACGTTAACTGACGACTGTGATAACACAACAACTTTAGTTCAAACGATTACTGTTCAAGATACAACGGCTCCAACATTTACGGTTCCAGCTAATGTAACTTTAGAATGTGATGCTGATATATCTGATGTTACTCTAACGGGAGATGTAACTGATGAAGCTG
>NZ_CANLNS010000018.1 GCF_947492715.1 uncultured Psychroserpens sp.
AGTTCTTGTAATTGTTTGCGTGTTTCCACAAGCATCAACAGCAGTATCAGCAAAAGTCACTGTTACATTTCCACAAGTATCTGTAGCTGTAGCACTACCAGTAGCAGCAGAATCAGTACTTTCCGTACATTCCACTGTAGCATCAGCAGGTAGTGTTAACGTTGGAGCAGTAGTATCTACTACTGAAATCGTTTGTGTATCAGACACAGCATTACCACAGTCGTCAGTAGCAGTCCAAGTTCTTGTAATTGTTTGCGTGTTTCCACAAGCATCAACAGCAGTATCAGCAAAAGTCACTGTTACATTTCCACAAGTATCTGTAGCTGTAGCACTACCAGTAGCAGCAGGATCAGTACTTTCCGTACATTCCACTGTAGCATCGGCAGGTAATGTTAATGTTGGCGCAGTAGTATCTACCACTGAAATAGTTTGAGTATCAGACACAGCATTACCACAGTCGTCAGTAGCTGTCCAAGTTCTCGTAATTGTTTGCGTGTTTCCACAAGCGTCAACAGCAGTATCAGCAAAAGTAACTGTTACATTTCCACAGTTATCTGTAGCTGTAGCATTACCAGTAGCTGCAGGATCAGTACTTTCCGTACATTCCACTGTAGCATTAGTAGGTAATGTTAATGTTGGCGCAGTAGTATCTTGAATCGTTAAGGTTGCACTTAATGTAGTAGCATTACCACAGTCGTCAGTAATTGTATAGATTACAGTAATTGTACCAGCCTGCCCACATGTAGATACTAAATTAGTATAAGTATAATCTGAAGTTACGGTAACGCCAAGATCATCAGCACATGTTTCTAGAGCAGTAATATTTCCAGCATTCCAGTCGTTAGCTAACTGCTCATTGTCAGCACCAGAACATTCAATAGATTCATCAGTTACAGAGCAATTGGATAAATCAGGAATTGTTCCATCATCAAAAGTTAAGGTTGCAATAACTGTTGAGGTATTACCACAATCATCAGCAATAGTGTAAGTAACATTTAATGTACCACAAGGACCACAAGTTGTATTTAAGTTATTAAAGTCATAATCAGAAGACACAGTTAGGTCAGCATCACAGGCATCAGTAGCACATGCTTCTAAAGCTACAATGTTAGCTGCATTCCATGCATCTGCAAGAGTTTCGTTATTCGTGTCAGAGCATTCTAATACTGTATTTTCTATAGTACAAGCTGTTATATCTGGAGCGATAGTATCTACTACCGAAATTGTTTGAGTATCAGATACAGCATTACCACAGTCATCAGTAGCTGTCCAAGTTCTTGTAATTGTTTGCGTGTTTCCACAAGCATCAACAGCAGTATCAGCAAAAGTCACTGTTACATTTCCACAAGAGTCTGCGGCTGTAGCATTACCAGTAGCGGCAGGATCAGTACTTTCCGTACATTCCACTGTAGCATCAGCAGGTAATGTTAATGTTGGCGCAGTAGTATCTACCACTGAAATCGTTTGAGTATCAGACACAGCATTACCACAGTCGTCAGTAGCTGTCCAAGTTCT
>NZ_CANLNS010000019.1 GCF_947492715.1 uncultured Psychroserpens sp.
ATCTGTAGCTGTTGGTGCTGTTAAACTTGTCACTTCACATTCTGCTGTGATATCTGATAAACTCACTGCATCTGGTGCTGGTGCTGTGGTATCATCGATAATCACATTCTGATCTTGTGTACTTGTATTTCCATTGCCATCGTCATAAGTCCACGTCACTATCGTTGTTGTGCCTTCGCCTGAAATTGGAAGTGTTGCATTATGACTTACCGTTACTGTGCCTCCACAGTTATCTGTCGCTGTTGGCGCTGTTAATGTTGTGACTTCACATTCTGCTGTGATATCTGATAAACTCACTGCATCTGGTGTTGGTGCTGTGGTGTCATCTATAATCACATTCTGATCTTGTGTGCTTGTATTTCCATTGCCATCATCATAAGTCCAAGTTACTATCGTTGTTGTCCCTTCGCCTGAAATTGGAAGTGTTGCATTATGACTTACAGTTACTGTACCTCCACAATTATCTGTAGCCGTTGGCGCTGTTAAACTTGTCACTTCACATTCCGCTGTGATATCTGATAAACTCACTGCATCTGGTGTTGGTGCTGTGGTGTCATCTATAATCACATTTTGATCTTGTGTACTTGTATTTCCGTTGCCATCGTCATAAGTCCAAGTCACTATCGTTGTTGTCCCTTCTCCTGAAATTGGAAGTGTTGCATTATGACTTACAGTTACTGTACCTCCACAGTTATCTGTGGCCGTTGGTGCTGTTAAACTTGTCACTTCACATTCTGCTGTGATATCTGATAAACTTACGGCATCTGGTGTTGGTGCTGTGGTGTCATCTATAATCACATTCTGATCTTGCGTGCTTGTGTTTCCGTTACCATCATCATAAGTCCAAGTTACTATCGTTGTTGTCCCTTCGCCTGAAATCGGAAGTGTTGCATTATGACTTACAGTTACTGTGCCTCCACAGTTATCTGTAGCTGTTGGTGCTGTTAAACTTGTCAC
>NZ_CANLNS010000020.1 GCF_947492715.1 uncultured Psychroserpens sp.
GATATCACGACCTCTACAGTGACTATGTGTGAGAGTAGTGATAGTACCGAGGTGATAGAGAGTGATCCACCAGAGGTTACAGCTACAGTAACCACAGAGGCCTTTGCAGACACACATGTTATAGAGGTAAGTGTTGTAGGAGTTGGAGAGTATGAGTACAGTTTAGATGGAGGTCCATGGCAAGATGAACCCATATTTGTTGATGTCTCTTTAGGAGAGCATGTTGTTACAGCACGCGATAAGAATGGATGTGGAGAGGGAAGTGATGAAGTTATCGTTATGGATTATCCAAAATTCTTCACTCCAAATGGAGATGGATATAATGATACATGGAACATTAGTGCAATAAATAATCAACCAAACGCAAAAATTTATATATTTGACAGATATGGAAAATTACTCAAGCAACTTAGTCCAACAGGAATAGGTTGGAATGGTACCTATAATGGTAATGCAATGCCAACAAGTGATTATTGGTTTGTAGTTGAGTATAATGAACCTAATACAGGTGACCGTAAAGAATTTAAAGCCCATTTTACCCTGAAAAGATAA
>NZ_CANLNS010000021.1 GCF_947492715.1 uncultured Psychroserpens sp.
ACTGTAAGTCATAATGCAACACTTCCAATTTCAGGCGAAGGGACAACAACGATAGTGACGTGGACTTATGATGATGGTAACGGAAACACAAGCACGCAAGATCAAAATGTGATTATAGATGACACGACAGCACCAACGCCAGATGCGGTGAGTTTATCAGATATCACAGCAGAATGTGAAGTGACAAGTTTAACAGCACCAACGGCTACAGATAATTGCGGAGGTACAGTGACAGTGAGTCATAATGCAACACTTCCAATCTCAGGCGAAGGCACAACAACGATAGTGACGTGGACCTATGATGATGGCAATGGAAATACAAGTACACAAGATCAAAATGTGATTATCGATGATACGACAGCACCAACACCAGATGCCGTGAGTTTATCAGATATCACAGCAGAATGTGAAGTCACAACATTAACAGCGCCAACAGCTACAGATAACTGTGGAGGCACAGTAACTGTAAGTCATAATGCAACACTTCCAATTTCAGGCGAAGGGAC
>NZ_CANLNS010000022.1 GCF_947492715.1 uncultured Psychroserpens sp.
GCTTGAGAGTCTACACAAATCACGGCTTCAGTATCACCATTAAACGATGTTGTATTATTAGGATTCCCAGTAGCCACAAGATCAATGGCAACAGTACCACCATCCGCAGCTTCACGGATTACAGTTACGGCATTATCAGAGATATCCGAACATTCAGCAGCATTAAGATCACTAAGCGGTCCGCCAATAAATGACGCTCCATTATCGGCCATTCCTCTGTATGACCAACCCCAAATCTGACAGGTTCCAACACCAGCTCCATTAAGATCGATAGTAGCCGAAGGTGATATTGCTAATATTTCCGAAGCATCTTCATTAGTGATCACATATCTGTACGATAAGTTTTCAGCACCAGGATTCTCATGAATGATTACTAAAGGATCAGCTTGAGAGTCTACACAAATCACGGCTTCAGTATCACCATTAAACGATGTTGTATTATTAGGATTCCCAGTAGCCACAAGATCAATAGCAACAGTACCACCAT
>NZ_CANLNS010000023.1 GCF_947492715.1 uncultured Psychroserpens sp.
ACTGTAAGTCATAATGCAACACTTCCAATTTCAGGCGAAGGGACAACAACAATAGTGACGTGGACTTATGATGATGGCAACGGAAATACAAGCACACAAGATCAAAACGTGATTATAGATGACACGACAGCACCAACACCAGATGCGGTAAGTTTATCAGATATCACAGCAGAATGTGAAGTCACAACATTAACAGCACCAACAGCTACAGATAATTGCGGAGGCACAGTAACTGTAAGTCATAATGCAACATTACCAATCTCAGGGGAAGGGACAACAACGATAGTGACGTGGACTTATGATGATGGTAACGGAAACACAAGCACGCAAGATCAGAATGTGATTATAGATGACACCACAGCACCAAC
>NZ_CANLNS010000024.1 GCF_947492715.1 uncultured Psychroserpens sp.
GAGTGTGGTGGAACACTTACAGTGAACTGGACTTACACAGATGATTGTCAAAGAACAATCGAAGCTAGTAAGACAATTACTGTATTACCAGCACCAATGGCTGAGTTTGATGAAGTAGAAGACATGGAGATTTCATGTGAAGAAGCAAATTCATTCGAACCAGGATCATTAGGATACACTAATGGAGGAACTGGAGCATGTGAGATTTCAGGAGAAGTTCAAGGAGAGTTAAGTGGATCATACGATGAGTGTGGTGGAACTTTATATGTAGATTGGACTTATACTGATGATTGTGATAGAACAATCACAGCTAAGAAAACAATCACAGTATTACCAGCGCCAATGGCTGAATTTGATGA
>NZ_CANLNS010000025.1 GCF_947492715.1 uncultured Psychroserpens sp.
GCCGTTTCATAACATTCTGTTGCAGGTTCTGCTGGTTGTGATCCAGTGACATCCCACGAACAAGTCGTATTATTAAACGTTGCAGTCTCATAACATTCTGTTGCAGGTTCTGCTGGTTGACTACCAGTTACATCCCAAGAACACGTCGTGTTATTAAAGGTTGCAGTCTCATAACATTCCGTTGCAGGTTCTGTTGGTTGACTACCAGTTACATCCCATGAACACGTTGTATTATTAAACGTTGCCGTTTCATAACATTCTGTTGCAGGTTCTGCTGGTTGACTACCAGTTACATCCCACGAGCACGTCGTATTGTTAAAGGTTGCCGTTTCATAACATTCTGTTGCAGGTTCTGC
>NZ_CANLNS010000026.1 GCF_947492715.1 uncultured Psychroserpens sp.
GTGAAGAAGCAAATTCATTCGAAGCAGGATCATTAGGATACACTAATGGTGGAACTGGAGCATGTGAGATTTCAGGAGAAGTTCAAGGAGAATTAAGTGGATCTTATTCTGAATGTGGAGGTTTATTATTTGTGGATTGGACTTACACTGATGATTGTGACAGAACAATCACAGAAAGACAACAAATCAAAGTTAACCCAGCACCAGTGGCTGAATTTGATGAAGTAGAAGACATGGAAATTTCATGTGAAGAAGCAAATTCATACGAAGCAGGATCATTAGGATACACTAATGGCGGAACTGGAGCATGTGAGATTTCAGGAGAAGTTCAAGG
>NZ_CANLNS010000027.1 GCF_947492715.1 uncultured Psychroserpens sp.
GCAGTAGTATCTATTACCGAAATAGTTTGAGTATCAGACACAGCATTACCACAGTCGTCAGTAGCTGTCCAAGTTCTCGTAATTGTTTGCGTATTTCCACAAGCGTCAACAGCAGTATCAGCAAAAGTAACTGTTACATTTCCACAAGAATCTGTAGCTGTAGCATTACCAGTAGCTGCAGGATCAGTACTTTCCGTACATTCCACTGTAGCATCAGCAGGTAGTGTTAATGTTGGAGCAGTAGTATCTACCACTGAAATCGTTTGAGTATCAGACACAGCATTACCACAGTCGTCAGTAGCTGTCCAAGTTCTCGTAAT
>NZ_CANLNS010000028.1 GCF_947492715.1 uncultured Psychroserpens sp.
GCACCAACACCAGATGCCGTAAGTTTATCAGATATCACAGCCGAATGTGAAGTCACAAGTTTAACAGCGCCAACAGCTACAGATAATTGTGGAGGCACAGTAACGGTAAGTCATAATGCAACACTTCCAATTTCAGGCGAAGGGACAACAACGATAGTGACGTGGACCTATGATGATGGCAATGGAAATACAAGCACACAAGATCAAAATGTGATTATAGATGACACGACAGCACCAACACCAGATGCAGTGAGTTTATCAGATATCACAGCAGAATGTGAAGTGACAAGTTTAAC
>NZ_CANLNS010000029.1 GCF_947492715.1 uncultured Psychroserpens sp.
TGAGTATCAGACACAGCATTACCACAGTCGTCAGTAGCTGTCCAAGTTCTCGTAATTGTTTGCGTGTTTCCACAAGCATCAACAGCAGTATCAGCAAAAGTCACTGTTACATTTCCACAAGAGTCTGTAGCTGTAGCATTACCAGTAGCAGCAGGATCAGTACTTTCAGTACATTCCACTGTAGCGTCGGCAGGTAATGTTAATGTTGGCGCAGTAGTATCTATTACCGAAATAGTTTGAGTATCAGACACAGCATTACCACAGTCGTCAGT
>NZ_CANLNS010000030.1 GCF_947492715.1 uncultured Psychroserpens sp.
GTTCAAGGTGAGTTAAGTGGATCATACGATGAGTGTGGTGGAACATTATATATAGATTGGACTTACACAGATGATTGCCAAAGAACAATCGAAGCTAGAAAGACAATCACGGTATTACCAGCACCAATGGCTGAATTTGATGAAGTAGAAGACATGGAGATTTCATGTGAAGAAGCTAATTCATACGAAGCAGGATCATTAGGATACACTAATGGCGGAACTGGAGCATGTGAGATTTCAGGATCAGTAGAAGG
>NZ_CANLNS010000031.1 GCF_947492715.1 uncultured Psychroserpens sp.
GTATTATTAAATGTTGCAGTCTCATAACATTCAGTTGCAGGTTCTGCTGGTTGTGATCCGGTCACATCCCATGAACAAGTCGTATTATTAAAGGTTGCAGTCTCATAACATTCAGTTGCAGGTTCTGCTGGTTGACTACCAGTGACATCCCATGTACACGTCGTATTGTTAAACGTTGCCGTTTCATAACATTCCGTTGCTGGTTCTGCTGGTTGCGTACCAGTTACATCCCATGAACACGTTGT
>NZ_CANLNS010000032.1 GCF_947492715.1 uncultured Psychroserpens sp.
GTTGGTGCTGTTAAACTTGTCACTTCACATTCTGCTGTGATATCTGATAAACTTACGGCATCTGGTGTTGGTGCTGTCGTATCATCTATAATCACATTTTGATCTTGTGTGCTTGTATTTCCATTGCCATCGTCATAAGTCCACGTCACTATCGTCGTTGTCCCTTCGCCTGAAATTGGAAGTGTTGCATTATGACTTACAGTTACTGTGCCTCCACAATTATCTGTGGCTGT
>NZ_CANLNS010000033.1 GCF_947492715.1 uncultured Psychroserpens sp.
CCTCCACAGTTATCTGTAGCTGTTGGTGCTGTTAAACTTGTCACTTCACATTCTGCTGTGATATCTGATAAACTTACCGCATCTGGTGTTGGTGCTGTGGTGTCATCTATAATCACATTTTGATCTTGTGTGCTTGTGTTTCCGTTACCATCATCATAAGTCCACGTCACTATTGTTGTTGTCCCTTCGCCTGAAATTGGAAGTGTTGCATTATGACTTACAGT
>NZ_CANLNS010000034.1 GCF_947492715.1 uncultured Psychroserpens sp.
GTTCTTGTAATTGTTTGCGTGTTTCCACAAGCATCAACAGCAGTATCAGCAAAAGTCACTGTTACATTTCCACAAGAATCTGTAGCTGTAGCATTACCAGTAGCAGCAGGATCAGTACTTTCCGTACATTCCACTGTAGCGTCGGCAGGTAATGTTAATGTTGGCGCAGTAGTATCTACCACTGAAATCGTTTGAGTATCAGACACAGCATTACCACAGTC
>NZ_CANLNS010000035.1 GCF_947492715.1 uncultured Psychroserpens sp.
ACTGTAAGTCATAATGCAACACTTCCAATTTCAGGCGAAGGGACAACAACGATAGTGACGTGGACTTATGATGATGGCAACGGAAATACAAGCACACAAGATCAGAATGTGATTATAGATGACACGACAGCACCAGCACCAGATGCGGTAAGTTTATCAGATATCACAGCAGAATGTGAAGTGACAAGTTTAACAGCACCAACAGCTACAGAT
>NZ_CANLNS010000036.1 GCF_947492715.1 uncultured Psychroserpens sp.
TTAAGTTATTAAAGTCATAATCAGAAGACACAGTTAGGTCAGCATCACAGGCATCAGTAGCACATGCTTCTAAAGCTGCAATGTTAGCTGCATTCCATGCATCTGCAAGAGTTTCGTTATTCGTGTCAGAACATTCTAATACTGTATTTTCTATAGTACAAGCTGTTATATCTGGAGCGATAGTATCTACTACCGAAATTGTTTGAGT
>NZ_CANLNS010000037.1 GCF_947492715.1 uncultured Psychroserpens sp.
ATTGGATTCTGTGGAATAACTGTATCCGTTGGATCATCTGGTTCTCCATCTCCATTGTTATCTGTATCGGTTGGATCATTTGGATCATCACTATCATCAGTAACTGTCCCGCCTTGTGGATCATTCCCTGTTGCCGTTGCTTGGTTAGTCACAACACCTGCATCGATATCGGCCTGAGTAATTGCATAGGTCGCTGTGTAAACAAT
>NZ_CANLNS010000038.1 GCF_947492715.1 uncultured Psychroserpens sp.
GTCCAAGTTCTTGTAATTGTTTGCGTGTTTCCACAAGCATCAACAGCAGTATCAGCAAAAGTAACTGTTACATTACCGCAAGAATCTGTAGCTGTAGCACTACCAGTAGCGGCAGGATCAGTACTTTCAGTACATTCCACTGTAGCATCAGCAGGCAATGTTAATGTTGGCGCAGTAGTATCTACCACTGAAATCGTTTGAGTATC
>NZ_CANLNS010000039.1 GCF_947492715.1 uncultured Psychroserpens sp.
GCTGTGATTGTTCTATCACAATCATCAGTGTAAGTCCAATCAACTTCTAAAAGACCACCACACTCATCGTATGATCCGCTTAACTCACCTTGAACTGATCCTGAAATCTCGCATGCTCCAGTTCCTCCATTAGTGTATCCTAATGATCCTGGCTCGAATGAATTTGCTTCTTCACATGAAATCTCCATGTCTTCCACTTCATC
>NZ_CANLNS010000040.1 GCF_947492715.1 uncultured Psychroserpens sp.
ACTTCACATTCTGCTGTGATATCTGATAAACTTACGGCATCTGGTGTTGGTGCTGTGGTGTCATCTATAATCACATTTTGATCTTGTGTACTTGTATTTCCATTGCCATCATCATAAGTCCACGTCACTATCGTTGTTGTCCCTTCGCCTGAAATCGGAAGTGTTGCATTATGACTTACAGTTACTGTGCCTCCACAGTTATC
>NZ_CANLNS010000041.1 GCF_947492715.1 uncultured Psychroserpens sp.
GCAGGTTCTGCTGGTTGTGATCCAGTGACATCCCACGAACAAGTCGTATTATTAAAGGTTGCAGTCTCATAACATTCAGTTGCAGGTTCTGCTGGTTGACTACCAGTTACATCCCACGAGCAAGTCGTATTGTTAAAGGTTGCCGTTTCATAACATTCTGTTGCAGGTTCTGCTGGTTGTGATCCAGTGACATCCCACGA